>NZ_JBFAXC010000008.1:0-294844 GCF_040680615.1 Nocardia sp. NPDC052001 | reverse complement strand
CATTTGCCAACGCGGACAGTACTTTCCAGCTCACCTCTGGCGGGGCACCGCTTCGCGGCGCCCCGCCAGACGAACTACTTTCAAAACACGGCCTAGTCCCCAGCTGGTCCGGGATCAGCTCGGGCGCCAGTTCGCTTCCTCGCCCGGTTCGGGGAGGACGACACCGCCCTCCATGATCCAGCTGGCGGCGAATTCGATGAGGGAGATCTCGACCGCGCCGGGTGGTAGGTGGGCCGCGGTGGCGATGGCGGATTGCAGGGTGTGTTCGAGGCGGGCGAACAGGTCGGGGGTGCGGTTGCCTCCGCCTCGGACGCCGGCGATCACCGATAGTTCGACGGCGGTGCGGATCGGCTGTCCGTGGAGGAAGACGACGCTGACGAATTCCGGTGGGGCGGCTGTGATTTCGCAGTGGGTCGTGGTGATGGCCTCGACGATGGCCTGGTGGGCTACGGCGTCGGGGAGGGCGCGGCAGGCGACGTTGTAGAGCGGCATGTCAGCTCCCGGGGTGGTTCGCGGCGATGGCGAGGTGGCCCCGGGTGAGCCGGGATGCGACGAGGTGGGTGAGGGTGCGCAGGAGGAATACCGGGCGGGCGGCGGGGCGGATTCGGGCGCGGTTGAGGTCGAGGTAGCGGCTGAAGAGGGCGCTGTCGACGAGGGCGAGCATGAGGTCGTTGGGGCCGGCGCCGGTGATGGAATTCCAGGCTTGGCTCAGCGCGCGCATCGCGTGTTCCCGGCGAGTCGGGTCCAGGCCGTCTTCGGTTTCGGCGAGTACCCACGACATTGTCGAAGGCTTGTTCTCCGTGTAGGACTGGCCCTTGGGGATCTCGCACCAGACCACCACGGTGCGGTCGTCGGTTCCCAGTGACTCGCGATAGGACTCGCCCAGGGCCCGTTCCGCGGCTCGGAACTGCGATGACGTCAGGCTGCCCTGCTGGATCGTGCACAGTATCCGGCGGATACCCGCCTCCTTACTCCGCAGCGAACGTGCCACGGCTGAGGCGAAATGTAGTACACCAATCGGTGTACTACAAGGACGCGGGCGAATCAGCCGCTGACCTCGTACAGAAGCTTGTGGTGGCGCGACCCGATTACGGTGTTGAGGTTGTTCCGGCATAGACCAGAGGTGCCGGTCGGGTGATGAGATGGGGAGTGATGACATCGCAGGCGGAGACCGGCGGACGTACCTACGTCGTGACCGGGTCGGCATCGGGGATCGGCGCGGCTACTGCCGAATTGCTGCGTGAGCGCGGCGCCACGGTGATCGGATGCGATCTCGAAAATGCCGAAGTCCAGGCCGATCTCGCGACGCCGCAGGGGCGGCGATCACTGGTGGAGCAGGTCAGCGAGCTCGGTCCGATCGACGCGGTACTCGCGATCGCTGGCGGCGGCAAGACCGGGATGCTGGAAACCAACTATTTCGGCGCCGTGGCGACACTGTCGGGCCTGCGGCCACTGCTGGCCCAAAGCCCTTCGCCCAGAGCGGTTGTCGTATCGTCGACATCCTCGCTCGCGCCCGCGGACGAGCGCATCATGCAGGCGTGCCTGGACGGAGACGAAGCAACCGCGGTCGCCCTCCTCGCCAACGATCCGGCCGCCGGGGGTGCGACCGCCGGTTACGGAGCCGCGAAGCGCGCGCTGAACCGCTGGGTGCGCACGTCCGCTCCCACCCCGGAATGGGCCGGGGCCGGGATCGCCCTCAATGCCGTCGCCTCGGGCGTGGTCGACACTCCCGCCGCCGCATGGATTTTCGCCGACGACACCATCCGCCGAGCGGTGGAAACCGCCGCGCCCCAACCTTTCGGCGGATTCCCGGGCCGCCCGGAATGGGTCGCCGAACTCATTTGCTGGCTCGCCGGTGAGTCCAACCGCTTCGTCACCGGCCAGATCATCTTCGCCGACGGCGGTTCGGAGGCAAGCGCCCTCGGCGATCATCACTGGCGTTAGCCCCATCCCTCCGGCGGGAGATGGCTAGGCCGGTAGGTGGAGTTCGAATGTCACCATGTGCCGGTCCGGGCCATTGAAGTTCAGGACCGGGCCGCCGACGTCGAAGCCCATCGCCCTGTGAAAAGCGATGGAGACGGCGTTCTTCGGTGAGGTGACGGCTCGGATCAGCCGTCGCCCATCACAGATCGACCACCGCGATGATGGCGTCGTAGTCGGCGATCGTGGCTCGGCGTATCGCGAGAGTGCTCTCCACATGCCCAGTGTGCCAGCGGACCCGCTAGGTAGAGACAGGCTGTTTTCCCTTGCGGTGCATGGTTCCCAGGAGCAGAAACCTTGCAATAGGTAGCCGTTAGCCACGCTACGCGGCGTGGCAATCGCCGTGGATAACGGTTCGTCACCGACCATGCCTGCGAGCCATAATTGACCAAGTGTCCGAACCTCTTGCCGCCAAACCCACTCTGAGGGGCTCGAATGTCGAGCTCCGTCCCTTCTCCGAAGACGACGTCCCAGCCATGGTCGAGGTGCTCGGTGACCCGGAGGTTCGTAGGCTCACGGGCAGTGTGCATGACGAGTCGGCGGCTTTGGCCCCGCTTCGGCCCTCCGAGTACGACGAGTTGCGTCGGTGGTATTCAACTCGGGCGACTCAGCCGGACCGGATCGATCTGGCGATCATCGAACTGGCAACCGGCAAGTGCGTGGGCGAAGCGGTCCTGAACCAGTACGACCCCGGCAACCGCAGCTGCAACTTCCGGATTCTGGTGGGACCGGCCGGGCAGAACCGCGGGCTGGGAACCGAGGCCACCCGGATGCTGGTCGGCTATGGCTTCGAAGAGCTTTTGCTACACCGCATTTCGCTGGAGGTGTACGACTTCAACCCGCGTGCGCGGCGTGCGTACGAGAAGGTCGGCTTCCGGGCCGAGGGCGTCCTGCGGGAATCGCTCCGCTTCGGGGACCACTGGATCGACGCGACACTGATGTCGATCCTCGGTCATGAGTGGGCCGCGCATCGCGGCTTCCCGAACGCGGGCTACCGCTAGGCCGACTCCGTGCGGTGCACAATTCGCAATGAAACCGTATGCGGCTCAACGGTAGGGTGGCCCGCGGTGATCCGGTGGGCGCGGATCCGGACCAGCGCTATTGGAGAATGATGAAATATCTGGTTATCGGGGGTACGGGGCGTACCGGACGGCGAGCGGTTGAACTGCTTCGCGGTCTCGGGCACGAGGTGGTCGTCGGCACTCGGCGTCCTCGGGACGATCGGAGTATCGCGGTCGATCTCGCGGGTTCGGTCGATGCCGGCATCGTGACCGGAATCGACGGGGTTATTGTCTCGGTCGAGCCGCCCGTGGACGATGCGGGCGCCGATGCGGTGATGAATGCCGGGGTGGGGCGTATTGCCGAACTCGCTGCGGCGCAGCGGATTCCCGTTGTTCTTCTCTCGCAGATCTACATCACCCGGGCGGACGAGCATCCGGAGCTTGCGGGATCATCCGCGCTCGCGGGGCCGGTGAGCAGGTGCTGCGGGACAGCGGGGCACCGTATGCGATCGTGCGGCCCGGGTGGCTCACGAATTCAGCCGCCGGCGGTGTGCGTCTCGAACAGGGGGATCGTGGCGATGGGAGTGTGAGCCGTGAGACCGTTGCTCGGGCGACGGTCGCCGCGCTGCTCAATCCCGAATCGCACGGCAAGACCTTCGAACTGTACGACGGTCCCGCCGAGCTCGACTGGCCGACGGCCTTCACCGACCTGAAAACCGACTGACCCGAAGTGCCCACGGCGGCCAGCGGTTCGCGCACTGTGCGCTCAGAATGCCGCCTGCACCGCCGCGAGTAGATCGTTGGCGGGCTGGGTGAGCGGGCCGAGCGCGTCGGGTGTGAGCGGGGGCAGGGCCGCAATCGCGGACCGCAACGAGGTGACCGCCGTGTCAGCGGCGGGAGCGAGCGCGGCAACCGTGTCTGCCGCCGCTATGGGTGCGGCGACCGGCACAGATGGCAGCGGATCGGCCTGGGGCGCTGCACTGTTTCCGATGGGCGCGGCAGCGGCTGCCGGGGGCGCGTCGGTGCCCAGGGCGTTACCGACGAGCCCACCGAGTGCCGCGCCTCCGGCCAGGCCCACCACATCCACCGGAATGGCCACGGCCAGACCGCCGATCAGGCATCCGGCCACCCCGCCGACGGCGGCTCCGACGGGCGCTCCCGCACCCACGGTCGGAAGCGCACCGATGACGCCGCCCGCTATCGCGCCGACCGTCGCACCGACTCCGCATCCGACAATCTCGAGCGGGAATACCGCGATCTTGCCGATGATCGCGCCGATGACCTGGCCCGCCATTGCCGAGTCGGCCCGATTGGCCTGGACCCGGGGCAGCCCGATCCCGTTGTACGCGTTGGTGATCTGCTGCTGCACACCGTCCAGGTAGGTCTGGGCCTGCTCGCGAAGCTGCGGGTTGATGCTCTCCGGCAGTGGGATCGACTGTGCTGCCATCCGCAGCGAGGTGGGATCCGGTGCCACAGTATGAACTTCCAGACCGTCCGCGATGGGCGGCTGGGCAGCGGCGGGTTGTGCTGTGGCCGTTCCCGATCCGAACGCGAGCAGGGCGGGCACTGCGGTCAAGACGGCGTAAGCGCGCAGGTCGGACATGGGCGCATCCCTCGGTCTGGCGAACCACCGTCGAGCCGCTCGAGAGTGGACCCGAACCTGCGATGGCCACGCTGGCCACCGATCTTACCCGGGTCTTCTTATTTGCCAGCGGGATTCACCATGCCCGGCATACGGCCACGGCCGCACTATCCCAGATCGGCCAAGGCCAGTCCGGTCAGCGGTCCGCCCGGGCGGGCGATCACCTCGTCGGTGCCGTCGGAAAGGTCGACCAGACGAATCGAACCACCCAAATCGCTGACGTAGAAACGAGATTCATCGACGGCGGCCACGCCGATGGCCTCACGGTATCCGCTCGACAGCATCTGCGGCGGTCCGGGTTCGGGGTCGACGAGGGCGCGGTTGAGGGTGTTGCCCTCGGGGGCTTTGCCGCGATCGGTCCACACCAGGGTGCCGTCACCGAGCAGTTCCAGATCGATCGGCTCGGGCAGGTCCTGCCACAGCGGTTCGATGTCGTCGCGGGCGCGCGGGTCCGCGCCCTCGGGCAGCTCCAGTGGGGCGCGGAAGATCCTGCCGTCACCTGCTTTGGGTGCGCCCTTCTGAGTCCAGTAGACCAGCCCGCGATCCGGATCGACGCAGATGCCCACGGGCCAATTGCGTGCCACCACAGCATCTTCGGGGCCGTTACCGGTGATGACCAGCGCGTGCAGATCGCTCCCGTCGAGAGCGCAGGTCAGTACCTGCATACCTTCCCGATCACACCAGTACAGCCGGCCTCGCTCGAAATCCGCGGTGATCTGCTTGCCGGTGGTGAACGCGCCCGCGGGCACGATGGTCGTGCGATTCTCCCCGGCGAAGTCCACCCGCTCGATCTTGCCGTTGCGATGGAAGAACGGCGGCTCGCCGCCGGGTGCGAACGGCGCGTCCGGCGCGCCCATGCTGGTCCAATAGATGTGGCGGCGTTGGTGATCCACGACGATGCCGTCGGGTGTGGCGTCGAGACCCTCGACCAGGGTGCGCACCCGACTGCCGTCCAGGGCGATCGCGTGCATCGCGCGTGCCTTCAAATCCAGTGCGAGCAGTTCGGTCATGGCAAGGGCCCTCCCGATCAGTTCTGCTTCGGCTTCGGCTTCGGATAGTCCGCGTAGAAACCTGCGCCCGACTTCACTCCGAGCTTGCCCTCGGCGATGTACTTCCGCAGCAGAATGCGCGGTCCCTCAGGCAGATTCGGGTTCTCCTGCGCGTAATGCTCTTCGATATCGAGTACCACGTCCAGGCCGACCTGGTCCATCATCCGGAAAGGGCCGGCCTTGGTGCCGAAGTTCATCGAGAACATCGCATCGACGTCCTCCGGAATCGACACACCTTCGTACACCACCTCGAGCGATTCGCGTTTGAGGGCGGCCCAGATCCGATTGAAGATGAATCCGGTGCTCTCCTTGCGGCAGTGGAAGGGATGCAATCCGTACTCGGGAAAGGTCGTGAGTACGAAATCGATCACCTCGGGGGCGGTGTTTCCATCGGACATCACATCGAGCGCCGTCGCCCCGGGCGGCATGTAGAAATGCGTATTGAGCATGCGATCGTTGGTCTTCAGCCCGTCGGTGAACATTCGACTCGCGTACGACGAGGAGTTCGAGGCGATGATCGCATCGGCGGTGCAATCGGTCTCGAGCTGGGCGAATATCGCCTTCTTCAGTTCCAGCTTCTCCGGCACCGCCTCGATCACCAGCCAGGCGTTAGCCACGGCATCGGCTTGATCGGGCACATAGGTGACCGTCCCCGGCGTGCCGCCATCGACTTTCGCTGCCACCGCGGGTAATTCGCCCATCGCGTAGTCGACGGCCTGCTTTCCCTGCTCCGCATTCGGGTCGGTGATATGCACCTGCCCACCCCGGGTGGCGAACATCAGGGCGACGCGTCGACCGAGAGTGCCCGCACCGACGACGGCGACCGGACGATTGCGATAATCCAGCGGAAGCGTGCTCACGAATGGCTCCTTCGGTCCGGGAGAACAAGGTTCGGGGACACTGCCTTCGGTGCTCGTCCTCAGCACTGTAATACGCTCGGTACGGCGTTCTACCCAACCTTCAGCGGATAGCCAGGTGACGGGAGCGGCGTTATGCAGGGATTCTCGCGGGATGCGGGAGTGCGCGGGCCTCTCGAGCAGATTCCGGCCGCCGGTAAACGCAAGGTGGTGGCGTGGGCGACGATCATCGCGGTGGGGGGTTTCCTTTTCGGCTACGACACCGGCGTCGTGTCCGGTGCGCTGCTGTATATCAGCGCGGAATTCGAGCTGAATTCGGCACAGCAGGGCAGTATCGTCAGCGTCCTGCTGATCGGCGCGATGGTGGGCGCGATGTCCGCGGGCCGGATCGCGGACCGCCTCGGACGGCGCAGGGCGCTGGCGGTCGAGAGCGCGGTATTCATCGGCGGCACACTGCTCGCGGTGGCGGCTCATGACTACTGGGTGCTGTTGATCGCGCGTGTCGTGCTCGGGCTGGCGGTCGGTGCGGCCTCGGCGACGGTGCCGGTCTACCTCTCGGAGATATCTCCCGCCGAGATCCGGGGCCGGATCCTGAGCATGAATCAGCTCTTGATCACCGTCGGCATCGTGGTGTCCTATCTGGTCGACCTGGGCTTTTCCGGAAGTGGGAGTTGGCGCGCGATGTTCGCGGTCGGACTCATTCCGGCGGCGGTGCTGTGTGTGGGCGCGTTGTTCGTGGTTCCCGAGTCCTACGTCTGGCTGCTCGCGCGCGGGCGTGACGAGCAGGCGCGCGGACTGGTCGCCGGAGTCGCGGGGACCGAGTTGGCCGATCGCGTAATCGAGCGATTCCACGAGCAGCAGCAGGCGACCGAGGACTCCGAGCCCGCCGGTATGCGCGCATTGCTCGCGCCTCGGGTGCGCCCGGCGTTGATCGTCGGGGTCACCATGGCGGCGATTCAACAGTTCGGCGGTATCAACACCATCATCTATTTCGCTCCGACGATCATCGAGCAGACCGGGCTGAGCGCCTCAAATTCGATCTTCTATTCGGTGTTCATCGGCCTGGTCAATCTGATCATGACTGTGGTCTCGATGAGTACCGTCGACCGGTTCGGCCGGCGTGCGCTGCTGCTCGCGTCGCTGCTCGGAATGCTGATCACCGTGTCACTGCTCGGGCTGACCTTCATCGCGCAGATGAGTCCGACGCTGTCGCTGGTCTTCATGGTGTTGTACATCGCGTGCTTCGCCGGCGGGCTGGGCCCGGTGTTCTGGGTGATCGTCGGTGAGATATTCCCACCGCGGTTGCGCGCCCAGGGCTCCAGCGCCGCGACCACGGTCAACTGGTTCTCGAATTTCATTGTCAGCCAAGCGTTCCTGCCGCTGGCCGGTGCGCTCGGGCAAGGCCAGACCTTCCTGATCTTCGGTGTCATCTGCCTGCTGGGACTGACGTTCGTCAGCCGCTTCGTGCCCGAAGCCAAGAACAGAAGCTACCCCGAGATCGACGCCTCACTGCGCGAGCGCTTCGAGCACGGGCACCACGCCGACTCCGCGGCGGGCACGGCTCGCTGAATCTGGCACTCGCGCATACTCTTTGCCGCCATCCACGGGACAGCTATGGGATGCACCGAGTGGTTGTGACCCTAGCCACTCGACCTTGAACAGCGCCAGAATGATCACTAACTTAACTGGCATATCGGTAGCATTTTATGCACGTTGGGTGGGGTCTCGACATGGCGAACTACAGATAACTTCCTGCTTCTGAACCGCGCAGATCCTGCCGCGGCGAGCGATGGGGCTCGTTACCGGTCGACCAGGCAATTCCACAGCGCCGCCGGGCTTTTCGTGCCCGGCAGGTGCCATCATCACGCAGTTGGAGAATGGGATGGTTGATTCGACGCGCCTGGACACAGGCACCGCTCCGATTTCTCGCCGTACCCTGCTCAAGGTCACGGGGGTCGCAGCGGCGGGAACGGCGCTCGCCGGAACTCGGAGGAACACCGCGCGTGCGGCGGCCGACGCGGGCCGGGTCGCGGTGCTCGGCGGTGGCGTCGCCGGGCTCAGCGCCGCGCACGAGCTGGCCGAGCGGGGTTTCGCCGTCACGGTATACGAGCGAAAAGCCTTCGGCGGCAAGGCCAAAAGCATGTATGTGCCGGGCACCGGCACTGATGGCCGCCGGGACCTGCCCGGTGAGCACGGGCATCGCGGGTACTTCGGCTTCTACCGCCACCTGCCCGATACGCTGGGCCGAATCCCGTTCCCCGGCAACGCCAATGGCGTACTGGGGAATCTGGAGACCCTGGCCGATGTCAGTCTCGCCCGCGCCGGGCGACTGCCGGATTGGGTCCTGGAAGACCCCATCCACACACCCGGGCAGATCAATCTGGACAGTCTGCGCCAGATGCTGATCGGCACCCTCGCGCACGCGGTCTTCATTCCGCCGTGGGAGGCCGCCTATGTCGTGGACCGCATTCTGGTGTATCTGACCAGCTGCGATGAACGGCGATACGGACAGTGGGAGCACGTGTCGTGGTGGAACTTCCTCGGCGCTCCGTCGCGATCGATCGACTATCAGCGGGTGTTCGGCGGCTCCGCGCAGATCATCCAGGCGCTCAAAGCCCATGTGGCCAGCGCTCGTACGGCCGGACAGGGCATCGAATCGATCCTGTTCTCCGGATACCTGCAGCTCCCGGGCAGCTCCGGACCGCTCAATCGGGTGATGAACGCACCGACCAATGAGGCCTGGATCGACCCGTGGGTCCGGTATCTCGAATCGATCGGGGTCGAATTCCGGATGCCCGCCGAAGTCGTCGGCTTGGATCTGGACGGTGATCGGATCGGCGGAGCGCGGGTGCGCGGCCCCCGGGGTACCGAATCGGTGCGCGCGGACTGGTTCGTGCTCGCTGTCCCACTGGAACGGGCCACACCGCTGCTGGCCGACTCCGAATTGGCTTCGCGGGACCCGCAATTCGAGAAGCTGAAGCAGTTGCAGACCTCATGGTCCAACGGGATCCAGTTCTATCTCAACCGCAAGCCCGCGGTGCTGCGCGGTCATGTCGCGCATATCGACTCGCCGTGGAAGCTGGTCTCGCTGCCGCAGGGGCAGATCTGGAAGGAGAACTTCAGCCAGACCTGGGGATCGGGCCGAGAGCAGGACTGCCTGTCGGTGGTGATCTCCGATTGGGTCGAGGAACCCGGTGTGCTGTACGGCAAACCGGCCAGCCGGTGCACCCCGCAGCAGATCGCCGACGACGCCTGGGCGCAGATGAAGATGCACCTCAACGATTCCGGCGGGGACATTCTCACCGACGACATGATCGAGTCCTATTTCATCGATCCCGCGGCACAGGATCTGGGCACCGATGAGCCCTACAACGATGAACGCTATTTCCTGAACACCGTCGGCTCGTGGGACCTGCGCCCGAGCGCGCGGACCGCGTTTCCCAACCTGTTCCTGGCCGCGGATTATGTTCAGACACCCAAGAATATCGACTTCACCTCGATGGAGGCCGCCAATGAAGCCGCCCGGCACGCTGTCAACGCACTGCTCGACGCGGCGGGCTCACGTGAGGCACACGCGGCGCTGTTCAACGGCTATCGGCCGCCCGAACTCGAACCGTTCAAGGCGGTCGACCGGGCACGGTATCTGGCGGGGCAGCCGAATCTGCTGGACATCGGATGAGCCGCGGGCGGGGTGGCATCGTGCTGGTCCTGCTTGCCATATCGGTTGCGGGGGTGGTGTTTTCGAGAGGAACGGCCACGGCGCAGCCGCCCAGCTGCCACGGTCACCCGGCCACCATCGTCGGGGTCGGGTATATCCGAGGGACCCCGGGTGACGATGTGATCGTCGGGTCCGACGGCATCGACTGGATCGACGGCGGCGCGGGCAATGACATCATCTGCGGGGGCGGTGGCAATGACTTCGTCATCGGCGGCCTCGGCGATGATCTCGTGGACGGCGAGGCGGGTACCGACGCGGTCATCGGCGATCAATTCGCCCTGGTGGGCACCATCGACTCCGACGGCGGAAACGACGTGGTGCTGGGCGGTCCGGGTGATCTGGACATTATCGCCGGGGATAACGCGGTCATCGTCGGCGATGTCTCGGGCCACGGCGGCAACGACGTACTCGACGGTGGCCCGGGCAACGTGGACATCCTGCACGGAGACAACGCCTCGTTCCGGGGCAATGCCTCCGGCGCGGGTGGCGATGACCAATTGACCGACGCCGCAGGGGATCTGGAAATCTTCGTCGGCGACAACGGGGCCATCACCGGCGTCGCGAGCGGGCCGGGCGGGAACGACACCCTTACCGATTCCTCCGGGTCGGTGTTCTCGATGAACGGTGACAACACTAGCTTCTACGGCGCGAATGGATTGGGCGGCAACGACTTTCTCGCCGGACCGCCCGGTGGGTCCGGGTTCGTGGTCGGTGACAATCAGTCCGCGCTCGGACCCACGGTCAGCGGCCCGGGCGGTGCCGATGTCATCGTGCTGGGCGATGGGCCGAACGGTCTCGGAGCGCCGGTCAAGGGCGACAATATCGTCGCCGCGCTCGATGTCACGATCGACGGCCTGGTGCTGGGACTGCTCGGCATGCCCGGGGTGCAGCGGATGCCGATTCCGGTCTCGGTGCTCACCGGGTATTTGCCGGAGTTGTTCGGCTACACCGAGGGAGGCGGCAATGACCGCATATCGGGTGGTCGCGGGAACGACAGCATCGACTGCGGACCGGGCGACGACGTGATCGGCGGCGGCGGCGGAGTCGATCGCTGCGACGGGGGAGCGGGGCGAAATGTGGTGCGGAACTGCACGATTGGTGCCACGACAGGCTGATCGGCACTCACGGGGTCAACCCACCCGGAGAGGAATTGACATTAACATACGCGTTGACTGGGGGCGTTCGCGCTGAGAGACTGAAGCGGAAACCATCTCAACGTCTCTAAGTAGCCGTGACGGCGCGTAGAGCCGAACCAGAGGGAGAGGAAGGCTCATGTCCCCGGTCACCGAAACCCGCAACCCGCTCGCGCGCGCATTCGAACCCGCCGTGGAATGCCCCGAGGAGGTCGAACTCGCGGTGACCGGCACGATTCCGCACGAGCTGCGCGGCACGCTCTATCGCAATGGACCGGCGCGGTTCGAGGCCGGGGGCTTCCGCGCCGAACACCCCTTCGACGGGGACGGGCTGGTGACCAAGTTCGTCATCGACGCGGGCACCGTGCGGTTCCGGTCCCGCTATGTGCGAACACCGAAATTCCGTGCCGAGGAGCGCAATCGAGGCGGGGGCGTGCGCGGCCTGTACAGCCAGGCCGCCGGGCTGCGCGCCAATCTCGGTCGTCCACCCGCCGATAACGCCAACACCCACGCCGTGGTGCACGCGGATCGGCTGCTCGCACTCAGCGATGTCGGGCGGCCGTGGGAAATCGATCCGGTCGACCTGAGCACCGAGGGCCCCTGCGACTTCGACGGGACACTCTCGCGCCTGTCCCGTTTCTCGCCGCACCCGAAGATCGATCCCGTCACCGGCGAGCTGTTCAATTTCGGATTGGATCTGGCTGTGGGGCGCACGATCTCGCCGTCACTGCGCTGTTATCGGGTGGATCCCGCGGGGCGGGCGCGCACCCTCGGGGTGATCGCGCTCGACGATGTCATCGTGCAGCACGATTTCGCCATCACCGAGCATTTCCTGGTGTTCGCGCTCGCGCCGATCACGGTGGACCCCGTGCGAGCGGGACTTGCCATGCTCGGCAGGGGAACCCACGGTGATGCCGCCGCGTACCGCCCCGAGCGCGGCATGCGCATCGTGCTGGTGCCGCGCGATGGCGGCAGGCATCGGATCATCGAATGCGAACCCTTCCTCTACGTGCACATCGACAACGCCTACGAGGACGGCGATGACGTGGTGCTCGATGTGGTGCGCCACGACTCGCTCGAATTCCTCACCGGCGCACTGAAGAAGTTCCGTGACGGCCTGCCCGCCGTCGGACGACCGGTGCGCGTGCGAATCACCCGGACCGGCCGCGTCGAACGCGAGGAGCTCGGCGAATTCACCTCGGTCGAATTCCCCATGCACGATGAACGGCGCACCGGCCGGGCGCACCGGTTCAGCTACTTCGCCGCCTACCATCCCGAAAGTGCCGGTGCGATAGTCAAATTCGACCATCACACCGGAGGTGAACATCGCCATGAGTTCACCGCCGGGGAGTTCCCGGGTGAGCCGGTGTTCGTGCCGCGATCGGCCACCGCCGCCGAGGACGACGGGTGGATTCTGGCCCTGACCTATCTGGCGGCCGAACATCGCACCGCGCTGATCATCTTGGACGCCAAGGACATCGAACGAGCTCCGCTTGCCATCGCGCGCCTGCACGGGCACGTATTCCCCGGATTTCACGGCAGTTTCACCGACCGCGTCGCTCCCGGCGGAGCTGCGCGCTGATTCGAGAAGGGACCACCATGACCCTGGACGCACCGCGCTGGGAACCCAATTACGACGACCCGCAGAGTGATTCGTATATCGAGGAGGATCACGCGCCCACCGTGCATCGTCGTATGTCGGTCGCGAAGACTCCCGAGCCCGGCAGTGCGCCGACGCTGACCCTGGAGCAGACCCGCATCAATATTCCGTCCGTGCACCGGGTCGGCGGCAAACGGCTACCGCAGCTGCCGGACGCGCTCGACTTCTGGGGGCTGTCCAACGCGCCGGCGAATGTGGCCATGCAGATGGCGTGGCCGGAGGTCGGACGCGGCGTGGTGGAGAGCACGGTGGAATCCGGTGCGCTCATGAAGCATCCGTGGAAACGACTGCGCACCACCGCCTCCTATCTGGCAGTCGCCATCCTCGGCACCGAGGAGGAGAAGCAGGCCATGCGTGCGGCGGTCAATGTCGCGCATCGGCAGGTGCGGTCCCAGCCCAGTGCGAAGGTCAAATACAACGCCTTCGATCGCAATACCCAGCTGTGGGTGGCCGCGTGCCTGTACGTCGGCTTCGAGGATTCCTACCAGATGCTGCACGGCAGAATGAATTCCGAACAGGCCGAGGCGTTCTACTCCACGGCCGCCGCACTCGGTACGACTTTGCAGGTACACCCGGATATGTGGCCCAAGACCCGGGCCGATTTCGACGCGTACTGGCTCGATGCCTGCCGGCGGGTGAGCATCGATGAGCAGGTGCGGCAATACGTCGACGACCTGCTACATCTGCGCATGATCCACTGGTATCTGCGGCTGTTCTTCGGCGGCCTACTGCGCTTTCTGACCGCCGGATTCCTGGCACCCCATATGCGCGAGCATATGGGCGTGGCCTGGACCGCGGCGGATCAGCGCCGCTTCGAGCATCTTTTCCAGTTCGTGGGCTTCGTCAACCGATTCCTGCCCAAGTTCCTGCGCAATGTCGGCGGCCCGCAGATCGGCTATGTGCGGCATCGGATTCGAAAGCACCAGCCACTGGTGTGATGATCCACGCCGGTCGGGTCAGGGATTGTCCGCCGCGCTGAGGTGGTCGAGGAGATCGTCGACCGACTCGAATTCCACTGTCTCGACATCGTCATCCCTGTCGTCCACCGCGACACCGTCGACGGCGAGATCCTCATCGAGTTGGGCTCGAATCCAGCTGTCGGGGAACTGTTTCGGGGCGGCGAAGGACAGCAGGGTCGCATCGTGGAAGACGACGGTGGAGCTGAGGGTCAGGTCATCACGTAGGTCGATCGGTTCGGCGATGGGTTGGTCGCCGACGGCCTCTTCGATCTCCTGTGCGATCGAATCGATGATCCGGTGCCAGCGTTCGGGGGTGATGGTGAGCAGCCGCTCGATCGCGGCCAGCAAGACGGTGGCATCCGGGTCGGGGTGGTCGGCGAGTTCGGGATCGACGTTCACCGCGACATCGACTCCGGCACTGGGGATTCGGGCGGTTCCGTGGATGAAGTCATCGGCGATCTGCGGTTCGAAGAGCAGCCCGCTGCGGGTGATGTCGTTGTGCAATCTTTCGAGCGGGGTCACCGGAGACATCTTTCCACGTCGACGCGCTATCCGGATCATCCGAGGCGGGTGCTGAGTTCTCCGGAGGCCGCAGTATTTCGGTGGAGAGGCCCTGCGACCTCCCCGTCCGACTTCAGCGTCGAGGAGCGAGTCGCCACAGCATGGTGCGCTCGCGCGCGCGGGCGGTGTGCAGCGGGTCGCTGGCATCGGCCGCCCGGGAGTGGCGTGGTGCGGTCTGGTCGGTGCCGATCACCTCGAGACCGGCGGTGGCGATGCGTGCGAGCAACTCGTCACGGGTGCGCAGGCCCAGGTGTTCGGCCAGATCCGAGAGGATGAGCCAGCCTTCGCCCTGTGCGGTGAGATGATCGGCGAGTTCGGCGAGGAAGCGGTTGAGCATCTCGGACGCAGCATCGTAGATGCCCAATTCCAATGCCGAGTGGGGGATTCCGGGCAGCCACGGTGGGTTGCACACGATCAGATCCGCCCGAGTGGTGTCATCGGGCCACATGTCGGCCTCGGCCACGCGGACGCGGTCGCCGAAACCGAGCAGCCGGACATTCTCGCGCGCGCAGCGCACCGCGCGCGGGTTGAGATCGGTCGCGAGGACTTCTCGCGCGCCTCGTCGTGCCAGGACCGCGGCGAGTACACCGGTCCCGGTGCCGATGTCGAACACCAGCGGTTCATCGATTGGAAAAGGCACGGCCGCAATGAGATCGATGTACTCATCGCGCGTCGGAGCGAAGACGCCGTACGCCGGATGCACACGACCACCGGTGGCGGTGATGTCGATACCCTTGCGATGCCACTCGTAGGCGCTCAGCACCCCGAGCAGCTCCGACAGCGAGATAACCGTTGTCGCACTGGAGATTTGACCCAACTCGTGCGCCGGTTCCCCATATGCGTGCTCGCAGGCCGCGCGCACATCGGGTGCCCTGCCGAGTTGGATCGAGCGATCGCCTTCGAGCGCGATCAACACGCTGCCCAGGAGCGCGGCGCGCTGCGATCGGGCTTCGCGCTGCGCGTGGAACATCGCACCGAGTTCGTCCGGCCCCGAAGCCGATTGTGCCGATAGGCGCCGATCCTGCGAGGGCGGCGCCGATCGCTTGGTGGAGCGGCGACCCCTCGACTCCGGAACCGATTTTCCGGCCAGGCGACGATCCATAGCCCGCAGCAGGTGCCGGGCATTGTGGAAGTCGCCCCGCCAGAGCAGCCCGGTGCCCGAGCGGGCCAGACGCAGGGCATTGTTCGCCGTGGTGCGATCGTCGATGACGACGATATGCGCCGCGGCGGGAGTTCCATTCTCCGAATGCCAGCGGGCGGTATGGGCGATGTCGTTCTCGGTCCAACTGATCGTGGACATGCATGGCTCCCGTGCGGGTCGAAGGTGTCGATGGCCGACGACGCTTCGGTGGGAGCAGGGCGTGGCTACCTTCGAGGGAAGGGCGGCAACACCACGTGCTCCGATGCCGAAGCGCGGAAGCGGCGGTCGCCCAAAACCAGGCCCATGTTCACTGCGGATCAGTACCTTCCGATCGGATACCCGCTCAATCCTCGCACATCAGTGCGGCTGGACTGGAGTTGGGAGTACATTCGCCTGCCTACTCACGGCCGACCGTGGCGAGCGGCGATGACGAATGGCACGATCACGTGATGGGTACACCCGGCCGATATCGACTCACCGGCGACGACACCGACGACCTATGGGGGTACGCAGTCGACGCGACCGGACTGTTCACCCCCGATCCATCGGCACCGGATACCCCCTACGCGCGCCGCGTGGTCCTACTCGGCTGCGCACCCCGGGGAAACCTGCGCCGCGCCACCGAACGGCTCGGCACCAAACACGCCTCGCTCGGCAACGCACACCTCGACTTCCTCGATCCCAGCGGTCATCTCCTCGCCAGCTACTTCGCCAATTGCGTTACGGCCGAACATATTCAGCCGAGCGCGGCCGACCCCGCCGTGTCCGACGTGACTCTGACGCTGTCGTGCGGTGAGCTGCGGCCCCACGCGCAGTGGCCGTGGGATCTCATCCGCTCCGGCCGACTCACTCGAAACGGCCTGTGGCACAACCTCAATCGGCCAGCCCTGCGAGCGTGGCTGTCGGTAGCGGTACACCGACACTCACCCCGCCCTGACGATCCGCCCGAAACCCGATACGAACTCGACGGATCCCACGTCATCGACGAGGACACCTTCTACTGCGCCATCGGAGAAGCGGTGAACGGCCCGGGCGGATACTTCGGCTGGAACCTCGACGCCCTCGCGGACTGCACGCGCGGCGGGTTCGGAGCGACCACGCCGTTCACCATCGTATGGAACGAATCAGCTACGGCAAGAACTCATCTCGGCAGGCGAACCAATCGAGACGATACCTCGATCTTCGACATCATCATGGAGATCTGCGCGCAGAACCGCATCGAGGTTCTACTTCGCTGAGCTTGCCACAACCTCACACGTCGGCAGGTTCCGCCGCCGGTGGTCCGGCGCTTCCCGCCACATTCGTATTGTGCACCGAGCAGACCCACCAGTTGTCGTCGTGCTCGGTGAAAACCCATGTCCCGCGGTTGGTTACCGCGAAATCCGGTGTCCGTAGCGTCTGCTCGACATTGACGATCGCATGTCCACCGGCGAGCAAGCGCACAGCCAGGATGTCGTAATGCGCCTCGGCATCCGGGCTGTTCCGCATCGCGAACTGGTGATAGTCGTGCAGCTCATCCCAGTTCCGAACCATCTCGCCCGCCGGATTGATGAAGACCACGTCATCGGTGAACACACTGTCGAACGCAACGGCATCCTTGGCCCCGAGCGCGGCCTCGAGCCGCTCGAATACCCCCGCGATCGCGCTGAGCACGGCATCCTGATCCGTTGCGACGACGCCGGCCGTCGGCCGCGCGCCGTGAGTATCGACAGTCATCGCTCCAACATACGTCCACCCGACTTCACCGGTCCGACTCGATTGGCGTGCGACCAACACAACGTCGGCTATTCGGTGTCGACCGCACCGAGGGTCCGTTCGATATCCCATATGTGATGAAACCCGTCATGAGCGTTGTTACGTGCCACGTCAGCGGCCGTTTGCCGGCCGCGATCGGTGTGTAAGAGAACGACATCCGCTTCGAGTGCCGCGGTGATCGACTCCACCCACTCTCGCGAAGCATGCTCGAGCGACCACAGCGCGCCAGCGAGTGCGACGTCGTTGTAGCGACGACCCCGGCCGATCAGGTCCGCGTTATAGCCGGTGACCTCGGTCGCACCACCAAGACGTGCTCCCGCCAATCGTTCAGCCCAGATTCTCAGATTATCGACGATGTGACTGATATAGCCGGACACTGTCCAGCCCAAATCGGGGTGCAGTTCAGAGCCGGTCCGATCATGCAGCAAAGCCCGGCATCGCGATGGTAGCTGCCTGACCAATTCGATCGCCTGCTCGGTGGTCGTCGACCACTCGAAACCGCAACCGCCACAAGGATCTCCATACAGATCCGCACCCCAGCGTTCCATGTTGGGCAAGTCAACAGCCCCGCAGGGGCCCGATCAAGTCCTCACCGCCGGAGCAACTCATGGCTTGTCGCAGCGCGTACGGTGCACGCCGATTCAGGACGGTACGACACCGACGCGACGTGCGAGTCTGCCGAGTTCACCGGTTGTGAGCTCTCGTCGCGCGGTCCGCATCATGTGTCCAACGAGCTCCTGAACAGTGACCATATTTCGAACATGTTGGGGCGCAGTGTGTTCGGCGCGCAGTAGGGCGTACAGGGAGTCTCGATAGTTCGCCTGCATGGCCTGGGCGCGACCGATCTCGACGAAATACTGCGCACGTCGTCCTTCATTGGGCAGCTCGTCTATCGACAGGGTCGGAGCGAGAGCGAGTACCCGGCCAGGCTCGCGGCTTTCCATCGCCGCGGACATCTGCCAGAGCGTGACATTGGCCGGGCCGAATGACTCGTTTCGTGCCACGGAACGATTGGGAGCGGTCTTCGCATCGGCCAGTCTGCTGGCCTGATCGGCCGCCTCGGCCAGATGCGGCGCAGGGTCTTTTCCCATCGTGGCAGCCACCATGGACGCTTGCAGGTGCAGCATTCCGTACGTCTCGATCTCACCGATTGTTCGAACGTCAGCGCAGATCCGCTCGGCGGTGTCCATGGTGGTCGCCAGCGCAGCCGGCAGCGCGCCGGGGCGCGACAGCATGATTTGTCCTCGACTAAATGCGGCGGCCGCGATCTGCGCGATTTGGCCGGTACGGTCGGCCGCACGTTGAGCTTCTTGCGACGCCGTCCATGCGAGCGCGTGATAGCCGCGAGCGCGGAGCGCGGAGGCGACACCGTATGCGACAGTGCCGAATATGTCCCATGCACGCTCATCGTCGGTCTGGCGGACGTGTCGGTAAGCGTCGGTCAGCATCGGCACGAGCATCGGACCCAGTGTGGCGTAGTCGCAATTGTCGCGAATTCGGGTGGCCTCGCGCGTCATCTCGAGTAGGCCATCCACACTGCATGGCGGGCGGGTGTCGGTGGTGTTCCCCTGTGACCACAGCACGGTTTCGATATCGGGAACCACGGAGTGAAATCCGGCGGATGCAGGGTCGAGCTTCTCCTCTTCATGGCCGGTCAGATCGTTCATGGTGACGCCGAGTGCCTGCGCCAAGTCCAACAGGGTGCGGCGCGAATCGACAGGTCGCTCGCCGCTTTCGTACTTCGCCACCGCGCCACGTGACTTGCCGATCCTGTCGGCCAATACCTGTTGGGAAATACCGCGGCGTTTCCGGATCGTGCGTACTCGCTGGCCGACATAGCGGCCTTCGCGTTGCTGACTTTCGCTCATTGGTTGGCCCCTCGGCGCTCGCCTTCACGCCATGCTAGCGAGTGTCCCGGTGCGGGACCGTTCGAGCGACGAATCCTGACACCCTTCGACGTGGATCGGCCGCCGGGTCGAGCCTCCGTTCGATTGGCTCCTCTGTGGCACAACCTTCGTGAGAACCAAAGGATGACATGGTCATGCCTGCGCAGCGAGATTTGTGGCTTACTCAGTCCCGCAACTGTTTCGATGAACCCTCGATTTCCGAACTCGCTCATGCTCGGCTCCTATTGGGCGCTCATGGTGCGCACGGCCCGCAGTGCCTTGTCTATATGGCGGCTGCTGCCTACAGCGCCGGGCTCGCCGAGGATTGATCGGTAATGAAGCCCCATGTGCTCCTTGTAGGCATGGCGATTCCAGTGACGCCACCCCGGGCGAATCTTCCCGATTGGCACGAGGTGCTTGCGGCTTGCTGTGGCCACATCGGCGACGAACCAGATGCGCACCCGGTCACGAAGCTCGCGCGTGCTCTCGCCGAACTACACCTCGCTCGGCGACGATACCCGGGGCGGGGGAGCCTGGACATGACTCGGCGGCTGGTGATCACGTGCATCGACACCTGGGTGCAGTGCTGCGCGCCATTTCCGGACTGCTGCAACGAGTCTCCGGGTGCTGCAATTGACCGACTCGCTGCCGCGCAAGTCGAGGCAATTGAACTGCTCCACACTTGTGAAAGCGCCTCCGATGAACTCGTTCACCAAGCATGGTGGCGGCTGGCCGAATTGGCGAACAAGTGGAGCGATTACGTCGGCGCGGTTGTTCACGGGCAGTCACTCACCCCGCAGGACCGCGCTCGAGCAAGGGCGGGACAATAGCCTTCGGTTATTCGGCGTGTGTGGTGGCCTGGCGTCCATCGGAAGTGAAACTGGGCGGCATGTGGTTATCGATCCATGACCCAGTACATGCCGCGACCGGATTCGGCGGGGGCACGCTTTGCGCGGGGCTCGATCCGGTCTAGGCGGTAGCCGAGGCGGCGTGCGACGGCCGCACTTCGGACGTTGGCCTCGTCGCAGTGGATTTCGACCCTGTCGACACCTGGCAGTGCGAACGCGAGCTGAGTCAGCGCGGCCGCACTGCGGGTCACGACACCGCGACCGGTGTGCTCGACGTGGCACCAATAGCCGATCTCCACGGCCGGTGGGCCGAGGCAGTCGTGCAGGCCGATCGCACCGAGCACCGCGCCCTCGGTGTCGAAGATGCCGTAGTTGAAGGCTCGATCGGGCGTTGGCCACCCATAGGCGACGCGTTCACCGAATGCGCGTTGGCTATCGAGTGTGGTCGGCTCGGCGAGCCATTCCATCCACGGATGGAGGTGCTCGTACGACGTCGTAATCGCCTCGAACCGTCGGATCAGATCCTCCGGTTGCCAGCGTCGTATCAGCATATCCTTCAACATGATTCGCTGAGGTGGGCAAACGCCAGGTGCGAGAGTCGGAGGCAATTCAGGATCCATGTGAGCGCGGCCTCCATATCGCGCGTCCGGAGAACACCGTCACGTCAACGCTCCTGTGTCGTGTGCCTACCTCGTCGAGTGTCCACGGTAGCCGGTCATGCGAGGTGGTTCAGGTCCGATTTCGCCGAGTCCGTACCCGAAAAGATTTGAGACAGAGTGAGTCTCGACGCGGGGGCATCGCGGGGATATCGGTGGCCTGGTTTGGCGGTCAGTTGTTGGCGCGTTGGATGGAGCGTTGGACCAGGGTGCGGATGCCGGGGAGTTGGATTGCGCGGAGGGCTAGTTCGCCTGCCCAGACGTGGGTGCGTGTTGGTGGGGCGAAACGGGCGATTCCCTTGCGTGCCAGTGACTGTCGCTTTTTCACCTCGGGGCGCAGGGTCGTCTCCCAGGTGGTGAGGGCAGCGGGGATGTCGTTGTGGGCGGCCAGGGCGGTGCCGAGTTGGTCGGCGCCGTCGAGGGCGAGGGCGGCGCCGTAGCCGGCGAATACCGTTACGCACCAGGCGGCGTCGCCGAGTAGGACGACTCGGCCCTGGCTCCAGCGGTCCATTACGATCTGGCCGACCGAGTCGAAGTAGGCGGTGCCGGGGTTGGCGTCGAGTTGAGGGAGCGCTTCGGCGACGCCGCCACCGAGATCTCCGAATGCTCGGGTGAGGGCGGGTGCAGGGCCGAGAGTGAGTTCGGTGTCGGAGTCGGGGCAACGGTAGGCGAAGAATGTCGAGGACCTTTTCGGTCCCAGGTTCATTACCGCTGCTGTGCGTCCGGGGCCGATGTATGTGGTGCCGAATCCGTCGGGCAGGTGGGCGGGAGGTGTTTCCAGGGGAAATGCGCCGACCATGTGGCCCAGGTCCACGAAATACTCTGACTCGGGGCCGAATACGAGCTCTCGAACGCGGGAGTGCACACCGTCGGCGCCGATGAGCAGGTCGGCGCACAGGCATGTGTCGTCGCTGAGGGTGACTTCGGCCTGCCCGGGGGTCTGGGCAATGGCCCGTACCGTGGTGCCGAAGCGGATGTCGGCGGACCCCGCGACGGCGTCGTAGAGTGCCGACTCCAGATCGCCGCGGAACAGGCTCAATGCGCGGTTCCCGACGGCGGCCTCGGTGACGGCGGCGGGGATTCTGAGTTTCTCGCGGCCGTCGGCGTGGACGAGGACCGAGGTGAAGAATCCGATATCGCGCGGGGTCAATGCCGGTATCAGCCCGAGCCGTTCGGCGGCGTCATATCCGGGTCCGTGCAGGTTCAGCAGATAGCCGCTACTGCGGCGGCTCGGCGCGTGTTCGATCACGACGATGTCCCAGCCCTGCTGATGCAATCGCAGCGCGGCGGCCAAGCCCGCGATCCCCGCGCCGACGATGATCGCCCGCTTGCCCGATGACTCATGCTGGCGCGCAGCGCTTTCGAAGGCTTCCATTCCGACTCCTCGGCTCGATGTGCTGTCGGCGAGGACCACTCACGAACTCTCGCCGTGCGTCAACTAATAGTTGACTTGAGGCGTATCGTCAACCATTGGTTGACCATTCGAAGGGTTCTGTGTGCCAGCCGCTGATAACTCAGAGGAAGACGCGGGCGATTTCGAGCCACCTCTGGGCATAGGGGCCGACGGCGGTGAGATTCGTGGGGCTGAGGGGCCTGCGGTGGGTAACACGGAGGCAGAAGTCCAGGGCGGTGCCGTGGACGCGTTGTTCGGCGTCTTCAGGGCCCCAGGTCCAGGTGTCGCCGGTGGGAGCGATCAGCTCCACTCGGAATGGGGTTGGGGGAGTTGGTAGTTGGGCTGCATAGAACGACAGGGGAACCCCTGCAACACCCAGGGCGGCCACATGGCGGAGGCGGCTGGTCGGGGCGTGGGTGGCACCGAGGGTGTCGTAGATGTCCTGGCCGTGGGCCCAGGTCTCCATCAGGCGCAGCGGGATCATCAGTTGCGGGGTCAATTGCGATCCGTACCAGGGGAATTCGTGGGTCAGGGGAATCTCGCCGAGGGCCGCGGCCAGCTCGGTTCGGCCGGTTCGCCACCGGTGCAACAGTTCTGATCGTGGCAGGGCCGCTCCCTCGTCGGCGACCAGGTCGGCATGGGCGGGGCCGTCGGCGTCGGCGCGTTTCAATTCGCCCTCGAAGGCTTGGGGGTCATGCAGGGCGTTCAGGACGTTCGCCTCGGCGGCGGCGAGATGGGCGATCTGGTGGGCGATCGTTCATCCGGAGGCGGGGGTGGGCAGGGTCCAATCGGGCCGACTCCAGATCTATCCCTCAGCCACCCACTTCACGGTCCTGACCCAGTCCGCCGCCGACACCGAATCGTTCCTGGCCGCCGTCCTTCCGAGCCGCTGAGTCGTGGAATCGACTCGTGTTCAATGCGTGCCGACCGATCCGCCCGGCGGTCGATGCGTTGGCAGCAGCGGGCCGCCGTGGGTCGCCTGTGGCAAGATGCGCGGCGCGGGCAAGGCGGGTGCCCTGCTCGGGGATTGAGAATTGGGGAGGGATTGATGTCCGGGATCAAACGCAGCTATCGGTGGCCGATCGGCTGCATCCTCGGGGGTATCGCGATGATCGCGATCGCGGTCGGAAGTCTGCAAAGCGACGCCCCGGTCTGCGGGAGTCTGACGATGCACGAGGGTGACACGTGCGTGTCCGGGAACAGCTCCCGGACTCTGGAGGAGAAGAAGAGCTCGGGCAGGACCCTGGGCTACATCTTTCTCGTGCTCGGCATCGCGACCTCGGTCGGGGGTGTCATCGGCACCTACTCGGCTGCTCAGCACAACGCGGGCGTGGGCCAGGCGGGAGTGGGCTCGACCCGGACCGCGAGCGCGGCGGAGCGCCGACGGCGGCCGGCATTCTTTGCCGGGCAACAACGTTCGAGGGCTCAGGCCCAACAGGACGCAGACGCCGATCGGATCGCCGGGGTGCGGGCAACGGTGATGGACGAGGGCGAGTTGCCACCGCCGGACCAGATGTGGGGACGGTGGGCCGCGATAGCGGCCGTGCTCGCGGCAGGTGGATACGAGGGCATTCGCGTGCTCTCTGCTGCGGCTCTCGGTGTCGAATTGTCCAGCGGCAGCGGAGGATCGACGTTGCATTTGCTGCCCGGCGGGGGGCTGGTGTTGTCCGGCGGGATGGCTTCCTCGCCGGAGATGGCGGCCATACAGGATGAGAGCCGTCCACTACCTGCCCTGTATGCCGGTGCGCCCGCGGAGATCTGCGATGAAGTGCTCGATCCGCGCGCTGCCCGCCGTGAATTGACATTCGTGTACTGGTGGGATCCGGCGTTGGCGCGGTGGTGCAAGGGCGAATCCGCGGCCGTTACCGACTACGCGTGGCGGGTTGTCCCGGCATTCTGGGATACCCCGGGCGCGGTGAAGATGCTGGCGGCGATCGAATGCGTGCGCGGGCAGAACGCCACGGCGATCGAGGCGTTCGTCGACGCGGCCGTTTCCCGTACGGTGACCCGCGAGCATCTGGTCGCGGTCCTGGACCCTATGACGGATCTCAAGGCGGGAATGCGCGCGCTCACGCTCGCTGGGGTCACAGCGGACTCCGCGGCGACCTCCAGCCGTTAGCGGGGCTGTTTCGGCTGACCCCGGCTGATGTGGCGTTCGTCGAGTCCCGGGCACGCGCTCGCCGCCCCGGCCGGACTACGGACCAGCCCCGATTTCTGACCTCATACCTGCGCGACATTGGCGACGGCAGCAACTCGCCGTCTATTGGTGAACGCAAACGGATTGGACATCGTCGTACCGGTCGACCAAGATCGGGCCGTACTGTAAAGCGTTGTGGGAGGGGACTTTTCTTGAAGTCGACAGCACGAAAGTACGCCGTGGTGGTCATTGCCGCGGCCGCAGTCACGGTGATGGGTGGTCCGGTCGCCAGTGCCGAGCGTGGTCCAGGTGGGTATTACGGTGCCATCGCCGCGACGACCGATATGCAGGGTGGCAGCGGTTGGGGTGCGGCGTGGAACTATCCGAGCGCGGACGCCGCGGAGCGTGATGCGATGAGCGAGTGCAATGACCGGCGTTGTGAATTGACCGTGAGCTGGTCAAATGGCTGCGGCTCGGTCGCTGAAAGCCAGGGCAAGGTGTGGCATCGCGGCGGGGTAGGAGCCACACGGGAAGAGGCTGAGCAGAACGCGCTGAACAAGCTGCGTGAGCTGACCAACCAGCCGTCCTCGGGAAGTGTCGCGGGCACTCACGACGACGGGCACATCCTGGTCACCAAATGCACCAACTGATCACACGGATTCCATTGCGCCGCAGGTGATCTCCTGAGCAGCCGGAGCCGGAGCCCGGCCCGATATGGACTGTGGCACGACCGACGCCTTGGCCATTTGAAGGCGTGGCATATGGCCGCCCTACCCCAGGGCTGACTCAACGATCTCGTCACCGAACTCTCCGCACTCTGAGAGTCCTTGCGCCCCTGGGGTTTACCTGACTCCGGGGGCGCGTCGGTGCCGTGCTGCGACCGCGATGACCGCTGCGGCTCCTACGATTGTCACCAGCGAGATCAAACAACCACCACCGCCGCCACCCTGGATGCGACGGCTGACCTCATGATTGTTCATTGCGCGACGCAGATTTCCGCCGGAAACACTGCCCCAATCCGTCGGCATGATCCACCGCTTCTTTCTCTATCGACACGCGGCCGAGAGGTCCTCCTCATTGTCGCTGACTTCATCGCCGAATTCCATCCAGGTGGGGCCACCACGGTACGCGTGACGCTTTACCGTGGTGGCATGGCGAAACTGAACATCACCCTTCCGGATGCGACCGCCGAGGCTCTGCGCGCGAGTTCGGACGGCAACGTCAGTGCCGAGATCAACCGGGCCGTTCTCCAGCGACTCGCGGACAAGGAGTTGCGGCGCATCGCCGCGCACGAACAGCAGAACCCGCCGAAGTACAGCGATACCGACTTGGCGCGTATCGGCATGGGCATGCCCTTGTGAGGGAACTGCGCAAGGGCGATATCTCTACCATCGCCGCTGGTGACAGCTAACTGGCAGTGGTGATCGTCGACGGCCAGACGCTCTTGCGTCATCGTGGTGTGGCGCTCGCGGTGCCGGTGGTCAATGCGCGCGAGATGCCGAAAGACCTGCGGATCTTCTCGATTGGCTGGGATGAGGGCCGCGTGCTCGCGATGCACCGGAATTATGCGTTCACTCGATCCGACGCGGGTCGTTCACTGCCGCCAATGCAGGGGCGAGGTGGTCAGGGCGGCGTCGGCAATCTGTAGTGCGCTGGTGGTTTTGAGTTTGCTGTAGGAGTCCTCGATCCACTCCTGCATGAGTGTGTTTCCCGCAGCACGGTATTCGATGGCTTGAAAGAGGCACTCGAGGCGGTCGGCGTCGCGGGCGGCGACCGCCTCGAGGGTGGCTTGGGCTTCGAACTCGGCGACTGTCTCGCGCAGCAGGGTTTGCAGCAGGTCGGGCATGCGGGCGACTTGGGCGGCGGTGACGGCTTCGTGGTCGACCGCGGGCAGGAATGGTTTGGCGGTTTTGTTGAGGTCGCGGGTGCGCGTCTCTTGCGAGTCGTGCCAGACGGCCATGTGCGAGGCTCGCGCTGGGTCGCCGCCTTCGAGGGCCGCGATCAGGGCCGCGAGTTGGGCGGTGCGGCAGGTGTGGTCGGCGACCGATTCGGGGTTGGGGACGTGTGCGTCGAGCCAGCCTTTTCGTGATTCGCGTTTGAGGGTGCCCAGTTCGAATGCGAAGGCAGCGATTTCGGTTGCGGCGGTGGGGCCGAGCTGGGGTGTGTCCATCGTGTGGTCCTCCGCGTCAGGGGCGTGCAAGACGTGCTGCGTAGGCCAGGTTAGCCAGATCTCGTCGGGCCTGGGAGCTCAAATCGGCGTCGCCGCTCATCTGGTCCACAACTACGCCGAGGAACTGGCGTGTCGCGGGGTCAGCGGCGAGCAGATAGGGGTGGCTGGCAATCAGCTCGGCGAGGGTGTGGGTGTACAGGTCTGCTTGTTCGGCACCCGGGCGCAGCCTGTCGAGCAGGTGGCGCAGCAGCTGTGTGCCTGACCAATGGCGCGGGTCTGCTTCGAACAGCGCTGTGTCGTCGGTGAGTGTGGCAGACCCGAGCTCTCCGACCCAGTAGGCGTAATAGGTGAGGTTCGTCAATTCCTGAGCGTGGTCGTCGTACAGACGTGTCAGGTAGGCGTGCAACGGTTCCCGGTCGCCGGTGGCCGCGAGCGCGATTGCGGAGGATCGCGCCCGTAGCCAGCCCGGTGCATTGTCGGATTCGAGGCAATTCAAGGCGTGATTCAGTTCGCCCGAGAGCCAATGTGTCGAATCGGGTCGGTCGTCGAATCCGAGTAGATAGGTCGCTTGGCGACGTAAGAGGGCATCGTCGGGCGATCGGCATCGATCGGCCAGTTGCAGGAGGTTGTCGAAGAACTGGTGACGTTCGGGAATTGACAGGACGGGGCGGTCGGGGCGGGGTCCGCGCCCGCGAGGCCCGCCGAGTTCGGCCAGTTGCGCCGGTGGACGTCCCGTGATGGGCCAGGTAATCAAATTAGCGAGGGTACGTTGGTGCACGCCGACCGCGAGGGGATGGGCCGGGAGCGCGACCGTGTCCAGATCGAGGGCGAGGGTGTCGCCAATGATGAGGTCAGCCTCGAGGGAATCGGTGAGCAGCGCGGTGCCGACCGGTGGCGCTCCGTGACGGCTGAGCAGCATCCGTACGCGGGTCAGATCGCCAGCGCGCAACCCGGCGAGGGGACGGCGGCCGCTTTCCCAGGCATAGACGGTGCTGGGATCCACGCCCAGTAGTTCGGCCAGCTCTGTTTGAGTGAGACGGGTCGATTCGCGCAGCAGTTTGAGCAGGTATCCGGAGATGGCACCGAACCGCAAGGGGTGACTGGGGGTCTGAGTTTCGCCGAGCGTGCCCATGCGCGTCCTCTGCGTTTTCGCTGCTGCACCCGGCGCTACTCGTACTCCCGGTCAGTTCAGCATCCAGCCTGGTCAGCATACCTTTGAGGCAGGATCGCAGCACCTGTTCAGCCGAAACATCGGTGTAGCTGATATCGGGCCGATTCCGTTGCCGAAGAACATGATTCGCACCTTTTCCCCGCTGGCGGACGAACGCGCCCGAAGGGAACGAGTCCGGAGAAATCGCCAACTGCGTGACATAACACCAACAGGTAGGGGAAAGCGATGTTGCACAGCATCATTGGGCTGACCGCGATGGTTGCGGACACAGCAGATACCGAGCAGCCCACGCCGCGCCCACGAGGCCGAACGCGCAAGGCGCTCAACGCCACCGGCCTGGCACTGATCGTTGCGATAATCGCGGCTCCCGATGCCGCCGCGAATGCCACGATCACCGACGGGCCTGCGACATTGAAAGTCATCGGCACCGGCTTGACCGTGGTCGAGACGATGACCACTCTGGCTGTCGACAACGGCCATTCGGGCAATCTGCAAGCGTATTACCTGATCGTGCCGCCAGGCGGCGATCCACGCAAAGCCGAAAAGCACTACAGTCCTCATATCTTCACCGGACCGATGCCCGCGGGAGTGGCGCGCGACAGCTACGGTCCTACAGGTGGTTTTCTGGAAGGAACCAGTCTGTGCGCAGGTTGGTGGGATCCGAGTGGAACCGTCACCATTCCGGGGTTGCCGTGTGCGACGATCAGCGCATGACACTGCGCGAGGACGGCTGGGAGTCGGTGACCCCGGCCGGATCCGAGGGTGAGTACACATGGCGACTGTGGTGCGATACGCGCCGCCCCGCACACGCTGACGTGATGGGCTGGCAGGGTGACGACTTCCTGGCCACATTCATCGAAGCCACCAATGGGGCGACGGGTGCGACGATGAGCGGCGGATTGGGCTCTCGGCCCCGACACGCCCACGAGCAGTTGGCGTGGTTCACCGCGACCGAGCCCGGGTTCCCCACGTTCATCGGTATCCAGATCGCTGAAGGGGTGTCCGACGTCGCGATCGAAACCAGCCGCAGACGAATCGAGAGCCAAGTGGCCGAAAGTTACTTCGGTTATCGGTTCTTCGCGACTCCGTTGCGGGAGGGCGAGGACCTGCTCGCGGTGACTGGGACCGCGCCGGACGGTGAACAACTGCGGCACTCGGGCAGCACGGTTGCCGAACGCCTAGCGCCACAGACCGCAGACTTCGTGGCACACAAGAACTAGCGCTCTCAGACAGCGGCTGCGGGCCTTGCTCGTGACAGGGCCCGCAACCGCGGGCGCGCGACAATTACGGGCTATCCGCCCGGCCTACTACGGCGGGGCGACGTGATCTCGCTGCGGGGCAATAGGTCACGTTGACCGCGAGGCGGCCGGGTCGGTGGACATCGCGGGTCGCTACCCCTGCCCCTCACCGCGTAGGCACCCTCGATACGACCGCTGGGTTGATCGCCGCGTCATTGCTGCCCGGTCAGCGCTTTTTGAGGTTCGCGGCGGACATGATGGCGTGCCAGGGGGTCGGGTCGAAGATCAGCTCGATTTCGGTGATGCGGCCTTCGCGGAGGCGGAAATGCTCTGCGGTGCGCTGGATTCCGGCGGGGGAGTTGGTGTGCAGGTGGTAGATCAGTACGGCGTCGGTGTCGCTGTAGAGCTCGGTGATCATCTCGACATGGTCGATGATGTGGACGAGCTGCTCGATTCCGGTGAGATGGCCTGCGGGACTGTGGGATTCGATGAATGGGCTGCGGAAGGAGAAATCCGGCGCGAGCTGCTCGGCCGCGGCGGGGATGTCGGCGCGCAAACGTGCGCGATGGTATGCCTGGACGATGTCGCGAGTGGGTGGGGTGGTGGGCATGGTTTCCTTTATGGCGCTATGACGTTGGGGGTTCGGAGTTGTCGAGGTAGTGCTGGATTCGGCGTTGGTTCTGCACCACTCGCAGGGACAGGTGGCGTAGCTGGGCGAGGTCGTCGGGGGTGAATCCGGCGAAGATCGCGGCCATGGCGCGGCGGGTCGGTTCGCGGAAGGATTCGAGCCATTCGTGGCCGGCCGGGGTGATGGCGACACGGACGCCGCGTCGATCGTGTGGGTCGGGGGTGCGTTCGGCCAGGTCTTTGGCGGCGAGGGTGTCGACCAGGCCGGTGATATTGCGGGAGCTGACTCCGCACATACGCGCCAGTTCACCGATGCTCAGGTCGTGATCGGAAACCGCCAGTCGTCCAAGGACATCCAGGGCTCCGGTGCTGAGTCCGCGACCGCCCGCGCCGCTGGTCCGGAGTTTGTCCACGGCCTGCCAGGCCAGTCGCAGCGCGGCGGCGGCTTCCATCGCGCTGTCTTGCCCGTCGGCGAGTACGTGCATCGACTGCCGGACGCCGGGGTCGTAGATGAGGCCGTCGTCACCGCTGGCCATGCCCGACTCGGAAGTATGTACGTCATTCATTATGTATGACTACGCTATTGGCTCGGCGACCGCACCGCAACCCGAAGTCGCACAGCCCGTTGATCTTCGGCCGTGCCGTTGGTGGAATGGGGCATGAGCTTTTTCGTGCGAGCGCGGTTCGATGTCCGGGAAGGTCGGCAGGCGGAGTTCGAGGAGGCCGCGCTCGCCTTGCGTGCGCAGGCGGCCGAGGAACCCGAAACCCTCACGTACCGATGGTTTTCCACGGTGCCGGGCAGCTATGTGGCCCTCGAGGAGTATGTCGATTCCGATGCCGCGCAGGCACATAACGAGCGGGGCGCGAAATGGCTCGAGAGCGTGTTCGACTGTGCCGAGCTGGTGTCGGCCGAGATCTACGGCCCGACCGGAGCATGGCTGCGCGAGTGGGCGGCCGAGCGGCCACAGGTGACGCTGTTCCCGGAATTCGGTTCCGAGACCGCGTAATCCACGCCTAACGGCGCAGCATGGCCAGGGCGATATCGAGGAATTCGCTCACCAGCTTGTCGCGGTTGTCCGCGGCCACGACCAGGCATGTCTCGGTGCCGGGGGCGTCGGTGACCGCGCGGTGCGCCAGGTCGGGGCGCACGTAGGCGCGGGCGACGCTGACCGGGACCAGCACCAGTCCGTGTCCGGAGGCGACGAGTTCGAACTTCTCCTCCAGCGAGGTGGTCTTGCGTTTGGCGATATCGAGCATCGGCTCGGTGTCGAGGTCGGCCATGGTGAGTTCGGTGCGCGCGGCCAGCGGGTGCGCGGCGGGCATGCACACGACCCGGGGTTCGATATCGACCGGGATGACGCGCATGCCGGATTCGTCGAAAGGCCGTCGCAGGTAACCGATTCGGGCACGGCCATCGCGCAGCGGCGCGTCGCCCTCGCGCCAGCGCGCCGGGACCACGTCGGTCTCCACTGCGGGGTGGCGCCGGGAGAATTCCCGGATCGCTTCGGAGACATGAAGCCCGGTGGAGAAGGCGACCACGAGCCGGCGCACGCCGAGGTCGGCATCCTGCACGCGTCGCACCGCGGTGTCGACGGTGTCGAAGATTCGCTGCGCCTCGCGGTAGAGCTGTTCTCCGGCGGCGGTCAGCTCCACGCTGCGGGTGGTGCGCACCAGCAGCTCGCAGTCGAGCTCGTGCTCGAACGCCTTGATCTGACGGCTCAGGACGGGCTGGGCGATGAAGAGCTTGTCCGCGGCCCGGCCGAAATGCCTATGCTCGGCCACCGCGGCGAAGTAGCGGAGCTTGCGCAGATCCAGATCCATACCCTCAGGGTATCAATTGCTGGAAAGGGTCTTGGACGGCGCGGGGTTCTCTCACCAGACTCGAATCATGATCGTCATTACCTCTCCCACCGGGAGCATCGGCAGTCAAGTGCTGCGCAGCCTGCTCGAAAACCCCACTCACACTGAGGAATTGCGCGTCATCGCGCGCGATCCCGACAGGCTCCCCGCGCAGGTTCGCGCCCGCGCGGAGATCGTCACCGGATCACATCGCGATCCCGACACCGTGGACCGCGCCTTCGCCGGTGCGGAGGCGGTACTGTGGCTCATCCCGCCGGATATGCGGGCCCCGAGCCTGGAGGCCGCGTTCTCCGGATTCACCCGCGCGGCGGCGAAGGCGTTCACCGCTCACCGGGTCGGGCACGTCGTCGGCATCTCGGCGTTGGGTCGCGGGACCCCCGTGGCCGGTACCGCCGGGCATGTGACGGGGTCGCTGGCGATGGACGATCTCATCGCGAGCACGGGCGTGGCCTATCGGGCGCTGGCGAACCCGTCATTCATGGATAACCTGCTCTGGCAGGCGATCTCGATCCGGGATGCGGGCGTCTTCACCGGCACCACGCCCACCGACTTCGCGGCCCCGATAGTCGCCACCCGCGATATCGCCGCCGCAGCCATGCGCCTGCTCGTGGACCGTTCCTGGTCCGGCACCGGCGAGGTCGCGCTCCTGGGGCCGCAGGATCTGTCGCCGACCGATATGGCGCACACGCTCTCCGAGGTACTCGGTCGCGAAATCCGTTATGAGCGAGAGTCTCTCGACGACTTCCGCGCCACTCTCGCCGCGCGAGGGGCCAGCGAGGCGATCGCGACCGCGTTTGTCGACATGATGCGCGCCAAGAACGACGGTTTGGACAACGGCGTACCGCGCACCGAGGCGACCGCGAGCCCGACGAGCTTTCGTCAATGGTGCGAATTGGTTCTCGTCCCGGCCCTGCAGGGCTGAACTCCGCGGGCGCTGACGAACGCCCTGTGGTCGGCGAACCGATGTCGTCGACGCTCGGATGTCAGTGCTGCAGTTCGGGAATGGGCTGCTCTTCCAGGACGACGATCTCGCACTGTTCGGCCCAGTGCAGGTGGTGATGATCGCCGACCAGCTCGAGCGCCTCGTCCATGGACTCGGCTTGCAGGATCGACATGCCGATCACGCCGCTGTCGGTCTCGGAGGTGCCCGCCGGGGTGATGCGGCGGGCGTTGCCGAGCGGTTTGCCGCCGTCGACGAGGCCGGTGCCGATGCGCCGGCTCCAGTCGACCCACAGCTGCATGCCTTGCGCGGCTTCGGCGGGTGTGGCCTGGGCGAATCGTTGCGCGACCGACAGGGGCGCGAGGTACAGGACGATGTATCGCTTCATGATCCGGAACCATAGGTGACCAAAACGTCACATGTCAACGGTCATGTGACCTTTTGGTCTCGTATAGGGTGGGGGTGTGGACGAGGACGCGGTGTTCAAGGCGCTGGCCGATCCCACCCGGCGGCATCTGCTGGACGCGCTGTTCGCCCGGGACGGGCAGACGCTGACCGAGCTGGAGACCGGGGTGGAGATGACCCGGTTCGGCATCAGCAAGCATTTGCGCCTGCTCGAGGACGCGGGCCTGGTGACCGTGGTGCGCAGCGGGCGCAAGAAGCTGCACTATCTGAACCCCGTGCCGATCCGGCTGATCCACGATCGCTGGATCGACAAATTCACCGAGCAGCAGATCACCGCGCTGGCCGATCTGAAGAAGGATCTGGAATCGTGAGCCCGGACGATATCCGCTCGCGCGCCCGCCCGGAGACGACCCAGATCCATCGCGTCGTCATTGCCGCACCGGCGCAACGCATTTGGGCCGCGATCACCGATCCGGACTGGACCGTGCGCTACGGCTTCGGCGGGCGCAGCGTCATCGAACCCCGAATCGGCGGGGCCTTCACGGTTTTCGCGCCCTCCGGGCCCCGCCCGATCGACACCGAACCGGTGATCATCATCCGCGGCACGGTGACCGACTACGATCCGCCGATTCTGCTGGCCGCGCGCATCCGCTTCCTGGGCGATGAGAATCTCGTCGCGGAGCCGGAAACGTACCTGCGCTACGAAATTCGTGACCGCGGCGACGATACGTGCGCCCTCACGATCATCCATGACGTATCCGGCGCACCGCTGATCTCGATCATTATTTCCGGCGATCTGGAAACCGAGGGTTTCGGCGGCGGTTACCCCTTCATGCTCAGCGATGTGAAATCCCTACTGGAGACCGGGCATTCACTGCCGACCAGTCGAGCCGGCGCGGCCCGCTACCGGAAATAGGCGCTGCCGCGCGATGATTGCCAGGGCGAGACGCATTGGATAGACTGACTGTGATCTGAATCACTCTGATTGTCAAGATCTACGGTTAGTACCGACAGAGGTCGTCATGCCAGATGAATTTGCGCTCGAATCGATCTTGGAAAAATTGAAGCAGCGGGCCGTGCTCTCGCCCGATGAAGTGGCCAGTCTGCAGTCCCACGTCGATCAACTCGAAGTCGCCACGGCCACACCCAATCACGACACGCACACCTCACCGGGTGGGCATTTCACCCATCATCATCCGACCATCGAAATCGCCGGTGGCATCCTCGAGCAGATCGAGAAGCGTAAGGAAATTCCCGGGCAATGAGCGGGGGATCCGTTGTGCGCAGTGAACTGCCTTTCGAAACAATCGACGCGCTGCTGGCGCAACATCCGTTCGGGAATACCGAGTACATCACCGAACAGCTGCACATCTGCTACCGGCGACGCCTGGGAAAGGTCGCCGCGCACCTGCCCGCCGCCGCCGAATTGCTCGATGCCCTGGACCGCTGCGATTCCTACGGGGTGTACCGCACGTTCGGCGATACCGTGGTGCGCTGCGCCATCCAGCACGCGCACGCACGACTCGAAATGGGAGTCGAGTACGGGTTGCCGCTCGCGCGCTGCGAGGAAGTGTTCCGCGAGACCACTCGGTTGATGGGGGACAAGACATTTGGTCCGATCGGGTCGGGGTTGGTGGACCGCCTGGGACCGGAGCCGCATCTCGGCTGGGTCTGGCGGGCCGAGCAAGCCGAGACCGTGTTCACCCGCGCCTTCGGGCATATCGTGCGAGAGAACAACTACGAGGAAGAGTTGTATACGCCTGAGCCGGACGAGCTCGCGGTGCTCGCCCAGGGGGCCCGGCTGCTCAACGAACTGCTGCCGCTGTCCTCGGCGAGCCCGCTGAGCCACACCCATCTGATCGCGATCTTTCCCCGCGTCGGCCTCTGGGCCACGAGAATGTCGAGTTCGGAATTCCGGGTCAGCGGAACGATATTCCTGAGTCGCCGGTTGCTGGCCAATCCGTGGACGGCCGCCGAGCATCTGCTCCATGAATCGCTGCATCAGCTGCTCTACGATTTCCGCCGCGGGCACACGCTGCTGAATCCGGGTTTCGATCGATCCGATGCGCCGTTGATTCATTCCCCTTGGAACAGGCCGGATCCGGCGAATGGGAACTACTGGGATGTGCATCGCGCACTCGCCGCGTTCCACGTGTATGTGCATCTCGCGCTGCTGGCACAGGTGGCCGAACAGCGAGCGCCCGAACTCGAGGAGAGCTACGGTCCGCTTCGAATGATCGGCAGTCGCACCGCGCTGGCTCGGGCGCAGTACCTGGGTGAGCAACTTCGCACGCAGTGCTGGGGCGAATTGGGCGCGGCCGGTCAGCAATTCGTGGAGTGGTTCGGTTCGATTCTGGAGATTCTGGATCCGGCTCCGCCGGTCCCCGGATCCCGGGTGCATCTGTTGTTCGATCGCTATTGGCGCGAAGCGCGGGAAGTCGGCAATCTCACCGGGACGACCGAGCGCGCCGAGGTGCGAGATCTATTGGCGGGTCTCATCCGCGAGGAGGTGAGCAGCGCACGCGGGGTTCTCGCGTCGATGAACCAGGATTACCGGCAATTCGATCGCTCGGTGGCCGCCTATTCCTCCGATGATCCGGTGACGCAATTCGTGTCGACTCGGCTGTTGATCGCCGAGACGATCCTGAGCCTCTCACCGCGCAAGTACAAGCTGTCCGAATCCAACCTGGCCGATGATGCCGTGACACATATGGTCGAGGCTTCCAGCGAAGTCTTGATGCCGATCCTGCTGACGTGAATTCTCGGCACCCCGGATTGAATGCGCTGCTGACCAAGCTCCATCGGGGGGAGTCGCTGAGCGGCGAGGAGCTTCGGGAGCTGGAACGACATGTCGATGAATTGCGAACGAGCGCAGCAGAGCGCGCTGGAGGGTTCGAACCTGTCGCGGCGCGTGTGCCGGGAAATACGGTGGCCGGATACGCGAGCGCGGCGGGCTGCGCGCGGTTCGCGGCCCGACATGGCATGGAGTACACGGACTTCTACCGGACCGCTCAGCGGCTGCTGATCTCCAGTATCGGTATCGGCACCTATCGCGGTGCGATGGATGATGACACCGATATCGCCTATGCCGAATCGGTGCATGCTGCGCTGCGGGCGGGTGTGAACCTGATCGATACCGCGCTGACCTACCGGGATCAGCGGTCCGAACTCAGTGTCGCAGTGGCGATTCGATCGTTCCTGGACGAGAGCGGTGGCAGTCGCGACGAGATCGTCGTCTGCAGCAAAGGTGGCTATCTGGTGCCCGGGGCGGTGCCTGCTCGCACACTGGACAGTGTTGAGACCGTCGGGGCTAGGCATTGCATCGCACCGGCTTTCCTGCTCGATCAGATCGATCGCAGCCGGGACAATCTCGGTCTGGAGACCATCGACGTCTACTACCTCCACAACCCGGAAACGCAGCTGGCGTATGTGGATTCGGTGGAATTCGAGCGTCGGATCCGTGCCGCGTTCGAGGCGCTCGAGGGTGCTGTGGCCGCCGGATCGATCCGCTGCTACGGGGCCGCGACCTGGGACGGGTTCCGCAACGGGGTGCTCTCGGTGCGCTCGCTGGCGCGGATCGCCGGTGAGATCGTCGGGCAGGATCATCATTTCCGGTTCATCCAGCTTCCGGTCAACTACGGGATGCGGGAAGCGTTGGCGCCACCGGCGCAGGGCGCTCCGAGTGTAGTTGCCCTCGCCGGTGAACTCGGGATCACGGTCATCGCGAGCGCGAGTCTGCTGCAGGGCCGCCTCGCGCGATCGCTGCCGGGCGATGGGCCGACGGGGCCGACCACCGACGCTCAGCGTGCCATCGAGTTTGCCAGGTCGGCTCCGGGGATCACCGCGGCATTGGTCGGAATGCGCAGTCCAGCGCATGTGGCGGAGAATCTCGCCGGATATCTGAGGCCGCGATCCGACGGGGGCCGTGCGTGCGAGTGATGGCGACGATTTCCGATATGGCGCGGGTGGCTGTTGTCCTGGATCTGGAATCCGGTGCCCTGGAATCGATTCCGGTCCGGCCCGAGTTCATCGATCCCAACCCCGACGGAGCGTTTTCGTGCCGGCCTTTCGGTATCACGTGGGCGGGGGAGGAGCTGTACATCGCCAATCATCGGCAGCTGCTGGTGTTCGACAAACAGTTGAATTATGTTCGCACGCTGCCGGTTTCGTTACAGGTCAATATCCACCAGCTGGCCTATCACGAGGGCTGGGTGTGGGCGGTCAGTCCGCGGACGAACTCACTCATCGGTGTGCATCTGAGCGCGGATACCCCGGTCGTGGAATTCGACCTGCTCGATCAGCAGGTGTATCGGTATGCGCCACGCCACGCCTCCGAGGCGCAGGACCGCCATCACTTCAACTCTCTGCTCTGGGCAGATGAGCATCTGTTCGTCGCCGCGCACAATTTCAACCGCCCGAGTTTCGTCAACGCCTACCGCAGGTCTACGCGCACACTGGATTACGTGCTGTCCGATGCCGGTTCCAGCATTCACGGGCTGGCGTGCCTCGACGGTGAATTGTTCTGGATCGGCACGCTGGAGAACGAACTTCGCTCCGATCGCGGCTATCGCCTGAGGCTGCCGCGGCCGGGGTACGCGCGTGGTCTGGTCATGACCCTCGACCATTTCATCGTCGCGACATCGGAGTTCCTGCATCGCAACGAACGGCGGCACGGCGATTCCTGGATACAGATGATCGATCGGCACAGCGGAACTGTCGTGCGCGAGTTCCATCTGCGCGGGACCGGCGGGATCAACGACCTGCGCCTGTTGGACGCTTTCGACTATGCCCATTGGCTCGATCCCTTCTGGAGCGATGCGGACCGGCGAGCGGTGATCGACTGATGGCCATGAAGGTGCTGGTGCTGGGTGGCACCACGCTCATCGGTCCACCGCTGGTGGCCGAGCTGCTCGACGATCACGCGAAGGTGACGATCGCGACGCGGGGAATCACCCCGGATTCGTTCGGAGACAGCGTGACTCGCGTGCGGGTCGAGCGCACCGCGCGAGATTCGTTGCGGGAGTTGGCCGCCATGGGTCCGTGGGATGTCATCTACGACCAGATCTGCTACACCGGAGCCGCCGCCGACATCGCCTGTGAGCTATTCGCGGGCCGGGTCGGCCGGTACATTCTCACCTCGTCGATCATGGTCTATGCACCGGCCGCCGACCGGGTCGAACGCGACTTCGATCCCCGCGCGTACCGTGCGGATTCGCTGCTGGCGCAGTCGTCGCGACCGCATCTGCGTTATGCCGAAGGCAAGCGGGCCGCCGAGGCCACTTTCTTCCAGACAGCGGCGTTTCCCATAGTCGCGGTGCGCTTTCCGAACATTCTCGGCAGCACCGATCCCTCTCGTCGGCTCGACTGGCATGTGCACGCCGTCCAGAGCGGTCGTGCGGTGTTCGTGCCTGATCCCGCGGTGCGGCAGTCGCTGGTCTGGGCGCAGGACGCGGGCCGCTTCCTGGGGTGGCTGGGCACTCATCACTTCACCGGACCGATCAACGCGGCGTCGAGTACTCCGATATCGGTCGGCGATCTCCTGGAGGTCATTGCCACCACAGTCGGGTCACCGGTCAGCTACGCCGACGCTCCCACCGAACAGAACTATTCCCCGTTCGGCTTCTCCGAAGACTTCACCATCAGCACACAAGTGGTGCGGGCGTTGGGTTTCGAATTCACCGATCTGGCCGACTGGCTACCGGCGCTCATCGCAGAGCACGCCGCCACCGGTCCCCGACGATCACGGGACGCGGAACTGTCGGCGATCCTCGGCAAAATCCACCGAGGCGACGCCCCGACCACAGCGGAAGTCAACCGACTCGCGACACGACTCGAATTCCTGCAACAGCACCGGCCGCACTGATCTCCTGAGCCGGACCCCGGCAGCCTATGCCACGATTCCCCCGTGTCCCTCGAGTTCGTCAACGCCCTGTCCGGCACGTTGCACATCACCCTCACCGAACCGCCCGAGCCCATCTCGCCGTCCCTGTCGAACCAGCGCGCCACCGCAACGGCCGAGATAGCCGAACTCACTCTCGCAGTACAGGTCTGGCACGAGGACGACGCGGACTTCCGCGACCTGACCACCGATGAACTACAGCAGGTGGTACTGACCATCCCCGAACTCACCCTGCGCGGTCTGGGAGACCCGGTCACCCACCAAGCCCCCAACGGGCAATGGTTCACCGTCTCGGACCTGCTCGACGCGATCGTGCACACCGAACGCGCCACCCGGCACCACACGTCCTGGTTCGACGGAATCGACGTGCACCACATCTTCTTCGAAGGCATCGGGTTCGGCAGCGATGGAGTCGGGGAGATCTACTGGGGGTCGTGAGTGGTCACGAATTGAGCTGGGGTGCCGCACGATAGGTGTCGCGGAACGCTTCGCGGACAGTGACTGCCTCACCGGCTCCGTGCTCCTCGATCCCCGACATCACCTCGGCCACACGCCAATAATTCGACGGCACCAGCCTGCCCGAGGTGACCGCCGCCAGGGCGACGTCCGCGGCTTCGTCGGGCTTGTCGGCCGCCACGAGCGCCAGACCCAAATCCACGTTCGCCGAGGCGATTCGGCGCGGACGGATGGTGGCCGCACCGGCCAGATCGGCCAGGACATGGCGGGCGTAGGACTCGGCCGCCGGATCGCCGAGCCACGCCAGGGTGGTGGCCACATACGCGTCGGATTTCGCGGGGTCGTATCGGAAATGATGCTCGGGCCGGTCGGGAACACCGAGCCCGGCCACCAGCCGGGCGACACGGCGTAGCGCAGCGTACGTGCCGGGGGCATCTCCGAGTCGGGCCAGTGCCCGGCCCTCCTGCGCGGTGGCTTGGATGAAGACCGAACTGTCCTGCGGGGCAAGGGCTTGCGCGGCCCGCGAGGTCTCCGCGGCGGCGGCGAAGTTCCCCGCGGTCAACAGCTGCCAGGCGCGCGTCTCGAGGCACCACGCCGATATCTCGCGATGGCCGGATTCCTCGGCGATATCGCGGGCCGCATGCCCGCGCGCGGCCGCGGCGGCGGTCTCGCCCAGATCGATATGGCAGGTGCATGCCAGCAGCGACAACCACCCGACCGTGACGAGCACTCGGCGGTGTTGGGTCAGGGTCTTACGACTATCCATCAGCTTGGCCGCGTACCCCAGATGTCGACCGATATCGGCCAACAGCACCGCGGGCGCAGTGGTGGGATACGCCGACGCGAGGTCGTCCACGGCCGCTTCCAAGCGGTCGAGCGCATCACCGCCGATATCCGACGCGGCCACGCGCGCAATCCATTCCGCCCCGGCTTGTTCCCCGTCGGCGGGGTCACTCAGCACACTGCGGTAGGCGGCGACAACCTCCGTGGGCACGGCCCGTTTCCCGGACTCGATCAGCGACAGATACGACGGGCTGTAATGGGTCAGCGCCGCGATTTCGCGCAGCCCAACTCCGGCCGCCTCTCGTGCGGCCCGTAGCAGCGAGCCCGATTCCATCCGCCTTCTCCAGCCTCGGCCGAGCAGCAAACACGTTGTCAACACCGTATCGCGGTCGGCCGCATCCACCCACGCTTAGCGTATTTTTCAGCACCCACCGCCCGGTCGACACCGTGCGGAATTCCAGCGGTGGGTGTCTCACCACGGCGACAGCGAAGGGGATAGGTGATGGACCTTCCCGAACACTACGACGACGAAGACGCCCGGAAACCGGTGCTGGCCCCCATGCCGGGCGTGCGCCTGCTCGTCCATTACGACGGGACGTGGGGCCTGGTCGGTGACGACGGATGGGAAATGGATCCCGAGACCCTGCGCGAATGGTTCTCGGACACACAGCCCTCGATCGCGCCCACCGGATTGCCGCCGATCGACGTCGAACCGATTGCTATGCGGGACAGCGAGATTCGATGAGCGGCGGATGGGTCGTGCTCGGGTGGGTGATTGTGGTCGGACTTCCCGTAGCGGTTGTCGTCGCGGTGATCTGCTGGCCGACACGTATTCCGAAGGATCGCACCGTGCAGGCGATCACGCGGCGCATCGAGAACGATGACGAGAGCCGGTGAGGTTCCCAGCTGATTGCAGGTCCGTGCCCGCACCGGCGCCGCGGTGCGCACCTCAGACCATGGCGCGCACATGCACGGTGACCGCGGTGTCGGTACGGGTGATCAGCACCGTGCGGGCCGCATCCAGCTCGCTCAGGAGCAATCGCTGTGAGGCGGCGCAGTCAATGCCGAGCTGCGACACCACCCCGAGCAGAAGCGCGAACACTGCCGCCAGCCCGACGCAGGTGTATGCCAGCGCCTGGCCCGGCGACGCATCACCGCACCGGTCGAAACATGCTCTCGTGTAGCTGATCCCACCCCTAACCCCTTCTTTCCCGCACCCTACCAACGACTCGGCCACGGCCCGGGGCGGGAGCTATCCCGAGTTCACCGCTGCGGCGAGAACTCGACGACCACGTCGTACAGGCCGGTGCTGGAGGTGACCGGGGTGGTCCGGTCGTCGCGGGCGGAGGCGGCGTCCCAGCCTTCTCGGGTGTCCCAGTGCGAGACGTTGATGAGCTGGAATCGGGTGTCCGAGAGGCGGGCTCGATGCAGGCGTGAGTCGCGGAAGCCGGGTTTGGTGCTCATCAGGGCGGCGCGTTCGGACCAGCGGGTGATGAACGCCTCGGCGTGGTCGGTGTCGATCTCGAAGACGTTGATGAAGGTGATGGAGGAGGCGGGGGTGGCGTTCGGCGTGGGGTGAGCGGTCACGAAAGCTCCTGGGGGGTCGAGGAATTCGAGTGGTCGGCGTGGTCCAGTCCGGCGGCCAGGGCGCGTGCGGCGTCGGCGAAGTACTGCTCGTCCGCGTCGGGGGCCAGGCCGAGGATGACGCCCTGGCTCAGGCCGACGAACAGTGCCCGCAGCGCGGTGGCCAGTCGCTGGGCCTGTGCCGGGGTCACGGTGTGCGCGTTGTGGGATCGGCCGGTGAACAGTGCGGTCAGGTGATGTTCCTGCGCGCGGATGGATTCGGCGAGCTGGGTGCCGAGGTCGGGGTCGTGAACGGCCATGTCCAGCAACGTGATCTGCAGCGTCAGGCCCGAGAGCGCGTCGGGGGCGTCGCAACTGCGGCGGTAATAGCGCGCGAAGGCCTCGACCGCGCCGAGCAGGTCCATCTCGGCGGTGATCGCCTGTTCGATCTCGGTGTAGTGCGGGCTCAGGTAGTCGGTGATCATCGCGACCACCAGGCCGTTCTTACTGCCGAACAGGGAGTAGATCGCGCCGGTGGTCACCTCGGCGCGCGCGGCGATCTCCTCGAGCTTGGCGCGGTAGCCGTCGCGGGACACGACCCCGAACGCGGCATCGAGCAGCGCGCGCCGATTGCGTTCCTTGGTCTCCGCTCTCGTCATTCGCATAATTTGATTATTACCGTAATCTGATTACGGAACAAGGTGACGGGCTTCAGGAGGAACGGTCATGACACTGACCAGGGAATCGACTCGGCTGAGGACGGCGGGAATCGTCGCCGACGGTGCGTTCAAGGTGCTGTTGGGAGCGGGAGCGCTGCTGGGTGCCGCACCGCTGGGTGATCTGCTCGGCGTGCCGGTATGGCTGCTGATCGTCGCGGGTATCGCGCTGATGGGCGGTGGCGCAGTCGAGATCAGATATGTGACCAAGCGCCCGGCGCGCACGTTCACACCGCTCATGGTCGCCTACGACAGCGGCTGGGCACTCACGGCGATCGCGGGGCTGGTGCTGGCATGGCAGGGCAGCAGCGCCAGCGGTGAGATCTGGGTCGGATACCAGGTCATCGCACCCATTGCCTTTGCCGCACTACTGATCTCGGCTACGTCCGGACCGGATCGGGCCGCGGAACCTCTGGCCGGTCACAGGTGAAAGCCCGCGCCGATGCCGCCGCGGCGGTCGAGGTCGGCGAGGATGGCGGACAGGGATGTGCCTGCGCCCCAGGACCATTGGTTGCCGATGAGGGTGTCGCCCATGACCACGGGGGCGCCGGAGTCGCCCGGGAATGCCGGGACCGTGGTGAGGAGGTAGGGGCCCGCGGTGGTGACGGTGTGTCCGCAGGTGCGGGCGCTGGTGGCGCCCTGTTTGCAGACCGGGGTGCCGGTGGGGGGTGGGGCGCCCAGGGTGCGGATGGTGGTGTCGCCGACGGTGGCGACGGGTTCGACCTGGGTTTTGTCGAAGACGATGACCGCGTAGTCCAGGCCCTGGCCGTTGGGGCCGGGGCCGACGGGGTTGCCGCCGCTGATGTACTCGACTCGGCCCAGTTGATGCAGGTCGCGTGCCTTCGCGCCGGGGGTGAGGGCTTCGGATTCGAGTAGGACCAGATCGCCCGGCCATTGGCGGTCGCCGTCGAATTCGCAGTGCGCGTTGGTCAATCCGATCAGGTTGTCCGCGGCGTCGTAGCCGATGGCGGTCAGTGTGCACGCGACGATGATCGAATGGTCGGTCAATGCCGCGCCGCGCAGCAGGGCCAGGCCGGTGCCGCCGCCGACGTGGGCGCGCGGGCGCGGGGTGTCCGCGGTCGCGGCGGCGGTGCCGGTGAGGGTGAGCAGGGCCACGACAGACAAGGCCCACATACTATGTCGGGTCACGATGCTCCTGGGCACGGTGGCTGGTAGGGGAGTCGGGGTAGGTGCGCGGCCCAGATCTCGCGGGTCAGCACGCCGTGGGTGAGGGCGCAGATGCGTTGGCGCGCATGGTTTTCGTCCAGGTCCCAGATGCTCATGACGCTGTTGCCGACGCCGATCAGTCGCCCGCCGGCGGGGTCGAAACTCACATTCCAGGTGGTGCGACTGGGCATGGTGAGGGTTTGTCCGATGGGGCGCGGGTGCGCGCGGTCGCGAAAGTCCCACAGTCGCACCGTGGAATCGGCGCCCGCGGTGGCCATGAGGGTGCCGTCGGGGCTGAAGTCGACGGACTGGATGTTGAACGCGTGCCCGATGATCGGATCGGTGAGCGGGTGGGTGCGTGCGGGATCGCTGATATCCCAGACGCGAAAGGTGTTCGCGGACAAGGTGACCATGGTGCGCTCGTCGAGGGTGAGACCGAATCCGGCCGGGGGGTGCCCGGGATCGCCGGTGATGCGGTGGATCTCGCCGGCGCTGCCGCGGTGGGAGATATCCCAGAGTTTGATCAGATATTCCGGAGCACCGGCGGCGGTGGTGTCCGGGGCCAGGGATACCAGGAGCTTGCCGCTGTGCGGGACGGCGACCGCCGCCAAACCGGTGGGGGCCGAACCCACTTCGATCGCGGGACCCAGGGCGACCGGATGCGCGGGATCGGACAGGTCCCACAGGCGCGCGTCCCACAGCGACTCCAGCGTGATCATCAGGCGCCCGCCTTGGCCGAACCAGCCCCCGATCGCGTCTGCGAAGCGGTACAGCGGGCGGATATGCGCGGGATCGCCGGCGTCGAGCAGTTGCACGCCCTGGTGTGGTCCGGCGGTGGTGATCGTCAGGCGGCCGTCATCGCTGAGTGAGGGGGTGGCGGCCAGATCCCGGCCGGGGCCGGGGCCGAGATCGGCGAGCAGGCGCACCGATCGGCGATCGCCGATGTCCCACAACTCGATTCGCCCGTCCACCACGCTGGTGACCATGGTGCCGACCGCGCTCATGGCTCCGGAATTGGCGGACCAGCCGATGCGGCCGCCGATCACCGCGGGCGGCAGCGACCACAGGCGCAGTCCGCCCTGCGCGCCGCCGACCGCGACGGTGTGCCCGTCCGCGGCGAACGCCACGGCGCTGGGGCTGTCGCGGCAGGGTTGAAAACTGTTGGCGTTGCGGCACGGTGGCGACGGGGCGGCCAGCGGTTCACCCAGGCGGGTGGGGTGGGCGCGGTCCACGACGGTCCACAGGGTGACCGCGTCACGGTCGCCGGTGGCCAGGATGGTGCCCTCGGAATCGAAACCGAGCGAGCGCAGTTCGGATTTGGTGGCGACCACCAGCGGGCTGCCGAGCTGGGCGGGCTGGGCGGTGCTCAGATCCCACAGGGTGAGGGTGGCGTCGGCGTTGCCGGTGGCCACGAACGCGTCATCGCCGCCGCCTACCGCCAGGGTGCGCCCGTCGCGGCTCAACGCCATCGCTTGAATCTGCGGGCCCGGCACCGTGATCGGTGCGGCCACCGCGGTGGGAGCCGGGCCGGGGGAGAACAGTCGCACGGTGTGCGCGCCCGCCACCACCAGCTGTCCGGTCGGTGCGAAGGCGAGTGCGGTCACCGGGTCGGTTCCGGGCAGGTGCGCGGACACGGTGGGGGCGGCGGGGTTCTCGATACGCCACAGGGCCACGGCCGCACCGTCGCTCACGGCCAACGTCTTACCGTCCGGGCTCATGGAGAGCGCGTTGATCGTGCCCGCCGCCGGGGAGGACAGCTGTCGCGGATGCGCCGGGTCGGTGAGGTTCCAGAGCCGGATCTCGGTGCCGCACGCGGCGGCCAGCAGGGTGCCGTCGGGGCTGAATACCGTTGCGGTGGAACCGTTCACGCACGCCAGCGGCGCTCCCCACGGTGCGGCGCGGGACGGATCGGCCACATCCCACAGCCGCACGGTGCCGTCCCGGCCGGCCGTGGCCAGCACACGCCCGTCGGGTCGGTAGGTCACCTGTGTCACCGCATCCTGGTGTCCGGGCAGGGGTGCGGCCAGGGGCAGATTCTGGGTGCGCAGCAGCCGCGAGCGGATATCGGGATCGCCCGGATGCAGGCGATCGGCGACCAGCTCGAGCTGGGCCGAGAGGGAAGGATCGGTGGCGCGCACACTGTCGGCCTCGGCCAAGGTCGCCACCAGATCGGCATTGTCGCGTTCCTGAGCCGAGAGCCGGGTCTGGGCGTACGCCGCCACACCCAGGACCAGCACACCGACACCCAGCAGCGCGAGCACGGTGCGGGTGGCCACGGCGAGTCGGCGGGTACGGGCGCGGGTGGCCTGTGCGGCGGTGAGGAATTCACCGATCACCCCGGTGGGCGGGCCGCCCACCTGCTCGGCGGTGCTCAACCGCGCACCTTGATACAGCAGCGCCGGATCACGGTGCGCGCCCGCCCATTCGGCGGCATCGAGTTCCAGGCGCTGGCGGATCAGATGATCGACGCGGCCCTCATCGATCCAGGCGCGCAGGCGCGGCCACGCCTCGAGCACGATTTCGTGGGTGAACCAGACGATTTCGCGTGCGGGCGCACCGTCGGTCTCGCTTTCGCCCACCGCGGTGGAGGTGCCCGGTGTGGTGCGGTCGGTTGTGGCGTCGGCGGTGATGAGCCGGGCATCGATCAGCCGGGTCAGCGCGGTGTGCGCGTCCTCGGAATCGCCGGTGCGGGCGAGCAATTCGGTGCGCGGTACGCGGCGGCGGGTATCGCGGCTGTCCGCTCCGACGGTCACCAGATGCAGCAGCAGTTCCTTGGCCGCGCTCTGCTCGCCGGGAGTCAAGCTCTGCCATGCCTGCTCGGCGGTGGCGGCCACCGATCCAGCGACCCCGCCGGCTTTGCGATATCCCGCGACCGTCAAGCGCGCCCCGGTGCGATGCTGCCAGGTCGCGGCCATGACATGGGAAAACAGGGGCAGGCCGCCGGGGTCGTAGCTGTGGCGATCATGTCCGGCGCCCATTCCGCACAGTTCGGTCAGCACCAGCTCGGGCAGTCCCGGCTCGAAGTTCAATCCTGTGACGCGGGCGGGTCCGGCGATCGCTTCGCTCAGCTCATCGGTGCGCATCGGGCCCAGGGCGTAGCAGCGCGCGTTGATCGCATCCTCGAGGACGGGATAGGCCAGGCATTGGGGATAGAAGTCCGCGCGTACCGCCACGATCACCGCGGTGCCGGTGCGCTCGTGCAGGGCGGCGATCTGCGCCAGGAAGTCCTCGCGTTCGGGTTCATCGCGGCAGAGGGTGAACGTCTCCTCGAATTGATCGATCACCACCAGGTCCAGGCGCGCGGCCTGCGGCGAATCCACCAGCTCGGCGAGGGTCTTGCTCGGGCGCACACCGGGAGTCATGGTGCCCACCCGCCATTGCCGGTCGGTGCGCAGTGCCGGGATCACCCCCGCGTGCAGCACCGAGGACTTTCCGGCACCCGATGCCCCGAGGAGCACCACCGGTCCGGTGTCGGGACCATTGACCGTCCGGCGCACCAGGTCCGCGATCTCGGCGCTCGCGCGGGTGCGGCCGAAGAACCACTCTCGATCGTCGGGGCCGTAGGCGGCCAATCCCAGATAGGGACACGCGGTGTCGACTTCGGTGCCGCGGGCCTGCGCCGCGCGCCACATAGCGCGCCACGCAGTCACTTTGGTCAACTCGGGCGCGGGGTCGCCCGCGGCGGTCGCCTTCTCGATGAGGGTGAGCAGGACCGGCAGTAGCGAATCGAAGTCGGCCGGAACGGCTTTGCCCGAACGCCAGTCGCTGATTCGCTGCATCGTGGCCGGGCTACCCGTGCCTGTGCCCGCCATCCAGGCCGCCGCCCCCGAGGCGACAGCCCGCAGCGTCGGATTGCCCGCCGCCTCGAACAACGCGGTCAATCGCTCCGCGAACACCCTGCGCGGCGCCACACCGGCGCGCCGCCTCGGGACCTCGCCCGCACCGCTCGACACGCGCCCATGATCTCCCGAAACCGGTGCCATACCAAACCGTTCGAGACCGTTCTGTGCGCGAAGACGTCACCTGAGCTGCATAACCTCGACTCTGTGGGGTCTGGCAGGACTCGGAGTGCTCGCCTCGGGCGAGATGGTTATTCACCGCGGCGCCAGCGCGCGCCGGGGTGGCGCGGTGTGCTGAGTGAGATCGCCGCGAATCTGAGGATCGCTGTGGCGATGTGCCTGGGGTGGTCGCTCGTGGTCATCGCGGTGGGTCTGGTGATCGGGCCCGCCGGTCGCGGCGCCACGCACGAGGCCCAGGGTTGCGTGTTGATCGCTGCTTCGCCCGGAATGCTCGATCTGGACAGCACTTTCGTGTTCACCGCGACCGTGGACAGCCGCACGTGTGCGCTGCAGTCCGCGCTGAGCAGGCAGCCCGTGCGGGTTCAGGATGTGCCCGCCGGGCGGAGGGTGGAACTCGCATTGACCGCGCGCACAGAACTGTCGATCCGTGCGCGCGGATCCTCGGGCACATCAGTGCTCGGGCAGCGCTCGACGAGCTGGACGTGGGAGCTTCGACCGAGCGTGGCCACCTCGTATGAGCTGTCGCTGGTGGTCATCGTGCGCGATGCGGACACCGGCGCGGTCGTCGACGAGAGCGAACCGCTCTACCTGTGGTTCGATGCGGTGCCGTCGAATCTGCGGATCGTGGCGACCTCGTGGAATCGGCTCGGCACGATTCCCGGTGCGATCGCGGGACTGGTCGCGCTGCTGGTGATCGCGGGGCCACTGTGGCTGCGGGTCCCTGCGCCCGCGCTCCCGGGGACACGGGCACCGCAGTCGGCGCTACGGGTCGGTGCGGGTCCGCGTGCGGGGGCGCACCGGTGCGCCGGGTGCGCGGGGACGATCGATCAGGGTGCGGCGTCGCGAGCGCGCACCGCGTCGGCTACTTGCGGCGGCGGTATTCGGCGATTTCGCGGGCGCGGAAGTCCATATTGTCGCGGTTGTGGAAGAACCCGAATACGCCCGCTGTCGCAATGCCCGCGAGAATGAGCATGGTCATGATGTACCGCCCTTCGTCGTTCGGAACCACTGGACCTGTACTGAGCGTAGGTGCGCGCGCGGCCGGTCGGCAACGAGATGGGACCGACGGCACAACCGCTCGTGAGCAGCTCACATAGGGCATCGACTGTGACCTGTGACTACCCCGAACCTGCCGCCGGGACGACCCCGCGCCCCGGGGCGCGAGAAATAGTTCCCGAATCCGATTCGACTCCGCCGGAGCGGGCATATGCCAGTCAGTCCGGAAATACAGCGGTGCGGAGGAGGAACATGTCCGAGCGACGCGAATACACGACCGATGACGCCGGGATCCCGGTCCCCAGCGACGAGCATTCCCTGACCGTCGGGCCCGATGGGCCGATCCTGTTGCACGATGCCTATCTGATCGAGAAGATGGCGCAGTTCAATCGCGAACGCGTGCCCGAACGCCAGCCCCACGCCAAGGGCGGCGGCGCGTTCGGCGTATTCGAGGTGACCGCGGACGTGAGCGCGTACACGCGCGCCGATGTGTTCCAGCCGGGGAAGAAAACCGAGGTCCTGGCCCGGTTCTCGACGGTGGCCGGGGAGCGCGGCAGCCCGGACACCTGGCGTGATCCGCGCGGCTTCGCGCTCAAGTTCTATACCGAGCAGGGCAATTTCGACATGGTCGGCAACAACACCCCGGTGTTCTTCGTGCGCGACCCGATGAAATTCCAGGACTTCATCCGATCGCAGAAGCGGCGCGCGGACAACAATCTGCGCGATCACGATATGCAATGGGACTTCTGGACCCTGTCACCGGAATCGGCGCATCAGGTGACCTGGCTGATGGGCGACCGCGGTATTCCGCGCACCTGGCGGCATATGAACGGCTATTCCAGCCACACCTATCTCTGGTATAACGCTGCCGGAGAACGTTTCTGGGTGAAATACCATTTCAAGACCGATCAGGGCATCGAGTTCTTCACCCAGGACGAAGCCGATCAGATGGCCGCCATGGACACCGACTATCACACCCGGGATCTGTTCGAGCACATCGCCGACGGCCAGTTCCCGAGCTGGACGCTGCACATGCAGATCATGCCGTTCGAGGAGGCCAAGACCTACCGGTTCAATCCGTTCGATCTGACCAAGGTGTGGCCGCACGCGGACTATCCGCTCATCGAGGTGGGCCGGATGACGTTGAACCGCAACCCGTCGGACTATCACACCGAGATCGAGCAGGCCGCGTTCGAACCCAGCAACTCCGTGCCCGGCACCGGACCCAGTCCGGACAAGATGCTGCTGGGGCGCTGGTTCTCCTATCCGGACGCGCACCGGCACCGCATCGGCGCCAATTACAAACTGCTGCCGGTGAATTCGCCGCACGCCGCACCCGCGCACTCGTATTCCAAAGACGGCCAGATGCGGTACACCAATGTCTCGGACCCGGTGTACGTGCCCAATTCCAAGGGCGGCCCGCACGCCGATCCGCAGGTCTCCGGGCCGGTGGTCGGCTGGCACAACGACGGTGAGATGGTGCGCACCGCCTACACGTTGCGCGCCGAGGACGACGACTGGGGCCAGGCTCGCACCATGGTCCGCGAGGTCCTCGACGATGCCGCGCGCGAGCGTCTGGTCGACAATATCGTCGGCCATCTGCTCAACGGTGTCAGCGCCCCGGTGCTGACCCGCGCCTTCGAGTACTGGCGCAATGTCGACAAGGAACTCGGGGACCGGATCGAAGCGGGCGTGCGAGCCAAGGCGGACGAGCTCGATCCCAAGGCCGCGCAACAGTCCAATCCGGCGCGCACCTCGGCTCAGCACAAGGCGTGAGCCGGTAGTCCGGCACGGTTCACACGTGCAGGATGCGCAGGGTTCTGGCTGATTCGCTGAGCACGTACAGGGTGTGCGTGGAGGTGTCCAGGGCGAGCGTCTCGGGTGGGTCCGCGACCGGAATGGTCGCGGTGATGAGGTGTCGGGTCAGGTCGATCACCGAGATCGACCTGGCTCGAGCATTGGGCACGTACAAGGTGTGGGTATCGAGGTCGATGCCGAGTGAGCCGGTGCCCGACCCTTGCGCGGGTGTGTCGATGGTGGTGGTGACCCTGTGGTTCGCCAGGTCCACGACCACCACTTTCGAGCGATAGGTGTCGTCCACGTAGAGAATTCGGTTCGCGGGATCGAACACCGCCGCACCGGAGCAGCAGTCCTCGACTGTGGTCTGGTCGGCGGCCGCACCGGTGGCGGGGTCGATCGTGAAGGCGGTGTAGCTGGCGATATTGACCCCGGCGAGACGGTGATTGACCGCGTCGACCGCGTATTCGAAGGAGCCGGTCAGGGTGTGGGTGATGGTCCGGGTGACCGGGTCGATGACCGCGAGCCAGGCATCGAGGGTGTTGAAGGCGTAGACCGCGTGCGTGCCGGGGTCGACCAGCAGGCCGCTGGGGTAGTCGGCCATGCGGCCGGATTTGGGCGGTCCGACCGTGATCGTCGCGGTGACCGCCTTGGCGACCGGATCGATGATGTCGATGACCGGGTCGGTGCCGTCGCTTCCGGCGGTGAAGACCGTATGCGAGACCGGATCCACCGCGACCGCGGATCGATCGGCGGGCAAGGCGATGGACGCGGTCACCGCGCCGCTGACCGGATCCACGACCTCGAGGCGCGCGCTCTTGTCCGAGGTCGTCACGTACACCGCGTGGGTGGCGGTATCGACCGCGATGGCCTTGGGCTGCACCGGAAGTGCCATACCCGGCACCGCGCCCGCGGTCGCGGCGGAGTGATCGGTGGCGCGGGTGTGCCCGCTCAGTGATTTGACCGCGATCACCGTGGACGCGGCGATCACCACCACCGCGACAGCCGCGATCACCGCCAGCCGGGTGCTGCGGCGGAATCTGCGGTGTGGCACAGCGGGTTTCGGTGGCGCGAGGACGGGCTGCGCGGGCGGGGACGACGCCGGTGTGCGGATCGCCGACGGCTGCGATACCGGCGCATCGATCGCGTCGGGTGAGCTGATCGTCGTCGGTCCGGTGAGCGGTGGCGGGGTGAACCGGGGCGGCGGAGTCGAGTCCGGTACCGGCGCACCGTTTTCCGCGCTCACGCCCTGCGTTCGGGCGGACTGTTCCACGGCGTCGGCGAGCGCACCGCAGCTCTGATAGCGATCCTCGGGGCTTTTGGCCAGCGCGCGGGCGAGCACCGCGTCGAGCTCGGGTGGCAGATCGGGCCGCAGCTGCCGCGGCGAGGGTGCCGGTTCGAGCAGATGCGCGGCGATGACCGCGGCCTGATCCTTGCGCGGGAACGGGGGCTGGCCGGTCAGCAATTGGAACAGCGTCGCGCCCAGGGAGTAGATATCGGCGCGATGATCGGCCGGCATCCGCGAAAACCGTTCCGGTGCGGCGTATGCCAGCGTCGCCGAGACACTGGTGAGGGTCGCGGTGTCGTCGAGGGTGCGGGCGATCCCGAAATCGGTGAGCACCGCGCGTTCTCCGGCCCGCACATCATGATCGAGGAGCAGATTGGCCGGTTTCACATCCCGGTGCAGCACCCCGTGCGCGTGCGCGTGATCGAGTGCGTGCGCGGCATCGGTGATCAGCCGCGCTACCCGTGCCACGTCCAGCCCATCGGGCGCGGCGGACAACAGCGCGGTCACATCACCGCCCTCGATGTAGCGCATCGAGAGCCACAGGTCCTGATCGCCGGGATGGCTGCGGTCGTACACTCCGACGATATTGGGATGCTCGAGCCGGGTCGCCAGCCGTGCCTCACGCTCGAAGGAGTTGCGGGCCTTGGGATCCGCGGCCAGCACCGCGTTGAGCACCTTGAGCGCGACCAGCCGATCGAGCCGGGGATGCGCGGCGAGATAGACCGCACCCATTCCGCCCCGCCCGAGCAGCCTGCGAGTAGTGAACCCGCAGAAGCTCGTCCCCGCGCGCAAGTCCATGGCCGATCCCCTGTTTACCCGCACTCCGTGCCCTCCCCAACGAAGGCGGAGTACGGCCCTACAGCACTGTAGATCACCGCACCCGGCCGTGCGCGCGATCGAGCGCGAGTGTGCGCCGGGACGATCCGAGGTGCGGCGCGGAGACCTCTCACCGATGTGTGTCCCGCAGCGATCGAGCAGGCAGGTGGTCAGGGTGGCGATCTCCGCGCTCAGGGATCGGCTGAGTGTTCGGACGGTGAAATGCGGTGGTATACAACGCGATCGGCCGAGCCGAGGCGATCACATCGTGGTGCGGTCGGGTTCGGTCATCGCATCGGTCAACGCGGTGCGGGCCAGATCGCGCAGCCAGATGTGCGCGGGGTCGGTGTCATAGCGTTGATGCCAGGACAGGTAGGCCCATGCCGGGGGCAGCTCGATCGGCAGGGGGAGCAGGACCAGGCCCAGGTCGGTGGCGATCGCGCGTGTCGTGGCTTCGGGGGCGGTGACGAGCAGGTCCGAGACGCGCACGAATTCGAGCGCGGCGCGTTCGGTGGGCGCGCTCGCCACCACGCGCCGGGTGAGGTTCTCGCGGGCGAGAGCCTCGTCCAGGAGGTTGGTGAGCGTGCCGCGCCGCGAGACGGTGATGTGCTCGGCCGCGGCGAACTGCTCGGTGCTGACGGTCTCGGCGCTGGTGAGGGGATGGCCCTGCCGCACGACGATGACCTGCCGGGTCTGCGCGACCGGGGTGCAGCGGAGTTCGGGCGCGGTGGGGCGGTCCGCGTTCGCGGCGAGGTCGACTTCGCCGCGGCGCAATTGGGGGGTGTCGATGCTCGATTCGGCGATGAAGCGCAGTCGCACGCCCGGCGCCTGGGCGCGCACGGCGGTGAGCAGGGCGGGGCCGCCGACGGTGACCAGGGCGTCGTGCCAGCGCAGGGTGAAGGTGCGTTCGAGGGTGGTGAGGTCGAGGTCGCGGCTCGGCGCCAGCACGCCCCGGACCTGCCCCAGCAACTCGTGCACCTGTTCGCGGACCGCGAGCGCGTACGGCGTCGGGGTCATGGTGCGCCCGGTGCGCACCAGGATCTGATCTCCGGTCGTGCGGCGGATACGGCCCAGGCTGCGGCTCATCGCGGGGGCGGTGACGTGCAGGCGGTCGGCCGCACCGGCCACGCTGCCCTCCTCCAGGAGCGCGTCGAGGGCGGCGAGCAGGTTCAAATCCAATTGCATGACGGTAATGCTAGCCGTGCTTTACATGCACTTGATGTTAATCATCGGCGCTCCTACTGTTCGAGGTGCGGGCGCGGCACACCACGATTCTCGCCCCGGTTGACCTTATTTCCCTTTGCTCGGATCGGAGCACCAGTCATGTCCGAAACATCCCGAAACACCAGTCTCGCAACACCTTTCACGTCCGATGCCGATCTGCTCGCGCAGACCGTGATCGCCGTGCGCGCCGCGGGTGCGGTGCTGGGCGAGCGCTTCGGCGAGGTCGTGCGGTACCGGACCCGCGCGGAGTTGATGGGCGCGCTCGCCGCCAATGACAACGCGGTGCTCGACATCCTGCGTCCGCGCCTGGCGGCTCTGCGCCCGCAGGCGCGCTGGGTGGGTGAGGAGTTCGACGGTGGCGCGCTGCCGCCGGGCGAATGGTGGATCGTGGATCCGGTCGAGGGCAATGTCAATCATCTGCACGCGCTGCCGGAGTGGGCGGTGACCGCCACTCTCGTGCGCGATAACCGGCCGGTGCTCACCGTGGTCCACCTGCCGCTGACCGGGCACACCTATACCGCGCTCGCGGGTGGCGGCGCTCACCTGGACGGGCAACCGCTGCACGTGTCGGGGACCGCGGACCTGGGGCTGAGCATCGTGGCCACGAGCCAGGCCCGCCCGGACGAGGACGAGACGATCGTGCGCCGGGTCGGTGCCTCGATCACCGAGATGCTCATCGACGCACTGGTGGTGCGGATCGCCGTGCCGGCCACCGTGCACCTGGTGAACGTGGCCGCGGGCCGCATCGATGCCTTCTGGCAGTTCGCCGGTGGCCGTGCCGATGTGCTGCCCGGGGCGTTGCTGGTCGCCGAGGCCGGTGGCCGCGTCTCCGACGCCCAGGGCCGCCCGTGGACCCTGGCGAGTGAGAGCGTGCTGGCCGCGGCGCCCGGCGTGCACGCCGCCACGGTCGCCACCCTGTCCCGTTGACCGAAACCCTCACAACCAGAAGGACTTTGACGATGAGCACACTCGCGATTCTCGGAAACGGCCGTGTCGGCAGCGGTGTGGCCACCGCCCTGGCCCGCGCCGGGCACACGGTGAGCGTGGCGGACCGCGCGCCGGGCGCGGCCGCCACCGCGATCGGCGCCGCGCAGATCGTCCTCAACGCCACCCCGGGCGCCGGCTCGCTCGAACGGCTCACCGCGCTGGGTGAGCCGTTGCGCGGCAAGATCCTGATCGATGTCTCCAATGCCACCCTCGACGGACCGGACGGGTTGCCCGCCGCTCTGCTGTATCCCGGTTCGAGCCTGGCCGAGCAGCTGCAGGCGGCGCTGCCCGATACGCGGGTGGTCAAGACACTGAACACGATGCTGTACTCGGTGATGACCGCGCCGGGCTCGCTGTCCCAGGCACCGACCGCGTTCCTGTCCGGGCAGGACCCCGCGGCCAAGGCGATCGTCGGCGGTCTGCTCGCGGACCTGGGCTGGGAACGCGAATGGATCACCGATCTCGGCGGTATCGAGACCGCGCGCGCTGTCGAAGCGGCGATCCTGTTCGTACCGCACGTGATTCGATCGCGCGGGTTCGCGCCCTTCGCGATCTCGATCGCGCGCTGACGCGCCCCCGCGGGCGGGGCTCGCACGGGGCCGGCGGTGACGGCCGCGCGGTGAGACCGCACTCCGATCGCGCGGTGTGGTGTCCCGATTCGGTTCTCGCGCAACGCCATCGGGGCGCGCGCTGTCACCGCCGGTGGGCGCGGGCCGCGATATCCACCGCGCCGACCGTTCGGAGCGGACCGGACGCGGTCACCGATCCCGGTGCCCCACACGATGTTCGGACCGCGGGTACGCGCGCCCGCGCCCGCCGAACTCACCACGGCTCGGCGGACCGACAACTCGTGCGCTCGGTCGACGCTCACCGATATCCCCAGGTCGAGGCGGTCTTCGTCTGGTAGCGTCCGCGCGGGAACGCCAGCGCAGGCTGCACGAGAACGATGGAACCGAGGACGGGAACGCGGTGGTATCGGCGGAGTCGTTCAGTGTCGACGATGAGATAGGTCCGGATCTGGCGGTCGTGGACTGGTCCGCGACCCCGCTGGGTGTGCCGGCGGAGTGGCCGCAGAGTTTGCGGACCGCGGTGGACATTCTGCTGTCGTCACGGTTTTCGATGTGGATGGCGTGGGGTCCGGAGCTGACGTTCTTCTGCAACGCCGCCTACCGGCACGACACCCTCGGGCAGAAATATCCGTGGGCGTTGGGCCGCCCGGCCGCCGAGGTGTGGGCCGAGATCTGGGACGACATCGGCCCGCGGATCGACGGGGTGCTCGAGACCGGGCGAGCGACCTGGGATAAGGGTCTGCTGCTGTTCCTGGAGCGCTCGGGCTATCCCGAGGAGACCTATCACACGTTCTCCTACAGTCCGCTGCGCGATGACCACGGTGTGGTGGTCGGCATGCTGTGTGTGGTCACCGAGGACACCGACCGCGTCATCGGCGAGCGGCGCATGGCGACACTGCGTGATCTGGGCTCGGACCCGAGCGTGATCAGCACCGAACAGGAGATCCTCGAGTTCCTCGGCGATCAACTGAACCGCAACCGCAGCGATCTTCCCTTCACCGCGACCTATCTGTTCGAGCCCGATACGACCGCGCGGCTGGTGGCGACCACCGGAATCGAGGGCGGGCACCCGGCCGCACCGACGCGCATACGGGCCCGGGACCTCGAGCAGGTGTGGCCGATCGCGGCGACGGCACAGGGGGAGTCGGCGCTGGTCGACCTCACCCCGGACGAGTTTGCGGGGTTGCCCACCGGATCCTGGTCCCAGCCTCCCCGCCAGGCATTGGTGATGCCGCTGGCACAGCAGGGCGCCCTGCCGGTCGGGTTCGTGGTGGCCGCCCTCAATCCGTATCGGCTGCTGGACGAGGCGTACCGCGGGTTCGTGGAGTTGGTCGCCGGGCATATCGCGACCGGGATTCTGGTGGCCCGCAGCTATCAGGCCCAGCAACGGCGGGCCGAGGAGCTGGCCGCGTTGGACCGGGCCAAAACCACGTTCTTCTCCAATATCAGCCATGAGTTCCGCACGCCGCTGACCTTGATCTCCGGTCCGGTACAGGAGCTGCGGACCCGCCTGGCCGAGGCCGAACCCGAGGTGCGCGAAGAGGTGGAGGTGATCCACCGCAACGGGCTGCGACTGGGCAAACTCGTCAACGCGCTGCTGGATTTCTCCCGCATCGAGGCCGGGCGCATGCAGGCCCGGTACGAGCCGGTCGATCTGGCGACGGTGACCGCCGAGTTGGCGAGTGTGTTCCGCTCGGCGATCGAGCGGGCGGGGCTGCGGTTCGAGGTGGACTGCCCCGGCCTGCCCGCGCCGGTCTACCTCGATCGGGGCATGTGGGAGAAGGTGGTGTTGAACCTGCTCTCGAACGCGGTGAAGTTCACCTTCGAGGGCACCATCACCGTGCGCCTGCGCGACCAGGGCGAGCACGCGGTGCTGACGGTGATCGATACCGGTGTCGGGATCGCGCAGGCGGAGATGCCGCGCCTGTTCGACCGGTTCCATCGGGTCGAGCACGCGCGCTCGCGCTCGACCGAGGGCAGCGGTATCGGCCTGGCGCTGGTCAAGGAGCTGATCGGTCTGCACGGCGGCACCATCGACGCGCAGTCGCAGGTGAACCGCGGCACCACCTTCACCATCGCGCTGCGCTACGGCCACGCGCATCTGCCACCCGAGGCGGTGATCGACGCCCAACCGCTCACCCCGGAGATCGCGGCGGGCTCGGCCGAACCGTTCGTCCAGGAAGCGCTGCGGTGGCTGCCCGCCACCGACCCGGACCCCAACGCCGACGCGATCACCGACTCGGAGCTGCCCGTCGTCGTCGACGCCGCCGCGCTGGGGTCGCCCGCGCGCGTGCTGATCGCCGACGACAACGCCGATATGCGTGAGTACCTCACGCGTCTGCTGCGCGGGGCCGGTCATCAGGTCGAGAGCGTCGCCGACGGGCAGGCCGCGTGGGAGGCGATCCGTGTACGACTACCGGATCTGGTGGTCAGCGATGTCATGATGCCCCGGCTGGACGGGTTGGGGCTGGTGGCGGCGTTGCGCGCGGACCGGCGCACCGCCGGTGTGCCGGTGCTGCTGCTGTCCGCGCGCGCGGGCCAGGAGGCCTCGATCCAGGGACTCGACGCGGGCGCGGACGACTACCTGGTCAAACCGTTCTCCGCCGCCGAACTGCTGGCCAAGGTCCGCGCCGGGGTGCAGCTGGCGCGCCTGCGCGATCAGCACGCCCGATGGAATACCGCGCTGATCGATTCATTGCAGGAGGGGTTCTTCGTCGCCGACGCCGACGGCGGCGTGGTCGAGATCAACTCCACCTTCACCGAAATTCTCGGCTACGGCACCGATACGCTGCCCTATCGCCCGCCCCTGCCGTGGTGGCCCGCCCCCGAGACCGATCCGCAGGCCCATCAGCAGGCCCTGCACGAGTTCACCCGGCTGGTGGAGACCGACGGCGGTGAGGCGACGATGCCGCTGGTGCACCGCGACGGGCACCGGGTCTGGGTGCGCATCACCTACAACCGGGTGCAGAATCCGACCGCGGGCCGCCACGCGATCGTGGGCACGGTCCGCGATATCACCGCCGAGCATTACACCGCCCAACGCGATACCGCCCTGGCCGCCTTGGCCGAGGCGCTGGCGGCAGCGGACACCGTGCCGGACGCGCTGCGGGCCGCGGCACGCGAGCTGCGCCGCATCTGTTCAGCCCGCCGGGTCATCCTGGCCACCTTCGCGGACCCGCCCGGGCTCGACCCGGAACCGGAACTGATCCACGGCACCGACGCCTGGGACCGGCTCGAGGTGAGCCTGCGCGAGTCTCTGGTGGCCCTGGCCCAGGCGCCGGTGTCGACCCCGCGGCTCGATCAGCCCGGATGTGTCGGGGTCAGCGCGGGCTATCCCCGACGGCGGCTGGTCGTGTGGCTCGATCTGGGCGTGCGACCGCCGATCGAGCCGCAGGATCTGACCTTGCTGTCGGTGCTGGCCGCGCGACTGGGCCAGGGCCTGCACCGGGTGCAGGAGATCGATCAGCAGCGTGAGGCCGCGGTGGCCCTCCAGCACGCCATCCTCGGTCCCGCCCGGCTGCCCGCCGGATTCGCGGTGCGCTACCAACCGGCCACCCGCCCGCTGCAGGTGGGTGGCGACTGGTACGACATCGTGCCGTTGGCGGACCAGCGGATCGGCATCGTGGTCGGGGACTGCGTCGGGCACGGGCTGGACGCGGCGACCGTGATGGGTCAGCTGCGCAGCGCCTGCCGGGCCCTGCTGCTCGAACACGCCCGGCCCGCCCCCGCGCTGGCCGGACTCGACCGGTTCGCCGCGTTGCTGCCCGGGGCGCGGTGCACGACCGTGTTCTGTGCGGTCCTGGATCCGGTCAGCGGGGAACTCCTGTACAGCAGCGCCGGGCATCCTCCGCCGATCCTGGTGCACGCGGACGGCACCATCACCACCCTCGAGGGTCCGGTCCACGGTCTGCCGGTGGGAGTGCGCGTCGACCGGCCCCGAACCCAGGACCAGCTGGTGCTGCCCGCGCGCGCGACGCTGCTGCTCTACACCGACGGGCTCGTCGAACGCCGCCGCCGATCGCTGGACGAGGGGATCGCCCGGGCGGGCACCGCGGTCCACGGTGGCCGGAACCAGCCGGTCGAGGACCTCGCCGGGCACCTGATGAGCACCTTGACCCCGACCGACGGCTACGAGGACGACGTCGCACTGCTGCTGTATCGCCAGCCCGGACCGCTGGAAATCGATTTCCGCGCCGATCCGGGCGAGCTGGCCCCGGTCCGGCACGCCCTGCGCGACTGGCTCACCTCCTGCGGTCTGGACGCCCAGCAGATCAGCGATGTGGTGATCGCCATCGGTGAGGCCTGCGTCAACGCGGTCGAGCACGGCCACCGCGACCGCCCCGCCGGAGTGATCCGCCTGCGCGCCACCGCCTTGGCCGACCAGTTGTGGTTGCGGGTCACCGACAGCGGCACCTGGAAGAACCCCGATCCCGTCGCCACCGCGGTCGGGCGGCGCGGGCGCGGCATCGCCCTCATGCGCGGCCTGATGGACCGGGTCACCATCGTTCCCGGACGGACCGGGACCACCGTCGAGATGTACGCGAGGATCGCCCCATGAGCACTCCGCTGACCCTGCGCACCGGCCTGCACAGCGACGGCCGCCCGATGCTGATCGTGCAGGGCGAGATCGACATGAGCAACCTCGCGGCGTTCGACGACGCGCTGGCGGCCACCCTGTCCGAGGCCACCTCGATCGTGGTCGACCTCAGCGGCGTCGACTATCTCGACAGCGGTGCCATCAACGCCTTGTTCGCCCACGCCGAGCGCCTGCACCTGATCTGCAACCCCCTGCTGGTGTCCGCGCTACGAATCAGCGGACTCACCGAACTGGCCACCGTCGAGCCCCTGGGCACCGGGTCCTAGCCGAGTTCAGGTCGGCGGGCCGCGGTAACCGGACCGCCGTCGTGGCCGCGGACGCCACCGCACAGCGGGCCGGCTCGACCGCAGTGGGTCGCCTGCGTGCGGTCAGCGGTTGAGGTAGGGGGCGAGTGCGGACCGCGCGAGCCGGGATGCTCGATCGCGCGAGCCATATGGCACCTATCGACCGACCCGGCGATGACTGCGCGTGATCTCGAATTTCCTGTGATACCAACAGATTTGGTGGATCTCAGCCCACGCGGCCGAAGAGCCAGGCGCCGGGTTTGTCGGGGGTGGGGTCGAGGCAGAAGTCGCGGATGGCGGTGATGAGTTCGTCGGTGGTGATGGTGTCGGAGTGGTCGGTGTCGAGGCGGTCGAACAGGGCGCAGGCTTCGGTGCGGGTGTGCTCGCACCCGGTGAGCAGGGCGATGAATTCCTCGCGGTCCAGCACGCCGTTGCGGTCGGTGTCGGCCAGGTCGATGACCGCTTGGGCCAGGGGAGTGATGTCGCGGTCGAAACCGTCGTCGTCCCAGTGGGTGTGCAGCCAGATGAGGAATTCGGTGGCGGTGATGCGCTGGTCGCGGTTGGTGTCCGCGCGCGCGGCCATCGAATGCCACAGGGCGCGGTAGCCCTCGCGCACGGCCAGGGCACGGGGCGAGCCGGGGGCTTCACCGAAGGCTTGCACCAGGCGCAGGCCGAACGCTTCGTAGTCGTCGATGGTGAGGTAGCCGTCGCCGGTGGTGTCCAGCAGCCCGAATCCCCGTCGGGTAAGGGGTGTTTCGGCGGTGCGAGGGGCGTTCATGCGTTCGGCGACCCAGGCGAGCATGCGCGGTGCCGCGCACAGCATGCCGGTGTGGTCGGCTCCAGCGCAGCGGATGAGTTCGATATCTGTTCCGGCCCTGCGTATTTCGGCGGCGAAGTGTTCGACCGCGGCCAGGGGCAGGACCTCGTCGGCGGTGCCCGCGGCCAGCAGCACCGGTTGATCGAAACGCGCGCACGGGACGCGGCAGTCGCTGAGCATGGCCTCGATTCCGGGGCGCGCGCTCAACCCGGTGGTGCCGATGTCCTGGTTGGTCAATACCGCGACCGCGTAATGGATATCGCGCACCGGGGCGTGTTCGGCCAATGCGAGCAGGCGCTGGCCCAGCCCGGTCATGAACTCGCCGGTGGCCAGCCCGCGCGTGGTGCGCAGCCCGGCGAGCAGATACGGCAGGAACAGGGTGACCGCGGCGGTGTCCTCGGCGGTTTGGATGTCGATGATCATCGGCAGCTCCACCGGCGGGGCGAGCGCGACGGTGCCGCGAAAGTCGAGTTCGGGAGCGTATTTGCCGGCCATCAGCCCGGTGAACAGGGCCGCGTGCCCGCCTTGGGAGAACCCGACCGCGACCCAGCGCGGGCTCACGTGGTGGCCGAGCCCGCGGGCGGCGCGCACGATATCGACCACGTCGTCGGCGGCGGCCTCACCGTTGAAGTAAGGGTGCGGGCCGGGGGAGGCCAGGCCTTCGTAGTCGGTGACGGTGACCAGGTATCCGGACTGCAACCACATGCCCACGTGCCGGGCTTCGGGCCGCGAGAGTCCCGCGATCGAGGGCGCGGTGCGGTCCGACAGGCCCGTCGTGCCGTGCGCGTAACTGACCACCGGCCAGCCCTCGGGTGGGGGATCGCCTTCGGGCACGAACACCGAGCCCGAGACGATGCGGCCCGACCCGTCATAGCCCACGCCCTGATACCAGATGCGATAGGCCGCGCCGGTGTGCTGCGGCCGGAACGAGACCGGCAGATCCTCGCTGCGCACCAGCGTTCCGGCACGAAAGACGGTGTCCGGCACCAGAGTTCCCGCTGAGATCATCGTCCGCTCCGTTTCATGACCGATAGAGTCGATGCCTGGAACTGCGGTAACGCGATCGTGCAGAAGCAGTGTAGAGCCGGGGGCGTCCGCGTCAGTGCGCGGCACCGAACAGCAGGTTTCCCGGAGCGCCGGGTTCGTCGCTGGTGAAGTAGTCGCAGAACGCCTCGTCGAGTTCGTCCAGACTCAGCACACCGTCATTGTTGGTGTCCAGACGCAGCGAGACCGCGTGAATATCGGCGGTATCCACGCGCAGCGCGGTCAGCAGCGCCCGCAACTCGTCCACATTGAGCACCGCGTCGCGATCCTGATCGGCGGCGGCCAGGATCGCCGCGATCGCGGGCAGCACATTGCGCTCGTATCCGGCGGTATCGGTGGTGAGCCGGGCCAGCGCCGCGACATAGCGGTCGCGATCGAGTTCCCCACCGTCCGCGACCCCGGCCTCGCGGCACAGTCCGGCCCAGAAGTCGGTGAACGCGCCATGCACGCGCGCGCCGGTGCCGCTCTCGGGCGCGACACCGAACGCGGCACAGATGCGGTCCGCGGCCCGGGCGTATTCGCGATCGGTGACCCGTTGATCACCGTCGAGATCGAACAGGTCGAAGAATCGGGTGAGTTTGGCGCGCACCAGCGGGGACGCCGAGGCCGAGGCATCGCGCACCCGGCGGGAGCGGCGGGTGAGGGTGCGGGAGCGAATCGTCGCGGTCTTGCGTTCCTCGGTGGCCTCGAGATAGGCCACGGTGCTCTCATATCCGGCCCGCACGCGCCGGGCGAACACCTCCAACTGCTGCGCGAGGGTGGTGTGCAGGCCCGTATCGGGCGGCTCGAGCAGATCCTCGCCGGTGGGCAGCAGATGCACCGTGACCCCGGCCGGGCGCATATTGATCACCTGCCCGAGACGATGACGGCGCGAGACCTCGAACACGGTCTGCCCGAGCTGCCACGGCAGGCGCGGGGGTGTCAGGGCCAGCTCGCGCTGGCGCAGGCGCAGCACATAGATCTCGCTCGCGCCGAAGGACACCGCGCGCGTGAGCGGCACCGTCTCCACCACGCCACCGTCGATGTAATGCTCGGCGCCGATTCGCAGCGGCCGCCACAGCCCCGGAATACAACTCGAGGCAAGCAACGCCGGAACCACGGGCCCGTAATCGAAGTAGCGGGCGGTGGAGCGTTCGATCGAGGCCGCCACGCATTGGAACGGCACCGCGAGGTCTTCGATGCGGGTGTGCGCGCCGATATGGCGAATCAGTACCTCGCGCAACGCATCCTGGGTCGCCAGCGCCGGCCGCAACCGCACCAGATTCGCCAGCAGCGCCCGCACCGGCACCCCCATGACCTTGTGGGTGAGCGCGTCCTGCCAGAACGAGGTCAGCGCCTGCACCACCGCGGGGGTCGGGTCCGCGGCCAGGATCGCGCCCTGGATCGACCCGACCGAGGTGCCGATGATCAGATCCGGGGTGATGTGGTGTTCGAGCAGCGCGCGCAGCATCCCCACCTGATAGCCGCCCAGCATGCCGCCGCCGCCGAGCACGAACGCGGTGTGCGGCACGCCATCTCGCCGCGTGCTCGGGATCGCCTCTGCCATGGGTGGTTTCCCTTCGCCGGGAGCGGTGTCAGGTTCGGATCGAGGGCGCGGCAGGCTCGGTGAGCGCGGGTGCGGTGGGGTGCTCGCCGCGCCGGGCCGCGGCGATCCACGCGTCGACCTCGCACCAGCGCTGGCTCAGCCACAGCGCGAACACATCACGCTCACGCGGTATCTGATCGGCGCGAAAATGCCACCAGCCGACCTCGACGACCCCGCGCCCGCTGGGCGGATAGCCCAAACCTGTTGTCCCCGAAGCCAAGTCCTCGAGCCCGGTCTGAGCCAGCACCACCACGTCCGCGGTGGGAGCGCTGGTGACCAGCGCCCACGCACCGGCGGGATGAATCGGCATCACATGCGGGCACTGCTCGGCGCGGCGCGCGTGGGCGTCGCGGCCCGCGGCGCGCAACGCGGCGATGGCCTCGCGCCAGCGTTTGGCCGAATAGTTGGTTCCCTCGGGAAACAGCAGCAACGCATCGCTCGGCAGCGCGCCGACGGCTTGCTCTCGAAGTTGTTGCACCGCTCGGGTTTTGCCCTGTTCATCGAACCGGCAGAACACCACTCCCGAGGCCTCATAGGCCCGGCGCAGCCCCGGGGTGAACGCGGCGCACCGTTTGGCGATCGTGTAGGTGTCGCGGCCCAGATCGCGGGCGATCAGATGAGCCATCAGAGCACTGTTGAACGCCCCGGCGTGACGGGCCAGCACGATCACCGGCCGATCCGGTGCCACCCGCGGCGGCGGCGCACACTCGAGGCGGACTCCGGCGGCGGCGAATCCCCAGCCGTAGAACCGCCGGTTCAACGCCGCCAGGCGATCGCATCCGCCCTGGCGTCCCGCACGCTGCCCGGGGACCGCCACGCTGCCCCCGAGTTCGTACACGAGCACGAACGCCGCCGCGAGCATCACCAGCCGGGCTCTATTGCGCACCGCGATCGGGACTCCCGGTATCGCTACCGCCAGTCGCGCCATCGCCAGCACGGGTGCGCCGATGACCAACGAGATTCCACCGATAACTGCCGCCACCAGACGCAGTAGGACCGGAGTCATACCCAAGTGATATCAACGCTGGTAGGGCAAGCGCGGGACCCGAAGGCGGGAGCGCGTGTCGCAGCCCGGACGCGTCCTGGTCCGCCTACGGCGACACCAGCGCCCCATCGCGACGCACAAGCAGCAATTCGACTGCGTGAGCGGCAGCAGCGATGTTGTGCACCGCGGCCCGCACCTCCGCACCGATCGCACGGATCGCGCCATGACCGCTCGAGAAGATGCTGTCGACGGGATGCCGAGCCAGCAGCACCTCATCGGCCCGATCCGCACGCCCCGCCACCTCGGCCAACTCGACCCAATCCGGCCGCACCGGCGCCGAAACCTCCAGCGGCGCAAGCGATTGCGCGGTAATCCACGCACAATCCACCACCAGATCGATCAGCCCGCACACCTCCTCCGAGAGCGCTACCAGCCCGCAATCGCGCGCGATCCGCCCCGCGGTGGCCAGACGATCAACCGCATGGGCGAAAAGACTCCCGACCCGACACCATGGTGATGACGAATTACGTTGCCGCACAAGGCCATACGAGGTCGTACAGCCTGCGCGACCGCACCAGGTCAATCCGCCGCGCATCATGAAGGTCGAGAAAGTACTCACACTGCCACGCCTGCGATCGACTCGCTTGCCCCCTCGCGGTCACCGACCACGGCGGATACACCCGAAACCCCCGCTTACCACCTCTGCCCGCAGTGGACACGATCCCGTGCTCGGCCAACGCGGACGTGGGAAACACGAACTCCCCGAACCGCTTCCCCTCACGGACCGTCACCACCAATACATCGGTGCCATCCTCGGCAGCGAACGGCTCGGTCGACCCATCGGCGGCGCGTCGCCACACTGCCACGAACAACCCCACCTTGGTCGGGGTCAGCTTGCCCACTCGGAATCTCGCAGTCCCACAACCAATTTCGACCACACACGCCCCGTACTCGGAGTTCGCAGCCTCAGGAACCGCACCCGAGAACCCCACCCCCACAGAGTCGAAAAGTCCGCACGCCTGCGCCACGTCAGGATGCACACCACCAGAGGCCACAACCACCACCATCTCCCACAGCCACCATCGATAACCAACAACCCGGTCAGCGTCGCACGAGTCGGCTCTACCGCAGGGCAGTGTCGTCGAGTCGGGGCCGTTGGCCGGGGTCGGCGTAGGCCGCGACGAATTCTTCACCCGACTCCATGGGTTGGGCCCAGAACTTCAGCCCGTAGTGAGACGGGAATGCGCGTGCGTCGACGGTGAACGTGCGCCGGGTGGTCTCGATATGGACTGCGGGGAGTCGAGCCAGGAACCGCAGGGTCACGAATTCGGTGCGACCGTCCTCGGTGTGGGAGCCGCCCCCTTGCACCGGATCGTTCTCGGTGGGCGGCGGCCCGCCCCACGCCCAGCCTTCTGCGCGTCCGTCGGACCCCGTCACGTCGATCCCGGTCATGAGGATGTCGTGGTGCGGGTGGGCCTCGGCCAACGGAGCCGGGGCAGGTCCGGCCCACAATTGCCACGTGCGGTGGCGGTCTGCTCTGCGCGGGGTGACCGGAATTCGTTCCTGCATGTACTCGACCTCCCCGCAGTAGGCACAGACCTCGGGTCATGCCGATCCCTGATCCTCACCGGCAGATATCGACCTCTTGCTGCCCACGCTTGCCGATCCATATCGCGCACGCAAGTGTTCCGGTCGGAAAGTCGGCGGGTCGATCCTGACCCGCCGACTCAGGCGTCATCGCGTACCGCCTCGCCGACCCATCGCCGGACGCCTGGAACACAACACCGAGCATGAACTGTCAGACTTCGCCATGGCCAATTCCCCAGGGGCACCGGTGATCGCGATCGTCAGCGGCCCACCCGGCTCGGGTAAATCAACGCTCGCGCACACCCTCGCCGATGACCTCGGCGTTCCGGCGATCATTCGCGACGAGATCAAGCAGGGAATGGTCCTGAACAGCACATCATCTCCGGAGACCGGGTTCGAGGATCTCAATGTTCCTGCGCTGCACGCGTTCTTCGACACCGTGACCGTGTTGGCGCGCGCCGGTGTCAGCCTCATCGCCGAAGCCGCGTTCCAGGACACGCTGTGGCGCCCCAACCTCGCGCCCCTGGCCGAGTTCGCCGACATCCGCATCATCCATTGCACCGCACCGCAATCGGTGCTGTACGAACGCATAGCCGGAAGGGCAGCGATCAACCCCCATCGGCGCGCCCACAACGACAACGCTCTTATCGCAGCGATGGCCGCCGACGCGCAGTCGATCGATCCCTTTGTGCCGGTGAGGTTGGAAGTCGCACAACTGACGGTCGACACCACCGATGGCTATCGACCCGGCCTCGAACACATCGCACGCTTCATCACCCGACCGGGCACGCCTTCAGCCTGAGCACCCGATCATTGCCGCACGATTCGATACCGGCCGGCGATTTCCTGAAAGGCCACCGCAGCCACGATGTCGGTGTCGTCGAGTGGGCACCCCTCAGGGACAACGACGAGTTTGTCATCATCGTCCCCGGTGCGGTGCACGATGGCGATGCAGATCCCGCGGGCACTGCGCAGGGGTACTGACTCACCCAGATAGTAGGCGTCGAGTTCCTCACCGTCCGGTGCGAGAGTTCCGGGTACGTAGCCGTAGTTCGCTTCGTACCGAAAGCCGTAGGTGGGGTGCAGGCTCCCGCACGGCCGGTCGATGATGAGCTCGACGGTCTTCCCCAGGTACGCGCGTGCCATGCGCAGTGACCGCGAGTCCGGGCAGTCGGCGGCACTCATCGGTCCACGATATCGGCCCGCACTCACGCGATCGCGGGCGAGTGACGTGCTCTGCTCTTACAGGCTATTCGTCCGCGTCACGTCACCGATTCGGTTAGCGGCGAATCGGTTGGACTGACCGCGGCGTGGGCTCGGCGGCGGAAATCGACGTGGTCGAGCCTGGCGGTGCTGTTGGCGCCCAACGTGTCACCCAGATACGCGCGTGCTTCGGCCAAACCGGTATCGGCGCCCAGGATGTCGTGAGCGGCCTGCGGATGCGTCCGGCCCGTGACCAACTGGCCGCGTGATTCTGTACGAAATATTCGGAGTCGCTGGGCCACGCGGCAACGACTGAGAACCGTTGCAGAACAACAGAAACGAGGTGGCGCCGCCCGGCGTTGTCCGGCGGCATCATCTCATTCGGAGGAAGGTTCGGCAGGTAAGCCACGGACCAGGGCGAGCACGTCGTCACGGATGCGGGTCATGGTCTCGGCATCGGCCGCTTCCACGTTGAGTCGCAGCAGCGGCTCGGTGTTGGAAGGCCGTAGGTTGAACCAGGCCCCACCGTCGAGCTGCACGGTCAGCCCGTCGAGGTGATCGGTTTCCGCACCCTCGAAGTGCTTTTCGATGGTGGCCAGCGTGGCGGTGGTATCGGCGACTTCGGAGTTGATTTCGCCGCTGGCGACGTAGCGGCTGTATTGGGCTACCAGTGCAGACATCGGCTGATCGGAGGTGCCGAGCGCCGCCAGGACGTGCATGGCCGCCAGCATCCCGGTGTCAGCCCGCCAGAAATCGCGGAAGTAGTAATGCCCGGAGTGTTCACCGCCGAATACCGCATCTTCCTGTGCCATCAGCGATTTCATGTACGTGTGGCCTACCCGCGTACGGGCCGGGGTGCCGCCGTGCTCGGTGACGATCTCGGGTACCGCGCGGGAGGTGATCACGTTGTAGACGATCGATGCCCCGGGCGTCTTGACGAGCTCGCGCGTAGCGATCAAGGCCACGATCACCGAGGGTGGCACCGGGACGCCGTTTTCGTCCACTACGAAACAGCGGTCGGCGTCGCCATCGAACGCCAATCCGATATCCGCCCCGACTTCACGGACCTTGTGTTGCAGGTCAACGAGATTCGCCGGATCGAGCGGGTTCGCTTCATGGTTGGGGAAGGTGCCGTCGAGCTCGAAATACATCGGCGTCACCTCCAGCGGCAGCCCATCGAACACGATGGGCACCATGTGTCCGCCCATCCCGTTAGCGGCGTCCACCACCACGCGTAGAGGTCGGATATGGGACAGGTTCACCAGCTCACGCAGATAGGCCGCGTAGTCGTGGCTCAGGTCGTGGCGGGTGATTCTGCCGGGGGTACCCCGGTATTCGGGGATACCGTTCTCGAGGGTCCGCCGGATATCGGCCAGGCCGGTGTCTTGCCCGACCGGTGCCGCGCCCGGCTTGCACAGCTTGATTCCGTTGTAGCGGGCCGGGTTGTGGCTGGCGGTGATCACCGCGCCCGCGACATTGAGATGCCCGGCCGCGTAGTACACGAGGTCGGTCGAGCCGAGCCCGCAGAAGATTACGTTGTGGCCTTGGCTGGTGACGCCATCGGCGAACGCGATCGCGAACGGTTCGGATGAGGGCCGCATGTCATGCAGGAGCGCGACCGAAGTTCCGACCAGGAGCGCGAAGGCCGCGCCGACTTCACGCACGAATTCGGTGTCCATCTCATCCCCGACGAGTCCGCGAATGTCGTACGCCTTGACCAGTTTGGACAAGTCGCGCATGTGATGTCCCCTTGTCGGAATTGTGGGTCAGCAGGAACGAAACTATCCCTTATGTGTTGCCGGTGAAGGCACTTGTTGCGACAGACCGCCTGGTCGGTGCTGTGATCGGCGGCGCGTTGGAGGCCGAGCGGTGGTAGGTTCGCCGTCATGCCCAGCACGGATGAAAAGACCGTTGGCTTGGCCCTGGTGACCTACCAGAGTGCCGAGGATCTGCCCGGTTTCCTCGAGACCCTCACGGCGGCGGTGGAGCCATACGCGGTGGATGTGATCGGGGTCGACAACGTATCCACCGACGCCAGCGCTGAGATTGTCGAAGCCTTCGGCGGCCGTGTCATCCGCAACCGCCGCAACGTCGGGCTTGCGGCGGCGATCAACCAGGCCGCCGCCGCGACCAGCGCGGAATGGATTCTTGTCGCCAACCCCGACACACAACTCATGGCGGGATCGATCGCGACGTTGGTCGAGACCGCCAAGACTGATGAGCGAATCGGCATGATCGGGCCGCGGATTGCTCGCCTGGACGGTGCCCCGTATCCGAGTGGGCGGCGGTTCCCGTCGTTGGCGGTCGGCATCGCGCACGCGGTGTTGGGTGGGCTGTGGCCGGGCAATCCGGCCACGCGCCGATACTTCGGTACCCCGGTCACCGAAGTGGCGGATGTGGACTGGATTTCCGGCTGCTGCATGTTGTTTCGCCGCGACGCATTCGACGCGGTAGGCGGGTTCGATGACCGCTACTTCCTCTACTTCGAGGAAACCAAGATGGCCCTGGACATGCACCGCGCCGGGTATCGGGTGGTGCTGGATCCGAATGTAGAGATCCGCCACCGCGAAGGCGGCAGTATGCGGTCCGCGCCCTATCGCAAGGTTCGCACCCACCACCGCAGCGCCCTTCGCTTTTACTGTGACTACCACCGGGGTACGCCCTGGATGGCGTTCGCGCCGCTGGTCGCGACCGGACTGGTTGTGCGTGGTGCGGCCGCAGTGGCGCGGACCGCGCTGCGCGAACGGATGATCAGCCGCTAATCGAAGGGCTGTTCGTCCAGGCCGACACCGGCCTGTATGTCGTCGAGGAGCTTGCCGACTATGGCGTTGCCGGTGCGGGAACTGGGCATACATTGGGCGCAGTCGTCGGCAATGTGAAGACGCGCTGGTCAGGAAGTGTGCTCCCCACACACGCAGGGATGAGCCAGTCACGCTCCGTCGAAGTCAATGCACGCTGAGTGCTCCCCGCGTGGCCAGCATCTGGACATTCGTTGTCGCCGATCACGCCCCGTAGTGGGCTCCGCGTTATCGGGATTCGTCGGTATTGAAGAGCTTGCCGTGCCGGCTCAACCGGCGTGCGAGGGTGGGTCGATTGAGGCGGTTACGTTGCAACTGGGAGTTCAAGATCGGCTGAACGTTTGCGAGATTCTCCAAAGTGACTGTATATCAATTGCTTTCGTTCCCAACCGCGTCTAGATCGTTCGTGTTCGTTGAGAATTCGCCACCGCAGTCATACAAGCTGTATGACTGCGATCTTCGTCGATCAAGATCGGTGAGGGACAGGTGGGCCGAAAGTGTGCCTGCCGGTTGGCGTCGCTCGCGCTGTCAACGATCACCAAGGGGGATTCGCAGATGGGCGTGGGAACTCTGAGCAAGGTCGCGCATTGAACGAAGGTCCATGGCTGCATCACACTGGGTGGGCTAATTGGAATGGCGCTTCGTGAGGGTCGCCAGATAAACGGCACCATCTGATCTAATATCGGTCAGCTCCCACACCGTTTGTGTCAGAACGGATTTCAGTTCCTCCTCAGAGGCCATCCACAACTCGAACCATGGTGTCGACATTGCGTGGTGGCGGACGCGCAGGCGAAGTTGCCCGCCGAGGCGGCCGAGTGTGCGGTTTCGTTGGTAATAGGCCAGGTGATCGCGATCATGGGTGGGATAGGGATCGGTCCCGATGCCGAACACTTGAGCATCGGGTGCCGTGACGCGCGCGAGGTCGTTCAGGAATTCGACTGCCCTGGTGGGGTTTGCGAGGAGACCGAGGTTGCCGCCCAGCATCACCACAGAGTCGAATGGGTTCGCGGTCGGCGCAAGCTGGTCTATGGTTCCGGCGACGATGTTGTGGACGCCCCGGCGGTGGCATACCTGGACTGCTCCGGGTGAGGGGTCCACTGCTAGTACCGGCAGGCCACGGCGTTGGAGTTCGATGGCGGCTCGTCCGGCGCCGGCTCCCAGGTCGAGGACTCGGCCTCGGCATTGATTGATGGCGCTGCTTTCCAGATCTGACCAGTCGGGGTACTGGGCGAAGTAGCGGTGGATCGGACGTGCGCTGATGTATCCGTCGTCGCGTTCGGTGATCTCGAAGACATCACCGGTGTCCAGCTCGTCGAGTAGTGCCTGCCCGAATGCGTCCTCAAAGGGCTGGTTGTGAATCATGTTGAGCTCCAGTTGGCCGGTGGGGCTAGGTCGTGGCTCGTATGCAGTGATAAGCCTCGGCCCACTGGTGGCCAGATTGGGCACCTCGGACGGCGGCGAGGCCGCGTAGTGCGTGTTCGGATCGCGTGTGGGGTTGTGAGCGCCATTGGCTCTGGTGCAGGCGAAGTCCGGCGATTTTGCGGTCGAGATCGGTGTCGGTGAGCGCGAGGAAGAACTCTGGTGTAATGACCGGTGCCCCGGCGGTCCAGGGGTCGCCAACTTCCTCGTAGATCAGGATGAGGTCGGGTTGTGGCCGGTAGGTATCGGGTCCAGGTCGGAGGGCGCTGATCGCTGCGGTGCCGAGCGCAGCGTGGTCCTGGTTGTAGCTGGAAGGGTCGGGGATCGCGACCACGGTGGGGCGCAGGTTCGCTAGTGCGAGTGGGTGGTCGCCGCGTTCGATGAGGTCGATCAGGTCCGCGCGCGCGATGGTGTCCAGGTGCAGGTTGTAGTGGTCGCCTGGCAGGGCGAGATGGTGGCCGTCCAGTGGCCAGAATGCTTGCGCGGCGGCCATTTCCTGGCGTCGTTGGTCGGCTGTTGAGTGGCCAGTGGCGGTGAAGTCGGCGATATCGGCGATCGTGCCCCAGAGCACGAATACTTGCCCGCCGTGGTGTGTGACTCGGCTGATCAGGCCGCCGCATCCGATTGCCTCGTCATCAGGGTGCGGGGCGATGATAAGCACGCGCTGGCGGCTCCAGTCCACGAGCATCGGCACCTCTTTCCGGGCAGATCATGCACTGGTCTCGGGCAGGCTGGTCCTGGGTGGTCAGGACCAGCCTGCCGGAAGGCGGGTTCAGGCGGTGAGCTGTTCGTAGGTGTGGCGGATTCCGTCGGTGATGGTGGTGCTCGCGCTCCAGCCGAGTTCTTGTGTGGCAAGCGAGGAATCGAGCGCGCCGTGTTTCCATTCTCCTGTGCGGGCGGGTGCGTGGTTGGCGGTGATGGTGGTGCCTGCGGCGTGATTCACGGCGTCCAGGAGTTCGAGCACGCTGGTGCCTTTGCCAGTGCCGATGTTGAGCACCGATTCGGTGCCGGTGTAGGTCGCGGCGGCAAGGAATGCCTGCACGACGTCGGCGACGTACAAATAGTCGCGGGTTTGGGTGCCGTCGCCGAAGATCGTGGGGGTCTGGCCGTGGGCGATCAGGCCGCAGAAGATCGCGACAACTCCGGCTTCACCGTGAGGATCCTGGCGGGGACCGTAGGCGTTGCCCAACCGCAGCGACAGATGTTTCGCGCCGTGCAGACGGTTGTTGAGAGACAGGTACTGTTCGGCGCAGTATTTCGAGATGCCATAGGGCGCTTGGGTTTTGGGAAGTTGGGTTTCGGGTGTGGGCATCGGGACGCCGTCGCCATACATTGCGCCACCGGTGGAGGCCATGATGATGCGCGCGGACACGGCGCGGGCGGCTTCGATGAGGTTCAAGGTGCCGAGCACGTTGGTTTCGGCGTCGAAGCGGGGTTCGGTGACCGAGTGCCGCACGCTGATCTGGGCGGCGAGATGGTAGATGACCGACGGCTTTTCGGCGGTGATGATGTCGGTGACCGCGGCGGCGTCGCGGATATCGACTACGTGCAGGGTGACGGTGTCCGGGATGCGGGATTTGTCGCCGCTGGCGAGGTTGTCGATGACACTGACCTGGTGGCCGTCGGCCACCAGGTGGTCAAGCAGGTGGGAGCCGATGAATCCGGCTCCGCCGGTGATGAGTGCGCGCACTGGGTTATCCCCTTTGCTGGTTGTCGGGTCGGGCGTCGGTGGCGCAGCGGAACCCCAGATCGAAGCAGCTGTGCCGTGGGATACAAGCCATGCGTTCGGTCGTGCGGACCTGCCATCTCATGTGTTTCCAGCCCCCGCCGCGCACGACGCGATAGCGGTGGAGCATAGCAGCGGTCAACGCGGGGTCGTAGTGCCTGAATGGGTCGTACCCGCCATAGGAACTCGAGGTCCATTCGCTGACGTTGCCCGCCAGGTCGGCGACGCCGAATTCGGAGTCCCCGGCGGGGGAAAACTCGCCGACTTTCGTTGTGGCAGGAAGGGTTCCATAGAGAGCGTGGCGCTCCGCCCACCAGATCTTCCATGCAGCCAGGTCCGCGATCGGGCCTGCCCAATGCTCGGCGCTGTTGGCGACGGCCGGATTCCAGGTATTGCCCCACGGGTAGGCGGTCCAGGTTGGGCCGTGGGCGGCGTATTCCCATTCGAACTCGGTCGGTAGGCGTTTGCCGGCCCAGGCGGCGTAGGCGAGGGCGTCGGAGTGATCGACGTGCACAACCGGGTGATCGGGTAACGCAACGAGCGCGTCGAGGCCGGGGACGGGTTGCCGCCAATAGATTCCGGGGGCGTCCCGCCAGTAGTCGCGGCCGTAGATGAGGCCGAATCCGCGCTGTTCGGCGCCGGTGCGATGTCCCGATTGTTCGGTGAACTCGGCGAATTCGGCATTGGTCACCGGTAGACGATCGATCCAGAACGTCGGGATGTGCCGGATATGTTGTGGTGCTTCGTCTTCGAACCAGCTGCGCCCGTAGATTTGCTGCTGGGTGATCTCGTCCAGGTGATGCTCGGGTGCCCCGATCTGGACCGTGGCAGATGGGATTTCGATCATGTCGTGCATCTCAGCCTCCCATCAGCGCGCCGATGAGATGGATTTCGACCACCGCAAGTGTGAGCGGGGTATCGAGTTGCCGCAGCGTGTGGATATCGATGTTGTTCAAGCACACCAGCGTCCAGGGTGCCAGGCGGCCGGTGGGGGTGAGGATCCGTTCGCGCAAGGTCGGATACTGCTCGGCGAACCAGGTGATCGCCTCCCCGACTGTGGCGGCCTGACAGCTTAGTTGGGTGAGGTTCGCGACTGTCTTCCAGCTAGGCGGAACAACGAAGTTGACCGTGCTCATCGCGGCACCGTCGACACGTTCACCAGTGGCACCATCCAGTCCAGGGTGTGCCGCAGGCCTTCTCGCAAGGGGGTGCTGGCGTGCCAGCCGAGGAGGTTTTCCGCGCGGGTGGTGTTCGGGCGACGCACGCTCACTTCGGCGTCGCGGCTGTGCGTGCGGGCGATGTCGCCGGTTCCGGCGACATCGATGACCAACGCGGCGAGTTCGCCGATAGTGATCTCGGTGGGGTCGCCGAGGTTGATCGGCCCGAAACTTTCATTGTCGAGCATCGAGATCAGTCCGGTGATGAAGTCCGCGATGTAGGTGAACGAGCGGGTTTGGCGGCCACCGGCGACCGAGAGGGTTTCTCCTCGAAGCGCGGCCGCGCAGAACGAGGACACCACCCGCCCGTCCTCGGGCCACATCGCTGGGCCGAAGACGTTGAACGGTCGCACGATCCCCACGCGGGTGCCTTGGCGTTGGTGGGCCGCGCACGCGGCTTCGAGGACACGTTTGCTTTCGGTGTAGGCGCTGTAGGGGCCGATCGGATCGCAGTTGCCACGATAGGTTTCGGGCTGGGGGTGCTCGAGAGGGTCGCCGTACACCTCCGAGGAGGACACGCATACGATGCGCGCGCTGGCGCGGGCGGCCATGTCCAGGGCGTTCACCGTGCCCACGGTGCCGGCGAGAATGGTGTCGATCGGCATGCGCGTGTTGGCTTTGGGGCTCGCGGGGCAGGCCAGGTGCAGGATGTGGGTGACGGTATCGAGGTCGGTGAACGTCGAGGCGGCGGTGATATCGGCTTGGCGCAGTGCGAATTTCGGATGGCTGGCCAGATCATCAAGGTTGGCCAGGTGGCCGGTGCTGAGGTTGTCTATCGCGGTCACGGAGTCCCCGCGATCGAGTAGGGCGCGGCACGCGTGTGAGCCGATGAATCCGGCTCCTCCGGTGATCACCACATGTTTCGGGTTCATGGTCTCTCCTTCTTCGGCGAAATAAGTTGGGGCTCAAAGACGTTCGATGGTCGGGCCGGGTGGCAACACCGCGCAGGCGTCAAAGACGTGGCGGGCGGTACGGATCAGCTCGTAGTCCAGGCACCGGTGCGCCACCAGCAGCGCGACGATCGCCGCATCGGCGAGGAGCTCGGGGGTCAGATTGGGGAGCACTCCGGTGATATGGGTGGCGTATGGGTCCATAACCTGCACCTGGGCACCGTGCTCACGCAGCAGTTCCACCACTTTCAGGGCGCTGGACTCACGAACGTCGGCGATATCGGGCTTGTAGGTCACGCCGATCACCAACACCCGCGCGGATCGCTCCGGCACGCCAGGGCGTCGAAGCCGGGCCAGGATGCGTGCGGCGACGGCGGCGGGCTGCTCCTGGTTGATGCGGGTCGCGGTCTCGATCAGCGAGGATTCGCGCCCGGCTTTGCGCAACCGCCAGGACAGATACGCCGCATCCGCGGGTAGGCAGTGCCCGCCCGCGCCGATACCCGGCTCAAATGCCATATAGCCGAAGGGTTTTGTCGCCGCGAGCGCTAACGCATCCCAGATCGACACCCCGAGCGTGGCCGCGTTGCGGGCGAGCTCGTTGACGAAAGAGATGTTCATCAGGCGAAAACTGTTCTCCATCAGTTTGGTGAACTCGGCGGTGCGAACACTGGGGGCCAGCACTACCGTGTCGACCAAGCCCTGCCAGAACGCCGCTACGGCGTCGAGAGAACGGGGATCGATTCCGGCCACAACTTTCGGGACGCGGGCGATGGCGTCGAGTCCGGCCCCGGGGTTGACACGTTCGGGGGAGTAGCCGAGGTGAAAGTCCTTGCCTGCCCGCAATCCGGAGGATTGCAGGATCGGTTGAACGACTTCCTCTGTGGTGCCGGGGTAGGTGCTCGATTCCAGGATCACCGTGCACCCGCGGCGAACATAGCTCGCAAGGGTTTTGCTGGCTGCCTCGATACAGCTCAGATCGGGCTGGTCATCGAAGAGCGCGGTGGGAACAGCGATGAGCGCGATATCGAACTCCGCGAGATCGTCGGGGTCACAGGTAGGCAGGTAGCGGCCACTGTCGAGCGCTTCGCGTACCCGCTCCGAAGACACGTCACCGATATAGGAGTCGGCGGCCTCGAGCCGTAGTACACGGTCGGGATCAGTGTCGAACCCGATGACGGTGTGTCCGGCGCGCTGGGCGAGCATGGCGACCGGCAAGCCGACGAACCCCTGTCCCACGACTGCGACACGAACGGAACGATGAGCATTCACCAGTGCGACTCCTGCCCTTGATGTGTGGTGAGCCGATCTGGTCAAGGCGGGTGCTGGGACCGAATCGGTGCTCTCACCATCGCCGGATATGTTGTGGGGCCCAATACCCAGCGGGGCTAACCCCAGCGGGTATTGCTTTGCCGGGGCGAAGATGTCGCGATTGTGAGTACCGGTCGCGCACTGCGCATATGCTGTGCGCACGGAGTCGGGGGAGGCCGAAACCAAGGCGGCGACCATGGGTGTGCGCGGACGAGTATGTTGCTCGTGCAGCGGGATTGTGGCGGGTGAGATCAGTGGCGCACTCTGCGGATCGTGCGCGCGCCGCGCCGGATTCGCCCACCCTCTTCCGATGGGGTTCTTCGAGCGTCCCGAGATACGCAAAGCCCTGCGGGACTACGACTTCGGGTCGATCTTCGTTGCGGTACGTGCCACCACGGGGTTGTCCCAGATGCAGTTGGGTGCACTGCTGGATCTCAATCAGTCCCGTGTATCCGACGTCGAGCGTGGGCTGCGGCGACTGAGTTCGGTGATGATCGCCGCCCGGATTTCACGGGTCCTGGGCATTCCCGCACGGCTGCTGGGGTTTACATCCGATTTGCCCGGTAGCCTGGCGAGCGAGGAGGTGGAGTGGGTGGAGCGACGCGATTTCCTCGGGCTGACCACTGCTGCCGTACTTGGCGCAAGCCTTCGTCCGGAGCTCGAGCGGTTGGGGCATCGGCTGCCGGGTCAGTTCACACCGGTGATCCGTAAACGCATCGGCAGCGCCGATATTCGCGGTGTAGAAGCGATCACCGATGGGTTCCGCCGCTCGGATCTGGCCTATGGTGCCGGGTTGTGCCATGCGGCGGCATTGACCGAGCTGCATCAAATCTGCGCGCTCGAGAATGCCGACTGTAGCTCGAACATCCGTACTCGCATGTACATCGCGACCGCGGAACTGGCGACCATGACCGCGTGGCTGGCCTACGACTCCGCCACCAGCGTAGAAGGGCACAATCACGCTCGCGCACTGTGGATTTACGCGTTGCGTACCACCTACAAGGGCAAAGACCATCCCCGCAGCACCGATATGTCGGTGAGCATCCTGCTCGATATGGCCCACCAATCCCTGCACCTGAACCACCCTGACGACGCATTACAGCTGACCCAGCTCGCCGCCTCGACCGCGAACAGTCGCCGGTATCCAGTCAGCACCATCACTGCGGGGTACACCTCGGCGGTCATGGCGTGGTGCTGGGCGGCACTCGGTGAGGCTGAACCGACCCATCGCGCACTTTCACAATCACAGGAGCTGTACGCGACGACCGATCTGGGCAATAACCCGCCCTGGGCGTGGTTCGTCAATGATGCCGAAGTCGCAGCGCAACAAGGGCATTCGCTGTATCTGCTGTCTTTGACCCAGCCTCGGTTCGCGCAAGAGGCGGTCGAGCGACTCTCGTCCGCGGTGCTGGCGCATACCGACGATCAAGCGCGCAGTCGGGCTGTTGTCTTACCGACCCTGGCCGGGGCGGCATTCCAGACCGGGGATCTGCCCACAGCGTTGCGGTACGGGCGCCGAGCCATCGAGGCCGTGGCGGATGTGTCCTCGCAACGTTGCTACGCGCGGCTACGGGATCTGGGTGATTTGGCCAGGCGAACCTCCCACCGAAGTGAGGTTGTGGAGTTCCGGCACGATATCCGTTCTGTGCTCGCCGATCTGGCCGGCTGAACGAGCCTGCCGGGGGAGAGAGACTGCTGTGGCTGCCGACTCCGTACTCCCCGGCGCGACCGAACTCCGGGAAGTCTGTGCGGTGCTGGGTGTCGATGACAGCGGCGCGCAATTGCTACATCAGCGCTCGAACGCGGTCTACCTGCTTCCCGAGGACGCGCTGATCGTGCGCTTGGCGCCCAATACAGACCTGCGGCGGCGACGGGCGGCCACCTCGATCGCTGTCACCCGATGGCTCGGCACGACCGGCACCGACATCGCGCTCGCGCCCACTCCCACAACACAACCCATCATCACCGACACCGCGGTAGCGACCATCTGGCCGTACTGCCCCAGCCCAGCCCAACCTGGTCCGGACGTGCTCGGCGAGCTTGTGCGCCGGTTGCACGGTGTACCCGTGCCTCCGTTCGCCATGCCGCGATATCGTCCGCTGGCCCGACTCCTGGAAGCGTTGGAGATCGACAGCGCACGGCATGTACCCGCACTCGATCTCGCTGAGCGAGCGTGGCTTCTGGAACGGACCGAGTCGGTGATCGCCGAGTTCACCGAGACCCGATTCCCGTTGGGGCACGGTCTGATTCACGCCGATGTGCATGAGGAGAATGTGGTCCGGCAGGGCGGGCAGTGGAAGCTCATCGACTGGGACGGATGCTGCGTGGGCCCACGTGAATTGGATCTGGTCATGATGATTCCAGACCACTTTCACCAATCTCGCGCAGCGCGGGGGCAGTTCGCCCAGGCGTATGGGCGTGATCTGCTCGACTGGGCACAATGGCCCGTGCTGCAGGCACTGATCGAACTACATTCGTTGGGCTCGTACATCCGTCGGGCACCATCGACACCAGCGGCCGCGGCGGAGCTGCGGCTTCGCATGCATTCACTCGAGACAGGTGACCGATCGGTGGTTTGGCACGCAGTCAGCTGACGATGTACCCGCACCTTGGCGCCCACAGCCCTGCCGCAGCACGTCGGACCGCAGTGGTTAGTCGGGGCGGTTGAGACCTTGCGCGGTGCGCAGGCGCGCGTCGAGGGCGTCGAGTTCTTCGCCGGTGAGTTCGCCGACCTTTTCGGTGACCCAGGGCCGGTACACGCGGGTGAGTTCGAGGACATCGGCCCAGCCGTGGCTGGTCAGGGTGGCCAGGACGTGTCCGGGGTCGGCGTCGCTGATCGGGACCGCGTGCAGCCACCGGTAGGGGCTTTCGATGATCATCTGATCGGAGATGATGACTACCAGGTCACGGCGGGGGGAGACGGTGGTGCCGAGAGTTGGTGCGTGGAGCCAGATTTCGCCTCGGATCATGCGGCGTCGCGTGAGCGGCGCCGGGCGTCGGTGTCGGCCGCCGCGAGGTACTGCTGGGCCGCGAGGGCGGCGGCGAGGTCGGCCTCGGGGTCGACGGTCAGCTGCGCCAGGGACGCGCGGATCGCGTCGGGACTCAGGTCTGCATCGTCGGCCATAGCTCAGGTGTACCAGATCCGGGCGCGCACGGCGAGGGGCAACAGCGTTCCCATCCCCTTCGCGACGCCGCAATTGCATGACATCGGAGCGATAGCTCCCACCACCCGCTGGCACGCGCCGCTCGGCGACTCGACGTGAGCGCCTGGGAATGGTCACGGCCGCGCGTAGACAGGCCCACGCCCTACAAGCCGGGGGAGCGCGCACCGGTGAATCAACGTTTCAATCAATGATTGAATTATCGATTGAAACGTGTTTCACTGCTGTGCATGGGTGATGGAGCCGGGGCCGGAACGCGGCAGCTACTGCTGACCACCGCCGAATCGTCGCTGCTGAGCGAGCCGTACGACGAGGTGTCGGTGCGGAGAATCTGCGCCGCGGCGGGGGCGAACGCGGCCGCGGTGCACTACCACTTCGGGTCGAAGGAGGCCTTGGTCGGCGCCTTGATCGAGGATCGCCTGGGCCCGCTGTGGGCTGAGGGTCTGGCGCAGGCGACCGCAGGACGCAACTCACTGCCCGCGGTGATCGAGGCGATCCTGACACCGTTCGTCGACCTCGCGCGAGATCCGCTGGGCCGCTTGCATCTTCGACTGCTGGCGCGCTTCGTGATCGGCCGCCACCTCACCACCTGGCGCGGCCCGTGGTTTCGGATGGACACCTGGGCCGCGCTGCTGCCCGAACTGAGCGAAAAACAAGCCCGCCGCCGATGGATGCTCGCCTTCGATCTGATCATCATGCGATTCGGCGGCCCGGAAATCGAAGAACACGGTATGGCCGACCCCGAACTCGGGACACTGCGGGACTTCGTGGTGGCCGGTCTGCTCGCGCCGACAGGAAGAGAACGGCAATGAACGACATATTCACCCCCGCCCGACTGGGTCCGATCACGTTGCGCAACAGGGTGATCAAGGCCGCGACCTTCGAAGGCCGCACACCCGACGCCCTGGTGACCGATGAGCTGATCGAGTTCCATCGCGAAGTGGCCGCCGGAGGCGTGGGCATGACCACCGTCGCGTACTGCGCGGTCGCGCCCGGCGGCCGCACCGATCGGCATCAGATCTGGATGCGCCACGAAGCCGTTGCCGGACTGCGCAAACTCACCGATGCGGTGCACGCCGAAGGCGCCGCGGCGTGCGCGCAGATCGGGCACGCCGGACCGGTCGCCAATGCCGCCTCCAACGGGGTCCCCGCACTCGCACCCAGCCGCATGTTCAACCCGCTGGGCATGAAGTTCACCAAGACTCCCACGATCGCCGATATCGCCGACACCATCGCCGCGCACGCCGATGCCGCGCGCCTGGCCGAGCAGGCCGGATTCGACGCGGTGGAAATTCATTTCGGCCACAACTATCTGGCCAGCTCATTCCTGAGCCCGGCGCTGAACCGGCGCAAGGACGCCTACGGCGGGCCACTGCTCAATCGAGCACGCATGGCACGCGAAATCGCCTGCGCGGTAAAAGACGCGGTGGGCGGCAGGCTCGCGGTCACCGCCAAACTCAATATGGAGGACGGCCAGCACGGCGGCCTCACCATTCCGCAATCACTGCAGGTCGCCGCCTGGCTCGAGGCCGACGGCGCGCTCGACGCCCTGGAACTGACCGCGGGCAGTTCCCTGCTGAACCCGATGCTGCTGTTCCACGGCACACCCCCGCGCCGCTCCTTCGCCAAGGCCCTGCCCGGACCGGCCCGCCTGGGCTTTCGACTGATCGGAGGGTCCTTCCTCAAGGACTACCCCTATCAGGAGGCGTACCTGCTCGAGCGCGCCCGTCACTTCCGCCGCGCACTCTCGATGCCACTGATCCTGTTGGGCGGCATCGCCACGCTCGACACCATGCGCCAAGCCCGCGAGGAGGGATTCGAATTCGTGGCCATGGGCCGCGCCCTGCTGCGCGAACCCGATCTGCTGCATCGCATCCAAGCCGACTCCGCCACCCGCTCGGCGTGTGTGCACTGCAACGAATGCATGCCCACCATCTACTCGGGAACCCGCTGCATGTACCGGCCCACCCTCTCACGCGAGCCCATCCAACTCACACTCGGCTGACACACCGCTCGGCAGAACATCGTCGGCACCACAGGAGACACGCAGTGACTGAACGACTCACCGGCCGCGTCGCGCTGATCAGCGGCGCGGCATCGGGAATGGGCGCATCGCACGCCCGCGCCTTCATCGCCGAGGGCGCCTGCGTCATGATCGGCGATATCGCCGATACCGCGGGACAGGAACTGGCCGCCGAACTCGGCGACCGCGCCGCCTACATCCATCTCGACGTCACCAGCTCTCGCGACTGGGACGCCGCGGTCGCCGAAACCATCAGGCGCTTCGGCAAACTCGATGTGCTGGTCAACAACGCCGGCATCCTCGATGGCGGACCCCTCGGCGAATACACCGAAAAGCAATGGCAGAACGTGCTTTCCATCAACTTGACCGGTCCGTTCCTCGGCTTGACCGCCGCGCGTGACGCCCTGGTGGCGGCCGCACCCGCCGCCGTGGTGAATATTTCCTCGGCCGCCGGAATCCAGGGTGTACCGGGCGTGCACGCCTACACTGCCTCCAAATTCGGCGTCCGCGGACTCACCAAATCCGCCGCGCTGGAACTGGCCCCGCATGGGGTGCGGGTCAACTCGGTGCACCCCGGAGGCATCCTGACCCCGATGCTCGGCGCGAGCAGCGACGCCACCCTCGATCGGGGCGCGAACCCACTCGCCCGACTCGGCCTGCCCGAGGAGGTCACTCCGCTCGTGGTCTTCCTCGCCAGCACCGAATCGAGCTACTGCAACGGCGCGGAGTACGTCGTCGACGGCGGAATGACCGCGGGCCGCGCCTGACACGGCGTCCCGCGACCCGACAGCGATCCCGTCAACAACAAGTCCCGACACCGCATCCCCGCGATTTGCCCAACCGATCAGCACTGACGCCGCCATAACGCTACGGTGAGCGCGAGGTTCATGGGGGAGGGAGTGTCATGGACGGCGGCACGTTCGGCCCGTACCTGTTGCGCCGACTACTCGGCGAGGGCGGGATGGGGCAGGTCTTCGAGGCGTGGGATACGGGCACCGAACGCGCGGTCGCGCTGAAAGTGCTGCCACGGCTGCTCAGCGGGGACACCACCTATCGGGCGCGGTTTCGGCGCGAAGCGAATATCGTTGCCGGACTGTCCGATCCGCATGTCGTCCCGATCCACACCTTCGGTGAGATCGACGGTCTGCTGTTCCTCGACATGCGACTGGTCGTGGGCCGCACCCTGCAGGAGTTGCTCCTCGCGGAGGGCGCGCTGGCACCGCGGCGGAGTGTGACCATCGTCGAACAGGTCGCCTCCGCGCTCGATGACGCCCACGCGCACGGGATCATCCATCGCGATGTGAAGCCCTCGAACATCCTCATCGGCGCAAGGGATTTCGTCTACCTCATCGACTTCGGCATCGCGCACAGCCTCGAGGCGACGCAGTTGACCACGACCGGCAAAGCCATCGGAACCTTCGCCTATATGGCGCCGGAGCGATTCAGCGGCGGACCGGTCGGCGCGCACACCGACGTTTATGCCCTCGCGTGTGTGCTGTACGAATGCCTCACCGGCAGTGGGCCGTTCTCGCACGGCAGTATCGAACAGCAGATCGCCGCACATCTGACTCTGACGCCGGTCCCAGCCAGTGAATTGGCTGCCGGAATACCTCCGGGCATGGATGAGGTGCTGGCTCGCGGCTTGGCCAAAGTTCCACAGGAACGGTACGGCACCGCCGGGGAGCTCGTCGCGGCCGCGCACTCCGCACTCACCGAAATGCCAACGGCCAGTGCCGCGATCGAACCTCAGAGACCACACCGCGTCGACGCCGAGGCACAGCCCGCACCCTCGGCGAACGCGACGCCGACACCGCACTCGAGCCGCCGGGACACTTCCGATCCGACACACATCGATTCCACGCTCGGCAATGCGTCGAACCGCACCGTGATCGGTCTCGCCGCCACCGAAGTCAACCCGGCAACACCCGAGACGCCTGCCGAACCCGAAGTAGGGGAGAGGCCCACCTCAGCGCGTGGCAATCATCTGACCGGCAGCCGACGGCGTCTGTACACACTCGCCGCCCTCGCGACCGCAGGTCTGCTGATAGCGGGTGTCACCGCCTGGCAGTTTCGGTCCTCCGATAGCCGCCGCGACGCACCGACGATGGCGGCGCCCGCCTTCGATGTGAGCGCGATCGACACCGGCCGCGAGCCATACGGCCTGGCCGTCGATCCGACAGCGAAGCGCCTGTACGCCACACACCTGAGCAATAACTCCGTGTCTGTGATCGACACCTCTACCGCAAGCGTGGTCACCACCATGGGACCGTTCGGATGTCAGGGGATTGCCCTCGATCCCAATGCCCACCTGCTGTACCTGTCCGACTTCAACGAGCGCACGATCCGAGTGATCGACCCGGTCCAGAAGGCGGCTGTCGGGTCGATGTCCGCACCCGATGGCCCCAACTTCATCGCGCTGAACGCACCAGCGAAATCTCTCTATGCGCCGATGATCAACAGTGTCAAGCTCGCCGTCTTCGATACGGGAACCCTCGATGCCGCGGCATCGATCACGCTCGACGGGCGCGCACAATTGGTCGCGGTGGACCAGACCTCCCAATTCGCCTGGGCTGTCACAAATTCGAGCACGAGCGGTGCCGCGCTGGTATGGATCGGCGCCGATCACAAGGTCGTCGGCACGAAACCGCTGGACCACAAACCCGTATCCATCGCATTGGCGCGGTCACAGTCGACGGCGGGGGACAACCTGTATCTGGCGAACGCGGACGACAACTCGGTGGCGGTGATCTCGACCGACACCTCGAAGCCGGCCAACCGAATCCCGGTCGGCGCCAAACCATCCGGTATCACCGTCGACGACGGAATCCACACCGCGTATGTCGCCAACCACGACGGCAGATCGGTAACCGCCATCGACACCTCCAGCGGATCGGTGACCGCGACCATTCCTCTCAATGACGTGATCGACCAGATCACCGTCGACCCGCTGACCCATATCGTGTACGGCGCGGGCTCCAATGGCGTCGTGGTCATCAAGCCCCGCTGATGTGTACAGCCCACCAAGGGGAAGGGCTTCACCACGGTTACTTTACATAAGGTATATTATCGGTGCGCGAATCGAATGGGACCGTAAGACTTTCACCGCCGCATCATCGGCCACCCATGAACGGTGACACGGACCAGCCCTTTGCCCGGGCCGCGCGGCGCGTGCGATCGAAGCTGTTGCCACACACAGTCATTGCGATGCGATGCGCGGCAACAAATTCCGGATCCGATATGGAAAGCTACCACCCAGCCATACACCGTCATTTCGTCACTGTGACGTATTATGTTGTGGCACAAGGTTATTCGGTCATCGAGAGCCAACAGACCTTGCGACGAATCTGCAACAAATTGTCCCGACTGGTGGACGTGACGAGTCCCGCGCCAGGATTCACAGCTTCCCAGCGATGGTGAGGCTGTGGCACTCAATTACGCTGGGCATCCAAGTAATTCGCGAATCAATTTATTGAGAGCGTAGTTTGTGTGAGCGGCCCATTGGATGCTCACTGAATTCCAATGTTGTGACATGAGGGCGCAATGAACGCGATACTGCGAACCACGAGGGTTGTGCAAAAATCAGCCGATGACGATGAATCCATATGCGGTGTTCTGGACGGCCGTCAACTATTGCTCGCGATCGCCGGAACCCTACGGGCCGGTTCGCCATTGATCGGCTGGGCTCGCGAACTGGCCGACCTGCACGCGACGCTGATCACCGCTTCGCTATCGGCCACCAGGCGCCCCGCGGACTTCGACGCCGCGGCGACACGAGAGCGCCTCACAACCCTCACCGCCCTCATCGACGACTGGTCCGTCCGCCACCTGCCACGCCCCCAGGGCACTCGTCGCCACACACATTCCCTCGGCGAAGTGATCAGCCATATCGCCGACGCCTACGCCCAACTCCAATGGACCCTGCGACACAGCGCCAATACGATCCACCACCATGGCGCCGCGCTGCGCTTCGCGCAAATTCAAGAGGGCTACGCCGACCTCGTCGACGATATTCGCGCCCTGCGGGTAACTCTTCCACTGGGCTCGAGCGGAATCATCCGCCTATCCCCCACCACCCCGCACACGTCGTGAGTTACCCCGGGCAGCCAGGCAAACTCGAACATCACTTCGGGCGAAGGCTGCCGGTATTGCGGTGGTTGTCCGGGGTGATCGCATCATCACCGTCGCCGCGACTATCGGAGCGATCCTCGCGGCCGGGATTCCGGTCCGGTGTCGAGGATGCGACCGTGGTGGCGGTCGAGGGTGGTTGTCCGATATCCCAGGACACCGTGCGCGTCAAACTGCCATGGGATTCGAATGGTTTGGCCCAGCCGATCTCGGCGAAGCGGCCGTTTGCCGCATCACTCACGCCGGTCGCGATATCGCCCTTGCCCTTGTCGAAGTTGTAGTAGTCCTGCGCCTCCACGGTGACATCCATGATCACCTTCCCGCCCTCTACCCGAACATTGGCGTGACTCCATTGCTGATGTCCCCCAATGGTTTTCTGCCAATTCTCAGTGGCAGGACTGCTGACGGTCTTCGGAGCACCGGTGATCTTGAAATTCCGGTCGCCGGACTGCACGTAGAAATCCGCCGCCAGCGCCGCCCGGTTGATCTGATCGTCCACCGACTGGGCGATGACGCTGTCTTCCCGATACGCCTCGCTGTAGTCGAATTCCTGCGGCTTGCCGTTGTTTTCCCAGTAGTGCCGGTACATCGCGGTGGCATCGTCGAGATCGGATTTGACGTACTCGCCCGCCAGCAGCTTGGCCTGCCACTTCTGCTTGTCCAGAAAGTCCTGGAATCCGCCCTTCTTCGTGTTGTAGATGAAGGTGTCGTCATGCACCAGCTTCGGCCGCTTCGGGTCCCCGATCTCATAACTGGCATGCTCGGTGCGCAACGCCTCCAGTACGGCCGTCATCCCCTTGTCCACCTCCGCGGCCGTGTCGTGCAGCGCTTTCATGCCGTCACGGGTGGTCTGCCAGGCCTTGGCCATCGAGATGATGTTCTTCTTACCCGGCATGGCGTACATGCTGTCGGCCTCGGCCTTCCGGAACATCTCCAGGACAGAATTCAAATCGGCACGCCCGCTCTCGTAGCTCTTCTGAGCGGCCTCGAGCGTGTTCGACCAGGCGGTGAGTCCGACATGACCGGCCTGGAACCGCGATTGAAGTCCCTTGGCGCGAGCCACCATGTCATCGACGGACTTACTCGCACCCGCCGCCCCCGCCCCTGTCCACACGGCCGACACCTCCGAGGAGGTCATCTTCTTCATGTGGCCCACGGCGCTGCCGGCCCGCTAGGCCTGCGACTTATATTTCTTCGCCTGGTCACGTAGCGAGCTCGGCTGCCCGCGCGGCCGCTGAAAAGGCGACGACAGCTTGATCACCGCCGTCAACTGATCAGAGGTGCAGTGATCACCCGCCATCTGATCGAGTTGATCCAGTAGCGATTTCAACAGCTCGACATGTCCGGAGTTCCAGACCACCGCCATTGCTCCCCCTCGGCTATTGGGACGGCGGGACGACCACCGGGTCCAGCGCATCGGGTACCGGTGCCGTCACACTCGGTACATCGGGCGCGGGGATCGTCACGCCCGGCACCGAGGCTGTTCCATCGATTGCCGGGGGCGCAGTGCCGCCCGCGGCGGCGATCGAGCCGCCACCGCCCACGTCACTGACGCCGTACGACTCCAGACTCGCGGTGATGGATATGCCCAGTTCCTCAGTGTCCGTTGAGGCGTCGTCCATCAGCGTGTTCATCTCGGCATGGAAGTTCCGCACCTGAAAGAGCAGGTCGCCGAACACTTCCGGCTCCAACGTGTCGGCCCGTTGCAGAGGCGCGAACAGATCGCCGGCGGCGGTGAAGACCCCGTTCACCGCCTCCGGCAGATGTTTGGGATCCGTCCAGAGAATGGTCTTCGGGATCGGTTCGGGCGCCACGACATTCCTTGTCAGTATCTTTGGGACAGATCGAGCGCGACGCTATCAATCTCCCCATCCCAGACCATTCCCTGAGATGGGGAGCACCGATCGTCAAAGCTGTTGCTAGAGTACTGATTCCACGCACTCTGATGAGCTGCGCGGCTACCGTGCGCCGGAACGGCCGTGGCGCGGGAATCCGACGTTCGTATTGGGGATGGTGCGCGGCGGCAGCGGCCGGGCGAAGGGCTGCTGCTTGTTCTGAATAGGGAAGGTACGGCGCTGGTTTCGCATGTGGGGCACTGCCTTTCGAGATGTTCGCATGTGGGGGCAAGCAGAAGTGATCAGACTCGGTTGAGCCAGGTGATCTGGCAGCCGTTGTCGAATTCACGGCGTTCGGTGACCTGGAAACGGGTGGGTTGGAAGGCGCCGTCGAAGGCGCGGATGCCGTTGCCCGCGACGACCGGGTAGGTCTTGATGATCAATTGGTCGATCTCCTCGAGGAGTTGGCCCGCCAGGTTGCCGCCGCCGCAGAGCCAGATGCCCAGGCCCTCTTGCTGTTTCAGTTCTGCGACGACCTTGGCGGGGTCACCGTCGATGATCTCCACTTGCGGATAGTCCGCCGGCGCGAGGGTGCGGGTGAAGACGTACTGCTTCAGGTGCGGGTAGGGGCTGACGATTCCGGCCGCGAGACCCGGTTCGTACGTGCCGCGGCCCATCAGGACGGTGTCCCATTCCCTGTTCGGGGTATCGAGCGGCATGCCGAAGTGTCCGCGGATGTGGGCCGGGACCGACTCCGGGTACCGCGCGTTGATCCATTCGGACTGGTCCGCGCTGACCGGGTAGAAGTCGAATTCGCCCTGCGGGCCTGCGATGTAGCCGTCGAGGGAGACCGCCACGTAGTAGACAAGATTTCGCAATGCAAACCGCCTCCGCTGTAGTACTCTGCATGAAGTGATTTGAAGATAGTACTACGACTGGAGTGGTGTCAAGTGGTTCGTCACAACCGGATACGCCGACAAGCCCTACTGGATGCGTCGATCGAGGTCCTGGCCGCAAAAGGCGCTCGGGGGTTGACCTTTCGCGCGGTCGACGAACAGGCGCGGGTCCCCCGAGGTACCGCCTCGAACTACTTCGCCAACCGCGATGAACTGCTCGCACAGATCGCATGCGGCCACGTACTCGACTCTCGCAGTAGCTATCTCGCATTCCTCGAGCTCCGACTGGAAGCCACGCGCAGGCCCGGCCTGCAAGCCTTGATCACCGAACGAGTCCGCGCCGAGCTCGACACGACTGTGCCCGACGACGCGAACGCCGTCATCACCTACCTCGTAGTCAACGGGCTGATCTTGGACAACCTCACTCTCCCCGGCATCTTCACCGACGATCAGATCGAAGAGCTGATTCGCTCCATCGCTCCCCCACCGGCCCGCCACTGCGGCCAGGTGGCGCGCGACCGCCCCTTTCCAATGGGCCGCCTTTAGTCGAACCTTCGGGTTCAGCCTGAGTCAGCCGCCGACTCGGCCGAGATACATCGTTAGATGCGCATATTTCCATTTTTTGATCTACTGCGCGGCGCGGCTCCCATCGACGGGAAGGCCGCTCGACGACAATTGCGTAGCATTTGGCTTGCACGACAATAGTTTTCGATTGATTGGAAGATCCCTTATGAACACGAATGACCGTGCCGTGGTGTCCGCCGTAACCGATCTGCGGGATGCGCCGTTGGGGCAGCTGTCGGGGCAGAGCCTGCCCGAACTGCTGTCGAATCTGGCCCACTCCTCCACTACCGGCATCTCGTTCAGTTCCGCGATGATGTGATTTGACCCAGCGCACCGGCTATCCCGTGAACCGTAAACCGCTTCCTTTTCGTCAGTTTGTGATCAAGGTGCATAGCCGGTGTGATTTGGCGTGCGACTACTGCTACATGTACGAGCACGCCGACCAATCCTGGCGTGGCCGTCCGATGGGGCTGGCCCCGGAGACGGCCACCCGGATTGCGTTTCGTATCGCCGAACATGCTGCGGCACATCAGCTTTCCGAAGTCGCGATTGTGCTGCACGGCGGCGAACCGCTGCTGCTCGGCGTCGATCGCACCCGGGAGTTCCTCGCCGCGCTGCACGCGGCCATCGCTCCGGTGGCCCGGCTGAATCTGCACATCCACACCAATGGGATTCTGCTCAGCCCGGCGTTTCTTGATCTTTTCACCGAATACAATGTGCGAGTTGGTGTTTCACTGGACGGTGATCGCACCGCCAATGACCGGCACCGGCTGTATCGCAATGGCCGCAGCAGTTATGACCAGGTGAGCAAGAGCCTGGAATTGCTACGCAGGCCGCAGTATCGGGCGCTGTTCTCCGGCCTGCTGTGCACGGTGGATATCGCCAATGACCCGATCGCGGTGTATCGCGGGCTGCTGGAGCAGGACCCGCCGCGCATGGATTTGATTATGCCGCACTCGAATTGGGAGCATCAGCCGCCCGGCTTGCGATCTCGACGCGATCCCGACAACCCGACGCAGGGTGGTGGCGAGTACGCCCAATGGCTCATCGCGGTCTTCGATGCCTGGAACGCCGACGGCCGCCCGATTCCGCTGCGCACCTTCGAATCGGTGATCGCGGCCATGTACGGCCGCCCCAGTTCCGCCGAGGCGATCGGCCTGGATCAGGTGGATCTGTTGGTCATCGAGACCGATGGCTCACTGGAGCAGGTGGATTCGCTCAAGACCGCGTTCGAGGGCGCGGCCGCGACCGGGCTCAATGTCTTCGACAACAGTCTCGACGAGGCCGCTGTGCTGCCGGGCGTCACGGTGCGCCGCGACGGTATCGATGGCGTGAGCGCGGTCTGCCAGTCCTGTTCGGTGGTGCAGGTGTGCGGTGGCGGTTTTTATCCGGATCGGTACCGGCCGGGCGCCGGTTTCGACAATCCCTCGGTTTACTGCTCGGATTTGAAGGAGATGATCGATCACGTGGCTGAGTCAGAAGTCGCCGCGGGCAGGGGTGGCGCGCAGACCTCCGCGCATGAGGCTCCCGCACAGGCGCACAGCCTGTCCGATGATCAATTCGACCAGCTGGCAGCGGGTTTCGGCGATGCCGCCACGATCGATTGGCTCGCGCAGGCGCAATCGTCGCTACAGCGTGAATTGCTGGCCGGGGTAGGCAGGTTCGGGCCGCAGAAGGACGAGAAGTTCACTGCCGCTTGGGATGTACTGGTTTCGCTGGATGCCTCGGCCCCCGATGCGGTGGCCACGGTGCTCGCGCATCCGTACACGCGGGTGTGGGCCACTGCCCTGTTGGAGGGGGTGAGCGCGGGTGAGCCGGCGGCGGCGGATGTGCGTCATCTGCAGGCGGTCGCCGCGAGTGCGGCTCTGCACGCGGGCCGGGATCTGCGGTTGCCGATTCCGGTGCGCGATGGTGTCGCGCCGCTGCCGACCTTCGGTGCGGTGAAAGCGGGTGCGGAAGATCAGGTGTGGATCGAGACGGGTTCGGTCGAGGGCTTGGATCTGATTCAGCCGCTGCGCCGCCTGACCGCCACCGGTCTGAGCGTCCCGCTCGAGGACACCGACCCGTACCGTATCGGTCATACCTTCGCCGCGGATCGGCTCGACGATGCCGAGGCGCGACGGTGGCAGGCCGCGTTCGCCGCGGGTATCGATTTCCTCGACGCGCATCTCCCCCGCTACGCACCCGGCTTGCGCACGGGTCTGCGCGCGGTGATGCCGATGGAGCCGGAGGAGAGCTACGACCGAAGCGCGTCCATGCGTGCGGCGTTCGGCGCGGTCGGGATCGCACTGCGGCAGTCGCTGGTCTCGGCGGCGCTGCCGTTGATCCACGAGTTCCAGCACGTGAAGATGGGCGCGATCCTCGATATGTTCGCGCTGTTCGATCGCGCCGATACCGCGCCGCGCTATTACGCGCCGTGGCGGCCGGATCCCCGCCCGATCGAGGGACTGTTGCAGGGCACGTACGCCCATATCGGGGTGACCGATTTCTGGCGGGTGCATCGGACGGTGGCCGAGGGAGCGCAGCGGCAGGCGTCCGAGCGTGAGTTCGTGCGCTGGCGCATGATGACCGCGGAGGCGATTCGCCAGCTCCAGGGTTCGGGATCGCTGACCCCGTTGGGCGAGCGGTTCGCCGAGGGGATGAGCGCGACCGTGCGCCCCTGGCTGGACGAGCCGGTCGACGCCGAGGCCGAGCGCGCGGCCGTTGCCGCGGCGCGGGCGCATCGGGCGGCGTTCGAGGAGCGGGTGCAGGTGCGTGATGACGTCAACGCATAGTCTGCCCGAAGCCCAATTCATCCAGCTGGCAGCGGGTTTCGGTGATGCGGAGTCGGTGCGCTGGCTGGTGCGGGCGCAGGCGTCGGTGCAGCGCGAATTGTTGTCCGCGGTAGGCGGTTTCGGCCCGCACGATGACGCGCGTTTCACCGCCGCGTGGAATGTGCTGGTGGGCTTGGACGCTGCGGCTCCCGATGCGGTCGCACGGGTGCTCGCGCATCCGTACACCCGGGTGTGGGCATCGGCGTTGTTGGAGAACATCAGTCGCGGGGAGTTCGTCGCGGCGGATGTCCATCACCTGGAGGCGGTCACGGCGAGTGCGGCGATGCTCGCCGGTGTGGATATGCGCCTATCGGTGCCGGTTCGCGATGGTTCGGCACCGCTGCCGATGTTCGGCGCGCTCCATGCCACCGGGGAGCGGGTGTGGGTCGATACCGGCAGGGTCGAACTGGATGAGCCGGTACGCACGCTGACTCACAGGGATATGAGTGTGACGCTGGAGGATATCGATCCCTATCGTGCACTCCCCTACGCCGGCAGTGAGATCGAGCCGACCGGCCGATTGAGCGAGGCCGAGGCGGCGCGCTGGCAGGATGCTTTCACGGGCGCGATCGATTTCATCGACACTCATCTGCCCGCGTATCTGCCCGGCCTGCGCGAGGGCCTGCGCACCATCCTGCCACTGCGTCCCGACGGTCCCGTGGACCGAAGCGCGTCGGCCAGATCGGCTTTCGGCGCGGTGGGAATCGCGGCGCGGGATCTGAACGCGCAGTCGCTGGCGGAGCTGCTGGTGCACGAGTTCCAGCATGTGAAGCTCGGGGCGATGATGGACGCCTTCGAGTTGTACGACCGTGACGATATCGAACCGCGGTATCACCCGCCGTGCTTCTCGCATCCGCGCCCGATCGAGGGACTGTTGCACAGCACGTACGCCCATCTGGCTCTGACCGATTTCTGGGAGGTACGTCGCGCCATCGCGTCCGAATCCGGCGCTGCGGCGGCCGAGCAGCGGCACGCCGAGGTTCGGGCACTCACTATCGAGGGTGTCGCATTGCTGGAATCGGCGGGCTCGCTCACTCCCCTGGGCACGACGGTGCTGGATGCGATGCGGGACAGGATCGGCGGTTAGAGGCGCTGCCCGGCCGACCCACGTGGCGCTGTCGACGATGGGATGCGTTCGGGCCACCCCCAGGCGGTGCTGTCGACGGCGAGGAATGGTTCGTCGACCACGGTCGCGGGGGTCAGTCCGGTGAAGGCGCGGATCTCGCGGTGCAGGTGGGATTGGTCGGTGTAGCCGGTGTCGGCGGCGACCTCGGCGGGCGGGCGGCCCGCGACCAGGCTGTGGACGGCGTGGTCGAAGCGGATGAGGGTGGCGGCGCGTTTGGGAGTCAGGCCGAGTTGGGCGTGGAATCGCGACCAGAGGCGTTTGCGGGTCCAGCCGAGTTCGGTTGCCAGGGGCTCGATTCGGATGATGCCGCGTCCGGAGGCGATGCGCTGCCAGGCCCACATCACCTCGGGCTGTATCCGGGATGTGGTGGCCAGATAGCGGCGGGTGAGCCAGGCGTCGACCCAGACGAAGCGCTCATCCCAGGACCGGAAGCTGTTGAGCTGCTGGCATATTCGGTCCGCCTCGGAACCGAGGAGGGCGTCGAGTGGGACGACGGAGTGATCGAGGTCGGCTGCTGCCGGACCCAGTATCGCGCTCGCGATCATCGGGGGCAGGCGTATTTGGAGGCAGTCGGCGACCTGCACCTCCAGGGCGCGCAGCACGTCACCGAATCCGGGGCCGATGACGAAGCTGCCCCGATGCCGTTGTCCGGCAGTGTCTTCCACGGCGATCGTGCCGCCCAGGACCAGCAGCAGGGTGACCGCCGGGTGCGGGATCAGGCGTAGGTCGGGTGGGGTGCGGCCGCGGTCGAGGAAGCCAGCCATGGCAACTCCGGGCAGTCGACTGGGCCGGGGTGGGCAGGCGATGTCCCACAGCATCGCATCGTCCTGCACGGGTGCACCGAACCCCATTTCGCCATGCTATGCAACCGAACCCCGTGACCGCCACGTCGACCAACCGAATCCCGTGGCCGCCATTACCGACCGATCAGCGAGCGCGGGCGCTTATTCGGACGGTAGGGAACATTTGTCCAATCCACCGGCATCCCTCGCAAGCGACAGTTCAGGTATGACTGTTTCCGGCAATAACTTACGAGGGACTCGGGAGTCGGATCGGCCCTCGGACGGTAGTGAACTCCATGTCACTCAGGACGGGCCGCGCGATGCCCCGGCGCTGCTGCTGATCCACGGCACGGCCGCGTCGGGGCGGTCATGGGATCCGATGGTCCCGCTGCTCACCGGGTCACATCGGGCCATTCGAGTGGACTTGCTCGGATGCGGCGAATCGGCCGGGCTGGGCGCTGTGGGCTATAGCGTTCCGGATCAGGCACACCGGGTCGCGGCAGCGCTGGATCGGCTCGGGGTCGAAAAGGTTGTCGCCGTGGGTCATTCCAGTGGCAGTGCGGTGGCCACGGCGCTGGCCGAGCTCCGACCGGATCTGGTGAGCGCGGTGGTTGTCATGGATTTCGGGCCGCATATGCGCGCCTATCTGGACCCGCTGCTGCCTGCGGTGTCGAAGCCGTGGTCGGAGCTCTCCGATGATCAGTTCCGTGAGCTGATGCGCTCGGGCTTCAGCCCGGACTATGAGATCCCGCAGGAGTACGTGGATCAGTTCCGCGATATCGATCCGGTCGTGTTCGCCGCCGCGTCGCAGGCCAATCTTGCCTATATCGACGAGCGTTCGCTCCCCGAACGCCTTGCGCCCCTGGGCAAACCGCTACTGGTCATCTTCGGCGAGGACGACACCAGATTCGATTCCGCCTTCACGGTCGAGTACCGCGTCGTGCCCGATACGACGGTGGTGCTGCTACCGGGCGTGGGCCACTCCCCCAATCTCGAGGATCCGGCCCGCACGGCCGCAGCGCTGCTGGCCTTCACCGGTGACCACGACACTGCAGGGACAGACCGATGACACACACCCAATTGTCCGGGGTGCCTGAAACGGCGCTGTGGACCCTGCGTAACCGCGCCGAGGAAGCATTGCGCCCGGATTCGGTCTATACCGACGATGAGTCGATTAGCCTCTACCGTGCCCTGGCCGCTGAGGATTTCGACCGGTTCGGCCCGCCCAGCCAGGTGCATTCCCTGCGCGCGATGGTGATCGACGAGCAGATCACCGACTTCCTCGCATTCCATCCGGCCGGGCCGGTGGTGGCACTCGGCGAAGGTTTGCAGACCACGTATTGGCGTGTGGGCGCACCCGAGGTCGCCTGGTTCTCGATCGATCTGCCGGAGATGATCGCCGCGCAGGAACGCCTACTGCCACCCGCACCGGGCATCACGCGACTGGCACGCTCGGCGCTGGATCGATCCTGGTTCGCGGAGGTGCCGCGCGGGCCCGCGGTGATCACCGCGGAGGGCCTGTTCATGTACCTGCCAACCCCCGAGGTCCATCGGCTGATCGCCGATCTGGCCGAGCATTTCCCGGGCGGTGTCCTGATCTACGACTCCATCCCGCGCGTATTCAGTGCCATGACCATGCGCGGCAAGGTGCGTTTGAGCCCCCGCTACACCGCCCCGCCGATGCCGACGAGTCAGAGCCCGCGCCAGGCTCGGCGACTTCCCCGAATGATCCCGGGAGTTGTTGCCTCCCATGACCTTATCCCGCCTCCGGGTCGTGGGCGCTGGGGTTCTCCGCTCATGCGCCGGGCCGCGAACACCCCGCTCGGTCACGCACTGCGCCCGTCCCTGACCCTGCTGCGTTTCGCCGAGTAACCCACTCTCCCAGGGGCTTCGACCGTCGACCGGAGCCGCTCGAGCATGGCGTCCCAGGTCCCCCACCTGACGTTCTTTGACACCGCGATGTCCGCAGATCGGACCATACAGTTTGCGGTATCGGACGCGGTCCGCTCAGGACCGCGCGGGGATGAAGGGAAATGCCAATGTTCTTGGTAGTCGGCGCAACCGCCCATTTCGGCCGTCAGGCCGTGGACGCATTGCTGAGCGCCGGGCATCCGGTGCGGGCGCTGACCCGCCGACCGGAATCGGCGGGATTGCCCGCGGGCGCGCAGGTGGCGGCGGGCGATCTCACCGATGCGGAGTCACTGAATATCGCGCTGGCCGGGGTGAGCGCGATCTTCCTGGTGCTGCCGTATCAGATGGATGTCGCGCCACTGCTTTCCGCTGCCCGTCGCGCGGGCGTGCAGCGCATCGTGTTCCTGTCCTCGGGTGCGGTGGTGGACGGTGCCGAGCGCCAGCCCGATGTGATCGCGCAGTATCACCGTGATGTGGAGCGCGCGATCGAGGAGTCCGGAATCGAGTGGACGTTCCTGCGGCTGCTGTTCCCGGCGATCAACTCGCTCTCGTTCGCCATGCAGTTGGCGGGCGGGGATGTGATTCGCGCGGCCTACGGGCAGGCCACCGCGTCGGTGATCCACGAAGACGATGTGGCCGAGGTGGTTTCGGCGGTGCTGGGCGGTGGATACGCGGGCCGGAGTTTGGATCTGACCGGGCCGCAATCGCTCACCCAGGTCGAGCAGGTCGCGGTGCTCGGCGAAATCCTCGGTCGCCCACTGGTTTTCGAGGAGCTGGACGATGCGCCCGTGCGCGAGCAGATGGCGCGGTTCATGGATCCGGCGTTCATCAACGCCCTGTTCGATCTGATGGCGGCCACGGTGGGCAAACCCGCAGAGGTCAATTCGGTGGTCGAGGACCTGACCGGGCACGCACCGCGTAGCTATGCGCGGTGGGTGGCCGATCATCGCGGCGACTTCGCCTGATCCACAGCACTTGAACGGAACGGAATGATCTGCTTCAATAACGGAACAGATCATTCCGTTCTAGTTCACAGCAACTCTTCAAGGAGTCACCCGTGACCGCCATCGCCGAACAACCGGCCCTCCACGCCCCCACCGCCCCAGGCGATTCGACCGCACCCCTGCCGCGCCGGTGGCTGGGCCTGCTCGCGATTCTGGCCGCCACCCTGCTCAACCTGCTCGATGCAAGCATCGTCAATGTCGCCGCACCCGCCATCCGCGGTGACCTCGGCGGTTCGGTCGCCACCCTGCAATGGCTCAGCGCCGGATACACCCTGGCCATGGCGATCGGACTGCTCACCGGCGGCCGCCTGGGCGATATGTACGGTCGCAAGCGCGTCCTGGTGGTCGGGCTGATCGGATTCCTGATCGCCTCGGTGCTCTGCGGATTCGCGGTCTCGATCGAGATGCTGCTGATCGGGCGCATCACCCAGGGGCTGTTCGCCGCGGTCATGGTGCCGCAGTGCTTCGGACTCATCCGCGATCTGTTCGGCCGCGAATTCGGTAAGGCCTACGCGGCTTTCGGCCCGCTCATCGGCGTCGCCACCATCGCGGGGCCCATTGTCGCCGGACTGCTCATCGACGCCGATCTCCTCGGCACCGGATGGCGCTCGATCTTCCTGATGAACCTGCCGCTCGGGGCGATCGCGCTGGCGCTCGGTATCTGGATCCTGCCCGCGGCGGCCCCGATGCCCGGGCTCACCCTGGATCTGCGGGGCGCGCTCATCGTCGGCACCGGTATGGCGCTGCTGCTCTACCCGCTGGTGGAGGGACGCGAATTGGGTTGGCCGTGGTGGACTTCGGCGATGCTGGTCGCCAGTGTTCCGGTGCTCGCGCTGTTCACCCGCGATCAGATGCGCCGCTCGGGCAGCGGTCGGGTCGCGCTCATCGAGACCAGCGTGTTCGCCAAGCGTTCGTACACCTCCGGCATCGGCTTCGTCACCGTGTTCTTCGGCGGCATCGGCGGGTTCTCCCTGGTGGTCGGGCTCTACCTGCAAATGGGTCTCGGGTACGGCGCGCTGCGCGCCAGTATCACGATGGCGCCCTGGGCGATCGGCGCGTTCCTGGGCTCCGGCGTCGGGGCGGGGCTGGCCCCCAAGCTCGGCCGCAAGGTGCTGCACATCGGACTCACGAGCATGCTGCTCGGATTGCTCATCCTGTTCGTGCAGTTCGGTGCCGCCAGCGCGCCCGCACCACTGGCCTTGGCACCGGCGCTCACGCTCTACGGGCTCGGCATGGGCATGATCTTCGTACCGCTGTTCGGAATCATCGTCGGAGAGCTCGAGGATCACGAAATCGGTTCGGCCTCCGGACTTTTGGAATCGTTCCAGCAGGGCGCCGCCGCGCTCGGGGTGGCGGCATTGGGCACGCTGTTCTTCAGCCAATTCGCCCTCGGCGACAGCCCCGAGGTCGCATTGACCGCGATGCGATCGGTCACCGGCGTAGCGATCGCACTGACCGTGGTGTCCTTCGGCGCGGCGTTCGGACTCCCCGAACAGGCCGCGGCACAGGAACACTGACCGATCGGACCGCCCACCGGATCCCCGTCCTGGTTACCAGGGCAGGGATCCGGCGCTGTCGTAATAGCCACCGGTCGGACCATCCGGAGCCACCTGCGCCATGCGCACGATGATCTCCGCACCCTGGGCCACGGTCTGGGTGCCCGCGTGGGCGTTGAGGTCGGTGGCGGTATAGCCGGGTTCGACCGCGTTGATCCGCATCTGCGGCAAGGCTTTCGCGTACTGCACCGTGAGCCGGTTCACCGCGGTCTTCGACGCCGGATACGAAAGTCCGGGATAGTCGAACGCCTTGGTCCCCGGCGTGGTGCTGCGGGTCAGCGAGGCCAGCGAACTGCTGACATTGACCACCACCGGCGCGGCGGATCGATGCAGCAACGGCAGGAACGCGTGCAGTACTCGGACCACCCCGAAGACGTTGGTATCGAACACTTCTCGCATCATGTCGGCGGTGATCTCACCGACCTCGAGCACGCCGTTGCCTTCCACATCGATGCCCGCGTTGTTGATCAGCACATCAACACCACCCTCGGCGTCAATACGCTTGGCCGCCGCCTGCACCGACGCGTCATCGGTGACATCCAGCAGCACCGACCGCGCACCCAACTCCGCCGCGGCCCTCTGCCCGCGTTCAGCGTCACGGCTGCCGACATACACGATGTGCCCGGCCTCAATCAGGCGACGAGCGGTCTCGAATCCCAGTCCCTTGTTCGCACCGGTAATGAGTGTGGTTGTCATGGCTCTAGATTCACGCGGCGCGGGGAGATCAACCAGTCGCCTGAGCGTCCTGGGACTGCCGATACCAGGCTGATGGCCCCTGTCGGGCTCCCGCTGCTGTCAGCAACGCACACACCGATTGGGAATGACCGCTCCCGATTACCGGTCCTGCGCGAGGGCGTAGAGCGCCTGTTCGATGGCTTTGGGCTGCCGACGAAGGTCGGCGATGATGTCGGAGACATCCCGCAACCCGGACGCCACCCACACGCCGGGGCATCGCGCCAGACTTCTAGCCCAGCTGGTGGCGGCTACGACACGATCGGTGAGCACGACGGGCCTGCCGTGTTCGACAGCCTTGCGGGCTTGTATGCGTGCACCGGAGTGCTCGCTCGCTTCGACCACAATCGTGGCCAAGCCATATCCGGACATCACTGCGTTCCGCATCGGAAACGATGTCTTCGAAAACGATGCCTGGGGCCAGAATTGCGACAGGACCGCACCCTCCGACGCGATCCTTCGTTGCAGATCTCGATTTTCCGGCGGGAAGAAGTTCAGCGACCCGGTGCCGATGAAGGCCACTGTCCGGCCTCCCGCCGCCAACGCGGCGGTGTGCGCTGCGGTATCGATACCGGAGGACAGACCAGAGATGACGGTCAGCCCGGTCTCGACAAGGTGAGTGGCGATCATTGCGGCGATCGCGCGGCCTCGCTCGGAGGCGGCGCGAGAACCGATCACCGAGACTCCCTCGTCTACGGGGTCCACTTGTCCTTGGGTGATCAGGAACGGCGGCGTCTCAACGACATCGAGCAGGCGACGCGGAAACAGAGCGTCCAGCACCGAGACGAACCGCAACCCGCTTGCCGCCCAGGACCGAAGATCGGTGGCAGCGTCGCTCAGCATGCGCTCGTGGTCCCCGTCGGGAGTCAACCGGGTGTGAAAGTAGTGCTCCCACACGTGCAGCGCACTGCCCGACTCGCGGACCTGCTCGGTTAGCTCACGCCATGTGGTGTTCTGCGGCTGGGCACGCAGCAACGCCACCAGCGCCACCTGCTCATCGCTCACCCGACCATCAACTCCCACCGCGCCGTCGTGGACCACACGCGTTCGCGGGGACCCCAACTCCCACCCAACCTACGACGAGCCGCCGACAATTGGTCCGCACGACCACTGTCGGGACACGTGGTCGGAGGTGACAGCGGGCCGGCCGCGATACCGAGCGGCCCGGTACCGACGGGGGTACAGTGCCCCAAGGATTCTCGGCTTGCGCGAATCGGGGTGATCCGGGCTCGGCGTCTTGTACACTCCCCGCGAAGTGAAACTTTCACACTTCAGTTTTCGATTCGAGGATTCTATGACGCTCCACGCCCCTGGTGTTTCGATCGCGCGTACCGCGGCGGTACTGATCGGAGGGGTTTTGCTGATCGCCGGGGTGGCGGCGTGCGGAAATGACGACACCGCCGGCGGGTCGACCGGCGCGAGCACCACGACGAGCGCGGTGATCGCGCCCGTCAGCAGCACCCCGGCTCCGGTGAGCACCCCGGCGCCGGTGAGCAGTACCGAAGCGCCCGCTCCGGCGCCCGCGCCCGAGGTGGTCGAACCGCCCGCGCCCCAGCCGGTCGCGCCGAAACCGGCCCCGCAGCCCGCCCCGCAGACCCAGGCTCCCAAACCCGCACCGCCGAGCCTGGACGTGCCCGGGTTCGAACCGCGCGCCGGCTACTAGCGGGACCGGGGATACGACGTGCTGGGTAACAGCGGTCGGTGGCTGTGTGCTGCCGCGATGGCGGTCGCGGCCACCGTGACCGGGACCGGAAGTGCCGCGGCGGACACCGCGCGCGAGGGCAAAGACCTTGTCGTGCTGGGTGATTCGTTCTCGGCGAATGTGTGGAATCCACTGTCGGAGGTCGGGTCGTGTGAGCGCGGGGCAACCGCGTGGCCTGAACGGCTCAGCACCCTGATGGGTGTCGCGGGCACCGACCGGGTGGAGAATCGATCGTGTCTGGGTGCGTCCATCGACACCTCCGGATACACCCTCGGCGTGGAAACGCGCGATGCCGACAAGGCGGGCGCGTTCGGGCCGCGCACCAAAGTGGTGACACTGCAGTTCGGGCTCAACGACCGCTGGGGCACCGCGGACCAATCCCTGTGGGCCGCAATGCAACACTGCGTCTTCGACCTCGCCGAAGGGTGCGGAGCGGATGCCGTCGCGGCCGGGCGGCTGCCCGACGCCCGCGATATCACCGGGACGTCCTATGCCGCGCGCATCCGCAACGCGGTGACCTACATCCGGTATTACGCGCCCAACGCGCGCATCGTGCTGGTCGGATATCCCGAACTGTTCCATTCCGAACAGGACACCGTATGCCTGGACTTCTTCGGAGTCGTGCCGTTCACGCAACCGCGCGGACGCACCGTCGTGGAGTACTTCAACCGCATCGACCAGGCACAGCGTGAAGCCGCACAGGAATTGAAGATCGACTTCCTGGACGCGCGCGCGATCACCTCCGGGCACGGGCTCTGCTCACCGCAGCCGTGGGTGAACGGTGTGCTGGATCCGACCGTCAATATCGAAGGACTGCCCTTCCATCCCTCACCCGTGGGCGATGACGTGGTCGGGAAGGCGATCTTCGACAGGTACGCGCGGTGACCGAAACCCTGCCCGCGCCGGGCACTGCGGCACAACGGATTTCGGCCGATGCGCAGGCTTCCGCCGCATCGGCGGAGCATCGGCCCGCACTGCCCTCGCTGACCGGTGCGCGCTGGTGGGCCGCGTTCGCGGTGTTCGTACTGCACGCACTGGTGTTCCTGCCGGTCTATCCGTTCCAGAAGTCCGAACTGTTCCGCCATATCCACCAGTGGATTCCGATGCAGTTGGGGGCCGCGGGCGTCACGTTCTTCTTTGTGCTGTCGGGCTTCATCATCTACTGGTCGTTCCGTCCCGGAATGTCTGTGCGCGGGTTCTATCGGCGGCGGGTGCTCAAGATCTATCCGACGCATCTGCTGGCGGCCGCGGCGTTCGTGGTGGTCGCGAGTGTGCCGCTGAGCCGCGCGGTGGTGTGGGTGCCGAATCTGCTGCTGGTGCACACCTGGGTGCCGAAATGGACCACGGTCGGCGGGCTGAATGTGCCGTCCTGGTCACTGGCCGCGGAAATGCTGTTCTACCTGAGCTTTCCACTGGTGCTGCCGTTGATCCGGCGGATTCCCACGCGCCGACTGCTGCTGGCGATGGTGCTGCTCATGCTCGGTATCGCGGCATTGCACACCGGGTACTTCCTGTGGGCGGACGGACCCAAGGGCATCGCGAATGCCTTTGCGCCCCGGCTGGTTCCGGGTAACACCTCGCCCTACTACGAGCTGCACGCCTCCCCGGCGTGGTTCGCGCAGCCCAATATCCCGGTGTCGCCGTCGTATTGGCTCAGCTACACCTTCCCGCTGTCCCGGCTGCCGGAATTCTTCCTCGGTGTGCTGGCCGCGCGCATGGTGATCGAAGGACGCTGGCGCAACACCCGGCTCACCCTGCCGCTGCTGGCGCTGGGCATCGCGTACGCGGCGACCTGGGTCGTACCGGTGAACTACAAGATGTCGGTGCTGCTGCTCGCGCCCATGACCGCGGTGGTGGCGACCCTCGCGGCGCGGGACCTGCAGGGCGTCAGCGGGCTCACCGCGCATCCGCGCATGGTGTGGCTGGGCAATATCTCCTTCGCCTTCTACCTGATCCAATTCCCGGTGATGGCGCTGATCACCCGGCACCTGATCGGCGGTAAGGAGTTCGGCATCCTCGGCTGGGCATTGTTCTCCCTGCTGAGCCTGGCCGTGTCCACCGTGATCGCGGCGGCGCTCTATCACTGGGTCGATCTGCCGATCATGCGGCGCTTCGCCCGGCCGCGTGCCACGGCACCGGCGAGATCGGGTACACCCGCGGAGTCCGGGGCGAGCGCATCGCCGTAGGTTCCTCCCGCTGCGGTCGGTCCGCTGCCCGGTTGCGGTCGCCGAGTGCTCAATGGCGACAATTGAGCCATGGCGACAGCGGAATTCGGACTGGCGGTACGGCGCTGGCGTGATCAGATCCCACCCGATCCGGCGCGCCCGGTCGCGGGCGGGGTGCGCCGCGCGCCCGGGCTGCGCCGCGAGGAATTGGCCCTGCTCGCCGGTATCTCGGTCGATTACGTGACCCGATTGGAGCAGGGCCGCGCCTCCAACCCGTCACCGCAAGTGGTCGAGGCGCTGGCGCGGGCATTGCGGCTCTCGCCGGACGAACGCGCACATCTGCACCAGCTCGCGGGTCTGGCGCTGCCCGAGCCGGGCGCGGTTCCGACCACCATTCCCCTGGCCGTGCAGCGCATGCTGGATCGCCTGGTCGGTATTCCGGTCGCCGTCTTCGACGCGTCCTGGACACTGCTGCAAGCCAATCCGGCCTGCGTCGCACTACTCGGGGACCCCGAGAGCTGGCAGGGCAATGAACGCAATCGGATCTGGCGGCATTTCGTCGCCCCGGGCGGAGTCGGCCGCTACGCGCCGCAGGATCTGGCCGCCCTGGAACTCGCGCTCGTCTCGGACCTGCGGGCCACCCGGTTGCGTTATCCGGCAGATCAGCGACTGGCCCGGCTCGTCGACGAATTGCGCGGCCACAGCAGCGAATTCGCCGCCCTCTGGGATTCGGGTGTCTTCGCGGCGTTCGACACCACGGTCAAGACCATCGCCCATCCGAAGGTCGGTGACATCACCCTGGACTGCGCGGTGCTGACGGTCGCGGGCAGCGACCTGCGCATCATGATCGACACCGCCGAGGCGGGCAGCCCCGACGCCGACCGCCTGGCCCTGTTGCTCGAGCCGACCGCGTAAGTCGCGGCACGACCGTCATCGGGCGGCATCGGCCAGGGCGCGAAACGCCTGCAAGGCTTCGGCCATATGGTCGGTGGAGTTGAGATCTTCACTGGTTTTGACGATCACGATGTCGTCTTTCGGTGAGACGTAGATGAATTGACCAAGGAACCCAACCGCAGCGTAATCACCGCGGTCGCCGTCTCCGAGCCACCACTGGTAGCCATAACCGAAGGCGTTCGCCGACGCGTTCGGCCGAGCCGGGATCAGCTGATGCGGCTGCAGATACGGTTCGACGCTATGCGTGGACTCGTCGATCCACTCCCGAGGTACGACCTGCCGACCGCCGACTTCACCACCGTGCAGATACAGCAACCCGAACCGCGCGAAGTCGCGAACGGTCGCGTGATAACAGCAGAAGCCGACGGTATTACCGGCGTAGTCGTGCCCGACCAGCGCCTGGCTCGCCATCCCCGCCAGTCCCCAGATCCGGTCCCGCACATAGCTCGACAGCGGCGCACCGGTCACCCTCGACACGATCCAGCCCAGCACGAAACTGTCCATCGAGGCGTAATTCCATTGCGTCCCCGCCGGGCGCTCACGCGCCATCGCGCGACTCTGATCGGGCAGCGAGATCCCCCCGACCATTCGAATCATCGTATTGGTCGAGCCCTTGCTCGGATCGGTGTTGGTGGATTCGTCATAGGCGATACCCGATGCCATGTGCAGGACATCGCGAATGCGCACACCGTCGTAGCCGCTGGCCGCGAGTTCGGGCACGTACGCGGTGACGGGATCCTCGACCGAGGCGATCTTGCCCTCGGAGATCGCGATCCCGACCGCGGCGGCGGTGATCGACTTGCCGACCGACCAGGAATTGAATCGACTGTCGGCGGAGTACCCGCCGAAGTAGCGCTCGTCGAGAATCCGGTTGTCCCGCAGCACCAGAAAGCCCCGCGTCGACGATCGGTCCAGGAACTCCCCGACGGTGTGACTCTGCCCGTTGAAGACGTAGGCGGCGTCCAGGTGCGTGCCCCCATCCGATTCCCTCAGTAGGGGTTCGGGGTGAGTGGACGGCGACATGGTGTCGGTCTCATAGAAGGGGATGTGCGGCAGCAACGGCAGCGGTAGCGCCTGGGCCGGGGCATTCCATGCCAGGGCGAGTGTCATGGTGATCGCGTTGACCGCGATTCGCTTCAGCATTCGTTCTTCCTGTTTCACAGTGCCCACACCGATTCCGCGTGAATCGGCCGACCGTGCCCCGGAAGCAGATGTGCCACCGGCAAATCCCGCAGTCGATGCTCGGTGCGCATCGCGGCCTCGGCATCGACGACGTCCGGGGCGAAACACGGCCTGCCTCGGATCGAGACGACAGCGTCGCCGGAGAGCAGCGTGCGGGTGCGCTCGTTCCAGAACACGACGCTGTCGTCGGTGTGCCCGGGACTGTCGAGGACGCTCCATTGCGGCGCATGCGGTAGCGACATCCCGTCGGACAGGCCGCCGACCGGACGAGGCCCGGTCCACACCATGCCGCGTGGGCCACCGAATCCGGCTGCGCCGGTGGCCAGTAGCGAGCCGACCGCGCCACCTCGGTCGAAGGGTTGCCCGAACAGCAGCGGCCAGGCGCGTGCCATCTGCGCGAGGGACGGCGTCCGGGGACGCACTCCGTCGAGATAGCTCAGGGTGAGCGCGGGCAGATGGATCGCCGCATCGCTTCGTTGCGCAAGATCCACCGCACCGCCGACGTGATCGCCGTGCCCGTGGGTGGCGGTGACGACCCGGACCGAACCGCGCAGCTCGGCTGTTATCGGGGCCAAATCCTGTGCGATCCGCGGCATTCCGGGATCGACCACCACCAGCGCGTCATCCTCACCCCTGAGCAGGTAGCAGTTGAAGAACCATCGCGACACCCGCGTGACCGACAGCTCCGGCATTCGCTCGATCACAACACTCAACGAAACTCCCTGTACCGGAATGCGATTCGAGCAGGAAGCGATCGACGCGCTAGCACGGTCGCCCCTCGCCGCCCGTCCGCTCGGCCCCACCCAGCCCGCGCACGGCCTACACGGTGAACGCCCGGTACGGCGGCCGGGCCAGCATCCGGGGCACGGGAATGCGCGGCGTCATCGCGACCCGCACGGTCAACAGCGTGGAACCCTGTGCGATCGGCTGTAATTCGTAGGATTCGACGGCGGAGACCAGCGCCGGAATCGACATGCCGACGAAGGTGTAATCGAGGCGTTCCCCCTCGCGGTAGGCGGTGAACTGTTCGCGCACTGCCATCAGCGGATTGAGCAGCACCCGCGTTGCGCCCAAACCGCGATCGGGCGAGTCGTACCGGAAACCCGATACCCCCGGAAGCCAGGAGAAGCAGGATTCGTCGAGCAGAGCGTCGAACACCGCCGTCGGCGGTATCGGCAATTCGGCGTAGACGGACGCCGTGACCGGTGCGGTGGCGAGGTAGTGATCGGTGCGTTCGGCGGCGATCGGCTCCAGAGCGAACCGTGACGCCGCCTGCGCCGCACGCCCTTTCGGGATGTACAGCGCGGCCACGGCAGCGATAGCGGCACCGGGCAGCAACCAGGTGCGGACATCAGATCTCATGATTCTCCTGAATGAAACGCGCCATCTCGGCGATGGCAGGACCCGACTCGGGCAGAACGCCGAAGACGGGGAAACCGTGCGGCTGGCGGTCCCACAGCTGCAGCCGGCACCGCACCCCCGCGGCGGTCAGTCGCCGCGCCATGAGTTCGGCGTCACAGCGCAGCAGTTCGGTGGTTCCGACCTGGATCAGCACCGGCGGCAGCCCGCGCAGATCCGCATCGACCGGCGACACCGGTTGTCCGCGTTCGGCATTGACCAGGAAGCGATCGACCAGGCGTTGCACGGCGGACGCGGAGAAGAAGACCTCGGTCCGGCCATGGGGTGATGCCGCTTTGCCCGCGCCGTCGAAATCCGTCCACGGCGACGCCGCGACAATGCTGCCCGGCAACGGCAGACCCGCGGCCCGCAGCGCCAGCGGCACCGCGAACGCCAGACATCCTCCGCTGGAGTCCCCGGCGCAGACAATGCGATCGGGCCGCAAACCTCGCGCCACCAGGTATCGATGAGCCCGCACCCCATCCGCGACAATCGCCGAGAACTCCGCGGGCAACTGTCGATACCCCACCAGGCACACCGGCAGACCGGTCGCGCTCGACAGTCGCGCCGCCATACCGCGAAAGGTCCGCACACCGCCCGCGGCGAACGCGCCGCCGTGGAAGTACAGCACCGCACCGCGAGCCGAGTCCGGCGATGCCGCGGTCGAGCACCACACCCATTCGAGGTCGAGACCCGGCAGATACACCGGCCGACGCTACACCCCCGCGGGCATGCGATGCAGAAGCCCCACATAGTCGGTGACCGCGGCCAGCCGCACATTCCACGGTCGCGCGAGCACCGAGGAAACCTCGATGACCGTGCGCACGATCGGCCGCAGGGCCGTGCTCACCGCCCGGGTGCGCCGGCTCGCGGGGCCGAACTCCTCGATCACCAGGCCGTCCGCCGAGGAATTATCCACGTTCACGCTCATGAACGGCGACAATATGACAGTGCCGTAAGTTAGACAAGAGCGCGCCGGTCGAATGGCGAAGAACCGCCGATGGCCGGGGTGATAAGGTCGCACCGCCTGCCTTCAGGGCATTGCCAAAGAGACGAACTCGGAATTCGAGCGGAAGAGGTGGCCGTGACGGCGGGGCGGAACACTCGCGCCAAACGGCGATACGCACCGCGCTTGAGCGTCCCCGAGCGCCGCGAGCAGCTCATGGACGCCGCCATGGCCCAGATCGCCGAATCCGGCTTCCAGTCGGTGAACGTCATGGCCGTGACCCGCCGCGCCGAGGTGACCCGCCCGGTGTTCTATGACGCCTTCGAAGGCGTCGACGACCTGTTGCGGGCGCTGCTGCAGCGCGAGAGCCTGCGCGTCACCGAGCAGATCGACTCGGTCTTCCCCGCCGAAATCGCCGACCACGTGGACGATTTCGACCTCGACAGCATTATCGGCGACTTCCTGGCGATGGTCGTGCGCCATCCCGATACCTGGCGGCTGGTCTTCTCCGGCGCCGCGGGCCTGCCGGACAGCGTGCGACAGTGGATCTCCGCGCACCGGGAAAACCTGCGCACCCGGCTCGCGGCGGTGCAGACCCAACTCGCCGCCACCGGCCGGGTGTCCGCCGACCTCGATATCGAGATCGCCTCGCACCTGGTGATCGGCTTCGCGGAGATGGCGAGCCGACTGGTGCTCGAGGATCCCGACCGCTATCCCCCACACCGCGTCGTGGACTTCTACACCACGACCATCACCGCGGCGGGCAAGCTACTCGCCACCGATCCGGACTGAGGGGGTACACCAGCGATGCCACCGGCCGGCCGCACCGAACGCACCCGTGCCACCGCACGTCAGCGACGCGAGCAGATCCTCGACGCCGCCCTCGATCTCGTTGTCGAACAAGGCTTTCCGGGCTGCACGATGCAGTCGATCGCACGCACCCTCGGCGTGACACGACCCGCGCTGTACGAGTACTACCGTGATCACGAACAGCTGCTCGCCGACCTCTGCGCCCGCGAACATCAGAAGATGGTCGAACTGGTGGTGCGCTGCACCACCGTCACCGCCGCCGCGGCCGACCACGAGGATCCGGCGGGGTTGTTCGCGGCGTTCCTGCGCGAATACCTCGATGGTGTGGCCGCGACGCCGCGCACCTGGCACTTCATGCTGACCTCACCGCTGGGCGCGCCGCCGCAGGTCCGCGACGATATCGACGCGCTACGCCGCCTGGTCCTCGAACAGGTGCGATTCGCGGTGCGCTCACTGCCCGAACGGTACGGCGGAGCCGATCTCGACTCCGAGATGGCCGCGCTGTCGATTATCGCGGGCGCGGAGTCCGCGGCCCGGCTGATCGTCGAGGACCCCGAGCGATTCCCACCCGAGCGGGTGGCGGCGGTGATCTCCGCACTCGCCGGGCACATCGCCCGGGCCTGGCCACGCTGAGGGCATCGCCCTCCCGAACGAATTTCCTCTGTTGACCTACCTGACGGCTGCCTCTACTGTGCAATTTGACACAGCCGTAAGTAGGAGCAGTCGTGATCGCAGCAGCTTCGCCCGCCGAGACGGGCCAACCGCATCCATCAGCCGATTACGAGGTGGCCGTTCTCGGCGGGGGGCTCGGCGGACTCGGCGCCGGGGCGATGCTCACCCGCGCCGGAATCGACGATTTCGTGATCATCGAAGGCAGCCACGCTTTCGGCGGCACCTGGCGTGACAACATCTACCCCGAGGTCGCGGTCGACGTGCCCGCCCTTGCGTACCAGTTCTCCTTCGACAAGTATTCGCAGTGGACGCGGTTGTTCCCGCCGGGCGAGGAAATCCTCACCTACACAGCACATTTCGCCCAGAAGTACGCGCTGACCGAACGCTGCCTGTTCGGCACGATGGTCGAACGACTCGACTACGACGAGGACAACCAGTGGTGGCGGGTACGGACCTCGGGCGGTGTGATCACCGCGAGGTATGTGATCTCCGCGCTCGGCGGGCTCACCGAGCCGAAGCTGCCCGATCTCCCCGGCCTGGACTCCTTCGGGGGGCCGGTGGTCCACTCCGCCCGCTGGCCCCGCGATCTCGACGTCGCGGGCAAGCGGATCGCGCTGATCGGCACCGGGGCCAGCGCCGTGCAGATCGTGCCGTGGCTGGCCGAGCACGCCGCGGCCACGTACGTCTACCAGCGCACGCCCATCTGGGTCATGCCGAAAGCGGACCTGCCCATCCCGCAGCCCGCGCGCACCGCCCTCGACCGCGTCCCGGGCCTGCATTCGGGCCTGTACCTGCTGGTGTCGGCGGCGACCGAGGCACTGATGACCCTGGGCGCGGTCTACAACCGGCAGTTGAAACCGTTGACCCGGACCGTCGAGGCGCTGGGACGGCTCTACCTGCGGACGCAGGTTCCCGATCCGGGCCTGCGCCGACGCCTGACCCCGCACTACGGCTTCGGCTGCAAGCGACCGACGATGTCCAACAAATACTTTCGAGCCTTCGGTCGCGGTGCCGCCGATCTGGTCACCGCGCCGATCACACACGTGACGGCCGATGGCATCCACACCGCCGACGGGATGCATCGCGAGGTCGACGCGATCGTGTGCGCGACCGGATTCCTGGTGACCGAAGCGGAGAACATGCCCAAGGTGCCGACCACCGGCCGTGCCGGGCAGGACCTCGGCAAGTTCTGGGAGGAGCGGCGGCTGCAGGCGTACGAGGGCACCACGGTCCCGGGGTTCCCGAACCTTTTCCACACGTTCGCGCCGTATTCGGTGATCGGCACGTCGTGGTTGTTCATGATCGAATACCAAGTCACCCATGCGATTCGGGTTATCACCGAGACCCGGCAGCGCGGTGCGGTCAGCGCGGAGATCCGGCGCGAGCACCACGACGAATACTTCCGCCGCACGCTGCGCCGCATGCGCAACACCGTGTTCTTCGCCGGTGACTGCGCGGGCTCGCACAGCTACTACTTCGATCGCCACGGTGACGCACCACTGCTGCGTCCCTCGACCATGTTCGAAGCCTGGTGGCGGGCACGACATTTCGATCTCGACCACTACCGGTACCGGACCAGGTAGATCCGCCGAACCACAGGAAGGACACGTACGACGTGGGTGTTTTCGATGGGATGAACCGCCGCGACTTTCTCGCCAAGGCGATGGCGGCGGGCGGGGCGGCAGCGGTCGCGTCGTGGGCCGGGCCGATTATCGAGCGCGCGCACGCCGCCGATCCGGCGGGCATGGGCGGGCTCGGCGATATCGATCATTTCGTACTCCTGATGCAGGAGAACCGCTCCTTCGACCACTATTACGGGACATTCGCCGGGGCACGAGGTTTCGATGATCCGTCACCGGCGTGGCGGCAGTTCGGTTACAGCCCCGGAATCGGCCCGACCGCCGAGGGCTATCTGCTGCCTTTCCGTCTGGACACCACGCGCGGGCCCAGTCTCGACGGTGAGTGCATCAACGATCCCGACCACAGTTGGGGCGGTATGCACCGGGCCTGGAACGGTGGCCGCAACGATCAATGGATGCCGATGTCCATCGCCAAGGTCGGGGTCGGCAATGGCCCCGCCGCCATGGGCTATTACACGCACGAGGACATCCCGGTCCATCACGACCTGGCCGAGGCGTTCACACTCTGCGACGGCTACCACTGTTCGGTGCTCGGGCCGACCGATCCCAATCGCCTGTACTGGATTTCGGCGACCATCGATCCGGACGGCCGCCACGGCGGGCCACAGGTCATGACCAATCCCCTGATCCGGCAGAACGCGTTCAGCTGGCGCACCATGCCGGACAATCTGTCCGAGGCCGGGGTGAGTTGGAAGATCTACAACAACCGCGATGCCGGTCCGATCTCGCAGGTGTTCCTCGACGGTATGCTGGGCTCGTTCGTCCAGGCCGCCGATCCGCTCTCCGAACTGGCTCGACGGGGTAAGGCTCCGGTCTATCCGAACGATTTCGCCGCCGATGTCGCCGCGGGCACCCTGCCGTCGGTGTCATGGGTGATCCCGCCGCTGTTCAACTGCGAACATCCCGCGCTACCACCGGCTTTCGGCGCGGTGGGCATCATGCAGGTGCTCGATATCCTCACCTCGAACCCGGCGGTGTGGGAGAAGACGGCGCTGATCGTCTCCTACGACGAGAACGGCGGCTTCTTCGACCATGTCACTCCGCCGACGCCACCGCCGGGCACTGCCGGGGAGTACCTGTCGGTGGAGTTGAATCGGGTCTGGGACGCACAGGGCATCGCCGGTCCGATCGGCCTGGGCTATCGCGTGCCCTGCCTGGTGGTCTCGCCCTATTCCCGTGGCGGGCTCATCGCATCGGAGACCTTCGACCACACCTCCCAATTGCGTTTACTGGAAAGACGATTCGGCGTCGAGGTGCCGAACTTGACGTCGTGGCGGCGGTCGGTCACCGGTGATATGACCTCCGCCTTCGACTTCGGCTCCGCACCCGACAGTGTGCGACCGGCGCTCACCGACCCTGCGGGTCGCGCCGATGCCGCTCTGGCGCAATGCGGACCCAATATCGGTCTGGGGACCGCCACGGTCGGCATCCCGTACCCGGTGCCGCCCAATGAGATGCCCGTCCAACGGCCGGGCACGCGCCGACGGCCCAGCGGCATGGTCTGAATCGCTCACCGGCCCCTTCCCACCCACGAATCTGTCACCCCGGCTCACTATTGTCGGCGGCAGAACCGAACGGGGAGAGGGAATATGGGTTACGACATCAGTTTTCATCCGATCGATCTGCGCGTGGCGCAGGGGCGGATCGCACCGTTCCTGGCCGGGCACGGCGGGGACGATGATCTCGATGATCTGATCGCGGACGCGGTGCGCCAGGCCAAGGTGCGATTCCGTGCCAACGCCTGGGCGCTCGGGGTCCGAAAGGCGTACACCGGAGCCGATTTCGATTCGTTTCTGTACATCTGGGGGCGGCCGTTCTTCGTCACCGCCGACGATCCGGCGACGGTCGCGGAAACCGTTGTGCGCTATTGCGATTCCAGCCTCGACGCGGTCGACGATCTGGCACGGAGTCAGATCGCCCTGATCGACCCCGCTTTGGTGAAACATGTCGAACCCGAGATCAGCGGCACACTGCCCAGTGATGAGAACCTCGCCGCCGGATTCCGCTGGAAGCTCGATCTCCTGCGTGAGGCGTCGACCGCGATTCGCGCGGGCCGCTCGACCATTCGCAATGCCGATGGCGATGACATCTCCGCGTCGGGCGCGCTCACCGGCAACGCGCAGTTCTGCCTGGTCGAGTTCCTGGCCGCGCTGCTGCCGGGCTGGATCGAGCGCGGCAAGGTGTGGCCGAGCGAGCTGGCCGAGCAGGCGAGCACCGAGGGGCCACTGCCGATGTCCGATAACGCACCACTGCTGGGAGCGCTGACCACCGAATTCCCCGCCCTGGATTGGGAGGTGAACTGGACCATCCGTGGCAACTATCAGATCGGCGGTTACGCGGCCCCCGATCAGGTCACGCCCATGCGGAAGTGGCTGTCCCGCAATGCCGAAGCGCTCATGTCGGTCGGCGATCGATGGGATGACCGCCCGTATGTCGCCAAGGCGATGATCAAGATCGACGAGGCGCTGGCGCTGGCCGAGCTGACCGGATCCGCGTTCGTCGAAGCCGCCGAGATCTACATTCCCATGCAGGGCACCATGAACTGAGGCGGATCAGATCCGTACGGGGGCAGCCCCGCCCAGGTTCCCGCCGCGCGCGGGCCCCAGGCGGGGCACGCTCGTCACCGCGATGCTGATGCGGGCCAGACTGACCAGCGCACCGAGGGTCACCGGCAGGACGACCAGGTCCCGGGGATTCTCGGCGAGCAGAGTCAGCAGGGTGATGAGCAGGGTGCCGTCGATCAGCATGGTCACCGTCGCGGTGACGAGTAATCCCTTGGCGGCCAGGCGCGTCGGGATGCGGACCATTCCGCTCGCCCGGCCGGTGGAGGCGATGGCGAGCAGGGTGAACGGCACGCTCGCGGTCACCGCGATGGCCATCACCACCAGGCCCGCGATCGTGAGTGATCGCGGCACCGCGCTGAACGAGCCCAGCAATGCCGCTGTGCCCCACAGGGTTCCGATGACCACGCCCATGATGGGGAAGGTCAGGCCGTAGCGGTGGATGCGTTTGGACGCCAGCACGGGGACGAATTCCTGAGCCAGGGACGCGGGGCCGCCGAATTCCTCGATGGCGGCTTGACTGGCGAGCTCGAGCGAAAGCCCTTGCGCCCGGTGGTGTTCCACCGATTCCTGCAGGCCGTCGCCGATTTCGGCGAGGATCGCCTGGCGTTCCCACCAGGTGCCGGTCAGCCCGGTGCCGAGGTCGTCCAGATATGCGTCGATTACAGTGCGGGACAAGGTGTTCCCCCCATGTCGGTGTTCCCCTCCATCAGTGCGCCGACTGCGGAGACGAAGTCCCGCCAGGACGCCCGCTCCTGCGCCAGCCGCCGATGTCCGGCGGGGCTCAGGGTGTAGGTGCGTCGCTGGCGGCCCCCCTCGGTGGACCAGGCCCCGTCGATCACCCCGGCCTGTTCGAGCCGGTGCAGCGCGGGGTAGATGGTGCCCTTGGGGAGGTCGAATTTGCCGCCGGTGCGGGTGCGAAGCGCGTCGATGACGCCGTAGCCGTGCCGCGGACCGTCGGCGAGCACGGCCAGGATCATGCCGTCCAGGTGTCCTTTCAGCACTTCTGCACTCATGGGTAGTAAGCCTACCCTTCGGGGTGAAAGTGGCCTAGCCTATGGATAGCGTCCCTACCCATAGGAGGTTGCCGGTGCGCTACCGAATTTCGAGTGCGGTCCTCGCGCTCGCCCTGGCCGGTGTGGTGACCGGGTGCGCGGACGGATCGGGCGGGCTGCCCGATGCCGGGCTGATGATGCGTGATGCCGCGATCTCCGCCGGTGCGATGAGTTCCGCGCATCTGGTGCTGCAATCCGAAGGCAGCGTGCCCGGATTCCCCTTGCGCACATTGGACGCCGAGGTCTCGGCCCGCGATGGCGGCAGCGCATCGGGTACCGCGACCCTGCCCACCGGATCGGTGACCCGCTTCGTCTCCGATAACGGCAAACTATTCAGCAAGTCCGACAATGGAACCCTGACGCCGCTGCCGTCCGGATTCCCCAGTCCCAGCGGTCTGGTCGGGCGCGACGGCGGGCTGGCGCAATTGCTTCGCTCGCTGCGCGAGCCGAAAACCACTGCGCGCGAACAATTCACCGGAATCGACGCGTTCAAGATCGAGGCGATGGTTCCCGCCGCCTCGCTCGCGGCGATACTGCCCGGCACCACCAAGGACGCGACCCTCACGGTATGGGTTCGCGTGCGGGGAGCCCATATACCGCTGCGCACCAGCCTCGGTTTTCCCGAGCATCCGGACGCGCATCTCAATGTCACCGTGTCCCCGGCACAGTCGCCTCGCAAGGGCGGTCGATCGTGAAGGATCCCGAAATGAGCGACACCGCAATCGATGTGCGGGAGTTGAGTGTGGCCCGCGGTAAGCAGCAGGTGCTGCGGGAGATCAGCTTCGCGCTACCGCCGGGCAGCGTGACCGGACTGCTCGGGCCCAGCGGATCGGGCAAGACCACACTGTTACGCGCCATCGTCGGGGTGCAGCGCATCCGCTCCGGCAGCGTCACCGTGCTGGGTCATCCCGCCGGGACCGCCGAATTGCGCAGGCGCGTGGGCTATGTGACGCAGCAGCCCTCGGTGTACGGCGATCTGACGATCCGCCAGAACGCCCGCTATTTCGCCAAAATCCAAGGCACCGGGGCGGCTTCGGCCGATGCCGCCATTCGCGATGTGGGGCTGGCCGATATCGCCGATCGCATGGTCGATGACCTGTCGGGCGGTCAGCGCGCCCGGGTGTCGCTGGCGTGCGCGCTGCTCGCGCACCCCGACGTGCTGATCCTGGACGAACCCACCGTGGGCCTGGATCCCGTTCTGCGCCGGGATATCTGGGCGCAATTCCACGATCTCGCCGAGGCGGGCACCACACTGCTGGTGTCGAGCCATGTCATGGACGAAGCCGACCGCTGCGAGCGCCTGCTTCTGCTGCGCGACGGCCGCCTGCTGGCCGACGAGACTCCCGCGGATCTGCGCACTGCCACCGGCGCCCAGGATCTCGAGGAGGCGTTCCTGCGCCTGATCCTGCAACAGTCCGACACCGCGACCGACCGAAAGGTGCTCGCCTGATGTCCATTTCACTCACCCTGGCCACCACCGCCCGGGTCCTGACCCAGGTCCGGCACGACCGCCGCACCATCGCCCTGGTCATCACCGTCCCCAGCCTGCTGCTGGCGCTGCTGCGCTATATCTTCGTGGACCGCCTGGACATCTTCGACCAGATCGGCCTGATGCTGCTCGGCATCTTCCCCTTCACCTCGATGTTCCTGATCACCAGCGTCGCCATGCTCCGCGAACGCGTCAGCGGCACCCTCGAACGCCTACTGAGCACTCCCCTGCACAAACTCGACCTGCTCTTCGGCTACGCCATCGCCTTCGCCGCCCTGGCCGCGATCCAAGCCAGCATCGCCTGCGCCATCGCCTACGGCCTGCTCGACCTGCGCACCCAAGGCAATATCGCCACGGTCCTGCTGATAGCGGTCAGCACCGCCATCCTCGGCTGCTGCACCGGCCTGCTCACCAGCGCCTTCGCCCGCACCGAATTCCAAGCCCTGCAATTCATGCCCGCGATCGTCTTCCCCCAAATCCTGCTCTGCGGCCTCATCTGGCCCCGCTCGGACATGTCCACCCCCCTCCAACTCGCCAGCGACATCATGCCCCTGCGCTACGCCGCCGAAGCCATGAGCGAAGTAGGCACCTTCCCCCTCCCCACCACCACCCTCTGGCTGGACCTCCTCATCCTCGCCCTCTTCGCCATAGCCACCCTCCTCGGCGGCGCCGCAACCCTCCGCCGCCAAAGCAACTGACCGCATACATGTCCCGCGAGCACACCAGCTCTAGGGTTAGGAAAGCTCAATGGCGTATCGAGGCAATCATGAACGGCGGCGAATAATGAGTGCGTTGACGCAGGAAACATGGCGCACACGCCGCAGCGAACTGACGCCCGAGCAAGTCGAAGCCAATCGTCGCGAGGCCGAAAAGCTCCTGGGTCGCAAGGTCCCCGCTCGCCCCACCCCAGCAGCAACCGACAAGCCCGACTGACTGCCTCGCCCGCATCACCAATCAGTCGGCGTGCAGCCGACGGGCGATCGCGGCCCGGTGCTCCTCGATGGTGACGGTTTCGGCTCGCCCACCCGCTCGCAGGATCTGCTCGGCCTTCGCCAAAACCTCGAACCACGAACCTGGTGAACCCGATTCCATCGCCGCGATGTGCTGCCACTTGTTCAGAAGATCTGTCACGGCGTGCAGATCGGCTTGCTCGCACACCAGATATTCCGCGCTGAATGCCTTGTTTTTGGCAGGGTGGACTGTTCAGCGCGCCCAGGGGGCGATGACCGGGAGCTGGCCGGGGATCAGGCCTTGGCCGCCGACGGGGAGGACCACGATTGCCTCGAAGGGTTCGGGGTGCGGGTTGGCCATGGCGAATTGCTGGTGGGCGGGGACGATGAGGGCGTCTCCGGCTGTGACGGTGAGGGTTTCGTCGTTCATGGTGACTTGCATCGAGCCGGAGAGGGCGATGAAGATCTCCTCGCGGTCCAGGGCGTGAGGTGGGGCGTCGACGCCGGGCTTGAGGATGAGGCGCCAGGCGGAGTTCTCGGTTGATCCGCGACTGGGGGCGGCCAGGCCGATGAAGCTCGCGTGGTCGTTGTCGAAACGCGGGGCCTGGGCGGCGGTGATGAGTGGCATGACTCTCCTGAGAAAATGTTGTGTGCGTGGACTATTGGGCCCAGGGCGGGCTCACGCGGTCGCCGCCGGGGGCTTGGGCGTAGGCGCCCACCGGGAGCACCGCTACCGCTTCGAACGGCTGATCGCCGGGGACGCTGAGGTGAAAGACGGTGTGGGCGGGGATGATCAGGGCATCCCCGGCGGTGAAGTCGTGGGTGTCGCCGTCAATGCTCACCCGCGCCTGCCCGGACAGCGCGATGAAGATCTCCTCCCGCGACACCGCGTGTGCGTGCCCGGGGCTGCCTGCTTCCAAGGTGAAGCGCCACACGCTGTTCTCGCTGGAACCCCGGCTCGGAGCGGCCAATCCGACGGCGGTCATGAGCGGGGCCTGGAAGGTGGGTGCGTCGGCGGATTTGATCAGTGGCATGCTCTACTCCTAGATGTTCAACCAAGGTGTTCAACTGTGGTGTACAACTTGAGTTGAACATATCGACACGAAGGGAGTCAAGCATGGATTTCGGCGTCCTGCTCGGACAGGCATACCAAGGATTCGTCCAGGAGCTACACGCCCACCTGGCCGCGCACGGCCACGAGGTACTCGGCGCTTCCTACGGCTACGTGCTGCGCACCCTCGCCGACAACGCCCTCACCGCAAGCCAACTCGGCGAACACCTCGGAATCACCGCCCAGGGCGCGGCCAAGGTCGTCGACGAGATGGTCCGGCACGGCTACGTCGAACGCCACCCCGACCCCACCGACAAACGCGCCAAACTCCTGCACCTGTCCGACCGCGGCCGCGACATGCTCGACACCGTGCGCGCATTCCACGCCGACTACGAACGCCGCCTGACCGCCCGCGTCGGGGCTGACCAGATCGCGGGCGTACGCGCGGTTCTCACCGAAATCGTCACCACCGCGACCGATTCCACCGACACGCGCGCCTTCCGCCCGCTCTGAGGACCATCTTCCGATACGCCGGCCCGCCGAAGACCGACTACCCGGAGCCACGGCGACTGTCGAGCCGGATCCGCGCGCGGCGCGGTCGCGATCCGCACCGCGTACGCGCGGGCGATCGGCGTGCTGCGCTCGCGGCGCGCCGCACGGGAACCCGGTGCGATCGCGGTGGCCCTGGGCAGATTCCGGGGCCCATTGCGGGTGCTGATCCTGGCTCTCGCGGCGATCACCCTGATCTTCTGGCGATACCCGACCGGGCTGGTGGTGATCGTAACGGCACTCATCGCGGCAGCGGCGTTGCTGGTGCTCGAAGTGGCGAGCGCACCCGCACCCGACGATGCGCGCGCAACGACGCATACGGAAAAGGTTGAGTCACAGTCGATCTGATATGTCGACTACGCCATCGGGACCACGAAGGTAGCGGCCGATGAACGTCTCGTCATCCGCGAACGCCCGAACGACAGCCGCGGCACCGACGATGACGATCGACATCACGAAAAGCCAACTCACAGAAGTGAACGCCAGGCCCAAGGACCCGAAATGCTGTTGTGCGTTCGCCGTGATCCGCGGCAGGGCGACGCGACCGGCCGCATGCACCGCCGTCAGACCCACCGCGGTCAGCGCACCGGTGACCCACAGCAAGCGGCCGGTCAGCGCGCCCTTGGTTAGCAGGAACGCCGCGAACGTCCAGACCAGCGTCCACACCACCAGTTCGCCGATCACCGCGAGCGGAAACCCGACATAGTGCACATGTGACAGGTCGCGGGTCTGCCCGACCAGCCCGACCGACAGCGCCACCGCCAGCAGTGCCGCGAGCCATCGCCACGCATCGCGCGGGCCCATCGACGGCACCTGCCACACCGCGCCGTACACCCGGCCGAGCGCGCGGGCGAAGGACGTGCCACTGAGCACCACCATCAGCAGGCCGACCACGCCGAACGCGGCAAGCGACGGATCCGAGGTGTCCGCGTCGGGCGCGGCCAACGTCCCTGTGTTGAAACCGAACTGGTCACTGATCGTCTCCGCGCCGGTATGCCAGCCGCTGAACACCGACGCGGCGATGATCACCGGCAGCACCGAGGTGAACATCTGCGCTGCCAGTGCCAAGGCCCGATCCACGATCTGGATCTCGACCAAGCCCTGCACCACACGCGCCACGGTCCGGCCGGGGCGCGTATCGCGCAGCCAGCCGCCGACGGCCGCGATACGAAACGCGGCGGCCCGCTGCGCCAACGACATTCGCGATCTCATCGAACGCATGAGGGATCAATCGCCGCGCCGGCGGTTACGGCCAGCACCAGTCCAAGGTGGCCGATCCGGGTGTGGGGATGTGCACGCAGATGGTGATCGAGATGTAGGGCGCGTCCACGTTCGTTCTCCCGGGCTGGTTCACCGTTGGCGCGGGCTGATCCGCGGACGCGGACGGTGCGGCGAGGGCAACGAGCGGGACGGCGATCGCGGCGGCCGCCGCCGCACGGGCGATTCCAGCGAACATGTCGGCCACTCCTTCGGATCGAGAATCATTGGGGTTATAGGCATTTCAACCACTCGCGGGTCGCGGCTCAGCCCTACTCAGGCGAGCAATCGAGCTTTGGCCGCGGCGAACTCCGCATCCGAGAGCGCGCCGGACGCGTGCAATGAGCCCAGTTTCTCGAGCCGAGCGACCAGATCGTCACCGTCGTCCGGGGACGCCGGTGCCGGTGGCGCCTGATAGACCGGGGCCGGCTGATAGGCCGGGGCTTGCTGCGCCGCGAACGCCTCCTGTTCGGCTGTCCGTTGCTGCGACCGCCGGTTGACCGCGTTCGCGGTAGCGCTGGCGGTGCCCGCGACGACCGCGGTGCGGGCCACGGTTCCGAGTAAGCCGGGTCGGCCGATTCGGCCTCTACGCATGATCATGTGCGGCAACCTTTCTCACGGGGCGGCCAAGGCGGCCTCGATGGTGTCGTGCGGGACCTGCACGTGCAGCGCGACTTCCCCTCCCGCGGCGGTGACCGCGTCGGCGAGTCCGCGGGCCCAGCTCTGTTCGTAGACCACCACGATCGCCGAGGTTCCCGGGCGCAAAGTGTCGCGCACCAGGTCCAGGTCGTCGTCGCTGATCACCTCGCGCACGTCCACGCTCACCCCGGCCAGGCCGAGCTCTTCGATGGGCTCATCGATCTCCACCTCGGTGAGAGAGCCGTCGAGATCCTTCGACAGATAGATCAGGTCCAGCACCGTGACGTACCCCCGATCGACGACCTCACTCAGCGCGGCCCGCACCGCCGCGTCGACACGCGTGCCGGGAAAGGTGAGCACGACCAGTTCGACCGGTCCGGGATTCGATGATTCGGTCATGGCGCTGATGCTGTCAGCGCCTCGCCACGTGCCACCTCACCCGAAACGGATGAAGGACATCACGGCCCTTCCCGCCCCTGATCGGCGTGCGATAGGCATCGGCACTCGACTTCACCCGGAACGTGTGAGCCGCGCGGCGTGCACACCGGCCTACCGTGCCCGGATGGGCAGCGTCCTGGGTGATCTACTCCCGCTGGCGGTGGGTGTGGCGATTTCCCCGATACCGATCGTGGCCGCCATCTTGATGATCCTGTCGAGCAACGCTTCCGGGTCCGGGACGGGGTTCGCGCTCGGCTGGGTAGCCGGTATCGCCGTGGCGACCACGGTGTTCGTCGCGCTGTCCAGAGTTTTGGGCGGCTCCGATGACCGGGAACCCGCGACCGCCGGGTCCTGGGTCAAGGTCGGGCTGGGCGTGGCGTTGCTGGCTTTGGCCGCATCCCAGTGGCGCAAACACTCGGATGAGCAACCGCCGGGATGGATGCGCGCCATCGACGAGTTCACCACGAGCAAGGCTGTGGGGTTGGGTCTGTTGCTGTCGGCGGTGAACCCGAAAAACTTGCTGCTGTGCGTCTCCGCGGGTGTGACCATCGGATCCAGCTCGCTCGGCGCGGGCCAGAAATCGGTGGCCGTCGTGGTGTTCACCGTCTTGGCCGACGCCAGCGTGCTGGTGGTCATCCTCGGCTACGCGGTGGCCGCGGACCGCCTGCGCGAGAGCCTCGATGCCACCCGGCGGTGGCTGCAATCCAACAATCACGCGGTCATGGCAATCGTGCTGTTGGTGATGGGCGCGGCCGTGATCGGCAAGGGCGTGGGCGGTCTGTGAACCGCACGAGCGGTCGAGGACAGGATGGACGGTAGCCGATGACGACGTGGCCGGTGTTCCAGTCTTTGCAGGGCTACCAGTCCAAGTGGCTGCGCCCCGACCTGATCGCGGGCCTGACCGTGTGGGCGGTCATGGTGCCCGAAGCCCTGGCCTACGCCTCGATCGCGGGGGTCCCACCGGTCGCGGGACTGTACGCGGCACTGCCCGCACTGGTGCTGTACGCGCTGGCGGGCAGTTCGCGCCATTTGATCGTCGGGCCGATGTCGGCGACCGCGGCCTTGTCCGCGGCGATCATCACTCCGCTGGCGGGAGCCGACAGCGGCCGCTATATCGCCCTGACCACCGCACTGGCCATCACGACCGGACTGGTGGGGCTGCTGGCCGGACTGATCCGGCTCGGATTCGTGGCCGCGTTCATCTCCGAACCGGTCCTCAAGGGGTTCATCGTCGGCCTGGCGCTCACGATCATCATCGGCCAGGTTCCGAAACTGCTCGGCATCCACAAGCATGAGGGAAACTTCTTCCAGCAGGCATGGGGAGTACTGACCCATCTGGGCGACACCAATTGGCGCGCACTGCTTGTCGGCGGCATCGCGCTCGCGGTGGTGTTGGGACTGCGGCGCTGGCTGCCACTGGTACCGGGATCACTGCTGGCGGTGCTGCTGGGCATCGCCGCCGTTGCCGTGCTGCATCTGGACGATCACGGCGTCGCCATCGTCGGGCACATCGATTCGGGTCTGCCCGCGGTGGGGCTGCCCGGCGGCGTGGGCCTGCACGATTACCTCGACCTGCTCGGCCCCGCGGTCGGTGTCGTGCTGATCGGTTTCGCCGAAGGGCTCGACGCGGCGAAAACGTATGCGGCCAAAGCCGGTTACACCGTCGACGCCAATCGGGAGTTGTTCGGGCTCGGCGCGGCCAACCTCGGATCCGGGCTCGCCTCGGGAATGGTCGTCAACGGCAGCCTGTCCAAGACCGCGGTCAATGGATCGGCCGGGGCCAAAACACAATTGAGCGGACTGACCGTCGCGGCGCTGACCGTACTGACACTGCTGTTCCTGACCGGACTGTTCGAGAAGCTGCCCGAGGCGACCCTGGCGGGCGTGGTGATCGCGGCCGTGATCGAACTCGTCGACATCGCCGCACTGCGCGCGCTGTACCGGGTCTGGACCGAACGCCTCGGCAGCATCTACGGGCGCGCCGCACGCGCGGACTTCATCGCCGCGGTGGCCGCGATGGCCGGGGTGCTGCTGTTCGACACGCTTCCGGGTCTGCTGATCGGCATCGGAATCTCCATGCTGCTGCTGGTCTATCGCGCCTCCCAGCCCCATGTGGCGCGGCTGGCCGAACAGGGGTCGCTCTGGCTGGACGCGCAGCGGCATCCGGATCTGCCACTGCGGCCCGATGTAGTGGTGGTGCGGGTGGAATCGGGTCTGTTCTTCGCCAACGCGGACTATGTCCGCGAGCACATCGAGCAACTGTGCACCGAGCGCACCCGGCTCGTGGTCCTGGACGCGGAGACCTCACCGTCCATCGACGTCACCGCCGCCGCGATGCTGACGGCCTTGCGGGACAACCTTGCCCGGCGGCGCATCGATTTCCGTATCGCCCGCTCGATCGGTCAATTCGGTGACGAGCTGGGGTCCACCGACAACAGCACACTGACCTCGGCGGTGTATCCGACGATCCGATCCGCGATCGCCGATCTCCCCGCAGGCCCCGAACCCGGTGGCGGCGAGCGCGATTCGACACCGAGACCAGGAGTCGAGCATGGGTGAGCTACTGCTGGAACTACTTCCGGAAATGGTGGGGTTGCTCATCACACCGGGCGCGGTGATCGGATGCATCCTGCTACTGCACTCGCGGGCGCCGATTCCCAACGCCGCGGCGTTCGGCGCCGGATTCCTCGTGGTCTATTCGATGATCGCGCTCTCGGCACTACTGGGCGGTGCGTCGGATCCTGGAGCGACCTCACCGGAGGTCTCGCACGGTGCCGGACTGGCGGTCGGGCTGCTGTTCCTGGCCATCGGATGCTGGATGGCGCTGCGCAAACCGCCACCGGTCGCCAAGCGACCTCGTCTGCTCCTGGAACTCGACACCGCGGGCCCGCCAAAGGCTTTCGTCATCGGCGTCGCCCTGGCGGTGATCAACCCGAATCTGTTCATCATGATCGCGGCGATGAGCACAGTGTCGAGCTCGCACGTCGGCACCGCGGCCGCCCTGATCGCCACGGCGATCCTGCTGCTCGCCGCCTCGCTGGACTTCCTGATTCCGATGATCGTGTTCGCCGCACTCGGCGAACGCGCCCGCACCGGACTCGATCGCGCCGAGTCCTGGATGCTCGGCCACAGCCGCGCCTTATCGCTGGCGGTGCTGCTCGGCTTCGGAGCGCTGTTCACCGTGCGCGGCGTGGTGAACCTGAGTTGAGAAATGCCCGCCGCCGAAGGTCGAATTCGGCGGCGGGCGTGATGCTTACCGGTGGTTCATGCCAGTGCTTTGGCCTTGAGGTGGTCGAATTCCTGCTGGGTGATCGTGCCGTCGGCCAGCAGCCGTTTGGCGTCGGCGATCTGAGCCGCCGGACTGGTGCCCGCGGTGTCGCGGATGTAATCGGCCTGCGCGGCTTGCATCTGCCGGGCCGCCGCCTCCGACCGCTCCTGCATGCCGCTGCCGCGCGCGATGAGGTACACCAGCGCGGTGAGCATGGGCAGGAAGATCAGGAAGATGATCCAGACCGCCTTCACCCAGCCCGAGGTCTGCCGGTCACGGAACAGATCGCCGATGATGTAGAACAACAGCAGCAGGTACGCGATGAACGCGAAGCTCACGATGATGAGCCAGATTGCGTCCCAGAACGACATGGTGCACCTCGATTTGCGTCGGCGGTATACCGCCCGGTGTGGGGCGATCCGGTCACGGTATTGCGCGGTGTGCGGTCGAGGGCTCACCCGATTCGGGTGAAGCAGACACCGCCCCAGCGGAATTGCCGCCGACCGGACCGGGCGCGCTGCTGATCAACGCGCTCGCCCAGCGGGTGGTCGGATCGATATCGAGCAATAGGGCCCGCACCAGCAGGGTGAGCGGAATCGCCAGCAACGCCCCCAACGCGCCGAGCACCCAGGTCCAGAAGATCAGCGACAGGAATGTCACGGTGACGCTGAGGCCGACCGCGTCTCCGACATACTTGGGTTGAATGATCGACTGGATGACGAAGTTGATCACGCAGTACACAACGATCACCCAAATCATCAGTCGCGGTCCACCTTCGAGCAGGGCCAGTAGCGCCGGCGGTACCAGTCCCACCACGAAACCGATGTTCGGAATGAAGTTCGTGATGAACGACAGCACCGCCCACAGCAGTGGGAGCGGCACCCCGAGCCACCACAGCGCCAGCCCGTCCAGCACCGCGACGATCAGCCCGAAAACCGTTGACACCAGCAGATACCGGCGTGTTCCGGATGCGAAAGAGCCCAGCGCGTAAGCGATGTCGGGCCGTACCTGATCCACGATCTCCATCCGCCGCCCGATCGACATGCCGTCGAAGGCCATGAACAACAGCAGCGCCAGCACGAACGCCAGGTTCGACAACACCCCGGCGAGACCGCTCAGCGTCGTCTCGAGCGCGGACAGCACCTGCTGGAAACTCACTCCGCTGAGCAGGTCGTGGATCTGGTCCCGACCGACCCCCAGCCCCGAGAGTGTGGAGCGAAGTCCACCGAGCAGATCATCGAAACGTGTTGAGTAGTCGGGTAATTCGGTGGCCAACTGGGCCACCGAGACCACCAGCACCGCCAGCAACCCCACCACGATCGCGTACGCCGCGATCAGCGCCGTCACCATGCCCAGCCAGGCCGGCCAGCCGCGGCGGCGAAGGTACGACTGAATCGGCTGGACCGCGACGGTGAGCATGAGCGCCAGGAATACGGGTCCGATGATCGACGCGAACACCTTCATGCCCGCGATCGAGATCACCATGCTCGCGGTGGCCAGCAGCACGATCAATCCGCGCGGGATGGACCACGGGACCCGCACGGCACCGGGTTCGGCTGCGTCGGTGTCCGGCACCCTGGTCCACCTCCCGCTCAAAGGTTGCTGACCCTCATCCCCGGAGCGGTGGCGGCGACTGCGGTCCGGGTGCCGCACCGCGTGGATCCGCTCGTCCGACCGTCCGGGAATGTCGAGCGCATCGGACCGCCCACGCTATGTCGACGTGTGCGGATATCCCTTCACCCGTTCCGGGTGAAGTTTCGGACACACTCCTGCCGGGTGTCCAATGTGGGCGATTGACTCCGATAACGTGCCTTGTCGAGGGCCATAGACCACTATCGGGCCGCCGCAGGAGCCACGATGACCGTTTCCCACAGTCGAAGACCGGCAAGGCGACCGGGCCGATCTTCGACGACAGGAGACGGAATCCCGATACTGGCCTTTTCCGCGGTGCCCCGACGCCGCCAAGTGGCGCAGTTGAATGACGCGATAATCGACTCCGACGAGAACGTGCTGCTCATTTGCTCTCCCGTCGGCACCGGCAAAACCGTACTGCTGACCCAGTGGGTTTCCCAGCACTCTCCACGAGCCTTCCCCGGAGGTGTGGCATGGGTGACCCTGATCGACGGGCCGCACTCGACCCCGACCATATGGCAGCGCCTGCGCGCGGAATGGGACCTGCCCACCCCGGCCCGAGGCCTGCTGACCACACCCCTGAGCGAAGCCGCGGATCTCGCCGACGCGCTCTCCGAACGCGACCTGCCGACCCTGCTCGTCATCGACGACGCACATCTGGCCACCGACCCGGTGACCCTCGCCGGTCTCGAGCATTTCCTCCTGCACGCCCCCGCATGCGTGCGCATCGTTCTCTCGGCCAGATTCGACCCTCCCATCCGCTGGCACCTGCTGGAACTGAGTTCGCAACTGCGCCGATGGTCCGCGCAGGATCTCGCGTTCTCGGCCGCCGAAGTCCAGCAGCTGTGCCGCGAACAGGACTGCGCGCTCGACGAATCCGGTATCGACGCGCTGCTGGACCTCACCCGCGGCTGGGCGGCGCTGGTGCGTATCGCCGCGATCTACCTCTCCTCACGACGCGAGGAGCCGGCCCAGGCCCTCGCCGCGCTCGCCACACTGCCCAGACCGGTCTCCGATCTGCTGGCGGGTGAGCTCATCAGCACCCTCTCCCCCGGATTGCGCCTATTCCTCACTTACACAAGCATTCCCGCCGAATTCACCGAGGAGCTGGCCGACAGCCTGATCGGCGGCGGCTCGGCCCAGTGGATGCATGAACTCACCTCACTGAACTATCCACTCACCAGCGTGCGGCGAAACGGCAGCACCTGGTTCGTCTTCCACCCGATGCTGCGCACGTACTTTCGGGCCGAACTCAACCGCCTGGGCACCGAAATAGCGGACGAGCTCCAGCTGCGGACCGCCCTGTACCTGCAATCGATCGGCGAGATCGCCGCGGCGCTGCCTCATCTGCTGGCCGTGGCGCGCGAGCAGCCGCTGCGGGACTTCGTGAACGAACACGCCTTGGCCTTGACTGTCGAGGGACAGGGCGCGCTGCTGTTCGATGGATTGGCGGCAATGGACCCCGGGTCGCTCTCGGACCCGTTCGTACGATTACTCCATGTCGTGGACGCGTTGAGCCGGACCGACCTCGCCACCGCCCGCGCCTACCATGACGCGTTCGAACAGGCTCGCCCACAAGCGAGTTCGCTGGTCCACGCCGAGACTCTCACCGCCCTCACCCGCGCCGTCGATATCGAGCTGGCCATGGCCACGGGTACCTTCTCCGGCACCGAGGACACCGAAATCCCCACCGCGACAGGACAATCGGATGTGGATTTCTACCTCGCCGTCGAATCCGCCACCGCGCTGTTGGCAACCGGCGACGTACCCGAGGCCGAACGCAGGTTGCGGGCGGCCATCGCGGTGGCCGATCAGCGGGCGTGCCCGCGCCTGCGATTGCGCGCCCGCACTCGCCTGGCATTGAGCGCGGGCCTCGACGGCAGCCTCACCGCCATGCGCCAACGTGCCGAAGCCGCACTGGAATTCGCACACGAACAGCACTTGGACGACACCGCCGAAGCCGCGCACGCGGCGGCGATCGCGGGCTTGGGCGCGTATGTGCAAGGCGAGCATTCCGATATCGCGTCGTCGCGTTCCGCGCGGTGGGAGCAGCAGCATTTCGACGGATCGACGGGTCCGCTCGGGGGCTGGCTCGCCCATATCGTCGCGGTGCTGACCCGCGCCGACAGCACCGACGATCCGAGCCGGGACGCCGAGACGCTGCGACACGAATTCGGTCGTCTGCTCGACACGCATCCGGCCACCAACAGTGGCGGGCTGATCCCCTTCGTGGTGTGGCGATTGCTGGCGGTGTCCCAGACCTACGAGGCCCAACTCCTGGTCGATCAGGCACGCACCGTGTACGGCGACTCGCCCGAGGTCATGGTGGCCCAAGCCGCGCTCGAGGCCGCGGCCAATCGCTCACGTGCGGTGCTGGACCTCGTTCGGCCCCTGCTCGACCCGTCCGCGCCCACCCATCCGGTCCACGCGGTGACCGCGTGGCTGCTGCACGCTCGCGCGCACCACGAATTGGGTGCGGTGACCCACGCACGCGAAGGTATGGAGAACGCGCTACGTCGTGCCGCGCCCGAAGGCATCGTGCGACCGTTCCTGGATGTCGGCGGCGCGCTCGAGCTGTTGGACGCCTTCGCCGGCAGCCTCGCCCACCAGAACGGCTTCGCCGCGTTCATTCGCCGACATCCCCTGGTGCACAGACGTTCTCGGCATCCCGCGCTCACCGATACCGAACTCAAGGTGCTGCGGCAGCTACCGTCCGCGCGCACCACCCAGCAGATCGCCGATGATCTGGGAGTCTCGATCAACACTGTCAAAACCCATCTGCGGGGCATCTACGCCAAGCTGGGCACCAACTCGCGGGTGAAGGTCATGGCCGTGGCTCGCCGCAGTGGTCTGCTCTGAACCTCGCCCAGCCCAATTCACCCGTATCGGATGAAGCTGCTCGTTCACAGCGCGCGCAGAGTGCGGTACGAGCAGAGCTCGGGTGACTCGCCGACGCCCGAACCACACGCGTGGCGGGAAAGCGAGGTCCATGGCCGATGTCGACGAGATACCAGTTCGTGGTCGAGGGTGAGTTGTCCGACCGCGCGCTGGCGGCGTTTCCCGACCTGTCGTGGACCCCTCCGACGCACGGCACGACCACGCTATTCGGCGCGGTCACCGATGCCACCGCGATGCGGGGCATCCTGGCGCGTCTGGACAACCTCGGACTGACCCTGCTGGAGATGCGCCAACTACCCGACTGAGGAGAGCGTCATGGATCTGCTGGCACCGCGCAGCCAACGCCGAACCCTCGACGAGCTGCACGATCGGCTCGATTTCACCGCCGGGGATACGCGCTCGAAGCGGTCGGCGTTCTGGATCATGCTCACCCTGTCGAGCGTCATCGCGATCTCCGGCGTCATCGGCGATTCCACCGCCACGGTGATCGGGGCGATGATCGTGGCGCCGTTGTCGGTCCCCATCCTGGGTGTGGCGCTCGGAATCGCCACGGGCAGAGCGACTCTCGTCGGTCGCAGCCTGCTGCTGGTCGCGATGGGGGTGCTCTTGGTGATCGTGGTCGGGTACCTGTTCGCGCAGTTGCTGCCCAATCCGACGAATGTGCTGTCCAATTCCCAAGTGCTGGGCCGCACCTCGCCGAAGCTGATGGACCTCACCGCCGCGCTGGCCACCGGCTTGGTCGGCGTGATCGCGATGATCCGCCGCGACGTCGGTGACGTCCTGCCGGGTGTGGCCATCGCGATCTCGCTCGTACCGCCGCTGGCCGTGGTGGGGGTGTGCCTGGGCTCGCACGCCCCGTCCCTCGCGCTGGGCGCGTTCATCCTGTTCGCCTCCAACATGATCGCGATGATCATCACCGCCACCGTGGTGCTCGTCGCCACCGGATACGCCCACGAAGCGGGCGTGGGCGAGGCCCGCCGGGGCCGCGCCTACGCGGTTCTGGCCGCGGCGCTGGCACTGGTCGCGGTACCGATGGTGGTGAATTCACTGTCCTCGCTGTGGGCCGATCGGATCGCCAACGCCACCCGCGAATGGCTGACCGACGTACCGGGCGCGCAGGTCACCGAGGTGACCCTGCACAGCGATACCGCGACCGTGAACGTGCTCGCGCCGACCGATCTGCCCGCGGTCGAGCAATTACAACGCAAGGTCGACGATATCGTGCCGTGGAATCCGCGGGTGGTCATCGTGCACACCGTCGGCAGCCGGACCGGAGACCGCTGACCCCCCGGATTCCAACTCATCCGATTCAGGTGAGGCGCACCGCGTGATCCGTCGGTGACAGTGGCCCTATCGCCCGATTCGGAAAGGTGCTGCCATGAGTGAACCGGTCAAAGCGCATCCCGTTCGACAGGGATTCGCCTTCGGAATCTCCTTCGCCGCAGGCACATTGCTGCTCGCCGTCGCGGCCATGTCCATCCTGCAGGGGATTTCAGCCGTCTCCGACGACGGACTCTTCGCCGAGGTACACAACTACTCCTACCGCCTCAACCTCAGCACCTGGGGCTGGATCCACATCGTGGTCGGCGCGCTCCTCGCCATCGCCGCACTGGGCCTGATCATGGGCGCGGCCTGGGGCCGGATGTTCGCCATCGGCCTGGCCGCCCTGTCGATGGTCCTGAACTTCCTCACCCTGCCTTACGCCTCATGGTGGGCGGTCGTGCTCATCGCCCTCGACGCGGTCGTCATCTGGGCCGCGGCGACCTGGGATCCCGAAATCGTCTGAGAGGCTGCGTCACTCAATCCGAACTTCGACCAGCCACGGTGAATGTTCCAGTGGCATCTCAGCAGGACGTGAAGTACTTCTCCAGCGTGTCCGGAGCGCCCTCGTGGTGCATCGGTTCGTCAGTCGACGGGCCCTCGGGCCGACAGGACGATCCGGAGCACCTGCTCGACCGCGGACTCGAACAACGCTCCGCGTAGCTCATCTCGTGCGGCGAGGTTGCGGGTGGCGAGGTCGAGCATCTGATCAGGGGTCAGGCGGCGCACTACCAGGGCGGCAACCTCTTCCAGATCGAGGTCGTGGTTCGCGTTGTCCAGTCGGGTCAGGGCAAACGAGACGACGATCTCCTCGTCGGTCATACCCGCCTCCGCCGTTCGCCTGTTCATCCACTCCGTGATCGCCGGTACCAATATTACGGCCGCGGTCGATCGGTTCATCCTTGCAGTGGTCTCACCAGGCGCCGTGGTAGCTCAGGCCCAACACGAGAATCGCGATCGCGGTGGCCAGAAAGACGATTCCGCCAACGATATTGCGCGAGCCCACCCGCAGGTGCGCGGCGATCGCTCCGATGAAGTACAGCACCAGACCGATGGCGGCCAGCGTTCCGAGGATCGGCACGGCCAGCCCGGCCAGCAGCCCGATAGCACCTGCGGCCAGCAAGGTGCCGAGCACGGGCACGTACTTGCGCGGGATACCCTTCATGTCCGCTTGGGTTTTGGGGTACTCGCGGCCGATCAGATACGTCACGGCTGCGGCACCGTTGAAAAGCACTCCGAGGATGCTGACCGTAACGAAGGCGATAAACACGTTCTCTCCGAACATTTGGCTAATCAGTTCAGCGCCGCTGTCGGTATCGATTCGTGTCCCGTAAAACGGTCGAGATCCTCTAACGGGCACCTGTCGAGACCGTACAACCCCAGATGACGACAGGCATTCCCAGACCTGAGCATTCCGCGGGCCGTGGTGCGAGCTCCGCCCCATCCGGGTTCCTTGGATCCGTTGGCAATCGGGGCTACGTGAGCAGCACGCGTCGATGCCGGACAGTGGCCCTGTCCGGCATCGAGGGATCTCAGTCCGCTATAGGATCGGATATGGCTGGGGCGGTGGACTTTCGGGCTGTGTACCTGTTGTGGAGATAGAAGTAGAGCCTGATGTATTGGCCTACCAGGATGGCGTTGATGATCGTGCCTTCGCGGATGAAGTGGGGTGCGCCGAGGCACAGCAGGCCGATCGTTGCGGATAGGGCCAGCAGGGTGCAGTCGAAGGCGGTTTTGATGTTGCCCCATTTCCAGCCGGTTTTCTGCTGGAGGGTGTTGACGAACATGTCGATGGGCATCAGCACCAGGTTGGCGCGGATCATCAGGAACAGCCCGAACGCGAGCATGGCGTCGGCGAAGAACAGCAGGACGAGTTTGGGTGGGTAGGACCCGAGATGGATCCACGTGGTCAGTGAGAGGTTGAAGTCCAGGAGCAGGGCCAGGATCAGGGCGGGGATCATCGCGAGCAGGTTGGCGGCGCGAAATGTCTTCGGGCTCACCAGGAATGTCGCGATGAGCATGATGATTTCGAGAATGAGGTTGAAGTTGCCCTGGGTCAGCGGCGGCAGCACCAGCGTCATGGTGCGGGTGAGGCTGCTCTGCGGGGAGATGCCGATGCCGGCGCGCACGGCCAGGCTCAGGCCGAGGGTCAGGATGTAGATTCCGGCGACGTAGGTGATCCAGCGGCGCACCTTGTTTCCGGTGTCGATGACTCCGGTGTTGTTGTCGTGCTGCATAACCGTTGCATCCCTTGCTATTTCATGAACCCGAAGCGGTCCAGCGAGATGAACAGCGTCAGCAGCTTGTTCACCACCGGCTCACCTTCGTTGTGGTTGCCCAGCTTGGCGAGGGCGTCGTCGATGGAGCGGGTGGCCTCGACGAGTTCGGCGAGGTCCATATCGGCCATCACGCCGTAGAAGTTCAGGGGAAGAACAGCTTTCGATTCGCCGTCTTCGGTGACGATGCACCCGCCGACCAGAGCGTCGAGCTGCGAGAGGTTCTCGTGCATCTCGGCACTGTCCGAGCCGACGACCACGAAATAGGCCGAGGGAGCGGGCCAGAAGGTGGAGACCGCGCCACGCTCGATCGAGACGCCCTTGAACAATCCGTTGACTACATGCCGCTCACCGTCGGCGTAGCGCTGGACGACCGAAATCCGGTTCAGTTGCGCGTCTTCATATTCGGGCACCACCACGCCGTCACGGAAGGGCACCCACACCTCCTGGGCGAACTTGAGATGCCCGCGCCCGTACACATCGAACAGCAGCACCTTGGCCTGAGTGCCGTCCTCGGAGATCTCGAGCGGCACGAGATCGAGCTGCTCCGAACGCAGGTCACCGAGTCCGGGCCGGGCCTGCTTGGTCAGCACCGAATAGTCGATTCCGGCGGGAGCGATCAGCTTGCGATCCTGAGCGACGAGCTTGCCGCCCTTGAACACGAAGCGCGGGTTGATCTTCGACAGACTGTCGGTCAGCACGATATCGGCGAATCGCCCCGGGCTCAGCGAGCCGAGATCGCGATCGCGATGGAACGAGCGCGCGGTGTACAGCGTGCCCATCTTGATCGCCTGGATCGGCGGCATCCCCATCTCGATGGCCAGTGAGATGACCCAGTCGATATGCCCGAGCCGCAGCACCCGATCCACCGAGATATTGTCCGCGCAGAGCTGAAAGTTCTCCGCGGGCCAGCGCCGTTTCACGATGGCGCGCAACATGGTTCGAATCACCTCGGGGCTGCCGACACCGAATTTGATCTGGGTGTTGAGCCCGTAACGCACACTCTTCTCGATGTCGTCCTCGTTCCAGACATCGTGATTGTTGTCGACGCCGATCGCGGGCATGTAGTTCAGCAGGGTGTCCGAGAGCGCGGTAACGCCCCAGTGGCAGTTCACCACTCCCGCGTTGGCGCGCCCGAGTGCGGATTTGCGGAAGTCGTCGGCATTGCCGGTCATATACGACAGGTGCGCCAGCTCCCCCAGCCCGATGACCGGATCCATCTCCAGCATCGCCTCGGTGACCTCGGTAGAGGTCTTCTTGCCCGGCGCGAACGCATAGAGCCGATAGGGCAGCTTGTGATGATCGGCGAACAGCGCCCGCGCGGCCTCGACCGCCTCATCCCCCGCCGCGCTGGCGAAATCGAGTGTCTCACCGAATACCGTGGTGGTTCCGCTGGGCACGATCGCCTCACCGAACGCCGCCGGATGCGCGAGCTGGGATTCGAAATGCAGGTGCGCGTCGATCAGACCCGGAATCGCGTACAGGCCCTGGCCGTCGAACTCCTCCCGGAACCGCACGATCGACTCGTCCGGATTGAGCGCGATGATCCGCTCGCCATGCACCAAAAGCGTTCCGGGATACACGCTTTCGGTGTGCACATCGAGAATGTAGAGATTGCGCAGCAGCAGGTCCGCCTCCCGCTCGCCTTCCAGGATGCCGAAGATCGTGCGTACGTGATCATCCTGGGCGGCCACATCGGCGTTTGCGAGCGGGTTGTCGGTCGTCGAATCGAGCATTGGCGGTCCTCACGTCGTGTTCACGTACTTGCAGCTGGCGGGGCCGCTGTGCGGTGTCCCGCGCCTTGGTACTGATGGAACTCGACCACACCGTTGCCCACAAGCATCCGTTTTCGCGCAATGTGTGCACTTTTTTCGTACACTTCCGCGTAGGAGGTGCGCCATGCTCCATTCACGATTGCTGGAATACATCGACGAGGTGGCACGCCTCGGATCCATTCGCGCGGCCGGAGCACGGCTGCATGTCGCGCCTTCGGCGATCAACCGGCAGATCCTGCTGCTCGAGGCCGAATTGGATCAGCCGCTGTTCGAGCGCCTGCCCCGCGGCATGCGGCCCACCCCGGCGGGTGAGGCCCTGCTCGCGCATATCCGAGGCACGTTGCAGCAGTACCGCGAAACCGTCGCCGACATCCGCGATCTGCACGCACTGGGCAGTGGCGAAGTGGTGATCGCGACCATGACCGGGCTGGCCAGCGGTGTAGTCGCCACTGCCGCAGCGAGTTTCCGCGCTCGCCACCCCCGGGTGCGCATCTCGATTCGCACCATGGGCACCCAGGACATCCTGCACGCGGTCGAGAACAGCGAGGCCGACCTGGGTTTGGGCTTCAACGTGCCGTCATCGACACGGGTCGAGGTCTGCTGGCAGATGAATACCCGGCTGGGAGTCGTTGTCTCCCCGCATCATCCGCTGGCGCAGCTCGATACGATCCCGCTCGCGGGTTGCACCCCGTACCCGCTCATCTTCGCCGACCGCGCCATGGTCATGCACGGCATCGTCGCCGAAGCCTTCGCCAAGGCCGAGCTCGCGATCGAACCGGCTTTTCACACCAATTCGATCGAGACCATGAAGCGCCTCGCGGTCTCCGGCGAGGCCGTGGCCTTCCTCAGCGAATTCGATGTCGCCGAGGAGCTGCGCGATGGACGCCTGGCATTCCGTCAGGTGCGAGATGCGTTCAGCAACAACGTCATCTCGCTTATCCGGCGCGATAAGCACGGGCGTGAGAAGCAGGGGCACGGTCTGGCCATGCTGCTACTGGCCGATGATATCACCGGGGCGCTCCAGCCCGGGGATTGACGTCGCGCTCATCGCTGATAGTTACCGAGGGCACCGAGCGCACCGACGACCTGCCCGCCGACATCGAGCAGCAGTCGGAACACATCCACCGGAACCGGTTTTCCGTTGCACCACAAGATATTGCACGCGGTCGAGGCGTACGGTCCCACACCCAGCAGGATGCTCACCGCAGTGACGGGGTCGATCACCCTACCCAGGTCATCGAGCCCGTGGATCGGCAACGGCGGATCGCTGAGCGTGTACGGGTTCACGTACGGCTCCGCCGGAATATCGGTGACCGCGGCGGTGATTCGCTGATACAGCTCCTTGTTGTCGGGATTGCCGCTGCCGGTCAGCATGCCCACGGGATTGGCGAGGTTGATCCGCAGCGGCACGCCCATGCGAATGATCACCATGTCGCGGCTGGGCACGATGGTGACGAACTGACCCAGCGCGCCCTCGAAGGAGAACAGGTCGCGGGGCGAGCCGGGGAACTGCGGGCGATCGTAGGCGACCGCGGACGGCACCTCGGTGCCCCGATAGGTGTCCCCGGCATTGAGCCAGGTCAGGAATCCATAGCCGGGATTGGCCGCGGTACCGGTGGTGGCCTGACCGATGTAGTCCGCATCGATCAACTGCCGGTCACCCCATGTGCCGTTCTGGAGCATGAGCCGCCCGAGCCGCGCCAGATCATCGGGCCGCATGGCCAGTCCGCCATTGAGCGCGGTATTGCCACTGCGGTCGCGCACCCACACCCAGTTCTCGCGGGCGATTCCCAAGGGCGTGAACAACTCTCGCTGCGCGAAGTCCTGGAAGTCGCTGCCGGTGGTGAGCTCCACGATCTTGGACAGCACCGCGATCACGTTCTGCGCGTACTGGAAAGTGGTGCCGGGTTCGAAATCGGCGGGTTCGGCCAGGGTTTGCAGTACCGGGTCGGTGTACAGCCCGGCGATATCGGCGGGCCAGCTGAAATGCAGGCCGGTGCTCTGGGTGAGCACTTGGCGCACAGTGATATTCGCGTGTGTGGGGTCCGCGCCGGGAAAGAATTTGCCGAGTGGATCGTCCACCCCGAAGTACCCCAGCGTGACCGCACGCCCGATCACCGTGGCGCTCACGCCCTTGGTGGCGCTGGCCAGCGGCAGCGGCACATTTCCAGTGGGCGTGCGGTCACCGACCAGGCAACCGTGCCGGTAGATCTGCACCGCGACCCCGCCCGCTCCGGCCCCGAAATCCAGGGCGGCGTCCACGGCCGCTGGATCCATGCTCACCTGCGCGGGATCAGCGCGCGGCAATGATTGCCCCGCAAGGGGTTCGGAGCAGGTGGCATCGCCGGTGGCGGCCGTCGCGGGCACCGCGACCGGCGCGAACGCGGTCAGCATCGCCGTGGCCACACCGGTGAACATGACAGCGCGACGGCTGGTCATCTCGAAACTCCTTGTCAGCGTGAGAATCATTGCAGTGCGTCGGCGGCGGCATTGCGTTCGACGCTGAAGTAGGCCGGATCATCCCTGAGCCGCCACCGCGGGCCGATGAAGAACTGTTTCGCGGTCTCATCGCCGAACGCCAGGTACCGCAGCCAGGCGACAGCGGTACCGGCGGACCGGTACGCACCCGGTCCGTCGACGGGCGAAAAGTGGCTCACCCCTCGGGCGTTCGCGATCCAGGCCGGGGTACCGCCCATGAGGTTGTATTCCCACCACCGCACCCACGCGAAGTCCGGCACCACGAAATCGTTGTAGCCGGTGAGGAACAGCGTCGGCATCCCGACCAGCGCACCGACCGCCAGGGGTCCGGGTTCGATGGCCAGTAGGCCGATGATCCGCAGCGCCGGATCGACCAGGCCCGCGATGGGCGGGAACATCGCGGCCGCTTGCAATGTGGCCTGGCCGCCGCCGGAATGCCCCGCCAATACGGTGCGGCTCAGATTGATTCGGCCGAACAGCGGCGAACCCGGGTCCCGGTTCTGCATCACCGCCGTGGCCAATCCGATCGCGGGCACATAGGCGAGGGAGTTGAAGAAGTCGTAGGCGACGACCACGACGAAGCCCTGGCTCGTCCACTGCCGCACCAGAGTGTCGTAGTTTCCGGGATTGGAGGTGATGCCACCCTCGAACAGAATCAGTGGCGCACTGCCCATTTCAGCGATATCGGCCGGGTAGTAGGTATTGACCCCGACCGGGGACTGCAACCCGTACGGAAAGGCTTGCGTGCAGCGCAGATCATCGCGATTGCCGAACGTGTGCACCACGATGTGCGCGATCATCCCCACGACAGATTCCTGACACGGATTCGTCACCGTCGGCGTCGCGACCTCATGCGGACCCGGCCCGTCGAAAATGCTCTGCGCTGTTGCGCCGGAGGGTATTTCATCCGCGAATGCCGGTGCCACCGCCAGCCATGACGCGACAATCCCCACGATGCACGCGAGTACCCCTACGCGGGCAATGGACTTCGTCATTGATGTCCCCGTTCGATCTTCCGGACCGTGCGTTTTGAAACTCAACAGTCTCGGATTCGGTACAGTAGCGCGGTGTGGTCCACGACACAAGGGACGAACGGGACTCCCGGCCGTGACCCCATTCCACAAGGCCGTGACCTGCGGAGAGTTTCTCACCGGCGGATATCGACGTCTGTATAGGTGGGTCGAACCCGACCACTCCCCCACCGGAAGGCCACGGCAGCATGAAATTCAGCCTCTATCTACCCACCGGACTCGGCCACAACTTCGCGAGCTACACCGATCCGATCGCGGCCTTCGAAACGATCACCGATCTGGCGCGTGCGGCCGATGAGTCGGGGTACGAAACAGTCTGGGTCGCAGACCATTTCGTGCCCTTCCCGGTCGCACCGGGCTATGTGTTCGAAAGCTGGACGACGCTGACCGCATTGGCCCGCGATACCAGCCGGATTCGGATCGGTCAGATGGTGACAGGGAACAACTATCGTAATCCGGCCCTGCAAGCCAAGATGGCGTCCACGCTCGATGTAATCTCGCGCGGGAGGCTGACTTTCGGGATCGGCGCGGGGTGGTACGAGGACGAATACCTCGCCTACGGCTACCCGTTCGAGGATGCACCAACGCGGCTACGGCAACTCGATGAAGCCGCCCACATCATCCAATCACTCTGGACCCAGGCCGAAACCACCTTCGAGGGCAAGCACTACCGGGTGCACAAGGCGCTCAACGATCCCAAAGGTGTTCAGCAACCACATATTCCGCTGCTGATCGCCGGTTCCGGCGAGAAGATGACTTTGAAGCTGGTCGCGAAGTACGCCGACGCCTGCAATGTCCAGGTCTCTCCGGAGGATCTGCTCCGCAAGTATGGAATCCTCGAAAACCACTGCGCCACACTGGGTCGCGACTACGAGAGCATCACGCGCACCTCCACCAGTTACTGCATCCTCGCCGATACCGACGCCGAGGCCCGAGCCCAGGTCCCGCCGTGGGCGCCCATGGTCTTCCCGGGCGAGCTGGCCGACTACGGCCTCATCGGCACCCTCGACACGGTTCGCGAACGGATCGACGCCTACCGGGCCGCGGGCGTAGACGAACTGCTGATCGGCTTCCACGACTCGCTCGACCCCGGAGCCATCCGCGATTTCGCCAAGGAGTTCATTCATCCCTGACCTGCGCAAAGTTACCTTTCACCGTCCGGCCGGGTCGATACTGACAGTGGCCTCGATCAGCGAGGCCCGGCCAGGGCAGGAGCAACGATGACCCGCGCAGACCAGCGTGCCGACACCGACGCACTGAACACCCGTTTCGTCACCGATACCGAGCCGCACCGGCGCGAGCTGCTGGCGCACTGCTACCGCATGGTCGGCTCGGTACACGAGGCCGAGGATCTGGTGCAGGAGACCTATATTCGCGCCTGGCGTGCGTATCGGAAATTCGAGCACCGATCGTCGACCCGCACCTGGCTCTACGCGATCGCCACCAACGTCTGCCTCGATGCCCTGACCGACCATCGCCATCGCGTATTGCCCTCCGGTCTCGGCGGCCCCTACCGAGGCCCCACCGCGCCGCCCGATCCCGATTCGACCGGCGAATTCGCTTGGCTACAGCCATTTCCCGACGCACTGCTCACTCCCCCGGCGAACGACCCCGAAGCCCTCGCCATCGATCGCGAATCCCTGCGCCTGGCATTGGTCGCGAGCCTTCAGCACCTGCCACCCCAGCAGCGCGCGATCCTCATGCTCCGCGAAGTGCTGGCCTTCAGCACCGCCGAGACCGCTCACATCCTCGGCACCACGCGAGCTTCGGTGAAAACCGGGCTGCAACGAGCCCGCACCCGCCTGGCCGAACTCCACTCCGCCCCCACCGATCTGATCGAACCTTCCGACCCCCGAGCCCGCAGCCTGCTGGCCGGCTACATCGCCGCCTTCGAACATTCCGACACCAACCTGCTCGAGCAGGTCCTGCGCGCCGACGCCACCCTCGAAGCCACCCCCTTCAAGAACTGGTACGAGGGCCGAACCTCCTGCATCCGCCAACTCTCCACCTATATCCTCGGCACCCCCGGCGACTGGCGCATGCTCCCCACCCTTGCCAACAACCAACCCGCCGTCATCACCTACCACCGCAACCCCCAAGGCATCCTCACCCCCTACGGAGTCGCAGTCCTCACCCCCACCCCCACCGGCATCACCCGAGTCGTCGCCTTCCACGACCCACACCTGGTCGCCGCCTTCGGTTTTCCGCCGACACCCCCGCAATAGCCCGGCCTCAGGGTCGGCGCACAACGATCGTCGCGGGCTCGGCCAGCGACCTCCCCACCACGCAATACCGCTCGGTCACCTTCGCAAGTCGTGCCAGCGCCGCATCATCGGCATCGGTATCCACGATGAACGTCACCACCACGTCCTGCACACCGACCGGCACTTCCCGATCAACACCCAACGTCCCCCGAGCATCGAAGTACCCTTCCGCCCGCCCCTGCACCGACCGAAGCCCGACCCCGGACGCCGTCGCCACCGACCGCAACGTCACCCCCGCACACGCCAGCAACGCCTCGAGCAACATATCGCCCGAACACGCCTCGGACCCATCACCCCCGGTAGCCCGATGCAACCCCGCGCGACTCACCCCCGCGAACTGATCGACATCGAAAGTCACCCCCTCCGAAGCGATCCGCCCCACCGCACGCAGCGCAGTCCGCGCGGACCCCGGATCCCGCCGATACTGCTCCTTCAACGGCGCCTGAACCCCACGCAATTCATTCGCATCCATAATCCGACGCTAATCCCCCGCAGCGGCAAATCCGAGTACTTCGCCAGCACCACCTAGTCCTCGTTTTCGAGCATGGTCAGGAGCAAGTCTCGATTCTCGGTCGCGTGTTCCACCCCACCCGCATGGCGTTCCGGCTCGTCCTCGGTGAGCTGCCGGAACAAGCCGAGTGATTCCTCGGTGGCACGCAGGGCGGCGGTGAGATCCCCGAGGTGGGCGAGATAGATACCGAGCTGAACGAGCGACGCCGCGAGAAGGGATTTGTAGCGGGGACGGCGTGGAGTGAGACGGCGGAGGATGTCGACGAGTTCCTGCCCATGAGGCAGGGCTTGACCGGGTTCATCGGTTCTATTGAGAGAGCGGGCCATTACGTCCAGCGCGTACAGCAGACCAGGGCGGTACCGGTGTGGGGCATAGGGCAGCCGCCCTCGGCTCAGGATCAGCGCGTTCCGTGCGTCATCGACCGCCTCCGCCGCCCTGCCCATCTCCAGCAGCACCAACGCGCGCACGTTCAGTGCCGCGATGAACTGCACCTCGGTCGTGACGCGCCGGACGAGCGGTGCGCGGCGGCAGACGCTCAGCGCCTCCTCGACCTCGACCAGGGCTTCGTCATACCGGTCCGCGTCATACAGGATCCAGGCCAGGTACCGGTGCGCGAAGGCGAGGTCCGCGCCGACCGCCGGTAGCACCGCCGCCGGTGGTCGCAATATCGCGACAACCGTGGTCATGGTTTCCAGGTCGCCCACCGCTCGCATCATGGCGGCGACAAGCCTCGAGAAGGGAGCATCTCGGTGGCCGAACACCAAATCTGTTCCGAGCGTTCGCCAGTCGATCACGACGATCACCGCCGAGGCAACTGGTGACGGGCATTCGACCACGACATGAATCGGACGATACGTGCCCTACCAGCTGTCGCGCATGCCAAGGGTTTCAGCGTCTTTCACCTTGCGAACTGGTCGGTGCCTAGAGCCCTCACTGGCCGGTTACGCGGAATGACCTAGGCGAGAACCGCTGCGACAGCTTCGATTTCGACCAGCGCACCCGGGATGGCGAGGCCCGCGACCTTGGCGACGGTGATCGCGGGCGGGTTCGGGCGCTGGCCCCACACTTCCTGGAAGGCGGCGAAACCGGCACGCACGTCTTGGCCGTCGACCATCAGGATGGTCCATTTCACGACATCCTCGATTCCCGCACCCGCGGCCTCGAGACAAGTCAGCAGGTTCTGCAGGGCTTGGCGAGCTTGAGAGGCGAGGTCACCCGCGAGCTGCCCGGAGGCGTCGAGGCCGTTCTGGCCACCGACATAGATCGTGTCCGCGCCGGCCGGAACCCGCACCACCTGGGTGAAAGCCGGGTTGCTCAGCATCGTTTCGGGGTTGATGTGGGTTGCGATTGCCATACGCAGAATCTAGCCCGACCATGCTGACCAGGGTGGGCCCTGGCCTGCATCAGCGAGAGCGGCCGATCCAGGCGCAGCGCTCGCATCAGCGTGGCCACCGATACCTCGGCCGATCCGAGCTCTAGAACGGTCGTCCCGTTGGCGGCGAGGACTGCCTCCCGAAACCCCGAAAGTGGTTGAGTGTGGCCGCAATCCATCCGAACCGCGCCATATGCCGAGCAGTTTCCGTCGACGTCCCACCGGTGCTCGTCGCCGATCAATGCCTCGGTGAGTGTGGATGCGGTCGGGAGACCGCAGTTGATACACCGCACCTCGTACGGGGCCGATTCGGTGATGATGTCCATAGTGGCTGCGGAGCAATGCGATTACTGGTCGGCTTGCGGGATGCCGAGTTGCCGGGACACGTAGGGCAGGTCGTCGATGCCTCGGATATTGCCGAATGCCTCCACCGTGAGCTCGGCCGGATTGCCGATGCCGTAGACATCGCGCAGGACAGAGACGGCGCCCGCGGCGACACCGTCGACGAGGGGTCGCAGCCCTGCCCGGTACTGTCCAGTGCTTTGCCAGAGTCCGTGGCCTCGCGGGTCAGGGTCGTAGACCAGTTCGAGTGCCGTCATGCGGCGCTCGAACTCGTCGGGCCCGAGACCGGCGTGATCGTGAAGTCCTGCGCCCCAATGGAAATCACCGAAGGGCTGGTGGGAGAACCAGATGAACGAGTGGCCCTGCGATGCGGGAACTCTGAGCTGGATCGTCGCGGGCGGGCAAGTGTGCAACACCCAGTCAAGTCGTTCAGCGAACTCGTTCCAGTCGGTACACGGTCCGTTCAAGCCACGGTCGGTGGGCTCATCGCTGTGGCCGACAGATTGAAATGCCTTGGGGCCCTTTCCATCCCACGAGCGTCGGCGCAGCCGCTCCGGATCCATGCGCAGCCCGTCGCGCATGACCGCCACGATCGAGGCCACGGTGGCCGGATCGGCGCTGAAATACCGCCAGCCCGTGCACCACTCCGCACTGGAAGCAGGCCACCAGCAATGGTCGTTCTGTCGCCAAATACCGTCCGGCTGAGCACGTATCACGGCGAGAATCGCTGCTGCCGCAACCGGATCCGAGGGAATCGGGACGGTGACGGTCAGACCCTTGTCCTCCGAGGTGAAGTCCACGAGGAAGCCGGTGTCGGGATCGCGTAACTGGCAGTAGGCGCTGGCGTAGACGATATTGCCGTCGTCGGTCACATCCGGTTCCAGAAAATACGGCATCGTCTTCCGCAGCTCCGCCCAGTCCCGCATCAACGCTCTCAATCCCTCGTACCAGCCGCGACAACGGTGACACTAGAACACGGGCCCGGCAACGCCGCGAAATCCACCCTGGCACCGGCGCCACTCCTGCCTCTAAAATAGAGGCATGACCGACAGTCTCGTCCTACCCGTGTGGCAATCGAAAGACCCTGCACGGCTACCGTTCCTGCTCGCCGAGGAGGCCATCTTCTCCAGCCCGGTCGCGGACTACCGCGGCCGCGACCGCGCGGCACATCTGCTGGGCACGATCGCCACAGTGCTCGATTCGGTACACCCGACCCAGCAGTGGACCGACGGGCCGCAGAGCGTCTTCGCCTTCACCGCGCGATTCGCCGATCAGGAACTGCAGGGCCTGCTGCGGGAAGAGCTCTCCGAAACCGGCAGCCTGACCCATGTGACACTGTTCCTGCGACCGTATCGGGCACTGCGCGCGGCCATCGCGGAAATGGCTCAGCGCCTCGAGGATTCACCCCCGCCGCAGGCGGTGTGATCGTGGCGACCGAAACCCCACGCCCCGGCCGCGCGGTCCGCGGATCGACCACCGGCCGCCCGATCATGGCCCTGTTCGACCTGCTCGGTCGACGCTGGGTGTTGCGGGTGATCTGGGAACTCGATCGGGCCCCGACCCCACTCACCTTCCGCGAATTGCGCAGCGCGTGCGGCGATCTGTCCTCGAGCGTGCTCACCCGCCGACTGTCCGAGCTCACCGAGGCGCGCCTGGTCGAACACCAGGACGGATACCGCCTGACCACCGCCGGGCGCACCCTCGTCAAGCGGCTCGCACCGCTATCGCAGTGGGCGGCCGAGTGGCAGCACGATTTCGAATGAATCGGCATATCCCGCGTCGCATTACCTCGGGAGTAATCGACGCTGCGCACCCTCGCGGACACGATGGTGGGCATGAGCGAAACGAGCACCACCCGCACGGTCGTCGAGGAATTGTTGCGCCGCATCGGCGCGGGTGACGCGGACGCGATGGCCGAACTGTACGCCCCGGTCAGCGACTGGAAACTGAACTGGCCCGAGTACGAGCACGACCGAGCGGCGACCCCGTGGATCCGATCGCGCGCCACCCGCGCCGACGCCGCCGACCACTTCGCCGAGATCGCACGCCACCACGTGCCCGAACACGTCGGCACCGTGGTCGAGCGCATCCTCGTCGACGGCCCGGATGCGGTGGTGCTGGGTGAGATTCGCCAGACGGCCCGCCGTACCGGCCGCGCCTACCGCTCCCGATTCGCACTGCACCTGACCGTCGAAGACGGTCTCATCACTCGCCACCACGTCTACGAGGACAGCCTCGCCGTCGCGCAGGCATTCGACGATGACCATCACCTCATCGGCAACTGATCGAACTCCCCCATGCCCCAACGGAACTGAGCTGTCGAACTACCGGGAGAACGGCAAGGCCAGCACTCGGCGACCAGCCACGGCAGTAACCGTACGGAAGGTCAAGCGGCCGTGTCGAACTGACGGCGCAGACGTCCGCTACTGCCGACGAGCGGGATTCGCCAGCCTGTTGGGAAGCTCCGGAAGAGCGGCGCTATCGGTCGAAGGTGACCGGAATATCCATGCGCCACAGGGCTACCGTGCTGTCGCTGTACACCCAGGTCTTTGCGGTCAATTCTGCCGGAGAACCGACCCCGGACCGACGCAGTGCCGCGGCCAGCCTACGCGCGATGCTGTCGCAGACCTCGGGCACACTCGACAGCGCTATCTCCCACCAGTTGTCGTCTTCCCACCCGTCATCACTGAGCGCCCAGCCTTCGCGCGCCAGTTCGCTCGGATCGTTCTCGGCGAACATCGAGGGCTCCATGCCGACAGCCAAGCGTTGGATGCCTATCTGATTCAGCTGCACCCCAACGGTTTCCGATGCACGGATATCCAAAATCGCATCAGCGCCGATACGTTCGCGCAGCATGACCGCAAGGTCCTCGGTGAACCGGTCCCACTGGCTCATGACCGCACGCCTGCCCACCCCATTGCGATCGGCCAGCCGCCGGACGGTCCGCGAAAACGTCCCCGGCCGCACGATCTCACACCATCGGTCGATGGCTTCGCTTCGCCGAGCATCGAATTCAGCCTCACGGATCACGACAAAGTCGTAGTCGTCGGAGAACGTAGGCACAGAGACCAACGCGAACCCGAGCTCGAGGAGACTCTCCCCGGTGTATTCGAGGAATACCTCCAGTCGATCACCGGAATCCCAATCCTCGTACGCGGCCAGAAAATTGGGATGCCACTCCCAGCGCGTACCGGCGGGATAGGACTTCAACGACTCCAGTGCGTCCCGCGCGGACACGATGTCCTGCTTGACGTCGAAATTCGCCGACAACCCGTGTTCACCCAACGCCCGAGTCAACTCACGACGAGGATCGTCGGACGTCGAACGCACCCGGTCCGCGACCTCGGGAACATCCGAGGCCAGCAACGCCGCCAAGGTGAGCATGTCCTCCCGCACCGATTCGAGTGCCCCACCGTCGTTGTACTGCCGGTAGGCCGATACCCAACCATGCCCGTCCACGCCACACCCTTCGCCAAAAGCCCTCTGCCAGAACAATAGATACTCGAACCAGCCGACAGTCGCGTGCCATGGACGCCCTCCGCCTCGAAAGCAGGTGTGCCGAGCGCGCATCAGTTCAGGGTGACTTGAACAGACCCGGCGGCGTCGCGATCAGCTTCAGCGGCACCATTTCGTCGGAGTGTCCGGATGCTGTGGAGCAGAACTGGAAGGGGCCGTCCGGATCGAACAGGATGCTCATATGCGGATCGGCGTGGTCGAGAAACCACACGCTCAAACCCGTTCTGCTGTCCATCCGACAATGCTCCCACGCCCGCCACATAGCATCCAGCCGCGCGACGGCCTCAGCGTGCATCCACCACCGCGGACACCACACTCGACGGCCCTTACCGACTTCTCGCCGATACACGAGACTGAGATAGTTCTCCACGAATTCGACGACAGATCCGTATACCGGCGGAGAGTTGCTTGGGTCCACAGAACATTGAACATACTCGGCCGCAGGAGGTTCGGCGCGCGTGAACCAGGCGACCGCATGGTCCGATTCCCCGCCAGGGAGGGATTTCCGAACGTTGGACAGTGTCGTATCAGCCTGTGGCGCAGCGTGTTCAGGCGTCATACGCGGTCGACTGCGCCCGGTTCTGATCGCGGTTTCGGCTATTTTGTGCTTTGCCGGTACTTCGGTGGCGGTTGGTGGCGCGGATCAGATCCCGATTCCGCAGAACGACCCGTTCTACACCCCGCCATCGGGCTGGGACGCGAAAGCGCCGGGCACCGTGCTGAATTCGCGGTCCATCGAGGTGGCCTCGCTGGGTCTGACGGCGCAGGACGCCGAGGCCTGGCAGCTGCTGTATCGAACCACCGATACCGCCGGTCAGCCCATCACGACCGTGACAACGGTGCTGCGGCCGCGAACCGGGCAAATCAAAGGCTTGATCAGTTATCAGGCCGCTGAAGATGCCTCGGCCCCGCAGTGCGCTCCCTCGTTCGCGCTCCGGCAAGGAGCCGTCCCGATGGACCACAAGTACGACGCCTCACTGGATTTCATTTCGATCGACCAGATGCTGTCGTCAGGTCATGCGATTTCCGTACCCGACTGGGAGAGGGCGAACGGGGCGTTGCTCACCCCGAATCAGCCGGGGTATACCGCGCTCGACGGAGTGCGCGCGGCCGAGGCGTTCGCACCACTCGGCTTGTCGGGCACCGATACTCCGGTCGCCGCGTTCGGCTACTCCGGCGGCTCGTACGGCAGCGCATGGCTCTCACAGGTTCAACCGACGTACGCCCCCGAATTACGACTGGTCGGTGTCGCTCGGGGCGGTGGAGCGGGCGGTCCACTGAAGCCCATGCGTGAGTACCTGGGATCGCTCGACGGCGGCCCATTCTCCGGTTTTCTGCTGGCGATGCTGCCGGGGCATGATGCGCGCCGATCCGCGGATCGGCGCGGCGTTCGACACGTATCTGACGCCTGCCGGGAAAGCGCTGATGGCGGCGGGAGGCGGAGAATGCTCGGTACCCGCCGTGGAGAAGTACGCGTTCCTGCACATGAACGACTACCTGACGATCCCTTTTGTCCAAGTGCTCGAGCAGCTACAACCCTCGTTCGACGAGATCGACGGCATCACGGCACCGACGGTGCCGCTCTTCCTCTTTCACGCTGTGCACGACGAGATCGTCGCCATCGCACCGGTCGACCAGACGGTGGCGCAGTGGTGCGCATCAGGGGCGCAGGTGACCTATGCGCGGGACCAATTGAGCGAACACGCCATTCTCGCGATCAGCGCGTTGCCCGCGGCCATGCGTTGGATCGATGAACGTCTGGCGGGTCAGGCGGCACCGGACGGCTGCTCGGCGCGCACGGTGCCGTCTATGGCGCTCGGTGGTGCCTAGCACGCGGCCGCACCACCGAGCGGGAGGCTCAGCCCTGGTCGAGCGGGGTCAGCACAACCAGGGGAATCGGTCGGTCGATCTTGGACTGGAAGTCCGCCAGCAGCGGGTTCTCGGACAGTACCCAGGCTGCGAACTCGTCGTATTCCGCGCCTTCGAGGACCTTGCCGGTCGCCTGATAGCTCGCGTCGCCGAGCTCGATGGTGACCTGCGGATCGGCCTTGATGTTGTGCCACCAGGCCGGGTATTTGTCCTCGATGAACGAACTCACATACATGATCTCGTCCCGGTACAAGGGTCCCAACGGAGTCGTGTGCTTCTTACCGCTCCTGGCTCCGGTGGTGGTGAGCAGGATCAGGTCTCCGCCCGCGTACGCGCCTCCTACGCGGCCCGAGTTCTCCCGGAACTCCTTGATCACACCATCGTTCCAGTTGCCGATGCTGCCGTCCTGATCCCACGCTTGATTCCACGGCGCGGTCGGATCGTTGTACTCGGTGATATCGGCTTGATCGGGCTGTCCCACAGTCGATTCGGTTTCGCTCATGATTCGAGTATGTCCGCGAATTAGGACAGCTCAGGTCCTAGCTCGACGATGATCTCGACGCATTTTCTCGATGCGACACCCAGCGTCGTCACACGCTCACCGGCCATGGTCCCTCCCCCGTCGACGTGCCGAGTTCAATCGATACGGTGAGCACGTGCATTGGGATCCTCTGCCGACTGTCGCTGTCTCGCACACACTTCCGATCGCAGGTGCGCGAGCGGGAAGTGTGTTGGGATCGCCGAGCGAGTATCTGCCCGGCGTGTGGAGCGAGCGGGATTGGCGCAATGTTCCCGGCCCTTTCTATGGCGCGCAAACCGATTCGTGTAAGACGGGCCCGCTCGCACGCCGATCACTGACCAGTCCCACCATCAGCACACCGACACATGCGAGGGTCAGCAACACCTCGATGCTGTACTGATAGTGCCGCATTCGCTAGCCGAACAGAGATACCACCAGCCCGGCCGTGGTGATCGCCGCCAGCGCCAGGCCAATGCGTAGCCTGATCCGCTGCGACCGAGCCGCCAGCAGCCAGCATCGAACTGCGGCTGGTCGATCGAATACGCAACTCTGCCGCGACCCGTGCGTTGATTCGGCCGCCCAAACCGGTTGGCCGACAGCAGCTTCCCAACGCGCGCACATGCCGATTGCACGATGGCTCCAGGGCAAGCGCGCTGAAGGTCGACTGTCGAAGCCTCGGCAGCGCCCTCCCACACCACCACTTCACAACTCGTGAGCGATACTCTGCCTGGCAGCACCGACATAGCCCGGCGTCGACGTAGTCCCAGAGAGTGTGAGCAGACTCGGACGGTCTAGCTGTATCCCAGCGGAGCCACGGTCACCTGCCAATTTCGTTCGTCATGCCAGATAACATCGCCGACCATCCGCGCATCCCGAAGGGGAAGCTCCCTATCTGGTGGCAACGATGTAACCCTGATCAGACCGACCGCATCTGGCACCTGGTCTATCAGGATGAAAACCCCGAAGGGCTGTCGACCGATCACTGTGCCCGTCACACGGCTACCGACGGGCAATCCCTCCACGACGGCTGTCCATGCCAGACGTGCCCGCTCCCCCAACATCGCATCGTCAGGCCAAAAGAATTCGCTCACAACCCAAGGATCGCATCCGTCCAATGCCGATTCTGGTCCGGCAGCGCGATGCGACGGAAGATCAACTGGCCGTAGCGATCCGAGGCCGCGGAACGCACGCTACTGCCGATGAGTGTGTACATCGCGCAGATTGGCACCAATTCCAGCAAACTGACCGTGTGAGACCCGAGTCGTTTCGTTCGTCGCTGCGGGCCCTTTGCCCGATTGGGATGCTGACCAGGACCAGATCTCGTACCGCCAAGCCCAACTCGAGTCGATCAGCCCGCCAGTAACTGGCGAGGAAGCCACCGCGCTGACGCAGTGCTTCGGGCCAGACGACTGCTACGGCATGGCCTGGACCCTGTTGCACCTCATCGAGACCAGTCCCACCCCCACGATCGCCATCAAACCAAGGTCCGACGCCAACGAATGGCACCACACGCTCTGGATGAGGGCGGTAAACGGCAGCTTGATCGCGGAGAGCGACACATGATCAATCCCTGCTGAATTCCGAGCAAACGCACCCTTCTGCCGCGTGGCGCGCTGACCGAACCGGCCAGCGCGCAGCCTCGGAAGATCAACTGGCAGTTCTCATCCGAGGCCGGCGGAACGCACCGCCGTTTGATCGGTGACGCTGAGCTGACACCACCCTGTTGTTGTGTCGAGCGCGTTTTGACCTGATCAGCTGCATGTTCCTGCCGAATGTGCGCCATGATCGCGTTTACGCTGCTGACTTGTCAGATGCTCATTTCTGGGTGTGGTGGAAACGAGGTAGTCATGGCGGACGTTCTCGGCTACTGGCAAGTGCGGCACCAGCGATGACGACACCGCCGGACACGGCGAAGGCCGAAGCAGGGGAGGTTCTCGACCTGCTGCACGATCTGGCCGCAGCTCTGGTCGCCGGTAGCTACGAGGGCACGCTCGTCACCGAGGAGGAATTGCGCAGGTCGCCGCCGTCTACGGCCATGCGGTGGAGGCGACCGTGCTCGCCGAATCCGCCACCATCGCGGTCGACCGACAGGTCCGCATCGTCACCCACGGCGCCGCCATTCCGCAGCTTGCTCAGGTGAGCGCGTTGAAGAAATGGTTCGCCCTCATCGAAGGCGGCGATCCGCCGCCGATCGAACAAGCTCATCGCCTGCTTCTCGAAATCGCCCAGCGTCCAGCGCGATTCGGCCGGTGGGCGCGGCTGCTGGGTATGGTGCTGTTCTCCGTCGGCTTCGGTATCTCCATCCAGCCGACCGGGCAGGAGGTCGTCGTCTCCGCTCTCCTGGGCGTGCTGGTCGGCCTCATTGTCGACATGTCCACGCGCAGTCCGAGATTCAGTGCGGTGGCCCCGCTCACCGCTTCGGTCGGGGTGGCGGTGCTGGTGCTCTCGGCGTCGAAATACCATCTCGTGCACGGTGGAACCATCGATCTGATGATCCCGGTGCTGTTCGTTTTCATTCCGGGCGATGCCATCACCATGGCCGTGGTGGAGCTTTCCGCGGGCCGGGTGACCGCGGGTGGTGCGCGGTTGGCGCAGAGTCTGGTGGCGCTCGGCGTGCTGGCGTTCGGGCCGGTGGTCGCGGCCGCCGCCCTCGGACTGTCCGACTCGCATGTCTTCGATTCCGGTGTCGCGCCGACCCTCGGCCCATACGCCGGGTGGGTCGGCTGGGCGGTCTTCCTGGTCGGTGTGATGCTGGTGTTCGGTATGGCGCCCGGCGATCTGCCGTGGGCGATGGCCGTGGGCCTGGGCACCTTCGCGGCACAGACTCTCGCGGTGCACGCCTTCGGCGATGTTCCCGGCACCTATATCGCCGCGACTCTCATGACCGCGGCCTGCATCGTCCTCGGTCGTGGCGCGGGCCGCCCGCCGCGCTATGTCATGTTCCTGGGTGCGTTCTTACTCCTCACCCCGGGGTCGCACGGCCTGCATGGCCTCGAATCCTGGATAGGAGGCCAGCAGATGCAGGGCATCGACGATGTCGCGTCGATGGTGTCCCTCATGGCCGCCATCGCCTTCGGCGTGCTGACCGCCGCCGCCATTACCCCGCTCACCGGGATGAGAGGGATCAGGCGGGCCGAGGATTAGTGCGCCGCACCGTATACCGGGTGGGATTTGTTCAGAGCGCGGCCAGTTCGCGTGCGAGTTCGTCCAGCCCCAGCGAACCCTGCGAGACCGCCGCCATGTGCCAGGCTTTCAGGTCGAAGGTCTTGCCGTGTGCCGTGCGTGCGGCGTCTCGGCCGGCAAGCCAGACCCGCTGGCCGAGTTTGTAGGTGATGGCCTGTCCGGGCAGGCTCAGATAGCGGATGATCTCGGCGTCGAGCTGGTCGCCGGGAAGCCCGCAGTAGGCGCCGAAGAATTCCCGGGCGTTCTTCGGGTTCACCGGCTGACCGGCCAGCATCGGAGCTGATGCGGGGAAACTCATGCCCGCGTGCATGCCGATGTCGATGATCACGCGCTGGATACGCTGCATCTGTGCGTTGAGATAGCCCAGGCGCACGGCCGGGTCCTTGTCGTAGTAGCCCAGCTCATCCATGAATTGCTCGGCATACATCGCCCAGCCCTCGGCATTGGCGGCGACGAAGCCCATGGTGCTCTGATAGATCGTCAGTTCCTTGGCCAGGTACGTCCACTGGCCCAGCTGAATGTGGTGACCCGGGACGCTCTCGTGGTACCACAGGTCGACCAGACGCCAGATCGGAAACCGGGTCTTGCCGCCGGTCGGCAGCCAGGTCCGGCCCGGGCGGGAGAAATCGACAGCCGGTGGGCTGTAGTACGGGGCGGCGGCCGAGGCACCGGCCGGGGCGATCATCGCCTCGACTTTCAGCAATGGTGCGGCGAGGTCGAAGTACTTGCCCTGCATATCCTTAATCGCCTGGTCGATCTGGTTCTGCAGGTAGCGGCGGATCGCGTCGGTGCCGTCGTAGGCTTCGCCGTGCTCGTCCAACCACGCCATGGCCTGCAGCGGTGTCGAACCGGGGCGCACGGTGTCGGCGACCTGCCGCATCTGGGTCTCGACCGTGGTGAACTGCTCCCACGCCCATCCGTAAGCTTCGTGCAGGTCCAGGTCGGTGCCGCACCAGTAGCTGACCCAGCGCGCGTACCTCTCCGCCCCCACCGTGTCCGACTGTCCCGCCGCAGCCGGTGCATAAGTACGGGCCAGCCAGTCCTTCATCTCGGCCATCGCCGCACTCGCCGTCTTCGCCGCCGCGCCGACTTCGGACCGCACCGATTCCGGTGCGCCGGAGGCGAATTCACCGAACCAGCCGCCGTCACCGGCCACCATCTGCCCCAGCGCGTCGAGCACCTCGGCCACCTGCCTCGGGCCGCACAGCAGGTCGCGGTCCATCGCATCGGCCAGGGTCGATCGGTACTGCTGCAGCGCCGTCGGGATGTTCGCCATCCGCCGGCCGATGACCTGCCATTGCTCGGGGGTGCCGGTCGGCATCAACGTGAAAATATCGCGCAAGCCCATCAGCGGTGACGCCGACGGCGCGGTCAGTGTGAGGACGTTGAACGGCAGCACCGAGCGCCGGTCTTCACCGGCCTCACGCAGCGCCACCTCGATGGTCAGACGCTCCCGCAGCAGCTTTCCGCAGCGTTGTTCTCCCGCATCGGTGACCTGCCCGGACTTCTCGGTGGCATCCAGATCGGCGAGAGTTCGGCGCGCCAGATCCGCGACGGCGGCCAGGCCATTCGGCGACAGGTCCGGAAGCCGGCCATCGGGGGTGTCCAGTCCGGTGCGCACCGCCAGGTACGCGTCCAGCGCGGCCAACGCACGAATGTAGTCATCAGCGATGGCACGAGGCATACGAAGAGCGGGTTTCGGGCTGGTAGACGAGGACATCGCGGCTTCCCTCCATGGTCAACGATCGGCGGTCGATTGCCTACGAGAAGTGGAGCAGTTAGCGGTGGAGTCGCTCGACCAGTGTCCCAGACCCGTATGTCGGCCCCCGCGAGGTGGGTGACGTCGTGAAACTGACAGCCGAACGCCACTCATCGCGATCACGAAAACATCCGCTCATGCCGCGACCCGCGCGTTGGTCGGCCGTCCAAGTCCGGTTGGCCGACAGAGCTTCCCAACGGGCGGATCGCGGTGCGGGTTCAGCAGTCATCGCAATGGCCGCGCCGAGCACGCCGGACACGTCGTGTTGTCGACGATCGAGGTGCGCGCGTGATTTCGTCACACGAGAGTCGTTGCGGCACCGCGTGTTACGGGCCCAGATGAATATCGCACGTTCGAATCTCGCGCATCCGCCACTCAAATGGCCATTGTCGGACCAATAGCCACGCCCTGAACTGCTGCGATGCTTGGCTTCGTCAGGGGCTGAATCCGCACGATCCCAGTTGGACGCATCAGTGTGCCGCCCCGTCGGACAGCTAGCCGCTCAGTCGACGCGGCTTTCACCACCCACATCCACGTTCTCGCGGTACCAGGCAGGCATATGGTCGGGGGTACGCGGGAACCGCTGCTGCTCGAGCTGGAAATTCTCGCGAGAAGGTGCGGTCTCGAACGGCGGCTGCTCATCCCGGTTGTACTGAATGTTGAATTGCCCCGGCGGGTCAAGCACATACGTCACACTCACCCAGGTGCCGATCAGCGGCGTGTACATTCCCGCTCGCAACTCCATGAACCGCCCCCACACCTCGCGCCACATCTGCGAGTCGCGAGACCACGCCTGCACGGTGCCATCGGCCATCTTCACCCCGCTCTCGACTTCGGCGTGGCGGCCGATCTCCATGACCCTCAACACGAGCCGGGTCCACCCCGCGGGCATGGTCGGTATCACTTGGAGGGTGATGTCGGACAGGATGTCGTGCTGCTGCGTCGGATTCAACGGTGGGTTGTGCATGTGCGTACTCCTCGAAGTCTCGATACCGATCCTTAACTACAGACCGCTTGCGGTAACCGCCGCTCACTCCAGAGTGCGAAGTATCCGGCGAGTACGACGCACAAATACCGCCATATACCCGCTCAGGGTCGCCGCGCCAGCGAACACCAGCCCACCCAGCACGGGCGAGCCCATCGATACCAAGACCGAGCCACACACCACCAGCACAGCTACCAACATCAATTCAGATGCCACCCCGACCACCGCCACCCACAGCGCCTTCCGCCGTCGCCTCGCAGCAGCGTCAAATACCGTGACGTCGTCATCCCCCACTGATCGCATACGCGCGACCGTACCCGGCATTCCTCGTCGGTGGTCAATCACAGTGATCGAACACAAAGGCACTCAACCAAACGCACTCTCTTGCCGCGTGGCGCGCTGTCCGAAGCGGCCACGCGGCGGGGGCCGAAGATCAACGCGCCGAGGCGATCTCGGCTGGGCCGAAAGCACTGAACTGCCGAACATGGCGCTCCCAGGCAACATGATGGAATGACAGACAAGTTGTCCGTACGCGATTTGCTGAACTCAGGCCATTACGGACAGGGTGCCATCCGGGCGGTCGAATCTCTGAAAGATGCTGGGCAGGAAGCCAACTGCTCCGATTTCACCGATCGCCTGGAGTCGATGCTGATCGATGGCCTGCGGGTACTGGACAGCCTCCCACGCGACGATCCGTTCTGGCACGGCACCAACGGCGTCGCTACCATCCACAAGGTTCGCGCACATGCCATCAAGCGTCTTGAAGTCGCCCCCGACGACCGGGCAGCCCGATGGACGTTGGTCGCAACAGATCTGGCTCACGGCAGCGACGATGGTGGACTGTCGTGGATGGGCCCGTTGATCACCGCCGATACGGCTGCTGTCCACGAAGCCGTCATTGTCGCGGACATCGTCGAGAACCTCATCGGATTGGATGCCTCCGAAGCACTTCGCCGAGCCTGCGCCGAGGTCGATCGCGAGGAGCTTTGCCAACGTGCCTGTGGCGGCAGTGTGGCCGCTGAGCGTGTACGTGCCCTGTTCGAGGACGGACATGAACACGGTCCTTCTTAGCCGCCGGACCGCTTGAATCAACACCCGCGATCGAACGACCGTCGGGCGAGCGCGGTACGAATATCGTTTGTGCACGCTCATGCCGCGACCCGCGCGTCTGTTCGGGCGGTTCGCCGGTGCAGTCGCATCGTGAGGAATGGCTCCCTCACCTGACCTCGATGTCACCTTCGCCGGTGACGACCTCGTACTCCGGCTGGCCGCGTTGGCTTACCTCGCCCGCTTCTCCGCGGTCTCGCGTATCCACACCAAATCCGATCTGCGCCTGTACTTCTACTGGTGCGCCGAGCAGCAAGTCACCCCGCTCGCGGTCGCGCGAACCGAGGTTGAGCGGTACATGCGGTGGATGCAGGAAGTCCGCCGCTTCAACCCGCCACCGCCGCCCACCGCCTGGCCGTGGTGGCGGGCTTCTACCGCACCTGCGTCATCGACGGCGTCCTCGACCGCTCGCCCGCGGACTTCCCCGACGCTGGGACCTTCGCACCTGCGATTCGAGGCGCTGCTGTGTGCCGCTCGGGACTCGGACAATCCGCCGGACTTCGCTCTGGTGGCCATGCTGGGCTTGCTCGGCTCGCGGATCAGCGAGGCATGCCGCTGCGATATCGACGACCTTGGAGAGGAACACGGTCACCGCGTGCTGCGTACCGTCGGCAAAGGCACGAAGATCGCATTCGCACTGTTGCCGCCCGCGGTCGGGCGATCGATCGACCGCGCCATCGAGAATCGAGTCCGTGGCCCAATCCTGTTGAACCTGCGCGGTCGACGCATGGACCGGCATTGCGCCACACGACGTCTCCGGCGGCTGTCCGAGCATTCGGTGGTGCGGCTGCCGAAGTTGCACCCGCACATGCTGCGCCACACCTTCGTCACCACCATGCTCGACGCTGGAGTGGACCTGCGCGATGTCCAGATCGCCGCGCCACGCTGATCCCCGCACTACGATGCGGTACGACCGCGCCCGCACAAACCTCGACCGGCACCCGAACTACATCCTGGCGGCCTACATGGCTTCTGCCACATGACATCTCAACCATCCGCACATGCCGAGAACGGATCGTTGTGGAGGCCCTGCTGCCGTCCTCTGTGGTCGCATAACTCATCGACGGTCCCGCATCCGGCACACCCGGCAAGCCACGTGACACGTGTAGTTTGTTGCGCGGGTGGCATTCGGAGCGGACTACGAGGCCGCCATGCGCGACCCGGGACCGCGACATGATTACGGTGTTCTCGCTGACAAGCCGGACTACCTGGCAGCCTCGATGGCTCGAGCAATCAGTGCGCGGTGGGCGTGCGGCGGCATCCGCACTGGTGCGGTCCTCGATGCGCCGCCGATGTTCCCGGCACTGGGAGGACTCGACGATATGCCATGATTGCCGCGATATCTGTGAACAATTCGTAGAGGTGCCCATGTTCAAACTTCTTGCCGGTGTAGCGATCAGCGCCGGTGTGCTTGCCTCGGTTGTGCTGCCCGGACACGAGGCGCAGGCCGCGTCGCCGGTCTGTGCCAGGGCCATCGAGCTCATCAATGTCGCCGTCGATGGTGGTGACTTGAACGAGGAGACATCGCGGTCGCTGGCCGAACGTCTGACCGGACTGGCGGACCTGACCGCAGGCGACGAACGTGCCGCCATCATCGGTTACGCCGACGCCCTGCGTGACGCTGCGGTCACCGACCTGACCGCAGTGACCGACCAGCTCAACCGCGCCTGCGCCTGAAACCAGGCCGGTGGCCTGATTCTCATGTCCGGCCCCGCGGCCGCGGTATTCCACGGTAGATAGCGCGCCGAGGGGTCGGTCGCTTCAATTACCCGGGCCGCCGCACCGGAGCACATCTGCGCCGACATTACGACCGCCCGATGCCCGGCGGAGCGATGAACTCGGTGAACGGACCGGGCGATACGCCAATTCCCTTGTCGCCCAAGGTTCCTGTCCAGAGATCTGGCCGACGCCGCTCCCATCCGCCGCCGACCGAACGCACCATATTGCGGATGACTGTAAAGCTGGTCTGTACCGTCGCCGTTGACCCGGAGTTAGAGGACCGGCTCTACGGCTGCGGCATGGCACTGTGTGGACTGTTCAGCACCAGAGGAGCTGAACCCTTCCGCAGGTAGCCGAACTCGTGGTACTCGATGTGCTGATGCCTGCAGTCCATCATGGACCCCACACCGCGTAGATTTCCGCGAGGAGTGTTCGACTCTCCTTGTCTCCCACCAGAAGCAGGACCCTGCGATGCTCGACGACCCGGGTCAGCAGCCCCGGACCAGCGTCCGAGCGGACTTACACGGCCGCGAGATCCTCGGTCGGGAACCGTCCCTCGCCCCGGGTCACCACGCTGGCCAGATCTTCGAACTCCTGCGCCGAACCGTAGACCTCGACCATGCCGTCGCTGCACTCCTCGACCCTCATCCCTCTCCCGTACAGGTCGGGCCAAATCCGGGATCCCACTCCACAGGCTACCTTCAGTTCATTCAAGTGAGCGATGATGCCGCTTACGGCGCTGATCGGAGTGGCCATGGAGCACGGCCGAAGATCACCGGGCTGAGGCCACCTCGATCATCTGCAACGCACCATTTTGCCGAGTGTCGTGCGGTTCGAGACGCCGTCCCGCGGCATTGCTGGCGGACGCACCCGGGCAGCCCGAAGAGTGTCGATGTTCGATGCAGTCCTGTGTCATCGATTTCCTGATTACGCCCGGTGCGGGATAAGGACCGATAACTGGCAGTCGCGCGACGGAATGAGCAAACACGTGCCAAACGTCCACTGATGCCGCAGCGCTGATCGTGCGAACCGGGCCTGCGCCATCGTGGGTCCTCAGCTGAGTTCATCCTTGGCCCCTGCATCGATGCGCAGATCACGAACAGCGATCAGCGCCTCTTCGAGTGACAGGAAGACCCGAGCGGCCGCAGCGGACTACCTGTTCGGGTGGTGCGGTGTTGGTCGAGGACCACGGCGGATACGAAGGTTTCGGCGCTCAGTTCGTCGAGGGCGGGAGCGGGGGTGTCGGATCCAGAGGGTGTGAAGGCGGGCGGGTGGCGGTTGGAGCGGATTCGGGGCGAAGTCCGATACCGCCCAGGTACGCGGTGAGGATGCGCAGCGGCGGTACATACCGTAGTGCCATCAGCGCGGCGGGAAGGTGATGCTCGTCGAGGGTGCCGTTGAGGGCGGGCCGGATCAGCATGTCGTGTTCGTTGCTTTGCTGGTTCTGGGTGACCTTGACAGGTAGCGTTCGTCGGCGCTGGATACGTGCCAGGTCTTCGTTGTCGACTCGACCGCGTCGAAGTGGGCGATGAAGGATGCGGGCCGTGGCGACCGCGTCCTGGACGGCGAGGTTGATCCCCGCGCCGCCGACGGGCGACATGGTGTGCGCCGCGTCCCCGATGCACAGAACTCCGTGGTCGTACCAGCGACGCAGGCGGATCATTTCCGGTTCCAGCAGTGGCACTTCGTCCCAGGACTGCACGGACGAAACCTGATAATCAGTCCAATTGAGCAGATCTGCCAACCGGGATCGGAACACCGTGATGCCTTCTCTGCGCCGTGCCTCGTTGGTGCCCTTCTCGATCAGGTAGGCCGTCTGGTAGTAGTCGCCGCGGTCCATGGTGACTGCCGCCTGGCCGGAACCGAATCGCCCGAACACCTCGCCGTTATAGGTACTGTCTCCCTTGGGGATTCGTACCTGCCAGACGTCCATGGGCACCTCGAACGTTTCACCCTGAAGCCCTGCTGCGCGGCGGACTGTCGACCAGCGCCCGTCGCAGCCGATTGTCAGTGCTGCCGTGAGTTCGTGAACAGTGTTGGCCGAGTCGCGGTAGCGAACTCCGGTGACCCTTCCGGATCCGTCACGAAGCAGATCGGTGACCGTGCAGTTCATGCGCAGCGTGAACGTCGGCTCGGTAGCCGCCGCTGTGGCCAGCAGGTCCAGGAAGTCCCACTGCGGGACCATCGCAATGTACTTGTGCCGCCCCGGGATTCGGCGGAAGTCCGCCATGACGAGGGTGGTATCGCCGATTTGGATCCGCATCTGCTCGAGTCGTCCGGCGGGGAGCTTCGCGAAGTCGTCGCCGAGCCCGAGCTCGTCGAGCAGTCGAAGTGTCGAGGGGTGCACCGTGTCGCCACGGAAGTCGCGCCGGAAGTCGCGATGCTTCTCCAGCACCGTCACCTCGACGCCGGTGCGGGCGAGTAGCAATCCCAGCATTATTCCAGCGGGTCCGCCGCCGACAATGACGCACTGTGTTCGTTCGACCATGCCGCCACGCTAACAGAAACCTAGACACGGTCTAATAATCTACTCTGTGTAAGAATGTCGGGTGTGAGTCCCAATGTCGGTCTGCGCGAACAGAAGAGACGCCGCACCAAACAGGCGCTGGTGACGGCCGCACTACGGCTGTTCAGCGAGAAGGGCTACGACCGGACGACTGTCGCCGAGATCGCGACTGCTGCCGAGGTGTCGTATGCGACGTTCTTCAACTACTTCACCGCCAAGGACGAGGTGATCTTCGCCGACGACGATCTCTACGATGACTTGCTGGCGGAGGTTTTCGCCGTTCACGATCCACAAGAGCGGCCCGCGGACCTGCTGCTACGCGCCATGCGTCACCTCAGCAGAGCGACGGTGTGGAGTTTTCCTCTCGAACACGAATTCACCCGTCTGCGGGCCCGTTTGATCGCTGAGGTGCCGGCCTTACGTGCGGCGGCCTTATTGCGGAACGCCGCTCTGCAGCAACGACTTGCGGACGCACTACTGCGGGCGTACCCGCACGAGATCGATGCTTTGCACGCGGCAGCCCTCACCGGCGCTTTGGTCGGGGCAGTCGACGCGGTACTGAATTCTGCCGTGCCCGCAGATTCTTCGCCGGAGTCGATCGCCGCCGTGGTCGATGACGCGTGCCGAATCAGTCTGCGCGGTCATCTGTCGAACACGCCGGTCACCCCCTGACTGATTCCTCGCCATGAAAGGCGGCATGAACAAGCGGGGCCACGCGGTCATACGAAATCACCGCCGAAACCAGAACGCACTACATTGCCGCGACCCGCGCGTTGGTCAGCCGTCCAAACCGGTTGGCCGACAGCAGCTTTCCAACGCACCATCATGCCGAGGTGAGTGCACGCGTGGTATCTCTCCTTCTGGATGGCCCCGGCGACCCTCGTCTTCGAAGACGTGTGGGACCTCGAGGAAGACCTCGATTTCAAGGGCACGACCCCGGCCCTGGAGATCGATGGCCTGCAGCGGCTGGTACTCGACGATGGGCGGGAAGACCTTCCGCTCTGGCACATCAAAGGGCATGCGTTCGATCTGAGGTTCCGCGCAGCCGGTTACCGCCAATACTTCCGAAAAGCCCCGGCTCTGACTTCTCGGCAGATGCTCTCTCACGCGGAGCGGAACGGGTACGCATTCGCCGAGGTCGGCTTTCGCTGACACGACGGCTGAACTGGACCTGATTCCGGCCGCGACCCGAGGGCGACGTCGTCTGTTCACTACGTGGGCCGAGACTCAGCGGCCCGGTTCAGCCGTTGGGCAAGCTGGGCTGCCTGATCGCGGAACTCGGCGGGCTCTTCGATAGCGAATTCCGCGCCGATCAATCCGACCTGGAGGATCAGCCAGTGGAACGAATCCACCTGGACGATCAGGCGGCAGCGGTCCGGCCCCCGGGACTCGATCTCGCAGTCCTGGAATTTGAGTGCGTCCGCGACGGCGGCGGCGGAGGTCTCGATGGTGACGACCGCGCGGTGGCGGCTGGCGCTCAACCCCGCACGCAGATACTCCGCGCCCGACCGGGCCGGCAGCGGGCGCGGGGTGAAATGGCTTGCGGTAGGCACGATCTCGTCGATGCGATCGAGACGAAAGGTACGCCAGTCGACCGCCCGTACGTCCCAGGCCAGCAGATACCAGCGCAGGTGGAGGTAGATCGTGCGGTACGGCTCGACCCGGCGGTCGGAAGTGTGTCCGTCCCGGTCGAGGTAGGTGAAGGTGAGGTATTCGTGCCGGGCCGCCGCGGTGCCCAGGATGGCCAGCGCCTCCGGTCGCACCGCCGGTGCGCTCTGTGGTGCGGCCTCCACGGTTTCGCGCAGCGCGACCACAGCCGGTCGCAGGCGGTGCGGCAGGAATTGGTCGAGTTTGCCGAAGGCGCGGTCGGCCGCGGGGGCGAATCCGTTGCCGTCGAAGGGTTCTCGCGGCGCCGTGGCACCCAGCAGGGTGAGGCCGACCAGCGTGGCGACCGCCTCGTCGTCGTCGAGTACCAGCGGCGGCAGAGTCTGGCCGGCGGCAAGTCGATAGAAGCCGCTGGGCCCGGGCTGTGTCGACACCGGGTAGCCGTACTCGCGCAGCCGTTCCACATCGCGGCGCAGCGTGCGCGGGCTGGTTTCGAGCCGAGCGGCCAGTTCCTTTCCACTGAACCGCCGCCCTGTCTGGAGCTGGGCCAGCAGTTCGAGCGTACGACGGGTCACATCGGACATATCTCCATCATGGCGCTAATTGCGGCCAGGATGCGGCCACATCTGTCGATAGCGTCGAATAATGACCACATTCGAGCAACACCGCTCCGTCCGCATCTATGGCGCCCGCACGAACAATCTGCGCCGGATCGACCTCGATGTGCCGCGCAATAACCTCGTCGTCTTCGTCGGCGTCTCCGGATCGGGGAAGTCGTCGCTGGTCTTCGACACCATCGCGGCCGAAGCGGGATATCAGGTGAACGAGAACTACCCCCCGTTCGTGCGCAATCGGCTACCACGCTGGACTCGCCCGGAGGTTGATCACATCGAGGGTTTGTCGCCGGTGGTGGTCATCGACCAGCGACGACTCGGCGCCAATGCCCGCTCCACCGTCGGCACCATCACCGATGCGTACAGCTATCTGCGCCTGTTGTTCTCGCGGATCAGCACCCCGCATGTGGGAGAGTCGAACCACTTCTCGTTCAATGATCCGGCCGGAATGTGCCCAGCCTGTTCGGGATTGGGACACACGATGTCCACTGCTGTCGAACGGGTACTGGATCTGGACAGATCACTGGAACAGGGAGCGATCTTGCTGCCGGGCTTCGGCAACGGACAGTACTGGTACCGGCAGTACGCCGACATCGGCTCATTCGACGCGACCACTCCACTGCGCGAGTGGACCGAGTCCGAACGACAAGCGCTGCTGTACGGAGGAACCGCGGCGACACGGCTGCGCACCCGTCCCCCGAGGGACTACGAGGGGGTCATCGAGCGGTTCGAACGGATCTACCTGCACACCGCGGACAATCTCTCCGAACGCAAGCAGACCGTGCTACGGAAATTCACCCATACCCGGCCGTGCCCGGACTGCGGTGGCGATCGGTTGAACGCCGCCGCCCGCTCGGCCCGGGTGCTGGGGCGCACCATCGTCGAGATGAGCGGCATGGAGATCACCGAACTCGCCGAATTGGTTGCGGGCGTGGCGGATCCGAGTGTCACACCGGTGGTGACGGCCTTGCGCGAGCGACTCATCGCGCTCACCGACATCGGGCTCGGCTACCTGTCGCTGGCCCGGCCCACCGGTACCCTGTCCGGCGGTGAATCACAGCGCATCAAGACGGTGCGGCATCTCGGCAGCAGCCTCGTCGAAATGCTGTACGTCTTCGACGAGCCAACCATGGGTCTGCATCCGCACGATGTCCGATCACTGACCGGGATGCTGAAACAGTTGCGGGACAAGGGCAATACCGTGCTGGTCGTCGAGCACGATCCCGACATCATGCGTATCGCCGACCGGATCGTGGAAATCGGGCCGGGAGCGGGGACCGCCGGCGGTGAGGTGATATTCGAGGGACCGTTCCACGCGCTGCGCACCGCCGACACCCCGACCGGGCGTGGATTGCGAGACCGCCGCGCCCGACGCGAACACCGCACTCCCACAGGCAAATTGCGCATCGACAACGCCACGCGAAACAATCTGCGCGGGCTCACCGTCGATATACCCACCGGGGTGCTGACCGTGCTGACCGGGGTCGCCGGATCCGGGAAGTCCAGTCTGGTAGCGGAATTGACCGATCGGTATCCCGCCACCATCGTCGATCAACGTCCGCTCACCACCAATCGGCGCTCGACGCCGATCACCTATGCCGGTATCGCGCCCGCCATCCGGCGGCTGTTCGCCACCCGCAACAGCGTCAGTCCCACTCTGTTCAGCGCGAATTCGGCGGGGGCCTGCCCCACCTGTAAAGGGCTCGGTGTCAGCTATACCGATCTGGCCTTCATGGACGGTCAGGAAACGGTGTGCGAGACCTGCGGCGGACGGCGCTTCACCCCGGAGGTACTCCGGTACACGGTGGACGGTCTGACCATCGCGGATATCGACGACCTCACCATCACCGATGCCGCCGCGCGCCTGCGGGAACCGGGTATCGCCGGCCCGCTGCGGCAGATCGCGGAAGTCGGCCTGGGCTACCTGCGCCTCGGCCAGTCGCTGAGCACGCTCTCCGGCGGCGAATGCCAGCGGCTGAAGATCGGAAAAGAACTGGCCCGCCGAGGCGACAACACTCTCTACATCCTCGACGAACCGACCACCGGTCTGCACCTGTCCGATATCGACATCCTGCTGGAGCTACTCGGCACGCTCGTCGACAAGGGCAACACGATGGTGGTCATCGAGCACAACCTCGATGTCATCCGCCAGGCCGACCACATCATCGATCTCGGACCCGGGCCTGGGCGCCATGGTGGACAACTCGTGTTCGAGGGCACACCCGAAGAGCTCGCCACGTGTCCGGACTCGAAAACCGGTCACGCTCTGCGGCGTTGACGACATCGGCGCGCTCATGGACTTCCTGACCGAGGCGTTCGAGGCGCAGGAATTGGCGCGAATTGCCAACGCGGACGGCAGCATCGGACATGCGGGGCGCGAATCGGCGATTCGGTGGTGATGGCTTTCGACTCTCGACCGGGGTGGCCGGTGACGCCCTCGCTGATCCGCCTGTTCCTCGCGGATGCCGATGCGGTCTACGAGCGGTCGTTTCGGGCCGGGGCCACATCGGTCACCACGGTGACCGAACTGTTCTTCGGGGATCGAGTCGGGCGGGTGCGCGATCCGTTCGGCAATATCTGGTGGATCCAGACGCATGTCCGCGCCCGCACGGTTGTTGGTCAGTTCGTGTGGGCCACGCAGCGATCCACCGGTCTGGCAATCATCGTGATTGCTGGTGGTGGCTCTGGCGGGCGTGGCCTTCGGCGCGGATCTCCTGGGGAGTGCGGCCGTACCAGCGGCGGACCACGCGGGTGAGGGCGGATTGCTCCCGGAGACCGACGAGGGCGGTAATGCGACCCATGGGGAGATCGGTTTCGCAGAGCAGTCGGTAGGTGGCGTCTCGGCGCGCTGTGTCGAGGACTGCGGTGAAAGTTGTTCCCTCGCTTGCCAATGCGCGCTGCAAGGTGCGCGGGCCGGTATGCAGCATCTGGGCGACGGTCGCGATGTCCGCGGTGGATTCGAGCAAAGCACGGTCGATCGCGAGGCGGACCCGGGCAGTCATGGTGCGATCGAGTTCGGAGTAGTTGCGGGCCAGGTAGTCCATCGCCAGTCTGTGCAGCATCGGGTCGCTGCCGAGAACGGGGCGGGCAAGTACCTCGGACGGGAGGCGCAGCAGGGTCGTGGTCATGTCGAATCGCATTTCGGCACCGAAGAATTCGGCATACCGCGAGGCGGGCGCCCGTGGTGGATGCGGCAGGTACACCGTCCGTAATCCGTAGGCATCGCCGAGGCCGTGGCGCAAGAGCCGATGCAGAATGCCTGCGGCGTGGTCGATGCACTGACTGAAAGTACTTACCTCCGCGATATCGCGGTAGTTCATCGCGATCACGCCGGGCTGATGCTCCGGATCAGGGCACAACTCGATGGAAATGCCGGCGTGGTGGGTGAACAGGTAGCGCTGCGCGCACACCAATGCCTCTCCGACGGTAGGCGCATTGAGCATGGCGACGGCGAGCGGACCGAATATGCTGAAGTCTTGGCGTTCGGCCAAGCGCAAACCTAGGTCAGGACAGCCCAATTCGATCGCGGCGACCTCCAATGCCCAGCCCACCGACTCCGCGGTGACGACCGCATCATCGGAATCCAACGCCTCGGGTGCGATGCCGAACCGCCGCAGCAGCGCGACACCGTCGCCTCCGAGTTCCTCGACCAGCTCCCGATACCCGCGCAACATCGCCGCATGCCCCATGACTGCCATCAGCAACCCACCAACCATTCCCGAGTTGGTTCCGCAGCGTATCCAGTCGGGTTCCCCGCGACAAGACCGTACAGCGATTGTCTCAGCCAGAATTCGCGGTTTCCACCGGCCCTGATGTGGTCCTTGTTCGACACGGGAACCAACCGCTGTCGCGCTCGGATAAAAGGATGTCGCCCAGGAGCGAGTCCGCGGCCCTCATCGGTGGCAACAATCTGGCTCAGGGATCGAATGAGAGGTGGAGCACACGAATGAGGGCTGGGAAGCGGACGAAGAGGTTCGCGCTACGCAGCATGGTGGTGGCATCGGTGGCACTGGCGGGCGCGCCGTTCTCGGCGCCGGTGGTTTTCGGTGAACCGCGCGGAGGTTTCACGACAATCGACGGTGGCGATCATGCGGCACAATGGAATTCGGCCTTGAACGGACCACAGCCCTACAACGGTGTCGCGCCCGATCTGGCGGTACCGTTCACGATGAGCGATGGCACCGTGCTCAAGGCGGACATCATCCATCCGGCCCGTGACGGCCAGCGTGCCGATGGCCGTCGCCCGGTAATCCTGCAGATGCAGGGCTACGGCAAGCTTCCGATCCTCATCGGGCAGGCGCTGTTGAGTTCTATCGACGGTCTCGGCATCAAAAAGCCTCTCGAAGACTGGATTTCCTCGATCAACCTGCCCGGGGTCGGCATCGATGGGCTATTCGACCTCACCCGCCAGGCCGACTCCGGCGCGCTTGAAACCGCGGCCCAGGACTGGGCGCTTGCCGAGGCCGGATACACCCTGGTGCAGGTCGATCTGCGCGGCACCGGCACCTCCGAGGGCGACTGGCAAGTCTTCGGAGACCGCGAGAAGCAGGACATCGCTGAGGTGATCGACTGGATCACCCGGCAAGGGTGGAGCGACGGCAATGTCGGGACCATGGGGATCTCGTTCACCGCGATCAGCGCGCTCGAGGCGACCGACCGGATGCCGCCGGGACTGAAGGCCGTTTTCGCCTACGAAGGCAGCGCGGACGTCTTCAACGATATTGCCGGACCCGGTGGCGCGGTCGGCGTCGGCTTCCTGGTGCCGTGGCTGCTCGGCGTCAACGCGCTCAAGATGATTCCCGATGTCACTGCCCTGGCAGTCGGAAAGTTCGATCCCGCACAGCAATTGCAGTGGCTCAAGGACCGCATCGCCGACCCACTGACCCTGGTCGATATCGTCGCCAATGCCTACACCGCGCTGACACCGGACCAGCTGACCCCGCGGACCCGCGGCCTGATGGATCCGAATTCGCCCTTCCGGCAAGGACTTAAAGCCAAAGTCGGCAACATTCGAGTGCCGACCTTCATGGTGGGCGCGTGGTTCGACATCTTCGGCACCAGCCCGACCGATACCTTCAACTCGATCCCGCTGCCGGCCGAACAGAAGAAACTCATCATGGGCGACGGCTACCATCTCGGTTCCGGCGTAGCCGGTTTCGGTCATCCGGGGATGCCCCCGCGACTGGATGTGTTGCAGCGAGCCTGGTTCGACCACTGGCTGCGCGGAATCGACAACGGCATAGAGGATTACGCGCCGATCGTGGTCAAACAGCAGGGTGGCGGCTGGACCGACGCCTCGGAATTCCCGCGCACCGAGGCCACCTACCGGCGCGTGTACCTCAACGACACACCTTCCGGCACCGCCGCTGGTTCGGTCTATGACGGTGGGCTCTCGCAGCACCCGCGGCAGTCGCAGCCGCGCGACCTGACCGTCGCACCGGGCCTGCTGAGCATCTGCGGCCGTGACGTCGCCAGGATCGCCGCCGGTGCGACGGCAATCCTGGACGCCTGCGGCAAGGACTCCCGCATCTGGGAGCACAACGGCCTGAGCTTCACCAGCAGCCCTGTCACCGAGGCAACGACGATATCGGGGCCAATCAACGTGCACCTCAACGTGGTTCACGACGCCGCCGACGGCTACTGGGTGGCGACAGTCAACGATGTGGCTCCGGACGGCAGCTCCAACGAGATCGCGACCGGACAGCTCGTCGCCTCGCTGCGCCAGATCGACGACTCGGCGAGCAAGACCTCTATCAACGGCGACTACACCGACCCGCGCTACTTCCTCGACCTCGATCGGCGCCAGCCCACCATCCCCGGTGCGCCGGTCACCCTGGACATCGCCGCCACCCCGATCGACGCGGTGCTGCAGCCCGGCCACCGCTTGCGTGTCGACGTCTACGCCAGCAATTTCCCCAAGGGCCTGCCGCCCCTGATGTTCGTGGCCGACTCCGGCTTGAAACCTGAATACCTGCGCCTGGATCCCGACGCGCCGAGCTGGATCAATATCGCCCTGACAGCACCCATCCCGGACTGACCCGCGGCGCGCAGGCTGCTGATCAGCCTCGCGCGTTCGGTCGCAGTCAGCGTGGCCTGCGGACAGACGAGTTCTTACAGCGCAGGCTCGACAGTTTGGATGGATCGATCATCGCGATCCTCCTCCGGGGACTTCGGAGGCCGCAGGCCACGCCAGCTATGGAACGTACTCAATTGCCGGTGAGGTTGAAGTCGCAGGGTCGTGCCGCAATCGAGCAACAGGTGCAGGATCACGCTGATTCGGTCGATATGACCGAGGGTGTGGCCTGCTCGTCGTAGGTTCTGCGTGCCGCGGCGATCGTGCTCCGGTGGCGGTCGGCCCATCCGGTCAGCGCCAGAGGGCTCTGATAGAGCTCTCGGGCCATCGGTGTGGCTTGGTATTCGGTCTTGGGAGGCACCACTGGATATACCGTGCGGGTCAGCAGGCCGTCACGTTCGAGGTTGCGCAGGGTCAGGGTGAGCATTCGCCTACTGACACCGCTGATTTCGCGTTCGAGTTCGGTGAAACGCATCGGACCCCGAGTGGTCAGTAGCAGGACACCGATGGCCCATTTGCCGCTGACCCAATTGAGGACTTCCAGCACCGAACACGCGTGGTCGAGTGGCGAATCGCCCTCGGCGACCGCGTCTGCCTGCAATGGAACATCGCTGTCACTCTGGAACATGAAAGTGCCTCCTTCCGCCCGCCACGACCGTGACAGATCATGCACTCAGTAACAAATAGTGCACTAAGACGACGGAAGGGTCGCCATGTCCGACGTTCAGGAACCGATGTACGAACCGGGCCGCGGAGCGGCTCCGACCCGACTGTCGACCGACCGACTCAACCGTTTTCTCGCCGAGAATCGGATGGGAGCGCTGATAACTATTAAGCGCGACGGGCATCCGCACCCGTCTACCGTTGCCTACCAATGGAATTCGGGCGCAGGCGTGATTTCGATCGGCTCGACCGCTGACCGTATCAAAGTCCGCCACCTCGCCCGAGATCCACGCGCCGCGCTCTACGTGAGTAGCTCGGACCATCTCAGCTTCGCGGTGGCCGAGGGCACGGTGGAGATTTCTCCGGTCAGTTCGGTTCCCGGCGATGCGACGGGCCGCGAAATGCTCGCCATGTTCCCCGAATTCGACAACCCCGACGATGCCCCGATCTTCCTCGAGAACATGGTCGAGGACCATCGGGTCGTGATCAGGCTCCGGGTCGCCAAGCTGTACGGGGACACACTCACTGCCGAGCACTGATCAACAGCAGCCCGATCGCCCGGCCTCGGTGCGCACCGTGTCTCACATGCTGGCTCCCAGGATCGTCAGACCGATCAGCGGACGCGCGTTCGTGCCGCAACCCGGGCGTTAGTCGGCCGTCCAAATGGGCTGGCAGACAGCGCTTCCAGGTGCGCGGTAATGCCGATGAACGTGTCGCATGACTCGGGAAGCTGAGTCATGGTCTGTGCTGGGTGCCGATCCCGCTGTGGCCCTGGCCTGGTTACCAGAAACCACTGAGGCCCCATCGGATTCCGTACGAAGCTCGGCTGGCGCAGCACGGTGGCCGTGGATCGTCTGTGGGCGTGCAGTCGGCCTGTGTATTGCGTGAACGCGACGCACGCTCGTTCGGGACCTCCTGAAATCTGTTGATAGACCTGCCGGCAGGACGCAATATGAGATGTGGACAGAGGTTTCCTGACTGAGGCCGGTGATAAGGGGTGGCTGTCCGGGTATGGCTCGCAGCGGTGCTGATCGGACTGGCCGTGTTCGGGTACGGTGCGGCCGTAGTGTTCAACGGTTTCGCGTTCTTGTCCGGGCATGGCACAGAGCGGACCGTGTATGTCGAATCGGTCCGCACCCTGTGGGGCGGTGATGCGGGTCCCGACGTCACCGAAGGAGTCGGGTACTACCTCGATGCCGACGGGAATCGCCATGCTTGCAGCGTGATACAGGATGACTTGAAACCAGGGGCGCAGGTGCAAGCCCGCTCCCCGGTGATCCCGATTCACCCGCCCTCGGTGTTCCATGACCGCAGCGAGGCCCGTCAGATCATCTTCATGGCGCTCTTCTTCACGATCCTGCTCGGCGGCGGGACGGTGGGTCTCGGATCGCTCATGCTCTGGGTGGACCGCTGATTGCCGCCTAAGAATCGATGGTGATCCAGCGAATGCGCTTCCGGCCCATCGTGGAACTGCTCGACTCAACGCCCGAAACCGCACCCACACGGCCGTTCCAATGGAACGCACGCGACTGCCGCGTAGCGCGCTGACATAAGCGGCCAGCGCGATCAGGCGGCATGTCGGTGTCGGCGCAGTGGGCGTTGCGCTCAGGTGTAGACGTTTTGGCCGTACTCGCCGTGCGGCAGTGTGAAATCGTCCGGTCGTTCTGTGCGCAGCCTGTCATAGCGCAGCCCGAACTCATCGATAGCTTCGCTGATGCTGCAGTCCATCTCGGTCCTGATGGCTTGAAGCGCCCGGACCACCTTCTCGGCAACGATCAGATCGTCCACCGAGGTCTCGTTACTCACGTGAGAAGTGTGCCGAGTGCGCTGCGGGTCAGCAACCGGATTGTTGACCGCCCGTCCGTCGCGATGATTGCCCGAAGACCGCGGTGTGCGTCTGCCTGTCGTGCGAAAGATCAACCAGCAGCGCCGATCCGGGCGCTCAGGTCGTCCGCTACTGCGCAACTTCTACCACGGCCTTGAGCGGATCACATCAGATGTCGTTGCGGCGGTATCGCTTCCATCAATCCTCGAGAGCGTAATTCGACAACTGGCCGGTGTTGCCGGGGAACGTGAACTCCCAGATTTCGAATCCGGTGAAGTTGAAAACCTCCAGTCTGCGGTCATTGTCGAACATGAACCTCAGGTCCGCGGTGGTTTGGTCCATCTCCGCTGCCAGCAACTGCCCACCGACAAGCTCACCACGCAGAACGCTCAACGCGTCGATCGGCGCGGGCAGACCATACTGACGACGATGATCGAAGATGCTGACTTCCGGTCGGCCCTTCTTCGTCAACCGCCAGAACTGGGCCGACAGCCTCGTCCCGTCGCTGAACTCGATGACGGTCCCCACAGCGAAGATCAACTCAATCGAGGGCGCCTCGTACTTGACGCCAAGCACCCGTTCACACCGCACCCCTCGCCACTGGGCAAGACGATCTGAGAACAGCGTCATCGAAATCCCCACCCATGCGACGAAATGCCGTTAGTCCTGGTGTCCAGGCATACCAGCCAGTATGTGACAGCTACCGCACCAATCGACCCACCGACGACCTGTGTGCGACCGCCGGATCATGTGCACGGTAATGCCGCTACAAGGTCGTCCGGACCAGCCAGGCCGCACGATCAGTGTGACCAACTGAAGTTCAACAGCCTCGGGGCCGTCGCGCTAGGGTGGGTGGTGCCCGCTCGGGCTTCGGGCCCGCAGTGTCTGCCTTGGGCAGCCCGGGGCAAAGGGGGGTGGCTGGACGCTCCCTCTGGTACGCCTCAGGGAGCGGAGCAGACGCCCGATCCCACCCCCCTCACCCCTGCCGCGAATATCCTGTAGTGCCGCATCCCACGCGTCGGCCGGCCGTCCGAACCGGTTGGCCGACAGCGCTTCCCGGTGCACTCTTCTGCCGTTTCAGCGTGCTGGACCGGGTGCGCCCGGTATGACCGATGTCAGTTACCTCCGGACTCTGTGGTGTGGTCGTTCGGGTGCTCGGGTAGGTAGAACATCAACGCCCACATCGCAATCAACGTGCCGCCGCCCCACCACAGCACGCCTGTGAACGCGTCACGGTTGAGAGCCGCCTCGGGTGATCCGCCGGTGACGGCGAAGAATACGAGACCGTTCAGAGCGATACCGAGTGCGTAGCCCAGTTGCAGGGCGGTGTTGAACAGGCCGGAGGCCGAACCGGCGCGGTCGTGTGGAACCTTCGCCAGCGTCAGGTCGGCGATCGGTCCGCTGATCATGCCGAGGCCGAACCCGAGGACCAGGATCGGGGCGCTCATCGCGAGCAAGGTCAAATCCTCGCGCCCGCTACTGATTTGGAGCCCGTAGGCCGTCATCGCAGCGATGGTGATCAGGGCTCCGGCCTGAGGGAGTCGGCGTGCGAAACGTCCTGCGGTCTTGGTCGCGAGCATCGCACCCATGAACTCGCCGCCAGCGAGCAGTACGAAGGCCAGGCCCGCCATCAGCGCGCTCATGCCCAGGCTACGCTGCAGGTAGAGGGTCCAGGTCATGAAGAACAAACCGACCAGCAGACCCATCATCAGCTGCGCGGACAGACCACCGCGGAACTGCTTGACCCTGAACAGCGACAACTCCACCAGCGGTGCCTTATCGGCGCGATGCCGCTGATGGCGCAAGAAGGCGCCGAGCACGAGCAGACCACTGGTGAGCATGATGAAACACCACAGCGGCCAGCCATGGGCGTGGCCTTCGGTGAGCGGGAAAACGATCAGCACCATTGCGATCGCGGACAGCCCAACTCCGGCGAGGTCGAGCCGGTCGGCTTTGGCCGCGGTCGACTCGGTGATGAACTTGCGCCCAAGGATGATCACGGCGAGCCCGACGGGCACGTTGATCAAGAAGATCGGCCGCCACGCCAGCCCGAACAGGTCGGCGTCGGTGAGCGCACCGCCCAGTACCGGGCCCACGACGTTACCCATCGCCAGCACCGCTCCGAACAGGCCGAAGGCCCTGCTGCGGTTCTCGGCGGCGAAGGTGACGTGCAGGGTGGCCAGGACCTGCGGCATCATCACCGCGGCGGCACCACCTTGAAGCACGCGCGCGGCAATGAGCATGCCGGGATCGGCGGCGAGCCCGCACAGCAGCGAGGCCAGGGTGAAACCGATCGTGCCCAGCAGGAACACCTTTCGCCGACCGTAGATATCGCCGAGCCTGCCGCCGGTGATCAGCGCGAGAGCGAAGCTCAGTGCGTAACCCGCGGTCACCCACTGCACCGCGGCAGGTCCGGCACCGAGGGAGTGTTGCAGGGTCGGGATGGCGGTCAGCACGACCGAATCGTCGACGATGTTCATGAGCTCGCCGGTCAGAAGGACCGCGAGGGCGATCCTGGCGGTCGTTGTCATCGCTGACGACGCACCGGTAGAAGTCGGGGTTGACGGCTCGGGGATGTGCTCATGCTCGTTGTCGATCGCGGAGGACCTCACGGTCGGACTCCTGTTCAGGAATCGGGGAGCTCACCGTCGACCACACCAGGGCAAGACAACACACACCCAGGGCAGACGGCAGAGCTGCACCCGGGAAATAGCGGAAAGGGAATGGGTGGTGACTCAACTCAGGCCAGCGCGACGTCCGCCCCGCACACGTCCGAACGATCAGGACGTGGGGAACACGGACGGCGACATGGCCTGGGATATAAGTCACCACCTCCAATCCACTACAGAAACAAAAGTCCACACCCGCCCCGCAGGAAACAGGCGGGGCAAGACCCAATCCACGATACGACAACCCGTCGATCGCCCGACACCGGACCTGCGGTGCCCTCCGCCACACCATGCAGACAGTGCGCCCTGTGGCCCCAGGACCCGTAGCAATAACCATCCGGTCATGTCGCGTGGCGCGCTGTTCGAAGCGACTACGCGGCTCGCCGGAAGATCAACGGGCACAAATCAACTCGGCAACAGTGACGCTGCATAGCGAAGCTTGCCGGGTCCTCTTATGCCCGGCTCTCACCGCGACAGCGGTAACCACCGTTACGCCGATCAGCCCTGACGGCCGCTACCAGTGCAGCACAGAGGCCACCGAACACTACGGCTCCAACCAGCACGATTCCCACGCCGACAATGACGGTGGCGAGCATAGGATCGCCGAAGCCGAAGTACACGGCGAACGGACTCGACAGCACCGCGCCGATGAAGCCCCCGACCAGGGCCACGACGAGGACAGGTCGGTCTTTCATGAATCCGACTCTAGTCCTCGAGTAGTCATTCCCTCCGTCCAAGACACCAGCATCCCGGACATCCGTATAGGCCGCATATCGCACCGGCCGACCGGCAGTGCGAAAGCCGGAAGATGAACGCCCCGTGATGATCTCGATCTCTCGTCCGCACCTGTACGCTGGCCGATGGCCATGGAGTAGATCAGTGGTAGATCACCGACACGACACGTGGGAGGGCGGGGGTTCGAGTCCCGCCTCCATGGCCCCAGACTCCCAATATCGTCCATCGGGCAGGGAGGTGCGGGGTGGGGGTCGCCGAAGGTGACGATCGAGGTGAAGATGAGTTCGCGGCCGGTGGAGGCTGTATGGAGTTGGTACGCAGCGAGTTTGGCGTGTAAATCGGCCCATCGTGATCAGCCCACCAGAACCGGTTCGGCCGATACCGCGGGGATCGGGGTGCGGCGGCTGCGTAGGTGGCCGGCGGCCACGGTGAGCAGTCCGAGGGCGGACATGCCCGCACCGACCCAGGCGGTGGACGGGTAGCCGAGTCCGGCGGCGACGGCCAGACCGGCGAGCCAGGGCGCGAGGGTGTTTCCCACGTTGAATGCCGAGGTCACCAGTGCGCCGCCGAGCGTGCGCACCTGGCCCAGATGCGCGTAGACGCGGACATTGATCGCCGGATTGGTGGCCAGGCCGAACATTCCCATCAGGAATACGAGCACGATGACCGGGATCGGATGGCTCGCGAAGATCGCGATGCCGATCGAGGAGATGAGAACGCCGGTCCCGCCGATGTACAGGGTGGGGTACGGGAGTGCGTCGGCTACCCGGCCGCCGAGAGTGATACCGATCAACGAGCCGACGCCGAACAAGGCCAGCACCACAGGAACCCAGCTCTCGTCCAGGCCGGTGTCGGTCGTCAGCATGGCACCGAGGTAGCTGAATGATGCCATCATCGAACTGAAGATCAGTGCGCTGGTGCCGTACACGATCCAGAGTCCGGGATCGGCGAGGCTGCGCAGTTCATCGCCGAATCTCGTTACGGTCCTGCTGGTTTCGCCGACCGAATGGCCCGGCACGGTGCGTAGGCTGACCGCGACGCCGGCGGCGGCGACGGCGGACAGCACGGCCACGGTCCAGAATGCGGAGCGCCAGCCCAACTGCTGGCCGATCACGGTGCCGAGCGGGACGCCGAGCACCGTCGACACCGTGATCCCGCCGATCACGATCGACAGCGCCCGCCCGGCCCGATGCGCGCCGACCAGGTCGACGGCGGTCACGGCGGCGACGCCGAAGAATCCGGCGCAGGCGATCGCACCGATCACTCTCGTGGCGAACAGCACGGGGTACCCGGTGGCCACCGCGCCCACCACGTGAGCGGCGATGAATACTGCCAGAAAGGTCAGCAGGGCACGGCGTTTGGGCCAGCGCAGCGTGGCCATCGCGAGAATCGGCGCGCCGATCACCATGCCGATGGCATAGGCGGAGATCAACAGGCCCGCATCGGGGATGGAGACACCCAGATCGTGGGCCATCTCCGGCAGCAGCCCGGACAGCATGAATTCCGATGTGCCCTGCGCGAATATCGCGAATCCGAGCACATAGATGGCCAATGGCATGGCGAGCCCTTCCTCATCAGTTTTAGATCAATCAGTCCATAACTAGGGTGCGCAGAGACCCGCGCATCCGAATCAGGTCAATTCAGAACGCGTTGAGTGCGTTGGTGGCGATGGCTTCCAAGGTCGCCCGGTCCGCGCCGCCACGCGCGGCCACCTGCATGCCACTGATCGTGGCGATAATGAAATGCGCCAAGCCGAGCGAATCACGTTCGGCGGCAATCTCTTTGCGACGACGACCGGATTCGAAGGCCGCTCGCAGCGCCTCCACCCGCACATCCAGGTCGCGCCGCAGCGAGCGAGCGATCTGCGAATCATGTGGAGCCAGCTCCACCATGGAGTTCACCACCAGGCAGCCGGGCGGCTCCTCGGTGTGCTGATCGATCACCCGCCACAGCAGCGCGCGCATCTTGTCCCGCACTGGCGCGTCATCGCCCATGAGGTCCAGCACCGGCGCGTTCTTGGTATCCATGTAGCGGCGCAGCGCCTTCTCGAACAGCTCGTTCTTGGAGTTGAAGGTGTTGTAGATACTGCTGCGCCCCAACCCGGTTGCCGCGCACAGATCGGCGGTCGAGGTGGCTTCGTAGCCGGACGCCCAGAACGTCCGCATCGCCGCCTCGACCGCTTGATCCTCGTCGAAGTTCCTCGGTCGCGCCATGTGGAGGACGCTACCACAGTTTTGGACTGATCGTCTCAATACCGCGTCCGAGATCGTCGGAACAGCGCAGTTCGGACAGAATCGATGTCGAACCTCGTGAAACCACCACCGAAATGCGCAGTTCGCCACGACGGAGGAGTACGAATGTCCGAGACCCCCACCGTGTTTCACATCGACATCCCCCAGGATCGGCTCGACGATCTGCGCGGGCGGCTGGAACGAACGCGCTGGCCCGAAGAGCAGCCGGTGTCGGACTGGTCCCAGGGCATTCCGCTGGACACTATGACCGGTCTGTGTCGTTATTGGACGCAGGACTACGACTGGCGCGCCACCGAACGGCGGCTCAAGCGGATCCCGCAATTCCGGACCACTATCGACGGCCTGCCGATTCATTTCCTCCATATGCGCTCCCCCGACCCGCAAGCGACGCCGGTGGTGCTCACCCACGGCTGGCCCGGTTCTTTCCTGGAATTCGAGAACGTAATTCCATTGCTCACCAACCCGTCCGGCGGTGAGCGGGAGTTCCATGTGGTGGTTCCGTCGCTGCCCGGATATGCCTTCAGCGGTAAGCCCGCCACCACCGGCTGGGGCATCGGCCGCATCGCCGATGCCTGGTGTGAATTGATGACCCGACTCGGGTATCGGCAATTTCTCGCCGCCGGAAGCGATTGGGGGACCAGCGTTTCCACCAAGATCGCGCTCCAGCAACCGAACCGGCTGATCGGGCTGCATCTGGTTCCACCGCTCGCCCCGCCCGATCACCACTCGGCCCACACCGACGCCGAACAAGCATCGCTCGCCGATCTGGATGAGCGCACGCGCACCGGATCCGGATATTCGGCGATGCACAGCACCCGCCCGCAGACGGTCGGGTACGGGCTGAACGACTCGCCGGCCGCCCTCGCCGCATGGATCGCGGAAAAGCTCTACACCTGGACCGACGAGCCCGGTCTGACCCGTGACCAGATGCTCGACAACATCACCCTCTACTGGCTCACCGGCACCGGCACATCCTCGACTCGGTTGTATTGGGAGAGCATCGCGGAGGTTAGCAGGTGGTTCACCGCGGCCGTCGATGACGTGATCGACGTGCCGACCGGGTGCGCCGTCTACCCCAGAGAGGCCCCGCGTCCTTCACGCCGGTGGGCAGCCCGCCGATTCACCAACATCGTGCATTGGATCGAGCCTATGCGCGGCGGACATTTCGCGGCATGGGAACAGCCCGAACTGTTCGCCGATGATCTGCGGGCGACCGCCGACTCCATCGTCGCAGCCGCGGAAGGCCGCACGTCGTAGGTCACGAATTCCGTAGCGGCCGAAAAGGGCGACGAGGTCGCCGCCGCCGAATTCCTCCTCGACGCCGAGGGCGGTTTCGTCAATGGCGCGAACCTGGCCGTCGACGGTGGCCGCGCGACCCTGGGCCTCGATACCGAAACACGCTGACACCCAGCACTTTTCGCCGTCGACGGGCTCAGCAGCTCAGAACGAGCAGTCAGCGGGGCGCCCCGCCCAGCCACCCTTCAGGAACCTGATGATGGCGCAGAACACCTCCTCCGACGAGGAAGCCACCGGCGCAGTATCAGCTGGCGCGGCGATCGATGTCGTATCAGCAGGCGCGGCAACCGATTCCGCGGACGCGGACGCCATCGGAACGAGCAGCCCCGCGGTCACCACGGTAGCAACGAGAAAGTTCTTCATCAGGAGTCCCTATCAGTCGTCGGCTGGTACATTCTCGAATCTATTGCGCGGCCCGGTCACGCGCTATCGGGCAACTGCCCCATTCGACCGGAGGATCAACCGGCGCGATGAGCCGAAGCGACAGTCGCTATCGATATCTCACGCGCCGCCGGTGACGACCATCGAACGGCCCACGAGTACGCCGCACCGAGCTGTGCCCGTGGCCCTGAACCTGATTCGAAAGACCGTGCTAGCGCGGCACCAAGCAGAACGTCTTACCGTCGAACTCGAAGTAGTAGGAGAATTTTCCACCCGTTGCGATACCGCCCATGGCAGGGCACTCCGCACCCCTGCTCCCGGGCAGAATCAATGTCACCCTCGAACCGGCCGCGGCGTCCGAGCAATCCACCCGCGTGGGGTGCATGGGTATCTGGTTGCGGCCGGGTATTTCCCTGAAGCAGTCGCCGACCTGGGTCGCCCCCAGCGCAGTCGCCTTATCGTCGGAGTTGCTTGCACAACCCGACACCACAAGGAACCCAAGTGCCATCGCTCCTAGTGAACGCTGAATCCGCCTCTGGCGACACATCACAATATCCTCGGAGCCCGGTGACTGTTCTTTCGCCATAGTGAACCGCCAAAAGTCCACACCCACACCCGGTTTGATGAATATCGACAGTCGGCCCCACCCTGCGGACCGGTGTCTCAGCTCGCCGTGCAGCGTGGGCATGCCTGCGATCAGCGGGCCAGGTCCGGGTGGGCGCGGCCGGTGACCAGTGGCATGTCGACGAAGGTCAATAGGCCGGGTTCGGCGGCGCAGACGTAGGGGATCGAGTTCACGCAGTGGGCTGCGGTCACGACGATGCCGGGGTTGCGTTCGAGACCGGCCGTCACGCTGCTCGGGTGCCAGCCGTGGATCGTGACGTGGCAGTCCGGATCGCCCTTGACCTCGACTTCGAAGCGGACGCCGCCGTCGCCGTACTTCCAGGGTGGGTCGAGGTGCTCGTCGCCCATCATCCAATTCACAGCGACCCGAACGACTTTGGTATCGGCGATGAATGCCTCCCAGGCGAAGCGTTGTGCGGCGACCTGGCCGGGCTGGATTTCGCCGATCGGTGAGTCGATGGGTGCGGTCGCGACCGCCACCTCACGGCTGCTGCGGATTTCGGCGTCGGCGAAGCCGAGGGTGTCCAGGCACATGCGCACCGATTGGTCGAAACCGTTGTCCAGCAACGCGAGCATCGGGCCGTTCATCGCCTGTTCGGGTGACTGGCCGAAACCCATGAGGTGGCGAACGACGTCGGGGGCGTTGTAGGTGCGGATGTCGGAGTACTCCTCACCGCGGACGAAGGTGATCGCGCTGGACAGGCCCGCGAAGAACAGCGGCTGCTGCTCGGTGGCGCCGCCCGGGTCGATCCCGGTGCCGTGCAAGGTCACGCCGCCTTCGAGGGCGGGCGCCGACATCCGCTCCTTCTCTTGGGCGGTCGGCCAGAACCAGCCCAGCGGCGTGACCACGTTCTTGCCCGAACGCAGTAGCGCCGCAACCTCTTTCGGATTCGGCATGAGCGGTGAGTACAGGACGCAATCGGCGTCCATCGCGAGGATGTCGTCGACGCTGTTGGTGGCGATCACACCGATCGGGCCGATCCCCGCGAGTTCTCCGGCGTCCTTGCCCGCCTTGGCTTCCGAGTGCACCCAGCACCCGACGAGTTCGAGATCCGGGTGCAGCTGGATCTGGCCGATCGCGGCCTGGCCGAGGCCGCCGGTGGCCCACTGGATCACTCGCAGAGTCATGCCTGGAATAGAACAGGTTCTAATCCATGAGCGTCAAGAGCGCGCGGCCACCACTTCAGCCGCCACATCGACGAACTTCAGGTCGGTGACCGCCGGGACCAGGATGAACTCGTCGCATCCCGCCTGTTCCGCGCCGTCGAGAATCTCGGCGAGCACCTCGGGAGTCGACGCCCGCGCCGACGCGGCGATCATCTCGGCGAGCTTGGGTCCGAGGAAACCGAGGTAGCGAGCGACGAAGGAGTGCAACGCCTCCGACGCGTCGGGCACGCCCAGCGCGGTGAAGCAGCCGTTTACCTTTCGCGGGGTCGTGGTCCGACCCGCCTCGGCCCAGCACTGGTCGGCGAGCTCACCTACCTTAACGATCTCCTCGGCATCGCCGCGAACGCTGAAGCCGGAGATGCCGTCCGCCCATCGCGCCGCCCGGCGCATCGCCTTCGGCCCCAGCGCGCCCGCGAGGATGATCGGCCCGCCCGGCTGCACGCACGCCGGGCCGACCGGATCCGCGCCCTCGAACGGCGGCTCACCGGCGAGCAGCGCCTTCAACTCGGCAACCTTGTCATCGAGCTGCTGATGCCGTCCCTTGAACTCCGCACCGAGAGAGCGGTAGTCGTGCTCGCGGCCGCCGACGCCCACGGCCACTTCGAGGCGGCCGTTCGAGAGCTGGTCGAGCGTGCCGATCTGCTGCGCGACCATCGCCACCGGATGCTGCGGCAGCACAAAGAGATTCGCCAGCACCTGCACCCGCTCGGTCACCGCCGCGCAAGCGCCCAACGTCGCGACCATCTCCGGATTCGAAAACGTCACCCGCTCCCCCACCGAGACGCTCGAAAACGGCCCCGCGTCGATCCGCCGAGCCCAATCAACCGTCGTACCCGGTCCATAGCCGGGAGCCATCTGTGGAAGTGCGACACCGATCTTCATGTGCCGACCTTCTCAGACCGACCCGGTCCCGGTCACGCGATTGCGCAGAGCGGACGCGGAGCAACAAGGGCAAGCTGGCCGTCGTAGCGGCAGTACAGCAGGCGCCCACGGCCGGACCCCGGATCGGAATAGAACAGAAACGGCAACCCGTACCTGCAGAGATGTTGCACGGCAGCGAGTTCGGTTAGCGCGGGCGCAGGTCGTGGGACGACCACACACGACGCGAAGTCTGCCGGCGGATGGACATAACGCTGTCGGGCCAATCGCAGACCGTACGGGCCGGCGCGGAAGATTATGGCGTCCTCACCGGTGCCAACGTCGATGAACAGATGCGCGTCATAGTCCATCGAGTCCATAGCCCGCGCGGCCGCCTGCGGTGTGAGCTCTGCGGGTTCGAGAATCTTGCGCCGCACTAGTTGTGTGACGCTGTCAGCGTGGAGTTGCGGGCGGGCGGTCTGCGGCCAGGGCCGGGGGCGCCATGGAGTGGCCAGGAGACTGATCTGGCGGTCCAGTCGCTTGATAGCCGGCAGCGCGTCTCCGCGGCCGCGGGTTGGGATCTGCACTCGCGCTGGCGTTTCGCCGACACTCAGATTCACCTGCACGAGGAAGGGTCCGATGTCGGTAACCGGACCGGTGATCCGTACTCGCGCTCCGGTGTCGATGCCGCGACGCTGGAGTGTGCGACCTACTGCCCGGGCGAATCGTTCGCCTTCCAGTACGGGCACCCGGCCAGCGGCGAAAACAACCACCTCGGGGAACACTCTCGACGTCCACGCTTCGGAAGCCCGCAACACCCGCCATACCTCCATGTTCTGGATCGACTCGGCTGTCTCGCCCCCGTTGGCCAACTATGCCTGGCACCCAACGCCCACCGCAGAGCCAAAAGTCATCAATATTCTTAATTCAACGATTAATAGTCTTGGCAACTAGCCAGGTAGGTGGGTCACGACGAACCGATGCGCCTAGCCCGTCGGGTCCGACTTCCTAACTGGTTGCTAATGTTCGCAATTGATCAACTGAGCGATGGGGAGAAGAACGATGCCAACCGCAACACTCAACGGGATCCGGCTGAACTACGACGTCACCGGGTCCGGCCCGCTAGTCGTGATGGTGATGGGCTCGGGCAGCCAGGGCCGGGTCTGGCGGACCTATCAGGTGCCCGCACTGGTCAAGGCCGGATTCCGAGTGGCGACGTTCGACAACCGCGGTATCGCGCCCTCGTACGAGAGCGCCGCCGACATCACGATGTCAGACCTGGTGGCCGATACGGCCGCGTTGATCGAGCATCTCGGCGGCGCACCCGCTCATATGGTGGGTACGTCCATGGGTGCCCGGGTGGTCGCCGAGCTGACACTGGCCCGGCCCGACCTGATCGGGAAGGCCGTTCTGCTGGCAGCGACCGGTCGCCCGGATCCCGTTGCGGCGGCGCTCAATCGTGGAGAGCAAGCCCTGATCGATGAAAGTGTTTCGCTGCCATCGCAATACGCGGCCGCGATCAAGGCGATTCTCAACCTGTCGCCGCATACGCTCCGTGACGATGAGCACGCCCAGCAGTGGCTGGACATCTTCGACTACAGCTCGACCGCGAAGCCGTCGGCGGGCGTGCGCGCACAGTTGCGCATGGATCGTTCCGCGTCCCGGCTGGCCGACTATCGACGCATCACCCGACCCTGCTTGGTCGTGGGATTCGCCGATGACCGACTGGTGCCACCCACGCTGGGTCGCGAGGTTGCCGCGGCCATACCCGGCGCGCGGTACACCGAGATCGACAAGTGCGGGCACTACGGATACCTCGAACAGCCCGACGAGGTAAACCGCGCCATCGTCGAGTTCCTCACCACTCCCTGATTCCCTGAGCCATCCCGAACAGGAGACCCATGACCGCACTACCACCTTGCCCAGAGTGCTCGAGCGAGTACACCTACGAGATCGGATCGCTGTTAACGTGCCCCGAGTGCGCGTACGAGTGGAGTGCGGCACCGACCGCGGACTCCGGAGACAAGCAAGAAGGCGCCATTCGGGACGCGGTCGGCAACATCCTGCGCGACGGCGACACGGTCACGGTAATCAAGAGCCTGAAAGTGAAGGGCAGTCCGAGTCCGATCAAGGCGGGTACCAAGGTGCGCGGTATCCGGCTGGTCCAAGGCGTGGGAGACCACGACATCGACTGCAAGGTTGAGGGTTTCGGCGCGATGCAACTCAAATCCAGCGTTGTCAAGAAGGCCTGAGCACAGGCTGATTGTCTTGTTTGCTAAACTATGCAATCAAAGAGGGCGGTCATCGGTGCAGGGTTCCCGCCACCGGCGGAAGGGAGTGGCGCACACATGCCAGGACTGCAACGACCGCTGTACCAGATGAAAGCCGACTTTTTCAAAACTCTCGGTCACCCGATCCGCGTCCGCGTGCTCGAACTGCTCAGCGTGCGCGAACATGCCGTCGCCGAGATGCTCACCGAAATCGGCATCGAGCCCGCCAACCTGTCTCAGCAGTTGTCGATCCTGCGCCGCGCGGGGTTGGTCACCGCCCGCCGCGAGGGACTGTCGGTCACGTACGAATTGGCCTCCCCGCAGGTCGCGGAGTTGCTCGCGGTCGCCCGCGCCATCCTCACCGGTGTCGTCGCGGGCCAGGTCGAAGCTCTCGAACAACCCGCCTGACCCGCCCTTCACACCCTGTGCGACGCTGTCTGCACTCGTTAATTGCAGATTTTCTAAAATGCATACCTTATTAGTTTCGACAAGGAGAATTTAGCCGTGATCGAACAGTCCAGCCTCGCCACCGACGTCGTGCCGACCTGCCATGCAACGATCCTGACCTGGGTAGCCGAAATCGCCGCCCTGACCGCGCCCGCGCAGATCGTGTACTGCGACGGGTCTCGCGCAGAGTGGGATCGGCTCGCCGGCATTCTGGTGGACAAGGGCACGTTCGTACCGCTGGAGAAGAAGCCGAACTCGTTCTGGTGTATCTCCGACCCCGACGATGTGGCACGGGTCGAAGACCGCACCTTCATCTGCTCGGAGTCCGAGAGCGACGCCGGTCCTACCAACAACTGGGTCGATCCGGTGGACATGCGCACCGTCATGACCGAGCACTACCGTGGCGCGATGGCGGGCCGCACAATGTATGTAATCGCCTTCTGTATGGGTCCTTTCAATGCGGAGGACCCGAAATTCGGTGTGCAGATCACTGATTCGGAATACGTGGCGACGTCGATGCGGATCATGACTCGCTCCGGTGCGCCGGTGTGGGAGAAGCTCACCACGGGAACGGAATTCGTGAAATGTCTGCACTCGGTGGGTATGCCGCTGGGCGACGGACAAGCCGATGTGGCGTGGCCGTGCGACAGGACGAAGTACATCGCGCACTTTCCGGATGCACGAACCATCTGGAGTTACGGCTCGGGGTACGGCGGCAACGCGCTGCTGGGCAAGAAGTGCTTCGCGTTGCGGATCGCCTCGGTGCTCGGGCGTGACGAAGGCTGGCTGGCCGAGCATATGCTTATCCTGAAACTGACCTCACCGCAGGGCCGGATGCACTACATCGCCGCGGCCTTCCCGTCCGCGTGCGGTAAGACGAACCTCGCCATGCTGGAGCCGACGTTGCCGGGATGGAAGGCCGAGACGGTCGGTGACGACATCGCATGGATGCGCTTCGGCGCAGACGGACGGCTGTACGCGATGAACCCGGAGGCCGGGTTCTTCGGCGTCGCACCGGGAACCGGGGCAGCAACCAATCCGAACGCCATCGCCACCCTCGACCGGGGCAACTCGATCTTCACCAACACCGCCCGCACCGCCGACGGCGATATCTGGTGGGAAGGACTGACCGACGAGACCCCCGCGCATCTGATCGATTGGCACGGCGATGACTGGACGCCCGCGTCGAAAACGACCGCCGCACATCCGAATTCGCGCTATTGCACCCCAATCGAGCAGTGCCCGTCCGTCGCACCCGAATGGGACGATCCGGCCGGAGTGCCGATCTCGGCGATCTTCTTCGGCGGACGCCGCGCCTCGACCATCCCGCTGATCACCGAATCCTTCGACTGGGCGCACGGGGTCTTCACCGCCTCTACGCTGTCGTCGGAGACCACAGCCGCCGCAGCGGGGGCGGTGGGGGTAGTGCGCCGGGATCCGATGGCCATGCGGCCGTTCCTCGGCTATCACGTCGGGGATTATTTCGCACACTGGCTGTCGCTGGCCGACCGCGAGGGCATGCGGTTGCCGAAGATCTTCCAGGTCAACTGGTTCCGCCGCAGTGCGGACGGAAAGTTCCTGTGGCCGGGCTTCGGCGACAATATACGCGTGCTGAAGTGGGCGCTCGATCGCCTCGACGGCACCGCCGACGCGATCGAAACACCGATCGGGTTCGTGCCGCCGGAAGGCGCGCTCGACCTCCGCGGGCTGGCGGGCGGTTATCGAGACCTGGTGACGGACGCACTCGCGGTGCACACCGATGAGTGGGTGCGTGAGATGGCGTCGATCGACGACTGGTACGCCACCATCGCCGGCGACCGGCTGCCTGAAGCTCTGCGCGAACAGTTGGCCGCCCTGAAAAAGCGTCTGGCCGAGGCACACTGACCGTGGGCACCCTCTTTCCCCGGTGGTCGGACTGGCAGCCCGCGTTCCGTTCCCCGGGCGGGGACCTGCTGTCGGGTCTTATCGTCGCGCTGGTCGCGTTGCCACTGGCACTCGGCTTCGGCATCAGCTCGGGCCTCGGTGCCGGCGCGGGACTCGCGACGGCAGTCGTCGCGGGCACCGTCGCCGCTGTCTTCGGTGGCTCCCGATTTCAGGTGACCGGGCCGACCGGAGCCATGACGGTGGTCCTGGTACCGATCTTCCAGCAGCACGGCGCCCAAGCGGTGCTGGCCGTGGGGCTGTTGGCCGGGCTGCTGCTGGTGGTACTCGCGATCGCCAGGGTAGGGCGTGCGATGCGCTATATGCCCGCCCCGGTGATCGAGGGCTTCACCGCGGGCATCGCGGTGGTCATCGCGCTGCAGCAGTTTCCAAACGCGTTGGGCGTGGCCCACGCCCACGGCGAGAAGGTCTGGCGGTCTGCGTACGACGCTGTGCACCAGTATGTTTCACAACCGCACTACACGGCATTGGTCATGACCTTGGTCGTCACGATGGTCATGCTGATCGGCAGCCGGTATCTGCCGAAGCTGCCGTTCGCGCTGATCGCGGTCGCGCTGGCCACCGCGGCGGCACGAATATTCGACCTGGACCTCACCCCGATCGGCGCCATTCCTGCCGGGTTGCCCGCTCCCACAATAGGATTCGTGCACCTCGAGCAGGTCGGCGTGCTGCTGGCACCCGCGCTGGCCGTCGCCGCGCTCGCCGCGCTGGAGTCACTCCTGTCGGCGACCGCCGCGGATTCGATGGCCGTCGGCACCCGCCACAACCCCGACCGGGAGTTGCTGGGTCAGGGACTGGCCAACATCGCCGCACCCTTGTTCGGCGGCGTGCCCGCCACCGGGGCGATCGCACGCACCGCGGTCAATGTCCGCTCGGGAGCACGCACGCGGCTGGCGGCACTGTTCCACGCGGTCGTACTCGCCACCATCATCTACCTCGCCGCTGGATTGGTGGCCGATATCCCGCTGGCCGCACTCGCCGGCGTACTACTGGCGACCACAGTGCGCATGGTGGAGACCGCTTCGATAGCGGCGATCGCCCGGGCTTCCACAGGAGATGCCGCGATCATGCTCGTGACCTTCGTGGTCACCGTCAGCGTCGACCTCGTAACCGCCGTCGCGGTGGGCGTCGCGATCGCGGTCCTGCTGGCGTTACGCTCGGTTGCGAAAGAAGCACGCCTGCAACCCATTCCGCTGGACGCCCCCGCCCAAGACACTGAACATCTAACCGAGGAACACCAGCTCCTGCACGACAATATCGTCGCCTACCGCCTCGAGGGGCCGTTGTTCTTCGCCGCCGCACACCGATTCCTCCTCGAACTCGCCGAGGTATCGAACGTGCACGCGGTTGTACTGCGTATGTCCCACCTCACCGCCCTCGATACCACCGGTGCACTGGTGCTCAAAGACGCCATCGGCAAACTCGAACATCGCGGCATCACCGTGCTCATGTCCGGTCTTCGCCCCGACCACCGTCGTCGCCTCGACGCGATTGGAGCACTGCCCCGCGGCGGAACCAACATATTCGAACACACCCCCGACGCCATCGCCTACGTCCACGCCCACCTATCCGACTCCGCGAAAGCGCCCCGCACATGACCGAGCAGTCCAGACCGACTCCGGCACAACATATCCGCTACATCTGCGGCGGTACTTTGCCGCCGTCGAAGGCGGACTGGGTGCGCGAGGATCTCACCGGCCCCGGCGCAGGGCGCCGGTACATGCTGCGCATCCTGATCCCGATCATCCCGCCGCTATGCCTGTTCCTGCTCATCCCAGGCCCGCTGTGGATGGGACTTGCCATGATGGCGCTGCTGTATCTGCCGCTGATCTACTTCACCATCGCCCTCATGTACGTCTTCCGCCGCGCCCGGCTGGCCAAACACGGACTCGACCCGGCACTTGCCGATCGCCCCGAGAGCCAACGTGCCGCAGCCGACCGGGAATCCTATGAACGACGGCACCGACGGGCCTGAATACCGCACCGCGTGGTGCCGGTCAGAGCACAGCACGAGCGCGAAAGCTGGCGGGTTGCGCGGTCCTCATCTGCTGCGGATGCGTCCACAGCTCTTGACGAGTCGAAACCTACAGGGCTGTTGCGTCGTTACGACTTCCTTCGCGCAACCTGCATCAATAGTCTTGATTGCATAAATTAGCAATTGCATACCTAGTGGAATTCTTCATTGAACATCGCGTGGCACCTGATGCCCAGGGGTAGCGTCGCGCTTCGCGAAGCACGAACACCTCGCGCGCACAGGAGGATTCACATGGTCAACATGGACGTTGCACTGAAAGAGATGATGTTGCTCGACGGCGCGATCGGAGCCGCCGTCGTCGACTACGGGAGTGGCATGCCGCTCGGCATGGTCACCGGCCCAAAGGATCTCGATATCGAGATCGCCGCGGCCGGCACCACAGAGGTCATCCGCGCCAAAATCCACACGATCGAGCAACTCGGACTCAACGACTCGATCGAGGACGTACTCATCACGCTCGGCAGCCAGTACCACATCCTGCGACCGAGCCGTGGTCGGCACGCTAGAGGCGTGTTCCTCTACCTCGCGCTCGACCGCGGCAAAGGCAACCTTGCCCTCGCCCGACACAGGCTCAAGGCAATCGAAGAAGATCTCGAGGTATGAGCCGAGGCCATCCCGAATCGAGAGGCGCCAGAGCACTTCCCATCACCGATGCAACCGAGCCAGCTCCGAGAAAAGACAGGACCTGTTCGAACTCATAACGGCGGCACCCGCGCCGTTGCAGGTGCCATCGGCAGCCGCAGCGGCGGCCCGCAACTCATTCAAGCAGTGCAGGACGCGTCGTCACAGAGTCTCGAGTCATCTCGATTACGCTCCAGGGCAGAGGATTTCGGCAGAGGCGTGACCCATCGCCGATCGTTGCAATGCACTCGCATCGAGCTCTACCGGGCCTGTTCGTCACAACAACCGCACCAGTGGTCAACAGTCCAGTTGACGCCTCAATCTGACTCATCATCATTTCGGAATCCGGTACACGGGGGTTCTCATCATGATCTAATCGCGCCAACTCGGATGCATCAGCGCCTCGATGACGAGGTCGAGGGGCATCTGATTTACGTGGGAGACACATGATGGTGGATAAGAGAATGAAGCAGGTGGGCGGGTCGCTCGCGGCGTTCGCGGTGGCAGCCGGGTTCGCGGTCGCGTTGATTCCGGGTACGGCCTCGGCCGCGCCGGGGACGATCACCTGGAGTGACGGCAACAGCAAGTTCACCCGCACGGTGTCCAACACCAATCCCGTCGTGGGCGACATCGTCACCGTCACAACGACATTCGAGCGCACCGGGATTCCGGTGGAGTACATCTACAACATCAAGGACCTGCACCCCGCGTGCCTGACCCCGGTCGCGGGCTCGGCGAAGATGGGCGGAGACCAGGTGTCGCTGGACACCTCGTCCTCGGACTGGGTGCGCGCGGAGTTCGGCATCACCAAGTACCCGGTGTACCCGAACATCAACCCCAAGTCCCAGACCTTCGAGGTGCAGTACACGGTGGGCGTGAACTGCGCCCGCGACACCCCGCTGCCGACCTCGATGCACTACGGCGGCTCCCTGGGCAGCGGCACCTACTCCAACAAGGGACCGAACATCACGGTCTCCAGCGATGCGGTGTCGACCACGTCCATCACCGATGTGAGCGGTGCGCAGACCGGTAAGGCCATCACGCTCGAGGCGAGCGTGTCCCCGGCCGCGGCGGGTGGCACCATCCAGTTCAAGGCGGGCGACCAGGTCCTCGGCGACATCCCCGTCGCCGCGAACGGCAAAGCCACCATCGTGTGGACCCCGGGTGCCGCGGGCTCGTACACGATCGGCGCGACCTTCTCCGGCCGCAGCGGCGTCGCGGGCTCGACCACCACCAAGGTGGTCACCGTCGCCGATCAGCCGACCACCCCCACCACCACCCCCAAGCCGAGCACCGGATCCTTCTGATCCTGTTCTCCGCCTGAGGATTCGACATCGGCGGCCGCTGCGAGAACGACGCAGTGGCCGCCGGCGTCTGTGCGGTGGCGAACTCCGAATGTTGCGATGAACGCCCTTTTCTGTCAGGGACGCGGACTATATGTTGCGCAGCAACGTATTCAGGGTGCCGATCGTTGTGGCGTTGCCGGTGTGGTGGATCGTGGTCATTCCGGCCGCTGCGGCACCTTCGAGCGCGCTCTGGGCGTCGTCGACGAAGATCACCTGATGCGGATCGACGTCGAGACGGGCGCATGCCATGGCGTAGATCTCGGGATCGGGTTTGGTGATGCCTACTTCGTGGGAGTAGATGATGTCGTCGACCAGGTCTTCGAAACCGTAGGCGTGTTGTTCTCGTTCGCGGGCGCCGACGAAGCTATTGCTGATGATTCCGGTTCGGTATTGGGGGCGAAGGGTTTTCGCGTAGGCGATCAGTTCTTTGTTGGCGACTCCGAGATACTGCCTCCAGATATCGGCGATGAGCTCATCGGCGGAGTCAGGCAGTAGAGCGAGGCGGTCGATGATCGCGGCGCGGAACGCGGATTCGGTTATGGCGCCGATACTTCCGGCCAACCACACATCGGCGAGGCGTCCGATGAGTTGGCCGCGTTCGAGGCCCAGGCGGCACTCCCAGTGTATATCGAAGTCCATCGGTTCGGTGACTTCGAGGACGCCGCCGATATCGAAGATCACCGCGCGGAAAGCCATGCCCTACAAACTATTTGGCCTGCGGAATAGCGGGCAGGTCGGAGAATCGGACGGGGCTCGCGATGGCGGTGACGTGCAGGCCGTCAGCGGCGGGTTTGATGGATGTGAGGCGCGCGCCCAGGGGTAGTGCCTGCAAAGGGACTGTGAAGGTGAGGGATTGGCTGATCAGGGCCAGGGGAATGGTGGGGCCGCCCGCTCGGGCTTGGACTGACACGGGGGTTACCTCGAAGCCGTCGTCGGTGGGGGCGACCGTGACGACCACTATCGCGGGCACGGGGATGCCCTGTACCGAGAAGGTGCCGGTGACGCGCAGGCCGTCGTCGGCGTAGGCGATCGATTCGACTTCCGACGGTGCGAAGCGTTGCACGGTGTCGTAGGGCACCACGGCGGTCGCGGTTCCGCGGTCGGCGACCAGGTTCGAGGTGCGGCTGGCCAGCAGGTCGGTCAGCGGCGCGGTGACATCGGTGAGGTGGACTTCCAGGTTGTGGACCGAGATCTGCTGATCGCTCCAGTCGCCGACGCGCACGTTGATGTCGTGATAGGTGCCGTCGACGGCCTGGGTCAGGAATGGGAACCCGCCGATTTCGACGCTCGGCCGCTGCGCGAGGTTGTACTCGGTGGCGATCCTGCTGCCGATCTCCTTCTGCGCCTGCGCGACCGCGAGACGGTCGCCGACGATCAGCGCGATCGCCAGCACGATGATCAGTATCAGTAGTGCGCGCATGCGCTCACCCGCTTGGACATTCCACCATCATGCTGTGTGTTGCGGATGATTTGCTCGATCTAGGGGTGTTCCTCACCGCCGGTAGCGCCGCGTGAGCCCTCTCCGAGCACTCACGGCTGCCCGGCCGCAGGCCCGGGCCCTGTGGCCGCAGCCTGCGTTTGCACCGCGGTGACGCCGCCGAAGTCCTCCTGAATCGCGGTTCCCGGGGACACTCCCCCGTATCCGGCCGCCGCCAGCGGATGATTGAACTCGCCACCGCCGATCCCGTGGCGCTTGATCCTGCGCCAGCGCATGACCATCAGCACGCTCGGCCCGACAACGCCGATCATCAGCACGAGCAGCGGCACCAGCGCAGATCCGTCGATACCCAAGTAGATCCCAGCAGCTATATTTCAGCAACCGGAACGGTCTCGAACTAGGTAGATTCAGTCCGGTGACGCGAGGGCGGCTGTTCAGGATTGCGCGAATCACCGGTCATCTGGGCTGGTGGACGTTCGTGGTCGCAGTGCTGCTGGGTACGGCGATGTCCGCCGCCGCAGACATCCCGATCGGCCGAAAAGAGTGTTCGCCGGGTGATTCGGTATTGCGGGTGTGCCTTTCGGTCACCGAATCGGCTGGGCCGCCCGGGGCGGGCGCAATGGCCGGCTACGCGACGGTGGCACTCGGGGTCGTTGTCGTGGCCGCCATCATCGAAGCGGCGGTGGTCGGGGAACGCGTCGCGGGCGTGGTAACCGTGGCCGTTCCGATTGCCGCCGCCGCGCTGATGATCAAGGAGTTGAACGGAACCGGTTGGTGGAGTGATAGTTCCGGCTCCGTTCGAACGGTCGCGATTGTCGTGGCAGCGATCGCGGCCCGCGAGGTATGGGCATTCAGGTTCGCGCCCGGCGTCCCGCGGTCGGAACTCACGCCGCCGGATCAGAGCGAGTGATTCGGAAGCCGACGTCATCCATACGGAAGGTGGGGTGGCTGCGGCGGCGGACCGAGGCACGGCAGCTCCAGTGTTCGTCGTACCAGCCGCCGCCACGAAGGACACGGTAGGTGTCGTAGATCTCGGCGTCGTAGATGTCCCAACACCAGTTCCAGGCGTTGCCGAGCATGTCGTACAGGCCCCAGGCGTTGGGTTGTTTGCCGCCGACTTCGTGAATCCGCTCCTCGGAATTGGCTCGATACCAAGCGATTTCGTCGAGGTCGCCGTAGCGGGGCTCGGTTGTTCCGGCACGGCAGGCGTGTTCCCATTCGGCTTCGGTGGGGAGCCGGTAACCGTTCGCACTCGATTCCCATTCGATGCCTTCGCCGTCGAACAGGCGATAGGCCGGGGCCAAGCCTTCCTGTTCCGACAACAGGTTGCAGAATCGCACCGCGTCCCACCACGAGACGCTCTCGACCGGAAACCGTTCGCCCGCCGACGCACTCGGCCGCAGCCCGGTGACCCGTGCGTGCTGAGATTGCGTGATCGGGAATGCCGACATCCGGCAGGCTGCGACATCGACCGTCCATTTGCGTTCGGTTCGCCTGTCCGACAGCACAATTCGGCCCGACGGAACGTTCACCATCGCGATTGCGTCACCGATAGTGGCTACCACGGCAGCGGTTGGCGGTCGCGGAAGAAGCCTCCGGTGGGTCCGTTGTCGGGAAGGGTTGCGGCCCAGACGATTCCGGCGGCACCGTCGGCGACGGGGCGGCCGCCGGGGCCGCCCATATCGGTGGCTACCCAGCCGGGGCAGATGGCGTTGACGAGGATGCCGTCCGGGCGGAGTTCGGCGGACAGCATTCGGGTCAGGGCGTTGAGGGCGGTTTTGGTGGTGTTGTAGGCGGGGGTACCGCCGCCCATGCTCGTCAGGGAGGCGGCTTCGCTGGAGACGTTGACGATTCGGGGATGAGTGCTCGCGCGCAGCAACGGAAGTAGGGCTTGGGTCAGTCGCCAGGGGCCGTAGAGGTTGGTTTCGGCCGCGTCGCGGACGATGTCGAGATCGGCGTTGACTGCGCGCTGCCAGGTGTCGTAGGCGATGGCGGCGTTGTTGACGAGGATATCCAGGACGCCGAACCGGGTGCTGATTTCCGTTGCGGCGGAAGTGATGTCGTCACCATTGGTGATATCGAGGCGCAGCGGGTGCGCGTCGCCGCCGATCTCCGCCGCGGCTTTGGTGGCCGCCTCGAGTGATCGGGCGGACACGATGACGGTGTGCCCGGCGGCGGCGAGCTGGCGCGCCACTTCGTGGCCGATGCCCCGATTGGCACCGGTGACGAGAGCGATCATGGATTCCTCTTCGCGGTAGATCAGTCAGGTCTGCGTGTTTCCCAGGACACTCACGCACATGCGCGCGCATTCGGCGGCGAGTTCGGCTGCGGTCATATCGATGGTGCCGCCGAGCCAGCCTTCGATGAGCTGGTTGACGCCGCCGGTGATGAAAAGCGCGGCGCGGTGCAGCCATTCCGGTTCGACGGAGATGCCCAGCGCGGCGGGAGCATGTTGCACGACGAGGTCGGTGATCATCGTCAGTACGTCGTGACGACGCTGGGTCAGTTCGGGCAGGTCGCCGGGGTCGGTGGTGGTGACGATGCGATGGATGTGACGGTCGGCGGCAATGATTTCCAGGAATGCCTGTAGCGCGGATTGGAGTCTCTGCTCGGCCGGACCATCCGCGGAGACACCCGCCTCGACCATGGCCGCCAGCATTTGATCGCGCACCTCGTCGGTGACGGCGAGCAGCAACTCCTCGCGGTTGGCGAAATGTTCGTAGAAGTAGCGGTCGGTCAAGCCCGCGGTTTTACAGACGCCCCGAACCGTGACGGCACCGATTCCGGATTCGCCCCAGGTGGTGCGGGCGGCGACGAGCAGGCGCGCGCGGCGCTCGGCGCGACGCTCGGTCGCGCTGACGCCGCCGTAGCTGCGAGTGGCCATATTCGTCATTGACAACACTTTAGGCGTGGCCGTCGATGTCGGGGACCACGCCCAGCTGCGCCCCTAGGCCGCGAGTTCCATTACGGCGCGGGGGTGCCAGGGCATCGGGCCGGTAGGGAAGCCGCAGCGGATCATTCTGTGTGGTGGGGCTGCTTCGATGTCGACCACTACGAGGGGCAGGAAGGGGCTGAGCATTTTTTCGAGCATGGGGTTCAGGCCGGTGAGGCGGGGGCGGAGCCGGACCTGCCAGCAGTCGATTCGGCGGGTGGCGGCGTCGACGACGGAGCACCGGTCGGTCTTCGCGCTCAGGGGGATGTGGACCGAGAACGCGAGCCACAGGGCGATATCGGCCTCGGCGCCTTCGGCCAGGTCCAGTCCGCGCAATAGTGTCAGGCCGCCCGCGAGCGGCATGAGATCGGCGGGGAACGGCGCGATCCCGGCACCGATCTGCAGGTGCGCGGTACCGAGGAAATTCGCTTCTTCACGACTCACCACCGTTGTGCCCGTTCGGGTTTCGGCGCGGTAGCTGGCGATCCGCACGTGCTCGCCGAGACGCTGGAAGCGCTGTTCGACGGTGATCGTGAAGTTGCCGTCGCCCGAGGTCGCCTGAACTACGGAGAGGTAGCCCTGGTCCTCGTGGCCGACTGTGCTGACGATGTCGAGCGCGGGCGGCTGATCCGCGATTCGGACGGTGTAGACGGTTTTCTCACCGTCCGGGATATGCGGATCGCGAAAGATGCTGTCTCTCATTGGCTTTCTTCCCGTGCGGCGGTGACGAACACCGCTCGGAGTCGGTTGACATAGCGTTCGACGGAGCGGTGCGCCACCGGGGTGTCCGGATAGATCACGCTGAGTGTGGTTTTCGCGGCGAACCGATTGATCCAGATCAGAACCTGTTCGGAGGCAGCGCGATTGGCGTACAGCCCGCATGAGGCCGTATCGAAGAATTCATGGCCGAGCAGTTCCCTGGCATCGACGTAGGAGATCATCGGGCAGGCCCATCCCGGGCTCAAATCCAGATCGGAGTCGGCGGGCAACAGTTCGACCACCCGCTGGAACGAGGTGGAGGTCAGACGAATCCCGTTCTCGTAGGCGTACTGGGCGAGTGTGACCACCCGGTCGAAGGATGCGGTGCGGCCGAGCGGGAACGCCACGGGCAGCAACGTGACGTACCAGCCGACCGAGGCGCGTTCGGCGGCGCTGCCGCGCGTTGTCACCGGGGTCATGCCGAAGTAGTAATCCCTGTCGGCGAGTTCGTATTCGGCCAAGGCCGCCGCGGCGAAGACGCCGCCGACGAAGTGCGCGCCGTTGTCTCGGCAGCGTCGCTCGAAGCGCGCGGCGGTGGCCTCGTCGAACAGCGTCACCGTTCGGTGTGCGCTGCGGTTGTACATATCGGTGCGCCTGCCCAATTCCAGCGGGAAGGACGGCAGGGCGCCGCCGTTTCCCCGGATCAGCTCGAGCCACTTTTGAACGCCGGGCGAGGTGAGTGACATGCGCGCCGTATGAGCCCGCTCGGCCGTGCAGTAGTCGAGATAGCTCGCCGCCGGGGCGAGCGCGTCCGGCGTCTGACCCCACATCTCGTTCGCGTAGAGCAGCGCGAGATCGAAACCGGACAGGTATTGCCCGAACCCGTCGGTGTGCAGGTGATCGGCCGCGAGGTAGAGCATGGTCGAGTCGTCCCGCTCGATGACCCCGAAGCTGAAGCAGTCCCAGTCGAAGGGTCCGGGCGTGGTTTTGAGCACGTGGTCGCGGACCGTCTGCGGGTCCTCGATCCACCCGTGCTCGACCGGAACGAACTCGACGTCCGCTTCCGGCACCAGATGCCGCTCCACCACGCCATCCGCACCGATCCGGAACCAGGTGCGAAAGGTGTCGTGCCGCAATAGGAATGCGTTGATCGCGCGGGTCATCGCATCACGGTTCAGCTCACCGGTCGATATCTCGGCGGTGATCAGGCACAGACCGGAGTACCGGAAGTCCGCCGCGGCATGCTGGGCGGCCAGCCGCAAGTACTGTTCCTGCTGGTGCGAGGGCGGGGCGGGGTGCACGGGTGCCAGCCGCGCACGTGCGGCCGATTCCGGCGATGCCACCCAGGTGGTGAGTCGGCCCCGCGCCGGTTCCCATTCGTCGATCAGACCGAAATCGACCATCGCTCAACCTCCCTACTCCGACGCCTGGTCACGATGCGACTCCGACCGGCACCGCGACCGGACCGCTCGTGGCGGTCTCGACGGCCGACCGGGACGGAGCCTTGGCGCTTTCCGCGGCCAAGATCAGTTCGGCGACCTTCGGACCGGCCTGCTCCAGGCTGAACGACCGACCCATCTGCAACGACATCAGGTCGATGCCAAGGGTTTTGGTGACCCGAGCGCCGAGCTCCACCGCCATCAGCGAATCCAGACCGAGCTCGGGCACGGGCACGGTCATATCGATGGATTCGGCCGGAACCCCCATGACCGCGGCCAATTCCTCGGCCATCTTGCGTGCGACGAAGGTGCCGCGTTTGCCGTCCTCGATGGCCGCCACCTCGGCCCGCAGCCGGGCCAGTTCCGAGGTGTCCTTGGCGGAGACCTGAGCCAATGCCATCGTGCGGCCGGTGCGGGTCAGCTGCGGGAAGGTGCCGGTGAGCTTTCCCCAGTCCGTGGGAATGATACTTGCCCGCGAAATACCAAGGCGCAGAGTCTGTTCCAGGTACGCCGTGGCGTCGGCCATATCGATCGGGTCGAAGCCGACCAGGTCGAGATACTTCACCGCCGTCTCGTCGGCGGCCATGCCCCCGCTGGAGCCGGACAGGTGCCCCCATCCGATGCACAGGGCCGGCTCGCCCGCCCTCGCCCATTCCTGGGCCATGGTCTCCACCGCGAGATTGGCCGCGCAGTAGTTGTACTGACCGTAGATGCCGTACATGGCGCCGCCGGAGGAGGAGAGCACGAACATATCCAGCTCGATCCCGGCGTCGGCCACCGCCTGGCGCACCACCCGGGCACCCTGCACCTTGGGGCGGTACACGATGTCCAATTCCTGAATTGTCATGGCCGCCAATCGATTATCGGCGACCGCGCCCGCCGCGTGGAACACCCCTCGCAGTGGATGTCCGGCCGCATGCGCCCGCCCCACGACCGCGGCCATCGCCTCGACATCGGTGACATCGGCGTGTTCGGTGATCACCTGGACCCCCGCCGCCCGCCATGCCTCGAGCTGGCGGCGCGCTTCCTCGGTGCTCGCGCCGCGGCGACCCACCAATACCAGTCGGCGCGCGCCGCGCAGCGCCAGCCAGCGTCCGATGGCCAGCCCGAAGCCACCGAAGCCACCGGTCACCAGATATGTTGCGGCCGAATCGATTTCGACTTCCGGCAGCTGGGGTCGTACCGAGGGCAGTGCCGAATCCATCTTCAGCGCTATGCGCGTCAGTCCGGTCGAGCGGATGGTTTCCTCGAAGGCACTCGCCACCTCGTCGGTGTCGAACAGCCGGTAGGACAGCGGGCTATAGGTGCCCGCGAGCACCTTCTCGTAGACCCGCCGCAGCAGTGCGATGAGCCGCTGCGCGTCGACCGCGACCAGACGATCCAGGTCCATCGAGTAGTACGCCACGTTCTTGTCGAAGTTGGCCATCTCCAACAGGCCACCGGTGTAGATATCGGCCTTGCCGACCTCGACGATGCGCCCGAATTCGGCGACCGCGTGGAAGTTCTGCCGCAGGATCTCCCCCGGGGCGCTGCTGAGCACCACCTCGACGCCCTTGCCGTCGGTCAACTCGAGGACATCGTCGACGAAGTTCAGTGACCGCGAATCGATCGCGTGATCGGCCCCCAGCGCGAGCACGTGGGCGCGACGCTCCTGGGTACCCGCAGTGCCGATAATGCGCGCTCCCCGATCCTTGGCGACCTGGATCGCGGCCGTGCCGACACCGCCCGCGGCACCGTGGATGAGCACCGTCTCTCCGGGTCGCAGCCGCGCCAGATCGTTCAGCGCGTATTCAGCGGTGCCGAAAGCGATTGTGCTGGTGCAGTATGCGGGATCGGTGCCCGGTGGGAGCTTGATCGCTCGCGCCCGGTCGGCCACGACGTAGCGCTGCATCATCCCCTTGACCGCGACCGCGACCAGATCGCCCACCGCCAGGTCGGTGACGCCGGGACCGACCCGCACCACTTCGCCGACCCCTTCCATCCCCGGGACGGTGCCGAAATACGTTGGCGCGAGCTCGCGTTCGCCGAGCAGTCCGATGACCTTCAGCGGATCCTTGTAGTTCAGGCCGATGACTTTCATCCGGACCTCGACTTGCCCGGCACCGGGCTCCGGGCGCGGTCGTCCGCGCCAGGCCAGCGCCGACAACAGGCGCGTGCGGGGCATTTCCAGCACGAAATTGGCCTCGGAGTCGCTCAGCGGTGCGGCGGTGTCCAGCGCCTCGAGGCGCTCGGGCAGCGGCTTGGTGATCACCGGACTCCAGCGGGCACCGGCGCGCAGGGCGACCTCGTCGGTGTTGTCGCCCCAAAAAGCACCCGGGACAGCCAATTCGGTGACAAGGTCGACTATTCCCGTCGCCGGTTCGACATCGATCAGCCGCCAGCGCAGATCGGTCTGCTCATTGAGCAGCACGCGTCGCGCACCGGCGAGCGCGGCCTGCTGCGCGGCCGCCGGAGCCGGATCGTCCGGGACCGCGAACGCGCGCTCGGTCACCAGGGTGGCGTGGCATCGGCCCTCGACGAACTTGTCCCGTGCTCGTCCGGGATCTTCCGGGTACGCGAAGTCGTTGAGCACGACCGCGATTCGCTTCAGTGCCCACAGTTGCGCGAGCTCGTCCGCGCCGGAGTCGGCGACCACGATGACATGCAGCCGATCCGTGCCCTCGGCCCGCGCGGCCGCGAGCATCGCGATGAGACCGGCCTGGACCTCGTCCGCGACGGATCCGACACCGTACAGACGTGCGCCCGGGATCACCTCGCTCAGCGCGGTGGCGCGCTGGCGCGAATCCCCCAGCGCGACGATCACCGTGCTCACCGAATCATGGGGTACCGCGGTGCGATCGAGTGGATCGCGCTGCTGCATGGTCTCGGTGTAGAAGTAGTCGGCCATGCGGCGCAGGGGATCCTGGCCGGGGGCGATCGCACCGATCTGCAGACCGCTCAATCGCATGACGAGGTTGTGCTCATCGTCGAGCAGGTCCACATCGGCCCGCAGCCGGGCCCGATGATCGCGCCGGGCTACCACGGTGACCCGCTCGGGCAGCGGCGCGACCACGCGCACCGAGGCCACGCCGACCGGGACCAGGGTGCCCTCGTCGATCCGGGATTCGGCGAACAGCAGAGCGGCGGTCTGCATGGCGGCATCGACGACGGCGGGATGTGCCAGATGACCCGAGCCCACCGCGATGGCGCCGTCGACGGTCGCGGTGACCGTATCCCTGCCGACCCGAGCGGTGAGCACGCGCCGGAACGAGGGGCCGTACTGCAAGCCCGCCGCTGCGAGTCCGCCGTAGAACAGCTTCGGGTCCACGTCGACGCCGACCTCGATCTCGGGCACCTCCACCCGGGTCGGCCGGTGCCGACCGGTCAGCATGCGCCCGGACGCGTGCAGGGTCCATGCGGTGCCGGTGGCCGGGCGGGAGCGAATCAGGAAGCGCCCGCTGGCCTCTTCCACGGTCAGCGCGAGCAACGGAACATCCGGTGCGCCCATGATCAACGGCGCGACGAAGCGGACCTGTTCGAGCGCGACTCGTTCGCCACCAAGCCGGGTGGCGGCGGCGCTGAGCGCCGCGTCGAGATACGCCGCCCCCGGCATGATTCGGACCCCGTTGACCACGTGATCGGCCAGCCACGGCAGCAACTCGGTACCCACCTGCAGCAGCCAATCCGGGCGGCCCTCGACATCGGGATCACCGAGCATCGGATAACCGCCCGGAGTGCCGAGCCTGGCCTGTTCGAACAGTGGCAGGGACGAGTGCAGGCGGGTCCGCTGCCACGGGTACCGCGGCAACCGCACATGCGGGGTCGCATCGGGCGGAAACAATGCGTCGAGGTCGAGCACGCCCGCACCGTAGAGCCCGATGAGGGTGCGTCGAATACTGTTGGTATCAGGCTGTTTACGGTCCAGTGTCGGCACCGTGGTCCCCGTGACGTCCGCGCCGAGCAGTGTCTCGCGGATATTGCCCGACAGCACCGCGTGCGGGCCGATCTCGAGGAAGACCCGGTGCTCGGCGAGCAGCGTCGTGACGGCGTCGGCGAAACGCACCGGCTCGCGCACATTGGCGCACCAGTACGACGCGTCCCAGTCCGGACCCGTCACCTGTGCACCGGTGACCGAGGAGTACAGGGGAACGGTCGGTGCCTGGGGCTCCAACTCCGCGAGTGCCGAACGCAATTCGTCCAGAATGGGGTCCATCAGCCGACTGTGGTAGGGCACCTCCACCCGCAGGGCGCGCGCGAAAAAGCCCTCCGCGACAAGCTTTTCGCCGATCTCGTCGAGCCGGACGATATCGCCGGAGAGGGTCAGCGAGGTCGCGCTGTTGATCGCGGCGATATCGACCCGGGGATCGTCGGTGACGAGTTCGAGGGCCTGGTCATAGGACATGCCCACCGCGAGCATTCCGCCGGAACCCGCGGTGGTGGCATGCAACCGGGCTCGATGGTAGGCGACCAGGACCGCGTCGCGCAGCGAGAGCACCCCGCTGGCATAGGCGGCGGCCACCTCGCCGACGCTGTGGCCGACGATGGCCGCGGGCTCGATGCCGTACTGGGCGAGTTCGCGTACCAGCGCCACCTGCACCAGGAAGTTGGCCGGTTGCGCGACCTCGGTACTGCCGACCCGCGAATCCTCTTCCGCCTTCAGCAGTTCCTCGATGATCGACCAGCCCGCGAGCGCACGGAACTCGGCGTCGACGCGCTCGGCCGTATCGGCGAAAACTCCCCCGGCGGTGAGCAATTCACGCGCCATTCCCCACCACTGCGGACCCATGCCGGAGAACACGAACACCGGCCCGCTGGTGCGGGCCACAATGGTCCGCACCGCGTCACGCCCTTCGCCGGCGGCGAATGCTCGCAGCTCCCGGATCAGGTCGCCGGTGTCACCGAGCAACATGCCGGTCCGGAACGGGTGGTGCGCCATTCGGGTCCAGGCGGCGTGCGCCAGCCGTTCCGGTTCCGTGCCCGCGGCGACCAGATCGGCGAACCGCCCGGCGAGCGCCCGCGCCGCACCGGTGCTGCGAGCCGAGATAGGCAGTACACCAAGGTGTTTCGGCTCACTCGCGACTTCGACAACCGGGATCGGACGGTATTCCCGCAGAATGGCGTGCGCGTTGGTGCCGCCGTACCCGAATCCGTTCACCGCGACCGTCATCGGCCCGGCGTCCCGGGACAGCGGTTCGGCTTCGGTCTGGATATGCAGACCCAGCTCGTCGAAGGGGATATCCGGATTGGGCTTGTCGAGCCAGCCCTGAGGCGGGATCGTGCGATGCGAGATCGCCAGTGCCGCTTTGATGACGCTCGCGACCCCCGCGGCGGCCTCGGTGTGCCCGAGCGTGGACTTCACCGAGCCGACGCCCAGCGTCCGCGTCCGCTTGTCCGGTACGCCGAAAACCCTTCCCAGCGCTCGAATTTCGACCGGATCGCCGACCAGGGTGCCGGTGCCGTGCGCCTCGATGTAGGTGATCGATTCCGGTGCCAGTCCGGCGCGGGCGCACACCGAACGCGCAAGCGACTCTTGGGAATCCACGTTCGGCACGGTGATCGCGGTGGTGCGGCCGTCCTGGTTGGCCCCGGTCGCCTTGACCACGGCGTAGATCCGGTCGCCATCGCGCACCGCGTCGTCGAGTCGCTTCAAGGCCACCATGCCCGCGCCCTCACCGCGACCGTAGCCGTCCGCGGCGGCGTCGAAGGACTTGCAGCGCCCGTCGGCGGCGAGGAAGCCGCCCTTGCACATCAGCACGAAAGTCTCCGGCTGGAGCATCACATTGACCCCACCCGCCAGCGCTACGTCGCAATCACCGTTGTTCAGCGCTTGGCAGGCGAGGTGGAACGCCACCAGAGACGACGAGCACGCCGTATCAACGGTGAGCGCGGGTCCGATCAGGTTGAGCGCGTAGGCGATCCGGTTGGACAGCATCGTGTACGAAGCGCTGGCCGGAGTGTGCATATCGGTGTGGAACAGTGCGGGGCCCACCACACCGATCACCGACTGGTCCACCACGAACCCGCCCACGTAGACCCCGACCGAGCCGCCGCTCGCGCGCCTGGCGATCCCGGCATCGTCGAGCGCCTCCCAGGTGACCTCCAGCATCAGGCGCTGCTGCGGGTCGAGCACCGTGGCCTCGCGCGCGGAGATGCCGAAGAAGTCCGGGTCGAACTCCCAGGGATCGGTGGTCATGAAGGCGGCGCGCTTGGTGTAACTGCGCCCTGGCGTGCGCGGTTCCGGGTCGTAATAGCGGCGGTAATCCCAGCGATCGGGCGGCACGTCGACCACACCGTCGCGCTTATCCAGGACGAATTCCCAAAAGGTTTCCGGCGAGTCGATTCCACCTGCGAATCGGCATCCGATCCCCACTATCGCGATATCCGACATGCACACCTTCCAAGGCCGGATTGATTTGAGCGCCAGCACTTCCCGGCACCTTGCGAACAGGTGGCTGGCGATCACCTCATCGTGCCGCAAATCAAGGAATATGCCGGATTCACTCCCGAGTTCAGGACACCTCACAAAACGACGGGGGCTATGGCTGTAAATATCTCGAGTCCGTCGAATCAGGTGCTGTGCAACCGATTCCGAGTGCCTATGTTGCGAGTGGCCGGTGCCGCACCGGACCGTGTTTCTCAGTTGGGAGCTGCGATGTCGGGCCAGACGACCCCGTGGATAGATCGGCTTGTGCGAAGGCGGTTCACCGTCGTGGTCGTGATGGTCGGCGCATTGCTGGCGCTCGGTGGCTACGGCCTCGGACTGTCCGAGCACCTGGGCGTCGGCGGCTGGAACGATCCGGGCTCGGAATCCTCGCGGGAGGCACGACTGCGCGACCACGCGTTCGGAACCGACCACAGCGCCGATGCGCTGCTACTGTTCCACGCGCCGACCGGGAGAACCGTCGATGACCCTGCCTTCGCCGCCACCGTGGCCGGCTACCTCAACGGTCTGCCACAGCGCTTCCCGGGCCGGATCGCGCGCATCAACGGCGCGTACTGGGCCACCGATACGGGTATGGCGATGCCGGATATCTTCGGCACCGAGCGACGGGATCACGGCTTCGCCTCGGTCGCCATCGAGGGCAACGATGACACCACCAGGTTGAACAACTTCCGCGCGATCTCCGGCGAACTCGCGTTGCCCGGTGTCGATATGGAAGTCGCGGGCAGACAGCCGATCGCGGCGGCGCTCAATGACACCATGGCCCACGACCAGCGCCGGATGGAATTGTTTGCGATACCCGCGGTGGCGGTGCTGTTGTTCTTTCTGTTCGGCGGGGTCGTCGCCGCGTCGCTTCCGCTCGCCGTGGGCGGATTGACCGTCATCGCTGCCTGGGGCATCGTCCGCGTACTGACCACCTTCATGGAGGTGAACACCTTTGTCTCCCCTGTGGTTTCGATGATCGGTCTCGGCTTGGCCATCGACTACGGGCTTTTCATGGTGAGCCGGTTCCGGGAGCAATTGGCCGCCGGCGACGAGGTGCCGGAGGCGGTTCGGGTCACGGTGGCGACCGCCGGCCGCACCGTGTCGTTCTCGGCGCTCATCGTGGTCGCCGCGGCGAGCACGATACTGCTGTTCCCGCACGGGTTCCTGCGCTCGTTCGCCTTGGGCGCGATGGTGACGGTGGCGCTGGCGGCCGCGGTCTCGGTCACGGTTTTACCTGCCACGCTGGCCATCCTCGGCAGGCGCGTGGACTGGTTGGGCTACAACGGGTTTCATTCCCGGCGTGCGCGCGCCGACCAGCGGAACAACGCCTGGGGACGGATCGCCCGAGTGGTCATGCGCAGGCCGATCACGACCATCGTGCCGGTCGTGGCGATCCTGGTGGTACTCATCGCCCCGGTGCGCGATATCGCCTTCGGCGGTATCAGCGAACGATTTCTACCCCCAGACCATCCCACCCGCACCGCGCAGCAGCACTTCGACGAGCTTTTCCCGCTGCGCGAGACCGATCCGGTCGAGATCGTGGTCCGGACGTACTCCACCACCGATCTCGACGCCACGATCGAATCAGCCAATCGGGCACCGGGTTTGAAAGCGCCATTCCCCGTACCCTTTTCCGCGCCCTCGCAGCTCGGTGTCTTCACCACCTCGACAGCGGTCGGAAATTCGCACGACGCCGGGCGGACCATCGATTACTTGCGTGCCATGGCACTGCCCAAGGGCACGACCGTGCTGGTCGGCGGCCAATCCGCGGCCGAGATCGACAGCGTGGCCGCGGTGCTGGATCGCATGCCGTGGGTGGTCGCGCTGGTGTTCGCGCTGACCACAATCCTGCTGATGCTGGCATTCGGCTCGCCGGTGCTGCCGCTGGTGGCCGGGTTGCTCAATCTGCTCGGGCTCGGCTCCACGATCGGAGTCCTCACCTGGATCTTCGCCTCCGGACACGGGTCCGGACCGCTGGACTTCACACCCCAGCCGATCATGGCGCTGGTTCTGGTGCTGATCATTTCGGTGATCTACGGCCTGTCCACCGACTATCAGGTGTTTCTGCTTGCCCGAATCCATGAGGCGAGGATCAAAGGCGCGACGGACACCGAGGCGGTCCGGGACGGCATCGCACGCACCGGGTGGATCATCACCGCCGCCGCGCTCATCCTCATCGTCGTGTGCGGAGCCTTCGCGCTCTCGGATCTGGTGATGATGCAGTACATCGCGGTCGGCATGGTCACCGCGCTGTTCATCGATGCGGTCGTGCTGCGCATGCTGCTCACACCGGCACTGTTGGCCTTGCTGGGACCTCTCAGCTGGTGGCGGTCCGGCTCCAGGGCGTCGAGCCGAGAGCGACGCGGCGATAGGGCAGTGTCAGTGTGAGCGCGCCGAGACCGACTGCGGCGAGGGCGATTACGCTGAGCATGGTCATACTGCCCGCCAGGGTGTGGGCACGGAAGAAGAGCGTGCTGAGCGCCGCGAGCCCCACCGAATTACCGATCTGCTCCACGGTGGGCAGCAGGCCGGACGCCTCGTCCAGATCGCGGTCGCCCAATCCCGCGAGCATGATCGGCTGCAACGGGATGCCGAAGACCCCGACCCCGAATCCCGCGAGAAACACCGGGACGGTGACCAGTGCCAAGTTCACCGTTCCGGATGTCAGGTAGAGATATCCCACGCCCACCGCGACCCAGCAACCGAAGCCGACGATGCCGGCGGCCAGGACGCGAATACCGAAGCGGTTCACCAGTTTCGGCGACCACAGCGCGCCCGCCCCGGCCCCGACGGCGAAGGGGGTCATGGCGATTCCGGTTCGAAAAGCGGAGAACCGCAGCACGTCCTGCAACAGGATCGACACGGTGAACACGAAAGCGGTGAACAGTCCGAAGAAGACCGCCACCAGCACCGAGCCGATCGCGAATCCCCTGTCCGCGAAAAGATCCAAGCGAACGAGCGCGGTTCCGCCGTGTCGACGGGTCGCTCGCTCATAGGCAACGAACAACCCCGCGAGCGCCAGCGCGAGCGCCGCACAGCCCACGTGCATCGGGTGCCAGCCCGACTGCTGGCTGTCCGAGAGCGCGAACAGCAGCAAGAACAGCGCGGCCGTGGCGATTGCCGAACCGCGCAGGTCCAAGGGCGGTCGCTGCGGTGCCGGACCGATGTGCAGGTACTTCACGGCCAGGCCGATGGACACCACACCGAGTGGCAGGTTCAGCAGAAAGACCGCGTGCCAGCCCAGCCCGAGTGGGTTCAGCGTGATCAGCGCGCCACCCAGCAACGGGCCGAGCATTCCCGCGAAACCCGCTGTGGCGCCGTAGATCGCGAATGCGGAGGGCTGATGGTCGCGCCGGAACGAAGCGGTGATGATGGCGATGGTCTGCGCCGCCATGCCTGCCCCCGCCACGCCCTGGACGATCCGGGCACACACCAGTTCCACTGCGCCGGAGGATATTCCGCACCACACCGAGGCCGCGGTGAAGGCCGCCGCGGCCCACAGGAATATTCGGCGACGGCCGAGAACAGCCCCGAGCCGGGCCGCGGTGAGCAGCACGCAGGCGAAGGCCAGCGAGTAACCGGCGACCACCCACAGCTGCTGGGACTGCGACGCCCCCAGGTCCGCGGTGATCGATGGGAGCGCGGTATTGACGATCGTGACATCGATCATCTGCATGAATACCGAGATGAGGCAGGCTCCGAACGAACCGACGGCCACCGCCGCCTCTTTCCGCGTCATCGCAGCGCCGCCTCGAACTGCGGCCACGATTTGTGCAGATCGTCTTGCCAGTAGCCCCAGGAGTGGGTGCCGCTCGGACGCAGATCGAAGGTCGCCGGAATCCCCGCGGCGCTGAGTCGCTCGCGTAGCTGGCGGGTGCAGGTGTTCGCGACCGCCTCGAGCGGAGATCCGAACATGAGCTGATAGAGCAGCTGCACGGCATCGCCGTGCGTTGCCCCGAGCGTATCGTCAGGGCCTGGAAGGCCCGTTCCGGCAGCGATATACATGGATGTGCCACGGAGCTTGTCCGCTTGCAGGTAGGGGTCGTTCGCCTGCCAGGCCGGGTCACCCGAGGGTCCCCACATATTGGTGACGGTGCCACGCTGCGTGGCGACCACGGCCTGAACGATGGCCTGCCCCGCCAGGTCGCTGGTGCGCGCGCACCCGCTGTAGGAGCCGATCGCCCGGTAGAAACCCGGAGCGGCGATCGCCAATTGGAACACCGAGGTGCCCGCCATCGACACCCCGGCGATCGCGTTCGCACCGGTGCCGTGGAATTCCCGGTCGATGACCGCGGGCAACTCCTGAGTCAGCAGGGTGGTCCAGCGTTGTTTACCGAGCACCGGATCATCCGCGCGCCAGTCCGTGAAGTAGCTGCCCGCGCCATCCATCAGGACAACGACGTTGACCTGTTTGTCATCGAAGAAATCGGTGAGATCGGTACGGTCGATCCAATTTCCGTCCGAGCCACCGCTGGAACCATTGAGCAGATACAGCGTCGGCGCCGGCGACTCCGGATGGGCCGCGCGTAACAGTGTCATTCGAATCGTCCGGTTCATCGCCATCGAATAGAACCCGAGTTGCGTCTGTCTACCGGGTCCCGGGCGAATCTCCACCAGCCGCGAGGTGTCGGACGGTACGGGATCGGCATATGTGCTCGCCCACCCGCACGAGAGAAATAGCAGAGCCGCGACAAGCACCATGCCAGCCCGCCTCGATCGTCCCGACATGCCAACTCCTGACCCGATGCAATAACTTCGGCTCGCAGTCAAGAACACACCGGTGCGGAGGCACGCGCTATTCGAGTTTTGTTGTGGTCCTTACCAAACGCCGCAGGCTACGACTGTGGACCGAATACGAGCACACGCGATTGTCGCGGTTCACGTACCGCGGCTGTTCTTTTGGTGAGATCTCCGAGCCATCGCGCATCGACTGTCAACCGCATCGATCGGGCCCTAACGTAAGCGCGGCAACAGGATTCACGCCTCATATGCCGTACCGATGCCGACGTCGACCGACTCCCGACGCCGGCCGGTACTCTCCGCAGGCTCGCACCAGCTCTGGTGCGTGCGGACCCCGGATCGGTGACACGAAAGGGGTCCACGACCTGCGGGCGCGCCCACCGGGAACTGCCTCTAGCCCGGTGGGCATGCGGCTGTCCGCCCTCGAACCAGTCCAGGCGCTGCCCATGGGCTCTGCCGAATCGCCCACGCGCGAGCCGGCATCACCTCGCGGCGGCGGGCCAGCTGACAGCGGGCCACGATTTAGGCAAATCGATCGAGCCGGATAACGCCAGCTGCGCCAAATCCTCATAGGCGCCGCGCATTTCAGCGAGATGGTCCCACGCACGATGCCGCTGAATCGCGTCGCTCGCACAGTGCAGCGCCCACTGCGCACGCACCGCCGCCTCCGCCACCCGGCCGATCACCCCGCCCACCGAATCGGTCCAGCGCGGAGCTCCCGGTCGCGGCCGGGGCAGCAACGCCCCGATCCAGACATCGATCTCATGCACCACCGTGTCGATACTCTGACCGATCTGCACCATCGACGGCTCCGCACACCATTCTCGATACAGCGTTCCGAGCGCACCGGCCCAACCGGCAAGGGGAATATCACCGTCGAAGTTTCCATCGATGGCGCGCAACAGATCTTGCGGTGACAGAAACGGCCCGTTCGGCAGATATGGCAGCGGGGAATGCACTCGTAATTCGTAGAACACAGCAACTCCTGGGCAGTGCGCCGCGACTCCGGCGCGTCTCTGCGGAAAACCTCCAGTTCAAGGAGGCGGACCGGCTCTCATCGCGCGTGATCCCCGCATTAGGCGCCGGAGTGAACGGTCCCAAAACAAAGCTAACACCGTGCCAGCCTCGCAACCCCGGCACGACCAGACGCTGCACATCTAACAACGAGACCGGCTGCGGGCGATGACACATCACGGATGCGGTTTTCGCGCAGGCTACCTCCGCGTTCGCGCCGTGTTCGTCATTGACAACACATCAGGCGCGCTTCTACATTTGCGGACATACGTCATCAGATGACAGGTGTCATCAGATTAGTGATTCAAGGGAGAATCCGCGATGACCAGCACTCACGCGTCCGCCTACCACCAGGTCACCGCACCGCTGCTCGACGAGCTCGACTATCGGATCGACCAGATCGACGGAACGCTGCCGCAGGATCTGCAAGGCACGCTGTATCGAATCGGACCCGGTAAGCATCAGGTCGGGAAGTCGCTGCTGCACAACGTGTTCGACGGCGACGGCATGATCTCGCAGTTCGCCTTGGACGGCACTTCGGTGCGATTCCGCAACCGGTACGTGCGCACCCGGCACTTCCAGCACGGCCGGCGCTCGAACCGGATTCGGTATCGCGGTGTGGGAGACCAGATTCCGGGCGGCCCGCTGGCCAATATCGGCCGCTTGCCGGAGAACGTGGCCAACACCAATATCGTCAACTACGACGGTGGCCTGCTCGCGCTGTGGGAGATGGGCAATCCGTACCGCATCGATCCCGACACCCTCGATACGCTGGGCCCCACCGATTTCGGCGGTCGCCTCGGATTCCTCGGCGCGTTCTCCGCGCACCCGAAATGGGATCCGGTCACCGGCGATATGTACAACTTCGGCTTGGACGTGCTGCCCACACCGCGCATCCGCACCTATCGAATCGATCGTTCGGGCAAGCTGCACAACGTCGCCTCGATACCGATGCTCGATGTGCCGTGGAACCATGATTTCGCGCTCACCGAGCGCTATATGGTGTTCGTGCTCGACCCCATCCTGCCCAATATCGCCAAACTCGCACTGGCCACGTCCTCATTCGTGGATTCGCTGGAGTTCAAGCGCGCCAAGGGAACCCGGTTCCTGCTCGTCCCCAAACGCGGCGGACGACCGCGCATCGTCGAGCACGAAGCGCTCCTGCATCTGCACCTGACCAACGCCTACGACGACGGCGATGACGTGGTGGTCGAACTCGTGCGGCTCGACACCGGCTGGGACGAGGTCCGCCGCATGACCGGCATGGTGAACCGCGACGACCTGGGCGAGCCGCAGTTCCCGCACTCACGCCTCATGCAGTATCGGATCACCAAGGGCGGCACCGTGATCGAACGCGAACTCGCCGACCGATCCGGCGAATTCCCGCAATACGACTGGCGGCGCGGCGCCCGCGAACACCGCTACAGCTACTTCGCCGGTGCGGGCGGACCGGCCGGGCTGTTCAACGCGGTGGTCAAGGTCGATCACCGGACCGGCAAGCTCACCACCTGTGAGCTGGGTGCGAGCTCGGTCGGCGAACCGCTGTTCGTGCCGCGCGCCCGCGACGCCGAGGAAGACGACGGCTGGCTCCTGGCCCTCAATCACGAACTCATCGAAAACCGTTCCCAGCTCCTGATACTCGATGCCCGCGACCTCGAACGCGGTCCGCTGGCCACCGCATGGCTCGACCATCACATTCCCTGGGGATTCCACGGCACCTTCACCCACCGCATCGCACATCCCCACGGGCACAAATGATTCCGCCGGTCCCCCTTGTGAAGGGACCGGCGGAATCTTCTCAGCTGCCTAGCCTGGTGGAGCTCAGCGCAGCTTGGCCTCGATGGCATCGATGATGCGCGGACGGAGTTCGGCGGCGCGAATGATCGCGTCGACCGAACCGACCTCGACGGCGCGCTGGATATTGTGCACGCGGTCGAATTCGGCGGCGACCTCACCGAGCTTCTCGGTGCGGACCGAGGAGCGCAGTTCGTCGAGTTCGGCCGTCAGCACCGCACGGTCAGCACCGGCGGTGGTGGCGGCACGAGTCTCGAGCTCGCGGACGCGCGGGTCGGCCGCGGTGCGGGTGCTGACCTCGTGGGCGAACACCACCGCGGCGGCAGGCGCGCCACCGAGCACCGACGCGAACGAGCCTTCCAGGGCCAGCACCGTCATATTCGGGTTCAGGGCCTTGGAGAACACCACGAACGCGCCGCCGTGGTACCGCGAGATCACGCAGAACACGATCGGGCCTTGGAAATTGACGATCGCGCGGCCGATTTCGGCGCCGTACTCCAGCTGGAGTTTGCGCATCGATTCCGGGGAGCCGTCGAAGCCGGACAGGTTCGCCAGCACCACCAGCGGGCGGTTGCCGCTGGCGGCGTTGATGGCGCGCGCGGCCTTCTTCGACGAGCGCGGGAAAAGCGTTCCGGCGGTATAGGTATCGGGTCCGTCGGTCGGCGTCAGGCCACGACGCGTCACGCCCCGGGACTCGATGCCCAACAGGCACACCGGAATACCACCCAGACGCGCGTCCTGCACAACCGCGGTTTCGGCGTCGGCCATGCCCGCCCAGCGCTCGAGCACCGGGTGGTCCTGGTCGGCGACCGCGCGCATCACCGTGCGAATGTCGAAGGGCTTCTTGCGATCCGGGTTCGCGGTCGAGGAGAAAATCTCACCGACGGTGGTGAAATCGCTGTCCGCCACCAGATGCGGGAAGTCCGAGACATCGCGATCGAGCGGATCGCTGGTCTCCACGCGGCGCGGGGCCTGCTCACCGGGCGCGATGTAGGTGTGGTCGTAGTGCGACATCAGCACATCGCGGGCCGCGAGCAGGTTCGGCGCCCAGTACTGCGCCTGACCGTTCGGGCCCATGACGCGGTCGTAGCCGCCGATACCGAAGTTGTCCTCGGCCGACACACCACCGGAGAAGTCCAGGGCCTGCTTACCGGTGAGCACCATCGCCGAGTCCGGGGTCATGATCAGCACGCCCTTGGTGTGCATGAGCATGGTGGCTTCGGCGTTCCAATACGGTTGCGCGCCAACGTTGATGCCCGAGACGACGATATTGATCTCGCCGCCGTCCTGGGTGAATTCGACGATGCGCTTGAGCGCGGCGGCCACCCAGTCCATGTTCTCGGTGCCGGACTTCATCGAGATCCGCGCGCCCGAGGACAGCGCGTACCACTCCAGCGGCACCTGCATCTGCTCGGCCAGATCCAGCGCCGCGATCACCCGGCGGCATTCCGGTTCCGACAGCGCGCCAAGCGATTTGGTGGGATCGCCGAGCAGCACCACGCGGGTGACGCCCTCGGGGTACTGCGGGGTCGGGGTGGTGACCACACCGGCGACCATGGCCGCCTTGTTGTAGCCCTTGGGCCGGTCCACCGGCACCAGCGCGTTCTCGATATTGAGGTCGTACTCGCTGAAATCGCCGAGCTGGCCGGTCAATTCGTACGGGTACACGGTGTTGCGGCTGCTGGCGCGCAGCACCTTCTGGCGGTATTCGTCCAGCGGCTCGACGGCCTCGTCGGTGCGCTCACCGATGGTCACCTCGGCACCGCCCGCGGCGTCGAACGCGATCCGCAGGGCGATCTTGGTGAGCTCACCGGTCTCCGGATCGAGCTGGCGGGCGATGAGCAGGATCTCCTCCAGCCCGGCGCCCGCGGTCATCGGCAGCACATGCCCGCCGATGACGGTCTCGAGCTCCGCGCGGGTGACATCCACCGCCGGCCAGATGTACATGACGATGCGGTTGGTGTTGAACCGCTTGGCCGAGGGCCGCATCGACTGCGCACGCCGGATGGAGTCCAGGCAGGTCGCGATCGCGATTTCCGCCGAGGGCAGCGCCAGCAGTCGACCGTCCCGCTCGCGCAGCGCCGCGAGGTCGCGGACCTGAGCGAACGCGATGAGCCGCTCATCGGACGGATTGTCCTTGGCGATACCGCGGAACAGGTACACCTCTTCGTCGTCCGAGGACGGCAGTCGGGTGAGGTCGAACTTGCGCAGGCGCTTCATCTGCATGCGCTGGGCGATGAACGGGTGCAGACCGCGGATCAGGCGCTCTTCGACCATGCCGGTCGCCGAGGGCCGGAAGGTGAAGTGGTGGTGCATAACCGCGCCCCCACTGCCCGCGACGGTGGCGGTGATGCGATGCACCTGGTTCGGCAGCGGCTGCGCGTCCAGGGCTTCCTGCAGGGCCGTGGCCATGGCGTCGAAGTCCTCGGGCTGCTTCTCCCAGCCGAGGTAGATATCGGCTTCCACCGAGGCCGCGCTGGCGGAGACCTGCGCCAAACCGCTGAGCACACCGCTGATCTGGTCGAAACTGCCCGCGGCCGACACCAGGCTCAGGCCACGGCGTTCGGCGACCACGAAGGTGTTGTCGCTGACGTGCTTGGTCTGGACGTCGGCGAGGTCCTTGTTGCCGTAGTAACGGCGGGTCAGGACTTCGAGCATGGCGGAGTTGTCGGCGTATCCGCGCACCAGGCGCTGACCCAGCAGACGCACCAAAGGTTCGGTGCTGCGCACCATTTCGGCGATGCGCTCACCGCGATCGGCGGCATCGGGATGCTGGTCCAAGTAGTGCAGGTTCTTGCGCACGCTGGTGTAGACGCGAGCGCGGTTGCGGCGCAGCAGCGGCTGACCGAACCAGGCATAGACGACCCCGCGCGCGAGATCGGCGATGACGGGGAAACGTATCTGCGTCGCGGCGACTAAACGCTCGAGCGCCAAGCCGACCGGTTCGCGCAGTGCCCCATCGGGTCCCGGCTCGCGCAGCCATTCGCGCAGCAGCGTGGTGATGATGGTGACCGCATCGGCCGGACGCTGCTGCGCCAGGAAGATACGGAACACCGCCGCCTCGAGATCGGGCGTGCGATCGAGTTCGGTGACGCCGTAGTGCGCGAGCGCGGTACTCAGCTTGGCCTGGTACGACGCGGGCAGACCGGCGCGATCGACATCGAGGCTCTGCAGGTAGATGTGGAAGTACTCGCGCGCGCTGGGCGCGTGCGCGGGACCGCTCTCGTCTTCCCACGACCGATTGTGGCTCAGCTCGGCGAGATCGGCGAACAGGCGCACAATCTCGAATTCCTCGACCAGCGGGCGGCGCTTGTCCGCGATGGCGGCACGGCGCGCGATCAGGTACTCGTCGACGACGCGGCGATCATCGTGCGGATCGACGTCGAAGCCCATGAGCAGGCTGCTCACATCCTGCAGGCCGCGGGTCAAACGCTCCTGTGGGCGAACCGATTCGGGCGCACCGGGCAGATCCAGCTGGACCTGTTCGGTGGCCGCGCCCTCGGCGGCCTCGCCCTCTTCGGCGAGCGGCTCGAGGCGCATGAGCGGCGCGCCGGTCTCGACCTGGCTGCCGACCGTGACCGAGACTTCCTTGAGCCGGGCCCGGAACGGTGCGCGCAGCACGGTTTCCATCTTCATGCTCTCGAGCACGAGCACCGGAGCACCCGCCTCGACCTCATCGCCGACCGCGAGCGGGGTAGCGACAACCAGCGCGGGCGCGGGCGAGCGGACGACGCCGCCTTCGTCGCGGCTGATGCGATGCGTCACGCCGTCGACATCGACCACGTGGATCGGGCCGTGTGTGCCGGTGACCAGGCGGTACCGGGTGCCGTTGACCACGATCTGGCCGGTGTGCTGATCGAAACGCTCCAAATCGACATCGGCGGTAGCGATATCGCCACCGGCTTCGATGCCGATCCGGAAGCGGTGCGCGCCGACGCGGGCAACCCGCACGCGGTAGCTCGCGCCACGCAGTTTCAGATCGTGCGGGCGGCCACTCTGATGCTGCACCTGCGGACGGCCACCGGCGGCGGTGGACAGCAGGCGATGGCGCTCGGCGTTCTCTTCTTCCTCGTACGCATCGATGGCCGCGGCCGCGAGCGCGATGGACGAATGCTTCTGCGAGACAAGGCGACCCTCGCCGCGTACGCGGTCGATCCAGCCGGTATCGGCGCTGCCGTCGATGACCTCGGGCTGGTTCAACAGGTCGAGCACGAAGCTCTTGTTGGTCGCGCCGCCCTCGATGACGACCTGGGTCTGAGCCATGGCACGGCGCAGGCGCGCGAGCGCCTCATCGCGATTGCGGCCGTAGGCAATGATTTTCGCGATCATCGAGTCGAAGTCGGCGGGGATGGTATCGCCCTCGCTGACGCCGGTATCGACACGAATGCCCGGACCCGCAGGCAGATTCAGGCGCGCGATACGGCCCGGCGCGGGCGCGAAATCACGATCCGGATCCTCGGCGTTGAGGCGTGCCTCGACGGCGTGGCCGCGCTCGGCCGGGGGCTCACCCTCGAGCTTGCCGCCGGAGGCGACGTGCAGTTGCGCGCGCACCAGATCGAATCCGGTGGTGGACTCGGTGATCGGATGTTCCACCTGCAGGCGGGTATTCACCTCGAGGAACGCGAACATCTTGTCGCCGGGGTGGTAGAGGAACTCGACCGTGGCAGCACCGCGATAGCCGACCGCGATGGCCAGCCGCTCCGCCGACGCCTTCAGATCGGCGACCTGCTCGGGCGCGAGCACCGGTGAGGCCGACTCCTCGATGACCTTCTGATTGCGGCGCTGCACCGAGCAGTCGCGCACGCCCAGCGCCCACGCGGTGCCCTGGCCGTCCGCGATCACCTGGACCTCGACGTGCCGGGCGCCGGTGACCAGGCGCTCCAGGAATACGATGCCGCTGCCGAACGCGCGGGCGGCTTCCTGACTGGTGCGCTCGTAGGCATCGGCGAGCTCGGCCTCATTGGAGACCATGCGGATACCGCGGCCACCACCACCGGCGGTCGCCTTCAGCATCAGCGGGTAGCCGACCTTCGACGCGGACTCCAGGGCGGCGTCGAGGGTCTCGACCGCGCCGCGGCTCCACGGGGCGACGGGTACGCCGACCTCTTCGGCGATCAGCTTCGCGCCGATCTTGTCGCCGAGCTTGCGCATGGCATCGGGGCTGGGGCCGATGAAGGTGACCCCGATCTGCTCGCACAGTTCGGCGAAAGCGGGATCCTCGGCGACGAAACCCCAACCGACCCAGGCGGCGTCGGCTCCGGTCGCGACGAGTGCCTGCTCGAGCGCCTTGAGATCCAGATACGGACGCGCGGACGCGGGACCCAGGTCATAGGCGGCGTCTGCTTCTCGCACAAATGTCGCGTTCCGGTCGACATCGGTGTGCAGGGCCACGGTTTGAATGGGTAACCCGGTCTCCGCGGCCAGATCTCGGACGGCGTGGATCAACCGCATGGCGGCCTCCCCACGATTCACGATGGCGATACGGCTGAACACTCGCCAACTCCTTCCACAGCACTGGCCCGGGGTCGGGCGATTGGATTACGACTGCCGGTCTCGCGTAGTTTGCACCCGAACCGCGCGCACGTACACAGCGTCTCGGGGTTACTCGTACGTATCGTGGGCAATTCCTCAGTCGACGTCGGGAAAACCGGTAGTGAAAATCCACTGTCGGAGACAATGGTGTAATTGGTTCCGGGCGTGGATGGACCATTCGAACCGACGGGGCCGGGCTGCGCACCGCCCCCGCCGCCGCGTAGGAGGGGATCTGTGTGACAGACATTCTCGACGTGCTCCAGGCACGCTGCGCCGAGATCGCCGGCGAGGCGATCCTCTCCGGCGAAACCCACCCCGGCCTCGAACTCACCACCCGCGAAGTGGAAGACCTGATCAACCACATCGCCGACCTCCACCGCCGCCTGCACGAGCTGGCCGCCGCCCACCGCGACCTCGACGACCGCCACACCCAACTGCGCGACGCCACCACCGCGACGGGCGCCTCCCTCGACCGCATCCGCGCCGCCGTCGAACACCGCACCGCCCACCCCGAAGCCCAACTACGCCAAGCCGCCACCATCGCGCGCACCGCCGCCGAAAACCTGACAACCGCGACATTGAGCATCGAGGGCTCATCGAGCTGACTTGACACGCAGCCGAATTCAGCGCGCACCGGAACGCCTCGGAGATGGCACCCGCAGCTCTACCATCGAGACAGCCGATGGAGGAGCAGCATGGTCCTGGGACGCAATGCCTACCCCGACGTCGTCCGCGAGCGGATGTCGCGCGTCCGCCAGCCGCACGTAGCGCCGATAAACGCACTAGCCGATGAAATCGCGCGGGCACGCGCACTGGAGCCGGGCACGGTCCCCTATGTCGATCCGGATCAGGGCGGAATTCATGCCCGTGCACTGGTTCTGCTCGACAACCCGAGCACGATGGCAGAGGCGGGTACCGGCTCGGGACTGCTGAGTCTGGACAACAACGACGCGACCGCCCGCAACTGCCGCGAAGCGTACGACCGCCACGGTGTCAGCTGGAAAGACGTCGTGCACTGGAACGTCTGCCCCTTCCCCACCGCGAACACCAAGAACGGTGGCTCACACCTGTGGGAGCTGAAGGCGGGAGTCGTCTGGACCCGCCGCCTCGTCGATCTCCTGCCGGACCTCATAATCGTTCTGCCCCTTGGCAAGAACGCCCGCACCGGCTGGCAACTCTCAAACATCACCCGTCCAGATCTCTACGACTTCACCACCCGCGAGATCCCCCACTGCGGCAACCGCGGACTGAACAGCAAACCCGGCGCGCGAAAAGCATTCGATGACGCGATCCGAGACCTCAGCATCATGCTCGGCAGACCAGCGGGATCCTGACTGAATTACCTTCTGCTGCACTGAGGCGTCAGCAGCGGCTTGGCGGGACACCTCAAATCACGCCACGATCTGGCCAACGGCCGCGTCGGATACAACGACGCGCCCTGGGGCTGGCTTCCATCAGCAAAGCCCAGTTCCGGAAGACGCCTCTCACCTCCTATGGCGACGGCACCGCCAAAGATGTTCTCTCCGCGACCATCTCGTATTGGGGCACCCCGGGCATGTTCGACAATTCCATGCTCGCCGGTGACGGGATCACAACCGATTTGAACGTGTCCAGCACGGAAGGCGCGAACGACCAGGGCCCTGCGGTCCCGGATCCGAGCCACTGAACCATCGCTCGATCCCGGTCGCCCAGCAGTCGATCCCCTGCTGGGCGGCCGGTGCGGTGTCCGAAATCGGGTATATCACCGGCATCCCAGCTGTGAGACGCGCCGCGAAGTTGGGCCACATGCTTGAATTCACGTGCCATGCGGGCTAACGCTCTGTATGAAGTAGGCGAAACAGGCAAGGACCGCAAGGAGATTGACACCGATGGAAACCCAGACCCAGACCGCACCAGCGCTCATTTCCGATACGGATGTGGAATCCGCGATAGCGCTTGTGCGGGCGAAGGCCCCCGAAACCCGCTTCGGCCGCTTCAGCGCGCGCCGACCGGCCAACGGCGGCAAGTACATTCAGGTAAACCGCGTCGACGCCGACGGCATCGTGCTGCCGAACGGCTGGACCTTCCTGGTCGACCTGTCGACGCAAAAGGTGGTCCGCGTCGCGGTGGACCCGGAGAACTTCGACCCCAAGTCCGCTGTGCGCCACGGCATGACGTGCTAACCGGTCATATCGACCCGCACGCATCACATCGCACGCTGCACTCGACGTCAATGAGCCAGCCGGTATGGGCAGTTCGCCCATATAGGCTGCGCGCATGCCGCACGCTCTGCTGTCCTTCGCCGTAGTCGCGGGTCTGCTCACCCTGGTCCCCGGGCTGGACACCGCGCTCGTGCTCCGCGCCGCGATCAGTCGCGGCCGCGGCTACGCATTCGCCACCGCGATAGGAATCGGCACCGGCACGCTGGTGTGGGGCGTGGCCGCCGCGGCGGGAGTCTCCTTGCTGCTGACCGCCTCGGAACTGGCGTACACGAGCCTGCGCATCGCCGGAGCGATCTACCTGGCGTGGATGGGCATCACCATGATCCGCGACGGACTCCGCAAACGGGCGACCAATCCACAAGCCACACTGGATGATTCACCACCGAGCGCATTCGGAGCCTGGGCCCGCGGCCTAGGCACCAACCTCCTCAACCCCAAAGTCGGCGTCTTCTACATCGCGATGCTCCCCCAATTCCTCCCCGACGGGGTCCCACCGCTGCTGATGGGCTCCCTCCTCGCCCTCATCCACAACATCGAGGGCATGCTCTGGTTCACCGCCCTCATCACCGCCGCCACCCTCGCGAAAACCTGGCTCAGCCGCGACAGCGTCCGCCGCACGATGGACACCCTCACCGGTACAGTCCTGATCGCCTTCGGCCTGAAACTAGCCGCCGACCACCGGTGATGCCATGAGGTATCTCCGCTCGCGCGAGCCCGGCAGGTGTCGGTGACCGGAAGTACATTGCCGGACATGGCGTTGGATGAGGCTACTTGGGTATCGACCGCCACGGATGCTCCAGCAAGGCGCGCCAGGCCGCGTCCCAGGGGAACAGGTGAAGTAGACCTGATCCGTCTACAGGTGAGTGTTGATCACCGGTAACCATCGTTACGCCCCACTCGGACAGGTTGGCAATGGCGTTGCTGACGGCAGGGAAACTCCGCAGCGCCGAGTTCGCGTACGGCACCGCCACGACTGGCAGGCGTTTGCCGACAGCCTCCACGAGCAGGCCGAGGGGACGTGTGTCGGAGATGCCAGCAGCCCACTTGGCCAACGAGTTCGATGTGATCGGCGCGACGATCATCCCGTCAGCTGGCGGAAGTAGGTCGGCCGTACCGGGTTCTTTGTGCCGACTACGCACCGGATATCCGGTCTTGGCCTCCAACGCGTCGGCGTCGATGAATCGACGACCGTCAGGCGAGGCGATCACACATACATCCCACCCGTCTGTCTGCGCGATATCCACCAACTTTCCGACATCGCCGGCGGCGGTCGAGCCGGTGACAATGGCATACAGGACGGGCGCGCCTTGATCGTTCATGGTCCCCCAAATGTGCCGCTTGGTCGATGAAATCAACTGTCAGAGAGGGGAACCCAGCCAGTTGGCGAAACCGGCGAGAGTGTCGGTGCGGCGTTTCTCCGCCGCCGCGATGCCGTACAAGGTCTCCCGTACAGCCGGATGGAGGCGGGTTTGCTGCGGCGCGGCAGCGCGCGCCTTGTTCAATGCAGCCAATGCCCGTTCCGGTTTACCGGACATCAACCAGGCGCGGGCATTGTCCTGCCAGTGATGCCCGACTCGAGTTGGTGCGCGATGCCCAGCGGGAATCGACAGGCTCGCGCCCTGCACGGCTGCGCGGTTCGGGTCACCCGCTTCCAGTTCGACGGCGTGAGCGTGAATTTCGACATTGACCGGACCGAATGCGGTCACGTATTTGTCAGTTTCCCCGGTGCGTGAGGAAAGCTCGCGAGCTGCTTCGATGTGGTCCATGGCACCCGAATAGTCCAGTCGCCGTGCCTGATTCACCGCGCCGACCAGGTGTGCGTATCCGGCGAGCACCGGCGATCCGTGAGCCGAGTCGGTAGCGGCGACAACCGAATCGATCAGGCTGTCCGCGACTTCCGATTCGCCGTAGTGGGTGAGCATGCGCGCGCGGTCAAGCATCGCCAACGAGCCCCAGCCTGGATCATTGCCCGTAGGGGCGTAGTGGTCGGCCAGGTCCAGGGCGGGTAGCACGAGAGCGGGGCGGCCGGTGCGGCGAATCGTCCACCCTGCCAGAAGATAAGCGTTCGTCAGCACCGTGGACGCGCGGGCGTTCTCGTCCCCGCTGCTCTCACGGACCGCACCGTGAATCCGACGGATGAGGCCGGGAAGCTTCTCGATCGTATCGAGGGTGCGGTCCCGGCGGTACAACCGTTGCACCGCAACAAGTTCGGCGTCGAGTTCGGCCAGTGGTCCGGGCTCAATCGCACGAACGTATCTACCTTCGGCCAGCAGCACCGACAGTTCATTGACCGCATTCGACAGCGGTTTTCCGTCGTCGTAGGGTGCGCCGGTCAACTGCTCGGGAGTGATGCGCAGCGCCTTCGCGACAGCCGAGATGAATCCGGGGCTGGCTGGTTCACGACCCTGCTCCACGGCTTTCAGCATGGACAGGCTGTAGTTCGCCCGGTCAGCCAGTTGACGCTGGCCGAGCCCCGCAATCTTGCGCTCGACGGCGATCCGCTCACCTACATGCCCCATGAACCGAGCCTAGATCGAACATGCGCCGCGCTCTAGCGCTATCACCGGGCCGCACTGTCCCTTTCCTGTCCCTTCCCACTCTTGTTTGGCGCGAACCTCATATATGCGAATGACGAGAGGGGCTGTCATGAGGGCGCAACCGACGGCGATCGGATGGATGGACACCGAGGTATCCGGTGCTGCGGCGCAATGGGATCAGGCACAGCTGGTGCGGCTGGCACGACGCCTCGGGTACGTGCTGATCTGGCCGCCCGAGCGAACAGGTGTGTCGCTTGTCGATCAGGTGCGTATCGCCGATGTGGACGCTGTGCTGATGCCTTCGGCGAACCATCTGGATGCGCTCACCCTGGACCGACTCATGTCCCTTGCGGACGTGGAGACCGCCGTTCCCCGCCGAACATACGCCCGGGACTTCGGAGGGTGGCGCGGATGTCAGGCATGAGTCCACTCGATATGGCAGACCTTGCCGTACTGGGCACGCTGAACACTGCCGACGGCCTGGATATCGAACAGATCAGACAAGCGGTCGCGGTACCGCAGGCTGGTCCCGGGATGACATTGACCGATGGCGCTGTGCGCCGGATTCTGATCCGCCTCCAAGCCCGTGAGCTGCCCGAAAACAGCTCGGTGGGCTGGCAACTCACCTACCGCGGCCGCGCCTTGTGGGCATCGAAGGGGAGCCGTTTCACGCTGTAGGCCGGCTTGTCGAGGGCGAAGACGGCATCGATGGAGACGGGATGATGCGTTCGATGTCGTCGGTGCGCACGGTGGCCTCCGAACGGGCGCTCCACAGAGGCATGGGGCGTTGGATGTTTGCAGCAGTTCTCACCGTATCACCAGCGTGATGTGGAAGCTCTTTCCGCAAATAGTGTTGGCGGCCCATGCATTTGAAGTATTCGAGACATTTTATGTGAATCTGGATTCTGATGTGCAATAGTGGCAGGAAAGGTCGTTTCAGGAGGTGCCGGTGAGGGCTGCGGATTCGCTGCTGCGGGTGGGGCGGACGGTGACGGACGCGGTGTCCGCCATGGAGGTGTTGCGCAGGCGGGGGATGTTCGATGTGCGGCGGCCGGGGGAGGCGGTGCAGTCGATGCGGGATGCGGCGATTTATGGGCCGTTCACCACGATCCTGGCGCATGCGGCGCGGCGGGATCCGGGGGCGGACGCGATCAGTGATGAGCGCGGTACGTTGACGTTCGGGGAGCTCGATGCGCAGTCGAATGCGCTGGCGCGGGGGCTGAGTCTGGCGGGGTTCGGGCCGGGGACGGTGCTGGCGGTGCTGTGCCGTGATCATCGCGGGATGGTGTTGAGTCTGCAGGCGGCGGGCAAGGTGGGCGCGCGAGTTGTGTTGATGAACACCGGGTTCGCCAAGCCGCAGCTGGCGGATGTGGCTGCTCGGGAGAAGGTCGGGGCGGTGCTGCTCGATAGTGAGTTCGCCGGTCTGCTGGATGCGATTCCGGCCGAGATTCCTCGAATCCTCACGTGGGTGGATCAATCGGACGACCTCGATGAGAGCCTGCCGACGATCGATGATTTGATCGCCGCCAATTCCTGCGAGCCGCCCACTCCTCCGGCCAAGCCCGGCGGGCTGGTCATCCTCACGAGTGGAACCACCGGAACTCCGAAAGGCGCACCGCGCGATAAGGTTTCGCCGTTGCAGTCCGCGCAGTTCCTCGATCGGATTCCACTCCCCCGCGATGCCGCCATGGTCATCGCCGCCCCGATCTTTCACGGCACCGGACTGTCGCAGCTCATGCTCGGCTGGGCGCTGGGGAACAAGGTCGTCCTGTTGCAACGCAAGTTCGACCCCAAGGCGACACTGGCCGCGGTGGCCGAAAACCGTGCCGCCACATTGGTTCTGGTGCCGACGATGCTGCAGCGCATCGTCGACCTCGGACCCGAAGTGCTGCAGAGTGTCGACACTTCGTCGCTCCAGGTGATTTTCGCGGCCGGTTCCTCGGTCTCGCCCGATCTGAGTCGCCGCACCGCGGAGGCTTTCGGCGAGGTGCTCTACAATCTCTATGCCTCAACCGAAGTCGCGGTAGCCGCCGTCGCGACCCCGCAGGACATGCGCGAAGCGCCCGGCACCGTGGGCAAACCGCCCGTCGGGTGCCGCGTTGCGCTGTATGACGAAAACCGCCGCCGCATAACAGAACCCGGTATCACCGGCACCATCTTCGTCTCCAGCGGCCTGAGCTTCGCCGGGTACACCGACGGCCGCAACAAGGAAACCGTCGACGGCCTGCTCTCCAGCGGCGATGTCGGTCATTTCGACGCCGAGGGCCGCCTGTTCATCGACGGCCGCGACGACGACATGATCGTCTCCGGCGGCGAGAACGTCTTTCCCCTGGAAGTGGAGAACCTACTGGTCTCGCGCCCGGACATCCTCGATGTGGCGGTGGTCGGCGTCCCCGACCCGGACTTCGGAAAACGCCTGCGCGCCTTCATCGTCCCGGCCCCGCACACCACCATCGACCCGCAGTCGATCAAGGATTACGTCAAAGCCAACCTCGCGCGGCACAAGGTCCCGCGTGATGTCGTCTTCCTCGACGAGCTCCCCCGCAACGCCACCGGCAAACTCCTGCGCCGAAATCTGTCGACTATCGAATGAGGTACGTTCGAGGCCGACTAAGCAACAGGAGGCTGCAACGATGACTGCGCTGCAAGGTCATTCACTCGACATTCCCACCCCGGACGGCGTCGCCGACGCCTACCTCGTCCATCCCGACGACGACTCCGCGCACCCCGGCGTACTGGTGATCCAGGACGGTTTCGGGCTGCGCCCGAGCCTGCGCACCCTGGCCGATCGCATTGCGTCGCACGGCTTTACCGTGCTGCTGCCGAACGCCTTCTACCGCCACGGCCCGGCTCCGGTGGTCGACCTGCCCGATTTCATCGATCCGGGTGAGCGCCCGGAGATCTTCCAGCAGGTCTTCCCGATGATCCGCGATCTCACGCCCGATCGCGTACGCGCCGATGTCGGGGCGTACCTGGACTGGATGGCGGCCTCGCCCAAGGTCGCTCCCGGCAAGGTCGGGCTCACCGGCTACTGCATGGGCGCGCGCCTGGCGGTCATGGCCGCGGCCATGTTCCCCGAAAGCATCGGGGCGGTCGCCGGATTCCACGGCGGCCCACTGGTCACCGACGCCCCGGACAGCCCGCATCTGATGGTCGAAAACATCACCGGCGAACTGTATTTCGCGCATGCGGGCGAAGACCACCACATGACCCCGGAGCACATCGCCCAATTCGACAAGGCGCTGGAAGCCGCGGGCGTGCGCCACCGCACCGAGGTATACGACGGCGCGCAGCACGGGTTCACCCAGGCCGATACCGCCGCCTACGACGCCCAATCCGACGATCGGCACTACGTCGAACTGCTGGGCTTGTTCGACCGCACACTGCGTTCCTGATCGGGACCCTACGCCTCGACGCTCACTTCCAGCACCTTGCGCTCCGCATTGAGCGACACCGCGGGCCAGTAGCCATCCAGAAAATGCTGCCCGCAGGTGTCCTCGAGGTGCAGGACGACGGTGCCGTCCTCGCGCATCTCGATGGTGCTGACCCGAAGATCCTGCGCGGCGTCGTCGAGCTCCTCGGGCGCGTTCTCCGCACCGCCGAATTCGGTGACGACAGCGTCGGAGGCGGTGCGCGCCAAGGCCGCGAACGCACCCACCACATCCTCTAGATCCGGCAGTAACGCCCGCGCCCGCACCGGATCGCCGGTCCCGATCATCACCTCGACCTCGGCACCATCGACCTCGACGTTGCCGATGTACCAGTCGTGCTCGAGCACCTCCCCCGCACCGAGTTCGGTTCGGGCTCGGCGAAACTCACCGAACCGCGCATGGGTGAAGGCATCGGGCGAATCAGTCACGCGGACACCGTAACCAGGTGGATGGCAGCCAAATTCGCCACCACCACAATCGGATAGATCATCGCTGCTCGTCGATACCCGAGGCGGTACAGCGCCACCGCCGCGCCGCCGAAGACCGCGATCCTGGTCAGCACCGCCAGCGCGGGGACACTGAAGCTCGCCTGCGGCGCGGCGAACAGACCCCATACCGTCATGGCCGCCAGTGCCGCGGCCACTCCGCACACGACTTTCCACACGAGACCGCGCCCGTTCCGGGCACCCAGAAGCCCGATCGCGCCGAAGGCGATAAGTTCCATGAGGAATGCGAGGGTGAGGTTCGCGCCCCGCCAGATGTCGATGATCATTACCGCTCCGAGATCAGTGCTCTGTTTTGTGATCACTGTGTCACGTACGGTGATACGAGTCAAGAGCACTGCTCTCGGTGAAGAATGGCCGGTATGGAAATCGCGGAGTTGGTGACCGAGTTGGTCGAGAAATACCGGGGTGAGGCGGCACCACTGGTCGAAGTGGGCGATCCGGTACTGCGCGCGGTGGCCGAACCGGTGAATGGGCAGGTGGAGCCCGAACTGCTCCGGGACCTGGCCGAGATCCTGTTCGCCACCATGCACGCGGCCCCCGGGGTCGGGGTGGCCGCGCCGCAGATCGGAATTCCGCTTCGGATGGCGGTGCTCGGCGACTCCGCGATCGTGGCGGAAGAGATCGCGACCGCGCGCGGACGGCGGCCGCTGCCGGAGTTCACCATCATCAATCCGACCTACACCGCCGACGGCGGCGACATCGGGTTCTACGAAGGCTGCTTGAGCATGCCCGGATATCAGGCGGTGGTGTCGCGGCCCGAATCCATCGTGGCGACCTATCAGGATGTGGACGGCGTTCAGCACACCGAGCGGCTGACCGGTTGGCCCGCAAGGATTTTCCAGCACGAGACCGATCACCTGCACGGCATCATCTACATCGACAAGGCCGACACCCGATCGGTGACCACGAACGATCACCTGCGCGAACGCTGGGCGCAGCCGACACCGGCCGAAGCGGCTCGGGCCCTTGGATTCTCGCTGCCCTGAGCGGTCAGCGCCGGGCAGCCCGCGCGAGTAGGCCATCGATGACGACGTCGATGGCCACCCGGAACCGCTGCTCGGTATCACCCGCGACCAGCTCGGAGGCATAGGCGGTGACCAGCGGGAACCGCTCCGGGGGGAGGCTGGTGAAAGCCTTGTAGCCCGCGTCGGCCTGGCCCTGACTGTCGGAGTGCCGCGCATCGGCCTCGACGGCGGCGTGGGTGACCAGAATCGCGAAAATGTCTGTGGCCCAAGCGGCTTCCTGAGGTTCGAGACCGGCGGCGAGCAGAATGCCGAGCAGATTCTCGGTATAGGTCAGGGTGGCCTCGGTGGCGGGAGCCTCGGCCACAACAGTCGCGGCGATGCCCGGGTGCGCGATGAGCGCCTGATGCATGCGGGCCAGTAGCGCGTGGAGTTGTTCGCGCCAGCGCGCCGGATCCGGGGTTTCGAGGTCGACACTGGCGAACACGCGCTCCTGCATGGCCTGGATGAGCGCCTCGCGGTTGGCGACATAGACGTAGAGCGAGGACGGGCCGGTATCGAGTTCGGTCGCGACCCGGCGCATGGTGACCGCGGCCATTCCCTCCGATTGCAGTAGCGCCAATGCCGTATCGACGACCGCGTCCTCGCTCAGCGGCGCTTTGGCGGGGCGATCTCGGGTCGAGCGCTGACGGCTGGTGGAGGGCATCGGCGGCGGCTCCCTTGTATCTCGGCGATGGGACCTGTTGACAGGTGCAGCTTACAGCGTACTCTGTTCGTGACGAACACTGTTCGTGACGAACGTCGTTCGACCGACGTATTCAGCCTCTCACCAGCCTCGATCCGACCCCACCCCAGGAGGAACCCATGACCACCACGAGCAAACCCCAAGTCCCCGACTCCGATCGCATAGCTCCACACGTGTGGAAGATCGGGATCACCGTCATCATCGGCGCGCTGGCGGTGGTGTTCGACACCACCATCCTCAGCGTCGCCATCAACGATCTCGGGCGCGATCTGAACGCGCCGTTGAGCACCATCCAGTGGGTCAGCACCGGTTATCTGCTGGCGCTGGCGATCACCATGCCGATCGCCGGGTGGGCGCAGTCCGCGCTCGGCGGCAAGCGACTGTGGATCGTCTCGCTCGGCATCTTCCTGCTCGGCTCGATATTGAGCGCCTCGGCCTGGAATGCGCCGAGCCTCATCGCATTTCGCGTCGTGCAGGGCATCGGCGGCGGGTTCATGATGACCCTCACCGCCACCCTCATCATGCAGGCCGCGGGCGGCCGCAATATCGGCAAGCTCATGTCGCTGATCACCGTGCCCACCGCGCTCGGCCCCATCCTCGGCCCGGTGTTGGGCGGACTCATCCTGCACTTCGGGAACTGGCGCTGGATGTTCCTGATCAATATCCCGTTCGGCGTGATCGGCATCTGGCTGGCCATGCGCAACCTGCCCGCCGATGCGCCCAGCCCGCGCCAGCCGCTCGACATCATCGGTTTCCTGCTGCTGTCCCCCGGTGTCGCGGCCATCATCTACGGGCTCTCACGCATCGACGGCACCGCCGGATTCGCGGACGCGAAAGTGCTGGTGCCCGTGCTGATCGGCGTGATCCTGGTCGCCGCGTTCGCCGCGTGGGCAGTGCGCCGCCGTGCGGGAGCACTGGTCGATATCCGTCTGCTGCAACACCGCCCGCTGGCCGCCTCATCGGTGATGCTGCTGCTCACCGGTGCCGCGCTCTACGGCTCGATGCTGCTGCTCCCGCTCTACTTCCAGCAGGTCAGGGGCACCGACGCGCTCGGCGCGGGTCTACTGCTCATCCCGCAGGGCATCGGCACCCTGCTCTCGCGCTCGCTCGCGGGCAAGTACACCGATAAGTTCGGCCCGCGCCCGGTGGCACTGGCCGCGTTCGTCATCGCCTGCGTGGCAACGATTCCCTTCGCCTTCGTCACCGCAGACACCAGCGAGATCTTCCTCATGGCGGTGCTGCTGCTGCGCGGTATCGGCTTGGGCGCGGCCATGATCCCGCTCAGCGGAGCCGGGTTCAGCGGGATGAGTCACGATGAAATCCCGCACGCCAGCATCATCATTCGCGTCGCCCAGCAGCTCGGCGGCTCGTTCGGCACCGCGATCCTGCTGGTCATCCTGCAGCACGCCGCCGCCGGAGCCCACACCCTCGACGCACTCAATGACGGCTTCCACCAAGCCTTCTGGTGGGCGATCGTCGCGACCGCGCTGTCCATTCCGCTGTGCTTCCTGCTGCCGAGCAAACGCGAGAACGCCGAGACGGCCGCCTGACATGACCACGGCCGCAATGGATCACAGCGCGCTATCGCGCGATGCGCGCCTGGATACCGTCGAGCAGACATTCGAGACCGATTCCGAAAGTCTCGTCGGCGTCCAAGTGCGCGGCATCGCGGATAACCGTCGACAGTGCCGGAAACCGGCCGGTCGCGAAGGTGCGTTCCAGATACGGCCCGTAGGTCGCCTGCCACTGCTGTTTATCCATCCCGCTGGCCCGTTCGCTGCGCCGCTCGGTGATCTCGCGGCGCACCGCACCGATCACGTAGGCGTTGACCGCGTCGACGATCGGCATCACGATGTCGAGGTCGACACCGCTCATGGCGGCCACCACCGCTTCACCGCGCGCGAGGGTGTTCGGCCCGAGTTGCGGTCGCCCACCGATCAAATCGGCAAGCCATTCATGCTGATGAGCGGCTCGCCGCGTGGTTTCGGCGAGCGAGCGCAGCACCTGCCGCCAGTCCTGTCCGACCGGCTGGATCTCGGCGAAGACCGCATCGACCATCAGGTCGAGCAGCTCCTCCTTGGTGGCGATATAGCCGTACAGCCGCATCGGCCCGACATCGAGCACCGCGGCGACCTTGCGCAGCGAGACCGCCGCGAGGCCATCGGCATCGGCCAGCTGGATCGCGGCCGCGACGATCCGCTCCCGGCTCAATTGCGCGGGCACCGGGCGATTCGGCGGCTCGGGTCGTTCCCACACCAACATGCCGCTGACGATACATCGGCTTGCGTGATACAGTGTATTGGAAGATACGGTGTATCGGAGGGAATCATGACCATAGCCATTGCCGGAGCCGGATTGGGCGGGTTGGCCCTGGCCCGCGTACTGCACGTGAACGGCATCGAGGCCGTCGTCTACGAACGAGAACACTCGCGCGAGGCACGCGGCCAAGGCGGCATGCTCGATATCCATTCCGGGCAGCAGGCTTTGCGTGAGGCCGGGCTGATCGAGCAATTCCACGCGATCGCGCGCGGTGAAGGGCAGGACATGCGCCTGCTCGAACCCGACGGCACCCTGCTGCTCCAGGAGGACACCCCGACGATGCCCCGCTCGCCCGGCCCGAGGTCGACCGCGCGGATCTGCGCGACCTGCTGCTGGATTCGCTCCCGGACGGCACGGTGCGCTGGGGCCACGCGTTCGACTCCGCAGCCGAGGGGGTGCTGCGTTTCGCCGACGGCCGCACCTCCGACTATGACCTGTTGGTCGGCGCGGACGGCGCTCAGTCCCGAGTCCGCGCACTGCTCACCGACGCCCGCCCGACCCATATCGGCCAGAACGCCGTCGAACTCTGCATCTCCGATATCGATCGCACCCATCCCACGCTCGCGGCAATGGTCGGGCGCGGTAACTACTGGGTGCTCGGTGACGGCATATCGCTTGCGGCACAACGCAATGGCGACGGCCGCGTCCGTATCGGCGTGAGCTTCTACAACACCGCCGAGGACTGGTTCACCACCAGCGCGATGCCGTTCGACGATGCGGCGGCGGCCCGGGCACGACTGATCGAACTGCTCCCCGGCTGGGACCCCCGGTTCACCGGACTGATCGCGGCCGCCGACGACACGATCGTGCCCCGCTCGATCTCCACCCTCCCCATCGGCCTGACCTGGCCTTCGAAGCCGGATATCACGCTCATCGGCGATGCCGCGCATCTGATGCCGCCGGTCGGCGAGGGCGCGAACATGGCACTGCTCGACGGTGCGGTGCTCGGACGCGCGCTAGCGACACATCAGGGCGACTTCGCCTGTGCCATCGAGGAATACGAATCCGAGATGTACGAGCGCACCGGAGCGGCCGCCCGCAAGTCGGCAATGCTCCAGGACATGCTGATGGCTCCGGACGCCAGCCGCCGGCTGCTCGAATTCTTCCAACCGCACTGACCTGCCGAGGCAATTCCGGGACGAACGTGTGAATCAACCGAACCCGGGTATGGCTCGGATCAGGACGTCACCGATGCCGTTCGCGAGCCACCACCGAGAGGAAGGACCCGCCATGAGCACAGCAGATAACAAGGCCGAGGAGTTCAAGGGCCGCGCCAAGGAGGCCGCAGGCAGCCTCACCGGCGACGATGACCTCAAGGCCGAGGGTAAGGCCGATCAGACGTCCTCGTCGGTAAAGCAGCACATCGACGACGCCGCCGAGAAGGTCAAGGAAGCCGCCGAGTCGGTGAAGGACAAGCTGACCGGCCACTGACGCTCCAGGCGTGATCACATCGCGCGCGAATCCGCCGATCTGGTGGGTTCGCGCGCGAGTGCGCGCCGCACCACCGAGACTTCGGTGGCAACAAGCGCGATCAACAACGCACCTTCACCCGCGTTACCGAGCGGTGGGACAACCGGGGCCACAGCCGATGCCGCGGTCAGCGCGATCACTCCGGCCAGCAGCCACACCCACCGTCGCTGCCGCCACAGCCGCACGCCCGCGATCAAGAGGACGACGGTGACCGCCAATGCCGCAATCGGCGGACCGGCGGAGACCAGGTGGGTGTACCGGAGCGTATCGGCGAAAGTCCGAGGCACCAGGTTCAGCCGGAGCAGATCGGTGACCGCGCCCCACGCCATAAGACACACCACCGTGGGCCATACCCACCACGCGCGCTCCCGGAAGACTCGATCACCGGCCCAGACCAACAGCAGTGGGGTCAGGATCACATGACCGACGAAGCGCAGGACGCTCAGCACGCGGAGCGTGGTCCCCTCACCGAGCAGCGCGCCGGCGCCGAACACGGCCGAGTCGTAGGCCAGCCCGCATCCCACCACAATGATGAGCCAGCGCGCCCTGTCGATCGGCTCATGCCGACCGGACTTCACGAGCAACCAAGCAACGCAAGCCAACTGGGCTGCCGCCAGCGATATGAGCGCGCCGGATACCACAGCGAATTCCTCCACATCTACGGGCGATAGGGCGGCCGAATTCACCGGCCGCCCTATCGCCTGAAAGCGCTACCTCGGAAGCGCGTTGTCCAGTAGGTAATAGAGCTGGACCAGGGGCATATGAATGGCCTGGAACAGCGCCTCGAACACCTCACGCATGGCGATCATCTCCATCGGGTACGGCTTGTGCCGAACAACTTCGGGCTATTGATCCACGACGACCAGAACACGCTGCTCATCGTCGCAACCAACTATTTCATCAACGAGATATTTAAGCAACTGAAATATTTCTGCGACAACCGTCGTCTGCACCCGAACTCCCGAAGAGAATCAAACGCGCTGCGCTGCAACCTCTTTCGACGGATCAAAGCAACATCGCTCGATCGGCCACGCTCGCCGTCACCCCACAGGATGTTGATCACGTTCGGCTTGGAGCCTTGGCGGCATCGCCGAACCGGATGGTCACACGGGCTTAATGTCCGAAAATTGCCTGTGGATAGCAGAATTGGTGCGCACGCGGACTTGTACTGCGAATTAACCGCCGCGCGGCGGCCGAAAGCGCCTCCCCCAGCACGCGTTCGGCGCTCCGCCCAGCAGCGACACTCCGATGATACGCAGTAGATTCGATCACGAAATGGATGCGATCCAGCGCGCGGAGGCCAATTTCCGATTGCGTATTGCCGATAAATAGCTGAGGCGTTAGCGTGCGAAAGATGGCTCGGGTATCGACTTTTCGGCGAGGTGCAGATCGTCGGCGGGAAGTCGATTCGAGCTTCGACGGCAGGGTCGGGGCCGAAAGGGTAGGGATCGTGAATACACATCAGCTGTGCGGTCGCAGGGCAGCGCATCCGCTCATTCCCGCATCGCAGGACGAGGGTCCCGCGCTGGGGAGGATATTGCTCCTCGAGTGCCATGAGCCAAGTGCCGCAGCCATTGTCGGCGCGCTCTCCGGCGCGGGCTACGACGCCCTGCACGCGATGAACGCCGAACAGGGCATGGAGATCGCGCAGTGGTGGCGTCCGAGCCTGATCGTGCTGAGCCTGGCGCTGCCCGATCCGGGCGGGCTCGAGGCGTGCCGAAGACTGCACACCGCACTTCGGATCCCGATCATCATCGTCTGCGCGCAGTCGGATCCCGCCGTGGTCGGTGCGGCGATTGCCGCGGGCGCGTGCGACTATCTGCCCGCGCCGTTGCGGACCGGGGAACTGCTCAACCGGATACGCGCTCGCCTGCACCCGCGGGCATGAAAACGCTTGCACGGCATCAGCACCGAGCCGCGATCGCGCGGAACGATCCGAACGAATCACGGCTGTCCGCCGCGCCGTCCACGGTGGCCGTCTCCGGTAACACCGGAATTCGGTGAGCAGGGACCGACCTCGACCACGAACTGCGCTGCGACACTGTGCCATACGGAGAACTTGCGCAGCATGAAATGACCTGTGCGGGAGAGCCCGGACCACTGCGCGTCCACGCCACGACCGCGAGCGCGCACGGTCTGGCGACGTGAGGCTTCCGCATCGGTCCAACTGTCAGCGACACCGTGCAGCACGCGAACTCGGCAGGTCGGCGGGATCAGGTCGGCGTCCTCGTCCGGCCACCACGGCGCGAGGGCGACGATGCCAGTGATGTCGTGCGCGGCGGCCAGGTGTGCGGCGACCCGCGCACCCATGGAGTGTCCGACCAGGATGATCGGGCCCGCCTGTGAGCCTGACGCGCGTACCGCCCGTGCGCCGTCGGCGACCGGGTCCAAATCCGGTGCGTTCCAGCCGCGGTGGCGATAGCGCACCTGTTCGACCATGTAGTCGGGGCCGAGCCGCCGGCGCAGGCTGCGAGCCAGTAGTGCGGCGCGCACCTGGGCGAGTTGCCAGGGACGAACCCGGGCACGACTGCGCTCCTGCCCGCCGGGCAGCACCAGCACGTGACCGGACGGACGTGGGTGGTCGACTCTATGCACTCTTCGATTTCGACACCGGCTCATCTCCGGTTTGGAGCGCGATTTGCCGACCTGGCAGCGACAGCTGCCTGCAACCGCGAGTCAGCAGAAGAACTCGAGGAATCTGCGGGAGACGAGGTCGGGGGCTTCCTCGGCCAGGAAGTGTCCCGCGCACATCGCCTCGCCCTCCACATGCGTGCACCACCGGCGCCAGATCTCCAGCGGCTCATACCATTGCGCGAGCGCACCCGAAGCGCTCCACAGCACCAGGGTGGGACAGCTGATCGGCCTTCGAGGGCCATCGATCCTGTCGACGTCGGCGTCGATCGTGGCAGCGCAGCGATACTGCGCACAGATCGCCTGCACCTGGGACCGATCGTGGAATTGCCGTCGATAGGCGCGTCTATCGTCCTCGTCGAACTCGAAGCCGGGGTCCGCCCACGCGTCCAGCACGTGATCGATGAATCCGTCCGCACCGGCGAGAATCAGATTCTCCGGTACCGGTGCGGGAGCGGCCAGGAAACTCCAGACCCAGAAGCCGAGCGCGAAGCGGTGATCGGCACGATCGAAAGCCTCGGCGGTCGGCACGATATCGAGCACGGCGAGCCGACGCACTCGCTCGGGATGGTCGATCGCCATTCGATAGGCGCACCGCGCTCCGCGATCGTGCCCCGCCACATCGAATCGGTCGAATCCCAGTGCGGTCATGACCTCTGTCTGGTCGAGGGCTAAGCCACGCATCGAGTAGTCCGCAACAGAGGGCGACGGGGCACTACTGCCGCCGTAGCCGCGCAGGTCTGTCGCGACAACCGTGTGCCCCGAGGCGAGCTGGGCTGCGACCGCCGCCCACATCAGGTGCGTCTGCGGAAACCCGTGCAGCAGAAGCAACGGCGGCCCCTGGCCCCCGATCACGCCGTGGATAGTCCCGGCCGTGGTGCCGACGTCGAACTCTCGAAATCCCTTGGGGAATCCCATACCTCACGATAGGCGCGCAGGCATCCCGCGTTCGTCCCGTATAGGTCGACCGCCATTGTAATGGTACGTACATATCATTTATGTGGTACGGTCATATCATCAACGATGATGGAGGGGCGGCCATGGCCAAGGTTGGGCAATTCAAGAACGAGCGGGCACGAACGGACTTCCTCGCCGCCTACGACGCGCTGGCGGCGCAGTCCGCGCTGGAGGCGGAAACCCGGGAAATCCCAACGTCTTTCGGTACCACTCATGTGCGCCGGTTCGGAAAGGGCGCGTGCACACCGATCGTGCTGTTGCATCCGTTCGGCGGGAACGGCCTGTACTGGGACTTCGTCGCGAAGGATCTTGCGGATGACCGTGTCGTGTACGCGTTGGACACGATCGGGACGGCGGGGAAGAGCGTGCAGACCGCGCCGATTGGTGGTGAGGCGGATTTAGCGGGCTGGTTCGGCGAGGCTTTGACCGGTCTCGGGATCGACCGTGCGCATGTGGTCGGTCTGTCACAAGGGGCCTGGCATGCCTCGATCGTGGGACTGCGACTGCCACAACGAGTGGCGAGCGTGACTCTGATCGAGCCGAATGGCGTGATCACCAAGATGAAATGGAGCGTGCTGTTCAAGATCCTGCGCTTCGGAATGCACCCGTCCGAGGAGGACTGGCGCAAAATGAACGCCTGGATCACCCCCGGCGTCACCATGAGCCGGGCCCAATTCGATTGCGCGAAAGCCTCTCTCGGCTATCGCACCCGGCTCGGCTGGGCACGCGTGCTCAAAGACGCTGAACTGCGGTCATTCCCGACGCCGATGCTGGCCATCTTCGGAGGCGACTCGGTCGCATGCGATCCGATCGCGGCCGTACGGCGAATCACCAGCCTCGTCCCGCACGCCGATACCGAGATCTACCCAGGAATGGGCCACGGCGTACTCGACCAGATACCCGAGCGGGTCATTCCCCGAATCCTCGAACACGTACGACGGCACGACCTTTCGTCCGCGTCCACCTCGGCCTAGGCACGAGTCATGAGAGCAGGCAGGCCCGAGACGAACTATGCGGGTACGCGATCCACATCGCCATCGAACGGCGGATACGTGTCCGCACCCGTCTGTTCGGCGGCATCGATGTAATCGGACAGGGCCGCACGCGATTTCGCGAGGGCCGCGATCTGATCGTCGATGCGTTGCATCCGGGATCGCATGGCGGACACCAGTTCCGGGCAGCCGGCCAGCTCGGGGACTTCGCCGACCGCACACGGCAGCACGTAGGCGATGTCCTCGGAGGACAGGCCCGCCCCGAGCAGATGCCTGATCTGTTTGACCCGAAGCACCGCGGTTTCGTCGTAGTCGCGGTAGCCGTTGGCGCTGCGCCCGGCCTCCAGCAGTCCTTGCGACTCGTAATACCGCAGCTGATGCGCGTTCACCCCGGTGCGCCGACTCAATTCACCGATAAGCATCGAATTCTCACTTGACCTTCACACTGGTATCAACGTTGACCATGGTGCCATGAGCAATAACGAAACCCCCGTGACAGTCCTCGGTCTCGGCCTGATGGGCCGGGCGCTGGCCAGCGCTTTCCTTGCCGCCGGGCATCGCACCACCGTATGGAATCGCACACCCGCCAAGGCCGAACAGCTCGTCGGCGAGGGTGCGACGGTCGCATCCTCGGTCGGCAAGGCGATCGCGGCCGGTGCCGTGACGATCATCTGTCTCACCGACTACCGCGCGGTGCGTGAGCTGCTCGACGATCCCGAAATCGACCTGACCGATACGACACTGGTCAACCTCACCTCCGGGAACTCGACCCAGTCCCGCGACGCCGCGCTCTGGGCTGAGCAACGCGGTGCGCGCTACCTGGACGGCGCGATCATGGCCATCCCGTCCACGATCGGCACCGCCGAGGCGACCATCCTGCTCAGCGGACCACAACCGGTCTTCGACGCCCACCAGCAGCCGCTCGAAACACTGGGCGTCAACACATATCTGGGCGCGGACCCCGGACTTGCTTCGCTCTACGACGTGGCCGGACTGACCATGATGTGGAGCGTCCTCAATGCCTGGTTGCAGGGCACCGTCATGCTCCGCACCGCCGGTGTGGACGCCACCACCTTCGCCCCCTTCGCCCGGCAGATCGCAGCCGGTGTCGCCGAATGGCTCCCCGGCTATGCCGCGCAGATCGATCAGGGCGACTACTCCGTGACCGTGGCCCCACTCGAAACCGAAGCTCGCGCAATGGAACACATGGTGCAGGAGAGCGAGCTACTCGGGGTGAACACCGAACTCCCGAAGCTGATCAAAGCGATGGCCGATCGTGCGATCGCCGCAGGCCACGGCGGCGAGCAATACCCCGTGCTCATCGAGGAATTCACCAGGAATCACGCCAACTGAGGTACCTGCTCGCGGTGGCAGCCGCGGTGATCGCACGTCACTTCGGGCTCGGGAAGGGCCGGTCGCAGGGCGTTGGGTCCCCGCCATTCCGCTGCCGATGAGGCAGGATTCCGGCATGAAGGTAATTCTGTTCGGTGCGACCGGGATGATCGGTCAGGGGGTGCTCGCGGAGTGCCTGCGCGATGATCGGGTTGGGCAGGTGCTGGCCCTCGGGCGCAGTTCGCTGGGGATCGAGAATCCCAAGCTGCGGGAGTTGATTCAGGCCGATCCGTCCGACCTGTCGGAGATCGCCGGGGAGTTGGCGGAATTCGACGCCTGTTTCTTCTGCCTCGGGGTGTCCTCGGTCGGCATGAAGGAGCAGGACTATCGGCGGATCACCTATGACCTGACGCTGCGCGTGGCGAATACGCTGGCGGCGGCGAATCCGAAGATGACGTTCATCTACGTTTCCGGGCAGGGCACCGACAGCACCGAGCAGGGGCGGTCGATGTGGGGGCGGGTCAAAGGTAAGACCGAGAACGATCTGCTCGCACTTCCGTTCCAGGGGTATATGTTCCGGCCCGGATTCGTGCAGCCGATGGACGGCGTGGTCTCCAAGACCCCGCTGTATCGCGCCGCCTACGCGGTGACCGGGCCGTTGATCCCGCTGTTCAAACGGCTGGCACCGAACGCGGTCAATGACAATCGGGAGATCGGGCGTGCGATGATCTCGGTCGCGGAGTCCGGCGCGGAGACCCGGGTGCTCAAGCCGCGCGAGATCAACGCCCGGGCAAGGCAATAGCGGCGATCAGCCGAATATCGCGGTCGGATCACCTGTGTACCAAGTGTTTTCGATGCGCATTCGGTGGATGAGCCAGCGCTCGCCGTCGCGCCGTAGTTCGAGAATGTAGGGATTCTTGAGCAGCGCACGGGTTTCCGGTGCGGCGGTGAGCAGGTGCTGGGCCTCGACCAGGGCGGTCATATAAGCGGTGTCGCCCTCAACTCGTACCCGCACATTGGTGACCTGGTGGGTGGTGTCCACACGCCCGGTGAACATCGCGAGGATGGTGCTGACGATGGCGTCCCGCCCGGTCATGACGGGCGGGTTCGCTCCCCATTTCGCGGCCGCGGGCCGGAAATCCAGTTCGGCGTCGACGGTGAACGCCGAGGCGAACAGCTCCTTGTTCTTCAGATCCTGACCGAGCGCGAAACGGTACAGGGCGTCGGCGATTTCGGCCCGATCACGCAATTCGGCGACGACCGCCGCGGCATCTTCGGCGGCTGCGGCCACGGCTCGATGATTGATTTCGGGATGCTGTTCGTACGACATGATTCGAACCGTATGCCGGTGCAGGTGCCGCGCCCGGGGACCCGATGCGCCAATATCGGGACCGGGCCCGCCACTCGATCTCCGCAAGGTTTAGTCACGCTGATGAAGCGTTGACCGAACACCTGTTGATCGAGTGCCGTTGCACGACCGAAGGTTTGGGTGAACATACTCGCCCACCATCCAGGAGTCAGTAGTGACGACCACTCGGTCCACCGCATTGTGGACCCAAGACGCGCAAACCCTGGCAGGCATGATCGCCTCCGGCGACGTGAGTGCCACCGAGGTGGTGTCCGCGCACCTGCGCCGCATCGCCGATATCGATCCGGTCGTCCACGCCACCACCTCGGTGCTGGCCGATACCGCGCTCGGCGCGGCGGCCGCGATCGATCGCGGGGACGGGCCGCGCGGGCCGCTGGCCGGGGTTCCGTTCACCGTGAAGAACAATCTCGATGTCGCCGGTGGCGCGACCAGTTGGGGCGTCGGGGCATTCGCGGGCGCGGTGGCCGCGCAGGATGCCCCGGCCGTCGCCGCGCTGCGGCGGGCGGGCGCGATTCCGATCGCCCGCGGCAATATGCCGGACTTCGCCACGCGCTGGCATACCGACAATGACGCCAACGGTCCAACCCTCAACCCTTGGAACGCTTCTCACAGCCCCGGCGGTTCCAGCGGCGGTGATGCGGTGGCGGTCGCGACGGGGATGACCCCGCTGGGACTGGGCACCGATTTCGGCGGATCGCTCAGGGTACCGGCGGCGTTCACCGGTGTCGCCTCGCTGCGCGTCACCCCGGGGCGGGTCGCGGTGGCGTCCAGCCTGCCCGGGCCCGCTCCGACGCCGACGAATCAATTGTTCGCCGCGCCAGGGCCTTTGGCTCGATCGGTGCGCGATCTCGCGTTGGTCTTCGAACTGTTGCTCGCCGATGATCCTCGCGATCCCTCTTGGATTCCCGTGCTCGACTCCCCCGATGGCACACCACCCGCGGTCGCGGTCACCTTCGACGGCGGAGCGGGCAGCCTCGATCCCCAGGTCCGCGATGCGGTCCGGCGCGCCGCCGACGCGCTCGCCGATGCCGGGCATCCAGTCACCGAGCAGACCCCGCCGCAGCTGATCGAAGCCACGACCTCCTACGGGCGATTGGTCTCCACCGAATTGCTGCCCCAGCGACTGGACTTCATGCGCCAGGTCGGCAGTGCCGGGCTCAACGCGTTCCTCGGTGCGGCGCTCGAACTGTTCCCGCCGCTCGATCTCGCGGGATACATTTCCGAACTCGGTGAGCGGCTGCGCGTGCGCGCGGCGTGGTCACTGTTCCTGCACGAGTATCCGATCGTGCTGGGGCCGGTATCGGGGCAACTGCCGTGGCCGGTCGGATACGACCTGGGCGGGACCACGGCGGTGGCCACGATGTACGACGCTCAGCGCCTCACCGTCGCCGCGAATTACCTTGCGCTGCCAGCGGTTACGGTCCCGGCGGCGCTATCGAGCGAGGGCCTTCCGATCGGGGTGCAGCTCATCACCGCACCGTTCGCCGAACGCCGGGCACTGGCCGCCGGGGCGCATATCGAAGCGGCGTTCCGGCCCGAGACCCCGATCGATCCGAGGTCCTGAGCGGGGTTTCAGCGGCGGCCGAGCGTGGTCGCGACGCGAGTGGCCAGTCCCGCGCCGCGCATGAGCCAGGCGAATTTCCTTGTCGCCGGGCCGGGTAGCAGACCGGCCGTCTGCACGGCGTCGATGAGGTCGTAGAGGGTCTCACCCTCGTACATCAGGTGATCGGTATTGAAGTGGTATCGGTCGACCGCGGTGCACTGGACGAAAGCGCCATTTCCGGGCAGGGCCACCGCGTCGTCGCCGTAGGGATGCAGTTTCAACGGTCCGGCCAAATGCCCACTGCCGTAATATCTTACGACCATGCGGACCTCACCGTCGGGGCTGATGTCGACGTAGGACTGTCCGGGAATCGGATCGTAGCGCCAATCCGGGATCGCATCGAAGAACGCGAAGTTGTAGGTGACGAACTCGTCGAGCCCGACCATGGTCGCACCCAAGGTCGTGACGTCCTTGTACTTCAGATCGGCGGTGTAGAGCTCGTGGTTGTAGCTCATATCCCGCGCCTGCCAACTCCACCAATACTTCTTGGCCCAGTCGAGCGTCCAGGCGATATCGAAGCCGTGCGCGGCATACCAGTCGATCTTCTGCTCGTATTCGGCGAACCAGGTCGTGGTCATGGCCGTGAGCGCGTTCTCGTCGAGCACCGGGACCGGTACCGCGCGATTGGTCAGGATCGATGGAATCGGTTGTGCCAGGCGCGATTGCCCGAGCGCCCGCTGGAATTGTGCATCGGTGAACATCGCATCTCCATCTGGAACCAGCTGCTTTCTGAAGCAGATGGTTCCTGATAGATTCCAGGTGTGTCAAGGAGCTACGGCGGGCGCACCGCCACCGACCGCGTCGCCGACCGGCGCGCACAGCTGATCGCCGCGGGTGTGAGCGTGGTGGGCACGGAAGGTGTTGCCGCACTCGGCATGCGAGCGGTCTGCCGGGAAGCCGGGCTGAGTCAGAAGTTCTTCTACGAGAGCTTCACCGACACCGACGAGCTGCTGCACGCAATCTATGCCGCGGCGTTATCGGAATTGGAGCAGGCGGTGGCGAGCGCGGTCGCGGCACAGGATCTGCCCGCGATCGTCGACGCCGCCGCGCGGGCGATGGAGGCCGACCCGCGGCTGTGCCGGATTCTGCTGGTCGAACCCGTCGCCGATATGCGCCTGCGCCGCCACGTACGCGAGACGATTCCCGCCCTCACCACGGCCGCGCTGGGTCACCTGTTCCCCGGATCCCCCGACGACCCCGAGGTCCGCATGCGTTTCTCGGCCCTGTTCGGCGCCCTGATCTCGCTATTCGTGGAATGGACGGAGGGCAATCTGGGCACCGACCGCGACGCGTTCGTGCGTCACACCACGACTGTCGCAACCCAACTGCTGGGCGCGCACAGCCCCGCTCAGTAGGCGGGCCACTCCGACAGCGCGGTGTGCAGCGCGTCCAGAATCCGCGTCCAGGACTCATCGGTGCCGCGCGAATGCGCGAATCCGCCACCGGCCTCGAGGGTGGCGAAACCGTGAAAAGTGCTGCGCAGCAAGCGACCCGCGTCCAACCCCTCGGACTCACCGAGCCCGTACCCGCGCAATACCGCCGTGGTCAACTCGATGCTCCGCACCAACGCGGGCTCACCGGCGATCTCGGCCGGATCCATCCGAATCTGCGTCGCCGCATACCGTTCCGGATACTCGAGCACGTACCCCCGATACGCGTTCGCGAACGCCACCAGCGCATCCTTACCGGATCGCCCGGCAACGGCGGCCCCGATCCGATCGTTCAACTCCGCACTGGCCAGCAACGCCACCCGCACCCGCAAATCGTGCAGGTTCCGCACATGCACGTACAGGCTGGGATCCTTCACCCCCACCCGCCGGGCGAGCGCCGACAGCGTGAGCTTGTCGAACCCGATCTCATCGGCCAACTCGGCCGCCGCAGCGACAACTCGTTCCCTGGTCAAACCGGCCCTGGGTGACATCCAACCTCCTCCTACACATCCTAAGGCAGAGCCTAGGGATCGTAGGTTTCCGCTGGGTCGAGCAGCGATAGCGGGATTTGCGCGCAGCGCGAGTACGCCGCGTCTCCCGCCCGGGTCGGCACCACGGTGCTGATGCGGAACAATCCTCGGTCGACCGCTGCCACCCCCTCCGACACCGACAGGGCGCACGACCACTGAACCAGCTGTGGGTATCGGTACTCAGCCGCAGTTTGCCGATTCAAAGTTCCGTTCTACGTCAATCGGATTCGCCACGACGGAGCCAGACCCGCGACCCGCGCACGGCCACCCGCAGCCCTGCGAGAAGTGCGGGCACGCCGCGTCTCCCACCAGTAGGTGGCGGCCACCGTGATGTAGGCGGCGGCCACACCCATGACCGGCATCAGAATCCCTAGTGCCACAATCACTGCCATCGACATGAGAACTCCCTCCGGAGTCGATCTCCCGGCTGCTCTGCCGCTCTCACTTGTCGAACCCACGGTGACACACTTTCCATACCCTCGCGAATGTGGGATTCCCCACTGAGGGAGGTGCCGGAGCACTGAAACGCACTGTGCCACATGCGAATTTGCTATTACCCCGTCCGAAGCGGCATCAGACCAATGACAACGGGAACCATCATTACCGCGACGGCCGAGGACCAGGACGACTTCCGCTATGCGCCGGGCCCATTCGAACTGGGCACCGGTGACCAAGAGCACGGTGAATGACTCGAGCGGGTGGCCACCGAACTCGGGACTCCGCTACGCCTCGGCGAGCTGAACCAGGCCCTTGGGGTCCCAGGGCAACGGGCCGGTGGGAAAGCTGAAGCGCAGCATGCGATGTGGGGCGGCGGCCTCGAAATGGAGGGTGAAGGCGGGGAGGATGCCGTGAATCACCTTGTCCAGCAGGCCGTTGATGTGGGCGAAGCTGGGCTTGGCCTTCACCTGCCAGGCGTCGAATCGGCCGGCGGGGATGTCGACGGTGGTGCGCTTTTCGACCTTGATCTCGACCGGCCAGTGGATCGAGTAGGCGAGCCAGAGGCTGATGGTTGCTTTGGCGCCCTTGGTGAAATCGAGTCCTCGGAAGGTTGTCGCACCGCCGAGCAGCGAGGTGAGGGGGCTCGGGAAGGGCTCGACCTTGCCGCCGAATTGTAGATGCGAGGTGCCGACGAAATTGCCCTCCTCCCGGCTGACCACGGTCTCCCCTAGTCTGCTCTCGGCCGAATAGCTGACCGTCGACAGTCGACCGCCGGTGCGATCGAAGACCTGCGCGACCCGCATGCTGAAATCGTCCGGCATCTCCACGGTCAGATCCGTGCGGTAACCCGTCTCGCCCTGATGCTCGACCAGCGCGGTCACCTGATACTCGGCCGGATCATCACCCACCGTCACCACGTATCGGGACAACTCACCATCGGCAATGCCCGGATCACGAAACATGTTGCGCACCTTGATATCCCCTTACAACGCCGGAAAACCGGAAACCCTTCGACCGAGCCATCAGTATCGATGAGCACCGGTGTCTGAGTCACTGTACCGAATGGAGAAATCCCGGGCTCGGGATTGTCTTCGGCGACAGAAGCACTGTGCCCGCGCCGTCGGTGCGTCGTGGCTCAGCGGAAATCGCGCGATTCGGTGTGCAGTGGGATGCGGCGTAGGGTCGTATCCAGCGAGGTTCCGTCGAAATCGCCGGTGAGGTGCAGCCGTGCGTCGGACTGCTGCGTATATCGCAGCGTCCATTCACCAACGTGCAGTACCGCTTCCGCCACGGTCACATCCTGCGCGGTCAGCTCACCGTTCTCGCGGATGAGAACCAGGCGGCGCGACGCAGGGCGGTCATCGATCGCCACCCGTACCCAGCGGAGTCCGTCGCCACGAAACTCGTCCACCGCCCATACGCCGTCGAGAGACGAGAGGCGTTCGGTGTAGCTGTGATAGGTCCGAATGCCGTTGGCCCCCATGAACACAATGACGAGGACCGCAGCCGCTGTGTGAGCGATGTCGCCCGCCAGCCGAATTCGCCGATCGCCGCGGGGCCGAGGTAGCGCCGCCGAGTCCCGATTCCGGAACAGCACATCGATCAGCCGTGACCACCAGGGCATCGACACCACCAACGCCATGCCCAGCATGATCAGTGGCGAGGCGAGCACGGGTACGTGATAGGCGATATTGAACGTGCTCACCTGGATCAGCGCCACCATGCACACCAGCGCGCCGAGCAATACGGTGCGCCGGAAGATCAGCAGCAGCCCGCCGATCACCTCCACCGTGCCCGCGATGACCGTATAGGGCGTCGATGTCGCCATGAACTTCCACAGCATCCCCGAGGGCGAGGATTCACCCAGTGATACCAACATCTCCCCGGGCAGCGTGAAGACAATGAACTGCGTCGGAATGACTTTCACCATCCCGAAGCCAATCATGGCCAGCGACAGCCCAACTCGGATCACCGAGTGCGCCATCTCGGCGGCCGACACCAGCCCCGTTCGATTCACAGCCGCCAATCTAGCGCCGGAATGTGGAGATCCGGTGTGCGTGCTGTGCGATCTCGGAACGCCAGCACACCTGCCACCCTGGCGCGTCTACGTGCTCGGAGTTCGACGAAGCAAACCCATCAGCCGAACCCGCCCGGGCACCGCTGAGAAGCTGGCTGAAGTGACTTTCGCTGGACTCGGCCGCTTCAACGATTCGGCAAGAGCCGCACCGCAAGCCGACGGCAACGCCGCGAAGACCATGGCAACCTCCACAAGTCATGATCCGATTGGCACTGAGCCCTGTGGTCCGGATTCACCGGCAGTGTTCCCACCGCGGTCGTCCGCTAATCGGAGGAACCATGTCCGGTACCGTCTCGCAGCCGCCGGGCGTGGTGCTCCCGCGCACCCGATGAAGGTCTCGAGATCCGATCTCACGTTCTGTGCCCGCCGAACGTCTACAGGGTGAGAACGAGAGAAGGGGATGCGAATGACTACTCGGCACGCGGTGATCGATACCGCCATGCTCGGCCCTGTCACGATCGTGGCGACCGATGAAGCTGTCACCGGAGTGTATTTCCGGCATCACATCCGGCGACCGGCCCAGGAGCTGTTCGGGCCGGAGCTGTCCTTCGCCGATGATCCTGTCCTGGGTGAAGCCGCCGGGCAGCTGTTCGAGTATCTGCTCGGGCAGCGACGTGACTTCGATCTGCCGATGAACCCGTCCGGCAATGACTTCCAGCGGAAGGTGTGGGAGCAGGTCGCCGCGATTGCGTTCGGTGCGACCATCACCTACGGGCAGATCGCCGAACAGCTCGGTGACCGATCCACGGCGTACCTGGTCGGGCAGGCCGTGGGAGCCAATCCGCTGTGTATCTTCATCCCGTGCCACCGGGTGATCGGGGCGAACGGATCGCTGACCGGATACGCGGGCGGGCTGAAGCGCAAGCGCGCGCTGCTCGAGCTCGAGGAGCCGGCGACGGTCAGCGCGGGAAGGCTGTTCTGAGCGTGAAGCCACCGTTCGAGGCGGTAGTGACCGAATACGGGCCCACCGTGCTGCGGGTCTGCCGGGTCGTCCTCGGTGCGCACGATGCCGAGGACGCCTGGTCGGAAACATTTCTGGCCGCGATGCGCGCGTACCCGGACCTTCCGGAGACCGCGAATATCGAAGCGTGGCTGGTGACGATCGCACATCGCAAAGCAATTGACGCGGTCCGCGCTGCAACACGCAACCCACTGCCGGTCGAGCAGATGCCCGAGGAACCGATCGGCAACGGCATCGTCGGAGCCGACGATGCCGGAATCTGGGCAGCCGTGGCAGCGCTGCCGGACAAACAACGCCAAGCCATCGCCTACCACTACGTGGCCGGACTGCCCTACACCGAGATCGCGCAGATCCTCGGCGGCAGCACCGACGCCGCGCGCCGCGCCGCGGCCGACGGTGTGAAGAACCTGCGCAAAACCTATCCGGACGCGACATTGAAAGGAGCGACACGATGAACGAGCTGCACCACGACGATGACGTGCTCGCCGCTCTGTCCGCCTCCGTGGACGAGGACACGATGGGTCGGCTGCACCGACTGCTCGAGCGCAAGGCCGAGCAGGCCGAGCTGATCGACGTCGCCTACACGACCATGGACACCCCGGTCGGGCAATTGCTGTTGGCCGCCACACCGCGGGGCCTGATTCGGGTGGCCTATGCCAGGGAGGGCCACGACGGCGTGCTCGAGACCCTCGCCCACAAGGTCAGCCCTCGGATCCTGCGGGCACCGGGACGCCTCGACGACGCCGTACGTGAGCTCGATGAGTACTTCGCCCGGCGGCGCACGACTTTCGATCTGCCGCTGGATCTTTCGCTCTCGCACGGGTTCCGGCAGATCGTGCAGCGGCATCTGCCCGAGATCGGGTACGGGCAGACCCGCAGCTACGGCGAGGTCGCCCAATTGGTCGGCAACCCCAAGGCGGTGCGGGCGGTCGGCACGGCATGTGCGACCAATCCGCTGCCGGTGGTCGTGCCGTGCCATCGGGTGTTGCGCGCCGATGGCAGCTTGGGCGGATACGTCGGCGGGGCCGAGGCCAAGCATCTGCTGCTGGATCTGGAGACCGCGGCGTGAGCGCCACCGAACCGGCATTCCTCGATGGCGCCTGAACCGCCCCGCACCTACCTGCTGCTCGATGCCACGGGGAATGCCTATCGCTCCGAGACACCGGGACTGTGGGGCGGGCATCGCCGCAGCAGGATCTACGGGCGGCTGGACTGCCGCTCAGCGGTGCGGGCGATCGCGGTCGGACACTACGTGAGGCACCGGGTGTTCTTCGCGGACGAGGCCACAGCGGTCGCGGCGGGCTATCGGCCGTGCGCGATCTGTTGCCCTGACCGCTATCTCATCTGGAAGGAAGGCAACCGATGACAGCCGGGTCCCCAACACCATTGCTGCACAACCTATCCCGCACGGGCCAGGACATCCCCACCGCCACCGACGCCGAGATCGCCGCCATCATCGCGGTGGCTCGCGCGCGGGGTGCGCGAACCCTGACCTTGGGATCGGGACGCACATCCGCCGCGATAGCGACGATGGCCGCGGTCGCGGACCAGTGGGAACGTGGGGGCGGGCGCATCGCCGACCACATCACCTGGCCCGAGACCGCGGCATCATGGTTGCGTCAAGCTCGCCGATTCGCCACCGCCCCAACGGATTTGTGGGTCATGACGGGGCCGCGGCTGGGGTGGGCGCAGATGACTCGGCGGCTCCTGTGGTCGACCATCTGGTCCGCTCGCGACACTATCGTCGCCACCATCGCCGACCCCGCCGCACTGGCACTGGTCGGGACCGCATACCTGGAAGGGCTGACCGGCGTTGACCCCGACGGATCGACCTGGACCGTCACCGATGGCCTGCTACTGCCCGCCACGTCAAACGAATAGGAGAATGGTTGCGCTGCAACCAGTCTCACTCTACGGAGTCGACTGCAATGCGGCGAGTCCAGGTTTCCGTTCTCAGCTGATCACGGCTTAATGTTCTCCAGGTCTTCGAGCAGGCTGGGGTGTTTGGGCTCCCACCCCAGCACCTGCCGGGTATGGGCGCTCGATGACGGCTGATCGGTGGCGAAGATCGCCCCGAGCGGACCGAATGTCTCCTCCGGCACGGACTTTGCCTCGAGCCCGAGCCTGCGGCCGATGACCGCGGCGATATCGCGCACGGCGTCACCCTCATCGGCCACGGCATGCCATACGGTTCCGGCCTGCGCACTCTCCAAAACCAACCGCAACAGCACGGCCGCGTCGAGCGCGTGCACCGCGGGCCAGCGCTGCGCACCATCACCCGGATGACCGGAAACCCCTGTGCGCCTGGCGATATCGGTGAGCATACCCGCGAATCCGCCCTTGCCGTCGTTGTGCACGGTGCGCGGCAACCGCACCGCCGCACTGCGCACACCACGCGCGGACAGCTCCAGAATCGCGTTCACCGAATGACCGCGACCGCCGACAAGCCCTTCGATCGGAGACGGATCGGCCTCGGTGGACGCCCGGCCCGGGACCGCCGGAGTACCCGCGACTGTGACCAGCGGGCGATCGCTGCCGATCAACTCCTCCCCCAACGCCGCCATCGCGGCGCCCTCCTGGGCGACCGCCACCCCGACCGCCTCGGCGCTGCCGAAGGCGGCATGGTCGAACGCCAGGTGAATCACGCCATCGGCGCGAGCGGCACCGGCACGGAGCGTGGACAGGTCCGCCAGATCGCCACGAATCGGCTCCGCACCTGCGGCGGTAAGTGCCGCGGCCGAGGAATCCGAACGCGCGAGCGCGAGGACGGAATGGCCGTTGTCGAGCAGTTCGGCGATGACGGTGGAGCCGATCAGACCGGTGCCACCGGTAATGAAGACGCGCATATCGCTACCTTCGAGAGTGATGGGACTTTGGTCCCATCACTGTAACACCAGTGACGGGACTTTGGTCCCATCACGAGTGTCCCGCATGTATGCCAACCGGTGCCTCCGGCTACTGCCTCCCGGCGTTGCGACTGCGGCGAACGGACTTCGCGTGTTTGTGTGATCGCCGACAGGGCACAGCCAGTGGGTTGAAATAACTGGTCCAAGATCAGCGAGGAGGAACGCAATGGCGTGGGGTATTCGCGGGGCTCGGGGTCGGCGGGCATGAGAGTATCGACGACGGCCGCTTCGGTTTTGGCGCTGGCGATGACACTCGCAGCCTGCTCCGGCACACAGTCGAATTCCGAGCGCCTGCACCGGTTCTATGACCAGAAACTGGTGTTCGCCTCATGCGACGGGTACGCGACCACCGCATCGGACGAGAAGGCTTTCGCCGACCCCCGATTCGAGTGCGGTCGGCTGGAGGTACCGCGTGATTACGCCTACCCGGGCGGGGCCACGATGCGAATAGCGGTGCTGAAGGTGCCCGCGCGGGGCGAGCGCATCGGGTCGCTGCTGCTCAATCCCGGTGGGCCGGGCGGGCCGGGGATGGGCATGGCCGCGGCGGGGGCGACAACGTGGGCGCAGAGCAGGCTCAGCGAGCGATTCGATCTGATCGGCTTCGATCCGCGCGGCGTCGGTGCCTCCAGCCCGTCGGTGCGCTGTTATAGCGATGCCGAAGATGACAGTGGCGCAGCCGTTTTCCCCACCGCCGCCACGGTGGGCCGGTTCACCGAGACGGACACCCGCGCTCTGGTCGACCGCTGCGCGAAGGGCTCCGGAGGCCGAGAAGCGCTCGCCCATCTGGGCACCCGCGATGCGGCACGGGATATGGACATCCTGCGCGCCGCCGTCGGCGACGCCAAGCTGTCCTATTTCGGGCAGAGCTATGGCACGCGCTTGGGCGCGGTGTACGCCGAACTCTTTCCCGATCGAGTACGCGCGATGGTGCTCGACGGCGGAATCGATCCCACCACCGGCACTTCCGAGCGTCGAATCTCGCAGTTCACGAGCTTCCAGCGAGCCTTCGACGCCATGGCCGCCGACTGCGTTACCCGCCCCGACTGTCCCCTGGGCACCGACGCGAGCCAGGCCGTCACGGAATTTCAGCGCATTGTGCGACCGCTGCTGGACCATCCGATTCCCGCGGGAGACAACCGAACCGCGGACTATCCACTCGCGGTAGGGTCCGTGATCGCCGGGCTATATGACTCGGCTGTCTGGCCCGTCATCACCGCCGGCCTCGCCCAGATCCGCACCGGCCGCGGCGACACCCTCCGCAAGATCGGCGATGCCTTCGGCGGCCGCGGCGCCGACGGCCGCTGGCCCAATATCGCCGACGCCAATTACGCGATCAACTGTCTGGACGAGCAGCGCCATTCCCCCGAACAGGAAACCGACCTGCGGCGAGACATCTACCGCGTCGCCCCCTTCCTGGACCCCGGCCGTGGACCGGACGGAGCCCGCGACGGTTGCGAATTCTGGCCCGCCACACCCACTCTCGACTACCCCTATGCGACCGGGATCAAGGGCTTGCCCCCAACTCTCACCATCTCGATCACCGGCGACCCCGCCACCCCATACGAAGGCGGCCTGAAGCTGGCCGCGGCCCTGGGCGGCACCGCGCTCACCGTCGAGGGCAACCAGCACACCGTCGCTTTCGCCGCCACCAGCGCCTGCGTCAACAAGGCGGTCGACGACTACCTCGTCGACCTCCGAAGCCCACCTGCCGACGCGCGCTGCGTTTTGTGAGCGGTGATCGACGACGGACAGCTCACGCCGGTACACCCGACGTCGCCGACACGCCTCCGGACGCGGCAACGAATCACACGTCCGGGCGCGCGGCTGTGTGATGATCCTCAAACGCCGTATCCCACGAGGCAATTCGAGGTGACATGAGCGCACGACCTTGGGCCGCACTGCCGATAGCGATCAGCGTCGTCATCCTGGCCGCGTGCGGCTCGGATACCGAGTCACCTTCTACCAAGGACGTCGCGTTCCTGGCCGCGGTCAAGCACGAGCATGTGCCCACCGAGGACGGCGACATCTTCGCCACCGCGAAAACCGTGTGCCGAGAGATGCGCGAACAGGGGCGCACGGCCGCCGACGAGGTAACAGCGGTCGCCGCCATCCCGGCACCGCCGAACACCGCGTCTCCCCTGTACACCGGCGACGAGGCCCGCAAAATCGTGAACCAGGCCATCACTTTCTACTGCCCCGAATTCAACAGTCAGACCACGAACTGACCACCTCGCCCGTCCCTCAACTCCCCCGACGGTACTGTTGTCCCGTCACCTATCATGGCTGTCATGGCACGATGGGAACCCGGGGCACGTGAGCGGCTCGTGCTGGCCGCGGTGGACCTGTTCACCGAGCAGGGGTACGACGCCACGACGGTCACCCAGATCGCCGAGCGGGCCGGGGTCACCAAGAGCACGTTCTTCCGCCATTTCTCGGATAAACGCGAACTTCTGAGTGCGGGTCAGCAGACGCTGAGCCAACTGCTGACCGAGGGCATCGCCGAAGCGCCCGCCGCCGCGACACCGCTCGAGGCGGTCGCAGCGGGCCTCGAACGCGCTTCCGGCGCAATGGGTCCGATGAATCGCGAACTCGCTCCCCGCCTCGCCGCGGCCATCGCCGCCAATGCCGAACTCCAGGAGCGCGACGCCCTCAAAAGCGTAGGAATGGCAGCGGCGATGACCGAGGCCCTACTCGCCCGCGGCGTGCCGAACCCCACCGCACACCTCGCGGCCGAACTGGGCATCCTCGCGTTCAAATGCGGCTACGCCAACTGGCTCGACGCCAGCCAGGACGCCGAACTCGCCCCGTATACCCTTGCCGCCCTGCGAGATTTGCGGACAGCGAGCCAATCGCTCACCTGATAACCGCTCCAGGACCGAGGTGGCGGTGATCTCGATCAGGTGGTCGGGATATCGAGTGCGGCAACGCCCAGCAGGGTGGCCGGCGAGGTGGCGATGGTCCCGGGTTTCGCTGCCGCGCGTGCGATGCCCGCGGCGAGTTCGCGCATCCTGTCCGGAGGCCAATCCACATCAACGACGCCCGCACTCGCTTCGACGCCGACCCGCGCGAGGCCCCCGCAGGGGCGAACATCCCGACGCATTCTGCCGAGTTGCCGTCAGCTACCCAGGCCGCCTAGTGCCTTGACCCTGACGCAGGGTCAACCCTCCAGCATGGCTGACATGACTGGGAAGCCCATTGCTACGCAACAGTTCACGATCACCCACGGCGACGTATCCATTTCAGCGTCGCGGGGCGGACACGGGCGGCCGCTCGTGCTGTGTCCGGGCTTGACGTCCACGCAAGCCGAACTGCACGAGCTCATTACGCTCTTGCGGCGCGAGTTCGACGTGATGACGTTCGACCTGCGGGGGCACGGTTTGTCCTCGGCCGCAGACCAGTACAGCTTCGATGCCTTCCTCGACGATTTCGGCGCGGTCATGAACAGGATGCGATCGCTCGGTTTGTCCGCGCCGCCGATGCTCGTGGGCCACTCGTACGGCGCGGATCTGATCGTGCACTACGCCAGCGAATTTCCCAGCAGCGCAAGTGAACTCGTGATCATCGACGGGGCGAACCCGCTACCCGCGCCGTTCATCACACCGGCCGACCTGCCGGACCTGCGCACGATGTGGGAGGACTCCACCTCGTCGCGTCAGGCCGGAATGAGCGCCAGGGGGCGGGTGGTGCTGAGCGCACAGGAGATTGTCGACCTCAATCTGGAGCTGGATGCGCTCCGATCCGGGATCGACACCCGGAACAATGTCATCGGTCCGGGGATCCTGGACCGGTATCACGCGATCGAGTGTCCGATCCACCTGATCATGGCGACCTCGATGGCCGGTGACGACGGCGACGCCCGCACCTCGCGGTTCAATCGTCTCTGGCGCGGCGGCGTCGATCGACTGGTGCGCGAGCGTCCCGACATTCCGGTGACATGGCTCGATGCCACGCATGCGCTGGTGATCACGCATGCCTCGGAGATCACCCGGATCATCCGGGCCGCCCAGCACCCCGCCGACCAGGCGAGACCTTGAAATCGATCGTGGATCCGGGAGACTGGTCCGATGCTGACCATCGGCGAGCTGGCGTCCTACGCCGGAGTCACCGTGCGCACGGTCCGGCACTATCACGCCACCGGGCTGCTGCCCGAACCCGTGCGCGACAGCTCCGGTTACCGCCGCTATGACGCGGACAGTGTGGTCGAGCTGATCCGGATCCGGACGCTCGCCGCGGCCGGGGTGCCGTTGGCCCGGGTGCGCGAGCTGCTCCGCGCGGACACGAAGGAGTTCGCCGCGGTGCTCTCAGACCTGGACGAGCAATTGCGCGCGAAAATTCTTACGCTGCAACGGCATCGCGAGCAGATCGCCCGGCTCGAAGCGGGTGACAGTTTGGCGTTGCCCTCGGACGTCGTCGAGTTTCTCGACCGGTTGCGCGCGCTCGGGGTCGACGAACGCGTCATCGAAGTAGAACGTGACGGCTGGATCCCGCTGGCCGCCCATTCGCCCGGGGAAATCCCGGAGTTGATCGCGCGCAAGCGAAACCAGCTCGACCAAGCACCGCTGGCCGACTTCTATCTCGCCCTCAGCCGAGCGCTCGACCTGACCGACGACAGCACCGCGCTGATCGAAGCGGTCGATACCATCGCCGCCTACCTCACTCAACTCGCCGATGAGCACGGCGAGGACTACGTCGCCGGCGACATCGACCCCGCGCTGGCGGAGCTGCTCGACACACTCGCGTTCGACACCGCACCGCCCGCCCGGCGACTGACCGAACTGCTGACCGAACGCGGGTGGAGCGGCTGGACCAAACTCGAACGCGTTCGACCGCAACGTAATTAGAGCGGTCTGGCTATGCGCCGCCGTTGCCATCGCGCAGGGATCCGATCATGCCGCGCAGGATCCGTGATGCGTCCGACCGCTCGGCCTCGGTCATCCCGGCCAGCATTCGGAGTTCGACCGAACGCACCGCGACGGTCGCCTTCTCGAGGTTTCGGCGACCGCGCGCGGTGAGCCGAGTGGGCAGAACCTTGCCGACCGGAGCCGCCGCAGGTCTGGTCACCTCGCCCTCTCGCTCCAGGGTCTGGAGCAGCACATTCATCGTCTGACGGGTGACGAACGCGCCGCGCGCGAGTTCGGAGTTCGACAGGCCCGGCCGTTGCGCCAGCAGCTCGAGGCAGGAGTAGTGCGTCACGCTCATTCCGAGCGGGCGCAGCACCTCTTCCATCGCCACCCGCAGGGCGCTGGACGCCTCCTTCAGCAGATATCCGAGCGAAGTCTCCAGGTCGACGCCATCTTGACTCATGTCAGTATTCTGACATACATTGATTCATGTCAGCTAACTGACACGAATGAAAGGATCATCATCATGCCCGTCACCGGCCCCGACTTCATCTCCCTGCAAGCGCGCGACCTCGACGCTTCCCGGGCGTTCTACGAGCGGTACCTCGGCCTGGTCCGCTCCCCCGCCGGACCGCCGCACTCCGTCGTCTTCGAAACCAAGCCGATCGCGTTCGCCCTGCGCGATCTCGTCCCCGGCACCGACCTGTCATCGGTCGCCCAGCCCGGCATAGGCGCGGCGATCTGGTTGCACGCCAACGACGTTCAGGCCATCCACGACGCGCTCGCCGCCGACGGCCACACCATCGTCTCCGCCCCGATCGACGGCCCCTTCGGCCGCACCTTCACCTTCGCCGACCCCGACGGCTACCAGATCACCCTCCACGACCGGGCCTGAAAGCGGTTGCCCCGGCCCATGTCACACCTACGGACGCTGCGTCGTCTATCCAATGACGTTGTAAGCGAACGAAAGGCACAGGCCATGTCGGCGACACAGGTTATCGAAGATCAGCAGAATGTTGCGGGAGTCACCGAAAGCGTTGCACACCCGCCCAAATGGAAGTTCTGGCTGCTGACCGTCCTGGGCCTCTACCCCATGCTGACGGTGCTGGTGACAGTCACCGGCCCCCTGCTCGAACACCTGCCGACACCCCTGCGCCTGGCCTGCATCGTTCCGGTGGCAGTCGCGGCCATGGTGTGGGGCATCATGCCCTTGTTGACGAGCCGCTTCGCCGGGTGGCTGGCCCGCTGAGGGCGACGGCATGCCACTCAGTCTGCTCGAATACGTCGGTGGCCGAACGGGATAGATTGCGCGCGTCCCCTCTCGACCGGTTGCGCGAACCTGGTCGCTCGGTCGGTTAAGCTCATCGTGCCTCGCGGTCCAACAAACGGCCGTTCGAGAGAGCGGGTGTGCAGTCGAAGGCGCCCTGTCGTTGATCGGAGGCCCGCGATGCTTGCGCGTGCCCGAAAAATCCTCCCCGCCGGCGATATTCATTGGCGGGCCGGGTGACGGACAAGATGCCGGACGCTGCCGCCGATGGGAATCCGCGGCCGCGCCACGAATGGGCTCGGACGCTGACGAGGGCCGTCGAGTGTCTGGTCGACAGAACACGGGAAACCACCCGGCTCGAACGCGGGTTGTTGCCCAGGCCCTTGCTGATGGGTGACGGTGGCATAGAAGTCGAAACGCACTATCGCCCCGGACGCACACACTCACTGCTGGGTGGCGACTTCTATGACATCGTGCAGGAGCCCGACGGTACCGTGCACGCGGTGATCGGAGATGTCGCCGGTCATGGTCCCGATGCCGCCGCCATCGGTATCGCGCTTCGATTGGCTTGGCGCACACTGATTCTCAGCGGTATCACCGGACCACAGCAGGTGCGGATGCTGGAGCGGGTCCTGGTTGCCGAGCGCGTCGACCATCGCACATTCGCCACGCTCACCGCAGTGCGCGCATCATCGCGCGATCGCGTGACGCAGGTGATCCGCGCGGGCCACCCGGGTATGTTGCTGCACTCGCGAACGGACACCGTCTGGCTGGAAGCCGCAGGCGGCCCCGCACTGGGCGTAATGCCCGGACGGGCCACCTGGCCGGTATCCGAGCTGACGGTCCCCGAGGGTGCCGGATTGGTGCTGCTCACCGACGGCCTGTACGAGGGATACACCGGCAACGGACGCGAGCGGTTGGGCGAAGCGGGTCTGCTCACGCTCGCACGCACCGTGACAGCGGTGCGCCCCGGCGGGTTCATAGACGAATTGATCAGGCGTGTCGAGGCTTTGGCGAGCACGTCCGGTGGCCTCGACGACGATATCGCGGTGGTGTACCTGCGCTGGGCGTGAGAATCGACCGCACGACCGCGCTGTGATTGCGTTATCGGCCAGTGGGTATCACCACGACGTGGAGGCGACTGGGCAGGTGGATGATCAGGTGGGCGAAGTCATCGCGACCCGCGCTGTGACCGATGGCGACCGAGCGGTGCTGATCGAAATGGGCAGGCCCGCGCACACCACCCTTGACGGAGGAGGCACGGCGGGCTTCCGCATCGAGGGCTTGGGCGAATTCACGGCCACAGGCAGCGACGGGGTGGCCGCGCTGTACAACGCCTTGCTCGACATCGGCGCAGTCCTGGCGCGGGCCAACGGCAATGGCCATCGATTCACCGTGCTCGACTCCTCCGAGCAGGGATTTCCCGCGGCACCACGCACCGATATGGATTCGGCGCCGACAACTGGTGCGCGCGAGAACGAAGTGATCGCGCTGCGCATCCTGATCACCCGGGTGGGTCCGTGTGCGGTGGAGATCAACAGGCCCACCCGCGCGCCCGGACAGCGCTACTACCTCTGCAGGTTCCGCATCGACGGCAAACCGCACGCGGTCGCGTCCGGCCTCGATGAGATCCAGGCACTGCTCACCGCACTACGCATGATCGGAGCGCGCCTGATGCTGCCCGCCGACTGGCCGCTGACCCGGGCCTCGTAATCGCCTCAGTCGGAGACGCGTTCGTGCAGGGTCAGCAGACGATGGTCGAACCGGGTCCGGAACTGCGGTATCTCGTTGGTGAGCGGACGCAGCTCGGTTACCAACCGGGCGGCCAGGGCGCGCAGCTTGACGTTGGTCTCCTGTGACCGCCATCTGAGCAGCCGGAAGGCTTGATCGGGGGTCAACCCGTAGATCAGCATGAGCGCACCCTTGGCTTGCTCGATCGTTTCCCGGCCCTCGTACATTTCCGGCAGCGCTTCTTCGGGGCTTTCCTGCACGATGTCGGTGATCTCGATGTAGTAGCCGAGAGTCCCGACGATCGCGCCCTCGTCGTCGGCCATCAGGTCCGCCACCGCGATCACTTCATGCTCATACCCGGAGGTGTCGATGATCCGGTGCCTGCTGGAGAACGGCTCACCCTCCTCGATCATCGTGGTGATCGCACCGGCCACACGGTCGCGATCCTCGGGATGCTTATGGGCGAGTAGGAGTTCGGTGGTCGGCTCGACCTCACCGGGCGCGTAGCCGTGCATCGCCGCGACTTCGTCGGACCATTCCCAGCGCTGCTCGGCGAACCAGAAGCGAAAACTGCCGATGGGCTGCGGCGTTCCCACGCCGACCACCGATTCCACGTCGGCGACCTCTTCGGCGGCGGCCGCGCTGACCGGTTGTTCCATCTCGGTCGCGCCCTGAGCGACCGCCGACTCCATCTCCGTCACCGCCCCAGTGTGCACGCATCGGCCGACAAGCGGAAACTCGCGCTATTTCAGGTCGGTGCGCACACGGTCGTGGCGTTCGGCGTAGGTGGGATCAAGCACCTCACGCGGGCGGCACCGGTTGGTTCGCACGCGCGGCGCGCGTAAACGCCTGGCGCAGCTGGATGATTCGCACTCCACCCGCCACAGCCATCACCAGCAGTCCTGCGCAGGCGGCGACCAGGATCGCGACACCGACCGGCATATCGAAATGCCAGCCGAGGAAGCCGAAGCGGAAGCTCTCGGTGTTCTGCACCACGAAGATCAGCAGGACCACCAGGAATACACCGCCTGCGGTCAGGCCCACCCAGACGCTGCCGGCCCTGGTTCGCTTGATTCGTGCGGGCTTGGGCGCGGGTTCTACCGCCGGGGGCGCTGCGGGCGGCGCAGGCGGGGGCGGTGCGTCATGGGTCGGCGGAGTGACCGGCTCACGCTCGAGCCCCTTGGTCGGATACGGCTCGTTCTCACCGGCGGGATACATGGTTGACCTCCATCAACATCGACGCTCGCGTGTCATCCGGCTCACCGTTTCGGGCCGAACCCCTATCACCCGGATACCCGGCTTTTGCCAGGTATCCCCGAATCGGACCCGGGATATTCGGGGAATATCCACCGGCCGCCGCACGCTTGACGGTCAGCGACCCATGGAAGGCGGTTCTCGATGTCGGCACAAACGGCCGTGGTCAAGGTGATTCGCAGCGCGGATCGCCACCACTGGCGCAATGAATGGCTGGACTCGCGGCAATCGTTTCCGGCCACCGGCAATTTCGATCTCGCCGCCAACGCGCACGGTTTGCTCATGGTGCACAACGAAGATTTTGTCGATCCCGGCGAAGGGTTCGACACCCATCAGCACCGCGATACCGAAATCGTCACCTGGGTGCTGGAAGGCAGTGTGGTGCACCAGGATTCGGCGGGGAACTCCGGCATCATCAATCCCGGCCTGGCGCAGCGTATGACAGCGGGGATCGGAATTCTGCATTCGGAGAAGAACAGTGCGGGCCGCTACGAGAAGCCGACCCTGCATGTGGTCCAAATGTGGCTTCCCCCGGACGAATCCGGGCTCACGCCCGGCTATCAAGAGATGGATGTCGCCGGGGAGTTGGCACGCAATTCACTGGTTACCGTCGCTTCCGGGATACGCCGCCATCGCAATGACACCGCCATCACATTGCACAACAAATATGCCGCATTTCACGTCGCACGCCTGGAGCCGGGTTCGACCGTGACGGTTCCGGACGCTCCGTTCGGTCATGTGTTCATCGCGCGCGGACAGGTCGAATTCGAGGGATCGGGCCCGCTGGAACAGGGTGATGCGGTGCGCCTCACGCGAATCGGCGGCCAGTCCATCACCGCCGTCGAACCCAGCGAGGTACTGGTTTGGGAGATGCACGGCGAGTTCGCCTGACTCGCGCCGCAGATCGGCCGATTCGAGCACGAACGGGATTTGCCCGTCGGTGCCAACCCATATAGTGCCCACAATGACGAACCAGGAGCAGGACTCACAAACACCCGACCTCAGCGTCGAGCACCGGATGATCGGCGAGGTCGCCGTGGTGAAGATTCTGGGAGAGGTTGACGGCACCACCGCCGGGCAGCTGGCGGACGCGGTGCAGGCAGGTCTCGACCGGACCCGCGCCAACTACTGCATTCTCGATCTGACCGATGTCGAATTCCTCGGTGGCGCGGGCTTGAAGACGCTGGCGGCGACCAATCTGGAAGCCGAAATCCGCCGCGAACCGCTGCGCATCGTGGTCGATGCCAACCGTCCGGTCATCCGGCCCCTGGAGATCACCGGTCTCGAGTACGTCCTGGAGCTCTATCACACCGTCGAAGAAGCACTCGCCGGCAAAGAGCGGCCACTGTGACGGGCTGAGGAGCCTACGAGTCGTTGCGGGTGTCGGTCTGCTCCGGTTCGAACGCGGTCGACAGCGGGGAGAACCGCGGGCGGTCGAGAGGAAGTTCGGCCCAGACCGTCTTGAACCCCTCGTACTGCAGCACTCCCCAGTCGAGGGCAAGGCGGTCGATGACGATCATGCCCCGGCCACCGGACAGATCGGGCGTGCGTACGCGGGGGTTGCCGGTACCGCTGTCGTCGACCTCGACCCGCAATCGTCCAGGCTGCAATTGGAGGCGGCAGCGGCGGGGCGAGCGGCCGTGTTCCCGGGCGTTGGCGACCATCTCCTCGATGACCAGGACCGCGTCTTCGACGGTGACACCGGTGCTGGGGGCCAGCAACCCCCGCACCGCCTCGCGGACCTGCCAGCCCTGCATTTCCTCGAGGTCGAACTGAGCCAGCCGGCCGCCGTCCTCGGGAACCACCGGTAGGGGTTCGGTCATCGCGTTCACCCTCCACTCGCCAGATCGAGACAGCCCCCGGCTACCCGAGTGCGTGGCAGGGAAACCCGCCAGCCCCACACACTGTAGAACGCTGTGACCGCTCCCCCAAGAAATCCCATACCTGCGAGGTTGCGAAGACGACCGTCCGGTCACTGATGCGACCGACATTTTCGCGATCGCGACGCTGGTCGCGTAAACGATTGGCTACTGCACGGCGGCGGGCGCCAGGGGGATTGTCAGGAAAGACGCGGCGGTGTCATTGCGCTGAATGTCGTAGGAGCTGCCGAGCAGCGCCGGATAGTCCTTGGGGTTCAGGATGTGGGTGGGGAAATCTCCTGTGCCGATCGTGATTTGGAGCCGATGGCCGGGTGCGAAAACATGGAAGGCGGGGCGGATCTTGATGTTGTATTCGGTGTTCTCACCGGGGACCACCGGGAGCAGGGATTCGCGCGTGCCGGGATGGAATGGGCCCTGCGCGCTGCCGTCGGGGGCGCGCCAGGTCCGATTGTCGTCCAGGGCACGGTAATTGCCCGCCAGTTGACCGTCGGTGAGCGCGGTGGCGGTGCCGTCGGGGGCGATGTCCTGGACCGTCACATTGAAGGCCGAGGCCGATTTGTTCGAGATCGCGAACAGGGTGGCTCCGATCGGCCCCGCGAGCAGGGTCGGCTCGGCGAACGCGTCAGTGGTGTAGGTCGGGTTCGTCAGCAGGCCGGGCACGCTGGGATTCGCGGGGAATTGGGCGCAGGGATCATCGATGCCGATCATCGAGGTCAGTAGCTGGAATACGCCGGAGAAGTTCCGGGAGTAGCTGGCATTGCAGATGGTTCCCGCGTTGACCGGGGTGAAATCAACGCGGTCCGAGGCGGCCCCGTCGGTGGGCTTTTCGGGTGAAAGCCGGTTGCCCGCTTGCAGATACAGCCGTTGAGTGGGCGCTTGGCGGACCGGATAGGTCGCGCTCTCGATGACATTGCCGTTGACGTCGATGGCATGCAGTGGAGTCTGCGTTTCGTCGATGCCGTTGTGATCGTTCTTGAGCCAGCGATCGAACCAGGCCAGCTGAATGGCGTGCATATCGATATCGTCGGTGGTGCGCTGACTGCTCGGTTGGATGTGAAACCAAGGGCCGGTGAGCATTTGGAATCGTCCGCTCGATGGCTCGTCCGGCGGCATGGGACCGTCGTGGGGCCGTCCGGCATAGGCGTTCTGCAATCCTGCGAAGGTGCGCGGCGTGCCGTCCTGGAGCAGATCGTATTGGCCGCTGATCAGATAGGTCGGAATATCGTTGGCGGCAATCTGTTTCAGCACATTGTCGATGGCCCGCGATTCCCAATACGGGCTGTTGTAGAGCTTGTCGCCATCCAGGAGGGCGTTGATGATCGAGGGCCAGGTGCCGTCATCGCGCAGGTGGGTGAGAAGGTGGTCGACGAAGACACTCAGCGCTTTGCCGGGCTCCCGATACAGGCCCAGAATCGGATCGATCTGCGGCAGCGCGGTGACCGGGAACGCCAGAATCGAGGTCAGGAACGCGATATTGAGGAATCCGTCATGATCGAGCAGGTCCTGGAACATGTGATTGCCCGGCATAAGTGGAAACAGCGCCTTGATCGGGGACCCCGGCTCCATGACGCCCGCAGTGAGCAACTCGCTCATGCCCAGATAGGACAGGCCCCACAGGCCGATCTCACCGGTTGAATTCGGCAGTGCCGCAGCCCATTGCACGATCCGTGTGGAATCCTCGCGTTCTTGCGGTTGCAGGATGCTCCAGTTCCCGTTCGAGGAGCCGGTACCGCGGATATCGACGATGACGCTGATATAGCCGCGCCTGACGAAGTAGTCGCCGTATCCCGCGGCGTCGGTGAGCTGTTTGGCGACATCGATGACCGAGGGCAGCGCGTTCTGGAGTGCGGGTCCGATCCCGTCGTAGGACAGCAGCCGCAGAAATCCGGCGCTGTCCTTGCCGTAGGCGGTCTGGGTCATGACGATCGGAAACGGCCCGGGCGCAGGGGCTCCCGAGGAGTCGGTCGGGTATCGGACGTCGGCGCGCAGGATCACCCCGTCCGCCATCGGGATCTCGACGTTCTTGTGTTCACCGACGCCGTAGAGCTCCGGACCGGGATTCCAGCCGTCGGGTAATCCGGTGCGGGCGTTGGCCTTCGGAAAAATGACATCCTTCGCGGGAACCGCACTGGCAGGCAGTACGACCGAGAACGCCATGGTGAGCATCAGCGCACCAATAACGCTGGCGCTGCGCAGGATTCGAGTAGTCGTGCGATTCATTGACCGACCTCAGTTCTGCTGTCCGATGGCCTGACCGACGAGCGCCTGTGCCAGCGGCGGCAGGATCTCGGCCAGTGCCTGACCGAACTGCGGTTCGGTCAGTGTGCTCACCGGACTGCTGATATCGCAGCCGACCGGCGCGGGCACGCCATTGAGCCGATCACGCAGCCAATGGAAGGCTCCGGGCAGATGGGTGGCGACACCAGAGATGTGTTCGGCGGCGAACTCGCGCACGTAGGTAACGCTCGGCGCGCCGTCACGGCAGTACTTGTCCACTGCCGCATCGGTTCCCGCGATGGGAATCAGTTCGTCGTTCTGCGCGTGATAGAAGTAGATCGGCACCGTGGGCCGCTGCTGACCGAGCGAGTTATCCGCGATGGCATCGCGAATCTCGGGCAGCGCCAAGGGATCCGAACCGCCGAAGGTGCCCAGATAGTTGAATCCCGGGAACAGCAGCGCGCCCTGGGGATGGCACAGCACCTTCTTCGACGCGAGCACGACCTGGCCGAGCAGATCCACCCGCTCGCGCATGACCCGCGCCATCTCTGGATACTCGGTCGCCAGACCCGCGAACGAGGCCGAGATCAGTCCGGCGTAGACGCCGTTGTTGTTATGCCGGACCACGGCGGCGTAGTCGCCCGGGGCGACACCACCGGCGGCGGCGCCGACGATATTCAGTTCCGGCGCATAGCCTTCCTTGATTTCCGGGACGAACGAGCTCGGAATGGTGCCGCCCGAATAGCCCCACAGCGCAACGGGAGTCTGCGCCCCGCTCAGCTGAGCGGGCTCGAACCGTTCCGCGGCGCGAATACCGTCCAGGGTGGCCTGCGCGTTCATGCGCGCGGCCCCATACGCCGAATTCGGCCCTTGATAATCCGGTAGCGCGACGGTCCAGCCCTGACCGATGCCCGCGGCAATCGGAATGAGCGTTTCGGCGGCATTGACATAATCCGCCGGAATGGAACCGGATTGGATGACATAGGACGGTGCGCAGTATTGCGCGACACTGTCCTCGGCGATCTGATACGACAGCAGTTTGCGCCCACCCGTGGGCGCTTCACCGCGCGGTTTGAGCACAGTCGTGACGGTAGCGATGGCTTCACCGTGCGAGTTGTTCGTGCGGTAAAGCAGTTGCCACGCATCGATATTGAGCTGCACCAGACCGAAGAACGCGGGGTTGACGCGGCGTACGCGCAGGATCTCGCCCGGCTCGGCCGCGGTGACCACACCGGCCGCCGGACGATAGAAATCGTCCAGTTCCGGCGGCAGGGTCAATGCCGGAGCCGACTCGATCGGCGGCGTGCTCGGATCATCCGGCGCCGCCTGCGCCGAAACCGTTGAAACCCAAGGCGTCAGTAGCACCGCGACACCGAGGATAAGTACGCGCCCTGCGCTGCGCACGTTCATCCCGAATTGCCTTTCCCGAACGACGAGTGGAATTCGGCGAGCGTAGACACAGCATCGGTGCATTGACCAGGTCGAAACCGCGATACGCGCGAATTGAGCGCTGTGGTCATATATTCCGAGAATCGCGGTCATTCCCAATGAGCGCGCGATCGGCTCCGCGGGTCAGACTCCCGCGCGGTAGGACCCCGGCGGGCTACCCGTCCACCGGCGAAACGCCCGCCGGAAGGCACTGGGTTCGGAGAACCCGAGCCGACCCGAGAGTTCCTCCACGGTCTCCTCACCACGCGCCAGTGCCGCGATCGCCGCGTCCCGCAGAATGTCCTCGCGAATCCGGGTGATGGAGGTGTGCTCCTCCCCCAGCCTGCGGCGCACGGTCTGCGGGCTCAACGCCAGCCGCTGCGCGATCTCCTCACCGGTCGGCCACGCACCGGTCAAGCCACGACTCAGGATCCGGCGCACCTGTTCGGACAACGTCGTTCCGTACTCGCGGCGGGCGAGCAGATCCGCCGGGGCGTTGCGGATCCACTCGATCAAGGTCTGTTCGGTCCGGGTGATCGGTGAAAGCAACACAGAACTGTCGAAAACCAGTGTGGCGGAATCACATCCGAAGACCAGCGGCGCGGCGAATACCAGATCGTAGTCGGCGGCGTTCGCGGGTCTCGTAAACGGAAACTCCACCTGCCGCAACGGAATTCGCCGCCCGATCCCCCACGCCATCATCCGATGCGCCGAGGCCAGCAGAAATGAAGTCATCAGGTGCGCAGGATCATTGAGCCCCGACACGTCGATGGTCAACCGAGCCCGAGACCGCTCGGTCGTGGTCGTCATCATCGGCAACCCCGGTGCGAGCCGGTGATACTCGGCAAACCGCGCCAACGCCGCGCCCAAATCCGGACACCCGACCACCCCGAAACAAATCAACCGCAATGTCCCCCGAGGCACCGGCCGCGCCCCCAAACCGAACATCTCGTCATCGGAGATCCGCCACAGCTCCCGCACCGTACGAGTCATCTGCTCGACGGTCACCCGCGCCCGATCCTGCCCGATCAGATCCGGCGCCACCCCCACCGACCGCAGCAACCCCTCGGTTTCGACACCGCGAGCAGCGGCCAGCGCGACCGCGGCGCGTACGAAATCGATCGGCACGGTCCGCGCAATATCCCCCGACGTCAACCTCCCCGCCACGCACCCCTCCTGCCTATGCCCGTCGAACGCGACCGTACCAGGGCAAACTGGCCATAAATCGCCAACAGCCGCCGATGAGTTCCACGCAATCCCCCCGTCTACCCACTCGAAAGCTGCACACCTCAGAAGGAGCCCGCCATGAAGTTCACAGCAACCGTCTTGCTCGCGGGCAAGACAGCGACCGGCGTCGTGGTGCCACCCGAGGTCGTCGAAGCCCTGGGCGGCGGTAAGCGGCCGAAGGTCCGGGTCACCATCGGGGACACCACTTTCCGCAACTCGGTGGCACCGATGAACGGGGTTTACATGCTCGGCCTGAACGCCGATGTCCGGCAGCAGACCGGCATCGCCGCGGACGATGTCGTCGAGATCGATCTCCACCTCGATACCGAGCCCCGCGTGGTCGAGGTCCCCGACGACTTCGCCGCCGCTCTGAACCGTGAACCACGCGCGGCCGCCGCCTTCGATCGACTCTCGTACAGCAACCGCCGCGCCCATGTCCTGTCGATCGAGGGTGCGAAGACCGCCGCGACCCGCGAACGTCGCATAGCGAAATCCATCGCCACACTTTCGGCCGACTAGCCGATGCTTCAGCGAGGAGACGACCGGAGCCTTGCGGATGGCCTTGCCGAGTTCATCGGGGCACGAGCAGCGGCAGCGCCGGGAAGGTGAAGTCTTCCCACAGCAGCCGCGCGGTCTCCTCCGGATATGCGGCAACCGTCGATGGCGTGCCGAAGATCTGCGTGAGGCGGTGATCGGAGTCGTACGCGGGCCAGCCCGGGTCGCCATCAGCGGCGAATGACGTCCACGACTGGCGAAATCGCGCCGAGAGCTCCGTTGCCACCGGCGAGGGCGGGTCCCCGATCAGCATGGCGGTCTGCCCGCTGCTCAGGTTGCCGAAAACGAGCGGCACGTCCAGTCCGTGACAGGCACCGAGAGCACCGCCCATACCCGGGGCAGTCCAGGCCAGCTCGTAGAGGTGGGCCCGCCCGCCACCGGCGATCTGCACATCGGCGAGCCGGACGCTCGGCATGCGAAACAACCAGTCGGCGTTGACCATTTCGTACAGCTCCTCCTCGGCCGCGGCCGGGAACGCCTCCCTATATCGGCGCGCACCGTCGGGCCCGGGGGCGAGAACCGCCAGCGCGGTGTCGGTCTGCTCAGGCGTGACCTGGCCCAGTACACCGTCGATCAAGCTGAACAGCCGGTGCTCGTCCCGCGTATGCCCGACCAGCAGCTCGACGTCCCGGGCAGTGCCCCGGGCCAGCGCCTGCCAGGGCGTCGTGGGGAGCACGTCACCGTCGACAACCGGCGCGTACGGAATCGGCCGGTGGGTGATCTGCCCCCAGCGCTCGCGCCACCGGTCCATCTTGGCGAAGACCGCATCACCGGCGGCGGGCAGCAGGCCCGGGGCCACCGTCGACAGCCCTTCCACCGTCGGCGCCACCCCGAGCTCGGCGGCGAAGGCCGCGGTGAGATCGGCCGCCAGCTCCGGTGCGAAGAATGTCCCCGGCACGCTCTGTGCGATCGCCCGGTGCAGGAGCCCGCGGGCGCGCGGCATGGCGAGCAGCGCGGCGACCGATCCGGCACCCGCCGACTGTCCGAAGACGGTCACCCGGTCGGGGCTGCCGCCGAATGCCCCGATGTTGTCTCGCACCCACTCCAGAGCCGCGACCTGGTCGAGCAGTCCACGATTGGCCGGAGCGCCCTCGATCTGGGCGAATCCCTCGATGCCGAGACGGTAGTTGAGCGTCACGACCACGGTCCCGGTGGCGGCCAGGTGCGCGGCGTCATACTCCGGCAGACCCGAGTTGCCCATCGCATACCCCCCGCCGGGAATCCAGACCATCACCGGGAGCTCTGAAACCGAATCCAGTTGCGGCGTCCAGACGTTCACGGTCAGCCAGTCATCCCCGCCGATGTCCTGAGATACCGCGAGCACGGCGGACTGGGGCGGTGGCGGGCCATAGGCGATGGCCGGTCGTACCCCCTCCCAGCCACGCACCTGCCGTGGCGCGGCGAAACGCAGATCGCCGATGGGCGGCTCGGCGAACGGGATACCGCGGAAAACCGCCAACCCCGCCTCCCAGCCACCGCGCAACGTACCGGCCGCCGTGCGTACCTCCGGTCCGGACTCGGACGGCTTGCCGGATGTGGCCATGGCGCGGGACCTCCGTCTACAGCTGTTCTGCCGAGCATCCCCCGCGCGCGAGATTCCGCGCAAACCATTTAGGTTGCGATGAGCCAGATGGTTCGGATCCGTTGATCTTTCGAGGATTCGTGTCCGCGCCGACGTAGATCCGGAGTGCCGGCCGGGCATATCGCGGTAATGCCGTTGTGCTGAGCAGCGATACATGTTCGAAGATATCGGCCGCTTGTTGACATGAGGAGGGGTCCGCATGTCGGATCCGGATCCCCGGGATCCCCGCACTCAGGAGGAGATTCAGGAGGCGGTGCGCAGAGCCCGGCAGGGTGCGCTGAGCGGATACATGTCCGAGCAGGACATCGTCAACGCGGCGGCCGGATACCTCGGAACGGACTTCTCCGGCAGCCCGGGCATCGATCTCGAAATCCGGCGCGAAGTCGGTCGCCAGGGCACGGAATCGGACTCTGTGTACGAACATGCCGGAACCTGGTCGGCCCCGCACTCGCCCGCGTTCGGGCCCGATATCGAATCACTTACGGCCGAACCGGTTTTCAGTCTCACCGTCGATCACTGGCTCGTGGATCGGGAGATCCAGCCCATGCGCGGCTACGCAGCCTACGACCGCGCGCTCATGACCAATCGGTACGACCCGAGCTGCCCGTCGGATTTCTATCGCGGATACCTCACCGCCCTGGTCGGTCTCGCCCAGTCGGTCACCATCCACGATTCCCTGGACCATCTGCAAGCCGTCGTCGAACACCTCGACGGCGCCTTCCGCACCTGGAACGGCACCCCCGATGAGACCACCGGTGCGGCCTTCGCCCTGACCAACGCGTGGGCGTACACCGAATCCGGCTCGTCCGTCGCCGACATCATCGACTTCCTGTACGGCGAAATAGCCTGTATTGCAGACTGTTTCGCACTCACTCGGTGACGTCGAGGCACCGCGGACGCGTCACAGTTCGAGCGAATCCGCTGAGCGCTGCACCGCGGCGTCGAGGCGAGTGCTGCGGGCGGTCTCGTTCAGCGCACGTGCCACCATGGACACCGGTTCGACGGACGGGGTGATCAAGGCGATCATCGCGCTGATCGAGGGATTCTCGAGCCGGAGCACGCGTGCGCCCGCAGGTGGGCGCATGGTGCGCAACCAGGTCGAGGGAATCACCGTGGCCCAGCGCCCGGTCGCCACGTGCCCGAACAGTGTTGCCACCGAATCGGTTTCGAGCTGGGGGCTGGCGACCAGGTTCTGGGTGGCGAGCGCGTCGTCGACGAGTTGGCGGGCACGCATCTCCGAATTGAGCAGGCACAGCGGCAGTTCCACGACCTCGTTCCAGCTGAGCGTGCCGGTTTGGCCGGTCAGCAGCTCGTTGCCCGCCATGAGCACCTGCTGCTCGAAATACAGTGGGGTGACGGACAACCCGGACGTGTCCTGCCCGTCGGGGTAGATGACCCCGGCGTCGAGTTCACCGCGCCGCAATCGATCGACGATCTGCGCCGATCCCAGACTGCCGTGCAGCCGCACTCGCACCAGCGGATGCTCGGCGCAGAACGGGTCGGTGAGCAGGGCGACCGTTGCCGCCGCGGCGGGAATGACACCGATCCGCAAATCACCGGTCAACCCGTTCTGCAGCGCCACGACCTCCTGCTTGAGCGCGTCGTGATCGGCCAGGATCCGGCGTGCCCACAACACCAGCCGCTCACCTTCGGGAGTGAGTCCCTCGAAGGTCCGGCCGCGTTGTACCAGCGGAACCTTCAACTCCTGCTCCAACTTTCGGATGGCCTCGGACAGGGCGGGCTGGGACACGTAGCAGGCCGCCGCGGCCCGCGCGAAATGCCGCTCCCGAGCGAGCGCGACGAAGTATTCGAGCTGGCGAAACAACATCCCGCTATTCGACCATGCCCCAGTCGATCTCGAACCGACAATGCGTGCCACCTCGATGCGCGGGACTACTCTCCGATCACTGATAAACCTCACTGATCGTCACTGATTCCGCATCGGAAACCCGCGCAACGGGCAGACGACATGCCACAGGCCGTTGCCCCGCACGAAAAGACAACGGCGCTGCGCCTACTCGCGTCGGTAGCCGGTCATCTGAACAGTCTCAGTTGATCGAAAACGCCGATCGAACTCCCCGCCATCGTTGTTGATCTGCGGGTCGACCTTGATGGAAGCTTGATCGGCAGGGGCCAGGCCCAGTGCAGCCGCCCGCAGCCCAAGCCCGGCCCCTGCTTTCCACCTCGATTCATCCGCACGCACGAAGTGCCCCGGCATTCGGTCCACCCACAGCAAAGCAGTTACCGCGCAGTGCTTTTCACCTGCCGCGACGCCGTTCCATACCGACTGCGCGCCGGAATCTCCGATCCGATACACCTGAACCATCGAGGTGATACCCGCCCCGATCGCGAGGATCGCCACGGCCACAACCAGTACTCGCGGCAGCGCGCGATCCTTGGCCTCGCGCAGGTGGACAACCGCTACCAGCCCGGCCACCAGCTACAGCGGGAGCGCAAAGTAGATGAATGTGTCGCCGAGGTGAGTGTGGTTGCGCAGCAGCGGGTTCTGTCCCACCCGATGCTCGAGCCACTCCCCCGCTGCGGACCAGCAGTGGGTCATGCCTGCCCGGCGACCACCAGACCCGGTTCTCCGTCGTAGCGGCGGTAGAGAAGTCGGCCACGCCCGTCTGTCGCAGCGGTGAACAGATGGGCGTCGTAATCCATGGCATCCATGACGCGCGCCGCGGCGATGGGTCGCAGACCTCGGGTGCGGAGAGCTTGCGGCGCACGATCGGCCGGTCGGCGGTGACCTGCCCCAGCGGCGTACGGCCGGGATCCGGCGCGGGCGCCGCACTCCTGGCGGCGTGGGCGGACATGTACGGCCCGATCCTGGTCTTTCTCACGTTCATCGAATACCTGGCGGTCGCCATCGCGCTGATTCGCTGGGGTGTCGGCCATTGGCGGCTGTGACGGTTCGCGGCCGATCCTGTGGTACGAGCATCGAACGCACCGCAGTCGAGCCATGGAAGTGACTTTCGGCCATGCCCAGCGGTCCTGTTCACGGTCTACCTTTGTCCTTACCTGCCCTTCGAGAATGGACCCCCGAGATGATCAAGGTATTTCTCGTAGACGATCACGAGATCGTCCGCCGGGGTCTTGTCGATCTGCTCGACAGCGATCCTGACCTCACGGTCATCGGCGAAGCCGCCGATGTCACACAGGCACTGGCCCGCATCCCCGCGTTGCATCCCGATGTCGCGGTGCTCGATGTGCGTCTGCCTGACGGCAACGGCATCGAACTGTGCCGTGAATTGCTCTCACGTCTGGATGACCTGCGCTGCTTGATCCTGACATCGTTCACCGACGAGCAGGCCATGATGGATGCCATCCTCGCGGGCGCGAGCGGGTATGTAGTCAAGGACATCAAAGGTATGGAGCTGGCCAAGGCCATCAAGGAAGTCGGCGCGGGGCGGTCCCTGCTGGACAACCGGGCCGCGGCCGCGCTCATGGATCGGCTCCGCAACAGCGCGCGGCCCGACGGCCCGCTGGCCGGGCTGACCGAACAGGAACGCAAACTCCTGGACCTGCTCGGGGACGGCCTGACCAACCGACAGATCGCCGAACGCATGTTCCTGGCAGAGAAGACGGTCAAGAACTACGTCTCACGACTGCTGGCCAAGCTCGGCATGGAACGACGTACCCAGGCGGCCGTCTACGCGTCCAAACTCCGTTCCGGACAAGAGCTTTAGCGACCGGACGGCCTCATCGACAACGCTCGAGTCCGGCCGTGCGCTACCCCGCCTCCTTCTCCACCAGTCGAATGCCGGTGACCAGCGTGGGCTCGATGGCCACGACGCTGTCCATGAGCCCGTACGCCCAGGGACGCAGTAGCCGTTCATATCGTTCGACACGATCGGGATCGGTCACCGGGCGCGCGATACCGGTGACAACCACCGACCAGCCCAACTGCGCGACGGGATCGATGTCATCGGCCTCATAGGCCACCACTACATCAGGCTCGGCCCGCACCACCGAGGTCAGGCGGGAGGTGACGCGGGTGCGCACGATCACGATCTGGTCGTCCTCTACCAGGTGGTTCACCGGGCGTACCGCAGGCAACGCCTCGCGAGTGAAGACGACACGTCCGTACGACACGCTCGCCAATAGCCGGAGCGCTTCGGCGCGCCCCAATTCCACCGCGCCCCGCGGAACGAAGCTGCCGGAAGAGATCGTACTCATATCCGCACGCCAACCTCGGACAGATACATCACCAAACAATCCTCTCTAGCGATCCCCGACCGCGGTAACCCCTGTTCGTCCATGTCAACATCGGGCCGGGAGCTTCGACAGGGTCCAAGGTCCCGAACAGGTCGGCTTCGGACACTGACTCCGCTGCGAATCGACTCCCGCACCGCGACCCGCGGTATGGAGTTGCCCACAACGGCCGTAAACACCACTGCCGCAAGGCTTTCAGTCCCACGGTGACCGTCGACCGCGCTTTGGGCCCCTCGGTGCGGGACGTTCGACTCTGGGCCCGAACACGCGTGTGGAAGCACTCTGATCGGAGAGAGCATGCCTAGGAGGAGACTCAGATGAACTATCAGGTGAGTTTGGTCGAGATGCGACCGCAGACGGTGCTGCGCGCACCCGTGGAGATTCGTCCGGAACTCTTGAGCGCGGGTATCGCCAATGGAATGCGACAGATCGCCGAGATCGCCGAGATCGCCGGTCTCACCACCAGTGGGGCGGCCACGACCACCTTCCACCGAGAGCTTCCCAGCGATGAGGCGATCGCCGTGGACTTCGGGCAACCCATCGAACCCGCACCGATGCTCGGGCCCAGCTCCGGCGCACAGTTGGTGATCGAGTCCCCCGCGCTGGTAGCTCGCGTCTGCCACCGCGGCGGCTACGACCAGATCGACGAAGCCTATCGCGCACTGCGGGATTGACTCGTCGATGCCCGGTACCGGCCGATCGGGCCGCCCACCGAGGCTTACCTCATCGGCCCCGACCAGGTAAGCGATCCGCGCGCGCTGATCACCGAGATCCGCGTCCCCGTGGCGCCCATGCCTGTGCTGAACGCATACCTCGACGCGACCTTCGACGACGCGGTCGCCAGGACTCGAAACATCCTGCGGGAGTATGGCTTTCTGGAGCTCGCCACGACCGATGTGCAGGCGATATCGCGAGCACAGATCGGCGCGCACATCGAGGACTACGTGATTCTGAGCATCTGTGTGCCGCGATTGACCGCTCGCGCGGTGTCCACCGACCGCCGGGCCGGACTGCTGCTGTCGTGGTCTGTGGTCATTCGATCCGAGGGCCCCGGGACACTCGTGGAGGCCGCCGATCCCGCCCTACTCGTCGGCGCAATCACCATTCCCGACCTCGAATCGGCTGCGGCCCAAACACGCACGATACTGGCCCGGGCACTTGACGAGTTGCGCAAGCCAACTGCAGGCGAGGCGGTCAGCGAGCACGGTCGTCCCAACCGGTGCGGGTACGAGCCCTCTCCCTGAACAAACCACAGCGGAGTCGGCCGAGCTCTCGGACCACCACCCGCACCACTGAGCCGGGGACCCCTGCAATGGCCGAATACAATGCGAGTACGCTGCGGCCGACCGAACGCGCACGAGCACACAGGACAGGCCCATGAAGGTGGATCCCCGAGACGGCTCCTACTCGGTACGCGAGACACTGTCGCAACTGCGGCTGCGGGAATTGCTCGGTGAGGTGAAGGACCGGATCGAGCAGATCATCGACTCCCGCGATCGGATGGACGGCCTCGTAGAGGCCATGCTGACGGTGACCTCGGGCTTGGATCTGGATCAGACCCTGCGCACCATCGTGCGCACCGCGATCAGTTTGGTCGATGCTCGGTACGGCGCGCTGGGCGTGCGCGGCAGTGATCAGCAGCTCACCCAGTTCATCCACGAAGGCATCGACGAGGTCACCGCCGCCCACATCGGCGAGCTGCCCGAAGGGCGCGGTGTGCTCGGTCTGCTGTTGCAGCAGCCGAAGCCGATTCGGCTGGAGGTGCTGGCAGACCATCCTGCCTCGGTCGGATTCCCGCCGAATCACCCTCCGATGCAAACCTTTCTGGGCGTACCGATCCGAATTCGCGATGAGATCTTCGGGAATCTGTACCTGACCGAGAAGTCCGGCGGTCAGCTCTTCACCGAGGACGATGAGGTCATCGTCCGGGCGCTCGCCGCCGCGGCGGGTACCGCGATCGACAATGCGCGCCTGTACGAATCGGCCCGGAGCCGACAGGCGTGGATCGCGGCCACCCGCGATATCGCCACCGAGTTCCTGGCCGGCACCGACGCCGATGAGGTGCTGGCACACCTTGTCGTGCACGCCCGCACGCTCACCCAATCCGATCAAGCGTTCCTGGCGGTCTGCGACGATCCGGAATGCCCACCCGACGAGATCTCCGAATTGCGGGTGGCGCAGTGGTCCGGCAGCGGGACCGGACCCACGACCATGGTGGCTCAGGCGACGGGTACCGAGATCGGACGATCGTTCGTCGAGGGTATTCCGCTGCGCTTCGACAATGTCACCCAGATCGACCTGGGCAAACCGGTCGCGGACGCCGGGCCTACGCTCATTCTGCCGCTGCACGCGCAGGGATCCACCTTCGGCGTACTGGTCATGGTGCGGCCGACCTCGGCACCACTGTTCGATGACGAGATCCTCGAATTGGCCGCCGCGTTCACCGATCAGGCGGCGCTGGCGATTCAGCTCGCCGAGGCACAGCAGCGCATGCGTGACCTCGACATTCTCACCGACCGCGATCGCATCGCACGCGATTTGCACGACCACGTCATCCAGCGGCTGTTCGCGGCCGGTCTGACACTGCAGAGCACCGCGGCCCGCGCCCGCGCTCCCGAAGTGCGGGAACGGATTTCCGATGTGATCAACGACCTTCAGGACGTGGTTCAGGAAATCCGCACGTCGATCTTCGACCTGCACGGCGGTAACAGTCAGAGCACCCGGCTGCGTCAGCGCCTGGAGCAGGTACTCAAGCAGCACACCGGGCAGCTGGACATGCGAAGCTCCCTGCGTATTTCGGGCCCGCTGTCGGTGGTGGAGGCGGAGCTGGCCGACCACGCCGACGCTGTGGTCCGGGAGGCCGTCAGCAATGCCGTACGCCATTCCAACGCCGAAACCCTCACCGTGACAGTCGAAGTGGACGACAACCTGACGATCACGATCGCCGATGACGGCGTCGGTATCCCTGATGACATCACCTCGAGCGGACTCCGCAACCTGGCACGGCGAGCCGACGAGGTCGGCGGCGAGTTCTCGATCACGCGCAATACCGATAATCGCGGAGCTCGACTGCGCTGGTCTGCACCACTGAACTGAAACGGGCCGCAGGCGACGGTGCGCACTCCGGCCCGTTGACGCCCGAACTATCATTCGGGGCAGGATTTTCCGTTCAGCTCGGACGGACCGCCACCATCGGGCAGTCGGTGCTGTGCAGCGATGCCGCGCTCGGCTTTCGACCGCCGCAATATCAGGGGCGCGTTGTCTCCTTCGGCGCGGCACAGGACCAATTCGCCTTCGATTCCCGCGATGAGCAGCGTCGCGATATTCGTCGCTTGCGGATCGGGTGTTCCATTACGGCGCAGGCAGTCTCGGAACTCACGCTGCCAGGATCGAAGATGGCGCGAGCGGACTCGCGCAGCGCCGGGTCGTCGGGTCCCGCGCCGATGGTGATCGCGGCGACGGGACAGCCGGGCGGATGTTCGCCACCGGTCATGATCATCTCGGTGCCGGCGATGATGGCCCGTTTGACCGAGAGTGGTTGCTGTGCGGTGCAACAGATTCGATGTAGGCCCCGACGGTCGTTGTCGCCATCGGCGCCACCGCCGCGCTCACCGCGGACTTGAGCCACCGGGCGTAACCGGGTTCCTCACGCAGCGGAGCGATCAGACGAATAGTCTTGCGGCCCTTGCTGTTCGATGAGATCGATCAAGGCTTCCATCGCCGCGAGCGAAGACCATTCGTCACGAGCGATCAGATCCGGATGACGGTCGGATCGAGCGACGAACACTTCGTCGTCCGACGACCAGAACACGTGCACTGACGACAGGCAGAACGTTCCGCCGACGTTACCCATGACCGCTGCCTCTTCCGATGAACCCTGACTCCGAATCCTCGATTCTGGCAACGGAACTCGAATGCGCTGCGGCTCCTGACGCTTCCACAACCATCGAGCGAGCGCATTTTTCCGATTCCTTGACGCATCCCCACCGAGCTACTGTGTGTTACAGTCTAGTGGTAGTCAGCGACACAGCATAGTGCGCTCGGGATCGAAGGAGGATCGCCACGGACAACTTGACGGAGATGTTGAAGGGCACGCTCGAAGGCTGTGTGCTGCAGATCATCGGAGCCGAGGAGACGTACGGCTACGCCATTACCCGTCGATTGAACGACCTCGGCTTCACCGATGTCATCGAGGGGACGGTGTACGCCATCCTGCTGCGGCTGGAGAAGAACAAGCTGGTCGATGTTTCCAAGCGCCCCTCCGAAGTCGGCCCGCCGCGTAAGTTCTACGCGCTCAACGACTCCGGGCGCGAGGAACTCGCGACCTTCTGGGCGAAATGGGAATTCGTCTCGACCCGCATCAATGACCTCAAGGAAAGTAAATGAACTTCTGGGAGAAAGTCACCGGCAACGATCTCACCAGGGAATACCAGGCGCTCGACACGCGCGCCGAGGCCCTGCCCGCCGAGCATCGAGCGGCGTGGGAAGAGATCAAGTCCAACCTCGCGGTCTACACGGATTTCACCGGCCGCAACCTGATTCCGATCCTCGACGGCGCACTCGGACTGCTCGAGGAATCAGCGGCCGACGGCCAGAGCGTCCACGACGCGCTGGGCGATGACATCAAAGGCTTCTGCGCCGCGATCGCGGGCGAAGAGGGAGCCGGGAGTTATCGCGACAAGTGGCGAAAGCAGTTGAACAAGAACGTCGCAACCAAACTCGCGCGGTGAGGAGAATAGCTGTGGGCATCCGCGACATCATCGAAGGCAAGCGCGAATGGCGTGCGCACGTGGCACGGGTCAAGGCGCTTCCGCCCGATTATCAGATCGTCTACAACGAGATCCAGAAATACCTGTTCAAGGTCGGCCCGGTCGATCTGGCCGAGGGGAACCTGCTCTCGGGCCTCGTCGACTTCTTCGAGGAAGGCGTCGCGGCGGGCAAGGGAGTCCGCCAGGTCGTCGGCGAAGACGTCGCCGCCTTCTGCGATGACCTGATCAAGGACTCCCCCACCTACGCCGACCGCTACCAGGCGTCCGTCGCCGAGGAGGTCGCCAAGAAACTGAAGTGACCAACGCCCGAGAGCCTGCGGGCAGTTTCCCGGCCTATCCATTTACGGCGCGAGCAGTGGCTGGGCCGCATAGGCCCGGTGCAGGATCTCCACCAGCGGTGCCGTCTCGGCGAACGACACCGACTCGATCCGGTGCACGGCGATGCCCGGGTTCCACGAGTTCATGACCACCGCTCCGGACAGCGCGGGCAGATCCGCCAGGGTGATTTCCTGCTCACGCTGGGCAACGCCGAGTCGGTCCAATTGCCTGCGGACAATGCCCAATGTGCTGCCGCGCAACATATCCGCGACGGGCCAGACCACCGCGGTCCCATCCCAGAAGGCCAGATTCCAGATCGATGCCTCGCTCAGGCGTCCTTGACGGTCGAGGAACGTGGCGTCATCGAATCCCTTGGCGACGGCCTCACGCAGGTAGTACGTCTTGGCCACCTCGCCGACGTGCTTCACGCTCGGCAGCGTCCGCTCGTGGTCGATCGCCGCGAGCGCGAGCGGGCCGGCCGGCCCCGACGACGGTGGCCCGGTCCGAATCAGCATCTCGGGCTCGACATCCGTTCCGGCGACCGTGAATTCGCCCGCCGGAGAGTACACCGTCGCGGTCAATGACAGATCGGCCGGACCATTCGCCAATGCGGTCCGCAGATACGCCCGCACCCGCTCGTCCGGCAGGGCACGGCCGAACATCCGCACCGAGGCATCCCGGAGCCGATCGAGATGCAGATCAAGTCCGCGAATCCCGCGGTCGCGCACCTGCATTGCGGTGAAGTGGGCGTATCCGGCGAACGCCAGCGGAGTCAGATCCCGCACATCCACCGGGCGGCCATTGCGCTGAGCAACAAAGGAGTTCATACCTCCGACCCTGCCGCCGCACACCGACCCCAACCAGTGCTCGGTTATCCGGGGTGCGAGACCACCACCCTCGCTCCGCCGCTGTGCGGTGTCAAAGATCCGTCAAACCGGGGATGAGGGTATTGCCCGGCGACCCGGGATGGGTTGATATCTGAGCATGACTGCAGCCGTTGGCCCCTACCGCGCCCGCTGCGTGGTGGCCGAGGCTGAGGGGCACCGCGCCGAGCGGATGCCGTCCACCCTGGAGCTGTTCGGCTTCGGGTGTGAGGACGAGCCGCCCAGTCCGTCCTAGCCGGTCTGTCGAATCCCTTGCCGCGCAGTCGATCTGCGCCGTGCACTGTCGCCGCCGAGCGTGCGGCGTTCCATATCGTCCGCGATGTTTTCGCGAACTTTTGCGCGCGACAATCGTTTTCGGTTCCGGTCGCGCCTTTCCCGATGGGAGTCCTATGTCCGCAAGCTCGTCCAGCATCCGAACCGTTCTGGTGACCGGTGCCGAGGATCGCCTCGGTTTCGCCACCGCGGAACGGGTGATCGCCGATGGCGATACCGTCATCGCGCACATCCTGGACAAGAACCGCGCCGACGAGACGCTGCGGCGGCTGCAGAGCGCGGCGAGACCGGGGCAGGTGCGCATGGTGCACGCCGACTATTCGCGCCTGCCCGAGGTCGAGGAGCTCGGCCGCACCCTGGCCGCGGAACTGCCCAGGCTGGACGCGCTGATCAACGCCGCGTCCATGGCCGCCCCGCAGGCCCGCACCCATACCGAGGACGGGCATGAACTCACCTTCCAGGTGAATTATCTTGCCCCGCAACGCCTCACCATGGCGTTGGCCCCCGCGCTCGCGGCGGCGCACGGGCGGGTGGTCACGGTGACCTCGCGCCTGCACATCGGAGGCAATATCGACTATGCCGATCTGGACCGCAACCACGGTATCTACACCCCGACCGCGATCTACGCGCAGTCGAAGCTGGCGCTGAGCATGTTCAGCCGTTCACTGGCCGAGACCGGGCCGGAAGGGCTCACCTCGATCAGCGTGCATCCCGCCGACTTCGAGATCGACGTACCGCAGAACCGCAGCCACCGCGGCGCACCGCTCGACGCCGCAGCGGCGGTGCTGGTCGCGCTCAGCGCATCCGGCACACCGGTCACGAACGGCGGCTACTACGAAGGCCGCGCCGAGGCGAATGCCGCTGCGCTGGTGCGCAATTCGCGGGCCCGCACACGACTGTCGTCGTGGAGCAACCGGCTCGCGCGCACGGCCTGACAAGCCACCGGCACGCCGAACATCGGCATGTCACGGTGTGCCGGGAACAGGAGCCGCCGCAGCACCGGCAGGGGTCTGCGGCGGCTCCGCCGTCGATCGGTCGCCACAGCACCGCGCATGACGCGTTTGTCCAAGAGCGACGGGCGGTGCGGTCATAGGGTGAAGGTAAGCAATCCATCCGAGGGAGTTGCATCATGACCGGATATATCGCCACTGCCGAAACCGATATCACCGCCTCGCCGGAGCAGGTGTGGAGCGTGCTGACCGACCCCGAGCAACTCACCGAGCTCTGGTTCGGGGCGCAGGTGCGCACCGACTGGCAGGTGGGCAGCCAGATCGTCTGGAAGGGCGAGTACCAGGGCAAAGAGTACGAGGATAAAGGGAGGATCCTCGCATTCGAGCCCGGGCGCGTACTGCAGATGACTCATTACAGCCCGCTCACCGGCCAGCCGGATGTGCCCGAGAACTATCACACGCTCACCTACGAGCTGACCGGCGACGGGTCGAGTACGCATCTCACGCTGAGTCAGGACAACAACGCCAGCGAGGATGAGGCCGCGCATGCTCGCGGGATGTGGGAGAACCAGGTCGGTGGCATCAAGAAGGCTGCCGAGAGCTCATAGCGCCACGGGCAAGGCACCGCGCGTGCCCGGCAATGCGACACCCCGGCCCGCCGAATGGCGGGCCGGATTCGTCGCGGTCAGACGTGCGCCGGAGGAGCCGCGGCCTTGTTCGATTCCTGTTCGCTCCCTTCCGATTTCGGGATCAGAGCCGTGGCGATCAAGCCCAGGAGCACGAAACCTGCCGCGAGATAACCGCCCAGATGGATGCCGTCGGTCATAGCGGTCCGTCCGGCATCGGCGATCGACTGCGTCTGCGGCTGGGCCGCGAAACCTTCGATCGCAGCGCCCGCGCTATTGGTGATGGCGTGCGCATGCTGCTCGGCCTGCGCCGCGGGCACACCGTCCGCTTCGAGATGGTCGGTGACCTGTGAACTCAGCGTCGTGAAGAACACCGTGGTCAGGATGGCGATTCCGAGCGCGGATCCGAGTTGGCGGAACGCGCTCTGAATTCCCGAAGCCTGGCCGTTGTCGTTCTCCGGGATGTCGGCGAGCACCACATTGGTGACCTGCGCGGTCGCGAAGCCGACACCGACGCCGTACAGGCACAGCACCAGGGCGAGTGACCACCAAGAGCTGTCGGTCGAGGCGACCAGGGCGAGCCCGGCCAGCCCGAGCACCTCGAGCGCCAATCCCAGCCGAACCAGGTTCAGCGGCGAGGCCTTGCCCGCCATTCCGAAGCTCGCACCGCTGGCGATGAAACTGCCGATCGCGATGGGCACCAGCGCCAAACCGGCTTGCACGGCGCTGTAGCCGAGGGTGAATTGCAGCCACAGCGGCAGCACGGCGACAATGCCGAACTCACCCAGGCCGATGATCAGCGTGGCGATATTGCCGTTGCGGAACGAGGCCAGTGAGAACAGCCCCAGATCCATCAACGCCTTGTCCGTGGCACCGGCACGACGCAATTGCGCTTGCCGCCAGAGGAATCCCGCCAATGCGGCGGCGCTCAGCACGAGCGCGACCAGAACCGGCGAAGGTCCACTGCCCCACGAGAATCCGCCGATATCCAGCGGCTGGGTGGTGGTGATCCAGCCATAGGTGCGCCCCTCGACCAGACCGAACGCCAACAACCCCAGGCCCAGTACCGACAGGATCGACCCGAGCACATCCATGCGCCCCGGAACCCGCGGCGAGGGCGCGACACAGGTCAGCACGCCGACCACGATCAGCACCGCCAGCGGCACATTGATGCCGAAAGCCCAACGCCACGAAACGTTTTCGGCCAGCCAGCCACCAAGTAGCGGGCCCAGTGCGGCGGCCGCGCCGATGGTCGAACCCCAGATCGCGAACGCCTGGCCCCGTGCCTTGCCGGTGAAGTTGGCATTGAGCAGCGCCAGCGAGGTCGGCAGAATCATCGCCGCCCCGGCACCCTGTAGGAATCGTGCGATAACCAGCAGCCCGCCACCGGGTGCGAGTCCGGCCAGAATGCTGGTCGCGCCGAACACGACCACGCCCGCGACGAATACCCGCCGCGCGCCGATGATGTCCGCGATCCGCCCGACCACCAGCAGCAGCGCCGCGAACACGATCGCGTACGACTCCTGAATCCATTGCGCCTGAGTCGATCCCGTATGCAAACCCTCGATGATCGACGGGATGATCACGTTCACGATCGTGGTGTCGACCACGATCAAGGCCACGCCGAGGGCGATGGCGATCAACCCGAGCCATCGACGGGATGACGCCGTCGTCTCGTCCATATCTCCTACTTCCATGCTGGAATCATTCCATGGTGAAAGTATCTACGATGGGAGTAGGTTGTCAAACGGTGTCGCCGGTGCCGATCCGGCCGGAGAAAGGTGGACAGGGCCGATGAACCACCCGGCTACCCGGGCGCAGCAGGAGCGGGTCATCGAGGGTCTGCGCGCCTACGGCGCCAACTTTCGCGAGTTCAGCCGCCAATTCGCGGCCTGGCTCGGCCTGCACTCCACCGACGCCGAGGCCCTCATCGAGATCCTGGCCGCCGAGGAACGCGGCGTGTTCCTGTCCCCGGCGCGCCTGAGCGAGCGCATCGCACTGTCCCAGCCCGCGACCACCGCACTGCTGAACCGCCTCGAACAGGCCGGGCATGTGCTGCGTACGCGCGACAGCAGCGATCGGCGCGTGGTGACGCTACGCAGCAGTGCCGACGTGCAGAACCTCGCCGATGAGTTCTTCCGACCCCTGGGCGAGCGCGTCGACGCGGTGATGGCGCACTACTCCCCCGAGCAGCTGCGTCAGTTCGACGGCTTCCTCACCGAACTGACCGCCGCGATGAACGCTCAGCTCAACGAATCCCCTACTGCCCCAACGACGCAACGGATTCCACGCAAAGGCTGAATCACGACCTGTCGGCGGTCCAGGCGCTATGCGCGTCCTCGACGGTCGGGTAGACGGTGAAGATACTGTCCAGACCGATCAGAGAGAAGATGCGCGCTAGTTGGTCCGGAACGCCGACCAAAGCCATTGCCGCATCGGCGTCTTCGGCGCAGTTGTGGGCGGCCAGCAGCGCGGTGATACCGCTCGAATCGCAGAACCCGAGCGCGGTCAGATCCAGCAGAAGTAGTTGGGCGGCATCGAGTTCCAGCGCGCGAATGGCCTCGAACGCGATCGGTGAGCTGGCGGCGTCGAGTTCACCGGTGAAGGTGAGAACCGGCCCGGCCGGACCGGTGTGCTGGGTGACGGTGAAATCGGTGCTCACGCTTGCTGGCCTCCGGCCGATGGAATGCTCATGGCGAGTAGGGCGGTATCGTCATCGACCCCGTCACCGAATCCGGCGAGTACCGCGGTGAGCGCCTCGATCAGCGCGGGCGCGGTGGTCGGTCCGAGGTCGGCGACGAGGTCGCGTAGTTGTTCCTCGCTGAAGCGTTCACGGCCGCGGGTGCGGGCCTCGGTGAGCCCGTCGGTGTAGAACAGCACGGTATCGCCTGGGAGCAGCCGGATGTCGACGCTGGTGAACTTGGCTTTACGCACCGCGCCGACGAGCATTCCGCCGCGATATTCGATCAGGGTGGTGGTGCCGTCGGCGCGAACCAGGACCGCGGGGGTGTGCCCGCCGGTGCTCAGTACCAGTTCCGCGCCGTCCATTGCGGGCGTGAGAGTGCCGAACACGACGGTGCAGAAGCGGGGTTCGTCGTTGCGATAGCGATGGTGCAGAACGGTATTGAGATTCTCCAGCACCGCGATCGGATCCGGGTCGTAGACCGCGGCCGCCCGTAACGTGTAGCGGGTCAGCGATGTCACCGCCGCCGCGGACGCGCCTTTACCCGAGACGTCGCCGAGGAAGAATCCCCAGCGGTCACCGGTGAGGGGAAACAGATCGTAGAAATCGCCGCCCACGTTCTCGGCCGAGGCGGGGTGATAGTAGGCCGCGACCTCCATCCCGGGCACCTGCGGCAACACCGGCGGCAGCAGCGAGCGCTGCAATGTGTCGACCAGCTTCTGGACCCGCTGATGTTCGCGCTCGGCCTTCTCACGTTCGAGATCCGCGGCATCGCGGGCGCGCTGCAATTCCTGTTCGTACGCGCGGCGATCAGTGGCGTCGAAGATCGTGGTGCGAATCAGCTGCGGGGTGCCGTCCGGTCCGGCCTTGACCACCGAGGTCACCAGGATCGACAGCCGCGAGCGGTCCGCACGCACGAGCTCGAGCGCCAGACCTCCCGCCTCGCCGTGCATCGACAGCGTCGGCCAGATATGGGTTTCGTAGTAGATGCGCCCGCCCACGGTGAGCAGATCGGCGAAATGCTTTCGCCCGACCAGGTTTTCGCGCTCGTAGCCGAGCCAGCCCAGCAGGGTGCCGTTGATTTTCGCGATGGTGCCATCCATCAACGTGGACAGGTACCCGCAGGGCGCGTTCTCGTACAGATCCTCAGCACTGTCCTCGAGCAAAGCCGAGAACACGGTATCGGCGTTGTCGTCCCCCGGCAGGTGCGAGCCGCTGGCGCTGTCGCCGGTCCGTGCCATCATCTCGTTCCCGCAAAGCCGATAATGGCCGCCGCGGTAGCCTCGGGGGCGCTCAATTGCGGACAGTGCCCGGTCGCGTCGAGGGTGAGAAGTGAACTGCCGGAAATGTTCTCGTGCACATACCGGCCCACCCCACGCGGCGCGATGGCATCCTGCGCGGTCTCGATCACCAGGGTTTCCACGCTCACCTTCGGTAGATCGGCGCGATTGTCCGACAGGAACGTGGCCCTGGCGAATACCTGCGCGATCTTCGGGTCGGTGCGGCAGAAGCTCTCGGTCAGCTCCTGCCCGAGTTCGGGGCGCTCGGGATTGCCCATGATCACCGGGGCCATGGTGTTGGACCAGCCCAGATAATTCGCGTCGAGCGAGTCGAGCAGTTCGGCGATATCGGCGGCGCTGAATCCGCCGCGATAGTCACCGTCATCGATATAGCGGGGTGAAGGGGTCAGCAGCACCAGCTTCGCGAATCTGTCCGGGGAATGATTCGCGGCCAGCACCGCGATCATCGCCGATACCGAATGCCCGACGAGAATGACATCCCGCAAATCCATTTCGGTACAGATCTCGACCACGTCCTGGGCGTACGCGTCCAAACTCGCGTATCGCTCCGCGGTCCACGCGGAGGCGTCCGACCGCCCGGCTCCCACATGGTCGAACAGCACCACCCGGAATCGCTCGGCCAATGCCGGAACGATCAAACGCCACATGTGCTGATCACATCCGAAGCCGTGCGCCAACAGCACCGTCGGACCGTCCAGAGCGCCCGTGACGACCACATTGTTCCTGCTACGCGCGCTCATTCACCTCATCCTGCCACCTTTCGGCGGCAGCTTCGCCGCCCCGACGACACGGGCCGCATCTCAGTCGGCGTGCGGATAACCGATCCCGGCGAGGTCGTCCGCCAGATCCGCCAGGGTCAACTCGGCGTTCAACGACGATACGAGCTCCTGATCCAGTGGACGCAGGTCATAGACCGCACGCACCGTGTTCAGGTCCACGTCGACCTCGTAATAGTCCTCAGCGAAGCGCTGGAACGCTTCGGGTGAGCGGTCTACCAATAGCTGGAACAGCTCGGTCGAGCCATCGAGATCACCACTGCCCGAGGGGAATTCGATCGCCCCGTGCTGCCATCGATCATCGGTCGCCGCACGCCACAGACAGACGGTCAGCACGGGCACCTTGTTCTGGTCGGAGAACGCGGGCTCGGTCACGAAAGGCGCGAAGGCATCGGGAACCTCGTCGACCACCCCCGGCCAGGGCTCACCGTCATTGGCATACGGGCTCATCGGCGATTCATGGGCGAACCCACGGATATACGCCCCGGCCTCGGAGAACACGATGGAATACTCATCCCCCGACCCGTTGCGCATCGAGGCCATTTCCTGGCCTTCATCCCACGCGGCGTTGAAGGAGTAGTACCGGTCAACCCAGTCCGGGCTCAGGATCGCCTCGAGCATCGCCATCGAACGGCACAGGTCCCGAAGTTCGGCGATCGCCGGAAGCCGGTGCGCCACATCATTTACGGTCACGGGCTCATCAAACCCGAACCGTCCGACAACAATCGCGCGGTCAGGCGATGCTGGCTTGACGACGCCATTCCCGCAGACCGTTGCGCAGGCGGTCGAAAACCTCCAGCGGCGGCTCGGCGACTACCTCGGCACCGGAATGGTCCAGGGGCGGGGCGAGAAATTCGGCGAAGGCGATGGCACTCGCCATCCGGTCGCGCACATCGGCCGGAACCAAATCCAGCACCAGCCCGAATTCCTCGGTCTCCTCGAGCTCGAGGTGGGCGATCACCTTGTCCGCGAACACCTCGAACTCGGTATCGAAACTCTTGTGCTCGGCACCGATCTTGTACAGCCCGTTCAACAGGTATTTCGCCTCGTGCTCTTCGTGCAGCCGGTCGGCAACAAGCTCGGGGTCGTCCAGAACGCGGCGTACCGCGGGGTGCACCACCTGTTCCTCGGCGGTTTCGTGCACGGCGAGCAATCGCACCAGGTCCGCGAATCGCGCGTTCTTCTCACTCCCGGTCGAGGACCGCACCTCATCCAACGCGACTCTGATCTGCCGGTGCTGGGCCAATAGCAGGTCGATTGCCTCGTGATTCGTTTCGGACATCGAACATCCTTCGGTATCGAATGCAGGGATATCCATCGCGCTACCCACTCGATCGACACCGAAACACGCTTCGTACCGGCCGGTAGCGGCATTCCGCACCGGAAAGCCGTCCTGCGCTTTGCCTTTCGTTCGCCCCGATACATCCGATCGGTAACGGGTAGCCAGTCGATGTCCATCAATCGAGTGAGAGGGGCCGGGCCATGACCCGATTCGGATACACCTTGATGACAGAGCAGAGCGGGCCGCGCGACCTGGTGCGCTATGCCGTCGCCGCCGAACAGGCCGGATTCGACTTCCTGGTCAGCAGCGATCACTATTCGCCCTGGCTCGCCGAACAAGGCCATGCGCCGCACGCGTGGACCATGCTCGGAGCCGTCGCACAGGCGACCGAGCGCATCCCGTTCATGACGTACGTGACCTGTCCGACCCTGCGCTATCACCCCGCTGTCGTGGCTCAGCAGGCCGCGACCTTGCAGATCCTCGCCGAGGGCCGGTTCACCCTCGGGCTGGGCAGCGGCGAAAGCCTCAACGAGCATGTCGTCGGCGCGGGCTGGCCGGGTCTGGACGAACGCCAGGATCGGCTCGAGGAAGCCATCGGCATCATCCGCGATCTATTCTCCGGCAATACGGTGAGCCGCCACGGGCATTGGTATCGGGTCGACGCGGCCAAGCTCTGGGATGTGCCGCGTGAACCGGTGCCGATCGCGGTCGCGGTGTCCGGGGACCGGTCGGTGCGACGCTTCGCCGACCTGGCCGATGAGATGATCACCACCGATCCCGACGCGGACCTGGTCCGAGCCTGGCACGGCGCGCGAGTGGCCGGTTCCGGTGCGCCCACGACGAGGGTGACGGGCCAGCTGCCGATCAGCTGGGATACCGACCGCGACAAGGCGATCGCCCGCGCGCACGAACAGTTCCGGTGGTTCGCGGGCGGCTGGGACGTGAACTCGAATCTGCCGACACCGGCAGCGTTCGCGGCCGCGACCCAGTTCGTGCGCCCGCAGGATGTGGCCGACACCATCGCCTGCGGTCCCGACCTCGATGCCGTCGTCGCCGCGGTGCGCCCGTATAAGGACGCGGGATTCACCGATCTGGCTCTGGTCCAGATCGGTGACGAACAACAGGACCGATTCCTTGCCGAGGCGGCGCGCCCGCTGCTGGCGAAACTTCGTGCCGCGGACGGTGATTCCTGACACCGGCGAGCGTCTACGGGCTATTCAGCCGAGATCGCCGAGTCTGCCCATGGTGTCGCGATAGGCCAGTAGGTGCTCGAGGAACGGGTGCGGGTCATTGTCATAGAGCTCGCGCAGGGAGGCGGTGTCGGTAGCCGAATCGGGAGTCGGAGGCAGATCGAGTTCGTCGAACAGCACGATCTGCAATTCGAGTTCGGAGTAGAGATCGACCTCTCGGCCGATGACGGCGCAGGCGGCGTGTTGTGCCGCGGCCGCGGTACCTCGTAATTGTTGCTGCACGGGCAGGGGTGCCGAGGATCCGCGTACGGGTTCGGTCATGAATTCATGATGGCGCGAGGTGCGCCGATTCTCGGGCGACGCGCCGGTCAGGGCGGAGTTTCGCCGCCGGGCGCGGTGGCCGGAATTAGTCGTTGACTTGCAACGCGGGCTGCTCGCGCGCGGGCAAGCGGACGAACTGCAGGAAGAAGTGATCGATCTTCCTGACCGCCTCGAGGAATTGATCGAGGTCCACGGGCTTGGTGATATACGCGCTGGCGTGATGGCGATAACTGTTCAGCACATCGGCCTGCGCGGCGGAGGTGGTGAGCACGACCACCGGTATCGCACACAGCTCGGGATCGGATTTGATGCGCTGCAACACCTCACGCCCGTCGTACTTGGGCAGATTCAGATCCAGCAGGATCAGGCCCGGGCGCGGAGCATCGGCGAACTCGCCCGCACGGTAGAGAAAATCCAGCGCCTGCTGGCCATCGCGGACCACATGCAGGACATTGCCGACTTTATTGTGCTGGAGCGCTTCTCGCGTTATCAGCTCATCACCGGCATCATCCTCGACCAATAGGATATCGATGGGTTCACCGCGAGTAAGCACCCCTGCATACTAGGCACGGCGTGAACGACCGGCCACACCGGTCGGCAAGGTATCGACTCAATGCCCCTGCCGGACTTCGGGATCCGGCTGCTCGTCACCACTGCGGCGACGCCATTCAGCGTAAATCACTCCCGCGCTGGACAAGAACAGCACGACACAGGCGATTCCCGCCACCGTCGCCCACCCGGCGAAGCCGTATCCGGCAGCGACGAGCGTCAACCCCAGGGCGACAATTGCCAACCCGCCCAGCACGATACCGATGACGTTGACGCCATCCTCGATGCCTTCTCCGGCGTGATGAAGCGTGGGGCGCGGCTGCGGTGACGATTCTCCGGACGTTCGTCGATCGACCATCATGAGCAATCTCCCTTCGTAGCTGACCTCACGGCGTATAAACGCTTTGCCTCCGCGTTGAGGGTGCAGTCATCGGTGACAGTGCGTTCGCCGTGAGCATCGGCCGCGACCTGAACCGAGCTCGAAACCAGGCCGAACAGTCCGACACTGACGACATACCCCGTCGGCGCGAACCAAACCGTTATCCGGCCACCGCGCCGACGTCAGACCAGGCCCTCCTGCTGTGCCACGGAACGACGCGGGGACCGCGCCGGCGTGAACACCTCGAGCAGGAAGTCGTCGTCGCGGTAGGACCCCACGGTGGCCAGGCCGCGATGGCCCCCGAGGATGGCGTGAACCTCGTCACCTGTCAGCGGATACTCGGGCACAGGGTGACGCCAGTGCACACAGATCACGACCCCGTCGGGCTCGAGGTGGTCCAGTAGCTCGTCCACGACCGCGCGCAGGGCAGCAGCTTCGAGGTAGTAGCACACCTCGCTCAGCACGATGAGGTCGAAATGCTCTGCGGGCCAGTCATCCCCGAGTCCCCAACGCCGCAGCTCCACGGTTGCCGCCGCCCCGGCCAGCCTGTCGGCGGCGCGGCGTAGGGCATCGTCCACGACGTCGGTGGCGACGATCCGATCGCAGCGCCCGGCCAGCTCGACGGTCAGAACGCCTATACCGCAACCGGGTTCGAACGCGGACCGGTAGCGCGGGTGCGGTAGCGCCGCCAGGGTGAGTGCGCGTTTGCGTTTCTCATACCAGCGGGTGGTGAACTGCCAGGGGTCGGTGCTGGCGGCGTACATCTGCTCGAAGTAGGAGTTCGGCAGCCGGGGCGGGCTCATCGGAAGTAGGTTTCGGTCGGGCCGGTGAATCGGCGCAGGACGTGGGTCGGCACGATCGCGGCGTCGACCGGGTCCTCGGACAACGGCAGCAGCTGACTGCGAAAGTGCGATATGGCACGACCTTTCGCGGCCTGCACGGCCGGGGGCAATGTCAGCACCGCCGGTGTGCACGACCGCAGCCGCACATCGTCCGGGCTGGCCCACTGCCACATCCACACCGGGTACTGCAGCAGTTCGGTATTCGTGTCCCCACAGGCCGTGGCGGCAGCACGCCCTACCGCCTCGTGGTCCGGGTGACCGTCGTATCGCCAGGTCGCCGCACAGACCGCCCCGCCCGCGCCGAAACCATCGAGCAGCGCACGCAGTTCGTCGGTCAACGCGTCTTCGTACGCGGCGATCTCGCCATCGGGCAGGCCGAGGCGAACGGGCGCACCGGCACCCAGCTCCCTTGCGGCACTGCGGGCTTCGTCGGTGCGAATCGCGGCCAGTCGGGAAGGGCTGTGCGAGGGGGAATTCGGATGGGACGCCTCGCCGTCGGTGACATTGACGATGGTGATCGCCGTGCCGGCCGCGTGCGCCATCGCCACAAGTCCACCGGCACCGAGCGTTTCGTCATCGGGATGCGCGGCCACGACGATCAGATGCGGCGCCTCCGGAAGCGGCAGTGGTGCACGGCCACGCCGCCACTGCTCCCACCGCTCCTCGGGAACACCGGTGGCCCGCACATCGATCACAGGTCCGGCCATGGGAATTCCTCTCCTGCGATGTCACGGCCGAGGTCGGCCAGATCGACTTCCGCGTGACTTTGACGCACGTACACCGTGAGGTCGGCGACCCGCCTCGCATGCTCGATATCCATGCACAACGGGCTGGCACCCAGAGCACGACCGACACGATCCACCGTCGTGGTGGCCGCGTCCTCGACCAGGGAACGGACGGTACGGGCGCGGATACGCGCGCGTCGGCTGTCGCCGCGGGGATCGGCGTCGATGTCCGCCGCCGCCGCGGCCAACGCCAGTCGCGCGGCACGCAGGGCAGCGGTCACCGCGCCCAGATGGGCCAGTGCGTGCTCATCGGCCCTGCCCTTGGCCGCACGCTCGTGCAGTGGCCGGGCCACCTGGCAGGCGCTGCCGTACCAGCACGCCGCCACCCCGATCGCACCGTGCCAGAATCCGGGGCGGTCCAGATAGGCGCCCGGCGCACCCACCTCCGTAGCCATAGCGCCGTTGAAATCCACCGCGCCGGAATCGGATTCGCGCATTCCCACCGCGTGCCAGCTATCGGGCACCGGTCGGATCGCGGGCTGGGACAATGACACCGCGAAAAGGCGGCGCTGCTGTCCGTCGCGGGCGGTGACCAGTGCGTGACTGCAGATGCTCGCACCCGAACACCACGGCTTGCGCCCTTCGAGCACCCAGCCCGCCGAGCCCGCGCGAGCGTGCAGTACCGGCTCGGGCGGCTCGGCCGCCCATACCCCCCAGAGCTGCCCGGTCACCGGTGGCCGCCCACCCAGTTCGTGCAGAATCGCGGCCGCGTCGGCGTGCGCCTCGACCATGCGCCCCAGCACGGTGTCCTCGGCACTGGCTGCCGCGAGTGCACGAAACCGCTGCAGCGTCATCCCGCTGCCGGGGAAAGGGAGGTCCAGGCAGCCCGAACTCGACAGCTGGCGCAGCCGCTCACGGAGGTCGCGGGAGCGCTCACGCACTTTCGGCTCCCGGTGCATACGAGGACTCCAGTCGCCGCAGATGTGCGGCGAACCCGCCGGGCGCGCGTCCGAATCGCCGCCCCGACGTCACCGCCACGACATCCTCCGCCCAGGCCACTCGCGCGCCCATGGCGGTCGCCCGGCGCACGAACCCCACATCCTCGCCGGAGCTTCGCGGCTCGAATCCTCCTGTGCGCCAATAGATATCGGCTCGAAACCCCAGACTCGCGCCATGCACATGACCGGCCGTGCGCCCCATCCGGTACGCCCGCTCGTAGCGAGCGCGGACCTGCGGGGTGTACTGATCCCAATCGGTCACCGTGACAACCCCGGCTACGACCTCCGCGCCGGCTTCGGCGTACCGCAGCTGCCGATCCAGCCAATAGCGATCGACACGGGAATCCGCGTCGGTGGTGGCGAACCAGGTGCGGGCACCGCGATCGGCACCCGCCGCGGCGAACCCGGCGGCCCGGGCGATCCCGACATTGTGTGCGGTCACGGTGCTGACCTTCGCCCCCGCGGCCTCGGCGATCGCCGCGGAGTCGTCGGTGCACGCATCGAGCACCACCTGAATGCGGACCGGGACACGCACCTGCTCCGCGGACCGGTGCAGGGCATCGAGGCAGCCCGGCAGCAGCTGCTGTTCATCACGGGCCGGGACCACGATCACGACATCGTCTATCGCGCGCGGGCCGGGCACGGCGACCTCCGGGATGATCATGCTTGCGGTCTACCCGGGAGGTGCGGAGACAAACGATCCGCAGGGCGAGATTGCCGCGCCGCCGACTTCGAGGGCGTTCCCCGACTCAGGGATGTGTTCGGAGGTGGCCGGGACTACGCCGGGTGGCCGGGTGCCAGATCCGCGACCGCGTGGGATCGAAGACTCGTGGCCGTCGCGGGCTCCGCCGCGGTCGGCGACAGCACGAACCCGACGTGGTCGCCGAGGTCGGCGGTCTGCACGATCTCACCGGTGAACCAGCCCGCCGCGCCCGCCAGAATCGGCAGCCGGTGCGGGCCCTGCTGCCATTCGCAATGCTCGAATTTGTCTATTTCCGAACCGGTTTCGGCCCCGAAGAGCTCGGCCAGCGCGGTGGCGTCCGCGCCGAGCAGATGGACAGCCAAATGCCTGGCTGCCCCGGCGATGGAATAGGTGTGGTTGACCTTGGACACGCAGACCAGAAACCGACGCGGTTCGATGCTGACCTGCGAGGCGAAGCCGACCAGACAGCCCGCGCGCTGATCACCGGCGACCGCGGTGACCACCCACATCGGGCCGTCGGCCTGCGCCAGGACGGCATCGAAATTGCGTGCGATCCTCGAAAGATCCTGTGACATCGGCACCTCCCGCTGTTCGACAAGTCCGATGACACTCAATCACGAGCGAGCGGGCCTGCGAAGTTTTCGGTGGCTGGTGTCGCAGAGCGGGTAGGTGCGTGAGCGCTTGCACAGGCACAGCGCCACGACGAAGCGATCCGAACGGATCACGGTGCCGTCATCGGTGACCAGTTCCACCGGGCCCGCGATCAATGCGGGCCCCTCACGGGTCAGTGTGACGCGGCGGTATTCAGTAGCGTCTGATTCGGCGGGCACAGCGCATCACCGATCCTTTCCTCCGATGACATGGATGGGAGCAGCGAACTCTGGCCGGCGCGCCAATGATGATGCAGCACAACTTCGTTGAAATGGTCCTCCAGCAGGTTCGAAGCCTGGATTCCGAACACCACCGACTCGGTCAACTCCGGCTCGGCCGCGAGCAGATTGCCGACGACTTCGCGGCGCATGACCTGTTCGTGGACAGCGTCCGCCTCGACATGCTCGGCGTAGAACCGCTCGCACGCCGGATCGGCCTCGAGACGGCGCAGCGCCGCGACCATTCGGCGCGCCGACGGAGAGGAGGTGATCTCCGCGGCGGTGAGCTGCCCGATCAGCGCACCGCGCAGATCGCGATGTAATCCGAACAGCGACATCAGGTTCACCAGCGCCAGCATGGGCGCGGGCACATCGTCGAGGTAGTGCAGATAGTCCGGGTTCAGTCCGGCTCCGGTGAGCAGATCGGCGTACAGCCGCGCGTGCATGCGGTCGGCATGGCCGCTGCCGAACTCGTCGAATTCGAGCGCCACCAGCGCGGCTTTGGCCGCCCCGTGCAGGCGCGGGATCACCCAGGCGTGCGGATCGGCTTCCTTGTGGTGATAGATCGAGCGGTGAATGAAGAATTCACGCAGTTCCGGCCATTCGCCTTGCTCGGCGAGATAGCGGGCAATCCCATCCTCGGGCTCGATCAGCAACGCGGCGATCTCGCCCTCGAGGTCGACCCCGCCGGCGACGTCTTGACGCAACGTGGCCAGGAACCGCTGCTCGAGACCCGCGCGCACCCGCAGCAGATCCGGATCCCATTCCCAGCGAGGATCGACGAATTCGACACCGCGATAATGCAATTCGTAGCAGGTGTGCAACGCCAGATGCAGGTCGTCACCGTAAGGCGCTGCCGTGGAGGCGATTCGCAGCAGTTCCTCGACCATATCGCCGTCGAGCTCGGCGTCGCCGCGAAGCACGCCGATGACTCCCTGCGACAGTGGCCCACGGGGCGAAGGCAATACCGATATCTCGGATGGGGTCTCGTTCATAAACACTCCTGTTGGTTCCGCGGGCTGCGGGTCTTGCCGCTCTACCCCGGCTCGAACGGTATGAATCATGGGCCGAGGGCCGGCATCGGCTCCGGTGCGCTCGCACGGCCGAGGCGGAACGAATCCACCAGCCCGGCCAGGCCCGAACGCGCGGCGGCGCGTTGGCGATCGGCACCGGTGCCCGCGAATCGCAGTGTGCGCAGCAACCGATGCGCCAGATCGAGATCGCCGAGCTCCTCGAGTTGCTCGGAGATCCACTCGACCATGCGGTCGAGCAGGTGTATCGCGGGGACACGAACCCCCTCGACCGGATCGACCGCGCGACCGGCGAGCCCGAACCGGGCCGCCGACCACACCGCGGCCGCGCCCAGCTGGGCATCGAATCGCGGACCCTCGATTCCGGCGGCCAGTTCGTGAACGGCCTTGTGCACCAACCCGCGCGACAGCACGGCTTGCAGGATCGCGTCATCGACCGTCGCGGCGGTGTCGACGGCGCGAATCTCCACGGTCGGATAGGCATCCGAGGGCCTGGCCAGCCAGAAGGACATGTGGTCATCGACCAGCACACCGCAGTCGATCAGCGTGGCGATTCGCTCGTCATAGTCCGCGGCCGAGTGCGTGTACGGCGGTAGGCCGAAGCCGGGGAATCGACTCTGTTCAGCGATCCGCCAGGAATCGTATCCGGAGTCGCGGCCGCCGTTAAACGGTGAATTGGCTCCCGCCGCAATCAAAGTCGGCAGCCACGGCCGCAGATGATTGATCACCGCGACAGCGAGATCGCGCGACTCGACCCCGACGTGCACGTGGGCGCCGCACGCGGTGTAGCTCCGCATCGCACCCTCGAATCGACCCCGGATACACGCATAGCGATCCGCCATCGCCGTATCGGGCGCATGCTCCCAGCGTCGCGGCGCGGTCCCGATCGGCACCACCGCCACCCCGCAGTCGAGGCCCGCCGCGGCCAATCGCTCACGCGAGGTGAGCAGTTCGGCGCGCAGCGCGGCCATATCGGTATGGACCGCGCTGACGGCTTCGACTTGAATCGGTTGCAGTTCGGGTTCGAACCGCAGCGCCCCGGGCGCGGGGTTGGCGCGCAACCAGCCGAGAACGGCCTCGGCTTTCGGCTGCGCCGCCCCGTCCGCGTCCAGGAGCAGGAACTCTTCTTCGAAACCCATTGTGCGCGTCGCTCTCATCGGGACCGCTCTTTCGCCGCAGGGTTGATGACCTGGCCATACCCCGACAGCGATCTTGGAAACAGTCGCACGCTCGCACATCGTGTGTTCTCGAGCATGATTCGGCCGCGACGAGCCGGGTATAGCGGGTGAACCCAGTTGAGCCGACGCCCCAGGAGTTGCCGTGCCCCTACTAGCCGTGCCCATGCCCGCACCGCAGCTCGCGCATCGTGATGATGCCGGACCGGACGACCGTATCCACGGAACCGTGCTGTGGTTCGACTCCGCGAAGGGATTCGGCTTCCTCGCCTCCGATGATCAACCGGGCCGGAACATATTCGTCGAGCATTCCTGTATCGACCAACCGGGATATCGCACGCTCTCCGAAGGACAAGCGGTCCTGTTCACCTTCGAACGGGACGCGCGCGGCGCACGCGCCACCTGGGTGCTCCCCCGCTAGTTCCGCGCTCCCGGATCCACACCGATGATGACGAAAAATATTGATGCTGACCAGGTTCCGGACGATCCCACCGATTTGACCGGACACTCGTGGTGGGGTGTGCTGCGGCGCACGATCCGAGAATTCGATGCCAATAAGCTCACCGATTGGGCGGCGGCACTGACCTATTACAGTGTGCTGTCCATCTTTCCGGCCCTGATCGTGGTGACCGCCGTGCTCGGACTGCTCGGCCCGGCGTCGACGCAATCGCTGATCGACACCGTTCGCGCCATCGGCCCCGGGAGCGGCACCGCTCTGCTGGTCGAGGCCATCGAGCAACTCCAGGGCTCACGCTCGCTCTCCAGCGGTCTGGCCATCATCGGCCTGACGACCGCACTGTGGACCGCGTCGGGATACCTGGGAGCCTTTATCCGAGCGACGAATTCGATCTACCACACCCCCGAAGGCCGCCCGCTGTGGAAGACGGTGCCGCTGCGTCTGGGCTTGACCGCGCTGATGGTGGGCCTGATCGCGGTCTGCGCGATCGGGACCGTCTTCACCGGCTCGCTCGCCGAACGAGCCGGGCGCTGGCTGGGCTGGGGTTCGGCGGGCGTGCGGATCTGGGAGATCGGCAAATGGCCGGTGCTGGTCGTGCTGGTGACCCTGGTCATCGCGCTGCTGTACTGGGCCGCCCCGAACGCTCGCCAATACGGCTTCCGCTGGCTGACCCCGGGTAGCGCGCTGGCGGTGCTGATCTGGATCGCCGCATCGGTCGGATTCACCCTCTACGTCGGCTTTTTCGGCTCCTACAACAAGGTGTACGGCTCCCTCGCCGGAGCGGTGATCTTCCTGGTCTGGCTCTGGCTCACCAACCTCGCGGTCCTGCTCGGCGCACAGTTCGACGCCGAACTCGCCCGCGGTCGCCGCATGGAGCAGGGCCGCCCCGAACACGCCGATCCCATCCTGCCGCCCCGGGACGAACCCGGTCCCGAACCAGACTCCTGAGTCCGAAAAACGCTTGGACCTGCACAATCAGATCTGTCGGGGCGTAAAATGTGAATTGCTACGCGGGCTCGGCTGTATTGCCCGGCGACTCAATGGCGAGCGGCGGGGCACGTCTGGTCGGCGCGGCAGTGGGAAGCGAGCCCCCGCGAATGGCTGGCCGAGCGCCCCTTGCGGGCAACCGCAGGGGGCGTTTCGACGGCCGCATGAAATCCACCGACGGCGCGCTCCAAGATGATTGGATGGGCCGGACCTGCTACCGATACCCGGAGGAAGGATATGTTCGAGTTGATAATCTGCCGTGGCACGATTCCCGATCGGAGTTCTCTCCCGGGCACCGTGGGTGCGCGATGAGCGGCGAAGCGGCAGAGTTGACCCTCGGCACCCGCAATGTGGGGGCCGCACTGGTGTTGTCCGCGTCCGGCGAGATCGATGTCGTCTCGGCGCCGAAACTGTCCGCGGCATTGGCCGAAGCGGCGGCCTCGGAATCGCCCGTGCTGGTCGTCGACCTCGCACGGGTGCGATTCATCGGTTCGGTCGGATTGAGTGTGCTGCTCGAAGCACGGGAATCGGCCTCGAACCGCACTATGAAAGTGGTGGCGTCCCCGCAGGTCCGACGGCCCATAGAGATCACCGGGCTCGATATCGCGCTCGATGTCTACGACAGCCTCGACCAGGCCCTGTCGGACGCCTGACCGATTCGAGCTCGAAAAACCTTGCCCCAGCGAAAATGAACAAACCACATACGTGGGCTATTTGTCCCGGGCGGGAAATATTTCCTGGGCTTTGGTTTTGACGCCCTGGGCGATCAGATGCCAGCCACCGGGGTCGCCGCGCAGGATCGCTTCGGCGGTGTCTTTCATCTGCTCCCAGGTGGCGTGCGGGGGAATCGGCGGTACCTCGGGATCGGTGCGGAAGTCGAGCAGGATGGGGCGTTCGGCCGCCAGGGCGGTCTCCCACGCCGGGCCGACCTCATCGGCGGAGTCGATTTCGATGGCGGCCAGACCGGCACTACGGGCTACGTCGGCGTAGGAGATGTCCGGAAGAGTTTGCGACTCTTCGAATTTCGGTGCGCCGCCCATGGAGCGCAACTCCCAGGTGACCTGGTTGAGGTCGTTGTTGTGGAAGACACACACGATCAGGCGCGGGTCGCTCCAGCGATCCTGATAGCGGGCGACGGTGAGCAGTTCGGCCAGTCCGTTCATCTGCATCGCGCCGTCGCCGACCAGGGCGATGGCCGGGCGATCGGGGTGGGCGAACTTCGCGCCGAGAGCGTAGGGCACGGCCGGTCCCATGGTGGCCAGCGTTCCGGACAATGAGCCGCGGATATCGCCGCGCATTCGCAGACACCGCGCGTACCAGTTCGTGGACGAGCCCGAATCCGCTGTGACGATGGCGTTTTCGGGTATCCGCTGCGACAGCTCCCACACCACGCGCATGGGATTGACCGGCTTGGCGTCGAGCATGGATTGGCGTTCGATCGTCTGCCACCAGCGCACGACATTCTGCTCGATTTCCAGTGACCAGGCCCGATCGGGTTTCGCGTGCACCAGCGGAATCAGCTCCGCCAGTGTGGCTTTGGCGTCGCCAACCAGATTCACCTCGGTGGGATACCGCATTCCGATCATCGCGCCGTCTATATCGATTTGGACGGCCCGTGCCTGACCGAAGTCCGGCATGAACTGGGTGTAGGGAAAGTTCGATCCGATGATCAGCAGCGTGTCGCAATCACGCATGAGCTCATAGCTGGGCCGAGTGCCCAACAGTCCGATAGAGCCTGTGACATAGGGCAATTCGTCCGAGAGCACATCCTTGCCCAGCAACGCCTTGGCCACCCCGGCCCCGGTGAGATCCGCGATGCGCTTGACCTCCTCGGCAGCGCCGCGCGCACCCTGACCTATCAGGATCGCTACGCGGGAACCCGCGTTGAGAATCTCCGCGGCACGCTCGATCTGATCCTGCGGCGCTCGAATCACCGACGCGGAGAACAGGTCCGGAGAACTCGACGGCACCTGTTTGAAGTCATGGGTCGGCGGCTCATACGGCTCTTCCTGCACATCCGACGGGATGATCACCGCGGTCGGTGCCCGCCGCGCCGCGGCGGTCCGGAACGCGCGATCCAAAGCATTGGGCAGCTGGCTCGAAACATTCACCTCCACCAGATAATCCGAGGCGACATCCTTGTAGAGGTTCTGCAAATCCACCTCCTGCTGATAGCTCCCGCCCATCGCGCTGCGCGCGGTCTGCCCGATAATCGCCACCACCGGCACATGATCGAGTTTGGCGTCGTAGAGCCCATTGAGCAGATGAATCGCCCCCGGCCCGGACGTGGCAACGCACACGCCCACCTTCCCACTGAACTTGGCATACCCTGCAGCAGCGAAGGCCGCCATCTCCTCATGCCGCACCTGAATGAACGCGGGATCCCCATCGGCGCGCCCGAATGCGGCAATCAGCCCATTGATTCCATCCCCCGGATACCCGAATACCTGCTCAACCCCCCATTCACGCAGCCGCTCGACCACATGATCGCCAACCTGTCGCGTCATGATCTCTCCCGTCTTTCGTGCCCGGCACTCATCAGCGGTGCGATACCCGCATCGCTACGCCGCAATCACCTGGCCGCGCCCGCACCTCACCTTCACCCTCGCCCGGGAAGCGGGCCGCATGCTGCTGTCCGAACCCGAAATCTTCACCCGCGAGCGCCTTCTCGCCTTCGCCCGCACGACCGTCGCCGATCACCTCGCCAACTCGAGCACTCGCGAGAAGTAGTGGGCGAAAGCTCGCGTCGTATCGGTTAGAGACGCCCTGTGGTGGGCAGTTCGGTAAGCACGGACGCGATGCTCCTTAGACCGTGTCTCACGTGGATGATTTCGCTCGTGTTTTCGCGAGCTTCTTGTAGCCGGTCAGTGCGGCAGCCAGTGTGAGAAAGGCCAGGTAGTGG
>NZ_JBFAXC010000007.1:0-483117 GCF_040680615.1 Nocardia sp. NPDC052001 | reverse complement strand
GCCCGGTCCCATTCCGAACCCGGAAGCTAAGGCCACCTGCGCCGATGGTACTGCACTCGACAGGGTGTGGGAGAGTAGGACACCGCCGGAACATCATTCGAGAAGACCCCCAGCCTCTGGCTGGGGGTCTTTTTCGTTTCACCACCAATTCCCTTGCGGCTCCGAATATCAGCCGTGTCTCTCTACCTCTCATATGAAGAAGATCCGCACAGCGGCCGATGGACGGTAACCGGCGAAGACGGCCACCGAACCATCACCATCACCCACGAATCCAAAGAAGTGGCAGCCGACGAAGTCGAAAAGTCCTTCGGCCGCAAAGCATCCCCGCGGCCGCCGGAGCCCCCACCCGGCTACCACCGCTTCACTCTGATAGACAGCCTCATCAATTCGGAGGGTGCGACTCCCGACGACCCCGCCTACACCGCGATCAGGTCATCCCCACCCGAAGGCTGCGTCCCCGAACCCTTGACGCACTGCTTCAGCCTCGAATGCACCCGCCAGGGAACAGATCTCCTCGACGCCATCTCCACCACCTGCGCGCAGATCCACAAGGATCACGGCCTGCTCCTGACCGACATCGGCGTCGAAAAGGTAGACGAATGGGTCACCGACGGCAAAGACGGCTGGGGCGCAAGGATTCTGGCCCAACTCCTCCTGATGTCCGTAGAACGAGCCCGCCTCCTCGGCTACACCCCCGACGACCTCACCCGCTTCATCCACCAAGTCACCAAATGACCCCCGGTGCGCACCAACAACCTTGGCATGATGTTGAGGTGCGCACCCTCCTCATCACCCTGATCATCATCGCGGGCCTGGCAGTAGCCGCCGACTTCGGCGCCGCGGCCTACGCCGAAAACGCCGCAGCCGAATCCATGCGCAACACCGCCAACCTCGGCTCCAACCCCTCGGTAGACATCAAAGGCTTCCCGGTCCTACTCCAGGCCGCCCGAGGCAAATACGACGAACTCGTAATCAAGGCAAACCACGTAGGCACCGAAAAATTCGGCTTCGTAGACGTAGAAGCCAACCTGCACGGCGTCGGCCTCCCCCTCAGCGACCTGACAAAACGCGAACTCCACCGAGTCCCAGTAGACCGCCTAGAGGCCACAGCCCGCTTCAACGCCCTCCGCCCCATGGTCCTCCTCGACGTAGCCGGCCTCCTCCCTTTCGGCGTAGTCCCCACCTCAATCCACATGGACGGCACCACCGTCATAGTCACCGGCACCGGCAAGAACGTCCTCGTAGACATCGACCAACTGAAGGGCAAGAAGTCCTAGGCGATAGGTCCCTACCGCTGCGTGATGCTGATGTAGGGCACGAACGCCCGAGCCAATTCGACGGCACGCTTACAACCGTCGCTGACCGGGTCAATCGTGAAGGATCCATCCATCTTGAACGTCCCCCCGGGAAGGTCTACGAGAACCATGCACACGGTGTCGCGGATCTGATACACGTCCGCACGCTTGCCGTCCAGTGGCTTCCCTTGAACAGATAGATCGGTCTTCACCAAGCCCGAATACCCGCCGCGAACCCTATCGAAATCTCGATTGGTGACCGTCAGCGTGAAGCTGCTTTTCGAGTTGAGTACCTGGACATCACACCCATTGGACGACGAATCCGGAATCGTGGGGTCATTGTCCGGATACCAAATGCTGGGTTGAGGAGCCAGCCCCTGCTGTGCAAAGAGCTCGCCAGGCACCGAGTCACACGGATTGGCGAGGTTCATGCGGGTATACGGTGCTGTGGTCGAGGTCGGTATGGATTTTGTTGTTTCCGTTGTGCCGCAAGCGCTTACGGCACCGCAAATCGCCAAGATAACCAGCACGGAGCGAGTCGTGTGATTCATTCTTGCCTTTCGGTCTACTTGGGTGCTCCGACGCCGCCGGTGAGCCAGTACTTTATCTGGTCGGTGTTGGTCAACAAGCTGCTTCCCACCGTGTCGTTGTAGGCGCCACCGTAGTTTCCGATATAGGCCCGCTCGTTTTCCCGGGTTATCGATTGGCCGTTGCGTTGGTTCGCGTCTTCGAGGTAGCTCTTGAAGCCCTGATCCGCGATTGATCGGGAGTCGTACAGGTCCGGGTACTGAACACCTTTGAGATCTGGCTCGGGATTCCATGCTTCGATCACCTGGTCGAGGCCTGAATCACGTAGGTCGCCAACGATTCCGTGGACAATCGCACCACCGGGGACCCGATCGATAGCGATATCGGTGCTCTGCCCGATGAGGTCCTTGACGAACTCGCCCGCCTGTTGTTTGGCTTCGTACTGGTCTTGGACGTGATGGTTGTGTTCGTCGGCTTTCAGCGAGTCCAGATAGATTTTCGCGTTCTGGGCTCCGACGTTCATATGTGCATCAACGTTGGCCAAGTACTTCGCTGTCTCGAGTGGATCAGGATCTCGCCCTTGAACGATTCCCTGGGTCACCTCGGCTTGATTGAGTTGGCGTGCTGTTTCGAGATACAGGGAGCCATCGTCGGAAAGATTGGCCAGGAACAGCATTCGCCTGCCGTCATTGGAGCCGAAGGAAAGCTGCTCACCGTTGACGCCGGTCGTGACGGGAGTGACACCGCCGTGCCCGTCGGTTACCGCGCCCGGCAGGTTGAACAGGTCGACGTTGGGGGCCAACGCTTTTGCCAGACCTGTTGCCAACTCCGGATTGTTGGCGAACGACTTGGAGATCTCGCTGAAGGTGGTGACACCGTCCTTCACGTCATCGGTGATCGGTCGGCCGTCGTCCATCAGCAGTGTCCCGTTGTGATCATGCGGGGCAAAGTAATTCGGAAGGGTCGCGAGTACCTGTCGAGCATGGTCACCGGTCATGCCTTGGTCGTGGCTGTGCTCACCCGCCCAATCGAACAGTCCTGCTGCGGCTTTGCCTTGATCCGGCCAGTCGTGGCGGAAGACGGCGTCTGCGAATTCCTTCGGCTTGTAGGCGTCCGGTTTGAAGGTGTCGCCGAGGGCCCCGTGTGACAGGTCGGTGGTGACTCCATCGCCGGTCAGCAGTGCGTAGGCGGATTCGTGGTTGCGGTCCGCGGCGGTCAGGTACTGCTGCGCGGCGCGATCCATCAGCGCCCGGTCGCTGTCCAGGAACGCGGAAGGCAGGTTGCCGTTCATGTTCCTGTCGACCTGATTGAGATAGTTCGCAATGCTCGCGCCCTGGCGGCCGAGTTCGATTCCGAACTCCTTGCCCGGCGTGTAACCGGGGTTGGCCTGTCCGAGCAACTCTGCGAACCGGGCCTGTTGGGCGAATCGGTCGCGCACCTGCGCGGGGGAGCCGTAGGCGGCGACCCTGTCCTCGACGCGGCCGGACACCAGTTCGCGGATGTCGGCGGGCAGGTTGGCGTATCCGCCCTGGGCGAGGATCTTCCCGTCGGGTCCGCGACTGACGACCTTGTCATTGCCGACGAGCATGATGCCATTGGCGAGGTTGTCCCGCTGCGCTGCGGCGACAGTATTGCCGCCCTTCTCCTGGCCGGACAGATAGTCGTCCAGCGCCAGCACGCCGTCCTTACCGGCCGCACGATAGAACTCGCGGTAGTAGTCCTGCACGGCCGCGGGCACGGTCGACACTTCCTCGCCATTCGCGAGGGCTCGCCGCTCCTGGTCGTTGAGGACATAGCCGGGCATATTGTCGACGATGCCGGCGAACGCGCCGGTGTCATGATTCTGCGCGGCGAGAGCAATCGCCCGGCCGTCTTGACCGCCTAGTCGCCCACCCTGCGCAGCGGCTTCGTCGACATTGATGGAGGAGCCGAACAAGTCACCCGCGGCCCGAATGAGTTCGGCGTTGGCGGTCAATTTCTGCTTGTGCGTTGCGATTTCGTTCATCAGTTCCGCGAGCGCGCCGCGGACAGCGGCTTGATGATCATCGATGGTCTGCCGCTCGACGCCTTCTTTGTCCGGGATCTGCCACGCGTCGTCGACCCACAGCCCGATCGCGGCCGCGTCGGCGATCTTGTCCAGCACCACCTGCTTGAACGACGACAGACTGCTCCCGGCCTGCTCCAGCATCCCCGGCACATCGTCAATGTCGTAGAAGACCTTCCGCGCCTGCGTGTAGTCCTCATCGACCCGCTCATAAGCGGCATCATGAGTCACACCCGACCACCCCTGCCCGACATCACCGAAGTGATTGCGCGCCTTATCAATCTGGGTTTTGAATGTCGTATTGCCCGCCCGCACGACCGCCGCCCAATCATTGAGCGCGAAGAAGTTCCACTTCTCCACCTCGCGCGGAGTCGGCGCCCCTTTCGAATTGGGCATCAGCGACCCCCGGACGAGTGGAAGTCCAACTTATCGAGCTCCTTCTTGAAGTTCTCATCGGTCATCGCGTAGGCAGCCGCACACTCGCGAACCCTCGCCGCGACCTGCCGCTCCCGCTCAGCCACCCGCAGGTAGGCCCCTTCGATGAACTCCCCGCTCTGATCGCACACCTGCACGATGTCGCACGCGACGAGCGCCGCATGCACCGCGGAAAGAGCACTCCGGATATCGACAGCGTCGATGGCATTCCCGGCATTCTCCAACGTCACGGCCAGAGTATTCAGTTGATCGATGTCCGATTTGAACAAAGTCATAGCCCCCACCGTCCCGGCTGTGCGAATTTAGACGATCGCATACTACCGACCGGTTTGAATGTATGTGCTGGGCGGGTTTGGGTATGTGGCGTCGATTGAAATGTAGGAATCAGTGTTGTATTCCGAGCGCTGACCATCCCGAAGTCGGCGGAATTCCAATTGGATTGGCACTCCTTTGAATTGGAAGCCGAACGTGCCTTGACCTGGCATCTGCCCGGTCGAGGAACGACCAACGCGCGGGGCCGGCCGTGTCGCCCGTGTCACATTGATGCGATCGGGGTTGATCTCCGCGCCGACGTTGGAAATGATTACGGTTCATGCGAGACGAGATTTCTTGTCCCGCAGGGGGGTTTGTGTTCACGGGGGTGAATCGATGCAACTGGCATACGACTCGGAAAATCCGGAAGCCACGTCGCCGCCACATGCTCGTCCGATGGCGGTCGCGATCTGTCTGTTGCTCGTGCTCGCGAGCCTCACCACGTACGGGTCCATCCGGCTGGCGATCAAGACGCTGTCCGACTCGTCCACCGGAAGCCTCTCCGCAGCAGCCGACCTGCTCGCCAAATCGCCCGCATTGAGCATGCGAGTGGTCTACTCCGATACCGACGGCCGCCAGGTCGCCGGTGACGTCGTCGTCACCCGGGACCGCGATACCGCAGGTGTTATCACCGATCCGATCGGCGGCCGAGCGGACCTCGTGGCCACCGCGGATCGAACCGCCGTGCGCGGTGACAGTGATTTCTGGGCCCGCCGAGCCCCCAAGAAGACCGGAAAACTACGCGATCAGTGGGTGCAACCCGACCGAGGCGCTGAATTCCCCGTCGACATCCCCAGCACACTCAATCCGACCGCGCTCGCCGCGTTCGTGCGTTCGCTCTCGAACGCAGCCAGCGCCGACGGCGCGGTCGAAGTGATCGGTGGCAAGCGAGTCCGAACGCTGGTGTCGGGCGAGTGGACGGCCGCGATCTCCGTCGCGGATAGTTCGCTGCTCTGGCTGACCGGACCGGTGCGACCGGGCTGGGGTGTTCGCCCCGCAGGTGTGCAGACCGACCTCGGCTCCGGCCCGAAAACCACAGCCCCACATATCATTCCAATCGACAACGACGCCGACGTGCCGCACATCTCGATCACACCCGCCCCGGCGGAGGCGGGTCCCACCAAGGACAAAGTCGACAAGGTCCTACCGCCCGCGGCCTCCACCAGTCCGCAAGCACCGAGCGTCATTCCCAATCAGAACGAACCCGCGCCGTCCATCGACTTCAGCGTGAAAGGCAATACTCCCGACTGCTGGACCCTAACCTGTAGCTGGACGGTGACGGTGACCAATACCGGTAATACCGCTGGCGACGCCACGGTAGTCGCGTCAGCGACACCGGGAATGGCGACTCAGGAGATCTCTCTGGGAGTCATAGCCCCGGGAGCCTCGGCCACCACCCCGCCGATGACGTTCGCCAATCCGACACCGAAACCCGCACCCGGGCAAACGAATACGATCCGAATCCAGTACTCGGCCGCGATCTTCTCCACCGCACGAGACGGCTCCGACGACGGCGCCTACCGCGACGCCCGCCAGCGCATCCTGGACAAGAACGGCGACCCGAAGCGCCTCCTGGTCGGTGACTCGACCCAAATGCCCGACATCTGGCGCTCCTTCCTCCAGATGACAAACCACGCGCCCACCGACACCGCCGTGCTGGAATCCGCGATCGAAGCAGTCGACACCGCAGCCACCGAACGGCTGCTCCCAGAACTGAAGTCACTCATCGACTCCGGCCGTCTGCAGAACCCGCAAGACCTCGCCAAACAAATCTCCGAGGCCGCGAAGGCAAACAACGACGGCCGGTTGAACGAAATCCAGCGTGCCGTCCGCCTCCTCAATGAAAACCCCACCGCCCGAATCGTTCTCGACGGCTACGTCGAAGCGATAGATCCCGCGACCGGCCGCCAGGAGAAGTTCGGTGCGGACATCCTGGACACGGTAAACAAGGCCGCCTACCAACTGAAGCTCGTCACCGGCCCCAGAGTCCCGGCTAACATCAACTCCGCGATCGACCAACTCAACGGCGCGAACGCACGAAACGACCAAACCGGCATCTGGCAAAACGCCCCACCCGGCTACCAGAAGATCGTCGAAATCCTCGTCGACCCAGCCTCCGCCCGATTCAGCAACTCGGACAAGGCATGGATCGAAAACGCCCTACGCCATGCCCAGAACCTTCAGCTATGCGGCCCCGATGGTGTTCCGCGCATTGACGTCCTGGTCATCAAGAACTCACGTGATACTTTCCAATGGCGGAAGGAGGAATTCGGTGCCGTCTTCGGAAGCCCATGTAAATAACTGGAACAGCTGCGAAGACGAGATATTCGTCTGGCATGTTGACGTACCCGCGGTCAACGACCTCCTGTTGCGCTGGCAGCAAGCCGTGCTCGACGCGGGGGAGCGCACGGGCATCCTGCGAGTGCGGGAACTATCCCTGATGGAAGGCCGATTCGTCTTCGACCGCGACGGCTACATCCTGGACTTCCTTACCGATCACCCCGAGTTGGCGCCGAATGTGGAGCCGGAAGAATCCCGATCCCGAGGTGTTTTCGTCAAATACTTGGACGCATCCTTCGGAGCCGTGCCCGCAAGCCGACTCGAATTCTATGACCGCGAAGGACAAATCGCGGAGTCCTGGGTTTCGGATATGAGATCCATCGGTTCGGCGGCCACGCTCCCGGAATCGTTCCACCAGCCGTCGGTTGTCCTGGGCGGTATGGACGCACTGCCCGGCGAAGAAGCTCTCACCTTCGAACTAGCGGTCACGACCGACATCTTCTTCCCGTGGAATCCGCCCATCGGGCGGCCCGGAAACCAACCCCTCGACAACACCGCCCTGGCGCAACGCAACGGTTCCAGGCTGAATGCCTTTCTCGCAGAACTGCAAGCGGCCACCGCATCTGCGGGCGGCGCATGGAATCCAATCCCGAGCTACAGCCGCAACCGAAATCAAGTCGACGACAACGGCTTCATCATCCTGGATGCTCCGCAGACCTCCTGGCAGCTTCGTTCGCGAAGGTAGGAGGCCGCAGACCTAGCGAGCCGCTCGCAGCTTCGAGTCGACAAACCCCGCATCGAACCGCGCGCCGCTGCCCCAAATCTCATGAGCAGCATTGATTTTGGCGACAAGGTTGTCCACAAGTGCCCGCTCCTGATCGGCAGTCCTGCTTCTTTCTGCGAGCACTTTGGCGTACCGCACCGAGTCGACGATGACGGATTTGATCCGTTCATGGTCGAGATAGGTTCGCAGGTCGGCCTCCCATCGCCCGGTCACGGCTTCTGGTTCGGCAGCGACCCACTGAGCGAGGAAGGCAGATCGCTCGTCCGGCTGGTAGCCCATCTTGTGCAGGTGGCTCGCCACGTCGTATAGCGGATCGCCGAACAACGCCAGTTCCCAATCCAGAAATACGACGGCGGTACCATTTTGGATGATCATATTCTTCCGGTGTACGTCCGCGTGTACGAGACGGAACGGGCGGGATTTGAGGGTGCTCCAGCCGGAAAGCACTGTGGCAAGCGGGTTCTCGGGTACGCCCAGGTTGCGGTACAGCGTTCCGAATCGATGCTGATTCTCCTGGTAGACGCGTATGGTGATGTCCGACAACCGGTGGGCGAACGCTGCCGGATCTTCTGTCATCGCGTTGGGCGGTGTGGGCAGCAGTTCGGTGGGAATCCTGCGCAGATCCGCGAAGAGCTGGGAAACGTCCCGCGGTACGCAATCGGGGACCGCGTGCCCGCGCGGCGCGATGTCATCGAGGAGATCGCCGGTGATGAAGTCTTGGATCTGGTAGGTGGGGTGAGCGGACTGCCACCGCAGTCGAGGGGCTGCGGGTACGAAGGGCTCGATTGCCCGCAATACCTCTACTTCCGGCCAGATCCGCAGATCCATAATGTCCGCGCCAGCTACCGGAATTCGGACATTCACCGGGCCTGCGGCTGTCACGACCCGCACGTTGTGGTTGTAATACCCTGCGGCGGAATCGGTTCGGCTGACGGCCTCGCGGTAGTAAGCATCTGGATCGAGCCCTAGTATCCGGGCGCTCAGTCGTTGGGCACCGAGGTCCAGATCGCTGTCGGGGGCAGGAGGCTGAATGCGGAGGTGCGCCCGCGCGGCCGCCAGTGAGACTGCCGGGTCGGGCCAGCCGAGCAACGCCAGCACCGCTCGTGCGACCAGCACGAGCGCGGGATAGACGTTGACCGCCTCCAATTCCGCGACCGCCCAACGTGCTCCGGCGGCAGCGTCTTCTCCACGCCCGCACTGGGCGTGCACTCCGGCTCGGAACAATTCGGCCCTGGCTCGACCGGAGCGGTAGCCCGCGCGTTCCAGTGTCTCGCAGGCGTCGGCGAAGGCTCGTTCGGCCGCATCGAGATCTCCGAGAGCCAGTTGGGCGATACCGAGGGCGGTGTGCGCCTTCCCGAGTTCGTGCAGCGCACCGAGTTCGCGCTGGATCGCGATGGCCGCGGCGGCTGCCGCAATCGCCTGGCTCGGCTCGACGAGCGCCAACAGTTCGGCGCGATTTGTGGCGATATTGGCTTGTCCGACAATGCTTCCCGCTGAACGGTAATGGCCGTCGGCCTCGTTCAGATATCGCGCCGCAGCGTCGGTATCGAACGACATCCGGTAGGTGAGGTACCGAAGCCGTGCGGTATCGCCGAGGAATTCGTGATCATCGGATTCCGCGAGTTCGACCAGGCGGTCACATAATTCGAGTGCCTGCGCGAATCGCCCCTGGCACATGTGCAGGTCGGCGGCCCAGAGTCCGGCATTCAGTCGAACGCGGCCCGATCCATGAGACCACAGCGCCTGATACATCGTGAGCGCCTCATCCGTGCGGCCGATGATTCGGCGAGCGTTGGCCGCGGCCAACGTAAGCCGTTCGGCGACGGGTCCGGTTCGGTCTACATCGATCGCGCTTGTGAGGTGATCAGCATGTTTGGCATCGCCGAGCAGCAGTGCGCCCTCGGTCTCCAAACACAGTGTCAGCTCGCGTAATTCGGGAAGGTCGGGCCGGGTGGAGCCGTCCTCCAGCAGGTACTGATTCAGGTCCGTGAGCACCGCGTCGATCCCTTGTTTCCCACCGGCCGCCGCGATTCGATCCACATAATCGAGCAGCGTGACCGCAGTCAACGTCCCGGCACGCAGGCCGTGGTAGCCGGCCTCGCGCAATGCGGTCACGCGACCGGACGCGGCTTCCGCACGTGAACGCCACAGGTGGTGCAGCACATCATGAAGCGTAGCCGTCACTTCGATATCCAGCCGGTGCCGCAACGCGGTCACCATGAGCTGGTGTAGCTGGAATCGCCCGGTAGTGCTTTCCTCATCGGCCGCATAGACGAACGAGTATCCGATCAATGACGTCCACGCTGTCACGTGAGCCGGGAGTCCGAAGGCGGTCGCGATGGCGGTGAATATCTCCCTGTCGAAGATCCGCGGCAGGCCGAGCAACTCCAGGGTCCGCACTTCCTCGGGGCGTACGTGTAGCAGGAATCGTTCGAGAATCGTTCCGGGAGAGACGAGTTCGTGTGGCGCCATCACACCACCGCGAAGCCGCGCGTCAATGGCGAGATGAAGATAGAACGGTACCCCGGCACTCGCCATTGCGATGGCCATGCGCTCGGCGGGGTCACTGACACCGGAAGCATCGAGTAGACGATGCCGGTCGGCCAGAACCAGGTCATCGAGCCGTATCTTCTCGATCCGTCCCTGCCATTCCGGATCGTGGCGTTCCCAGCCCAGCGGTTCCCTGCTGGCGATGACCACCAACCCCTTGTCCAGCTGTGCGACGAGATCCCGCAGCCAAGCATCCGAATCCGCGGCTCGCCCAACACGTTCGACACCCCCGACCAATGCTTCATATGCGTCGAGGAACGCCACGTACGGTTCGCCTTCCGTACCGGCCGCGAGATCTGCGGCGAACAGATACGACACCGCACCTTCCAGCTGCGACAGCGTCAACTGATCGAGCTCCTGAAGTACCTGATCATGCCGAATGCGGAAGGTGCGCTTCATTTTCCGCGCACTCAACTCGATCAGCCGAGCTGCGGTGCCGAAGACCGGTATCCCGGTCGCGTCATTGAGAATCTCGGTGAGCACCTCACTGTTCTCCGCGAACGCCAGCGATTCGAAGCTGACTCGAAGATGTGGGTGTAACCGCTGCCATAACACGGTGTACGCGATATCGAACCGATGGAACTTGACCTTCCGCGACCCGAACTGGGACCGCAACACCGCCAGAGCCTCAATCGACTGCCGCTGACTGGGCACCTGAAAATCGACGGTGGCGGCCGCATGCTTCTTACCGGCTCGAGCCTTCAACTCGGCCAGCAACCGCGACTTCCCGATCCCGCCAATCCCTGTGAGCAGCAGCACCTTTGGTGTATGCGCCGATTCAGCGAGCAACTCATCGAAACGCAGGAACACCGCATCCCGGTTCACGAACGGACGCCGGATTGCCCCTGGTTGGTAGCGTGCGGTCAACACCATCGAGATTCCCCCTCGCGATCGGCACTGCCGATTCTCCCATGATCAGGTCGGAGACACGAGCTTTCGGCTGACGTGAATAGGCAACCTTTCAGCCATCAAATCAATTGGCGTAGAACATAATTCGCAGATTCCTTAGTCGAGTGTCCAGTACTGTTGACGTATTGCCGGATCTTCGATGGGGGTATTCGATGTCGGACATAGCTCGGGAACGCAGACGTCGCTGGGTGGAACAGCAGCTCGATCGACTGCCGCGGCTGACGCCACAGCAGCGCAGATTCCTTTCGGTGCCACTGATGGAGAACGGGTGGCACCTACTGGTCGAAACAGTCGGCCCACCTGCGCGCCCGGCCGCATTCGCGATCGGCAGAACCGGGGTCTACGCGCTCGTATTCACCGACAGCGTTCCCGATCGGGCTCAAGTCCGCGGCATCCGTGAGAGCGCCGAGAAGTCCCTCAGAGGCTTGGTTCTCGACCGCGGTCAGTTCGTGCCACACATGCTCGACGTGATGCTCCTGATGGCCAATGCCGTGAAGGTCGAGGCGCACGATTCATTCCTCGCGGTCGACGAATCGACCTTCCGCGACACCCTCGTCAACGGTGATGGGCGGTTTTCACGACAGCGCGCCAGCGAACTCGCCGCAGCGGCCGATGCCCGCCTTACGCGCTTCGAGTGGTTTTCCAGCGATGACGCACCCACGGCCGAAGCGCCTGTGGTCGAGGAACTTTTCGCTGCCGCCGATCTCCAGGAAGGTGAGCGCGACAAGGCTCTCGGTCGCCCGTTCCAGGACTGGATGACGTTCCTCGACCCAGAGCAACTCAGTCTGGTCACCGTGAACTTCAACGGCCCCGCGCGTTTCAGCGGTCCAGCGGGTACCGGGAAGACCGTGGTAGCCCTGCACCGCATGGCACAGCTCGCCAAACAGCATCCGGGCAGGATGCTGTTCACCAGTTTCGTCAAAACCCTTCCCGCATATCACCAATCCGGATTCGCCCGCCTGGCGCCACACGCGGCCGAACGAACCGAGTTCATCGGGCTGCACGCCTGGACGGCCCGATTCCTCGCCCACCGCGGTGTGCCCTTCCACCTCGTCAAAGAGGCAAGCGAGGACGCCTTCGCGCGAGCGTGGGTCAAGGCCCGCGATGTTCTCGGCCGCGTCGACGGCACAGACCACCAGTACTGGCAGGACGAACTGCACCGCGTGATCAAGGGGCGCGGCATCACCACGTTTAAGGACGAGAACGGTCGCCGTGGCTATCGCAGCATCAAACGCACTGGGCGCGAGGGTGTTCCACTCTTCAATGCTCAGCGCGAGGCCGTATGGAACCTGCTTTTCGAGCCCTACCGGGCGCGGCTCGAACACCGCGGCGTCGATGATTTCAACGATCTCATCCGCAAAGCAGTCGACGAACTGCGAGCCCGCCCGCTCGACGACTTCGAAAACTACGCGATGGTCGTCGTAGACGAAGTGCAGGACTGCACTCTGCTCGAGCTCCAGCTGGTGCACCAAATCGCAGGTGGCGAATCGAACGCCCAATTGCTGTTGGTCGGCGACGGCCAGCAGCAGGTCTACGCCGGTGGCTGGACACTCTCGGACGCAGGCATCCCCATCGTCGGCCGCGGCCGAGTCCTGCGAACCAACTACCGCAACCGGGAAACGGTGCTGAACTACGCCCAGCGCATCGAGGCCGCCAACACTGTCGACGACCTCGACGGCGGACCCGGCTTCGTGCTGCGCGACAGTGAAGCGGTGTTGAGTGGTGGGCGTGCGGTCGAAAAATCAGTGCACCGCAACGCAATTGAGACTGAGCTGATCGCGGCGATCACCGAATCAGGCTTCTCGAACTCGGAGATCGCGGTGATTACCCATACACCGCAGGAGGCTCGCAACTATCAGAAGGCATTGGAGCGAGCGGGTTTTCCAGTGCTTCCGCTCGCGGACTACGACGGTACACAACCGGGCGTGATCAAAGTCGGATCTGTCCGACGCGGCAAGGGCATGGACTTCGGGGCGGTCTTCCACATCACTGAATCGATCGACGTGCCGCTGAGTGAACTGACCGGCGGAGAGCGGGATCGGGCCGAGATCCTGGCCCGCCAAACACTGGTCGCACTGACCAGGGCTCGGGACTACATCTGGGTCGCTTACCTCCACGACTAGTCAAGCTGCAGGCGTCCGAGGTTGGTACCGCACGATGATCGATGTCGTCGGCCGAACAACGCGCGGCTGTGCGATGCGGTCATGTCGATGAACCGGATCGAGGGTGATTCCTGATGCTCAAAGGTCGACCCGATCCGGGAATCGAAGGATGGTCGCGGGTTTCTGGGCGAAGTCATCCTCCAATCGCTCGTCTGCGGCGCGGGCGCGCTCGCACGGTGGGTCGCAATCGCGATGGTGCGCCCTGGCTTCGATAGCCTCCGTCTGCGTCATCCGGCTCTCGGACTCCGCGACGGTGTGAGCTTCGAGGACCTTCAGGCGTGGGCCGTATCTCTCCGATGTTGTCGTGCTCCGCGGTTCTGGGCCAACCATCCGTTTCGCCCAATGCCATTCGTTGCGGTCGGCGATCTCGAGCAGCTGCCGCAGGCGGGCGCAACTCTTGGCGTTGCGCCCCGGTCCGGCAACGCAGTTGCGATGGGGGTACAGCAACGCTCGCAGGCCGTGCGGATAACGCAAATCGACTCGATACGCCGAAACAGGGTGGTGATCGAGCCGCGAGTAGACGCCGGTCATCGCTGCCGCTCGCTTACCCCGGCTCGATGCCGCCCAGGTGTGCGCCGTGCGACGGGATACGTGCTGCCAGTGGAGAGTTCGAGCCGAAACGCAACCTGTCGCAGCTCTGCGTTTCTGCAGTCGCGCAGCTCCGCCACCATCGCGCCGACGACGGTGATCAGTCCGGTTGTGAGCATGATGAGCAAAACCAAAGATTCCCAAGGCATTTCGATGTCCCCTCGTGGTATCCGCTCTGTTCGTAGACGGGCGACCTGACCGAGGTCGTCGCCCGGTGCTGAGTCTCCTAAGTAGACACCCGAATTGACCTCCGTAATACATCCCCGGCGGACTTCCGCCGAAATATGATGGGGGTCCGCGACGATAACTCCCCGGATAGCGAGGCTAACGAGATGGCTGGAGTGACGGTCTCTAGCAGGGCATTCGGCGGTTTTCTGCGACGAATCCGTGAGGACGCGCATCTGACCAGGCTGACGGCTGGGCTGGAAATCGAGGTATCCCCACAGGTTTTGATCCGGTTGGAGGGCGGGCAGCCGACGAAGGTGACAACCCTTCAGCTTGAGCGGCTCCTGGACCTGTACAACACTCCCGAAGCTCAGCGAAACGAAGCCCTGAAGCTGTGGCAGGGAATCCGAGAGCAGGTGAAAACGGCTCGTTTACAAGGTAATTCGAGAGGTTTCTGGCAGTCGTACGCGGATCAATACGTTGCGCACTTCCCGCACTACCTGCGTCTGGAGCAAGCGGCCAACCGTGTCACCGCACATCAACTCGTCTTGGTGCCCGGCTTGCTGCAAACATCCGACTACCGCCGCGCGCTCGCGCGGTTGGAAGACCCAGGCCTGTCGGCCGTAAATGTCGAACGTCGAATCGAGCTTGCTGAACGGCGCCAAGTCAGGTTGGCCGAACCTGAGTTCACGATGAATGTCTTTCTCTCCGAAGCCGTACTGCGGCACCAACCGGCGGCCCGTGCGGTGATGTCGGCCCAGCTGTACTGGCTGGCAGAGGTCGGCAACCGCGACAACGTCAGCGTTCGGGTCATCCCGTTCAGTACCGGCCCGCACCAGGGGCTGACGATCCAGTCGTTCCACATGCTCGAATTCCCTTGCCTGGAAAGCGGTTTGGTCGAACCGACCGTTGTCTATCTTGAAGGTGCGGTGGGCGCGCTCTATCACGAGCAATCGGATGTCGTCGACCAATATCAGCAAGCGATCTCGGCATTGCGAGCTGTAGCGTTGTCCGAAGTGGACACTCGAGACATGGTTTTGCAAGTTGCGAAGGAGTACGAGGCGTGAATGATCAACCGCCCGTTCGGCAGTGGTACAAATCCAGTCGATCTTCGAAGGCCAACGACTGCGTAGAGGTCTATCAGGGTCACAGTCGGGTCGGAGTGCGGGATTCGAAGCTGGGGACCACCGGTCCGATCCTGATCTTCGACGGGCTGGCTTGGGACCAGTTCAACGATGCGGTGAAGTCGGGCCGGTTCGACTGCCTTTGAGCCTCTCGGTCTCCTGCGTCGATAGAAACCGCAATTGGGTCGCACCAGTCTCAGAGTCGTCCAAGTGAGTCAGCAGACTTACTACGAGCCGCCCTGGTTAGTCCAGGAACTTCGTCTTCTGTGACGCCGGTGGTCAAGAGACCTCGCCTGTCGGCGCCGTCCGTTAGCCTCCTCGGGGACGGTTGCCGATGAATCGTCTTACCGCCAGGGCCTCCTGGTCACCCCTTCTGACAAGCAAGGACACCCCGACTGATGGCAGTGACTCAGCAGGAGATCGAGAATCGGTTGTGGGACGCCGCCGATGAGCTGCGCGTAGCAATGCCCGAAGCGCAATACTCCTCGGTCGTCTTCCCGCTGATGTTTTGGAAGTACCTGTCGGATACATGGGACCACCGCCACCAGGAGTTCCTGGACGAGAACGAGGGTCTGGACGACCTGTCCGCCGAGGAAGCACGCGAGATCGAGTACCGAGACAATCAGTCGTTCGAGATCCCGTATCTTCACCCGGACACGGTCCAACAGGTCCGCGCCTCGTGGTCGGCTATCCTCGCAACCATCACTCAGCCAGGTCTCGGCCAGCGGGTACGCGCTTCCTTGCAAGCCATCGAGACGGCCAACCCTGACAAGTTTTCCCGTTTGTTCGGATCCATGACTTGGACCTCAGAGGAAGTGTTGCCAGGCGAGGTGTTGGCGGCCGTGATGCAGGCGATGGACCGCACCCCGAAGATGCACGAGGGCAACATGTCCCACGATGTGCTCGGTGGAGCGTACGAGTACCTGCTGAAGCGATTCTCCGACGGGTCCGGCACCCGTGCCGGCCAGTTCTTCACCCCGCGCGAAGTCGTGGAACTGATCGTCGAGCTCCTGGACCCCAAGGGGTTCGAGTCGGTATACGACCCGACCTGCGGGTCGGGCGGCATGCTAATCGCCTCCGCGACCCTGCTGAAAGCCCACGGCGGACGGGGCTACACACTCAGTCTCTACGGGCAGGAGTCAGTCCTGGACACCGCGGGTGTGGCACGCATGAACCTCTTCATGCACAATCTCACCCAGTTCCAGGTCGAGGTTGGTGACACCCTGAAGGAACCGCGCTTCAAGAAACAGGACGGGTCCGTCGCGCAGTTCGACGTAATTCTCGCCAATCCGCCCTACTCGCTGAAGTGGAAGCCTTGGACTAAGGATCCGCGCGCCATCGGTGGTGTCGCCCCGCAGTCGTCGGCGGACTGGGCGTTCGTGCAGCATATGATTGCGTCGATGGACCCGCAGAAGGGGCGCGCTGGTGTCGTCCTGCCGCACGGCGTCTTGTTCCGAGGGGGTCAGGAAGCAGCCATTCGACAGCGTGTCCTGGACGATGACCTTCTGGAAGCTGTAATCGGCTTGCCAGGAAACCTCTTCTACAGCACCAGTATCCCTACGGCGATCCTCATATTCCGTGCGCCAGGAACGAAGATGCCGCAGCGGAAGGACGGTGTGCTGTTCATTGACGCCTCCAAGCGGTTCGCCAAGGCCAAGAATCGAAACATCCTGACCGCCAAGGACATTGCCGATGTGATGACCGCCTACCGCTCAAGCTTCGATGCCAACGGCGATGCGGTAGACCACCTCGACCGAGACGGCGACCCCTCAGCGCGATTCATTCCCACCGCGGAGATCGTGGCGAACGAGTACGACCTCAACATCGGCCGGTACATCAAGCAGACGGCCGCCGAGCAGGAAGACCTCGGCACCCTCATCGACGCTTACAACATCGCCCGAGCGGATCGCCAGAAATCCGAACAGCGCATGCTTTCCGTGCTCGCTGCTGCCGGGATTGAGGGCTTCGATGAATGAATGGCCGCGCGTTCCTGCAGGGAAGATCGCGCGTCAGCGGCGGGAGATTATTCACCTGGAGCCGGGGACCGAATACCGCACAATGGGTGTGCGGTGGTATGGCAAGGGCGCCTATGACAGAGGCGTCGTAACGACTGAGACAGTCAAGGCCAAGTCTCTATATCGGGTCCGGGAAGGAGACTTCACATTCAACCGAATCGACACCCAGAAGGGTGCATTCGATGTCATCTCCGCCGAACTTGATGGCACTCTGGCGACGAACGAGTTCCCCCTCTACGAAGTGAGGAGGGCAGAGGTCGACGCCCGTTTCCTGCTCCTCAACTTCCAGCGGCCCGAAGTGTTGCGACAGATCGGTGCTGTGCGGGCAGGCTCCGAGGGGCGTGCTCGATGGAAGGAAGCTGACTTCGAGGCGTGGGTCGTTCCTCTACCGCCGGTCCCTGTCCAGGAGCGGATAATAGAAGTCATCGGTGCGGTCGACGACCAGATCGCTGCACTCGACAGGGAATCCGAGGCGTTGGCGGGGATCTTGGAATCTCTGCGCTCAGATTTGCCGATGGCGGATCAGCAGCCTGTAGGTGACGTACTCCTAGGGATAGACAGCGGCAAGAGCGTCCAGGCTGGGGGGGAAGCCTTGTCGGAGGACAAGTTTCGCATCCTGAAACTCAGCGCGGTGCAGCGTGGTTGGTTCAAACCTTCCGAGGCCAAGGCAGTGACGGACGCCGACGCGTTTTCGGCTAGTCATATCGTGAATGACGGGGATCTGCTCATCACGCGGGCAAACACCCCGGAGCGCGTTGGCTTCGTCGCTGTCGCGAAAAGTGTGCCTCAGGGGACGTTCATGCCTGATCTGATCTGGCGCCTTCGCATCGACGAATCCCGTGTTTCCGTGAACTACCTCCAGCATGCTCTGTCATCGCACGAGCTGCGGACTCGGATATCTGGGACAGCTGGTGGCACGAGCAAGTCGATGGTCAAGATCAACAAGCGTGGGTTCGGCTCTATTCGGGTGCCTCTTCCTTCGCTTATGGAGCAGGGTGACTACGTCCGGCGATGCGATGCTGTGGTTGAGGTAATCATGGCTACCCGTACTGAGGTGGCCTGCCTTCGAAAGGTTCGGGCCGGGCTGTTGGAGGGGTTGTTGGACAACACCCTCGACATTAAGTCCGCGGAGTTGGAGATCTAAGCAGTGGCCAAGGGTATTCGAGAGCGTGAGTTTCAGAACCTGATGATCGAGTGGTCCCTCCCGATGGGCTGGAACTTCACAGCCGGCAGGGCCTTGCCACGTCAGACGACACAGACGGTGATCACCTCTCAGCTGCGGGATGCCATCGTCCGGCTCAACCCTGGCGTGATTGGCGGGTTCGACGTGGACGCCGTGGTTGATGAGATTGCCGCTACGGTCAATGCCGTCGAAGGCGGGCTAGTGCGGGCCAATGAGCAGGTGCTGCGTATCCTGCGCGGGCTCAAGGAGTTCCGGGACGCCGACGGTGCGTGGCACGCGCTAAAGGTCATCGCCTTCGACCCGACTGACCCGAAGACCAACACGCTGGTCGTGTCCGACGAGGTGACAATCACTGTGCCGGGCAAGACTTCTCGTCGGTTCGACCTCGTGTACTGGGTGAACGGGTTGCCTCTCGTCGTGGTCGAGGTGAAGTCCCCGACCGCGAAGTCCGGGTGGGCGGACGCAGCTCGGGAGATCAACAACGTGTACGCCACCGAGTACCCGTGGTTCTTCACCCCAAATGTCTTCGCCGTTGCCTCAGACGGGCTGAAGCTGCGGTTCGGCGCGACCGGTGCACCGATGAACCTGTGGCAGCCGTTTCGATCCACCGCCGACGACGAGAACCTAGCTGGGCAGGCCGATGTGCGGCGCTCGGTCGAGCTGCTGATGAACCCAGCCACTGTCCTGGACATCCTGGCGAACTTCGCCTTGTTCGACACGTCCGGGGGTGGGGTCGACATGAAGTACCTGCCCCGCTACCCGCAGATGGAGGCCGCGCACCTGATCCACGATCGAGTCGTCAAGGGCGGGACTAAGGGCCTGATCTGGCACCACCAAGGCAGCGGGAAGACGCTGTTAATGGTCTTCGCCGCTTCACTACTGCTTGCCGACACCCGTACCGAGTCGCCCACCATCATCCTGCTGTCAGACCGAACCCAGCTCGTCCGGCAGACCTCTGGGGTGTTCACTTCGGCGATGGGGGACGCCTATTTTCATCAGCCTGCCACCAGCCAAGAGTTGCGCTCCTTGCTGGCCGATGACGTCCGTGGTGTCATCTCCACGACCGTGCACAAGTTCGCTGATGCAGGTAAGGACCTGTCGACTCGCAGCAACATTATCGTGATGGTCGACGAAGCACACCGCACCCAGTCCGGGCGGTCGAAGTCCCTGGCAGGGCAGATGCGCGCAGCATTGCCGCACGCGAAGTTCTTTGGCATGACCGGCACTCCTGTCAGGAATCTCACTACCGACACCTTCGCCCTCTTCGGCGAGGAGACCGATCCCGGCAGGGTGCTGCACCGGTACTCGGTGTCCCGGTCGCTACTGGATGAGGCCACCGTCCCGGTCATGCTGGACCCGCACCCAGTTTCGTTCGATATGAACGACAAGGAATTGCAAGCTGAGTTCGACCAGTTCGCCGATGAATACGACCTCGACGACCCCGATCGAGAGGCTTTGTCCCGTAAGTTCGGGCGGCTCACGTCGGTGTTCGCCAACCCCGACCGTATCCACGCGGTCTGCCAGGACATCGTGGATCACTATTTGGCCGGTCCTTACCGCAATGGACTCAAAGGTCAGGTTGTCGCCTACAACCGTGAGATGGCCGTGGCGTACACAGGCAAGATAAATGAGCTGCTAGCCGGCTTCGAGGCGTCGCAGGTGCTCGCCGCACTCGGCAAGCACGAGTGGATCTCTGCCGAGGTGAACATCTCCGTCTCGGACGGCAAGGACGAAGACCCCGCTATGCGGGCGTTCAAGCTATCGGAGACTGAGGAGGAGGAACAGAAGCGACACTTCCTCACCCCAGACGACCCGCTGTGCTTCATCGTTGTGACGGCAAAATTGATGGCTGGGTTCGATGCCCCCAACGAGGGTGTCCTGTATCTGGACAAGCCGCTGAAGGCCCACAATTTGTTTCAAACGATCACGCGCCCAAACCGTACCTGGGTGTCCCCCACCGGGTTCGTGAAGACCGCTGGCGTGGTCGTGGATTACATCGGCCTGGCCGGAGAGGTACAGCGGGCCGTCGCCGACCCTACTGCGGCGGCGAAAGCCGACCAGAGCGGAGGGTTCATCAGCAAGGTGTCCGAGCTGGTCGCCGAGTTCCGCACCACCTTCGCCTACATCGAAGACTTGCTCGCGGACGTGGACGGCTTGGACCTCACGGTTCATGGATATGAGTCCGTGCGAGCCATCAACGGCTTCTTGGACGCCAATCCAGTTGCCGCTGAAGTGTTCACCAAGAACTATCGGCTCCTGGCCCGCCTATACCCATACATCAACACTGACCAGCGTGTTGTCAAATACCAGAATGGCTTCGGGCTTTTCGGGTCTGCGTACACGACCCTGTTCAAGAAGTCCTCCGACGAGGAACGAAAGGAACGGCTGAGCGAGCTGGGGCCGATGGTCCTGGACATAATCAATGCCCACGTCCACTCCTTCTCCGTGGTCACCACCCAAGAGGAACCCCTCGTCTTGGACGCCCAGGGCATTGCCATCCTGAAGGAACTGCTGGCCCTGATCCGCAGCAAGCCCAGCAAGGGCAATGGCGCGGATAAGCCGCCGCCATCCGCGGCAGAGATCCTGAGCCACATAAAGGCCACTCTCGATGCGGGCGTTGAACCAGGATCCGCGAAGTACACCGCTCTCGCCGAGCGGATCAGACTACTGCGGGACCGGATCATCCAGAACTCCCAAGACGCCCTGGAGTTCCTTTCCGAAGCACTTCGGATCGCCCGCGCCATCGTGAACGCCCAGAAGCACCCCGACGAAGCCATTGTGCTGGACGACGACCGCGTGGGAATCCTGACGCGGATCATCCACGAACACGCGCCCGCGGGCCTCACAGTCACGGAAAGGAACCTGGCCGAGGAGATCGACCGGGTGGTGACCACCACCCTCGCCCGGTCATGGGACAACGCCGACGCTAGAAACCGAGGTGCCCGGCGCGCCACCGCCGCCGTCTTCCGCCGGTACCTCTTGAAGCCGGTGGGGGAGCCATACGACTCCACCGTCGCCTACATCGAAGCGCATTACCTGGTCGACTAAACGGTCGAAGGCTCGGGAGGGTTCATTGTTATCAGCCAAGGGGAAAACGGTTCTGTCGGGCGTGGTACACGGAGCCGGACGTCTCCCGACTGCTTCAGGTCAACTGGCAACACGTGCGAGACGAAACCGTAGAGTCATTGGTATCGCCACGTGGCGGCCCAGTGCGGTGAGGCCATGAGATTCGTTGTACAGCAGGCGAACCGGTCTATGGCTCGGCGGCCAGGCACTTTGTATCTAGTCAGCTCGAACTGGGATGACGGTGTCCAGTACAAGACGCTGTACAACGTCTATTACATCAACGAGGCTGGCAAGACTATCTCGATCGGCGGTACCAAGATCGGAAAGTTCGGGCTGCAGCCTGGCCGCGCCAACGATCCGCGGGACGGATATCGGTACCCGCATCTGCCTCAAGAGTTTGAGACCCTCGGTGACCAGTATTTCTCCCTAGGACAGGACCCGTTGTTCTACGAGGCGTTGACCGCCATCGGGGACAAATTTCGTGAAGAGGTCCTCACCGCACTGAGGGACATAGCCTTCAACGCCGCGCTGGGGATAAGTGCGGAAGCTGAAGAGGTCACCCGTGTTTCACTGTTGCGGGACGTGCCCCTGCCGATCGCGCGAGGCCAGTTCGCGAGGCTTGCACGAGGCGGTGCACGCCTTACTCCCTACCAGATCTCGCTGCAGGCAAGCTCGGATGATTCCGGCACGGTCGAACCGATCACCCTCGACATCGCTGTGGTACCCGATTCCCGTCCTCCGACCAATATTCAAGTACTCATCGGACGCAACGGCGTCGGAAAAAGCACCTACCTGCACAACCTTGCCACTGCCCTCGTGCATGGCTCCGACCACGACGACGCGATGACCACCGTCCGAGATCAATTGTCGAATGTGGTATCAGTGTCGTTCAGCGCGTTCGACTCGTTCGAGCCGATCACTGTTCCCTATGACCGGACAAAGGGACTGAACTACCACTATGTGGGCCTGAAGAAGATCGGGGTACCCAAGAACGAATTAGGTAAAGACCATCGCGCGCTGTCCCATGAAATGACTCGCACAGCACGCGCCTGCCTCGAAGGGGCACGGCGCGAACGGTGGAGCCGTGCCTTGAAACTGCTCGAAGTCGACCCGATCTTTGCCCAGGCCGGATTGTCGGAACGCATCGATTCCATCTCTGTTCACGCCGACCAGGTCGAAGTCCTACGTGCGATGCCAGAGATCTTCCGCGGTTTCAGCTCCGGCCACAAGATCGTGCTTCTGACCGTGACACGGTTGGTGGAGACCGTCGAAGAGAAGAGCTTGGTTCTGCTCGACGAACCTGAAGCGCACCTTCATCCGCCGCTACTGTCGGCCTTCATCCGTGCTCTGAGCGACTTGCTTACTCACCGCAACGGGATCGCGCTGATCGCCACCCATTCACCAGTTGTACTGCAAGAAGTGACGCGCTCGTGTGCATGGCGGCTACACCGGTCCGGGAATGAGGTGGCTGTGGATCGGCTGCGGATGGAGACTTTCGCTGAGAATGTCGGCACGCTGACAGACGAAGTGTTCGGCCTTGAGGTTACTGCGACCGGCTTCCACAGAATCCTTGCCGATGCGGCGGCAGACTACGGTGACTACGACACCGCACTAGCCTCATTCGGCCGACAAGTCGGTGCCGAGGGTCGCGCGATTCTGAGAGCCATGATCAACACGGCGGGTGCAGCGCGTGTGGAGCGTTAACCCGCCGACATTCACCGTCTCAGAGACCGCGACTCTATGCGCAGGGAGCATTGGCGACAAATCACTCGCTGAACGTGTCCTGGCGGCACGGGACAACCTCTCCGGTAACAGTGACCGACTGCGCAAGGCCATCGGCGGCGACGCAACCCATCTTGTCGACAACACTTCGTTCCCAGTAGTCGACGAACTATCGGCGTCGGAGATGGGCTTTCTCTATACTGGGCAGTTCGTCCCACGCACCAAACCTGCGCGAGCTCACTACGACAAGATCATCCTGGCTGCGCCCCACGGTTTGTGCTGCTATTGCCAGTACGGGTATGCGGACACGATCGATCACGTCATCCCCAAAGTCCATGTTCCCGCGCTCGCCATCGATCCCTGGAACCTGGTGCCCTGTTGCGGGCCATGTAACCACACCCTCGGCGAGACTCATTCCGACCAACCCGAGAAGCAGCTGCTACACCCATATGCGATGCCGGCACTTGGACGCTGGCTGAGAGCCCGCGTCATCGAACAAGCACCGATTGTGCTTCAATTCACCGCCGAACCCGCCGCGGAACTCACCGAAATTCTGCAGCAACGCATCCACAACGAGTTCGCGGCGCTACACCTGGCCGACAAATACTCCGTCGTCTCCGCCCAGCAGATCACTACTACTAACCGGACCCTGTCGCGACAATGGCGCAGCGAGGATCACGAGACCGTTCGTGCGTATCTGCACGAACTCGCCTGTGATGCAGCAGGTCCCGACGTCAACGACCGCCGCGCTGTTGTGTATCAAGCTCTCGCGGATAGCGAATGGTACTGCCAAGAAGGGTTCTTGACATGACTACCGCACGCGGTCAATCGCAGGCTTGCTGTTCGGTGGAGCGGGTCAAACACTCATCTGCGGCATGTCGTCATCGCATTGACACGCCTTCTGCTGCAACGGAATTGGGTCGCCTACAGGGGGAAGTGCCCTAGGGCTTTGCGCCCCGAATCCGCGGAAATTGGCAACGGATTTGGCAACCGGACACAGCAGGATCCAACGAGACGGGTGAAATGCCACGGACAGTGCGGACGATTGAAACCCCGCTGACCAGCGCAGAACGGATTCGGCCGAACGCGGAGGGACCGTGCGGGACGGGTCCTCGTTGGCTCATAATCCAGCGATCCCAGGACGTTGGCTTCGGTCCTCGCCGCTCATACCAGTTCGACGCGGGCGCTGAGCGCCGATGCGGGAATAGCGGGCAGCGATAGTGTCGGTCAGGAGTGGGCAACCGCGTACGACAAGGTCGCTGCTCTGGCCCTGACGGCTTCTGCGGACCTGGTCACCGCGTGCGACCCTACCCCCGACCTGATTGCTGTCGCTGTGCACAACCACGCTGTGGCCGAGGCGGCCGCTCACCATGACGAGGCAGCGCCGCCCCACCGCAGTTGCTGCCTACGTCATGTCTGGTAGACGTAGTGCCTTCCGCGCCGGTCGCCGGAATCCCAGAACCCCTTCGGCTGGTCCTTCATCGGGGACCTCATTTGCGCGGCATGGCCGACCGGTCACAGGGATCAGCTGTATGCGGCCGAATCTGCTTGGCACGCAGCCGCTATCGCCGCAGATCTCTCCTGCTCTCGCATTCTTGGAGGACCAGCGGTCGGAAGAAATCCCTACAACGATCGCCACGGCCACTTAACGCCAGGACGATGCACTTTTGCTGACTCGACTCGATTGAGCCAAGACGGCGTTCGGCGCTACTTCCCGTTCCTCCCATATCCGAACACGCTGTTCAGGTGCCAGTTGATCTCTTCGATGACGAACGGGCTGGGTTTCGCCTCGTAAGAGTCGGAGGTGATGGCTTCCGGGGTGATGTGGTCGAAGGAATCGTCCTCGTCGTTCCAGATTGATCTGCGGGAAGAGTATTCGTATCGGGGGATGCCGCCAGAGGCGTTGGCAGGGCAGTCGCGCATGCCGCCTGCGCAGCGGGCATGGGGTGTTTTGGCGGTGCGGGGGAGGAGTTCGGTGAGGACCAGGTGGTGGGGCCAGGGGTCGACGAAGTCGTAGAGGTAGTAGAGGGTGTCGCCGGGGGTGGTGAGGAGTTCGTCGAGGCAGACCTGGTTTTCGGGGGTGGCGGGGTCGCCTGCGGCTACCGCTTCGGGGGAGATGTAGCGGGCGGTGGGGGTGTCGATGCTTGGGCCGCAACGGAATTCGTGGTGGGCGCGGTCTACCCAGCCGAAGGATACGCCCAGTACCTCGTGGAGGTCGTGGAGGAAGAGTTCGGAGGAGACGTCGAGCCAGCGGTAGAGGGGTGGGTCGGTGCCGGCGATTGTGGCGCGCAGGCGGAAGGTGACCGGCTTTTTGCGGCGCGGTCGGCGGTGGGATGGCTGTGTGTCGGCCACGGGGCGAGATTAGTTGATGTGGTGCCCGCGGTGTCCCGCGATGACGAATGAGGTCGGGGTGTACCGGGACAGATGCGTCGAAACCCCCAGCGGGGGCTGGAGGTTTCGGATAACCAGTGCTACTTCAGGGAGACCGTGGTGCCGCCGCTGAACATCGAGTCGTGCAGGACGATGTGGTCGGGGACCGAGTCGGCGGGGAGGTCGTAGACGACCTGGGCGGTGATCTTGTTGCCGGGGTTGACGCTGGCGTAGAGGCTGGTGTCGGACTGGAGGTTGATGGCGGCGGCGGTGTCGTTGCTGAATTTGCGGTTTTTGGCATCGTAGACGTATTGGTCTGTGGGGGAGAAGGATTGGGGCTTGTCGGAGGTGTTGGTGATGGTTATGGAGATGATGGTGTAGGAGCCCTGGGCCGTCTTCTGGAGGAATTGGTTGTCGCCCACCGTCTTTACGCCGGACTGGACTTCGGTGACCACGAACTCGAATTTGCCGTCGCGGACGGGGGTGTTCAGGCCGGGGAGAGGCTTATTGGGGTCAGCGCCCGGGGTGGATGAGGAGGAAGACGACGAGCCTTTGGTCATCAGCGCGCCGCCGATGCCGCAGACCGCGACGATCGCTGCGAGGACGATCAGGATGGTGCGGAGCGTGTGGGATTTCTTGGGTGGCGGGGCGGGCTGCTGGTACTGGGGGTAGCCCTGCGGGGGAAGCTGGCCGGGGTAGGGCTGATTCGGGTGGGACATGAGGTTCCTTTGGGCAGGTTCGGGAGGTCCCCGGTCGTCGACCGGGGACCGATTGCGTTGGGGTGGAAGCGGAGTGGTTACTCGGCGACCCAGTTGCAGCCGCTGACGTCGATCACGTCGCCGGCGTTGAGCTTCACGAAGGAAGCCCCGGTGTACGACTGGATGTCGATCAGTTCGGACGACTTCGCGCCCTTGTACGGCAGCCAGGTGATGAAGCAGGAGCCGTAGTCCTGGTCGCGGGGGCCGTCGGTGCGGTAGGTGCCGGGCTGGACGTCCTGGCCCACGACCTGCTGGCCCTCGTGGAGCTGGGTGGCGGCGGCGTTGGCGGTGCCACCCATGGCGAGGGTGGTGATGGCGGTGGCGGCGAGGAGGGTGATGGCGTTGCGGCGCATGGGTTTTCCTTCATTCAGGGGTTGGAGATCGGGTGGCCGGTTTCGGCTCTGTCCCGCTGATGCAAAACCGTAAGAGACAGTGAAAACATTGTCAACACGAAATCTGTGATTGATTTTTGCTCATGCGTCCAGCAGTCTGGGGGAACGTTTACGAGAGGAGGGGTATGTCGAAGCCCGCTTCAGCGGTCAGTGCCGCGGAGATTTCGCGGTTGGCCGATGTCACGCGTGCCACGGTGAGCAACTGGCGTCGGCGGCATGACGACTTTCCCAAGCCGATTGCCGGGAGTAGTGAGGCTCGGCCGCAGTTCGACCTGCGGGAAGTGCAGGAATGGCTGGCTGAGCACGGGGTTGAGGTTTCCGAGTCGCCGGTGACCGAGTTGCGGACGCTGGTGCGGTCGCACACCACGCCGGATGCCCTCTCTCGGTTGATGGCGGGGCTTCGGGCCTCGAAGGGGACGTGGAGCGCCGACAAGCGAGCCGATGTACACAGTCGGATCGATGTACACAGCGAGACGGATGTAAACAGTGGCAGCGTCGCCGAACTGCTGCAGTTGCTGGAACGCGCGGCCACCGCGGACGGGAATCGCGCCGCCCTGGACGTTCTCGCGGAGCGTGCGCTGGAGGACACCGCGGCGACGGGTGTGTACATCACGCCGGAACCGGTCGCGAAACTGATGGCGGCCCTGCTGGATTCACCCTCCGCGCCGGAATTGCGGAGCGTGCTCGACCCGGCTTGCGGGAGCGGGTCGCTCCTGTTGGCGACGGCCGGTCTCGGCGCGGTCGAGCTTTACGGTCAGGACGCGCTGTCCGTGCAGGTTGAGCGCACTCGCTTGCTACTGGAAGCCGAGGCCGATCTCGAACCCGTTGTACGCGAGGGCGATTCCCTCACCGCCGATGCGTTCGAGGATCTGCGCGTCGACGCTGTGGTCTGCAATCCTCCCTATGGACAACGTGATTGGGGCTCCGGTGAGCTCGCCTTCGACACTCGCTGGGATTACGGCACACCCCCGCGCGGTGAGCCGGAGCTGGCCTGGGTGCAGCACGCCATAGCGCACCTGCGACCCGGCGGCACCGCCCTGCTGCTACTCCCACCTGCGGTGGCGACCCGCCCCTCCGGCCGCAAGATTCGCGCGGGCCTGGTGCGCAAGGGCGCGCTGCGCGCGGTCATAGGACTCGTGCCGGGCGCGGCACAACCGTGGCATGTGGGTTTGCAGATCTGGGTGCTGCGGCCGGTGCAGCCGGGTGAGACCGCTTCGGAAACAATGCTTTTCGTCGATACGACGGCACTGCCGGCGGCCGCAGAAGGCATCGACTGGGAATCCGTCACCGAGTCGACGCTGAAAGCATGGCGAGCCTTCGACGGCGAGAACTCAAGTACCGCAACAGTTTCTGGCCTCGCCGCCACCGTGCGCCTGGTCGAGGTCCTGGACGACGAAGTCGATCTGACCCCGGCGCGATATGTTCGCTCGTCACTGGACTCGGACACCGTTTCCGATCAGGTCGATGACGCGATTCGCCGACTCTCCAGCGTGGCAGCCGAACTGGCCGAGGTGACGGCCGCACTCGGCGGCTGGTCCGGCACCACAGCCAAGTCCTGGCGCTTCGTCTCCATCGCCGACCTGGTGAATTACGGCCAGCTGGAATGGATTCGAGCCTCACCGCCGAGCACCGGCCGACAAGCGGATGACTCTCGCGCCATCCTCACGGCTCCCGATGTCGCCACCGGCAGCCCGGCCTCGGGTAGCTTCAGCAACTCCGCTCCGGAGACCGAGGTGGAAATCCGAACCGGTGATGTGCTGATCCCAGCCGTCAGAAGCGATCGAACCGGCGGTCGCAGTGCGCGCGTCGCCGGTCCTGAGGACGCGGGGGCAATCCGCGGTCCACACGTGCACCTATTGCGAGCCGACCGGGATCGGCTCGACCCCTGGTTTCTCGCGGGCTTCCTCACCGGCGCGGAAAACGTCTCCGCCACCAGGACATCCACGATCAGATTCGACCCGAGCCGCCTGCGTGTGCCAGTACTCAGCCTCGCCGAGCAGCAACGCTACGGCGAAACCTTCCGCCACCTGTTCCTACTGCGCGGCGCGGCCCGCCGAGCCACCTACGCCGCGGAGAGCGTCGCGGAATTGGTGACCACCGGGCTCACCGCCGGAGCGCTCGCACCGGATGAGAAGGATGAGAACTAATGCAGGGGCGTACATCCGCTACTCGCTGCCGAGCGCTGCTACGGTTGCCGAGGACCGCAATGGGAGTGCGGGCGGTAAACGCGTGGGGAGGCAGGCCGTGACGGGGGATATCGCCGCTCATCCGGGCTATCGCTCGTTCGCGGAACACGAATTCGATGCCGTCGTCCATGATCCGGCGAACTTCGGGCGTGCGCGCTGGGCCACGGTCGAACGGGCGGCGGTGTGGCTGCGGGAATGCCTTGGGCATGCCGAAGCGGGCGGGTTGGTCGCCGTGGCCATGCCGTCGAGCGCGGCGACCGGACCCGACTCGCGTGCGCTGCGAAACATGCTGCTGCGCAATGGAGTGCTGCGCGGCATCATCTCCGGATTGCCCGATGCGCCGGATCTGTGGCTGCTTCGGCAGAGTGAGACACCTCCGAGCCATGTGCTGCTGATGGATGCGCTCGGTGAGCCCGGGCTCGCCTCGAATGCCTGGCGCGGTTTCGAATCGGACCCGGCGCACCCTGACGCCGCGCCCTACGCGGTGCGAGTGGTCGACCTGCTCGATGATCGAATCGATCTGGCTCCGCGCAATCTGATGGGTGATCCGTCGGCGGAGTACTCCGCGCTGCGCACCGCACTGGTGGGACAGCGGATTTGGGAGCCGCCGTCGCTGGAGTCGAATAGTGCTGAGCACAGCGCGATTTCGCTGGAGGAACTGGTCGACGCGGAGGCCGTGACCTGTTTTGAAGCACCACCGACCGTCGCCTCGGAATACGGCGAGACGCCTTTGCTCTCGGCGAAGGATGTTCGCCTGGGTCGCCCTGCCTCACGCTGGGGGAACACGGATGCCAGCGGCGCGATCACCGTCCGCAAAGGTGATGTGGCCGTGGTGATCAGCACCGAACCCGCCGTCCGCGTCTGCGTTGACGACGGTGCGCTACTCGGCTCCGGCATCCAGCTGGTGCGCACCAATGCCAAGGCCGTCGATCCGAATTTCCTCGCCGGAGTCCTGCGCGCCGCCGTGGACGCCGCGGACGGCAATCACGTCGACCTCTACCAGGTCGCGGTGCCCAGAATCCCGCTCGCCGAGCAGCGCCGCTACGGTGCCGCCTTCGAACAGCTGACTGAGCTGGAAACCGCCTGGCAGCAGCAACGTTCGACCATGGAGCGCCTGGTCCGCACCGGATTTCGCGGCCTCGCGCAGGGCATGTTGCGGCCCCCGGATCACGCCGTCTCGTCGCAGGCCCACGTTCCAGATGGCAGCGGTGACGAGTAGCGTGTCGGTTTTCCTGAATTCACGGAGGTAGGTGCGGTGCAACCGCAGGTCGTCGGCGGCCGGTACGAGCTGATCAATGAGATCGGCGCGGGCGGCATGGGGCAGGTCTACGACGGCTTCGACCGCCACCTGCGGCGGCAGATCGCCGTGAAGTTCACGCATCCGAGCCTGGACAAGGATCCGGATTGGACCAAACGCTTCTTCCGGGAAGCGGAGTTCATGGCGCAGATGCGGCATCCGGGACTGCCGATGATCCACGACGCGGGGATCGAGCCGGGGACGCCCGAACGGCCTTATCTCGTAATGGAATTCGTCAAGGGCGTAACCTTCGATGACCTGCTCGATCGGCGCGGTCCGCTGCCGGTCGGGGTGGTCGCATCGCTGGGGTCGCAGGCGGCGGCGGTGCTTGCCGCCACGCATCGGAATCGCATCTACCACCGGGATTTGAAGCCGTCGAATCTCATGCTGTGTGATGACGGGACCGTGAAGGTGCTCGATTTCGGGCTCGCGGTATCGCTCGACGCGGACAAGACTCGGTACACCAGCACCGGACATACCTTGGGCACACCGGCTTTCATGGCTCCGGAGCAGGTTGAAGGCGGAACCGTTGTGCCGCAGACGGATCTGTATGCGTTGGGGCTGGTGCTGCACGAATTGCTCACGGGCGACCGGGTTATGACGGGTAGCTCCCCATATGTGGTGTGGCAGAACCAGGTTCATCGGACACCGCCCGATATCCGTTATGAGCGGCCGGAAGTCCCCGTCGAACTGGCGCGGTTGATCATGGCGATGCTGGCTAAATCGCCGGACCAACGACCGGATGACGCGGCGACGGTGCACTCGGTGCTGCTGCGCTATGCGACGGGAGTCGGGTCTCTGTCCGAGGTCAGTGACCCGCTCAGCCCAGCGCACATGTACGCGCGTGCCGTCGCAGCCGGCGGCTCATCGCGGACCGCTCAGAGGGTTGTGTCTCCTACGCGCGTATTGCGCAACTTGCCGGAGAAGCCGCCAACCGTCCCTCCCACACCGGTTCCCACCGATTTCAGCCGCGGCGATCTGCAACGCGCCATGCGCCGCGCCCGCGATTTCGCCGACGACTCACGCTACGACCCCGCGGTGCACGAATTGCAAACCGTGGTGGACAAAGCCCTGCCTCGATTCGGCTCCCGCGACGCCGATGTCGTCGAAGCCCGCCTGCGACTGGCGGACCTGCGCTTCGAAAGCGTCGACTATGCCGGTGCCGCAGACCTTTACCGCGAACTCATCGACGACCTGACCGCCGAACGCGGCCCCTACGACGACCACGTCATGTACTGCCAGCGCCGCCTCGCGGCCTGCCACGTCCACACCGGCGACGTCAAAGCCGCTCTCACCCGCCTCAAGCGACTGCACAGCCAGATGGCCGTCCGCTATGGCGAACAAGACAGGCGCGTCATCGAATTGGCCGCGCAGATCGGTCATATCAGGGCCAACTGACCACAGAGAACCGACTAGTCGTTCTCCTGTGACTGTGTGAGCGTTTCACATTCCCGCCGGAATTTGTGTCATCGCAGCCGCTCTGCGACGCATACTTGACTGACAGCACGATCGCAGGGGGTGCGATGGGCGGCGTTGGCGAATCGATCTTCTGAGCGTTGCTGGTTGAGGGCAACGCGGCCCAGTTCATTCGACGATCAGGCAGTCGGCGGCCACGAGTTCGAGCGCCGACGAGCTCAGGTTGGAGCGGGGATGACCGAGAAGCAGGAGGTCGTGTCGGCCTTCGAGCAAGATGGCGTATCTGCCGGGATTCGATGGGCCTATCGGTCCGCTATCGCAGCGACGATGGAAATGTACGCGGCGCGCGCGGGTCTCGACGAAACCTGGGTGGGCACAACCAGATACACGTTGCTGCGTGATCGGCTGGACCGAGTTTTCAGCTGTGAGCGCTTCGGCGCCGGAGCGGGCAGCGCTGGGGTCGAGGAAACTCCCGACTCGGCTATTCCTGACCTCGGTGATATGCCCGAACTGGATATCGACCTGGTTGCTCGCGACGGTCTGAATGGAAGCCCCGGATGGGTCCATGGGAAGCGTCGATTCCTGTTGGCCTCCATCAAGTTCGGGCAGATCAACCATATTCCATGGCCGCAGAAGAGCCGGACGAAACAGGGGGTGGCGCGACAATCCGATCCCGATTCCGGTCAACAGTCGCTCTTCGATCCCTTCGCTCCCGACGAGATCGACGGGTTGGCGGCGGTCTCCGCCGCATTGGCGGAGCGGGAGCTGGATCTGCCGACTTTCGTTGTCGCACACAGTCTCAATCGATTCACCGGCGAGCATGAACTGGTCATCGGCCGTCCGCAATTCAACCTCGGCGGCGGTGATGCCTGGGTGTGGCAACACAATCTGCTCGATCCGCCGGACAAAGCCGTGGCCGGGCCGAGTGGTCCGCCGCCGATCGGCCCGGATCCCGTCCCCGATGCTCCGGTGCGTTTGCGCGGGCCGGTAGCTGACCAGAGAACCGAGCGTGGTACTGCTGGATAGTGACCGTACGTACGCCGAACGTCGAAAGGGCAATGGAGGTTTCGGCCTTTTTCGACGGTGCCAGGCTGACATTGGCGCGGCATTTGTCGGGAATGCGTAAGAGTGAACTCGCGGAATCACTTGCTCGGAGTGTGAGCGAGGTGTCCGCCTGGGAATCCGGGATGGCGCGTCCGCCGGCGTCCGCGGTGGCCGAGCTGGCGCTCGGCCTGGCGATTCCGGCGGAATTCCTGATGATGCGCCCGGACCCGATACTCAGTACGACACCGCATTTCAGATCGCTCCGGTCCACCACGCAGTTGGACCGTGATCAAGCGTTCGCGTACGGACGACTCGCGGCCGAGGTGACTTCGACCCTGGAGAGTCGGGTGGAGTTCCCTCGGGTCGAGGTTCCGCGGATAACGGTCGCCATCGACGATTTGGACAGTGCCGCGCCTGAACGTGCTGCTCGCTCTGTACGCGAGGCGTGGGGTCTCGGTACTGCGCCGATACGTCATGTTGTTCGCTTGGTCGAGAACCATGGTGTGCTTGTCGTTTTCGGCTCGGCTCGAACGGCGGCGGTTGCGGCCTACTCGTTCGAGGGTGCGCACCGGCCGATTGTGGTGCTCGATCCGAATGTGGATGATCCCCACCGTCAGCGATTCGATGTCGCACACGAGTTGGGGCATCTGGTCATGCATTGTGATGCTGAACCAGGTCATCGGGTGGCTGAACTCCAGGCGGACCGCTTCGCGGCGGAGTTTCTATTGCCAAGTGCGCAGACGGGGGACTCATTCGCGACGGGCGGTGCTGGCGGCGCGCGACTGGTTGATGGGGAGGTCGGTACGGTGGTCGCGCCTGTGATTGAGCAGCCGTCATTGTTGCCGCGTGCCCTAGAGCTACTCGACGAGATCGGGGTCGACAGCCACCAGTTGATCGAGGAGTGCCGGGTATCGGACGCGGATTTTCGGACCATCACCGGGCGCTATCCGGTTGCGCGGCATGTAGAAACGCCATCGTTGCGTGATGACTCCAGCTATGCCGATCGGGTGGTCTCGATGGCGGAATGGTCGCACATGAAAGGTGAGTCGCCCTGAACCCACCGGTCGGAATCTGTTGATCTCGAACACTTTTGAAATAGCCCTCGATGACCTGTCGGACCCATGTCCTATGGTGTCGGATGCAGAGCATCCGCAGCGACCTCGGAGCGTCATGACCAGTGCGACTCAGACCGTTTTGTCCCTTGTGGTGGTGCTCGACAAGGTGGGAGACCGGTTGGTTGTTTGGCATGTGAATGTTGGTCGGGCCATGGGGCTTTCGCGGCTATCGGGCGCTTGGGTTGTCGGGGAAGATGAGGGCGCGGCGATCGCTACGCTCACCGGCGGGTATGACGCCGTGTGGTGCGATGAGGTTGCCGAGGGTGTGGTGACCGGGGGTGTGGTGGACCTCGATGTGACGGTGGCGGCCGCGCGTGCCGAGGTCGATGCGGTGGACGAGCTCTTCACCGAATATCAAGAGACACAAGGGAATAAGTTGATCCGGCCGGAATGGCCGGAGTTGGTGCACCCGGTGCACGCGCGGCAGTTCTTGTACGGGATGGATGAAACCGTGAGGGAGGCACTGATTTTGGCGCGCGGAATCGCTGATTTGGCCGATGCTTGGGCGGATTTCGAATCATTGCGGGTGGCAAGAGCTTTCCTCGCCGAGCACGGCGGTCCTGCCGCGCGTCCGTTGCCGCTCGTGGTGCGGTGACGATGGCGGGACTGTCGTTCGCGGCAATCGACGTCGAGACGGCGAACTCGTCGCGCGGCAGCATTTGCGCTGTCGGCGTGGCGATCGTTCGCGAAGGTGTGCGGCTGGCCACGCATTCCTGGCTGTGCCGACCACCTCGGTCGGTGGATTTCTTCTCCCACCACAACATTCGCGTACACGGAATCTCAGCCGGAATGGTTGCGGACCAACCGGTCTTCGCCGCGCGATTCCCGGAGGTGCTCGACGTGGTTGCCGACCTCCCGCTGGTCGCCCACAATGCGGGCTTCGACAGCGGAGCCATTCGCGAAGCCTGCCGCCACAGCGGAATCGACTCCCCGAGTTGGGATTTCAGTTGCAGCTTGGCAATGTCCCGACGCCACCTCGACCTGGACAGCTACCGCCTCCCCGATGTCGCCGACGCACTGGACATCTCGCTACTGACCCACCACGACGCAGCGGCCGATGCGACCGCCGCCGCAGACATCGTCCTGGCCCTGGCCGCCCGCACCGGAATCGATTCCCTCGGCGATCTCGAACGTCTCGGAAATGATCGCCCCTACCGCCCCCGCGCCACCGCGCGCCGGGCGGAAGCCCGCCGCTCCGAGACTCTCCGCACCGAAACCCCTCGCCCCCGCCGATCCTTCTTCGCCCGCGAAGAACTGGTGATGCCGGAGATAACCGGCACCGACCCCACCCACCCCCTGTACGGCCAAACCATCGTCTTCACAGGCGATCTCACCACCCTCACCCGCCAGGAAGCGTGGAACATCATCGCCGCCTGCGGCGCCACCCCCGCCAAGAACGTCACCAAACGCACCACCTGCCTGGTGATCGGCGACGGCTTCATCGGCACCGACGCCTCCGCCTTCACCACCACCAAGGCGCACCGCGCGGCCTATCTCCGGGCCCAAGGTCAGCAGATCGCGGTCCTCGACGAACAGCTCTTCCTCGCCACCCTCAAACCGACAGTGACGATGTCCTGACCTTCAACGGTCAACTGTCAGAAGAGATGACCGACGGCGAGACCCGCGAGAAAAGCCAGCGCGATCAAGAAGAACCCGAGGAATGCGGCAAGCAGGCCGATTCCGATGCGCCGACCGCTACCGGGAAAGAAGATGAGCGCCGCACCGGCGACGCCTGGTGCGAAAAGGCACCATACGGCGTCGTTCGGAACCCAGCCGATGAACGGCAAAGCTATACAGAGGAATCCGAGGATGGCCGAGGCGAAACTCTCCGGGCCGAACGGCTCCGGTGCGAGGTAGCGGCGCAGCGGTTCAGTCACAGGGTCACCACCCAGAACAGAAGCAGGAACGCGCCAGCGGTCGCCACACCGAGTGCCGCACCCTGTGCCGTGGACGTTCGCCTGCGCCAGAGCAGGGTTACAGCGAGAACCGTAATTGCCGTCCCGATCGAGAAGAGCAGGTGCCGTGACGGATCAGCCTGGGGATCGGAGTTGGTAATCGCGGCAACGACGGCCGCGAACAATGCCGCCTCCCCGGCGATGGCCAGTGGGAGGGTGATGGTCGCCGATCGCCAGAAGGCGCTATCGGACGCGAAATTCTGGATTCGGGTAGGCCACGTCATCTACCGAAGCCAGTGGTCTCGAAGCCAAACGGTGCACAGCATCAACACAATGACTGCGAGAGCGCTGAGTAATGTGACCGCAAGGCCAATTCCGACCTGTCGTGCCCGTCCACCGATGCGGTGAAGCACCGCGATGATCACAAGCTCTACCAGGAAGAAGAGCACGAGGAAGAAGTAGGCGAAGTTCAGCGTGAACAGGGACGTGACATTCAGGAATCCGCCGATCGACGCGCTGACGAATGACGTCTGACTGAATCGAGGTTCGCGAGCGGGCGGGAATTGCCGATGATCGTTGAATTCGGTCACCACACGATCCCCGCTCCGCTGTACAGCAGTATTTCGAAAAGTGTTGCGATAAGCCAGATTCCGGCGGTAACGACTGCGGCTAGGGCGAGAGGTTTCTGTTCGCCGAGCCCTCTTCGGAGCAGCGGGATCGTGGCGAGCGCGCTGACGCCGGTCGTAATCAGGAAGGCGCGCAGCGGGAGATCGGGCCCGTCCAGATCGATGATCGCGGCGGTCACCGCGAATACCACCGACTGCACGACGAGAAGCGCCGCGACGCTCAGGGTCGCGACTTTCCAATATCGCTCCTGCACTGTCGATCCCATCGACATCAGATCATTCCTTTGGGTACTGGTACCGGGACGTACGGTGGTGCGGTGGTCGGGCCGAGCTGCACAGACGGTCTGACCGCGGTCTTCGTGTCGGACACGGGATTCCAGTCGTAGAAATCCGAGAAAGCCTTTGCGCCGGAACCGATGTCGTGATGGAACGGCAGGTTCACCGCCGGACCCCAGGATCTGCCGGTTACGGCCGAATCGATGGCCAGCGTGCTGGTCTGTCCATTCGGCCGGTCCTGATAGACCTCCAGCGACGGGTAGTCGGTTCGGGTTCCATTGACCTGAACGCCATTGGCTCCCGGAGTGAAGACCAGATCGCCGTTGACGGTGATCGTATGGTCGCCAAGTACTGAATGGTCTTTCGCCACGCCCGGTGCGAAGGGGTTCGCGGCATCGTATTGCACGCGCACCGAACCGTCGGGGTTCTGCCACACTCGGCCGTCCGGGGCCGCGACCTTCACATCGCCGGGAGTTCCGTCGCTGTTCTGTTCGACCGAAGGGTTCTGGCGCATCACCACGATGCCGTTTTCGTAGTCGATATATGCGGTCACACGGGTGTGTTCGGGATCGAAATTGGGGTCGGCGGAGCGATTGTCGCCGCGGTCGCGCGGGAACGGGTTGACGCCCTTCGGGGTCGAGGTGACATCGCGCTGTTCGATGAATTGCCCGGTCCGCACGACACCCTGGCCTCTCACCGGATCGATGCGAGCCACCCGGATCTCGGGGCCCACGCCCTGATACTTCGGGTCGTAGCTCTTGGGGTTGAGCGCCTCAGCGGTGGACCAGTCCGCAGGGCTGGTTGGCAGTCGCGCGAAGACCTGCTGGAATGCCGCCGCCGATGTTTGGATTCGTTCCGGATCGGCTCGGGGGTCGCTCGTTTTGTCGGCTTGGATGACGGCGTTCGCTGCGGCCAAGGCGGCTGCCGGGGCCATGGCTTCGAGTTCGCCGTTAGCGGCGGCGATCTTTGCGCCCCATTCGGCATCGGCGGCGAAGAGGGTGGAGGCCAGGCCCGCCAGGCGGGAAAGTTGCACGCCCGCTTCGGAATTCCAGTCCTCCACGCCCTCGATGGACCAGTCGTCACCAATCGACACCGGTGGGTGGACGTAGTTGAGGATGATCGATTTGATGGTTGCGATCGGGTCGGACATGGCGTTTGCCGCTCCGGCGCAAGCCGTTGCCAGGTCGTCGTAGGCGGTGGCGATGGCGCGCATTTGGGTTTGTTCGGCGTCGGCTTTGGCGTCGGCGGAGTGGCGGGCTGCGCCCTGCCAGAGGAGGTCGTGGATGGTGGCGTGCATGGTGCCGGAGGCTTTGACTATCGCGTCGGCGATTTGGGTCGCGTTCGTTGCCGTGGTGGCGTAGCCGGACACGTCCCAGGTCAGGACTTGGAGTGGGGTGGGCATCAGCGGCCTGCGTGGGGGTCGCCCGAGTTGATGTCGGTGAGGGCGGCGATGCGGGTGGCGGCGTCGGTGTCCGTGCCTCGGTAGGTGTCGGCGGCTACGACGAGGGTGGCGGAGAATTCGTTGAAGCGGGCCTTCAGGAGGTCTTTGGCTTTGCGGCTCAGGTTGTCGGATTGCGATAGGGCGGCTCCTACCGCTGAGCCTGGCATCTTTGTGGCAACCGGCTCGGCACCCAGGTGGGGAGCGCGGTCTATATCGCCGGGGAGCAGGGCAAGTGCGCCCGCGGCGGCGCGGAGGCCGTCGGGGTTGACTTCGAATGGCATGGTGCTCCCTCAACTGCAAACTTCCGGCAGACTCTATCGCAGGTTGCTATGACCGGTCTGTCGGGAATTGCCCGGATCACAACCAACGGGTCAGCGGCGGATAAACTCCAGTGCGTGACCGACGAGAAGCTGTTGCAGGGGCCCATCCACAACGTCCACGTTGAGCTCGGGGCGACGTTCGCGCCGTTCGGGGGGTGGGAGATGCCGGTGTCGTACGCGGGGACCGTGGGGGAGCACACCTCGGTTCGGACCGCGGTCGGGCTGTTCGATGTCAGCCACCTCGGCAAGGCCACCGTTGCGGGGGCGGGGGCGGCGGCGTTCGTGAATTCGGCGTTGAGCAATGACCTGAATCGGATTCGGCCGGGGAAAGCGCAGTACACGCTGTGCTGCACGCCCGAGGGCGGCGTGATCGACGATCTGATTGCCTACTACGTCAGCGATGATGAGATCTTCCTGGTGCCCAATGCGGCCAATACCGCTGCGGTAGTCGCCGAATTGAAGAAGCAGGCGCCCGAAGGGGTCAGCGTCACCGATGAGCATCGCGGGTACGCGGTGTTCGCGGTGCAGGGGCCGAAGTCGGCGGAAGTGCTTGCGGCGCTTGGGTTGCCGACCGATATGGAATACATGGCGTACGCCGACGCCGAGTGGGAAGGCCGCCCGGTGCGGGTGTGCCGGACCGGGTACACCGGCGAGCACGGGTACGAGTTGCTGCCGAAATGGGACGACGCCGAAGCGGTTTTCCGCGCGCTGGTAACTCAGGTCCAGGCCGCTGGCGGTCAGGCTGCCGGGCTCGGCGCGCGTGACACGCTGCGTACCGAGATGGGCTACCCGCTGCACGGACATGAACTCTCCGTTGACATTTCGCCGCTCCAGGCGCGCACCGGCTGGGCCGTGGGCTGGAAGAAGCCGGAATTCTGGGGCAAGGCAGCTCTGGAGCAGGAGAAGGCCGACGGACCCAAGCGAATCCTGCTGGGCCTCAAGGCACTCGACCGCGGCGTATTGCGCCAGGGCCAGGCCGTGATGCGCGGTGACGAGCAGGTCGGCGAAACCACCTCCGGCACTTTCTCGCCCACCCTCAAGGTCGGCATCGCCCTCGCCCTGCTCGACACCGCCGCCAAGCTCGAGCCCGGCGATGAGGTCGAGGTCGACGTGCGCGGCCGCCGCCTCAAGTGCGAGGTCATCCGCCCGCCCTTCGTGGAGCCGCACACCGCCTGATCACATCGATCCCTGTGCGGCTCACCGCGCCGCACAGGGATCGATGACGCACGTGCGGTTGGTTGGCTGACATCGGTATCCCGCCTCGTCGGCCCATCTCGCACCGGTCGGTTGGTTCAGTGCGACGCGCCCGGGTTAGCGGGTGGGTGGGCGGCGGCGCGTCCTTCTCGGCGGCGAATTAAACTCCCGAGCATGACAGTTGCCGCGCAGTTCACCCGCACCTCGCATCCCGCGCCCACCTCGGCGGAGCGTCGGCAGGAGATTCTCGCGGCGCCCGGGTTCGGGCGGTTCTTCACCGATCACATGGTGTCCATCGATTACATCGATGGGGAATGGGTGAATCCGCAGGTCGAGCCGTATGGGCCGCTGTCGATGGATCCGGCGACCATGGTGTTCCACTACGGGCAGGCGATCTTCGAGGGGCTCAAGGCGTATCGGCAGGCCGATGGCAGTATCGCTACCTTCCGCGTCGATGCCAATGCCGCGCGGTTCCGGCGGTCGGCGGCGCGGATGGCCATGGCGGAGTTGCCGGATGAGCTGTTCATCGAATCGGTGCGGCAGCTGCTCGAGATCGATTCCGAGTGGGTGCCGCCGGCCGGGGGCGAGGAGTCGCTGTATCTGCGGCCGTTCATGTTCGCCACCGAGGCGGGGCTGGGCGTGAAGCCCGCGAGTGCCTACAAGTACCTGCTGCTCGGGTCGCCCGCCGGTGCGTATTTCCCGCGCGGTGTGAAGCCGGTGCGGGTGTGGCTGTCGACCGAATACGTGCGCGCGGCTCCCGGTGGCACCGGTGAGGCCAAAGTCGCGGGTAATTACGCGTCGTCGCTGCTGGCGCAGCAGCAGGCTTCCGAGCAGGGGTGCGATCAGGTCGTGTGGCTCGATGCCATCGAGCGGGCGTACGTCGAGGAGATGGGCACGAACAATCTGTTCTTCGTGTTCGGCACCGGGTCGGAGGCGCGGCTGGTGACGCCGGAGCTGTCGGGTTCGCTGCTGCCGGGTATCACCCGCGATTCGCTGCTCACGCTTGCCGCTGATGCGGGGTATCCCGTTGAGGAGCGCAAGATTTCGGTGGAGGAGTGGCGCAAGGGTGCTGAATCCGGTGAGATCTCGGAGGTTTTCGCGTGCGGTACCGCCGCGGTGATCACGCCGGTCGGCACGGTGAAGTCGGCCGAGGGCGAATTCACCATCGGCGGAGGCGAACCCGGTGAGGTCACCATGGCGCTGCGGGACACCCTGACCGGTATCCAGCGCGGTACCTTCGCTGACAGCCACGGTTGGATGCGCACCCTGGCCTGAGCCTCAGATGCTGAAAAGCGCCCGCCCCGAATGAGATTCGGGGCGGGCGCTGTGCGTTAGGGGCTGGACTTCGCCGACCGGAAGTCAGCTGGGCATGAAGATCTGCCACTCTTCGAGCGTCTTCGGGCGCATGACGTAGTTCTTCTCGACGATCTTGGTCAGCTCGGCGCTGGGCTCCTCGGAGTACCAGTGGCCCGGGTACACCGTCGGATTGCCTTGCAGCTCAGCCAGATACCGCAGGCTGCGGAACATGTCGTCGGAATTGCCGCCGGGGAAGTCGGTGCGGCCGCAGCCGTCGACGAACAGCGTGTCACCCGCGATCAGCCGTCCGTCGAACAGGAAGCACTGGCTGCCCGGGGTATGGCCAGGCGTATGCAGCAGTTCGATCTCGAAGCCGCCGACCGCGACCTTGTCGCCGTGCGCGTGCCCGGTGAGCTCGCTCGGCGCGATGCCGGTGACGTTCGCGACCCACGGCAGCTCTTCGGCATTGACGTGCACCGCCACGTCGACCTTCTCGAGCAGCTCCTTGACCCCGCTCAGTGTGAAGCCGAGCATGGTGCCGCCGACATGATCGGGATGGTGATGGGTGGCCAGCACACCGGATAGCCGCATACCGTCCGCCTCGGCGATCTCCACCAGATCCGCGGCGGCGTACGCCGGGTCGACGACCACGCAGTCACCGGTGTCGCGATCACCGATCAGGTACGCGAAGTTCCGCATCTGGGTGGCGATCGGATCACCGACGGCCCAGTCGCGTCCCGCGAGCAGCTGACGAAAATACAAACGGTCGGAGCCCATGCCGAACACCCTATTGCCTCGGGCACGATCGAATGTGCGGTACCCCCATGGAAGTTGGACTGTCGCCCAGTCGAAATATGACGGACATGTCCGCGCGCGATTACGCGGACAATGCTTCCGGATCGGAGGATGTCATGCCGATGGTCGTCTCCGTCGCGATCCCGCGGCGATCCCGTACGGCCGCCAGCCAATTGGCGAAGAACACGCGCGAGTATGTGGACCAGTCGTGCGCCACCCGGGTGTGATCCTCGGGCAGTACGAGATCGTCGAGCACCGCTGGATCCCGGCTGATCCGGACGAGTTCGGCGAGCGCCACGAGCCTTTCATGCACTTCGGCCGGAAAGTAGTCGACCGGAATCTGCGGGAACGGCAGTGAAGGATCCGCGATCCACCGGCGCAGATCCCGCCGGTACTCGCGCGCCATGGTGTCCGGCAGATACTCCGGATGCCCCTGGATGAACACCTGCCGCAACCCCGCGGGCCCGATGGCCAGCTGCCACTCCGCCTCTTCGGAATCGAGCAGTACGGTGAGCCCCGCGGCGCGCAGATCAGCCGAAGCCATGACATTCCACCGCGAATGCGGCACCCGCACCGGCGTGGCGAGCCCGTCGGTCAGCACCGCCTCGGGCCCGGAATGCGCTGCGCCCGTACCCATCTCCAGATCGAGCAGCCCCGAGGTATGCACGCGGTGATCGAACACCCCATGCTGCCGCCGCGCGAGCCGATGCCGCCGCACCCCATGCAGCAGATACAGCGCGGCATGCGCGGACTGGCAAGAGAACAGCAGCGAACTGCCCGCGCACTCACGCAGCAGCCGATCGATGATCGCCAGGCACGGCTCATCGGCGATATCCGATTCGGTCGGCTCACTCCCACTGATGATCAGCCCGTCCATCGCCGCGAGCGCCGCCCAATCGACCGCATCCGGCGACCCGAGCGGATCGATCCCGAAACAGCTCAACTCGATCCCGCCGAGCGAATCATCTTGATTGACAGCGTTTTCCGCCCATTCCACGGGCGTAGGGTCGGCAAACGGCAAATTCGGTATCGCCCAACCGAGTCGTCCGGTCGCCCCGCGTACCGCCTCGGCGAACACCCGCCGCGTCATGCTGTCCGGCCGTGACGAGATCAGATCCACAATTCCGATCTTCACCACAGTGCCGACCCGTACCACCATCATCAGGTCCTTCGAGAAATGTCTTACAACGAACAAGGGCCGACGACCGGGTCAGGCGTCAGCACAGAAGAAACCGCACGCCGATCGTGAGATCAGCGTGCGGTACAAAAGAGTCCAGCAGGTGTCAGCGAAGAATCGACTCGATTTCGGATGCGGCGTCCGGGCCGTAGGCCTCGCGCAGGCGCTTCAACGCCACGTCCTTGTCGAGGGTCCATTCCTGGGTGCCGACGGTCTCGAGGATGAGAACGGCGATGAGGGAACCCAATTGGGCCGAGCGCTCCAGGGACAGGCCGGAGGAGTGGCCGGTGAGGAAGCCGGCGCGGAAGCCGTCGCCGACGCCGGTGGGGTCGACCTTGGCGTTGTCGGGGACCACGTCGACGTGCAGTTCGGTGCCGTCGCGGTCGACGATCTTGGCGCCCTTGGAACCGAGGGTGGTGACCCGGATGCCAACGCGCTCACCGATTTCGGCTTCGGTGAGGCCGGTCTTCTGTAGCAGCAGGCCCCACTCGTACTCGTTGGTGAACAGGTAGGCCGCGCCGTCGATGAGGGTCAGGGCCTGTTCGCCGTCGAGGCGGGCGAGCTGCTGCGACGGGTCGGCGGCGAAGGGAATGCCCGCGGCGCGCGCCTGGTCGGTGTGCAGCACCATCGCGTCGGGATCGTTCGCGCCGACCAGGACCAGTTCGAGGTCGCGGCCCGAAGCCAGTTCGCCGATGGAGATTTCGCGGGCTTCGCTCATCGCGCCGGGGTAGAAGGACGCGATCTGCGCCATGGTCTCATCGGTGGTGCAGACGAAACGCGCGGTGTGCGCCTCGGTGGAGATGCGCACGGCGGAGCAGTCCACGCCGTTGGTCTCGAGCCACTGGCGGTAATCGGAGAAGTCCGGTCCGACCGCGCCGACCAGCAACGGGGTGCGGCCGAGCAGGCCCATGGCGTAGGCGATATTGCCCGCCACGCCGCCGCGGCGGATGACCAGGTCGTCGACGAGGAAGCTCAGCGATACGTGCTGGAGTTGGTCGGCCAGCAGCACATCGGAGAATTTCCCCGGAAAGCGCATGAGGTGGTCGGTCGCGATTGATGCGGACACGGCGATGGTCACGGGCGTCGATCCTTCGGTGACGTGCGCTGCGCACACCTATTCGAGACGAGGCAGACGCGGGGCCGGGGGGAGCGAACCGATGGGTCCGCACTTATGAAAATACCCTGTCCGAGACAGGAAACTCCAACTTGCGGGCGGGTTAACCCTGAGCACACAACAGCGCGGAACCTCCGGGAAGGGGGTTCCGCGCTGGTCGGGCTAGATCAGTTGAAGCTGTCGCCGCAGGCGCAGGAGCCCGTGGCATTCGGGTTGTCGATGGTGAAGCCCTGCTTCTCGATGGTGTCGACGAAGTCGATCGAGGCGCCCTGGATGTAGGGGGCGCTCATGCGGTCGACGGCCAGCTTGACGCCGCCGAATTCGACGACCAGATCGCCGTCGAGGCTGCGATCGTCGAAGAAGAGCTGGTAACGCAGGCCGGCACAGCCACCGGGCTGTACGGCGATGCGCAGCGCGAGGTCGTCGCGGCCCTCCTGATCGAGCAGCGCCTTCGCCTTGGCGGCAGCGGCGTCCGTCAGAGTCGCACCATGAGTGGTGGTCTCGTTCTGCACAGTCATGAACTCTCCTAAAGGACCTGTTTTCAACCCGTGAGAAGGGGCACGGCTCAACGCCTGTCAACGCCACTTCGCGGGCGACTATTCCCAATCCTACGCGGCGGTCATTCTGCCAGCAGTTGCAGGGATTGAGCGGCCGCGCGCGCAAAACGGGCGGACCAGGTTTTTCCGGCGGGCATGCCATCGAATAGCCTGGTCGCCGTGAAGTTCCTGCGCCGTGGCGAATCCACTCCCACCTCCGACACCCCTGTCGTCGATGCCGGTGGTGCGGCGACGGTCGCGGAGCGCCCGTCCACCGCCGGTAAAGGGCGGCCCACCCCCAAGCGTCGCGAGGCCGAGGCCCGCCGTCGCGGGCCGGTCGCACCCGCCCCGCTGACCTCGAAGGAAGCGCGTGCGCGCCGCAAGGAGCTACGTGGTTCCCGTGCGGATCGCAAGGTCGCCTCGGCCGAGCGCAAGGCGTCGGTGCAGGATCGCCGGGCACGCATGCTCGCCGGTGAGGAGCAGTACCTGCTGCCGCGCGACAAGGGTCCGGTGAAGGGTTACGTGCGCGACATCGTGGATGCGCGCCGCAATCTGCTCGGCTTGTTCATGCCCCTTGCACTCGTGCTGATCCTGAGCATGATCCTCTCGCCCGCACTGCAGGCGATCGTGACGCTGGCCATGCTGGTGATGATGGTCTTCATGATCATCGAGGGCATCATCCTCGGTCGCATCGTGAATCGCCGGGTGCGCGAGCGCTTCCCGGATGCCACCGAGTCCAGCTTCTCGCTGGGCTGGTACTCGTTCGTGCGCGCCTCGCAGATTCGCCGCATGCGTGCGCCGAAGCCGCGGGTCAGCGCGGGGGACAGCATCTAGATTCTCGCGAAACGACGAGGGCCGCCGAATGATTCGGCGGCCCTCAGTCATTGTCGGGGTCGGTGTCGTGATGACACGGTGGTTCGGGTGGCTGGTACGGGCGTTCGTCGCCGAAGTGCACGGTCGTGGCGTGCGTGCCCCACTGCCGCGGGGCCGGGCCGACGAGCGCCAGGGACAGCCAGCTCATCAGCCGTGCTCGCGCATGCTCGAGATGGCGTGCAGTTCGAGGGCGGCGCGATCGTGATCGCGGTCGGTGATGCCGGTGGATCCGCTCATGCCCCAATCGGATTCACGATGGAAGGGTACGGCGCGCCCGGCGGCGGAGAACAGGGTGAACAGTCGAGTGAACATGGCCTTTGCCTTGTGCTCGGTGGCGGTCGCCTCGGTGTGGTGCAGGTGCTGGAAGGTGCTGATGGTGGTCATGCGCATGCCTCGTTCTCATCGGTGGATTCGGTGCTGTCCCAGGCCATGGCGGCGTAGGTCAGGTAGCCGAGGGCGCTCATCGCGGTTCCGGCTGCGGTGATTGCGGTAAGGGCTTGCATGGCAGTAAGTTTTCTCTAATGCAGTTACTGCCAACAGTGGCAGTTCTGACATAGTTCGCAAATATCCCGCCAGTTAGGATGGGAACATGCTCTCGAAGGTCGCCGTCGTACTCAACGAACGCCTCGCCATGTTCGAATTCGGCGTCGTCTGTGAGGTTTTCGGGCTGGACCGGACCTCGGACGGGCTGCCGCTGTTCGACTTCCGGGTCTGCGGTGTCGAACCCGGTAAGCCGCTCGGCTCCAGTTCGCCCGGTATCGCGGTGACGCCGCAGTACGGGCTGGAGGAGTTGCGGGACGCGGATCTGGTGGCGATTCCGGCGTTCCCGTACTCGTCCGAACATGACATGGACCCGCGGGTGGTGGACGCGGTCCGGGACGCGTCCGAGCGCGGGGCCACCGTGCTGACCGTGTGCTCCGGGGCCTTCCTCGCGGGCGCGGCCGGACTGCTGGACGGGCGCAAATGCACCACGCACTGGCGGTACGTCGAACAACTCGCGCGGATGTATCCGCAGGCCACCGTTGATCCGGATGTGCTGTTCGTGGACGAGGGCAATCTGATCACCAGCGCGGGCACGGCCGCCGGAATCGACGCGTGCCTGCATCTGGTGCGGCGTGAGCTCGGGAGTTCGGTCGCCAATGCCATCGCGCGGCGCATGGTGGTGCCGCCGCAGCGCGACGGCGGGCAGCGGCAGTTCATCGAGCGGCCCGTGGTGGATTGCAGTTCGGACAGTCTCAGCGAGACGCTGCACTGGATGGGCGAGAACCTGGAGCTGCCGCATACGGTGGAATCGCTGTCCGCGCGGTCGAATACGTCCACGCGCACCTTCGCGCGCAAGTTCGCGGCCGAGACCGGGACCACGCCGGTGAAATGGCTGACCGGGCAGCGGATTCTGCTCGCCAAGCAGCTGCTGGAAGACACCGATATGGATTTGGAGAATCTGGCCAATCGGTGCGGATTCGGGTCCGGGGCGCTGCTGCGGCATCACTTCCAGCGGCAGGTCGGCATCGCGCCGGCGGAGTACCGGCGGCGGTTCGGCGGTGTGCGCGCCCCCTGACGCGCTCGCCGCAATGCGGGTATCTGCTCGGCTTTCGCGGGTGTGACGGCATACGCGTTGATCTCGAGTCGTGCCTCATCGGCTGGGGAGCGCACGGTGTTGATACCGTGCTGACGTGTCGCACAGTGCTCAGTCAACCGATCGACCGCTACGGACGCTGGTGCTCGGTGGAGCCCGGTCCGGTAAGTCGGCTTTCGCGGAACAGTTGGTCGTCTCCGAGGCGGTGCGGTACATCGCCACCGCGGTACCGGATCCCGAGGATACGGATTTCGCCGAACGGATTGCGGCACACCGAGTTCGGCGGCCCGGCAACTGGACCGTCGTGGAAGGCGATCCGGTCGGCGCGCTGGCCCAGCCTGTTCCGTCGACGCTCATCGACGATCTCGGCACCTGGCTGACGGCCCGCATCGATGCGCGTGGCGCGTGGGAATCCCCGCGCGGGACCATTGCGCCCGATGTCGACGCGCTGGTCGCGGCGGTCGCCGAATATTCCGAACGACTCGTCATCGTGAGCCCCGAGGTAGGCATGGGCGTCATCCCCGCCACCCACTCCGGCCGCCTCTTCCGCGATGAGCTCGGTGCGCTGAATCAGCGCCTGGCTCAGCTCTGCGATGAGATCTACCTCGTAGTGGCGGGTCAGCCGCTGCGCATCAAGCCCGATCGCGCCTTCGCCTCCGCCGCGGCACTCACCGATGCTGCCGCCACCGCGGACGCCCAGGCGACCGCGACCGCCAACGCGCAGGTTGCCGCCGTGCTCGCGACCGCCGCCGGAACCGCGGGACAGCATGCCGCACAGCCGGATTCGGCCGCGACGGACTCCAGCGCCGGTGTCGCGAGTTCCGCCACCGGGTCGGCGGGCTCTGCCACCAGGACGGCCGCGACTTCCGCCGCCGAGACGGTTACGGTTTCCACCGCTGAGACCGTTGTGGTGTCGAGTGCCGTGGCAGCGGCCGCCGCGTCGGATCAGGCTGCCGCGCAGTCGGACCCGAGCGCCGATGGCGGGTTGAAACTCACCAAGCCGGTGCGGATTTCGTTCGGTCCGGTGCCCGGTCCGGATGGCGATTTCCTGGTCGCGGCGAAGGAGCGGCAGCTGGAGCTGACCAAACCGGCTGGGGCGCTGGGGCGGTTGGAGGAGCTGGGGAACTGGGTCGCCGCCTGCCAGGGTGTGTGCCCGCCCAAGCAGTTCGAACGTGCCCGCGTGGTCGTGTTCGCGGGGGATCACGGTGTTGCGGCGCATGGGGTTTCGGCATACCCCAGCGAAGTGACGGCGCAGATGGTCGCCAACTTCCTGGCGGGTGGGGCGGCGGTCAATGTGCTCGCGCGCTTGGCCGATGCCACCGTGCGGGTGGAAGACATTGCGGTGCAGGGTGATACCGCACCCGAGATCTCGCGGCACAAGGTGCGCAAGTCCAGCGGCTCGATCGACCGCGAGGACGCGCTGACCGAGGCCGAGGTACAGGCCGCGCTCGCCGCCGGCGCCGCCATCGCCGATGAGGAAATCGATTCCGGCGCAGACCTTCTCATCGCGGGCGATATGGGAATCGGCAACACCACTCCCGCCACCGTATTGATCGCCACCATCACCGACACCGAACCCGTGGTGGCAGTCGGTCGCGGTACCGGCGTCGACGACGCGGGCTGGATCCGCAAAACCGCCGCCATCCGCGATGCCATGTGGCGTGCCCGCCCGGTCGTCAAGGATCCGGTTGCCCTGCTGCGCACCGCAGGTGGTGCGGACCTCGCCGCCATGGCGGGCTTCCTCGCCCGCGCGGCCGCCCGCCGCACCCCGGTAATCCTCGACGGCGTGGTGGTGACCGCCGCCGCTCTCGTCGCCAACCAACTGGCACTCGGCGCGAAGGAATGGTGGGTAGCGGGCCACCGCTCCAGCGAGCCCTCGCACACCATCGCTCTGCAGCGCCTGCAGCTGGAGCCGCTGGTCGAAATGAATATGCGCCTCGGCGAAGGCTCCGGCGCGGTCACCGCCCTCCCGGTCCTGCGCGCCGCCGTGGCCACCCTCGCCGAAATGGCGACCTTCGCCCAGGCCGGGGTCAGCACCGCCGACGCCGCAACCGAACCCTCCGGTGCGTAAAGCCGCCACCACGGAACCCGCTCGGGCGCTTACGAAAGCGCCCGACTCGGGAACAACATTCGCTCCGCGATCGCAGACGAGATTCGCCCGGCGGGCACCGAATCGGCCGGTGCGTAGCGGCACCGAGGCTCGGGCGTTCGCAGCCGGCCCAATGTCCCCTGTGGCGTCGGGAGCGTGCTCGACAATCGCCGTTGCGTCGTTGGCGACCACTGTGTTCGGACTGGGAGCGAGGCGGAAACCAGTCTTGTCCGGACGGGTCCCGCGCTGGGAGCTTGCCCTGTGCGGGCGGCTGCGTGCTGTGAGCATGGAGGCCACGCGCTCATGAATGGTGTGCGGCTGGCGCTTTCATGGTTGACGGTATTGCCTGTGCGCGGCCCTGAGTTGGTGGATCGAGGCGCGGCGGGACGCGCTATCGGATGGGCACCCGTGGTGGGGACGCTGCTGGGACTCGGTGCGGCCGGGCTGATGTGGGTGCTTGGTGCGGCGGGGGCGTCGTGGCTGCTGGCTGGATTCGTGGCGGTGGCGGGGCTGGCGTTGATTACGCGGGGGATGCATATCGACGGGCTCGCCGACACGATGGATGGGCTCGGGAGTTACGGGCCGCCGGAGCGTGCGCGCGAGATCATGAAGAGTGGTGGGGCGGGGCCGTTCGGGGTGGCCGCGCTGGTGTTTGTGATTGGGATTCAGGCGGTTTCGTTCGCCGCCTTGGCTGATGCCGGGCGGTGGGCGGGGATCGTCGCGGCGGTCGCGGTGGGGCGGGTCGCGGTGGTGCTGGCTTGCCGACGGGGGATCGAGGCCGCGCCGGGAGCGGGATTCGGGGCGCTGGTCGCGGGGACTCAACGGGTGATCGTCGGTGCGATCTGGACCGGAATCGCGGTGGCGGCAGCGCTATTCGCGGGAAATCAGTGGTGGATCGGGCCGCTGGGGGTGATTGCCGCGCTAGGAGTGGCGGCCCTGTTGGTGCGGCACTGCGTACGCAGATTCGGCGGGCTCAACGGCGATGTGCTCGGGGCCGCACTGGAATTCGCCGTCGCGATTGCCGCCGGGGTCTTCACCCTCGGCTGACTGATCCCGCGCTGACCGGGGGATCGTTACCCGCGGTCTTCTATAACGGATTGCTTGCGTCACAATCCGACCGCCCTGTGGCCTCGAATATCTCGTGTTCGATATTGCCCGTACCTGGGAGGCGGAGCCGAGTATGGCATTGCAGTTGGGTGTGCTCGTCCTGTTCGCGGTGGTCGCCGTAGCCGTCTTCCTGGTCGGTGATCGATTGCGCCCGGATACCTGGCGGCACAGTGATGACGAAGCTTCCAGCACCATGGTGCTGGATCTGGTGAATATGTTCTTCGCGGCCATCGTGGCCTTCGTCGTGGTGATTCTGTGGCAGCAGTACGACAATTCGCACGCGCATACCGTGTCCGAGGCGAAGGCGCTGGTCTCGGTGTACGAGGCGGCCAATGATCTGCCGATGCAGGATCGCACTCAGATTCAGGGTCTGGTGCGCGATTACACCGAGCAGGTGGTCGGTTCGGAGTGGCAGGTCATGAGCAAGGATGCCAAGCTCAGCCAGGACACCCAGAACACCCTCGATGAATTGCGGGCGGCGGTGGCCGGGCTTTCCATGGCGGATCCGAACGTCAAGGACATTCAGGACAAAGCGGATTCGGCGCTCGACACGGTCTCGGACGCGCGCTACGACCGCGGTATGGACGCCTCCTACCGGCTGCCCACCTTCCTCTATGTGGCGCTGTGGTTCGCGACCGGGATGCTGCTGCTCGGCACGGTGTTCTCCGGTGTGGTCGTCACCCGGCGCAGCACCATCATGACCGGCCTGTTCGGAGTGGTGGTCGGTGCGGTGATTCTCGCGGTCTACCAACTGGATCGGCCCTTCGCGGGCGGAAACATGGTGTCCAAGGACGCTTTCGAACTGGCGCTGTCCAGGTATGAGCACATCGTCTCCGGCGGCTCCTCGAGCATTCTGCCGCGCTGAAGAGTAGGTAGTCATGAATAAGGGAAAGCGCGGCGGCGCAGGCAGATTCGCGGCAGCTCCGATCGCGGCGGCGTTCCTGGCGGTACATCCCGCCGCGGCCGTCGCCGATCCGGGGCTGCCGTCGATCGGTGAGATCATCTCCGGCAGTGCGGGTTCCGGCGGCGGCGCGGCGCCCATCGACGGGCCCACCGGCAGTTCGCTCGGAGTGGGTTCGGGGAGCAGCGATTCCGGCAGCAATTCCGGTATCGGGCTGGGCGCTTCGGGCAGCAGCTCCGCGAACGGCGGTGCGGCCTCGGGGAGCAGCTCCGGTAGGGACGGTGCGAAATCCGGTAGCTCACTGGGGGTGAACCCGGTCGCGGGCGGTGGCTATCTGAGCACCGGCAGTTCGGCCACCGGCAGCGCGGGCAGCGGCAGCGCCGCCGATCCGGCCGCCGCGGCCATCGCGCTACCCGGGTCCGGTTCGGCCTCGGACGCGTTTCGCGGGCAGGTGGCCGCTCCGAGCACACTCGGCGAGACGCTGGGACTGGAGTCCGGCAGCGTGCTCACCGCCTGCGCGGGCAGCGCCGTATTCGGCAGTGCCGTACTGGGTCTCGGCCTGCTCACCGGCAGCGGATTCGGCTCCGGGTTGATCGGTCCCGGCTTCGTTCCCGGTTCCAGTGGTCTGGTGGGACCGGGCTCCTCGGGTGCGGGCAGTGTCATGGTCGGCAGTGCGGCGCTCGGTAGCGCCGCACTCACCTGCCTGCTCCTGCTGCCGGTCGCGCCCGAGATTCCCGGCATCCCGCTGCTCATTCCCTCGGCGATCGCACCACCCGCCGTGGTCGAGCCCGTGGCGGCTCCGGTGGTACCGCCCGTCGAGATCGCGGCGGTGCCGCCCGCACCGCCGGTGATTCCGGTCGTCATACCTCCGCGTCCGGTGGTGCTGGCGGCCCCACCGGCCCCGGAGTCGGTGGACTGGAACACATTGCAGATGATGACCGTCATGGTCGTCACCATCCTCGCCGCCGCCCGGGCGAAGAACGCCCGCAGCCGTCGCGGCTGATCACTTCTTGAACTTGGCTTCGAGTTCGGTTGCCGCGGTCTGCAATTCGGCGGGCGGATTGTTCTTGAAAATGCCCTGATAGCCGGTTTCGGCCTTGATCGCGGCCTCCACCTCGGGATCGTGATAGAGCTTGGTCAGCTGGAGCAGCTTCGGGTTGTCCTTATCGGCGGCGCGGGCGGCGAAGATATTGATGTACTGGGTCAGATCGGGCCGATTGGGGTCATCGGTGTAGATGACCTGCTGCTGGGTCAGCCCGGCCGGCTGGGCGAAGGTGTCGTCCACGAAGGCCGCGTCGACGCTCTCCAGCGATTGCGCGGTCAGCGTCGGATCGATGGTGGTGAGCCGCACCTTGGAGGCGGCCTTGTCGACGTCCTCGATCTTGGAATCCCAGCTCGCGCCGTTCTTCAGCACGATCAATCCGGCGGCGGCCAGGCTCAAGAGCGGCCGCACCTGATTCGCGGGATTGTTGCTCAGGGTGATCTCGCCGCCCTGCGGTACCTCGGACACGTTCTTGTGCTTCTTCGAGTACAGCGTCAGCGGGTAGATCTCGGTCGCGCCCAGCGGGATCAGGGTGTCGTTATTGCGGGCGTTGTAGTTGGCCAGATACCGGATGTGCTGGAACTTGTTGAGGTCCACCCGCCCCTGTGACAGTGCGGGATTCGGCTGGTTGTAATCGGAGAAGTTCACGAATTCGACGGTGATGCCCGCGGCGGACGCCTTCTTCTTGAACACGTCCCAGTGCGGCTGTGCGAGATCGTTCACACCGATGCGCACCACACCCTCGTCGTGTTCCCGGCCACAGGCCGCACTCAGGGCCAGGCTCAGCAACAGCGGAATCACCAGGAGACGGCGCAATTTTCGCATTTTGGACAAGCTAGGCGATCGCATCACGGCTGCGGGAGTGTTTCGATCGCCCCGATCGCAATCATTGCTCGGGGGTTGCCGGAAAGGTTGGCTTACCAGGTTCGATTTTCGACGACCATGTGGGAGCACGAGTGAAATTCCAACGGGTACTGGCGATCCCGGTCCTGGTTGCGGCAGTCGCGGGGCTGACCCTCACCGCGACGGCGTGCGGTAAGAACGATGACGCGGCGGGCAATGTGGTGCGCATCGGCACCACCGAAACCGATCCGCAGTGGGATGTGTTCGAGGAGCAGGCCAAGGCGCAGGGGATCACCCTGAAGATCACCCACTACTCCGACTACTCGCAGCCGAACGCCGCGCTGTCGCAGAAGCAGGTGGATGTGAATCTGTTCCAGCATCTGCAATTCCTCGGCCAGTACAACGTCGCCAACAACGATGATCTGACCCCGATCGGCGCGACCCAGATCGTGCCGCTGGGGCTGTACTCCAAGAAGCACAAGAGCCTGGCCGAGATCCCGCAGGGCGGTGAGATCGCCATTCCGAACGATCCGACCAATCAGGCGCGGGCGCTGTTCGTGCTGCAGGCCGCCGGACTGCTGAAGCTGTCCGGTGACGTCAAGCAGCCGACCCCGGCCGATGTCGACAAGGGTGCGTCCAAGGTGAAGGTGACCGCGGTCGACGCCACCCAGACCGCGCTGTCGCTGGCCTCGGTGGACGGCTCGGTCGTGAACAACACCTTCCTGGAGAAGTCCGGCATCGACCCGAATTCGGCGCTGTACAAGGATGATCCGAAGAATCCCGGCGCGGAGCCGTACATCAACGCGTTCGTCACGCGCAGTGCGGACAAGACCAATCCCACCTATCTGAAGCTGGTGGAGATCTGGCACGGGCCCGAGGTGCAGGCGGCGGTCGCCAAGACCTCCAAGGGGACCGCGGTCGAGGTCAAGCGCAGCGGGCCGGAGCTGGAGCAGATTCTGGCGCGGGTGCAGCAGACCATCCGCGAGAAGAAGTGAGCGGCAACGCAACCGAGAGCGCCGCTGTCGAATTCCGTTCGGTCACCAAGGTATTCAAGGCTGGCAAGCAGTCGCACACCGCCTTGAGCGAAATCGATCTGCGCATCGAGCGCGGGGAGATCTTCGGGGTGATCGGCTACTCCGGGGCGGGTAAGAGCACGCTGGTGCGGCTCATCAACGCCCTCGAGCAGCCGAGTAGCGGGACCGTGCTCATCTCGGGTGATCCGATCACCGGGGTGCCCGAATCCCGGGTGCGGCAGTTGCGGCGCGATATCGGCATGGTGTTCCAGCAGTTCAATCTGTTCCGATCACGCACTGCCGCGGGCAATATCGAATACCCCCTGAAGGTGGCGGGCTGGCCACGCGCGCGGCGCAAGGCGCGGGTGGCGGAGCTGCTGGAATTCGTGGGGCTCACCGATAAGGCGCGCAGCTATCCCGATCAGCTCTCGGGCGGGCAGAAGCAGCGCGTCGGCATCGCCCGCGCACTGGCCACCTCGCCCGCACTACTGCTGGCCGATGAGGCGACCTCGGCGCTGGATCCGGAGACCACCGGTGAGGTGCTGCGGCTGCTGAAGAAGGTGAATCGCGAACTGGGCGTGACGATCGTGGTGATCACCCATGAAATGGATGTCATCCGCGCCGTCGCCGACCGGGTGGCGGTCCTGGCCGAAGGCCGAATCGTGGAGCTGGCGAACACTTTCGACGTCTTCGCCGCCCCGCGGGCCACGCCCACCCGATCCTTCGTGGAGACGGTGCTGCACAACCGGCCCAATCCCGAAGAGCTGCAACGCCTCGGCGAGAAGCATCCGGGCCGACTCGTCACCGTCGATATCGCCGATGAACGCGGTATCGGCGCGGCCCTGGCCACCGCCGCCAAGGCGGGCGTCACATTCGAGATCGTGTACGGCGGTGTGAGCACGTTGCAGGACAAGACCTTCGGCAGCCTCACGCTGGCACTGGATGGCGCACCCGAGGCCGTGGACCAGGTGGCGCGCGAGCTGGAACGCGATGCCGCCCACTCGGCCGGGCCGGGTGCGCGGGTCATCGATGAGCCGGACGCGCACGCGCCGGTCGCGGACGATCGGAGGTCGGCATGAGTTACGCGACGATGCATGCCGACGCGAATTACGCGGCGGTGCACACCGATTGGGACAAGCTGCGCCCCGTGCTGACCGAGGCCATCGGCACCACGATCTACCTGGTGCTGCTCACCTTCGTGGTGGGCGGGTTGATCGGTTTGGCGCTGGGGACGCTGCTGTACACCACGCGCAAGGGTGGTTTGCTGGCGAACGCGCCGATCAATCTGGTGCTCAATTTCCTGGTGAACGTGGTGCGGCCGATTCCGTTCATCATTCTGCTGGCGGCATTGGGCCCGGTGACGCTGGAGGTGGTGGGCACCACCATCGGCACCGATGCGGCGGCGTTCGTCATGATCGTGGCGGCCTCGTTCGGCATCGCGCGGATCGTCGAGCAGAATCTGGTGACCGTCGATCCCGGCGTGATCGAGGCGGCCCGCTCCATGGGGGCCGGTCCGCTGCGCATCATCACCACCCTGCTGATCCCGGAAGCGCTGGGCCCCTTGGTACTCGGCTACACCTTCGTGGTCATCGCGGTGGTCGACATGTCCGCCATGGCGGGCACCGTGGGTGGCGGCGGCCTGGGTGATTTCGCCCTGGTCTACGGCTACCAGCGCTTCGATTGGCAGGTCACCCTGGTGGCCACGCTGATCATCATCGCGGGGGTGCAAGGCATCCAGTTCTTCGGGAACTGGCTGGCCCGCAGGGTTCTGCGGCGTTGAGGGGGTGGACGGCCCGTCACCTCGTCGGCGGGCCGTCCGCACCGAATCGCTACCGCGACTGCCGGATTCGGCCGGTTCGGCTGCCGCCGAACCGTTCGGCGAGTTCATAGCGCCGGGCGGCTTCGCGCTGTTCGCCGCGCGCTGCCGCCAGATCGCCCAGGCGGGAGAACCAGTCGGATCGGCTGGCGGGGCCGAGGGCGTACAGCACCTGCCACAGCGGTGTGGTCCCGCCGGTGAACTCGTATCGTTCGAAGTGCTTGTCCAGCAGGCCGGTCAGGTGTTCCCGCGCCAGTCCCCGGAACTCGTCGGATACCTCCTGCGCCCCGGCGCGCACCGAATTCGCCAGCCACGCACCGAGTTCGGCATTGTCTTGCAGTAATCCGTTGACCGCGAACCAGGTCCGGGCGAATTCCGCCGCGACCGGCCGTGCGGTCCACACCTCGAGCACCTGACGTCCGGCGGCCGGATCGATACCGCAGCGATCGGCGACATCGCAGAGCAGTCGCAGCGCGGTATCCGGTGCGGTGCGCGCGGCCTCGACCAGTCGTGTCTGCACGTTCGTCCGGTCGCGGGCCAACTCGGCATCGTCATCGCGTCCGAGTAGTTCCCGCACCGCCGTCAGTATCAGTCCGGTGCGCGCCTCGTACTCGGGTTCGGTCTCGGCTGCTCGTACGGCGAGTTCGAAAGCCGAAGGCCCCCTGGGTGTCACCGGTGTGCGTGGCGGCTCCGCCGCTTTGCCGGCGGGTTCCGCCGGTGGTTCCCCGCCGCCCTGTGCCCATCGCCATTTCACGCGCAAAACTCCTCCGGGGGGCTCGCCGACAGCCGTCGGAGATCGCTGCCCGGACCCCGCTCCCCATAACAATGCCCGACAATCTCCTCCGCCGAGCTATTCCCGGAAACACGGGTGCGTAACACCTCGCGCACGCGGCTGTAGCAGCCGCGGGAATCGCCTCAGCGGTTGCGTTCCACGGCGATGGCGGCTTTGCGGGCGGCGACCAGGATGGGGTCCCAGACGGGGGAGAAGGGGGGTGCGTAGCCGAGGTCGAGGGCGATCATCTGGTCGACGGTCATGCGGGCGGTGAGGGCTACCGCGGCGATGTCGATGCGTTTGGCGGCGCCTTCGCGGCCGACGAGCTGGACGCCGAGCAGGCGGCCGGTGCGGCGTTCGGCGAGCATTTTGACGGTCATGGGGGCGGTGCCGGGGAAGTAGCCGGAGCGGCTGGTGGATTCGATGGTGACGGTCAGGAATTGCAGGCCCGCGGCGTGAGCGTCCCTCTCGCGCAGGCCCGTTCGGGCGACTTCGAGGTCGCAGACCTTGCTGACGGCGGTGCCGACGACGCCCGGGAAGGTGGCGTAGCCGCCGCCGATATTCGCGCCGATGATCTGGCCGTGCTTATTGGCGTGCGTGCCCAGGGCGATATGGCGTTCGGTGCCCGAGACCAGGTCCAGCACCTCCACGCAGTCGCCGCCCGCCCAGATGTTCTCGTGGCCGCGCACCCGCATGGACAGATCGGTGAGCAGGCCGTCGTGCAGGCCGAGCGGAAGCCCTGCGGCACGGGCCAATTCGGTGGCGGGGCGCACGCCGATGCCGAGTACCACGACATCGGCCGGGAATTCAGCGTCGGCGGTGGTGACAGCGCGGACGCGGCCGTCGGCATCGAGCAGCACCTCGGTGAGTTCGGCATCGCAGAGCACGCGAATACCCATGCCGTCCATGGCTTTGCGGATGAGTGCGCCCATATCGGGGTCGAGGGTGGCCATGGGCTGCTGACCGCGGTTGATCATGGTGACCTCGTAGCCGCGGTTGATCAGCGCCTCGGCCATTTCGACGCCGATATAGCCCGCGCCGACCACCACGGCCCGGCGGCCCCCGGTGGATTCCAGGGTCTCGATGAGCGCCTGGCCGTCGTCCAGGGTCTGCACGCCGTGCACGCCGGAGGCGTCGATGCCCGGAATGGGCGGGCGAATGGGCGTGGCTCCGGTGGCGATGACGAGTTTGTCGTAGTCGACCCAGGTTTCGGTCCCGGCTTCGAGATCGCGCGCCCGCACGCGGCGGCCGGGGACGTCGATCTCCAGGACTTCCACGCGCATGCGCAGATCGATCTCGCGCGAGCGATGCTCCTCGGGCGTGCGCGCGATGAGCTCATCGCGGTCGGTCACATCCCCGCCCACCCAGTACGGAATGCCGCAGGCCGAGAAGGAGGTGAAATGCCCGCGTTCGAAGACGATGATCTCCAACTCTTCCGCCGTCTTCATGCGCCGCGCCTGCGAGGCCGCCGACATCCCGGCCGCGTCCCCGCCGATGATCACCAGACGTTCAGTCATACCGATGACGTTACGTCGCCGGTCCGCCAGCGGGTGTGACCGCATGGTGGTAGTACTGGACGAATGAGCGCGAACGACCCCGATGCCGACAAGGTCCTCGAGTTGGCCGGTCAGATCTTCGACTTCGCACGCCAGGGTGACGCCGAGAAATTGGGCGCGTACCTGGACGCCGGAGTTCCGGTCAACCTCACCAATGAGAATGGCGACAGCATTCTGATGCTGGCCGCGTACTACGGGAACGAAGCGGCGGTTCTCACGCTGCTCGAGCACGGCGCGGATCCCAATGTGACCAATGACGCGGGCCAAACGCCTTTGGCCGGAGCGGTTTTCAAGGGTGAGAGCGGGATTCTGAAGGCGCTGATCGGAGCGGGGGCCGATCCGGATGCCGGAAGCCCCTCGGCGCGCGATACGGCGGCGATGTTCGATCGCACGGCGTTCCTGGAAAGCTTCCTGAACTAATAAAGGATGGGCATCCGCTGGATAGCGGATGCCCATCGTGCTTCGTTGTCAGCGTTCGTGCGTCTCCTCCAGGACGGTGCGGCCCAGCAGGGCGTAGCGGTCCGGATCACGGCGCTTGAGGTACAGCGCCGCGCCGATACCACCCACCGCGATCGCCCCGACCAGCCACGGTGTCGCTCGCAGCACGAGGGAGCCCGATTCGCTGCCCGCCGCGACACCCATATTCACGATCAGCAGCCCGACCACCGCGAGCATGGCCAGCCCGCCCGTCAGCGGGGCGACGAAGGTGCGGAACCAGTGCCGGGTCTCCGGGTGGTTCTTGCGGAAGTACCACAGCACCGCGAACGAACAGGTGGACTGCACCACCAGGATCGCCATGGTGCCCAGGATGGCCAGCAGCGTGTAGGTGCCCGAGTACGGATCCTTGCCCGCGAGCCCGAAGCCCAGCACCAGCAGCGCCGCGAACACCGTCTGCACCAGACCCGCGATGTGCGGTGAGCCGTGACCCGGGTGGGTGCGGCCGATGGTGCGCTGCAGCGCCGGGATGACGCCTTCGCGGCCCAGGGCGTACAGGTAGCGGGCCGCGCAATTGTGGAAGGCCATACCGCAGGCCAGCGATCCGGTCATCATGAGCCACTGCATGGCGATGACGGCCCAGTGCCCGACGTAGGCGGTGGTGGGGTTGAAGAACACATCCATCGGGCTGTCCGACCCGGCCAGCTTCGCGGATTCCTCGATACCGTTGCCGGACATGGCCATCCACGACACCAGCACATAGAACACGCCCACGCCGAGCACCGCGATCATGGTGGCCTTGGGGATGATCTTCTTCGGATTCTTGGATTCCTCGCCGTACATGGCGGTCGATTCGAATCCGACCCAGGACCAGAAGGCGAAGAACAGACCCAGCCCGGCCGAGGGTCCGGCGAAGGCGTTCACCGGGTTCAGCGGTTCGAACGAGAAGCCGTCCGGGCCGCCGCCGTGCACGGCCACCGCGATCGCCATGACCGCGAGCACCAGCACCTCGGTGCCGAGCAGCACCACCAGCAGCTTCTCCGCCACCGCGATGCCGAACCAGGTGCCGATGGCATTGACGCCGATCATGATGATCGCGAACACCCACCACGGCACGTGCACACCGAATTGCGCCCCAACGGTATTGGTGCAGAAGCTGGCGAAAATGCCGACCAGCGACGGTTCGAACACCATGTAGGCGAAAGCCGCGAGCAGGCCCGACGCCAGGCCGACGGTGCGGCCCAGGCCGTAGGAGATGAAGCCGTAGAACGCGCCGGTCGCGGTGATGTGCTTGGACATGGTGGTGAAGCCCACCGAGAAGATGGCCAGCACCACCATGGCGATCAGGAATCCGGCGGGTGTGCCGGTCCCGGTGCCGGAGGAGATCATGAACGGCACATTGCCGGTCATGGCGGTGATCGGGGCCGCGGTGGCGACGGCCATGAAGACCACGCCGAGCAATCCGACGGCATTCGGCTTGAGGCGATGCACACCCGAAGCGCCGCTCGCTGATTCATCGGGTGCGACCGGGGTTACCGGCGCTGCCTGTATTTGCTGGGTCATGAACTCATCTCTCTACGAACCGGTTTCAGAGCTATTGGGGAATTCAGTGGATCGAGGGCCGCGTACCGGACCAGGGCCGGGCCTGTTCTATCTGCGCGGCCAGGGATATCAAGCGCAATTCACTGTTCGGCGGTCCGATCAATTGCGCCGATAGCGGCAGGCCGCCGCCGGAGAATCCGGTGGGAATGGCGGCGGCCGGATTACCGCACACATTCCAGATATTGGTCCAGCTCGCCGCCGGAAGAGATTTGAGCGCCGCACCGTGGAAATCCATTCCGGTGAGCTGCCCGACCGGCCAGGCCGGACCGGGCGTGGTCGGGGTGATCAGCACATCGGCGGTATCGAAGAACGGCATGACCGCGCCGATCACCGCATCGGTTGCCGCGCGCGCCGCGCCCAGCGCGACCGGATTGTCGAAAGCCATTGCGTAGAGCGCCAATTCCTTGGTGCGCAGCTCCAGCAGCTCCGGATGATCGGCCCGGCGGGATTCGGCGGCGGGGGAGACCAGCCACATCGGTTCGAAGGCCGCAGTGATATCCGGATAGGCGGGCTCACCGTGAAAGACGTGATGGCCCAGCGATTCCAGCGTGCGGCCGAGAGCTTCCAGTGCGGCGGCGGTCTCGGGATCCACCGTCGCGGTGAGACTGGCCGGTTTGGTGGAGATGGCGATGCGCAACGGACCGGGCGGAGTCGCGGCGGCCCCGGTGAACGTGCCGTTCAACGCGCCCGCGCTGTAGATGTCCACACCCGGCGTCGAGCCCTGGGTGATGTCGTAGAACAGCGCCGAATCCGCGACCGATCGGGACAGGCATCCGATGACGCCGAGGTTGTTCCACAATTCCCGGTTCGGTGCGGCGCTGACCCGGCCCAGTTGCGGTTTGAGACCGAACAATCCACACCAGGAGGACGGCAACCGGATCGACCCGCCGCCGTCACCACCCACACCCAAGGGGGCCAGGCCCGCCGCCACCGCGGCCGCCGTGCCACCCGAGGATCCGGCGGTCGAGCGCGATAGATCCCACGGATTGCGGGTGATGCCGTGCGCATCGGATTCGGTGAACGCCCAGATCCCGAATTCGGGCATGGTGGTCTTGCCCAGAATCACCGCACCCGCGGCGCGCAATCGAGCCACCACCGCGCTGTCCCGCGCCGCTGGGACCGAGAAGGCCCCGCCGCCATAGGTGGTGACAATGCCTTCGACATGGTCCTCGTCCTTGACCACGATCGGCACACCGTGCAGCGGCCCGAGCCGCTCACCACGCGCCCGCAGCGCGTCCAGATCAGCGGCCTGGGCCAGCGCCTGTTCGCGCATGACCGTGGTGAAGGCGTTGAGCGCGGGGTTGAGCCGGTCGATGCGGTCGAGGAAGAACGTGGCGAGTTCGGTGGCCGATACCTCCCCGGCCGCGATCAGCCGAGCCAATTCGGTCGCGGGGGTGAAAGCCAGCGCGGTGTCCTCGAGCAGCGCGGGGGCATCGGCGGCAGCGGGAATCGGGTGGACCAGGCCGCCGCCTACCCCGGCCGCGATGACGGCCGCGGCCTTCGCCGCCAATCCCAATGCGGCACGCCGATTCACGGTCGCGGAATGCCCGGAATGGCGTGCGGTGATTCCTTCGATGGAATTTCCGCGGGCCTGCTCGGTCACAGCTGATTCCGCCTTCCTCTTTCCTGCCCGATACCGGGGAGCGATGTGTTATTCGGCTCATCGGGTGTTGCTGCGAAACCGTAGAGGACGGCTGTAACGGGGGAGTCGTGTCATGGTGACCGCGAACGAGAGAAATAGGGCGGTATTTCTCTCACCCCGCGATAAACGGCCGTAACCGGAATTAACCTGCCCGACATCGGGATCGAGCACGCTGTGGGACTTCACGTCACAGCAGTAGAGAGTTGGATCGAGAATGCCCGCGCCGACGCCGAGTCCGCCACTGGTGGTGCGGCGCTCCTCGCTGCGCGGGCTCACTCGCCGCAAACTCCCGTTCCTGCCGGTGTTCGCGCAGTCGGTGGCGGCCATCGCGCCGTCCGGAACCGCGGCTGTCACACCGCCTTTCGTGATCAGCGCGGTGGGCGGGGGCGCGAGCGTGCTGGCGTTCGTGGCGGCGGGACTGCTGGCGACCTGTGTGGCGCTGCTGATCCGGCCGATGGCGCAGCGGCTCGCGGTGAGCGGCGGGCTCTATACGTATGTGGCGCAGGGACTCGGGCCCACCGTGGCGATTCCGGTCGGCTGGTCCGCGATCGTCGGATACGGCAGCGTGAGCGTGGCGGGACTGATCGCGGTCGGGACCTATGCGGGACAGTTCGCCGAGACCGCGGGGCTGAGCGGATTCGGTTCCACCGCGGCCATAGTCGCGGTGCTGCTGATCGCCGCGGCGGTCGCGGTGCTGCTCATGGTGCGCGGCATTCGCGTCTCGGCGGGGGCGACGCTGCTGGTCGAATGCGTGTCGGTGGCGGTGGTGCTGGCGCTCATGATCTATCTGCTCACCCGGGGCGGTGGCGGTCCGGGGCTGCCGCACGAGTACACCGAGCATCCGGGCACCGGCAATCTGGCCATGAGCGCGGTGGTGGCGATCAGCGCGTTCGTCGGATTCGAGAGTGCGACCACGCTGTCCTCGGAGTCGTATCGGCCGTTCCGGTCGGTGCCGCGCACGCTGGTGTGGACGCCGGTCGCGGCGGCGGCGATCTATGTGGTGGCGGTGGTCGCGGAATCGATTGCGCTGGGCGGCGGTTCGGCATTGAGCGCGGGCACCGAGACACCGGTGACGGATCTGCTGCTGCGGCAGGATGCCCGGGTGCTCGCGGCCGTGGTGGATCTGGGTATCGCCGCCTCGTTCTTCGCCTGCACCATCGCCTCCACCAACGCACTGGTGCGGGTGCTGTTCACCATGGGGCGTGAGCGCATCGCGCCCGCGGTGGTGGGGCGGGCGCACCGGCGGTTCCATACGCCCGCGCACGCCATCGTGCTGGCCATGGGTGTGATCACCGGCTGCGCGGTCGGCGCGCTGCTGGCGGGCACCGAACCGCAGGACGGTATTCGTTCGTTCCTGACGCTCAGCGCGCTCGGGTATCTCGGCAGTTATCTGCCCGCCTGTCTGGCCGGGCCCGCGCTGCTGCGGCGGATTCACGAATCCAGCCGGGCGCTCACTGTGCTGGGCGCGGTGACGGCGGTGCTGCTGGCATTGCTGGTGGGGGCGGCCGCGTTCTCGAATCAGAGCAACAATGCCGAACTGCTGACCGTCTATGCCGCGGTGCTGGGCGCATCGCTGGTCTACACCGCGTGGTTGCGGGTGTTCGCGCCGGATCGATTGCGCGGCATCGGTATCTACGATGAGCCGCGGCGCACCGATCTGCTCCAGACCGCGACGTTCCGGTAGTACGCGATGAAGGATTCACGCCGCACGAACGCGGTCTCCAATTCCCTGGCCATTCTCGAGGTGGTCGCCGAATGCGGGGTCGGGGTGACCGCCAAGGAGATCGCGCATCGCCTGGATATGGCACCGGCGACCGCGTATCGGTTGATCAACGCGCTGGTCGCGGACGAATATCTGGTGCGCACAGCGGATTTGCGCGGCTTCGGGCTCGGTGTGCGATTGCGCGGGCTGGCGGGGGCGCTGAACACCCCGGTGGTGCCCGCCGCCGCGCGCGGGTGTCTGGACGAGTTCCGTGCGACGACGCGATTCGCGGTGCACCTCATGCATTTCCGCACCGATTCGGTGCAGGTCGCCAATGAGGATCCGGATCATCCGGTGCCGGGGGAGCGCGAACTGGTCCGGCATCCGCATGCCTCGGCCGCCGGGAAACTACTGCTCTCGACCCGGACTCAATGGCGGGCAATGATTTCCGATCCGGCGCGGATCACCACGCACACCCATGTGGAGCATGCGGTGCTGGCGGAGGAGATGCGGGTCATCCGGGAGACCGGCTATGCGAGCGCGGTCAATGAACTGGTGCCGGGCATCGCCTGCCTGGCGTATCCGGTGTACAGCGAACACGGCACCGCAGAAGGCGCACTGTGTGTTTCGGGACCGAGCGGCCGGTATGCGGCACTGCTGGAACACGACGAGTCCGCCCGTAAGTACGCGAAACTATTGGGCCCGCTGCTGTATTGACGAGTACGGCCGCTTGCCGTGCTCAGCGGGTTGACCTGCGCTGTCTCAATCAGCGCCGCACCACCAGCCCCGACCCTGACGCGAACCTTGGGCGGTAGGTCACGGGTGACAACACTGGCACCGATGGCCGGGGCGGGTGGGCACTCCAACAGGTGCCACAGCCGAATGGGGCACGTATCCGTCAGCGGCTGTGGTCACAGTCGTTGGTGTCATCAGTTTCAGGTGGAATCACCCGGATACGATGTCCCACTTTGGGACACTTGAAGGTGGAAGGCAGCAAACTACGGCGAGAGGGGCACCCGTGAGTCTGGCCGGCCACAGCATCCCGGTCGTGCGTGCGCGCGAAAGCTTCCTCAGCTCGGGCGATCTCCCCGTGGACGGGGTGTCCGGTCTGGTGTCGGCATCCTGGCGGCGATCGGCCGAGGCGGGTGTCAGCGATCTGTCGAATGTGCTGGATCGTGGCTACGTGGGCGATCTCGATCTACAGAGCCGGTTCGTCCAGTGCGCGCTGCCCGTAATCGACCGCCTCGAACTGGAATTGAGCGATCTCCCGGTGAGTATCGCGCTCACCGACCGCAATTCGCGCGTGCTGCTGCGGCGCGACAACCATCGCCTGCTGGGCGGGCGATTCGACACCGTGTTCTTCGCGCCCGGCTTCAACTACAGCGAGGGTGAGGTCGGCACCAACGGGGTCGGCACCGCGCTGGCCTCGGGTAAAGCCGTATTCATTACCGGCCATGAGCATTTCGCGGAGAACATCACCGTCTTCGCCTGCGCGGGTGCGCCGATCCGCGATCCGCTGACCGGGCTGGTGCAGGGCGTGCTCGATCTGAGCTGCCTGGCCACCGACGCCAGCCCGTTCATGCATTCGCTCGCCCAGCAGGCGGCGCGGAATATCGAAATCGAGCTGCGCGCCAGCGGATCGGTGCATCAGCAGGCGGTGCTCGAACATTTCCTGCGGGTCAGCCGCACCGCGCGCGGGCCGGTGGTCTCCCTCGGCGGTGACGTGTTCATGAGCGATACCCGCGCCAATCAGCAACTGCTGCCCCAGGAAAAGGCATACATCCGCGAAATCGCCTCCGGGCTCAGCGGATTGCGCGACAGCATGGTGCTCGATGTGGAACTGCCCACCGGCCGCACCGCACGGGTGCGCCCCGAGACAGTGGCCGTCGGGACGGACATTGCCGGGGTGGTGCTGCGGGTCGATCTCACCGCACCGGAATCGACCGCTCGCCGCACCCCGGTGAAATCCATAGGCATACCGGAGATCCCGGGTGATTCCGCACCCTGGCGTCGCGTCACCGGCGAAGTGGTCGATGCCGCGCACACCGGGTCTCCCGTGGTCCTCACCGGCGAATCCGGCAGCGGCAAACTGGCGTTGCTCACCGCCGCCCACCGCCGCGCCTTCCCGACCCGCCCCCTGGTCGTCATCGACTGCCGCGCCGATCCGGTCACCCAGATCCTCAAGGGGCTCGAAGCCGCCCGCCTGCCCACCCTGGTCCTGGCCCACCTCGACGAATTCCCCGGCGACTACGACGATGTGGACCGCATTCTCGACGACCGGGCCGGGCAGGGCTGGCTGGCCGCCACCATGGCGAACACGAACACCGACCGCGCGCACGCGGTTTCGGACGACGCCGCCGAGGATTCAACCCCGTCATCCCGGCGGGCTTGTGGCCGGGATCCACACGCGCAATTGGATTCCGTACTGCGACATTTCGACATCTCGGTCACCGTCCCCCCGCTGCGGCATCGCATCGATGATCTGCCGCAACTGGTTTCGCATCTGCTCGGCGTGCTCGCGCCGCGCCGGACCGTGGCGTGCACACCCGCGACCTTGCGGGTGCTGCTCGGCCACGACTGGCCCGGAAATGTCGCCGAACTGCGAGAAGCGTTGCGCACGGCGCTGACTCGGCGGCCGGTGGGGGATCTGCGGGCCGAGGATCTGCCCGAGACCTGTTTCGTCTCCGGTGGGCGCAGGCTCACGCCCATCGAGGCGGCCGAGCGCAGTGCCATCGTGCGGGCGCTCATCCAGACCGGCGGGAATCGGCGCGATGCCGCGGTGCTGGTCGGGATCGCCCGGTCCTCGCTCTATCGCAAGATCCAGGCGTACGGAATCCGGGTGGGGCAGAAGCTCACCGGGTGAGCGCCTGCCCCCGTCGGCTCAGAGGCTGACCGGGTACACCGGCTCCTGGATCTCCGGCTTGATGCGGTCCTCGACGAAGATGCCGTGCCACACCATGAACACCAGCAGCGTCCACAGTCGCCGCGAATGATCGATCGGGCCGGTGCGGTGCGCTTCCAGCATGGCCAGGATCGCGGGCTTGTTCAGCAGGTGATCGGTGCCGGAGTCGGCGATCTGCTGACGCGCCCAGTCGAACAGTTCCGGACCGCGCAGCCAATGCCGCAGCGGCACCGGGAAACCCAGCTTCGCGCGGTGCAGCACATGCGGCGGGACGATGCCCTCCAGTGCCTGGCGCAGCGCGTATTTGGTGGTCTCCTTGGTGATCTTCTGTTCGAACGGGATCTGCTCGGCGACCTTGAAGACCTCGGAATCGAGGAAGGGGACCCGCAATTCGAGCGAATTGGCCATGGTCATCTTGTCGGCCTTGACCAGGATATCGCCGCGCAACCAGGTGAACAGGTCCAGATGCTGCATGCGCGCGACCGGATCCATGGCGCGGTCCTGCACGCCGTAGATGGGTCCGGTGACATCCTGATGCGTCCACTCCGGGCGGAATTCCCGCAGTACCGAACGCAATTGGGCGTCATTGAAGCTGCGGGCATTGCCGTAGTAGCGGTCCTCCAGCTTGAGCGAGCCGCGATGCAGCAGGCTCTTACCGCGGGTGCCCTCCGGAATACGGTCCGACAGCAGGCCCGCGAGTTTGCGCACGCTCTTGGGCAGATACTCGAACGGCTTGAGCGAGAGCGGTTCCCGGTAGATGGTGTAACCGCCGAACAGCTCATCCGCGCCCTCGCCGGACAGCACCACCTTGACGTGCTTGCGGGCTTCCTTGGCGACGAAGTACAGCGGCACCAGCGCCGGGTCGGCGACGGGTTCGTCCAGGTACCAGACGATCTCGGGGATGGCGTTGGCGAAATCCTCCGGCGTCACCATGCGAATGAAATGCTTCGCGCCGATCGCGGCGGCGGTCTCGGCGGCCACATCGGCCTCGGAGTACCCCTCGCGCTCGAACGCCGAGGTGAAGGTCAGCAGATTCGGGTTGTGCCGAATCGCCAGCGCCGCGATGGCGGTGGAGTCGATACCGCCGGACAGGAACGAGCCGACGGTCACATCGGCGCGCATATGCTTGGCGACCGAATCCTCCAGCGCCGCCGCGATCTCCTTGTACCGGGTATTCGCGGCGCCGAACGGCCGCACCCGGAACTGTGGATTGAAGTAGCGGGTGAAGCGCGGCTTCTGGCCCGGTTCGATCCAGGCGTAGCAACCGGATTCGAGGCGGCGGATGTTCTTGTGCAGCGTCTCGGGCTCGGGCACGTACTGCAGCACCGTGTAGTGCTCGAGCGCGCGCGGATCGAGGTCGTCGGAAAGCTCCAGCGCCGGAAGCAGTTCCAGCAGGCTCTTCTTCTCACTCGCGAACGCGGTGCCGCCGGGCCCGGTGGCCAGGAACAGCGGCTTGATGCCGAACGGATCGCGCGCGATGAACAGTTTGCCGGTCTCGGTATCCCAGATGGCGAAGGCGAACATGCCGCGCAGGCGTTTGGCGGCCTCGGCTCCCCAGTAGTGGAAGGCCGCGACGATCGCCTCGGAGTCGCCCTCGGTCGCGAACATCGGCTCATCGCCGAATTCGGCCTGGTGCGCCGCCTTCAACTCCTCGCGCAGTTCGAGATAGTTGTAGATCTCGCCGTTGAAGGTGAGCGCGTACCGCTCCCTGTTCTCCGGCGGGCCCCAGCGCAGCGGCTGATGCGAATGCTCGATATCGATGATGGAGAGGCGATTGAAGCCGAAGATCATCCGATCGTCGTTCCAGGTGCCCTTCTCATCGGGGCCGCGGTGCCGCTGGCAGTGCAGCGCCTCGTACACCTGCGCCGCCGTGGTCTCGACCGTCCGCCCATCCGGGGTGGTCGCCGTCTGAGCCGTCAGAAATCCGAGCAGTCCACACACTGCGGGCAGAACCTCGTTTCCGGAGTCAAGGAGAGTCGCGCGTCGATACGCGAAACGTACTGTCCGAGTATGCCGCACGCGCGTTGATCGCGCCGCCAGAGGCCGTATCCACGGGTTATGAGGTTCTCGGAGTGTCGAAGCCGACCCCATCACAATGGTGTGCCCGGTTTGGTCTACGCTGCGTAGTACTCGGGAACTCCCGGGGCCGATCCTGCGTTGCGCGCGAACGGTCTCAGAGGTTCCCAGCGTGCTGTAGTTGTGTCGCCCGGCGGTAGGGAGCCCGGGCGATGCCAGTCGAATAGACGACCAGGAAGGCGTTGAGCGTGGCGCACAAGGCGAGCGAAGCGATAGGGGCACGACCCGCCCAGGGTCGGCGGGGCCGCATCCTTCGACGGGCCGGGCTGGCGGTGTCCTTGGGGATGACCGCGATGCTCGTCTCCGGATGCTCGATCGACAACCCGTGGCTTCGATTCGGTTGGCCCTCGGGCGTCACGCCGCAGGCCACCCGGATGCGCGAGCTGTGGACTTGGTCCGTCATCGCCGCTCTGGTGATGGGTGTGATCGTGTGGGGTCTGACCTTCTGGACGATCGCGTTCCACCGCAAGAAGGCGGACTCCCCGGAGTTCCCGCGGCAGACCGGTTACAACGTGCCGCTGGAGCTGAGCTACACGGCCGCTCCGTTCGTGATCATCGCGGTGCTGTTCTACTTCACCGTGGTGGTGCAGAACTACGTGCACGAGAAGGTCTCCGATCCCGATGTCGTGGTCGATGTGACCGCGTTCCAGTGGAATTGGAAGTTCGGCTACCAGAAGGTCGACCTCAAGGGCGGCGCTCCGGTATACGACGGTGTCGATCACGTCCGTCAGGACATGAACCAGCAGATCAAGGACGAGTACGCGGAGCGCACCGAGGACGGTCACCCGCAACCCGGCCCGAACAACGGTCTGCCCGCGAATGACATCTCGTACCTGAACTACGACAAGATCGAGACCGTCGGCACCTCGAACGAGATCCCGGTCCTGGTCCTGCCGACCGGTAAGAACATCGAGTTCCAGCTGGCCGCGGCGGATGTCATCCACTCCTTCTGGGTGCCGGAGTTCCTGTTCAAGCGGGACGTCATGCCGAACCCGAAGCAGAACAACTCGGACAACATCTTCCAGATCACCAAGATCGAGAAGGAAGGCGCGTTCGTCGGCCGTTGCGCCGAGATGTGCGGCACCTTCCACTCCATGATGAACTTCGAGGTTCGCGCGGTTTCGCCGGAGAACTTCCAGAAGTACCTGGATGCGCGCAAGGATGGCAAGACCAACGCGGCGGCGCTGGAGTCCATCGGGCAGTCGCCGGTGGCGACCACCACCAAGCCGTTCAACACCAAGCGCGATGCGCGTGGCAACGAACTCGCCTCCGAAGTCAAGTGAGGGATGAACTGACATGAAGGTCGAAGCTCGCATCTTCGAACTGCTCGCGGTCTTTTTCGCGATCGTGGGCGTCGTCTACGCCTACTTCACCGCCCAGTCGCGCACCGGCGTCGAATGGGCCGGCACCACCGCCATCGTGCTGACGGCGGGTCTGGCGCTGATCGTTGGCACCTACTTCCGCTTCGTCGCCCGTCGACTGGACCTGCGTCCGGAAGACTATGAAGAGGCCGAAATCGTGGACGGCGCAGGCGACCTGGGCTTCTTCTCGCCCGGTTCGTTCTGGCCCATCCTGCTCGCGGGCGCGGGTTCCATCACCGCCCTGGGCTTCGCCTTCTTCCAGTACTGGCTGATCGGCGTCGGCGTGGTCTGCATCCTGGTCGCCGCGGGCGGTCTGGTGTTCGAGTACCACCTCGGCCCCGAAAAGCACTGATTCGGCGGTATCGAGTCGAACTATGAAGCGCCCCACCGGATTCCGGTGGGGCGCGTCGCGTTGTCCGCGTACTCGGCCGGTGCGGGCGGTATTTCGTGAGTAAACACTCACGCGTCGCAGCACCGGGTCCGGAGCCTACGGGGCTAGCCTGGCAACATGTTGGCAACCTCTGAAGCGCAGATCGTGGCCCTGTGCAACCAGAAGGGTGGGGTCGGGAAGACGACCTCGACCATCAATCTAGGAGCGGCGCTCGCCGAGACCGGACTGCGCGTGCTGCTGGTCGATCTCGATCCGCAGGGCGCGCTGTCGGCCGGGCTGGGCGTATACGTCAACGACCTCGAGCTGACCATCTACGACCTGCTCAGCCGGAACGCGCCCTCGGTCGACGAGGTGCTGATGAAGACCGGCGTCGAGAACATGCACCTGCTCCCGAGCAATATCGACCTCTCCGCCGCGGAAATCCAGCTCGTCAACGAGGTCGGCCGCGAACAATGCCTGGCCCGCGTCCTGGACCCCATCCGCGACCGCTACGACTACATCCTCATCGACTGCCAGCCGTCGCTGAGTCTGCTCACCGTCAACGCCCTGGCGTGCGCCGACGGCGTCATCATCCCCATGGAACCGGAATACTTCGCCCTGCGCGGCCTGGCCCTGCTCACCGACACCATGGAAAAGGTCCGCGACCGCCTGAACCCCCGCCTACACCTATCGGGCATCGTCGTCACCATGTTCGACGGCCGCCTCCTGCACTCCCGCCAAGTCCTCACCCGAGTCAAAGAAGTCTTCGGCGACCGCGTCTACGACACCCAGATCTCCCGCACCGTCCGCTTCCCCGACGCCACCCTCGCCGGCGAACCGGTAACCACCTGGGCCCCCAAATCCCAAGGCGCCGACCAGTACCGCGCCCTGGCCGCCGAATTGATCGCCCGCACCGGGCAACCCGCGACTACGTAGACTTCGATCGGATCGGGTGTACGGGAACGGGTGAGGTGATCACCAGCCGCCGTCGAAGAAGGCGGTCAGGGCGGGTGGGGAGTCCGCGGCGGTGGCCGTGTTGACCACCGCGATGGTGATGGCGGCCAGTGATAACACGGTTGCGAGCGTGGCGAATGCGGCCAGGGTGCGCCGGGTTCGCTTGTCGGACCCGGTTGTTCGGGCGAAGGCGCGCCAGCACAGTGCGCTCGCCACGATCGCGATGACACCGGTGGTCGCGGCGATCACGGCCATGGCGGCGTGATATCTGCCGAAGTCGTCGATCATCACGCGCAGGGCGGGAGTGATCCGGTCCTCGGCCAGGTCCTGCCGGATCTGATGCAGGGTGGGCGCGAGATCGCCGCCGGAGTCGCCGACCGGCAGCATGGGCAGCAGGGATGCGAAAGGTGCTGCCACGCCCTGGAGATTCGCCATCACGGTCAGCAGCGCGAAGAGCGCCAGCAGGGTCACGAACGTTCCGGCGGTGGCGAGCGCGGCGCTGATTCCGGCGCCGAGCTCGGCGGCCCGCAGAAATGCCTTCCAGAGCAGAACCGCCAGCGCGACAAGCACTATCAGCAGCAGCCCGGCGATCACGGCCTTGGCGATGTGATACCGGAACCAATAGTCGACCGTATGTTGCAGGCTCGCCGGAAAATCCCCGGACCCGGACGCCCAGTACTCGGCAAACGCCTTCCGAAACGCATCTCGCAGGGCGTTCTCATCGGAGAAATCGGCCGAGCCACTCGCCGCGAGCGTACGCGGCGCGATGACCAGGGCCAGGCTCAGAGCCACAGCCAGGGCGACGAGGGCGACCAGGAGATGGCCGGAGACGCCCGCGGAACGCGACCGGATCACTGTGCTGGACAAGGCGCTACCTCCGACCGGTGGGCTGGTGGGCGACGCGCGGTGCCGCAGAGCGGGGCGTGCCCGGAAACCTCCTTCGCGAGCCTACAGATAGACGATTCGGGGCCGCGCAGAACATTTGTGCCCGTCCCGTTGTTATGGACGGCATGCGCATTGGAGAGCTGTCGCGGCTGACCGACACCCCGCCCCGTCTGCTGCGGTATTACGAGGAGCAGGGTCTGATCGCCTCGGATCGGTGCGCGAACGGTTATCGCAGCTATGACGAGGCGAACGTGGATCGCGTGCTGCAGATTCGGGGCCTGCTCGCGGCGGGGTTGCCGGTGCGGATCATCAAGCAGATTCTGCCGTGCTTGAAAGCGCCGCGCGATATCCATTTCGAGAATCCCACCCCGGAGATGCTGGCGACCCTGGAGCAGGAGTACGACCGCATGACCGCGCGCATCGCGGCGTTGGAACACAGCCGCGCCGCTGTCGCCGAATATCTCGCGACGGTGCGCCGCAAGGACATCGAGCGGTCCCTGCGGGTGGGCTGAAAGGCGGGGTGCCGCACTGCCCGGCACCCCGTCTCCCCTCATCGAGTGGAGCTGGCTCAGATGCCGAGGGCGTGTTTCAGCCGGGTGGTGCGGGGTGACATGCCCGCGAGGCCCAAAAGGGCGCGGGGGAAACGGGGTTGGAGCTGGGCGGGCCGGGTGCGGATGGCGGTTTCGATCCAGTGCGCCGCCTCGCTCGCGTCCAGCACCGGTTGTTCGGTGAAGTAGGTCGGCGCGGTGGCGTCGATGCGGAAGGCCGGATAGTGCACGGCGGTGACGTGAATCCCGCGCGGGGAGAGTTCGGCGTCGGCGCACTGCCCGAAGGTGGTCCAGGCCGCCTGCGAGCTGGCATAGGACGCGAAATTCGGTGCGGCGCCGGTGGTCAGGCTCCAGGGGCCGACATTCACCACATGACCGGAACCGCCCGCGAGCATGGCGGGCAGCAGGCCCAGGGTCAGCCGGAGCGGGCCGAAGTAGTTGGCGGCCATGGTGCGCTGGTAATCGCTGAAGCGATCCAGCGATTGCAGCACGGGACGGCGGGATGGGCGGCCCGCGTTATTGATCAGCACATCGATGCTGTCGAAATCGGTGCGCAGCCATTCGACCAGCTGATCCACATCGCCGAGTGCGGACAGATCGCAGCGATTCCAGTGCGCGCGCCCACCGGCCTCGATGATATCGGCGCAATCGGCGGCCAATTGACTCCCGCGGCGCGCGACGAGGAGCACCTCTGCGCCGTGGGAGGCGAGTAATCGCGCTGTGGCCCGGCCTATTTCGGAGCAGGCGTCGGTGATCACGATGCGTTTGCCCGCGATCGAATCGACGGTGGGACGCGGACGGCGAGCAGTGCGGAATTCCATCATGGACAGGCAACCTTCAGTCATGAATGAGCCGAACCATGCACCGATACCCCGCCGACAGTACCGATACCGTCCGCACCACCCGGCTGCTAGCCGATTGCTGGCGGTGCGGCGGAACACATTCTAATCGGTCGGGTCATAACGCCGGGCGCGTTCGGCCAGGCAGATTTCATCGATCGAGGACACGATGTCCCGCAACAGTTCCGAGGGCAGCGCGGCCGGGCGCAACCGGCAGGTGAAGGTGATGAAGCCATGATCTTCGTTATCGAGTTCGCGCAGGTAGTGCGAGCGCACCCCGTAGGTGAGCGCGGAAATCACGGTGAAGCAACCGGTTTGCTCGCGATGCCCGGAGAACAGATCGTGCAGCTTGTGGAAGACCCTGGGATAGGTCGACATCGGCGCGAAGACCGAGATGCGGTATGCCGAACCACGTTCGGAGGAACTGATGACCGTATCGGCCAGGTACTCCGCATCGCGCAGCGTCAGCACCTTCGGAGCGAACATGAGCGCACCCGCCGCGGCATTGCGTACCGGCATACCGGCGCGCCCGCCCGCCGATGCGGCGATGGCGCCCAGCGACTTTCGAGCCCGCGAGCCGACCTCGCGCCGCGCGCGCAGCGACAGATTCGGCGCGGTCGGATGCAGGCTCGACCACTGCCCGAAGCGCACCGTGCCGAGCTGCACGGTGCCGGTGCCGACCGGCCGCGCCACCTTCAGCGGTGCGGTGTCCACCCAGCGCCCGACCTGGAGCATGGCCTCACCGGGTGACTGAATCTCCTTGTACGCCTGCTCCACGAAGGTGTCGAAGTCCAGGAAGCGATGCGCGTCCGTGGTGAGCCAGGTGCGGTCCTTGTCCACCTCGGTCACCCCGAGGGTGAGCGCGGTGATGATGCCGGTGCGCCCGCCGCCGCCCAGGATCTTGTGGAAGCGCTCGGTGTGGTGATTGCGCCCGCAGGTGCCGAAACGCCCGTCCTGATCGACGTATTCGACCTCGACGACGTTATCGCTGAACATGCCGAAGCGATGCGAGGCGGCGCTGAGCCCGCCGACCGCCGCGAAACCGCCCGCGGTGATATCCCGGTGGTCGCCGACGATGGGCAGGCCCAAACCGTGTGCGCCCAGGGTGCGGTCGATATCGGACAGGCGTGCGCCCGCCTGTACCCGCACGGTGCGGGCGTCGGCGTCCACGACCTGGACCCGGTTCATCTTGCGCAGTGAGAGCACGGTGCCCTGTTCGGGCAGTGCGAGCTCTTCGTCCGGTCGCTCCCCACCGCGGATGATCAGCGGTTTCGTCGATTTGCGCGAATCCCGAACGGTGCGAACCACATCCGCGGTGTCGCGCGGCAGGAACTCGGCCGGGAGGGTGGAGAAGGACGTGCTCATGGCGCTACAGCTAACCATAGTCGAGCCCGTCCTGCTCGTACTTGGACCACCGCCTCAGTGTGCGGGCGTGAGACGCTGTGTGAACAGCACGTTTCCGGTCGCGTCGCACAGATTCACTGTGAGTTCGCGGGACTTGCCGTCAATGCTGAGCTCGCCGAAATGCTGGTAGGCGCCGTCCAGCGGGGAGGCGTTCTGCACCGGGGGAGCGTGCACGAAAACGGCTTCCGGACCGAAGGTTCCATCGAGCGGATTCGGGCCGAAGGCGCCGGCGTTCAACGGCCCGGAGACGAATTCCCAGAATTCGTCGAAGTCCTGGAACGCGGCGCGCTCGGGCGAATAGTGGTGCGCGGCGGTGTAATGCACATCCGCGGTGAGCCAGACGACGCCGGAAACCTTGTTGGCCTTGATGGATGAGAGCACCTTGGCGATCTCGGTCTCACGCCCCGACGGCGCGCCCGGATCATTGTTCGCCGGACCCTCGAAAGCGGTGCGATCAGGCTGTTCACCATCTTTCACGACCACTCCGAGCGGCAGGTCGTTGGCGACGATTTTCCAGGTCGCCTTGGAATCCTGCAGAGCGCCGATGAGCCATTGGGTTTGGGCCGCGCCGAAGATCTTGCCATCGGGCGAGCGATTCTCGTCATTGGTGTCCTTGTACGTGCGCATATCCAGTACGAAGACATCCAGCAGCGGTCCGTAGGAGATCTTGCGATACAGCCGCCCGTCCACGGCCTCCTTGGGCTCCACCGGCATCCACTCGTGAAATGCCTGCCAGGACCGGGTGGCGAGCACATCCATACTGCGTTCGGTGTACCCCTTGGTCGGGCCGACCTGTCCGCCCGGGTACCAATTGTTGACCGTCTCGTGGTCATCCCACTGCACGATCTGCGCCACCGAGGAATTGAAGCGGCGATAGTTCTCGTCGGTGAAGTTGTAGGCGAAATTACCGCGGAACTGATCCAGGGTCTGCGCCACAGCGCTTTTCGCCTCGGAGACGGTATTGCGCCAGATCCGGCCGTCCGGCAGCGTCACCGATTCCTTGAGCGGACCGTCCGCGTAGATGGAATCGCCGGAATGAATGAACAAATGCGGATCGCGCGCGGCCATGGCGGAGAAGATCTTCATTCCGCCGAGGTCGGGATTGATGCCGTAACCCTGGCCGACCACATCGCCGGACCACAGCAGTTTGATATCCGAGGCACCGGTCGGCACGGTGCGGAAGACACCGGTGACGGGTTCGGAGGTGGCATCGCCCTCGAGGGTGACGCGATAGTGCACCTGCTGTCCGGCGGGCAGGCCGTTCACCCGCACCCGGCCGGTGCCGTCGGTATCGGGGGTCAGCATGGGGCCTTCGAAACGCTTTGCGTCCTTGAAGGATTCGGTGGCAGCGGTCTCCACGATGAGCTTGGCGGGCTGATCCGAGCGCGCCCAGATGAGTGCGCCGTCCGAGCGGGGGTCGCCGACCGCCACGCCGTGCGTCAGCTTCGGTCGCTGCTTGACCAGGGCGGGACCATCATTCGACGAGCACGCCGCGAGCGCCGGAGCGACGATCAGTCCGGCGGCCGAGGTGCGCAGTAGGGTGCGCCGCGAGAGATGTATAGCCATGTGGCCGACCTTTCATCAGCTAGCTCAACATCAGCTGAACTGTGCCGGACCGGTCCGCGAATGCTCGGCTACGGAGCGGCGTGTCGCGGCGTCGCGAGCTGGACCGATTGTCGGTCCCGCTCCGTATAGTCCGGAACATGAGTTTTCTGGGAGGGGTGTTCGGGTCGGCGCGAAATCGGTTCGGGGAGAAGGTGCTTGCGCAAGTCCTCGGCTACGAGGGCATCGAATCCGCCGAGTTCGACGCCGCCGCTTTCGAAGTGCGTTTCCGCTTCCGCGAGTCCGGGCACGGCAAATTACCGCTGGACACCTTGTACAAACGCTGTCAGGGGCAGCCGGACGCCGAACGCCGGCGCCGCGTCGACGATTTGATGGGGGAGTACCTCACCGAGAGCGCGCCCGACACCTGGGATGCGGTGGCGGGGCGCTTGCGCCCGGTACTGCGCGGGTCCGAGCGTTCCCGCATCGAATTGGAGGGATTCGAGGGCCAGGACGTGATGGTGTGGCGGCCCGCGCTGCCGTATCTGATCGAGTTGGTCGTGATCGATATGCCCGCCACCATGCATTTCGTCAATACGCTCGATCTGGAGCGCTGGGGTGTGGACGCCGAACAGGTATTCCGCGCGGCGCACGTGAATATGGCCGGGCTGGCGATGAATACGCTCGCCGCGTTCGAGCCCACCACCACTACCCGGGTGCTGGAATTCGCCGATGACGAGGGCGAGAGCTATGTCGGCTCGCTACCGCTGGTGGCGGGGTGGCTGGCCGGGGTCGCGACCCGCACCGGCACCCGGCCGATCGTGCTGATGCCCGGGCACCTCGGCATGTTCGTGGTGCTGGACCCCTCCGATGAGCAGCTCCCGGCCTTCCTGGAGATGGCCGCGAACAAATATGACGAGGCGCTACGCCCGCTCACCCCGCTGCCCTACACCGTGGACGCCGAGGGCGATCTGGTGCCGCTCCAGGTGCCGCAGGGGCATCCGGCGTGGTCCGCGCTGCGCAGCGCCGAAGCGCAGCTGGCCGCGCACGCGTACCGCATTCAAACCGAATACCTGCGCGCGGACCGCTATCGAGAGGAGGCCGTCAGCGAGGTCATGCACGTGCGCGCGCCCGACGGCACCGAACACACCATGACGCCGTGGACCGACGGCGTCCCCACCCTGCTGCCGCACGCGCACTTCGTCTGCCTGGTCACCATGACCGGCGAGGTCTTCCGGGTTGCCTGGGAGGATGTCGCCGCCCACGTATCCCTCACTCCGGCCCCGGGTTTCGATCCGCCGCGCTACCGCGTCGAAGATCATCCGCCCGCCGCGGTCATGGATCGCCTACGCGCGCTGTCATATTGAGACGGTGGGATCCCGGCCGAAAACGCGCCGGGATGACGGGCGTGGTGTCTGCGGTCCGGAGATGACGAGCGTGTTCGCGATGCGGCGCGGTATAGCGGCGGGGCGGCCGGTGTGGCGAATAATGCATCGGATTGTGTCGCGGGGGTCGGCTAGGGTCGGGCTTTGTGGACAGGGCGCAGCTGACAGCTGAGATGGCGGACGGGGCCATACCCGAATTTCTCTACTTCTGGGGGCATACCCGCACCCCGGGGCACGAGGTCGGCAAGTGGGTGCTCAGCCAGTGGTGGCCGGTGGAATTCACCGTCGACGGCCAGACCTACGGCAGCGCCGAACATTTCATGATGGGCGAGAAGGCCCGGCTGTTCGGTGACGAGGAGGTCCGCGCCAAGATCCTGAACAGCGCCACACCCGCCGATGCCAAACGGCTGGGTCGCGAGGTGCGCGGATTCGATCAGGACACCTGGGTGGCGCACCGCTTCGATGTCGTCATGCGCGGCAGTATCGCCAAATTCGGCCAGCATGAACCCTTGCGCGACTTCCTGATTGCCACCGGCGACAAGGTCCTCGTGGAAGCGGCTCCGCGCGACACCATCTGGGGTATCGGCCTGGGAGCCGAAAACCCCGCCGCCGCACACCCTTCCACCTGGCGCGGGGAGAACCTGCTGGGCTTCGCGCTCATGGATGCTCGCGAAGCCCTGGTCTCGGTGGCCTGATCCGGCTCGGGCCGGGTCGGTCAGCGGTTGTCGAGTTCGGCGATGCGGAAGGCCAGCGTGCGGCGCACCGCCGGGATGCGGGTCACCGTGCTGAGCAACAGGTTTCGCAGCTGGCGCGCGGGGGCCGGGCGCAGGGTCGCCATGCGAGTCACCCGATCGGTGAAGGACACGACGCGCAGCGCCACCGGGCGGCGGGTCTGCTCGTAGGTGTCCAGCAGATTCGGCTCGCCGTGCACGGTGCGCGCCAGCACATCACCGAGGAACGCGGCGTCCTGGATGCCGGTGTTCATGCCCTGACCGCCCGCCGGGCTGTGCACGTGGGCGGCATCGCCCGCGAGGAAGACGCGATTCGCGCGGTACTGATCGGCCACGCGGTGGTGCACGCGGAAGCGTGAGCTCCACAGCACCTCGTGCACCTGGACATTCGAAGCCGGGCGGCGAGCGGTCAGGATGGCTTGGACCTCTTGCAGATTCGGCTTCTCGGGTGCGTCGGCCAGGGTGGCCACCACGCGGTAGCGATCGCCCGCCTCATCGGGCAGCGGTGCGATGACGGTGACGCCCTCGGGGGACAGGTGCAGCGCCACCTGATCGCGGGCGTCCGGCCAGGTCATCCGAACATCGGCCAGGACGAACGATTCCGGATAGCTCGCCCCGGTGAAGGCGATGCTCACGGCCTCACGGACCTTACTGTGCATACCGTCCGCGCCGATCACGTAGTCCGCGCGCAGCGAGCCCGCGCCGTCCGGACCCGTGTAGTTCAAGGTCGCGCCGTTCTCGTCCTGGGTGAGGCCGGTGACCTCGTAGGGCCGATGTACGCTGCCGCCCGCCTTTTCCAAGCGCGCCAACAGGATTGCCTCGGTGGTCTCCTGCCCGATCATGAGCGTGTACGGGTACGCCGAAGGCAGCTTGTCGAAAGAGATCTCGACAATGGCGCGCTCACCGTCGCGCATGACGAAGTGCGGCACCACGATTCCGCGTTCACGCATCTCATCGGTGATGCCGAAGCGCTCGAGCACCTCGAGGGTGCGGGCGTGCACGACGGCCGCGCGGGAGGTGTTCGCGCCCTCGGCGAGCCGATCCAGCAGGACCACATCCACGCCCGCGTCGGCGAGTGCAATGCCCGCGGTGAGACCGGCCGGGCCGGCGCCGACGATGGCGACCGTGGTGGTGGCGGGGATGGCGTTCATATCGACTCCTCGATCTTGCCAACATTTGTTGGCCAACATCTGTTGACTAGAACGATATGCCCCGGTCGCGGGTACGTCAACACTTGTTGGCCAACAAATGTTGACCGCTCTGACCGCTCCGATCGTGTGCGCCAACGACTGTTGGCCTACAGTTGTTGGCATGACCGCAGCACCCGCCCCGCGCCGCTCCGACGCCACCCGCGCCGCCATCCTGGATGCCGCGCGCCGCAGATTCGCCGAGGACGGCGTCCGCAAGGCCACCATTCGCGCCATCGCCGCCGACGCGGGCATCGACCCGTCCATGGTCATGCGCTACTACGGCAGTAAGGAGGGCCTGTTCGCCGCCGCCGTGGACGTGCGCCTGGAACTCCCGGATCTCGCCGCGGTGCCCGAGGATTCGCTCGGTGAGCTGCTGGTGCGCCGGTTCCTGGAGATCTGGGAGGTGCCGCCGGGCAACGAGGTCATGCTCACCCTGCTGCGCTCGGCCGTCACCGATGACTCCGTCACCGAGCGGGTGCGGCAGATCTTCGCCGAACAGGTCATGCCCGCCGTACTGCGCGTCGGCGAGCCCGCCGACGCGCCCCGCCGCGCCGGGCTGATCGTCACCCAGATGCTGGGCATCGCCCTATGCCGCTACGTCCTGCGCATCCCCCCGGTGCTGGCGCTCACCCCCGACCAGCTCATCGCCGATATCGGCCCCACCATCCAGCGCTATCTGACCTCGACTCCCTGAGTCACTGACTGGGGCGGGATTCCGTTGCGAGAGCACGGAATACGGCGGCGGTGCGGGTGCCGGGGGTGGCGCAGTAGACGATGATCCGCTGATCGGTATCGGAGACGTGCAGCACCTGGCATTCGAATTCGAGCAGCCCCAGGTCGGGATGATCGATGCTCTTGTTGTGCCCGCGCCGCACCTCGACATCGTGTGAGTTCCACATATCGGCGAAACGCGGTGCGGTACCGAGTAATTCGGTGACCAGCCGGGCCAGCGCCGGATTGCCGGGATACCGCGCGTAGGCGGCGCGCAGATCGGCGACGGTGGAGCGGGCGAAGCGTCGGGTGGACTCGTCCGACCATTGCGGATGGTCCCCGGCCTGCAGGAACATCCAGCGCACCATATTGCGCTCATGGTCCGGATGGTCGTCCAGATCGCCGATGAACGGTATCGCACAGCGATTCCAAGCCAGGATCTCGTAGGTGGCGTCGACCACGTACGCGGGGGAGCCGAGCGTATCGAGCATGATCCGGACCGACTGCGGCACAGTGCGATTGGGGCCGCCGCTGATCGGCGGATGCTCCCCGGCCAGCCGGAACATGTACTCGCGCTCATCGACGGTCAGCATGAGCGCCCGCGCCAGTGCGGAGAGCACCTGCCGCGAGGGTTTCGCCCCGCGCGCCTGCTCCATGCGGATGTAGTAGTCCACCGAGATCCCCGCCAATTGCGCGACCTCCTGGCGGCGCAGTCCGGCCGCGCGGCGGTTGAGACCGTCGGGCAGGCCGACATCGCTGGGCCGCAGGCGATTCCGCCGCGTCCGCAGGAATTCGGCCAGTGCGCTTCGATCCGCCATAGTCCCGAGTGTCCTCCTTCGCGGGTCGCACTGGGTGGTACAACTTGGTCCTCCCGCCGCCACCGTCGGGGCACGATGCTTGGTCCATGACCACAGCACTCATCACCGGAGCCAATAAGGGCATCGGATTCGAAACCGCCCGCCAGCTCGCCGCTCGCGGCATCACCGTCCTACTCGGGGCTCGCGATAAGGATCTCGGCCAGGCCGCCGCGGACGCGTTGAAAGCCGAAGGCGCACAGGCGCATTTCGTTCAGCTCGACGTCACCGACGAGGACTCCATCGCCCGCGCCGCCGAATGGATCGATTCCGAATTCGGCAGCCTGGACATTCTGATCAACAATGCCGGGATCACCGGCGGTATGGATCGGGACGGGAAACCGTCCTCCACCTCGCTCGCGAATCTGCGGCGCGTCTACGACACCAATGTGTTCGGCGTCGTCGCGGTCATCAACGCGCTGCTCCCGCTGCTGCGCCGGGCCGAGGCCGCGCGCATCGTGAATGTCTCCAGCGAAGTCGGCTCGCTGGAGATGATGCTGAATCCGGAGGGCCCGATGTGGCAGATGGCGTCCATTCCGTATCCGTCGTCGAAGACGGCGCTGAATATGGTCACCGCCATGTACGCCAAGGAACTGTGGGAGACCCCCATCAAGGTCAATGCCGCCAACCCGGGCTACTGCGCCACCGATCTGAACCACAACACCGGTTTCCGGTCCGCCGCGCAGGGGGCCGAACCGTCCGTCTACCTGGCCACCCTCCCAGCGGACGGCCCGTCCGGACAGCTCTGGGGTTTCCTGTGGGGTTCGGATGTCGAATACGGCCGACTGCCTTGGTAATCGAAAAAGGCACCCATGGCGGACCTGCCGCCATGAGTGCCCGGTAGAGCGGAAACTAGCGGACGACCTCGATGATGTCGCCATTGGAAACCCAGCGGTACAGGGTTTCCGCGCCCTCGGGAGTCATCCGGATGCATCCGTGCGACTTCTCTTCGATCGGGCCGATATGGGTGGCGATATCACCGTTGAAGAACACGGCCCACTTCATCTCGGCATTGTGCATGGTCGACCAGTGGTATTCCTTCTTGGACGCCACGTGGAAGACGCCGGGGGGAGTCTCGAATCCCGGGCGGCCGTGCGAAATGGGGGTCGGGCCGTAGATGACCTTGCCGTTCTCCATGAGCCAGGCCTCGTTCTCGGACAGGCTCATACACACGCGGGCGCCCGCGGTGGTGCAGGGCGCGACCACCGGCGCGGGGGCCGGCGGTTGAATAATGGCGGGGACGCCGGGGACATCGGGGCCGCCGGGCCATAGCGGTTCGGCCTGGGCGGTACCCGACAGGGCGAGACTCGCCGAGGCCAGACCGGTGAGGATCCCGGCCGTGCGATTACGGATTTGCTTGCCGCTCATGACGTTCCAACCTCGCTCATCCAGGGCGCAGCGCTGTACGCCGGTGGTTCGAGACCACCATTTTGGTCATGCACAGGAACTATCAGTGCATCTTATAAGTGCAAAGCGAGGATTCGTGCCGAATCGCCACGCTGGAGAATCGGCGTGTACACCGCAAAACGGATACGGTCCCGCTCACCGGCGGTTCCGAACCCGCGTCGACGACCTGATCAAGCATGCGGGGGAGTCGGCGTAGCGCTCTTGCGCTCATGCAGTAGCAGCAGCAGATAGGCTGCCATGCAGTGCGAATCGACGATCACGTTCTCGGCGATCATCGATTCCAGCTCATCGCGGGTGAACCAGGCCGCGCGCATATCCTGTTCGGTCGCCTCGCGTTCATGCTCGCCCTCGGTCAATCCGGTGGCGAGCACGACGTGGCCGTAGTGGTTGGCGGTCGCGGGCGCGGCCGCGAATTTGCCGAGGAATTCCAGCTTCTCGGCCCGCAATCCCGTCTCCTCGCGCAGTTCCTGGCGCGCCACCGCGATCGGATCGAAGCCGGTCGCATCCGGCACCGAACCGCCCGGAAACTCCCAGCAGCGCTGCCGCAGTGGATATCTGAACTGCTCCACCAGATGGAACCGCGCACCGTCGAACGGGATGATGAGCGCGAAATCGCCCTTGTCGATATGCGAGTAGATCCCCTGCTGCCCGTTGTCATGCCGAACGACGTCCTCGCGCAGCGTCATCCATCGATTCGAGTAGATCTCCCGTGAACTGATCCCTTCCATCCCTCGATCTTGGCCCATCTCGCCGTCCCGGGGGTTGACCTTGCCCCTAGGGGCAGCATTTACATTCGGTGGCATGAGGATCGGCGAACTGGCCCGGCTGGCGGAAGTCAGCCCGAAGGCGATCAGGCGATACGAGGCCCTGGGCCTGGTGGCCCCGGCCCGCCAGGCCAACGGCTATCGCGAATACGACGAGGACACCGTCCGTGCCGTCGCCGAGATCCGCAGTTTGAATCTGCTCGGCATTCCGGTCGAGGAAACCCGGCCCTTCCTCGAATGCCTGGCCTCCGGCGGTGAGCACGTCGACGATTGCCCGGCCTCGCTGGCCGAATACCGCCGCGCCATCGCGGACCTGACCGCGCAGATCGATGAATTGACCGCGCGCCGCGACGGTCTCATCAGCCGGTTACAGGACGCCGCCCATCGCAATGCCGACCCCAGCCCGTTCTGAATCGAAGGAAATCGTATGTCGCAGTCGCACACCGCAACCGGAATCATCGACGTCACCGATAAGACGTTCGAGCATGAGGTGCTCGCTCGGCCGGGGCTGGTACTGGTGGATTTCTGGGCAGAATGGTGCCCGCCGTGCCGGATGATCGCGCCGGTGCTGGACGTCATCGCGCGCGAGCGGGCGGACAGCATCACGATCTGCAAGTTGAATCATGACGAAAACCTCGGCACCGTAAGGGATTACCAGATCATGTCGTTGCCGACGCTCTTGCTGTTCCGGGATGGGGAACTGGTGCGGACCATCATCGGGGCGCAGTCGAAGACCAAGCTGCTGGCCGCGATCGACGCCGCTGCCGGTAGTTAGTGGCGTAGGGCGGCTGTCACCGAGTTGGCCGCTGTGATTGCGGCCTCGGCCAATGCGGTCAATTGTGCTGCGGGGAGTTGGGAGTCGGGGCAGACCACCAGGGAGGCGACCACGTCGCCGTCCGCTCCGAAGATCGGGGCGGCCACCGAGACCACGGCGTTCTGATCGCCGAGCTCGTCGGGGAGGTAGTCGATGGTGATGAGTTCGGTGATCATATCGCTGAGGCGGTGCCGCAGCGGGTCGGTGAGAGGGGAATTGCGCAGGGAGGCAAGGGCTTCCAGCATGGGGGCGGAATCGTCGGCGAGGCGTTCGACCGAATAGCCGCGGGCGCGGATGGCGTCCAGGACGAGTTTGAGGCGTGGCTGGTGGGCCGGTTCGGCGGCCGCCAGCCATGTCGCGCGTGCGGGGGCGGGGGCCCAGGCGATGAATTCGCGGCAGACCGGCGGGGCGAAGGGGATATGGCGGCCCGCGCGCATCCACGGTACCGAGGGGGTGCCGATGACCTCGGTGATGACGATCGAATCGCCTTCGCGCTCGGCCAGGAAGGCGGGCATGCGATGGGTGTCGGCCAGGCGGCGAATCGCTTCCGCCGCCAAGCGCCGCAGCGGGAAGGCCGCCTCCGCGCGGCGTGCCACCGTCATCAATCCCAGGCCCAGGCAGTAGTTGCCGTCCGCATCGCGGATGGTCCAGCCATCGGCGGTGAGCTGGGTCAATACCGCATGCGCGGTGGCCCGGGACATGCCGGTTCCGCGCACGATTCGAGCCAGCGAGAGATGTTCGGCCGGATGCCGGGACAGTAACTCGATCGTCTGCACCACGCGCCGGGTCGGCGGCGAGGCGCTCACCTCATCGGTGCCGCGGGTACCGGCCTCGGATAGCGCTGTGGTGGAGGCGATTTCAGTCAAGTCGTCCTCGGTGGTCGTCGGGTCGGCCGGGCCGCGTGCACTGAGGCCAATCTATCGCGAGTAGTGCGCGGTGGCGGGGTGTGGAGCCCGGCCGAAAACATGCCGGGGTGACGGATGGGCCGCTAATCGGGCGCTGGGTATTGACCGGGACTGGTCGGGCGACCTATCGTCGGTGTCACATAATCGAACAATAGCGTCGAATATTCGACACCGCAAGTCTTTCGGGCAGATACGGCCTTCGGGAAGACGCGGTCGCGAGGATCGACGCGGCGAGTGAGTGAAGCGAATGCGCGCGGGATACGAGTTGTCGCACCTGGACGCCCTGGAGGCGGAGTCGGTGCACATCATCAGGGAGGTGGCCGCCACCTTCGAACGACCGGTGCTGCTGTTCTCCGGCGGTAAGGATTCGGCGGTCATGCTGGAGTTGGCGCGGCGGGCGTTCTGGCCCGCACCGCTGCCGTTCCCGCTGATGCATATCGATACGGGCCGCAATTTCGACGAGGTGATCGACTTCCGCGATCGCACCGTCGAGCGCCTGGGCGCACAGCTGCTGGTCGGCAGCGTGCAGGACGATATCGACGCGGGCCGGGTCACCGAGAAGGCGGGCGAATCCCGTAACCGGCTGCAAACCGCGACCCTGCTGCGCAGTATTCGGGAGCACCGTTTCGACGCCGTCTTCGGCGGCGCGCGGCGCGATGAGGAGAAGGCGCGCGCCAAGGAACGCGTCTTCAGCTTCCGCGATGAATACGGCGCATGGGATCCGCGAGCACAGCGGCCCGAAGTCTGGAGCCTCTACAACGGCCAGCACAGCAAGGGCGAGCACATTCGCGTGTTCCCGCTGTCGAATTGGACCGAACTCGATATCTGGGAGTACATCGAGCGCGCCGAGGTGGCGCTGCCGCCGCTGTACTACGCGCACCGCCGCCTGGTGCTGGAGCGCGACGGAATGCTGTTGGCGGACAACAGGTTCATCGCCCGCAAGCCCGATGAGGAACTCTTCGAGACCAGCGTGCGCTTCCGCACCCTCGGCGATGCCGACTGCACCGGCTGCGTCGAATCCGATGCCGCCACCCCCGGCGCGGTGATCGCCGAAACCGCCGTCACCCGCCTCACCGAACGCGGCGCCACCCGCGCCGATGACCGCATCTCCGAATCCGGCATGGAAGATCGCAAGCGAGAGGGCTACTTCTGATGCGCCGCAACCTTTTACGGCTCGCCACCGCGGGCAGTGTCGACGACGGCAAATCGACCCTCATCGGCCGCCTGCTCTTCGACTCCAAATCGCTGTTCTCCGATCAGCTCGACGCCATCGAACGCGCCAGCCTGGCGCGCGGTAACGGCGGACCGGATCTGTCGCTGGTCACCGACGGTCTGCGCGCCGAACGCGAACAGGGCATCACCATCGATGTCGCGTACCGCTACTTCACCACGCCGCGAAGGAAATTCGTCATCGCGGACACCCCGGGGCATGTGCAGTACACCCGCAATATGGTGACCGGCGCGTCCACCGCGGACCTGGCGCTCATCCTGGTGGACGCGCGCAAGGGCGTCTCGGAGCAGACCCGCCGCCACGCCTTCCTGTCCTCACTGCTGGGTGTGGGCCACCTGGTGCTGTGCGTGAACAAGATGGATCTGGTCGACTGGTCCGAACAGCGATTCGAGGAAATCCGCGAGGAGTTCGCGGATTTCGCCACCAAACTCGATGTCGGCGATCTGAGCTTCCTGCCGCTGTCCGCGCTGCACGGCGACAACGTGGTCGATATGTCCACGCACACACCGTGGTACGCGGGACCGCCGCTGCTGCGTCATCTCGAGGAGGTGCACATCGCCTCCGACCGCAATCTCATCGACGCCAGATTGCCTGTGCAGTATGTGATTCGGCCGCACGGCGAATCACAGCGCAGTTACGCGGGCACCATCGCGGGCGGCATCTTCAAGCCGGGTGACGAAGTGGTGGCACTGCCGTCGGGTCGCACCAGTCACGTGACGGAGATCTGGGGCCCGGGCGGCAGCAAGATCGAAGAAGCCTTCGCGGGTATGGCGGTCTCGCTCACCCTCGATGACGAAATCGATATCGGCCGTGGGGATATGCTCGCGCGGCCCGGCAATCAGCCGCATCAGGATCGCGAGCTGGACGCCATGGTCTGCTGGTTCTCCGATACCGGCACGCTGCGCGCCGGGAACGACTACAGCATTCGCACCGCCACCCAGCACACCAAGGTGCGGGTCACCGAGCTGGACTATCGCCTCGATGTGAACACCCTGCATCGGCAGACCGAGGCGGAAGCGCTGTCGCTCAATGACATCGGGCGCGTCACGCTGCACACCCGGCAGCCGATCATGTTCGATCCGTACCGGGACAATCGCGCCACGGGCAGTTTCATTCTCGTCGACGACAGCACCAATCAGACGGTCGCGGCGGGCATGATCACCGCCCGCACCCCGGGCATCGCCGAGGCGACCAGCGATCGCGGGCACCGCGCCACCGGCCGCCGCCCGCGCGCGAATGTGGTGTGGCACAACTCGGCCGTGGATCGCGGACAGCGGTTGAGCCAGGGTATGACGCTGTGGCTGACCGGGCTGTCCGGCTCCGGAAAGTCCTCCATCGCGGTCGAATTGGAGCGGCAGTTGATCGCCGCCGGTCGCCCGGCCTATCTCCTCGATGGCGATAATCTGCGGCACGGCCTGAACAACAATCTCGGCTTCACCGATGCGGATCGGCGCGAGAATATTCGCCGCGTCGCGGAGGTCGCGTCACTGTTCGCCGATGCGGGCACCATCGCCATCGTCTCGCTGATCAGCCCGTTCCGGGAGCAGCGCCGCGATGCGCGAAAGCTGCACGACGACAAGCGATTGCCGTTCAATGAGATCTTCGTTGACACGCCGATCGAGGAGTGCGAGCTTCGGGATCCGAAGGGTTTGTACAAGCGTGCCCGTTCGGGGGAGCTGCCCGAATTCACCGGCATCTCTTCGCCTTACGAGCGCCCGGAGTACGCCGAACTCACCATTACTCCCGATCAAGGCAACCCAGCCGAGATAGCCCGCCTTATCCGCCGAGAACTAGGCATTCACTCTTGAAAGAAGGCAGACGCCTGATGGACACCCCCAACATCGAACAGGCCGAACTCCCGCTGACCGAGCCCTTCCTGGCCGCGGTCGCCGAGGCCGAGAAGCTCATCGCCGCAGCGGATTTCATCCGTGACGAGCACGACCTCGCCGAGGGCTACGACTATTTGCAGGGCAGTATCGCCGCGGTTCTGCAACTGTCCCGCGCGCACGGCACCTCGCATCCGTATTTCGTGACCTCCACCGGCCCGTACACCAAGATGGGCCTGGATAACCCGGACACGCTGTACTACCACGCGAATGTGGAGCCGACCGGCGAGTACCTGCTCACCGGCGTGCGCGGCAATACCGTCGACCTGAGTTTCCAGGTGCTCAAGGGCGATTACACCGCCACCGACGTCCCCAATGGTGATGACGCCTTCGATGATCGCCGCCTCGATATCGCCGAGGACGGCAGCTACCAGCTGCGATTCGGCCCGCCCAAGGAGAATCCGGAGCCGAACTACTTCGTGCTCGGCGAGGGCGCGTCCATGCTCGCGGTGCGCGAGGTGTACGGCGACTGGGATACCGAGCGCAAGGGCTCGATTCGCATCGAGCGCGTCGACACCATCGGCACCGCCCCGGCCGAACCCGATGTGGCGGGTCTGCGCAAGCGCTACCGCGCCGCCGGTCGCATGCTGCTGACCCGGGTCAACACCTGGTTCAACTTCCCCAAGTGGTTCTATCTGAACCTGCCGGTCAACACCCTGACCGAACCCCGGCTCACCCCGGGCGGTTTGAGCACCCAGTACTCCTCGGTGGGGCATTTCGATCTCGCCGACGATCAGGCGCTCATCATCACGGTGCCGAAATCCGATGCGCCGTACCAGGGCTTCCAGCTCGGCAGCCGCTGGTACATCTCGCTGGATTACAGCAATCACCAGACCAGCCTGAATCACGCTCAGGCACAGGTGGATCCGGACGGCATGATCCGCATGGTCGTCTCCGCGCGGAACCCGGGTGTCACCAACTGGATCGAGACCACCGGCCGCCGCCTGGGCATTCTCCAGTTCCGCTGGCAGCGCGTGGCCCGCCCGATGACCGAGGCGGACGGCCCCGTCATCGAACTGGTGCCCTTCGACAAGGTGGCCGAACGGCTGCCGCACTACGCACACAATCAGATCGACGAGGCGGGCTGGCGCGAACGAATCGCCAACCGCCAGCGCGCTTTCGCGGGAAGGATGCTCGGATGACCCGGCTCAGGACAGGACTGCTCGACGGCAAGGTCGTGGTGATGAGCGGTGTGGGCCCCGGCCTCGGCCGCTCCATCTGCCTCGAAGCCGCCGCGGCCGGTGCCAAGGTCGTGCTCGCGGCCCGCACCGAATCCCGTTTGAAGGAGGTCGCCGACGAGATCGAGGCCGAGGGCGGCGTAAGCCTGAGCGTGCCAACCGATATCACCGATGAGGAGCAGGTGCGGAACCTGCTGGCGCGCACGGTGGAGACGTTCGGCCGGGTCGACGTGCTGGTGAACAACGCGTTCTCGGTGCCGTCCATGAAACCGCTGGCGCGCACCGATTTTCAGCAGATTCGCGATAGCGTCGAACTCACCGTGCTCGGCGGGCTGCGCATGACGCAGACCTTCACCGACGCCCTCGCCGAAACCAAGGGCAATGTCGTCATGATCAATTCGGCGGTGCTGCGGCACTCCGAACCCCGGTACGGCAGCTACAAAGTCGCCAAATCCGCGCTGCTGGCCATGTCGCAAACCCTGGCCACCGAACTCGGTGACAAGGGAATCCGGGTCAACACCGTTGCCCCCGGCTACATTTGGACCGATCAGCTGAAGTGGTACTTCGGCGAGATCGCCAAGAAGTACGGCATCACCGAGGAGCAGGTCTACCAGCAGACAGCGTCCAAAACCGATCTCAAGCGACTGCCGCTGCCCGATGAGATCGCCCAGACCGTGGTGTTCCTGGCCTCGCCGTTCGCCAATGCCATCACCGGCCAGACCATCGACGTCAACTGCGGCGAATACCACGTTTGATGAGCAAGGAGTTACCACCCATGAGCGCACGCACCTCCGTCGGCACCGTCGAGGATCTGCACGCCTCGGCCACCCGGGTCTGCGGCCTCGAAGACTTCGGCGCGGACGATTACCTGGAGGGTTTGAGCACCCTGCTGGAGTCGTATCAGCGCGATGCCGGACTCACCGAGCTCGGCTCCAAGATGAGCCGGTTCTTCCTGCGCGGGGCGCTGGTCGCCCGCGCGCTCAGCGAAGCGTCCTGGAAGGCCAATCCGGCGTATGCCGAAACCCGGGTCACCAGGCCGATTTTCGTGACCGGACTGCCGCGCACCGGCACCACGGCGCTGCATCGGCTGCTGGCCGCGGATCCGGGGCATCAGGCCCTGGAGATGTGGTTGGCGGACTTCCCGCAGCCGCGCCCGCCGCGCGACAGCTGGGCCGACAATCCGATCTACCAGCGCATCGACGCCGGATTCGCGCAGCATCGCATCGAGAATCCGGAATTCATGGGCGTGCACTATATGAGCGCCGCCGATGTCGAGGAGTGCTGGCAGCTGCTGCGCCAGACGGTCAAGTCCATCTCGTACGAGTCGCTGGCCTACCTGCCGACCTACTCGCAGTGGTTGCGCAAGCAGGACTGGACCGACGCCTACCTCCGGCATCGGAAGAACCTGCAGCTCATCGGGCTCGGCGATGAACGGCGCTGGGTGCTCAAGAATCCGAGCCACCTGTTCGCCCTGGACGCGCTCATGGCGGTGTACCCCGATGCGTTGATCATTCAGACCCATCGCGATCCGGTGACCATCGTCGGTTCGTCGTGCAGTCTGTCCGATCAGGCGGCGCGCGGCTGGTCCACCACCTTCGTCGGCGAGACCATCGGCAAGACGCAGTTGGAGCTGTGGTCGCGCGGGCTGCGTGAATTCAACAGCGCCCGTGCGCGATACAACCCGGAACAGTTCCTCGATATCGAATTCGATGAATTGCGGGCCGATCCCATGGGCACCGTCGAAAAGATCTACACGGCTTTCGGCATCGATTTCTCGGACCGGGCGCGCGCGGCCATGGGTTCACTCGATGAGGAGAGCAAGAGCGGTGATCGGAAACCCGTTCACCGGTACTCCCTGGCCGATTACGGACTGACCGAAGACCAGGTCAGGGCGGAGTTCGAAGCCTAGTCACGTCCCCTCGTCCTTCCGGATATGGTTAGCATCACCTAAACCGGCTATGGTTAGCGTCGCCTAACCGTGGAAATGCGGTCTGGACTGGAAGGACGAGGGAATTGCGTAAGAATCTGATGCGGATCTCGGCGCTCGGCGCGGCCATACTGGTCGCCGCCGCGTGCTCGAAGTCCGAGCCCGCCGCCGACAACTACCCGGCTGCACTGGACGGTAATCACTACGCCCAGATCAACCTGGCCGCGGACAAGGACTCGTACAAGGCGCAGTTCACCTACCCGGACATGGTCAACGCCTGGGGCCTGGCCGATCGCCCCAAGGGCGCCGGCGGCCATTTCTGGGTCGGCGGCGGCGGATTCTCCTTCCAGTTCGTCGGTGACGTCACCAAATCCTCGGATCCCAAGTTCCAGAAGCTGTTTCAGGATCCGCTGAAGCTCGTCACGGTTCCCGGTGCGGACTCGGACACCTCCGATAAGAGCGTCGGCAAGACCACCGGCGTCCTCTTCAATCCCGCGCCCATCACCTCGGACCTGTTCGTGGTGAAGGATCAGCCCGTCAGCTATGACGGCAAGGACGAAAAGCTCACCGGCTCCGCGCGTTTCATCTTCGCCACCGATTCCGGCAAGATCTCCGCCTGGACCGAACAGGGCGCGGGCGGTGCGATCGTGCGCCACGACGGCCCGGCCAACACCGTTTTCGACGGTAAGGACAAGGGGATGCAGTTCTTCGGCATCGCCCTCACCCCGTCCGGTGACAAGCTGCTGGCCGCCGACTTCGGCGAGAACCCGCAGATCCGCACCTTCGACAAGAACTGGCAGCTGATCGGCACCACCGGCTACGCCAACCCCTTCGCCACCGGCGACAACCTCGACCCGGCCGATCCGGCCAAGGGTAAGAAGGTCAAGCCCGGCGATCCGGCCCCCTGGAACGTCACCACCATCGGCCAGCGCGTGTTCATCTCGTACGCCACCACCAAGCCCGATGAGGTCGACGCCACCAAAATCGATGTAGGCGAAGAGGATTCCCTCGACAAGGCCGCCGATAAGGCGGCCGCCGGCAAGCCCGGCAAGGGTAAGGTCGCCGAATTCGACGCCACCGGCAAACTGGTTCGCACCATCGACGGCGATGACCGGTTCAACGCCCCCTGGGGTGTCACCATCGCCCCCGATTCCTTCGGCCCCCTCGCCGGAAAGATCCTGGTCGGCAACTTCGGCGGCCTCGGCCACATCGTCGCTATCGACGACAAGACCGGCAAGCCCGTCGACTACCTCCGCAACACCTCCGGCGCGCCCATCGAGATCCCCGGACTCTGGGCTCTGATGTTCGGCAACGGTGAAAGCCTCGGCGACTCCGACGCCCTCTACTTCACCGCAGGCCCCGAAGACGAGAAAGACGGTCTCTTCGGCAGCCTCCGGCTCCAGTAGTAGCCAGCAGTAACTCGAAGGCCCCAAGTCGTTTTCGGCTCGGGGCCTTTTTCTCTGTATGAAAAGATCAAGAACAAAAGACTAAAAGAACAAAAGATAAAAGACGCCCGGACAAGAAAAGAACAAGAACAAAAGACAAAGGCCAACAACAAGAACCAAAACACTTGGGCGGCTTGGTTCTCGAGTCTTGGGAGGTGACCACAGCCAGTCACCCCGTTGGGGACGTGAGGGGCGGCCTGGGTTGCGGGAGAGCAAGTCGGGTACGGCAGGCGAAGTAACCAGCACTGCTTCTTTGTCCGGACTGCGGAAGGGCTGGAACCAGACACCAAAGGCCGGAACCGGATACGGGGCACCCGGATTGAGGTGCGGACATGCCCGTAGGACCGGCAGGAGGGTTCCTGACGGTGGAGACAGGTGGGGTGGAACTTATTGCCTGGCTGGGCACGCCGGGCGAGGCAATACCCAGGGTCGCTGGCGCATCCGGTTCGGCGCGCACGCCCGAGCAGGGCTGACGGGCAGCGGGGCTACCGGGGCGGTGGCCATCAACTCGTCCGGGTGATGCATGTGATTCACCTGCGGGGTCCGGGTCGGGTCGATATGCGCCGGGGCGATCCACGCGGTCCGCCCGGCGAACCGCTCGCCCTTACCGAGTTTGATGGTTGTCCACCCGGTGGGGGTGTCGTTGACCAGGGCGTGGCAGTGATCGCATGCGAGGGTGAGGTTTTCGATGTCGGTGAGGCCGCCTTTGACGAACTCGGTGACATGGTGCACGGCGGCCATGCTGGCGGGTGCGGTGCAGCCGGGTCGGGTGCAGCCGCGTTCGGTGGCGATGAGCGCCATCCGCTGGGCCGGGTTCGCCAGGCGGGCCCGACCGATATGCAGGGGCATGTCCTCGCCGTCGGTGATGACCGAGAAGGTCTTGCTTTTGCGGGCAGCCATTTCCAACGCGACAGCGACAGGAACGGTCCCGCCGGTAGCGGTGGTGGCCACACCCGCAGCGCGTTCGACATCGTGGATGCTCATGGTCACGATCGTGGTGACCGGCAAGCCCCGGTGCACGCCCAGGTGCGCGGGGTGAAAGTCGGGGTGCAGCAGCGCAAACAGGGCATCGTGCTGACGTTGCACGGTGGTGCGCATATCCCGCTTGGCGGCGGCCTTGACGACCTCGGGGTCGAGGTTCTCATCGACCACGAACGGGCTTTCGGGGTCGGCGGGGTTGCACAGACCGGGCTTGGCGAGTTTGGCCAGCACCGCGTCCATGGCGGCACGGGCTTCGGGGGTCAGCACCACGGTCATGGTGGACATCAGATCGAAGCCCTGCGGGCTCAACCGCATGCTGCGCATACGTGCACGATCGGTGTCATCGGTCAGGGTGCCATCAGGGTCCAGATGTCCGAGGATCCGGTCCCCAATCTTGGGCAGCTGGTTCGGGTTCAACGCCCGCGCGTGCCGCGCCAGGTGCTCTTCGGCCAAGGCACGGTCTTCGGCGGTGACCTTGTTGGGCAGGCGGTCCATGACCTGCCGGATGACGCGGACGTGGTCGAGGCCGATCGCGCCTTCCTCTTGCGCGAGCGCGGTGTTCGGCAGTACGGGTGCGGGCACCGAGATGTCGGCGTTGTCCCCGACACGCGGCCAGATCGCGGCTTGTTCGGCGCAGTGCCACCGGTTCAACGCGTCCCCGTGCGAGATCCGCAGGGTGTCTTGCAGAAACAGCGCCACCGAGCCTGCTCCGGCGCGCTTGGGCAGCGATCGCGAGCAGGTCTGCACGACCAGGTCGAGTTTGAGCGCGTCGAGTTTGCGGGTAGCGGTTTCGATCTGCTGCATCAATTCGACAATGTCATTGTCCGACACCGGAATAAGCGGCTGAGAAACAAGGGAGTCGATCGCAGCGGAAAGCGCTGATGCACTCTCCGTGATTGCGACTTTCTCCCCTGAATTCATACCTCTATTCTACTCCCGAGTGGCAAGCTACGAAAGCTCAATTCCATTGTGATTCAACAATATTCAGACAATTGCGCTTTTCATCTAGCGACCATTCTCCCGTTCTGTCCCGGCGCGATACCCCCTGCCGACTGATTCGACTTCACAACTGCGACAGCGCAGTCAGCAGCGGGAGGATAGTGTGCAGGAAATCGCCGGGGCAGGTGGTCTCCCCGCATACCGATTGCCAATCACCGTGACCGGCCACGGCGGGTTTGACGGCGGTGACGCCGTTGGCCGGGTTCACGTATTTGATCTGGGCGAACGGGTTGATGCCCAGCCCGGAGCAGAGGCGGGTCAATACGATGTCGAGGCTGTGGAGTGCGGCTTTGCTGGGCAGGGTGCGGCTGAAATCACCGATCAAGCAGATGCCGATATTTCCCGAATTCGCCCCGCGCACATGGCCCGCCGTGACCACTTCGGCCCCGGGCTTCAGGTCCGTGCCCGGTTTGAAGATGGGTGCGTCGTCGGTGCCGGGGTGGCGGCCGGAGTAGATGACCCCGTTCGGGTCGATCATCAGGTGATAGCCGAGATCGCCCCAGCCCTGACCGTCCGGATCGGGGAGGGCGTGGAAGCGGTAGACGCCGCGAACCGTATCGCGGTAATCGTCGTACTCCTGGCCGGTCGGGATCTGGGTGTGGTGCACCGTGATCACCTGTGCCGGTGCGTATTCCGGCTCGCCCCAGGTCTGCAATGTCTCGTCCGCGCCCCAGCCGGAGCGGGTGACGGCCGGGAACCCCCAGGCGTAGGAGGTCGTCACCGGGGTCTTGAATGGTTGTGCGGTGACCGGGGTGAAAATGCCCGGGAGCGTGACGTTCTCGGCGATCACGTCGACCTTGTCCGCACCGGCCGGGATCGGCACGATCTCGGACAGCTTGCCCGGCCGGTCATCGCGGCCGTGCGCGGTGCGGCGCACCGGAATCGGATCGGTCCACTTACCCGCCACCCGGAAGCGCACCGAGGCGGGCTTGGCGTTCGGCTCGCTATCACGCAGTGCGGTGAAAGCCGCACCCGCGCAATCGGTCCCCTCGGCCGGTGCGGCCCCTGCGCTGCCGCTCGCCCCGAACAGTCCGGCCGCGGTCAGTGCCGCGGTCCCGGTCAACAGTGTGCGGCGATCGATCCGAATATGCTGTGTCACTACCACCCTCGCTCTTTCGTAGATGAATCGTACGAAAGGGCAACGATTATTCCGCGACCCGCGCCGGGAAGCGTGCGGCGAGGCCGTCCACGAACGCGTTCAGCGCCAATTCGAAACTCTCCGAATCGATTTCGTCCGCGCGGGCGCGCAGCAGATGTGCCTGCTCCAGATGCGGGTAGCGGTCCCGATAGACCTGCACGTCATCGACGAAACCCCGGGAGAACGATCCGATGGTCGCCCCCATCACCAGATAGCGGGTGGCGGCTCCGATCATGGTGGCCTCACGGGGCGGCCAGCCCGCGCCGACCAGTCCACCATGCACCGCATCGGCGTGGCGCAGATTCTCCTCGCGCTTGCCCGGACCCGCGGCCAGATAGGGCACGAAGTTCGGGTGTGCGACCAGTTCGGCGCGATAGGACCGCGCCCAGGACATGAGCCCGTGCCGCCAATCACCGTGCTCGAATTCGGAGGTGTCGACGCGGCTCATGATGCCCGAGGCGATGTCATCGAGGACATCGTCCTTGGTGGGGTAGTGGCCGTACAGCGAGGCGGCCTGCACGCCCAGTTCGGCGGCCAGTTTGCGCATGGATAGATCGGCCAGGCCGTCGCGGTCGATCAGGGTCAGCGCGGCCTCGCGAATGCGTTCGCGGCTCAGGAGCGGCACCTTCGGTCTGGCCATAGTCGCAAGTTATCACCCGGGTCTTGAAAAACCGAACACCGTTAGGATAGCTTCGGGGTTATAAACCTAACAACGTTTGGTTAGGAGCTATCACAGATGGACTTCGAGCTCGGCGAGGCACAGCGCGAACTTCGCGAGGTCGCCCGCGCCTGGGTGGACAAAGAGGTCGTGCCGTACGCCGCCGCATGGGATCGCGCCGAAGCGGTGGACACCGCCATCGTCGGCAAACTCGGCGATATGGGCTTCCTCGGCATCGAGATTCCCGAGGAGTACGGCGGATCCGGCGGCACCGCCCTGGACTACTGCCTGCTGCTGGAGGAACTCGGGCGCGGCGACAGTTCGGTGCGCGGAATCGTCTCGGTCTCACTGGGTTTGGTCGCCAAATCGATCAAGACCTACGGAAACGAGGAGCAGCGGCGGGAATGGTTGCCGCGCTTGACCTCCGGGCAGGCGATCGGCTGCTTCGCGCTCACCGAACCCGGCACCGGATCCGATGCGGGCAACCTCACCGCCAAAGCCGTTCGGGACGGCGATGATTGGCTCCTCTCCGGCACCAAGATCTTCATCACCAATGGCACCTGGGCCGATGTGGCGATCGTCTTCGCGCGCAGCGGCGGACCGGGCCCCAGGGGCGTGACCGCCTTCCTGGTGCCCACCGACACGCCCGGATTCACCCGCACCGAGATCAAGGGCAAACTCGGATTGCGCGGCCAGGCCACCGCCGAATTCGTGCTCGATCAGGTGCGCGTGCCCGATACCGCCCGACTCGGTGCCGAGGGTCAGGGCTTCAAGATCGCCATGGGCGCACTCGACAAGGGCCGCATGGGCGTGGCCGCCGGATGCGTCGGCGTCGCGCGCGGCTGCCTGGAAGCCGCGGTGAAATACGCCGGGGAACGCGAACAGTTCGGTAAGCCCATCGCCTCCTACCAGCTGGTTCAGGAACTGCTCGCCGATATCGCCGTCGATGTCGAGGCGGCGCGGCTGCTCGCCTGGCGGGTCGCCGACCTGGTGGAGCGCGGGAAACCGTTCGGCACCGAAGCCTCGGTCGCGAAACTGTTCGCCAGTGAGGCCGCGGTGAAGGCCGCCAATAACGCCATTCAGGTGTTCGGCGGCTACGGCTATATCGACGAATACCCGGTCGCCAAATACCTTCGGGACGCTCGCGTGCTCACGCTGTACGAGGGCACCAGCCAGATTCAGAAGCTGCTCATCGGCCGCGCGCTCACCGGTGTCAACGCCTTCAACTGACCACTCACATTCGCTGACAAGGAGTTTCACCATGACTTCGAAGGTTGCATTCGTCACCGGCGCGGCGCGCGGTATCGGCGCGGCCACCGCGACTCGGCTCGCGGCCGACGGATTCACCGTCGTCATCGCCGATTTGGACGAGGCCGCCTGCAAGACCGCCGTCGACGCCATCATCGCGGCCGGCGGTAAGGCCATCGCGGTGGCCTGCAATGTCGCCGACGAAGCCTCGGTCGACGCGGCGTTCGAACGCGTTGTGGCCGAACTGGGTTCGCTCGACGTACTGGTCAACAATGCCGGTGTGCTGCGCGACAATCTGCTGTTCAAGATGTCCGTGGCGGACTGGGACACCGTCATGTCGGTGCATCTGCGCGGTGCGTTCCTGTGCAGCCGGGCGGCGCAGCGGTACATGGTGAAGCAGAAGTCCGGCAAGATCGTGAACACCTCCAGCGTGTCCGCGCTGGGCAGCCGGGGACAGGCCAATTACTCGGCCGCCAAGATGGGGATTCAGGGGTTCACCCGGACGCTGGCCATCGAACTCGGCCCGTACGGGATCAATGTCAACGCCGTCGCGCCCGGATTCATCGTCACCGATATGACCGATGCCACCGCCGCGCGCGTGGGTGTGGATCCGGCCGAATTCCGTAAGGCCGCAGCCGATATCACCCCGCTGCGCCGCGTGGGGCAGCCGGAGGATATCGCCAACGTGGTGTCGTTCCTGGCCTCCGAGGATTCGTCCTTCGTGACCGGCCAGACCATCTACGTCGACGGCGGGCGCAAGCTCTAACGACGCTCGAGAGAGAAATCATCATGCAGAGAACAGTTTTCGACGCCGACCACGAAGCCTTCCGTAAAACGGTGCGCGCCTTCATCGAGTCCGAGGTCGCGCCCGTCTACGACCAGTGGTTCGAGGCCGGGATCGCACCGCGCGAGTTCTATTACAAGCTGGCCGAACTCGGCGTCTTCGGAATCGAGGTGCCGGAGGAATTCGGCGGCGCGGGCATCGAATCCTTCAAGTTCCAGAGCATTCTCATCGAAGAGGCCGCCCGCGCGGCGGTCTCCTTCGGCGGCTCCAGCGTGCACGTGGGGCTGTGCCTGCCGTATCTGAAAATGCTGGCCACCCAGGAACAGAAGGAACGTCTGCTGCCGGGGTTCGTGAGTGGCGAGATCATGTTCGCCATCGCCATGACCGAACCCGGCACCGGCTCCGATCTCGCCGGAATGCACACCACCGCAAAGCTTTCCGAGGACGGCACGCATTACGTGCTGAACGGGTCCAAGACCTTCATCACCGGTGGCGTGCATGCCGACCGGGTGATCGTGTGCGCCCGCACCGACGCCCCGCGCGCCGATGATCGCCGCCACGGAATCTCACTGTTCATGGTGGACACAAAATCCGAGGGCTACACCGTCGGCCGCAAGCTCGACAAGCTGGGCCTGCGGGTGTCCGATACCGCCGAACTCAATTTCACCGATGTGCGGGTGCCGGTCGCGGATCTGCTCGGCGAGGAGAACAAGGGTTTCTCCTACCTCGGCCGGAACCTGCCGCAGGAACGCCTGTCCATCGCCGTCGGCGCGTACGCGCAGGCCAAGGCGGCGGTGCGGTTCGCCAAGGATTACACGCGGCAGCGCAATGTCTTCGGGCAGCCGGTCGCCAGCTTCCAGAACACCAAATTCGAGCTCGCCGCCTGCCAGGCCGAAGTGGACGCCGCCGAAGCCGTGGTGGATCGCGGGCTGGAGGCCCTGGACGCCGGAACGCTCACCGCCGCCGATGCCGCGTCGGCCAAGCTGTTCTGCACCGAGGTGGCGGCCCGTGTGATCGACCGCTGCCTCCAGCTGCACGGCGGCTACGGCTTCATCAACGAATACCCCATCGCCCGCCTCTACGCCGATAACCGGGTCAACCGGATCTACGGCGGCACCAGCGAAGTCATGAAGATGATCATCGCCAAGGACATGGGTCTGTAACTTCAATCTCTCCGAGGTCTCCATGAACGCGACGCTCTCCCTGGCCAGCATCCTCGCCGAACCCGCGCGGCGACGGCCCGATCACATCGCCCTCATCGAAGGGGCACAACGGATTACGTTCGCCGAGCTGTGGCGGCAGGCGCGGGAGCAGGCCGCCGCGCTCATCGAGCTCGGGGTGCGGTCCGGGGATCGGGTCGCGCTCATGGGGCCGAACACCACCGATTTCCCGCGCGCCTACTACGCCATTCTGGCGGCGGGCGCGACCGTGGTGCCGGTGCACCTGCTGCTCACCGCCGATGAAGCCGAATACGTACTGACCGACAGCGGGGCTTCGCTGCTCATCTGCCACGAGCTGGTCGCACCGGTCGGACAGGTCGCGGCCGAGCGTGCGGGAATTCGGTGCGTCGACCCGAAAGAGCTTGTCGGCGAGCCGATTCCGACGTTCGTCTCGCGTGGCCCGCTCGACACCGCGGTGGTGTTCTACACCAGCGGCACCACCGGGCGACCCAAAGGCGCGGAACTCAGTCACCTCAATATGGTCATGTGCGCGACGGTGAACGCCTTCGACGCCAACGACGTGCACCGCGATGACATCGCGCTGGGCGCGCTGCCGCTGTTCCACGTCTTCGGTCAGACGGTGTCCATGAACTCGCACTGGCGGGTCGGAGCCACCCTCGTGCTGCTGCCGAGATTCGATGCGGCGGAAGCGATCCGGCTCATGAACGCCGAGAACGTGAACACCTTCCACGGCGTGCCGACCATGTACATCGGCATGCTGGAAGCCGGGAAGGAATTCGAGACCCTGCCGCATCTGCGGCTGTGCATCAGCGGTGGCGCGGCGCTGCCGCCCTCGGTGCTCGAGGAGTTCGAGCGCGTCTTCGGCTCGTACATCCTGGAGGGCTACGGACTGTCCGAGACCTCACCGACCGCCTCGGTCAATCAGCCCGAACTCGGTCCCGAGGCGGGCACCGTCGGCCATCCGGTCTGGGGCGTCGATGTGGAGATCGCCGATCCGGACGTGCGCGACCGCATCGAACTGCTGCCGCCCGGGACCATCGGCGAGGTCGTGGTGCGCGGTCACAATGTGTTCAGCGGGTACACCGGGCGGCCCGAGGCGACCGCGGAAGCCGTGGTGGACAACTGGTTCCGCACCGGCGACCTCGGCACCAAGGATGACAAGGGCTATCTGCGCATTGTCGACCGCATCAAGGAGATGATCATTCGCGGCGGGTTCAACGTGTACCCGACCGAGGTCGAGGCCGCCCTGCTGCGGCATCCCAAGATCGCCCAGGTCGCCATTATCGGCGTTCCCGATGAGAACTACGGTGAGGAGATCCTGGCCGTGGTCGTGCCCGCCGAACCGGTCACCGCCGATGAGGTGATCGACTATGCCCGTGAGCATGTCGCGCGCTACAAGTATCCGCGCCGGGTCGAATTCCTGGACGCGCTACCGCTCGGCCCCACCCATAAGGTCCTCAAGCGAGAACTGAAGGAGCGCTTCGCATGAGCGTCACCGATTTCGCCGACTTCGATCAACTGCGCGCCGCCGCCGGCACCGAAATCGGTGTCAGCGACTGGTTTCTCATCGATCAGCAGCGCATCGACCGCTTCGCCGAGGCCACCGGCGACCACCAGTGGATTCACGTCGATCCGGAACGGGCGGCGGCCGGACCATACGGCCGCACCATCGCGCACGGATTCCTGACGCTATCCCTGGTCGTGCCGATGACCGCGCAGGTGATGACCTTCAGTGCCGCGCGCATGGCGATCAACTACGGGCTCAACAAGGTTCGCTTCATCACCCCGGTGCCGGTGGGCAGTCGCATTCGCGGCCGCTTCACCCTGAACACCGTCACCGATATCCCCGGCGGCGTCCAGGCCGAGCGCACGGTCACCGTCGAAATCGAGGGTGAGGCCAAACCGGCCTGTGTCGCGGAGAGCATTGCCCGCTACCTGTCCTGAGGTGTGAATCGGTGTGGGAACCCCTCGCTCCCACACCGATTCACCGTGCGGGCAGCCAGGTGTCCGGATCGTCGATCGGGGTGCCGTAGCCGGGGCGGTCGGCGGTATCGGCGGCGTGCTCGGCCCAGGTGTAGATATGCAGTTGCAGGCCGTCGGGATCGTTGAAGACCAGCAGCCAGCCGATACTGGCCTCGATGACGGGGGAGTGCTCGACGCCGTGCGCGTCCAGATGCGCGGCCCAGCGCTCCAGATCGGCGGGACCGCGCGCGCCCAGGCTCACCGGGTCGAAATCCTTGCAGCCCTGTGCGGCGAGGGCGTTCTCGCGCAGGCAAAGCATCGACGCGCCGATACCGGGGAGTTCGCCCGCGGTACCGCGCACCATCCCGTCGTCATCGGTGAACTGCACGGTCGGGCGGAAGCCGAGCACGTCCCGATACCAGCGCACCGAGCGCACCAGATCGGTCACCGGGATCTTGATGTGATGAATGCCTGCCAGTTCGGGCATCGAAGTCACCTTCTCGAATTTCGCCGCAGTGGCACTGCGGTGGATATTGATAGGATGCTCCTCATGAGCCAACCGGTCAAGAGGACCTACCGAGCGGCCAAACGCGCCGAGACCGCCACGGCCACGCGCGCCGCCATCCGGGCGGCGGCGACCGAACTGTTCGTCGAATCCGGCTATGCCGCCACGACCATGCGGGAGATCGCGCGCCGCGCCGGGGTGGGGGAGCGCACCCTCTACGACGCTTTCCCGAATAAGTTCGAGCTGTTCCGGCACACGATCGGGGTGGCGACCGTGGGCGACGAGGAGCCCGTCGCGGTGCTCGATCGGCCCGAAGTGCTTGCCGCGCAGACCGATACCGACGCGTCTGCCGCCATCGAACGCCTCATCGAGTACACGGCAGGGCTTTTCGAGCGCGCGGGCGATCTCATCATGGTCGGCATCGAGGCGGGCGCGGCGGACGCGGCCATGCGCGCGGGCTCCGAGGCCGCCGAGGCGGATACCTACCAGACCTGGCTCGGGTTGACCCGCAACCTCTTTCGCGCCGATGCGCTCCGGCCCGAACTCGATGCCGAAGCGGCGGCGGATATCTTCTTCGCGCTCGCCTCACCGCATGTGTTCCGGCTGCTGCGGCGGCACAGAGGCTGGAGTGCGGCGCGATACCGGGAATGGCTCACCGAGGCGGTCACCGCACAACTGCTGCGCGAGTGACCGCCCCGGCCGCCGGGACTACTTGTCCGGGCCGAAAGGCTGTGCGGACAAGGGTGATTCATCCGGGGTCATGGTCGCCACCACCGAGATCCCGGCCGAACGGAAATTGCTGAGCGCGCGGGCGATATGGTCCGCCGAGGTGATCAGGATGGCGGCGTGCGCGCCGATCACCTCCATCAGCCGGGCCGAGAACGCGGCGTTCTGCACCGTCGAATTCGCTTTGGTCTCGGTGTGAATGCGCTCGGGGGAGATACCGCGCTGGGTCATCCAATCCGCCATGGCCTGCGCCTCGGTGACACCGGCCTGCGGATTGCCGCCGGTGAGGATCACCGGGGCCATCGGGGACAGCAGCGCCGAGACATAGCCCGCGTACAACCGGTTGATCAGTTCCGGTCGCATCTCGCCGTCCGGCATCAGGCCGTAGCCGAGCACCACGATGGCGGTGCTCGGGCTGAACATGGCGGGCAGTTCCAGCCCGGGCAGATCCAGGCCCGGCACCAGTGTGGTCACCGAATTGAGCGCGCTCACAACGTCTTCGGTGATCCCGGCGATCGGCACGGCGGGCATGGTGATGGGCTGAGTGTGCCCCGGGGCGGCCGTCGTGCCCGGTGCGGTCACCGTATCGGGGCGTGCGGCGGTCACCGCCTCGGACTGCGCCGGAACGGCGACCGCATCGGTATCGGCCTGCGCCGGTGCGGCCCCCGCCGCGACCACCACGACGGTGGCCCCCGCGAGCAGGGTGCGCACGGCGAGCCGCGCGGTATTTCGGGAGATATGACGGAGAACCGGAACGGCCGGTAGCAGATCGAACATCGAAAACCCCCAGGGTAGCCACACTAGTGACTACTAGTCGGTTCACATTTCGATCCATGATCACCCGAATCGGCTGGCCGGGATGGGTTTTCGGAAAATCAAGCCCCGAATTCCGGGTACCGTCTCAGTCAGTGGGACCGAACATTTCCCGGTGCGCCCGGAACCAGGTCGCGAAATCGTGCGGCGGGCGACCGAGCAACTCCACGATCGTAGTCGTGCGCAGACCGGCCGTGTCCGAACGCATCTGCTCGAACGACTCCGCGATCGCCGCCGCCAGCGCGGGCGGGGCGCCGTTGGGGAAGCGGGCCCGCACGGCCTCGTCGACGGTGACGGACTCACCGAGGTCGAACGCGAACAGCTCATGACAGCCCTGGCCGAGATTCATCGGTCCGCCACCGATCTCCTCGGCGGTGATCACCTAGAGTTGGCCCCATGATTACCGCGATCGTGCTGATCCACGCCGAGTCCGACCGCATTCCTGAGACCGCGCAGGAATTGGCGGATATCGACGGTGTGGCCGAGGTGTACTCCTGCGCGGGCGACGTGGATCTGATCGCCGTCGTGCGGGTGCGCGAATACGAGCGCATCGCCGAAGTGGTGACCGGGCGGATCAACAAGACCGCCGGGGTGGTGCGCACCGCGACTCACATCGCCTTCAAGTCCTACAACCGCGCCGACGTCGAAGCGGGCTTCTCCATCGGCGAGTAGCGGATTCAACCCGCGAATCGCTCCGTACGGACCAGATACGTCCGAGCGGAGCGATGCGTCAGCGCTGCGGACCTCGGTACCTCAGCCGGTCTGGATGGATGCCCCGAGCGGGGTGGCGGACCGGCCGGGCTCGACCACATTGGTGACCCCGCCCTTGCATCCGGGTAGCAGGTACACCCGGACCTCCTGGGCGGTGTGATTCACCACCGCCAGGCGGCGCGGCACCTTGCGCACGGTGAGGCATCCGGCCGGATCGCCGTAATCGTGCCCGTCCACGCTCAGCGTGCCGTTAGCGGTCTGGGTCGGTATCGGCGCGACCGGATGCGCCCCGCTCTCGGGCACCACCCCCAGCGCGGCCCCCGCCGCGAGTACCGCGCCGATCGTGAAAAAGCCCCGCCGCCAAGGTATTCCGTCGCGCCCGAACCGCACCATTGCCGCACATCCTCGACTGGGCCAGTATCGCGGTCAGCCGCAGCCATCAGCGGGAAACCGCCTGCTCAACGCCAAAACTGTAGCGCCGTCACAAGCATCCCACCGGCAAACACGCCTTCCAGCAGAGATAAGGGGCGTTCAGTCCGAACCGAGCTGATTGGTGACGGTGACCCAGCGGTCCAGCAGATCCGCGGCCGCGCCGGTGTCGATGGCGGCGGCGACGCGCTCCAGGGCCGCGGCCAATCGCGGATGCAGATCGTCCGCCGATGTGTCCGGGGTCAGTTCGAAGGCGACTACCGCGGCCGCCGAATTCAGCAGCACCGCATCGCGTACGGGGCCCGGCTCACCGGCGAGCATATTGCGGGCGATCACCGCGTTCATGGCCGCGTCGCCGCCGCGCAGCGCCTCCGGGGCCACCCGGGGAATGCCGAGTTCGGTTGGGTCGATGGTGGTTTCGAAGCTGCGACCGCCCACCACGACCCAGGCGTCGGTGGTGTCGGCGGTGGTGATCTCGTCCAGGCCGTCATTGCCGCGCACGACCAGTGCCGAGGCGCCGCGGTCGGCGAACACGCCCGCGATGACCGGGAGCAGATCGGCGAAGGCGCAGCCGATCAAGCCCGCGGTGGGCTGGGCCGGATTGGTCAGCGGGCCGAGGATATTGAAGACCGTCGGGATGCCGATCTCACTGCGCGCCGGACCCGCGAAGCGCAGGGACGGATGGAAGACGGGGGCGAAACAGAAACCGATGCCCACCTCGTTGACCGAGGTCGCCACCGATTCGGGGCCGAGCGCGATCTTCACGCCGAGCGCCTCGAGCACATCCGCGCCGCCGCTCTTGGACGATGCCGCGCGGTTGCCGTGCTTCACGACGGGAATTCCGGTGGCGGCCACCACGATCGAGGACATGGTGGAGATGTTCACCGTGCCCGAGCGGTCACCGCCGGTGCCGACGATATCGACCGCCGCGCCCTTGTAGGGCACCCGGCGCGCGTGCGAGAGCATGCCCTGGGCCAGGCCGCCGAGCTCCTCGGGGGTGGGGCCCTTCATCTTCAGGGCCACGCCGAAGGCGGCGATCTGCGCGGAGGTGGCGCTGTCGGTGAAGATCTCGTTCATGGCCCACGCGGCCTCATCGGTGGACAGATCATTGCCATCGGTGAGGATGCCGAGGATTTCTCGCCAGCTGCGCGCGCTCATTGCTCTTCCGTTCCCCCGGAAGTCCGGAGTGATGTCGGGGCCATCGGTGTTGTCGGAGCAAGCCTAGTGGGCGGGGGCTATTTCTTTTCCTTCGGCGGCACCGGCGATGGTTGCAGCGCATCCCAGCCCAGCGCCTCGCCGTCGTGGCGATGGGCCAGACTCGCCATCCGCGAGCGCTCCTGCGAACAGTGCAGGGCATCGAGCACCTGCACGCGCTGCAAGATCACATTCGACCCGTCGCCGGTATCACCGGGCGCGTAGCCGCCCTGTGCGGCGATGGCGAAGATTTCGGCCCGCCGCTCTTCGGGAATCCGCAGGTGATGCCGCAGCAGCACCGGCTGGTCGGGAGTCCAGTTCTCCGCGCGCGCCAAGGCGGCCGAACACGCCTCCGCGTCATCGAAACTCGACGCCACCGAGATGAGATCGGCGCGCCCGGGATCCAGTTCCGTTGTCCCGCCGCGTCGCAGCAGTCGCCGCACCCACTCCATGGTTCGAAAACTCCTCCGAAATAGGGCTCAGGTTTCTCTTACCTGGGCAATCTAGGTTGGTCCGTGACACGCCGAGCGCCCATCGAGAGGCTTGCTCGCCCTGCGGTTTCCGACACGTACGACGAACTTTCGTACCCCGCTATGTCTGTCGTACTACGACAAGTCATACTTACCGGCGTGACGACCGCAGTAGGGACCCCAGGATCGGCCATTACCCAGCGAGTGCATTCGCTGAACCGGCCCAACATGGTCAGCGTCGGTACCATCATCTGGCTGTCGAGCGAGTTGATGTTCTTCGCCGGCCTGTTCGCCATGTACTTTGTCGCTCGCGCGCAGGCCCACGGTAAGTGGCCGATGGAGCCGACCGAGCTGAACCTCAAGCTCGCCGTGCCGGTGACCGCAGTCCTGGTGGCCTCGTCCTTCACCTGCCAGATGGGCGTCTTCGCCGCCGAGCGCGGCGATGTGTTCGGCCTGCGCCGCTGGTACACCATCACGCTGATCATGGGTGCGATGTTCGTGGCCGGTCAGGGCTACGAGTACACGAACCTGGTCAAAGAAGGCACCACGATCTCCAGCACCGTGTACGGCTCGGTGTTCTACATCACCACCGGCTTCCACGGTCTGCACGTCATCGGCGGTCTGATCGCGTTCGTGTTCCTGCTGGTCCGCACCTCGCTCAGCAAGTTCACCCCCGCGCAGGCGACCGCGGCGATCGTTGTCTCCTACTACTGGCACTTCGTCGACATCGTTTGGATCGGGCTCTTCGCCACGATCTACTTCATCCGCTAGCAAGCGGATCCAGTACCACGGCCAGCCCGCCGTAGGCACGAAGCTTCTGACAAGTCGGTTCCGTCTACTCCAAAGGGACACAGATGAGTTCATCTCCCCCGTCAGCGCCAGATCCCAGCGAGGGGATCGGCGAGGCCACCAAGACCCGCAAGCAGCGGCGCATGCGCCGCAAGCTCGCCGGCGGTCTGGTTCTCCTGATGGGCCTCGTCGGAGCCGGCTTCGCGGCATCGGCCCTGACCCCGACGGCGCAGGTCGCCACGGCGCACGAGGACCAGTCCGCGCTCATCCGCGAGGGCAAGCAGATCTACGACACCTCGTGTGTCACCTGCCACGGCGCCAACCTGCAGGGTGTGCAGGATCGCGGCCCGAGCCTGATCGGCGTCGGCGAGGCAGCGGTGTACTTCCAGGTTTCCTCCGGTCGTATGCCCGCCGCCCGCAACGAGGCGCAGATCGTGCGCAAGCCCCCGAAGTTCGACGCCGGTCAGACCGACGCCCTGGGCGCCTACATTCAGGCGAACGGCGGCGGCCCGACCGTGCTGCGCGATCCGAACGGTGAGATCGCCCAGGAGTCCATCATCGCCGGAGCCGATCTCGGCCGCGGTGGCGAACTCTTCCGGATGAACTGCGCGTCCTGCCACAACTTCACCGGTAAGGGCGGCGCGCTGTCCTCCGGTAAGTTCGCCCCGCCCCTGGAAGAGGCGAGCGAACAGCAGATCTACCTGGCCATGCTCACCGGCCCGCAGAACATGCCCAAGTTCTCCGACCGGCAGCTGTCGCCGGAGGAGAAGAAGGACATCGTCGCGTACATCAAGGACCGCATGGAGACCAAGTCCGAGGGCGGCTACGGCCTCGGCGGCTTCGGTCCCGCGACCGAGGGGCTGGCGATCTGGATCGTCGGCATCGTGGTTCTGGTCGGATCGGCCATGTGGATCGGATCCCGGTCATGAGCGAACAGGAGCGAAAAGGCATGGGGGACAACCCCAGCGAGAAGGACTTCACCGATGAGCAGCTCGACGCCATGTCGCGCGATGAGCTCGTCGAACTCGGCACCAAGCTCGACGGTGTCGACGTCGCCTACCGCGCACCGCGCTGGCCGGTGCCCGGCACCCGCGCGGAGAAGCGCGCCGAGCGTCAGGTGGCGCTGTGGTTCGCCATCGCCGGCATCTTCGGCGCCGCGCTCGTCGGCATCTACCTGTTCTGGCCCTGGGAGTACAAGGGGCGCGGCGAGGACGGCAATACCGCCTACACGCTGACCACTCCGCTGTACGGCCTCACGCTCGGTATCGCGGTGCTCGCCGTCGGTATCGCCGTGGTGCTCATCCGCAAGAAGTTCATCCCGGCCGAGATCTCCATCCAGGAACGCCACGACGGCCGCTCCTCCGAGGTCAACCGCCGCACGCTGGGCGCACAGCTGCAGGACGCGGTGGAGACCTCCACCCTGGGCCGCCGCAAGCTGATCACCCGCACCGCGGGCGCCGGCGTCGGCGTGCTCGGCATCGGCGCACTGCTGGTGTTCGCGGGCGGCATGATCAAGAACCCGTGGGCCAAGCGCGACAAGTCGCCGCTGTGGGTCTCGGGCTGGACCCCGGATTACGCGGGCCAGACCATCTTCCTGCGTCGCGATACCGGCCGCCCCGAGGACATCGTCCTGGTGCGCCCGGAGGACCTCGACGCCGGCGCCATGGAAACCGTCTTCCCCTGGAAGGAAGAATGGCGTGGCGATGAGCACGAGACCCTGCAGTCGCTGCGTGGAATCCGCAACGCGGTCATGCTGATTCGCCTGCGCACCGCGGATGCCGAAAAGGCCGTCAAGCGTAAGGGCCAGGAGAGCTTCAACTACGGCGACTACTTCGCGTACTCGAAGATCTGCACCCATCTCGGTTGCCCGACCTCGCTTTTCGAGCAGCAGACCAACCGGATTCTGTGCCCCTGCCATCAGTCGCAGTTCTCCGCGACCGAGTGGGGTAAGCCGGTCTTCGGTCCCGCCGCTCGCGCGCTGCCGCAGCTGCCGATCACCGTCAATGCCGAGGGCTATCTGGTCGCCGTACACGACTTCCTCGAGCCCCTCGGCCCGGCCTTCTGGGAGCGTCGTTCATGAGCCAGGTCAACGAACTCGACGAGCGGTACCACGCTGCCGCATTCGTGAAGCGGTCGATCAACAAGGTCTTCCCGACCCACTGGTCGTTCCTGCTCGGTGAGATCGCGCTGTACGCGTTCATCATCCTGCTGCTGTCGGGTATCTACCTGACGCTGTACTTCGACCCGTCCATGTCGGAGACCGTCTACAACGGCTCATACCAGCCGTTGCGCGGTGTCACCATGTCGCGGGCCTACGAGACCGCGCTGAACATCTCGTTCGAGGTGCGCGGCGGTCTGTTCGTGCGCCAGGTGCACCACTGGGCGGCACTGCTTTTCGCGGCGTCGATCATCATCCACCTGTTCCGCATCTTCTTCACCGGCGCGTTCCGCAAGCCGCGTGAGGCCAACTGGGTGATCGGCTCGCTGCTGCTCATCCTGGCGATGTTCGAAGGCTTCTTCGGTTACTCGCTGCCGGACGACCTGCTCTCGGGTACCGGTCTGCGCGCGGCCTTCTCGGGCATCACCATCGGTGTTCCGGTCATCGGCACCTGGCTGCACTGGCTGATCTTCGCGGGCGACTTCCCGGGCGAGATCATCATCCCGCGTCTGTACATCGCGCACGTGCTGCTCATTCCGGGCATCCTGCTGGCCCTGATCGCCGCGCACGTCGCGCTGGTCTGGTACCAGAAGCACACCCAGTTCCCCGGACCGGGTCGCAAGGAAACCAATGTCGTCGGCGCGCGCATCGTGCCGGTGTTCGCCGCCGACCAGGGCGCGTTCTTCGCCTTCACCCTGGGCGTCGTCGCGATCATGGGTGGCGTGCTGCAGATCAACCCGATCTGGAACCTGGGTCCCTACAACCCGTCTCAGGTCTCCGCGGGTTCGCAGCCGGACTTCTACATGATGTGGACCGACGGTATGGCGCGTCTGATGCCGCCGTGGGAGCTCTACTTCTGGGGTCATACGGTTCCGGCCGCCTTCTGGGTCGCGCTGATCATGGGCCTGGTGTTCACCGTGCTGGTGATCTACCCCTGGATCGAGAAGCGCCTCACCGGCGACACCGCGCGGCACAACCTGCTGCAGCGTCCGCGCGATGTGCCGGTGCGTACCGCGATCGGCTCCATGGCCATCGCGTTCTACCTGGTGCTGACCCTGGCGTGTGTCAACGACATCATCTCGTTGAAGTTCGACATCTCGCTGAACGCCACCACCTGGTTCTTCCGCATCGCCCTGCTGACCGTGCCGCCGCTCGCGTACTTCGCGGCGTATCGGTTCTGCCTGGGCCTGCAGCGCAGCGACCGGGCGGTGCTCGAGCACGGTATCGAGACCGGTGTCATCAAGCGCCTGCCGCATGGTGAGTACATCGAGATCCACCAGCCGCTGGGCCCGGTCGACTCGCACGGTCACCCGATCCCGCTGGAGTACCAGGGCGCCCCGGTGCCCAAGAAGATGTCCAAGCTGGGCTCCGCCGGTAAGCCCGGCACCGGCTCCTTCCTGTTCGCCGACCCGGCCCAGCAGCAGCTGGAGAACGTCGAGAACGCGCACAAGGAAGAGCACGACATGCTGGCCGCCCTGGAAGCACACCAGGACACCGCGGACAGCGGTTCGCACGGCCACTGAGGCCGAGCCAAGCTGTAAAGGGAAGGCCCCGAGTCGAATTCGACTCGGGGCCTTCCCCGTTTCCGTGTACCCCCGCGGAGGTCCGCCGGTCTACACCGTGACCTCGGTATCGCGGTGTGGCTGTGCCGCTTCGGCGTTCAGCGTTTCGGTGATCTCCCGCGCCCAGTCGGCGGGCACCGCGCCGGGGCCGATGACCTGCATCGCCGCCATGACGGTGAGCAGCATGCCGGTTTCGAAGAAGCGGGTGACCAGATCCGGTGTGGCACCGGTCAATTGCTTGACCAGGGCGTAGATCTCGCCGTAGCGGGCGCGCACCGCGACGCCGATGGCGGGATGTGAACTCGCCGCCATACCGTGCAGCAGTACGACGACGAGTTCGCGCTCGTCCAGGATCTCGGCATAGCCCGCGCTGAGCCCCGCGAGCAATTCCACCGGATCCGTTGTGGTACGCCGGTTTTCGGCGATCGCCCGGAAGATCTCCTCGATGCGGTCGCAGACCCGGTGCACCGCGGCGAGGAAGAGCTGTTCCTTACTGCCGAAGAGGCGGATGACATAGGGCTGGGAGACCCCGGACCGGCGGGCTATGTCATCGGTGGTGGTTCCGGCGTAACCGGATTCGCAGAAGGCCGCCACAGCGGCGGTGAGCACCTGCTCACTGCGCTGGGCGGCGGTCATGCGAACTCTGCTCACGCGGCTTCCCGGATGGCCAGGCACAGGCTCAGCAGTGCGACGGTCTGGAGTCCGGCGCGGGCGTAGATGACGCTGTCCCAGCGCTTTTGGAGGGCGCGCGGGTCCAGGCCCGCGGGGGCGTCGCCCTGGGACGCGGCGGTGAGCTGCTTGTTGATCGGAGCGCTGACGCGGATGTAGATGGCCATCCAGATCGCCAGGAACGCGAAGGCCAGCGCGGCCAGCAGGGTGACCTTCCTATCGCCATCGATGAGCGAGGTCACCGCCGCCAGCCCGGCGGCGATCCAGCCGATCGCGCCGGGAATCGGCATGCGCGCGTCCGCGATTCGGTGCACATTGCCGATGGTCTGCACCAGTACGTTGTCATCGACCGCCGCGAGGGCGGGGCGCAGCACGATCGCGCAGAATACGTCGGTTCCGTAGACGACGGCGCCGCCGAGCACCGAAACCGTCAGCAGTCCTTCGGTGATGTTTCGCACTGTTCTTCGCTCCAAATCTTCAGTCGTCGAGCAGGCCGGCGACCAGGAGGCCACCGAAAAGACCTGCGGCAGTGAGGAGTTCCCAGGTGTCGGGGGCACCGGAATTGCCGGTGATGCGACGCTTGTTAAGCGTGACCGAGGCGTCGATGAGCTCGAGTCCCACGCTCAGTACGAACCAGTGCCGCACCGGATGGCCCCGGTACAGCGAGAACAGGGTGCCGGCGCCGAGCACCAGGTCCCGGGCCCCAAACGCCCGGGACGGCAACGAGGACATCTTCTCGTCGTACTCGCCCGACCACGATTTGACCGTCTCCGCGGGGTTGAGCAGCATGCCGCTGCCGATCGCCACGCGTGCGGCGCCTTGAGCCCAGGCGGTGCTGCGAACCACCTGACGCAAGACCGTTTTTCCGTTGGCCATCCATCCAGCCTTAATCTCGTGTGCGCTGTGGCACGCCGTCGAATATGCGCACCAAGACTGTCACCGATGACTGGCCGGAACACTTGACGGAATCTTGATTCCGATGGCCACGGTTCCGCCCTCAGGAAATTTCGCGCAGATCGAAACTATCCGAGGCCAGCAGGGTGCGATGAATTTCCCGGAGCCGCGGCCCGGGTTCCGCGCCCATCATTTCCACAATGCGCCCGCGAGCTGTCCCATACAGTTCGAGCGCCTCCACCGTGCGCCCGGTTTGCATGAGGGCTTGCAAGAGTTTTTCTATCACGAGCTCGGAGTGCGGATTATTCGCCATCTCGCGGCGGAGTTCGGTGATCACCGCACTCGAGTTGCCGATCATTATTTCCGTTTCGGCCCAATCGGTCATGGCATCGAGTCGTTCCCGGTCGAGCCATTCCCGGACCCGGGTCGCCCAGCTCCCGGAGATATTCGCGATCGGGCATCCCTGCCACAGATTCAGTGCTGATTTCTGCAGGAAAGCCCTGGTACGAGGGTTGTTTTCCTGCCGGGCCTCACTCATCAGCGCATAAAACCGGTGCAGGTCGATACAGTGCGGAGAGATATCCAGCAGATATCCGCCGTTCTGGCGGACTATTCTGACGTCATTCGTGGAATTGCAGCCTTCGTTCGCTTTCTCGAGAATGCGCCGCAGTCGGGTGACATACGTATAGACGACATTGCGAACATCCGAAGGCGGTGATTCATCCCATACCCGTTCGACCAAGGTGTCGAAGCCGATCGGTGTATTGGGCTCCAAAAGTAGTGGAAGGAGCACTGCTCGTTGTTTCGGTGGACCGAGGCTAATTGGAGCACGTCCCGCATATAGGTCCAGTGAACCGAGAAGTTGAAATTCCATACTGCCCCCAACATAACAAGCCAATATTGAAGATCCCCCCCAGCGCAGTCGAGTCGCCGCTGATCTCAACCGTTAGCGATCCTATCACTGATAGCCGATCGTGTCCGGTCGTGATCTTCTGCGCTGCGCCGGAAGGGAGCTCGAAATAGCTTGTCTACCTTGGGTTTCAGGTAAACCTGTTAACTTCCCGTCAGTGTTGCCGGGGCGGACGCCGACTCGTCGGGCTGTGTCGCGGGCAACTCGTCCGCATCCGATTCCCGGACGCCGATGCGCTGGTGAAGCCGCTTCAGCGGTCCCGGTGCGTACCAGGCCCGCTCACCCAGCAGCCGGAAGGTGACCGGAACCAGAATTCCGCGCATCACGGTGGCATCGAGCACCACCGCGAGCCCCGCCGCGATGCCGAAGAACTTCGCGAAACTCACCGGACTGAGCGCGAAGGCGAAGAAGCTGATCGCGATCAGCACCGCAGCCGCCGAGATGATGCGGCCGGTGCGCCCGAGCCCCTCGACCACGGCGTCGCGGGTGCTCGCCCCGGCGTCGTGCAGTTCCTTGATACGGCTGATCAGGAACACCTCGTAGTCCATCGAGAGCCCGAATGCTATGCACAGCAACAACACCGGCATCGACATGTCCAGCGGTCGCGGTGTGATGCCGAGCAGTCCGGCGCCGTGGCCCTGCTGGAAGATCAGGATCATCACACCGAAGGTGGCGGACAGTCCGAGCGCGTTCAGCAGCAGCGCCCGCAGCGGCTGAATCACGCTGCCGGTGAACAGGAACAGCACCACGAAGGTGGTCACGACCAGCAGTAGCAGTGCCCACGGCAACCGGGTGCCGATGGCGTGTTTGGTATCGACCAGGGTGGCGGTGGTGCCGCCGACCAGGAAGTGCGCGCCGTCCGGGGTGGAAGTGGCCCGGACAGTTCGCACCAGATCCTGTGCGGTGCCGGATTCGGGATGGATATCGGCGTTCGGTGTCACGACCACCTGCTGTGCGGTGGGCGTGGCGAGCTGGCGCTGCGCCTGTCCCGCGGGCTGACCGGAGACGAAAACCCCTGCGGGACTGTCGACTCGGGCCACGCCGGGCAGCAGTGAGAGTTTCCTGGCGTAGTCGTCGATCGCCACCACCGAGACCTGATCGGTGGTGACCGCGTCGATGGTCGCGGTGCTGTCGCCGCCGAACTGGGTGCGCAGCACATCGAGTGCGACGCGGCTGTCGGTGGTGGTGGGCAGTGAGCGATCGTCGACGGTGGCGAATTCGATGCGCAGCACCGGCGCGGCGGCCAGCAGCAGGATCGCCAGCACCGGAATGGCGGTGGCGACCGGACGGCGCATGACGGCCGCGGCCAGTCGGCCCCAGGTCCGCGATTCCTGCGCACTCGCGCTGTGCACGAAGGGAATTCGTCCGGCGTCGATACGCGGGCCGAGTACCGCGAGCAGTGCGGGCAGCAGAATCGTGCCCGCCGCGGCCGCGATGACCGTGACCCCGATACCGGCCAGTGCCAGCGAACGCAGGAAGGTGGACTGGAAGACCAGTACCGCGGAGAGCGCGACCGCGACGGTGACCGCGCTGAAAACGATGGTGCGCCCGGCGGTTCGGACGGTATGGACCACCGCGTCCGGTGTGGACGTGCCGCGGGCGAGTTCTTCGCGGAAGCGGCTGACCGTCAGCAGCGCGTAATCGATGGCCAGCCCGAGCGCCATGGCGGTGATGAGGTTGGTGGCGAAGATGCTCACCGGTGTCACCTCGGCGAGCAGGGACAGTTCGGCGAAGGTGCCCGCGATGGCCAGCAGTGCGATGAGCAGCGGCAGCACCGCCGACATGACACTGCCGAAGATGGCGAGCAAGAGGATGAGAGTCAGTGGCAGCGCGATGGATTCGGCCAGTACCAGGCCCTTCATCACGGCGGTGTTGATGTCGTTGTTGACCGCGAGCGCACCGGCGGCCCGGACGGTCACCGCATCGCCCGCCTTGCCGAGGTCGTCCTTCACCACGGCGGCAACGGTTTTGGCGCTTGCGGTCTCGTCACCGCTGACGAAGGCGGAGATCAGTCCGTAGCGGCCGTCCTGTGATTTGAGCGCGGGAGTGCCGGTTGTCCAGTAGGACACGATGTTTCGCACTTCGGAGCGCTGCTTCAGCGCGGTCGTGACCCGGTCGGCGGCGGCCGCGACGGCGGGATCGTCGACCTTGCCGGATGTGGCTTCGATCAGCAGCAGCAGGTTCGGATTGCCGTCCAGGTGCTGATCGATGAGCTGTTGGGCGTGCGTCGATTCCGCGTTGTCGGGGGCGAATCCGCCGGTCTCCAGTTTCGAGAACGCGGTGCCGGCCAGTGCCATTGCGGCCACGGCGATGATCCCGGAAAGCACCAGGACCAACCTCGTTCGCCGAACGATGAAGAGACCTAACCGAGTGAACATGGTGCGCTTCCTGTCGTTCGATCAGTAGTAGCTGAGCTATCGACTATTGAACATCTATCACTGATAGACAGTCAACCGTTGTCAGTATGCTGTTGTCAATGAAAGGAGGATCCGTGGAGCGAGAGGTCAAGGCCCCTGCCAGCAGCCCCAGCGGACGGCGACGCGAACGCGAGCGCGAGTACATGCGAAACCTGTTGCTCGATACGGCCCGCAGCATCGCGGCGGAGCAGGGGTGGCAGGCGGTGACCATCCGGCGCATCGCCGACCGCATCGAATACACCTCGCCGGTCATCTACCAGTACTTCTCCGGTAAGGACGCGCTGGTTTCGGAGGTGATGTGCGTCGGCTTCCGGGATATCGCGGACCGCATCGAGGCGACCATGAGCGAACCCGTCGAACGCCGCCTCACCGCGGTGGGCTCGGCGTTCTGGAATTTCGCGTTCGCCGCGCCCGAGCTGTATCAGGCCATGAACGGACAGGCCGGGGTCTCGTTCGACGGGGCGGAGATGCCGCCTGAGGTGGAGCGGGGTTTCATGGTCTTCCACGCGGTGCTGCAATCCATCGCGGACGATCAGGGCAGGCAATTGCGCGATCCGGCCGCGGCCGTGCACACCATGTGGGCGTATCTGCACGGTTTCGTCTCCCTGACGATGAGCGGCCGGGTGGCCGGCGGTGCGGGACAGGGCGAGAAGTTCATGCTCGCTTCGCTGGGCCCGCTGTTCGACGCGCAGTTGCGGTGAGACTCAGGACATGAAGGTGAAATCCGACGTCGCGGTGAATATCTGCGAGCGCGAATCCGCGCTCGGCTCGGACTTGGCCACCCAGTAGCGGGTGCCGAGCCGATTCCCGAAATCTCCGCCGGTGCCGTTCACGCCCAGCGTGATCGGCACGCCCGCGTAGGCGGTGGTCATATTGATCACGCCGAAGGAGTGCAGCGTGCCGCCGTGGAAGCTCATGGTGTCATCGCAGTACGAGTACATCTCCTTGGTGCCCGGATCCTGGAAGAAGACGGTGCAGTATCCGGTGGTCTGCCCGATGACCGGTCCATCCGGGGTGTCGTGGATCGTGTAGGAGTACGTGCCGGTCATCCCGTTGATCTCCAACGAGGTCATCTTCTCGAAGACGTGGACCGTGCGGTCGGGCTCGGCCTGGGCGCTCGGCGCGAGCAGCGCCGGGGTCGCCAGCAGTGCGGCGGCGAGAACTGTGGTGGTGATGCTTCGCATGCGAAAACAATTGCCGCGGTTACTGGTGCGCCGCCTCGAGGTCCACTCGAGTCAAGGTGAGTTCAAGGTTTCGTCCAATGCCGCGGTGTGATCCTCGGGCGCAGGAAACCGATGAACCGCAGTCAGGAGACCTTGATGTCAGAGGCGGACAAGGCGCTGATACGCCGCGTATTCGACGAGATGGCCAGCCAGGGCAAACTCGATGTCGCGTATGAGATCTACTCCCCGAAATACGTTGACCACCAGGCGTTCCCGGGTGCGCCCGAACGCGGGCCGGAGGGTGCGCACGCCTCGATCGGCCTGATGCGGACGGTACTGCCCGATCTCACCGTGCGGACCCATGAGATGAGCGCGCATAATGGCCTCGTCGCGTGCCATAACACTTGGTCCGGAACGCATTTGGGGGAGGTCCTCAATATTCCGGCGACCGGGCAGCAGGTCAGCTTCAACGCGCTGGTCGTGTTCCGGGTCGACGCCGGATTGATCACCGAGCGCTGGTCCATCGGCTTCGACGAGAATATGCGCCGCGCGCTCGGCCTGAAATTCAAATGGAGCTCGTCCAAGAGCTCGACTCCGCGGACAGGTGGAACGCTATGACACGCAAGGTGAGTCGCGTCGAGGAGTACGCGCAGTCGGCGGCCGAGGTGCATCGCGCGGTCACCACCCGGCAGTACTGGGTGGACCGGGTCGCCGAATTGGACGGTGCGGGAGCGGAATTGGTGTCCTTCGAGGTGACCGGCGACACCACCAGGATCGTGGTGTCCAAGCCCGCGCCGGTCGGGCGGATGCCCGCGCAGGTCGCCAAGCTGATCCCGGATTCGGTGCGGCTGGAGGTGACCGAGTCCTGGGGTCCGCTCGCCGATGGCGTCGCGCACGCGGAGATGGTGGCCGATATCGCCGGTATGCCCATCACGCTGGCCGCGAAATTCGTGCTGAAGGACGCCGGTGCGCGATCGACGCTGGATTTCGACGGCACGGTGGATGTGCGGGTTCCGGTGCTGGGCAAGGCGATCGAGGGCAATATCGCCACCGATGTGGGCAATGAGGTGACCCAGATCGCCGAGTACACCGAGACCTGGTTGACCCGCGAGCGGCAGGACAAGGCATGAGCGCGCCGATCGTCATCACCGGGGCGAGCTCGGGACTCGGTCTGGCGACCGCGACAATCCTTGCGGGCAAGGGGATCCCGGTCATTCTCGGCTGCCGGGACGAGGGCCGCGCGGCGGCCGCGAAACAGCAGATCCTGACCGCCGTGCCCACGGCCGAGGTGGAGATCGTGATCATCGATCTGGCCTCGATCGACTCGGTGCGGCATGGGGCGCGGCAGTTGAAATCGCTGGCGGTGCCGCCCGCGGCGATCATCTGCAATGCCGGATTGCAGATCGTGGACGGGGTGCAGCAGTCCGCCGACGGGTTCGAGATGACGTTCGCGTCGAACCATCTCGGACATTTCCAGCTCATCGACGAGGTGCTCGGGACGCTGGCATCGGGAGCTCGCATCCTGGTGGTGTCCAGTGACGTGCATCAGGGTCCGGCGAAATCGGGCGGCTTCCCCGCGCCCGAGTGGACCACCCCCGGTGAGCTCGCCGACGTCGAGGTGCAGCGCCGGACCGCGTCGAATCGCGGTGGCCGGGTGCGCTATTCGACCTCCAAGCTGGCCAATGTCTACTTCACCTATGAGCTGGCGCGGCGGGTGGCCGATCGCGGTATCACCGCCAATGCCTTCGATCCGGGGTTGATGCCGGAAACCCGGCTGTCCCGGAACTATCCGATGCTGATGCGCCGGGGCTTCCAGCTGATGACCCCGATCATCCGGTTGATGATGCCGGTCGCGCGGCCGCTCTCGCAGTCCGCGGACGATCTGGCCTGGCTGGCCACCGCCCCTGAAATGGCGGAGGTGACCGGCAGCTACTTCACCGGGCGCGACAAGGTGCCCAGCGCACCCGAATCGCATGACGCCGACAAGGCCCGCGAACTGTGGGAGGTCTCGGAGTCGCTGGTACAGAAGGCCTGAAGTCGTGGGGACGTCCCGTACGGGACGTCCCCACGCGGTTCTACTTCTTGGCGACGTTCATATACGTCGAGGTGCTGTCCAGGCCCTGCCAGGTCATCAGGCTGCCGTCCTTGCGCTGGCCCAGAATGGTGAGACCGCGCATCTTGTCCAGCTGGGTGAGGCCCGCGCCGGACAGGTAGCCGCGCATCTCGCTCGGCTTGATGAAGTCCTTGTACGCGTGCGCGCCCTTGGGGACGATCTTCATCACGTACTCCGGCATCACGATCATCATGAAGTACGAGACCGGCGTCCGATTGATGGTGTCGTACAAGAAGATTCCGCCGGGAGCCAGCACGCGCGCGATCTCGCGCACGGTCTGCGCCGGATCGGTCACATGCTCGAGCACATCCACACAGGTGACGATGTCGAACGCCCCGTCCGCGTACGGCAGGTGCTCACCGACGCCGACCTGATAGTCGATGGTCTTGCCGGTCTCCTCGGCGTGCGCCCGCGCGACGGCGATGAGATTGGGGGAGGGGTCGATCCCGCTCACCAGAGCGCCACGCGCACTGAGGAATTCGGTGGTGAACCCACCCGCGCAGCCCACGTCCAGGACCTTCTTACCGGTCCAGCTGTCGACGAACTTGTCGAAGTACGCGAACCGCGGGCCCTGAAAAGAGGCCAGGTTCTTCATATTCGAGTCTTCGCTCCACCACTTGTCGGCGAAGGCGCCGAAGAAATAGGGATCGGTGGCCGGCTCGGTCATGGGGTTTCCTTCCGAATTCACAGGGGGGTTCGCGGTCACGGGGCGGTCGGCACGGTGGCCCACCGTGCGGCATAGGAGATCTGGTCGCGTTCGGCGGCGGTGAACGCGAATTTCGGCCAGGCCAGGCGCATGACGAGCTGACGGAGCTGGATGAGGGCCGGATTCTCCACCGCGCCCATCTGCCCGATGAGCCAGGCGGTGCGCTGCATTGCCGCGGTGCGGGGGATGCGCTGCTGTTCGTAGAGCCGCAGGGCCGATGGCACATCGGGGGTGGCGGCGAGTTCCTCGGCCAGGATCGAGGCGTCCTCGAGGGCCTGGCACGCCCCCTGCCCGATATTGAAGGTGATCGGGTGCGCGGCATCGCCGAGCAGGGTCGCCCGATCCCGTCCCCAGCGCTTCTTACTGGGCCGCCGGTCGTAGACGTCACTGCGAATGATGTCCGACTCCGGTGTGGCGGCGAGGATTTCGCTCACGGGGTCGACCCAGCCGCGATGGCGTTCGGCGAGCAGCGCCTTCATATCCGGTTCGTTCGCCCCGCCCGCCGGACCATTGGCCACGCTCATCCAGTGCACGACGCCGGGAGCGACGTCGTAGTAGGTGAAGCGGGTGCCGGGCCCGAAGAGCGCGTGGAAGGTGCCCGGGGGAATCAGGTCGTGGGTGAGCGCCGCTTTGCCGCGCCAGGCGATATAGCCGTTGTAGCGCGGCTTTTCGGCACCGTGCAGCCCGATGCGGACCGTACTGTTGATGCCGTCCGCGCCGATCAGCACATCGCCGGTTTCGGTGCTGCCGTCCGCGAGGCGCACGGTCACGCCGGTGTCGTTCTGCTCGAACGCCACCACCTCCGCACCGGTTCGAACAACATTGCCGCTCAGCGCCTCTCGCAAGGCCCGGTGCAGTATCGATCGCTCCACGGCGATGGTCGGTCGCCCGTACTTCGCGGTGAACGATCCGACGTCCCAGGCCCCGAACACTTCGCCACGTGACGATGCGAATCGGCAGATCTCCTGCGCCGGAGCTATTTTCAGCACCTCGTCGGCGACGCCGAGCTGGTCCAGGATCAGGGTGCCATTGGTCCAGATATGCAATCCGGCCCCGCCGTCCCGCAGCGTTTCGGAGCGTTCGAACACGATCGGGTCGAATCCCCTGTGCTGCAACGCCAGTGCGGCGGCCAGACCGCCGATCCCGCCCCCGGCGATCAGGACTCGGCGGGCCTGTGTCCCTACCATCTGCGCCTCCCGGCAATGCGTAGTGCGATGTCGGGTGCCAGCCTGGCCACCACAGCTGGCCGGGCATCTCGAGGTTGTCTTGAATTCGGTCACGGTCAGTGGTCCGCCCAGTGAACTGCAAGTGGACCGCCCGGCACGCGATCCAGTGGGCGGCACAGTACTGCCCGGCATGCTCAGTTCCAGGCGCTCTGGAGAGGAGATCACGAGCGATGGGTATTGAGCTCGAGGGCCCGATTCTGGGCATGTTCCCAGGTCAGGGGTCACAGCGTCCGGGGATGGCGACCGCCTTGCGCGCCGATCATCATGAGGCGGCGGCTGTCTTCGCGACGGCGGATGCCGTACTGGGGCAGCCGATCTCGCAGCTGTGCAGCACCGGCGGCGAGGAGGAGTTGCAGCGCACCGATATCACCCAGCCCGCCGTGGTCGCCACCAGTCTGGCCATCTGGGATGTACTGCGCGCCAGAGGTTTCGAGCCCGCGGCGGTGGCCGGGCACAGCCTCGGTGAGTTCGCGGCGCTGGCCGCGGCGGGGGTGCTGACCTATGAGCAGGCACTACTGCTGGTCGCGCGCCGTGGCGAACTCATGGCGCGGGTCGGGGAGAGCGTGCCGGGAGCCATGCTGGCGATCATCGGGTTGTCGGCCGAGCGGGTCGAGGAACTGTGCGAACAGGCCACGGGCGCGGAGGTCGCGAACTACAACGAGCCCGAACAGACCGTGATCTCCGGTACCGCGACCGCCATCGCCGAGGTCGAGACCGCCGCGCTGGCCGCCGGAGCTCAGAAATGCGTCCGGCTCAAAGTCGGTGCGCCCTTTCACTGTTCGCTGATGGACGCCATCGCCGCCGATTTCGGGGCCGAGTTGGATCGGCAGCCCTTCGCCGATCCTCGCATGACCGTCATCAGTTCGGTCACCGCCGCACCGCTGCGCTCGGGCGCGGAGGCGCGAATCCTCTTGCGCCGCCAGCTCAGCGGCAGTGTGCAGTGGGTCGGCACGGTGCGCGCCGCGCTCGATGGCGGCAGCACCACGCTGGTGGAGATCGGCCCGGGTCGTGCGCTCACCGGTTTCGCCAAACGCATTGCGCCCGAAGCCCAAACGCTCGGTACCGGCAATCCCAAGAACCTCGCCGCGGTGCTCGCGGCGCTGGAGAACGCACGCGCGATCGCTTCCTGAACCACCGCTTCACGAATAACAGATTCACCACTTTCACGAGGAGTCCCTCATGTCCGAAATCAATTCCACCGTTATCGAAGCCGTGGCCGCCGCCCTCGGGCTCGACGACAGCGAGGTAACCCTGGAGTCGACTCTCATCGATGAGCTCGGCGCCGAGTCCATCGACCTGCTCGACATTCTGTTCCGCGTCGAGCGCAAGAGCGGCATCAAGGTGCAGGCCTCCGATATCGGTGATGCCATCCAGGGCGGTATCCCGGATGAGGAATTCGGCGATGAGAACGAGATCGTCACCGCGGCCGGCCTGGCCCAGCTGGCCAAGGTGATGCCGCAGATCGATGTCGAGGCGCTGGCCGGCAAGCTGCCCGCCGAGCGGATCATGTCGCTGCTGACCGTGCAGAACCTGGTCGACATTGTGATCGGCAAGGCCAAGGCCGCCGAGAATGCGGCCTGATATGGCTGCCGAACTCGACGGTCAAATCGCGCTCGTCACCGGTGGGTCGCGGGGGATCGGGCGGGCGGTGGCGTTGCGCCTGGCCGCCGCCGGTGCCCGGGTCGCGGTGAACTATCGCTCCGGTAGCGCCCAGGCCGAGGACGTGGTGCGCGAAATCGATGCGCGCGGTGGGAAAGCCATCGCCCTGGGCGCGGATGTCGCCGAGCCGGAGCAGGCGCAGACCCTGGTCGAGCGCACCGTCACCGAACTCGGCGGCCTCGACATTCTGGTGAACAATGCCGGAATCGCCAGGGATGGACTGATTTTCAATCTGGCCGAGGCCGATTGGGTCGAGGTCATGCGCACCAATTTCGGCGGCACCTTCAACTGCACCAAGGCCGCCATGGCGCATTTCATGGGTCAGCGCGCGGGCGCGATCGTGAATGTCTCCTCGGTGATGGGGGAGGCGGGCTGGATCGGCGAATCCAACTATGCCGCCTCCAAGGCCGCCATCAACGCGTTCACCCGGTGCAGCGCACTGGAACTCGCGCGATTCGGCGTCCGGGTGAACGCGGCCCTGCCGGGTTTCACCCCGACCGAACTGGTCGGCGGCCTGCTGGCCAAGGGCGGCGGGCGCTCGATCAAACAGCAGATTCCCGTGCGCGAGTTCGCGAGTCCGGAACAGGTGGCCGAGGTGGTCGCCTTCCTGGCCGGACCGGGTGCGGCGTATATGACCGGTTCGCTGGTGCGAGTCGACGGCGGCGCGGGCGCCGCGCTCGGCCTCGGCCGCCCCAAGCTGTGAGGACTGTATGCGATTCCACCTGGTAGACCGCATCGAATCCTGGACACCGCATACCGAGATCCGGGCGCGCAAACTCACCTCGGCGGCCGAGGAGTTCTGGCGCGTGGGACCGGACGGCCCGGTCATGCCGAAACCCCTTGTGCTGGAAGCACTCTGCCAGGCGGGAACCTGGCTGGTCATGCTCAGCAGCGATTACGCCCGGCGCGCGGCACTGCTGTCCATCGAACACGTCGAATTCGAATCCGAGGTGTACAGCGGCGATGTGCTCACCATCGACGGCACGGTCATCTCGAATTCCGATGAGGTCGCCGTGCTGGACGGCACCGTCACCGTCGGGGAGCGGCGGGTGCTGACCGCGACCGGGATGATGTGCGCGCTCATCGACACCGGCAAACTCGATGACCCCGAACGGGTTCGCCTGCACGGGGAACAGCTGCTCGGGGGTGCGTTGTGAGACGGGTCGCGATCACCGGTATCGGCGCGGTGACACCGCTGGGCAATACCGCCGTCGAGACCTGGGCGGGTCTGGCCGCCGGGCGCAGTGGCGTCGGCCCGCTCACCACCTTCGACGCCTCCACCTATCCGGCGCGAATCGGGGGACAGGTCAAGGACTTCCGCTGTACGGACCTGCGGGATCGGCGACTGCCCGACGCGGGACGGTACGGCATCGCCGCCACCCGCGAAGCCCTGGCGCAGGCCGGGATCGGCCCGGGCACCTACGCGCCCGAGCGGATCGGCATAGCGGTGGGAGCCAGTGTCGGCCGCCCGGAATTGCAGACCGTCGTCGATGTCGCGTACCTGCGCGATCAGACCGGGGCCACCGAGATCTATCGGCACGCGCCCCGGGATGTGCTGTACCGCAACGCCAATATCACCCTGTCCGCGCTCGCGGTCGCGGCCGAGGCGGCCGGGCCGATGATCAGCGTCAGCACCGCCTGCGCGGGCTCGGGACATGCCATCGGTGAGGCGTTCCGGGCCATTCAGGACGGTGACGCCCTCGCCATGGTCGCGGGCGGCACCGACACACTGACCAGCTGGATGGATGTGCTCGGCTTCGGACTGCTGGGCGCGCTCACCGTCGACTACAACGATCGGCCCGAAAAGGCTTCCCGCCCTTTCGAAGCCGATCGCTCGGGATTCGTGATCGGTGAGGGCGCGGTCATGGTGGTGCTCGAGGAGTGGGAAGCGGCCATGGCGCGCGGCGCGACCGTCCTCGCCGAATTGCGCGGCTACGCCTCGACCTTGAACGCGTACCGCATCACCGATTCGCCGCCGGACGGCGGTGGCGCGATCAGCGCCATGACCGGCGCGCTCGACGATGCCGGAATCGCGCCCGCCGATATCGATTACGTGGTCGCGCACGGGACCGGGACACCCGGTAACGATCTCTCCGAAACCATCGCCATCAAATCCGTATTCGGGGACAGCGCCGCGCGGTTGGCGGTCAGTTCACCGAAATCCATGACCGGGCACCTGACTTCGGCGGCGGCCTCGCTCAATGTGCTGGCCGCGGTCGGCGCGCTGCGCACCTCGATCGTGCCGCCGACCATCAACCTCGATCGCCCCGATCCCAAGCTCGATCTGGACTACGTGCCCAATATCGCCGCCCATCGCGAGGTCGGTGCGGTGCTGGTGAACGCCTTCGCATTCGGCGGCACCAACACCTGCCTGGTCGTCGCCAAGCCACAGGAGCACGAATGAACCCGGTATGGGAACCGATCCTGGACGGGGTGCTGCTCGTCGAACCCGGGCAGCGCGCGGTGACGGTCCGCAATATCCCGGCCACCCTGGCCATTTTCGACAGCCACTTTCCGCGCTTCCCGGTGCTGCCGGGGGTGCTGCTGCTGGACAGCATGATCGAGACCGCGAAATACGTTGTCGGCGAACCCGGTCCGCCCTGGCAGGCGAGCGAGGCCGGGGTGGTGCGCTTCCGGCACTTCGTGCAGCCGGGGGATCGCGTCATCATCGAGGCGACGCTGACCGCCGCGCCCGGCACGTTCAAGGTGCAGGCCAAGGTCGGTGATCGGGTGGTCGCCACCTGCCGGTCGCTGCGCCTGAGCCCGGTCGAGGCGGTGGTGCCGGTATGAACGAGGTAGTCGTCACCGGTATCGGACTGATCACCGCCCTGGGTGAGGGCCAGGAACCGACCTGGCAGGGACTCATCGAGGGCCGCACCGGAATCGGGCCGATCACGACCTATGAGCCCGCATCACTGCACACGCGCCAGGCCGCGCAGTTGCGGGGCTTCGATGTCCGTACCTACCTGGAGCGCAAGGCCCGCCGGTTCATGGCCCCGGTCGATGAAATCGCCGCTGCCGCGGCATTACTCGCGCTGCGGGACGCGGGACTCGACGTGGCCGAGCTGGATCCGGCGCGCACCGGGGTATTCGCGGGCGGCAACAAGGAACTGTGCCGCCCCGAAGGCGTGGTCGAGGGCGCGCTGGCGGTGCGCGGTGCGGACGGCCGGGCCGACTTCCGCACACTCGGCGAAGTCGCCTCCTCGGTGTTCCCGCCGCTGTTCTACGTCGAGGGTCTCCAGCCCGCCGTGTTGTTCTTCCTGTCCCAGATGTTCGGGGTCCGTGGGCCGAACGCCTATTTCCACGGCACCGCGGAAGCGGGCGCCAATGCCATCGCCCGGGCCGCGCGCGCACTGCGGCGCGGTGAGGCCGACGTCGCGGTCGCGGGCGGATTCGATGATCCGACCTCGTGGTGGCCGATGTCGCATATGGACACCATCGGGGTGCTGTCGGATCGAAATGATCTCGGCCCCTCGGCTTTCCGGCCCTTCGACCGGGCCCGCTCCGGTTCGGTGCTCGGCGACGGCGCGGCCTTCCTCATCCTCGAACGCCGGGACGCCGCACTCGCGCGCGGGGCGCGCTGCTACGCCGAGATCGCGGGCTCCGGCCTGACCAACGACCGGCAGGCGCTCACCCCCGAACCGCACGGGCGGGCGCTGGCCGCCGCCATCACCCGGGCGCTCGACAATGCCGCCATGCCGGTCGATCAGGTCGGGTACATCGCCGCGCACGGCTGCGCCACCCGGCTCGGCGATGTCACCGAAACCCGGGGCATCCGAACGGCATTGGGGTCGGCCGCCGACACCGTGCTGGCCAGCAGTGTGAAACCGCAGACCGGGCATCTGGTCGGCGCGGCCGGTGCGCTCAATATCGCCGTCGCCGCGCTCACCCTGCATCACGCGATCGTGCCGCCGACGCTGCACCTGGAAACACCGGATCCGGACTGTGATCTGGACTGGGTGCCCAAATCCGCGCGCCCGGCCGCCACGCTCACCGGCGCGCTGGCGCTGGCCCGCGGGCTGGCCGGTCAGCAGGTGGCGCTCGCGCTGCGCCCCATCTCGTAGACCCGGAGGAACTCATGTCGAAAACCATCGACCGCATAGTCGTGAGCGGAATGGGGGCCGTCACCGCCTTCGGCATCGGCCTGCAACCGCTGTGGGAGGGTGCGCGGGCCGGTGCGGTCGCCATTCGCCCGGTGGCCGGACTGCCCATGGCCGGATACCGGACCAAGCTCGCGGGGGAGGTGCCCGAGGAGGTAAAGCCCTCGTACGCCGGGATTTCCGATGCGGTGCGGGAGCCGTCGCTGGATTTCGCGCTGGTCGCCGCCGAGGAGGCGCTGACCGCCAGCGGACTCGCGAAGCTCGTACCGCCGCAGCGCTGGGGCGTGGTGTTCGCGACCTGCAACGGTGGATTGGTCAGTGGGGAACAGGCATTGCGCGCCGAGGCGAGCGGGCAGCCCGCACCGTTCGAACAGCTGTTGCTGGTGTCACCGCAGACCATCGCCGAGGTGATCGGCGCGGCCTTCGGATTCGGCGGGCCGGTGCTGTCGGTGAACACCGCCTGCGCCTCCGGTGCGCACGCCATCGCGCACGCGGTGGAACTGCTGCGCGACGGGCACGCCGACGCGCTGCTGGTGGGCGGCAGCGATTCGCTCTCGGGGGTGACATTCGCGGGATTCAACAGCCTGGAATCGCTGTCGCCGAATCCGGCCGCGCCGTATTCGAAAGGGCGCGACGGGCTTTCGCTCGGCGAGGGCAGCGGCATGCTGGTGCTCACCCGGGCGGAGATCGCGGCGGCGCACGATGCGCCGGTACTCGCCGAGGTGCTCGGCTACGGGCTGTCGGCGGACGGATATCACGCCACCGCACCGCATCCCGAAGGCGCGGGGGCTGCCCGCGCCATCGTCGCGGCACTCGCCTCGGGCGGTGTGCGGCCCGAACACGTCGGCTATGTGAACGGACACGGCACCGGAACGCCCAAAAACGATCCGGCCGAAGTCGCCGCGGTCCGAACGGCTTTCGGCGATGACACCGCGAAAACCCTGTTGAGCAGCACCAAATCGATGATCGGGCATCTGCTCGGCGCGGCGGGCGCGGTCGAGAGCATCGTGACCGTACAGGCGCTGCGGGAGCAAACCGCGCCGCCCACGGCCGGATTCCTGGAAGCCGATCCGCACTGCGCCATCGATGTGGTGCCCGGCGGCTCGCGGCCCCTGGACACCGCGGCCGCGCTATCCAACAATTTCGCGTTCGCCGGGGCCAATGCCAGCATCCTGTTCGGACTGCCCGGCCGGATCGATATTCCGGCACCGGCCGATGAACCGATCGTCATCACCGGACTGGCCGCGCTCGGACCGGACTGGAACACCATCGAAGGACTGCACACCGCGTACCGCGACTACTCCGCCGCCGACCGCAGACCCGACCGGTTCGCGGCACTGCTCGGCAACCCCGAATGGGAGCTGCCGCCGCGTGAACGGCGTCGCGTCGACCGGCTCGGCAGGTACGCCATCATGGCCTCCGCCATGGCGCTCGCCGATGCCGGACTGGCCGGGGCGGAGCGACCCGCACCGCGCATCGGCGTGGTGCTGGGCACCGGGCTCGGACCGCTCGCCAGCATCGAGGAATTCGTGGTGCCGCTGGTCGACTCCGGGCCGGAGAGCGCCAATCCGGCGGTGTTCCCGAACACCGTCTACAACGCCGCCGCCGGACAGGTCGCCATGAAACTCGGGCTCACCGGGGTGACCTCCACGCTCACCGCCGCGCACGCCGCGGGTGCGGCCGCGCTGTGTGTCGCGCGCGATCTGCTGCGCCGAGGAACCGCCGACGCCATCGTGGTGCCCGCCGTCGATACCTTCTGCGCCGCGGCGCAAACCGCGTACGGACGCCTGCCCGCGTTCGCGCGGTCACCCGAATACATTCCCACCGAGGGCGGATACGGCATTGTGCTGGAACCGCTTTCGAAGGCACTGGCGCGCGGTGCGGTGCCGCGCGCGGAATTCGCCGGATTCGGTATGGCCTCCGACGGTCGCGGCATCGGCGAATTCGATACGGACGGCAGCGGTTTCGAACGCGCCATGCGGGCCGCGCTCACGCATGCCGGGCTGACCGCTGCACAGGTCACGCGCATCCAATCCAACGCGGCCGGGATCGAAGCCTTCGACACCGCCGAATTCGCCGCCATCGGACGGGTTTTCGACAGCACCGAACCGTTCGTCGAAACGCCCAAGCGGTGGCTGGGCGAACCGGTCGGCGCGGGCGCGCACCTGGCCATCGCGCTCGCGGCCGAACAGCCGCTCGACAAGCCGGTGCTGATCAACAGTTCCTCGCCGGGCGGCACCCATATCAGCGTGGTGCTGACCCCGGTGCGCACCGCCGACGACAGGAGTACATCGTGGTGACGATCGCCGGCACGGGCGCGTATCTGCCCGGTATACCGCTCACGAACGACGATATGGCGGGGCTGTGCGGAACCCTGCCGCCCGAGGTGCTCGAGGGTTTGCAGGTGCAGCGCAGGCACTGGGCCATCGATCCGACCTCCGGCCGCCACCTGGTCAGCAATGGGGAGATGGCGGAGGCCGCGGCACTGCAGGCGCTCGAACGCGCCGGGATCGAACCCGGGGATGTCGAACTGCTGGTCATGTCGACCTCCAGCCCGGAATACCATCTGCCCGCGCAGGTCACGTTCGTGCAGGCGCGACTCGGGCTGACCCGCTGCGCGGTGGTCGAGGTGCGCTCGGGCTGCGCGGGAGCGGTGCAGGCGCTCGATATCGCCTGGCGCATGCTGGAATCCGGGCGGTATGCCAATGCGGTGGTGATCGGCAGCGAGATCATCTCACCGCTGCTGTTCCCGTATTTGCGCAGCGGTGATCCCGAGGCCGTGCGGTTGCGGGATCGAATCTCGTTCTACAACTTCGGCGATGGCGCGGGCGCGGTCGTGCTGACATCCGGCGACGGCCCGGATCGATTGCACGGCAGCGTGAATGCCTGCATCGGCGGTGATCGCCAGCCAGGTATGCACATCATCGGCGGCGGCACCCATGCGCCGATCGCCGAACAGCTGGCCGCACGGCAGATGGTGCGATTGAACCTCGACGTCGTGCAGTCCGAGAAATTCGGGCCGACGGTCTTCGTGGAAGCCCTCGACGCACTGCTGCGGGCGAGCGATCTGACCATCGACGAGATCACCGGATGCGTACTGCCCGAAGGCAACGCGCCCTACTTCACCGCCGAACTCGAATCCGCGGGCATGTCCGCCGAACAGTGGAAGACCGTGCAATCCAAGATCATGGAGAACCTCTCCGATGTGGGCGCGACCGGCTCGGCGGCGGTGCCCATCGCACTCGACGACGCCTGGCAGCACGGGCGCATTCGCCCGGGTGACAAGGTGCTGCTGCTCGGAATCGAAACCAGCCGTTGGATTTACGCCGGAATGGCGTTGACCTGGACGGCAGAGAAGAGCCCGCGATGACGATTCTGGTGGATGCCGCCCGGGACAGCTATGACGTCGTGGTCATCGGCAGCGGGCTGGGCGGCCTGACCGCCGCGGCGCTGCTCGCGCGGACCGGGCGCAGCGTGCTGGTGGTGGAACGGCACAACCGGCTCGGCGGTTACGCGCACTCGTTCACGCATAAACGGCAGATCTTCGATTCGGCGGTGCATCTGATCGCCGGTGCCGAACACGGCGAGAGTGGATTTCCGAGCATGCTGCCGCTGCTGCTGGACTACCTCGGGGTCGCCGATCGGTGTGAATTCCGGCAGCTGGATTCGCTGTACCGGGCCATGTTTCCCGGCACCAGCGTCGACATCCCCACCGGGCCCGAGTTTCTCGACGTCCACACCCGGCTCTTTCCGCAGGAGAAGCTGGGACTGCGCCGCCTGCAACGGCTTTCCACACAGCTGGCCCGTGAGGTGATGCGGACGCCACCGGATCTGCCGTCCGAGGATCTGCTCGCGGCCGGACTGCCGCTGCTGCACGAATACCAGCATCGGACCGTCGGAGAGGTCTTCGATCAGCATTTGCGCGATCCGAAATTGAAGGCGCTGCTGGGCACGCTGTGGCCGTATCTCGGTGTGCCGCCCAGTTCTGCGGCCTTCGACACCTGGGCTCCGATGCTGATGAACTATGTGGATCTGGGCGTCTACTACTGCGTCGGCAGCTTCCAGAATCTGGTCGACGCCATCGCCGCGAGCCTGACCACCGCCGGTGGTGAGACGCTGCTGAAGACGTCGGTGCGGCGCATCACCGTCGAGAACGAACGCGTCACCGGGGTCGTCCTCGACAATGGGCAGCGCATTCGCGCGCAGACCGTCATCTCCAATGCCGATCCGCTCCAGACCTGCGATGAGCTGATCGGCGAAGCTGTTGTGGGACAGGAATATACGAAGCGACTGCGGGATATGCGACCGTCGCTCTCGGCTGCGGTGGTGTTCCTGGCCACCGATCTGCCGCTCGAGGAGATGGACGTCGCGCACGAGACCTTCCTGTACGACCACTGGGATCACGACGTCGTCTACGACCGCATGAATGCCGGTGAGGTGCCCGCGCTCGCGGTAACCGTTCCCACACTGAGTGATTCATCGCTGCTGCGCGGGCGGGCCAAACACCTGGTGACGCTGTCCACGCTCATCGCCTACGACGCGGTGGACTCGTGGCGGGCGCACAAGCCGCGCTATGAGCAGCTCATGCTGGAGAAACTGGAGCAGGTGATACCCGGGATCGGCGGGCATATCGACTTCGCCGAAGCCGGGACACCGCGAACCATGGAGCGCTACACGCTCAATCAGCAGGGCGCGATCTACGGCTGGGCGCACACCCCGGACCAGAGCTCCACCGATCGGATGCCGCATCGCGGGCCCGTCGACGGGCTCTTCTTCTCCGGGCATTGGACCCAGCCCGGCGGCGGGGTGCTCACCGTGGTCAGCTCCGGCATCCAGACCGCCGAATTGGTAGCGGGCGCACCGGTTTTCGTACCGGCCTTCGATCGCATCGATCGCTTTCAGGCATCCACCAGATAAAAGGGGTATCGAATGCGCAGAGCCACAGCGGAACTGGCCGATATCAAACGCCGCGTGCTGGATTGGCCGGATACGGCCGCCACCGCGGCCCAGCACGCCAAAGGTAAGCTCACCGCCCGCGAGCGCATCTCGATCCTGTTGGACGAGGGGTCATTTCACGAGGTCGACGCATTGCGCAAACATCGCGCCACGGGGTTCGGACTGGAGAACCGCAAACCCCATACCGATGGCGTGGTCACCGGCTGGGGCACCGTCTTCGGCCGCACCGTCTTCGTCTACGCGCAGGACTTCCGGATCATGGGCGGGGCGGTCGGCGAGGCGCACGCGCAGAAGATCCACAAGATCATGGATTTGGCGCTGGCCGCCGGCGCGCCCCTGGTCGGACTGAATGACGGTGCGGGAGCACGCATTCAGGAGGGCGTCACCGCGCTCGCCGGATTCGGCGGGATCTTCCAGCGCAATGTCGCGGCCTCCGGGGTGATCCCGCAGATCAGCGTGATCCTGGGGCCGTGCGCGGGCGGCGCGGCCTACAGTCCCGCGCTCACCGATTTCATCTTCATGGTGCGCGAGACCTCGCAGATGTTCATCACCGGACCGGATGTGATCGCCGCCGTCACCGGGGAACAGGTCACCATGAACGGGCTCGGCGGGGCGGATGTGCACGCCGACACCTCCGGGGTCGCGCATTTCGCCTACGACGACGAAGCCGGATGCCTGCACGATGTGCGATACCTGCTGGCCATCCTGCCCGCCAACAATCGCGATCCGGCACCCGTCGCCGACACCCCGGACCAGCCGGATCGGCGTTGCGAACGCGTCTACGACATCGTGCCCGCCGACGGCAACCGGCCCTACGATATGCGCACCGTGGTCGAGGAGATCGTCGACGACGGGGACTTCTTCGAGGTGCACGAGAACTGGGCCGCCAATATCCTGTGCATCTTCGCGCACCTGGACGGGCAGCTCGTGGGGATCGTCGCGAACCAGCCGATCGTGCTGGCGGGCGTGCTCGATATCGCCGCCTCGGAGAAGGCCGCGCGCTTCGTGCAGATGTGCGACGCGTTCAATATCCCGATCGTCACCCTGCTCGATGTGCCCGGATTCCTGCCCGGGGTCGATCAGGAACACCATGGCATCATCCGGCACGGCGCGAAACTGCTGTACGCGTACTGCAATGCGACGGTGCCGCGGATTTCGGTGGTGATGCGCAAGGCATACGGCGGGGCGTACATCGTCATGGATTCCCGATCCATCGGCTCCGATCTGGCATTGGCGTGGCCGACCAATGAGATTGCCGTGATGGGTGCCGAGGCCACCGCCAATGTGATCTTCCGCCGCGAGATCGCCGCCGCCGACGATCCGGAAGCCCTGCGGCAGCAGCGCGTCAAGGAATACCGCACCGAACTCATGCACCCGTACTACGCCGCCGAACGCGGACTCGTCGACGATGTCATCGATCCCGCGGACACCAGAATCGCCGTCATACGCGGACTGGCGATGCTGCGGCGCAAGCAAGTCGGACTGCCGATCCGCAAGCATGGGAACCCGCCGCAGTAGCTCCGCGCGAGCCGAATCACCCGAAATCGCTCATATCGGCACTGGTAATCTCCCTGTGCCCGAGGTCGCCATGTCGAATTCCACGGTGGGCCTCGATCGGGATCTGGGAGGGAACCGAATGAGTGTGGACTGGGTACGCGCGGCCGAAACACTCGTGCGTGAAGTGCTCGACGATCACGCCGCGGACGTCGATCGCACCGGCAAGATCCCCGCCGCGCATTTCGACGCCCTCGCCGAACGCGGGTTCTACGGATTCCCGCTCTCCGAGGGCATGTCACCGGACATCCTCATCGATACCGCGGCGACGATCATCAGCGGTTGTCTCGCAACGGGTTTCGTCTGGGCACAGCACCTGGGAGCCCTGCGCGCCGTCGCCTTCAGCCCGGACGCCGCCCTGCGCGACCGCTTCCTGCCCCGCATGCTCGCGGGCACCTACCGCTGCGGCGTCTCCTGGGCGGCGGCCCGCGCCAACCCCACCCTGTTCGCCGAACCCGTCGAGAACGGCTTCCGCCTCACCGGCTCCGCTCCCTTCGTCACCGGCTGGGACTACATCGACGCCGTCGCCACCGCCGTCCGCGTCCGCGCCAGCGGCACCGAATCCGTTGCCACCCTGCTCATCCCGATCCACGACACCGCCGCCCTCACCGCCACTCGCCTCCCCCTGACCGCCGCCGACGCCAGCGCCACCGTCGCCCTCCGCTTCACCGACTCCTTCGTCCCCGACTCCACCCTGATCTCCATCAAACCGGTCGACGAATCCGCCCCCAACCCCCTCAGCGACTGGATCAACGGTGCCCTCTCCCTCGGCATCCTCATCCGCATCAACCGCTACCTGACAACTCAACCGATCGACGCCACCCCCTACGCGGCCCAACTCGCCTCTCTCCGAACCAGATACGCCACCGCCCTCGGCAACCCCGACCAAACTCACGTTCTCCGAGCCGAAATATCCCAAGCCGCCCTCACCGCAGCCGCAGCCGCCGTGGTAACCACAGGCAGCCGCTCCACCCTCACCCACACCCCCGCCGAACAACTCATGCGCGAAGCAACCTTCGCCCTCGTCTGCACCACCCGAGACCCCATCAAATCCACCCTCCTGGAAGCCTTCACGCCCACGGTCGAATCCTGACGAGCGCCGCGGCGGATTACCGCCGGAACCGTGCTTCGGGCGCGGCGAGGATCGAGGGATGACCCTCGACTCGCTTACCGTGCTGCAGAAGTTCCATGACGCCGAAGCCACCTATGTTCGTGGCGATGCGGGGATTGATGGGATGGTCGCTTATCTGGCGGCTGATGTCGGTTCGCTATGACGGCTGCGCGTCGTCGAGTTTGCGCGCGTTCTCCGCGCGCTCGAGCCATTGCAGCCAAAGGCCCGCGCCGAGGCGGGGTTCGGCGTAGCCGTCGGTGGTTCGGACTATTCGGGTGCCGGGTTGTTCGAGCCAGCGGACCAGGAGTCCGACTTCCTCCGGTAGCGCGCCGTGTAGTGGGGGGTGGACGGGTGGGTCGGCGGGGGAGTTGAGGCGGGGTGGGATGACGGTTTCGGCGGCGGCCGCGAGCCGGTCGACGGTGAGCATGGGGGAGATGCCGCGGGGCGCATTGCCCGCCGAGGCGAGGCGGCCGTGGCGGATGATCGCGAACTGCCAGCCACCGGCTCCGTCGGGGTGGGCGGCTATCAGTTCGGGGATGCGGGTGAGGGCGGCGAGGCGCTGGGTGCGGCGCAGGGCTTGGATAACAGTGACCGTGCGGTCACGTAGACGGGCTGCGGCCTCGAAATGTTCTGCAGTTGAAAGGAATTCGATCTTTTCCTGGATCGCGATCAGGATGGCGTCGCTGTCGCCGGAGAAGAGGGCGCGGACCGCTTCCGGGGCGTGCGCGTACTCCTCTATATATAGGGGTCTGTTTTGGGCGCTCGCCGGGCAACCGCCGACCACGGCGGGCGGGCAATCGTGCGCGCCGTCGCGGGGGATGCGGGTGGTGCAGGTGCGCAGGGCGGAATTCTCGGCGATCGTGGTCGCCACCTCCATGGCATCGGCACGGGAGGTGAAGGGGCCGAGGGAGTCTCGGACGGGGGTGCGGGACACCGCGAAACGGGGGAACGATTCGTCGGTGAGATTGAGCCACCACGCGCGCTGCGGAAACTTGGAGCGCCGGTTGTACGGCGGAGTGTGCGCGAGCAACAGCCGGAGTTCGCGCACACCCGCCTCGAGCCCGTGCGCACACTCGACATGATCGACTCGCGTCGCCAGCTGCACCATCTCGCGCATGCGCGGACGGGTGTCCGAACCGGTGAAATAGTTGCGGACACGGCGGCGAAGATTCACCGCGGTTCCTATATATAGGACTTCATCCGACGGACCCCGGAAGAGATAGACCCCGGGGGTGGCCGGAAGATCCGCCGCGAGAGTCCGTTTCGCGCGCTGGCGGCGCGTCACCTCCGGCAGATAGTCCAGCAGCTCGGTGAGGCTGTGCACGCCCTGATTGCCCACCCGGGCGATGAGCGCGTGCAGCACGTCCACGGTGGCGCGCGCGTCATCGAGCGCGCGGTGCGTGGGACGGGTCTGCGCGCCGAGCAGTTCCGCGATGAAGGACAGCTTCACCGAGGGAGCCTCATCGCGCCCGAGTACCCGCCGCGCCAGCCGCACCGTGCACAGCACTTGGAAAGCGGGCCAGGACAGTTCGCAGCGCGCAGCGGCGGCGCGCAGGAAGCCGGTGTCGAAAGGGGCGTTGTGCGCGACCAGTACCGCCCCGGCCGCGAACTCCAGAAAACCGGGCAGCACCTGTTCGATGCGCGGCGCGTCGATGACCATCGCGGTGGTGATCCCGGTGATCTGCACGATCTGCGGTGGAATCGCGTACCCGGGGTTGATCAGGGTCGCGAACTCACCGAGCACCTCACCGCCGCGCACCTTCACCGCGCCGATCTCGGTGATGGCGTCGCCGTCCGGACTGGTTCCGGTGGTCTCCAGGTCCACGACCACGAACGTTGTGTCATAGAGCGGTGTTTCGAGCTCATCGAAGGCCAGCTGTTCGGACACGACCCGCAAGCGTAGGCCGGGGGTCCGACAGGTTCGAAGCCGTTACCCCCGGTAACGGCCCGATTTCATCGACCAGGGGAAATGTCGGAATTCGCAATCGAGATTTGCGGGGTGAAATCCCCGATTTGAGCAAATATGCAGAAATGTGGTCAGGGTCACATTGATTCATAATGTGGATCAATCCGAGCGAGTGTGACGCACTGTCCGGGTCAGTGTCCGGCGCGTGCTGGCGCGGTGAGGATCGCCTCAGCACGGTTTGCAAGTCCGCCGGTCAGAGCCTGGTCGGGCAAGGCATCTCCGACCTGCTGTTATTCGGAATCGGTCCTGCAAGGAGGGGTCGTCGCGACCCCTTCCCTACTGACTGGTAGCTCAGCGGAAGCTCCCGCTGAATTGGTCGCTGTTATCGTTTCGTGATTGCTGTGACTTTTGTCGCACCGAAATGTCGGCTTGTAACTATTTCGAGCCATCGTCCGTTGGGCGCAGCTTTACAAACCACCGTTATCGGCTCGTAATCTTCCTGAGACCTCGCGGAGTCCGACCCACCAAACCGGTGCGGCGTCGCGGGGCAGATTGGAAGTACCTCACCATGGCGACCAAGACCGTCAAGCGGGCCCTCTCGGCCGGTGCCGTCGGCGCTGCCACGCTGAGCGCGCTGCTGCTGCCCGCCACTCCTGCCTCGGCGCAGCCGGTGACCATCCCCGGCGTCGGAACCTTCGACGTCCCGGATCAGATCCAGCTCCCCGCCGGCATTCCCGGTGTCCCGGAATCACTTCCGGTGCAGTTGCCCGCCATCCCGGGCGTCGAGATCCCGGCCGCCCCGGCCCCGGCTCCCCAGGTGAGCCCGCGCCAGCAGGTCGTGGACGCCGCCATGAGCCGACTGGGCGATCCGTACGTGTACGGCGCCGCGGGCCCGAACGCCTTCGACTGCTCCGGTCTGGTGCAGTGGTCGTACGCGCAGGCCGGAATCAGCCTGCCGCGCACCAGCTATGACCAGCTCAACGCCGGCTACGCCATCTCCGAGGACTCGCTCGAGCCCGGCGATGTGGTGTCGTTCTACGGCGGCAGCCACTCCGGCATCTACGTGGGCGACGGCAATGTCGTGCATGCCTCGACCTCCGGTCAGCCGGTCAAGGTCGCCCCGATCTCGTCCATGCCGTTCGCCGGCGCGCGACGAATCTGAATCGAAGATCCGCAGGTCGGATGACCTGCGAGCGAACGGCGACCGTAATGATTTCGTGTCCTGCTGGACACAAGCGGTCGCCGTTTCGTAATCTATTCGAGACCTTCTTTTCCAGCTCGGGGTAAGAGAACGGGACACGGCACCACGGTGGTAGCGCAACATCGCACGAAGAAACTCGTAGGTGGAGCCCTCACGGCAGGGGTACTCCTGGTCGGAGCCAATGGCATCGGACCCGCGATGGCCGATCCGGTCGCCGCACCGGCATCGGCCGGGGAAGCGGTGCAGCGCCTGATCGATCTGTCACGGCAATCCGAACAGCTCAACCAGCAGGCCCTGAACGCCCAGTCCGATCTCGACATCAAGGTCGCCGCCGCCAAGGACGCCGATTCCAAGGCCGCGGACGCCGCCACCGCATTGGATGCGGCGCGCTCCGAGATTCGCAGATATCAGCCGGTGATCGATCGCGCGGCCAGTTCGGCCCTGCTCGGTTCCCGTACCAACCGGCTCACCTCGCTGCTGGTGAGCTCCTCACCGCAGCAACTGCTCGATCAGATGTCCATCGTGGATTTCGTCGGTGCGCGCACCAATGATCAACTGAGCCAATATCAGAAGGTCAGCGCCACCGCGTCCGCGGCCGAGGCCGTTGCCCGCACCGCCGCCGACGCGGCGCGTGCGGCCAGCGCCCAGGCCGACGCCGTGCGCGTCGATCTGGAGAACAAGCGCTCCTCACTACAGGGCTCCATGGCCGGGGTCATCGCGGCATGGGGTCAGCTCTCCGCGAGTGATCGCTCCGCCCTTGCCGGTTCGATGTTCCCGCCCGGCTTCGACCGGGATTCGCTACTGCGCGGACTGGTTCCGGGCAGCGGCACCAGCGCATTGGCCGCCGGGCTCACCCGCATCGGCGCGCCGTATGTCTGGGGCGCGGTCGGCCCGGAACAATTCGACTGCTCCGGTCTGGTGCAGTGGGCGTTCCATCAGGTCGGCAAGAATGTTCCGCGCACCAGTCAGCAGCAGGCTTCCTACGGCACACCCGTCGATGAGAAGGATCTGCGGCCCGGCGATGTCGTCTTCTTCTATTCCGATATCTCGCATGTCGGCATCTACGCGGGTAATGGTTTGATGTTGCACGCCTCCACATTCGGAGTGCCCGTCCAGGTGGCACCGATGGGATCGACACCTTTCCACTCGGCGCGACGATTCTGACCAACACCACGAGGTGGCAATGAGCGCACTGCGGCAGGTACGCGGCTGGTTGTCGGCGAAACGACGGTTCCAGTTCTGCCTGACCCTGGTCATGGTGACCGGGTTGACCGCCGCCTGCGGCGCCCTGCTCATGCTGCCCAATTCGGTACTGCCCAAGATTCGCGCGGTTGTGCCCGGCGGCGATGCGCTGGTCGCCACCGATCCGCAGGTATCGGCGCTGCACCGGCTGATGGACTCCTACGGCAAGGTGATCTCCGAACCGGTGGGCACCGGGGCGGGCAAAGTCGGTGTGGTGCTTGGACATCCGGCCCGCAGCGGCGATATGGACGTGCTCGCCGCGGAGTTGAGCGCGGCCACCACGGCGGTCAGCGCGGTCTGGGGTTCGGACTGGTCGCAGGCTCCGGTGGTGGTGGTCGCTTCCAGCCCAGCCGAATTCGCGGCGCTCACCAATGAGACCGGTGCGGTACCCGCCGAAGTCGCCGCTGCCACGGTCGCCGATCCCTTTCATCCGGGTGCGCAACCGACGGGTCAGCGGGTCGTCTTCGGATCCGAAGCCGGACGCCGGCTCGGCCCGGACGGACTGCGCTCGGTGCTGCGTCATGAGCTCACCCATGTCGCGACGCGTGCGGTGACCGTCGACCGTTCACCGCAGTGGATGCTCGAGGGCTTCGCCGAATATGTCGCGCATCGCGGTATGCGCCAGCCCATCGAAGAGGTCGCGCCCACCCTCACCACGCGTGCCCGGGCGGGCACTCTCCCCGCCGATCTGCCTGCCGACGCGGCCTTCGAACCCGCCAGCGGTGAGGCGGCCGCGGTCTACGAACAGGCCTGGTCCGCCTGTGCTTTCATCGCCGATCAATTCGGCGAGGCCCAATTGGTCTCGCTCTACCGGCAAGTGGCGACCGGCCCCAAGGACAACGCGGCCGTGGCGGCGATCGTGCGGAACACCCTGGCCATCGGGTATCCGGACCTGCTGGCGCGCTGGCATTCCTGGATCACCGCCCGCACCACCCCCGGCGCCTGACGCGACACGCCACTCTGCGGGGGTGCGAGGTTTCAGGCCGGGGCGAGTCGCGGCCGCCGGTGCAGTAGGTTGATCGCATGGGGCGAACGCTGCTGGTTACCAATGATTTCCCGCCACGACCGGGAGGTATCCAGTCCTACGTGCACGCGCTGGCCATGCAGCTACCGCCCGATGAACTCGTGGTCTACGCGCCCCGCTGGAAGGGCGACAGCCACTGGAAGTTCGACGCGGAGCAGCCCTTCGAAGTGGTCCGGCATCCCACCACGCTGATGCTGCCCACACCGCTGGTGGCGCGCCGCGCGGCGAAACTGCTGCGCGATGAACAGTGCGATCGGGTCTGGTTCGGTGCGGCCGCGCCACTGGCCCTGATGTCGCCGCTGCTGCGCCGCGCGGGAGCCGAACGCATTCTGGCCTCCACGCACGGGCACGAGGTCGGCTGGTCCATGCTGCCCGGCGCGCGCCAGGCCCTGCGCGCCATTGGCGACAACACCGATGTCATCACCTACGTCAGCAAATACACGCGCCGCCGCTTCTCCGCCGCCTTCGGCGCGCAGGCCGCCCTCGAATATCTGCCGCCCGCCGTGGACTCCGAGGTCTTCAAACCCGATCCGGCCGCCCGCGCCGAATTGCGCGAGCGCTACGGCCTGGGCGATCGTCCCACCATCCTGTGCCTGTCCCGGCTGGTCCCGCGCAAGGGCCAGGACGCGTTGATCGTCGCCATGCAGGACATTCGCAAGCAGATCGACGGTGCGGTCCTGGTCATCGCGGGCGGCGGCCCCTACGAACAGAAACTGCACACCCTCGCCGAAACCCTCGGTGTGGCAGACGATGTCGTCTTCACCGGCCGCGTCCCCGCCGCCGAACTGGCAGCCCATCACACCCTCGCCGACGTCTTCGCCATGCCCTGCCGCACCCGCGGCTTCGGCCTCGACGTCGAGGGCCTCGGCATAGTTTTCCTCGAAGCCTCCGCCTCCGGCGTCCCCGTGGTGGCGGGCAACTCGGGCGGCGCTCCCGAAACGGTCCGCGAAGGTGAAACCGGCTACGTCGTCAACGGCCGCTCCACCGCCGCCATCACCAAGGCCATCGTCGACGTCCTCTCCGATCGCGACGCCGCCGCCCGCATGGGCGAAGCCGGGCGCGCCTGGGTCCAACAGCAGTGGCGCTGGGACCGCATGGGCGAACGCCTACGCGATCTACTCGACCCGCCGGTGCGCTCGACTCCGGGCATCACCTTGAACTGACCTCGGCCGAGCGATGACAGGCGGAGGCGAATCGAGCGTGGGCGGACTCTGGGTTAGGCTCACCGCGTGAGCAGTATCCAGGTTGCCGACCAGACCTTCATCGCCGCGCCCGGCACCGTCGTCGGCGAGATGCTGGCCGATCGCGGCCGGTGGCGGCAGTGGTGGCCGGATCTGCAGTTGCAGGTGCGGGAAGACCGGGCCGACAAGGGGATTCGCTGGACCATCAGCGGGGCGGCCACCGGCACCATGGAGGTGTGGCTGGAACCCATGCTGGACGGGGTGATCCTGCACTACTTCATGCACGCGGAACCGCAGCGCCTCGAAGGTTTGTCGCCGCGGGATCTGCTGGCGCTCAATCGCACCCATCGGGTTGCCGGAAAGAAGATGTCCTTCGAGGTCAAGGCCCGGCTCGAGGCCGGTCGCAAGGCCGGGGTCGCCCCCGCGGCCGCGCAGTAGACCACTCGTAGTTCCGCCCCCTCCGAAAGGAAGCGTTGCCACCCATGGCCGATCGCACTCAACGGTCGATCGTGATCGACGCCCCCACTGATCGGGTGCTGGCCGTCATCGCGGACCTGGAGTCGTATCCGGAATGGGTCGCCGCGGCCCGCTCGGTCGAGGTGCTCGACAAATTCCCGGACGGCCGCGCGCGCACCGCGCGTTTCGTACTGGACGCGGGCGTCGTGAAGGACACCTACACGCTGTCCTACAACTGGCGTCCCGACGGTAAAGCCGTCAGCTGGACCCTGGTCAGCGGTGATCTGCAGAAGGCGCAGGACGGCAGCTACGAGCTGATCACCCTGCCCGAGGGCGGCACCCAGGTGGTGTACGAACTCACCGTGGACCTGAACATCCCGATGATCGGCATGTTCAAACGCAAGGCCGAGAAGGTCATCACCGATACGGCGTTGAAAGAACTCAAGAAACGGGTCGAAGGCTGACCGCGAGCAGGCCCGAGCGACCTGCCACCCGTGTGGAACTGTTCGTCGGCAAGGGTGGGGTGGGAAAGACGACGCTGGCGTGCGCGACCGCACTCGCCTACGCGCGCGCCGGACAGCGAGTGCTGCTGGCATCCCTCGATCAGGCCCATTCCCTCGGTGACGCACTGGGATTCCGGTTCGCGCATCAGCCGGGCAGTGTGCCCGGAGTGGCGGCGGTACAGCCGGGCCTGGATGTGATCGAAGTGGATTCCCTTGCGCTGCTGGAGGATCGCTTCCGCACCGTGGTGCTCATGCTGTCCGGATCCGGGCACGACCACGGAATCGATATCGGCGCACTGGATCCCGCCGAACTCACCGGCCTGCCCGGCGTACAGGAACTGCTGGCACTGCTGGAGATCACCGAATTCAGCAAGACCCGGCAGTGGGATGTGATCATCCTGGATTGCCCGCCCTCGGCGGATATGCTGCGCATTCTCACCGCCCCCGACACCCTGCTCGGCTATCTCGAACGCGTCTGGCCAGCGCATTCGCGCACGCTCACCGCGGTCGGCGGGGATCTGCGGCGCGCGGTGCTCGCGGTCACCGTGGAGCAGATCGTGGCGTCGGTGACCGCGGCCCGCGATCTCATCGCCGATCCGGCCCGCACCAATGCCCGCCTGGTCACCGCGCCCGAACAGGTCGCCGTCGCCGAATCCGCGCGGGTGCGCTCGGCCGCGGTCCTGCTCGGCCTGCGCCTGATCGCGGTGCTGGTCAACAAAGTCCTCCCGGAGACCGCCGCGCCCGACTACGGCGCGAATATTCATCCCGCCGTGCAGTGGTATTTCAACCGTCGCGGGGAACAACTGGATGTGATCGCCGATCTACGCAAACGCATGGGTGGCATCCCCGTGCAGGTGGTGACCCACGCCGGATCCGAACCCGTGGGCCTGAGCTCGTTAACGGCACTGTCCTATGCGGTCGATCCGAGTGGTAACTGGGTGGGACCGGGTCCGGTCCCTATGCTTGGCTCAGATGTGGACGGGATGCCGTCCGTTTCGGCCGGGCCGGTAGTGCGGCTGGAAGCGGGAACGGGTGTGCATTCGGTGTTCGCCATGCGCATGCATCTACCCGTGGTCGATCCGTCGACCCTGCAGCTGGGACGAGTGGAGGACGATTTGATCGTGGGAGCGGACGGGGTCAGGCGCCGGCTGCGGCTGGCGCCGGTATTGCGGCGGTGCACGGTCGATGCCGCCGAACTCGACGGCGATCAACTGGTGATCCGTTTCCGTCCCGACCCCGAGGTCTGGCCGAAATGACCGCGACGCAGGGCCATCCGCGATCCGGCCACCCCGAGGACAATTTCAGCGAATTCGCCGAGGAACTCCGGTTGCTCGCCGAGGCCGTCCTCGAACGCGTCGAACCGGTATTGCGCCGCACCGCCGCCGACGGCCGCACCCAATGGTCCAGCTGCGCCTGGTGCCCGGTCTGCGCGGCGGCGGCCGTGGTGCGCGGTGAACACCATGACGTGGTGGCGGCCATCGCCGATCACGGCACCGCCATCGTGACGGTGCTGCGCGAAGCGCTCGCCGGTGTCCCCGTGGAACCGGTCCTGCCACCGGATCTGGATCCCGAATCACCGGAATACCAAGCCTGGCTACATCATTCCTTCGGTCACGGCAGCGACCCCGCGCATTCCGGCGGCGGCGCGACCGGCGGGCACCCGCGGGCCGGTGGTGTTGCGGGCGACGAATTCGGCACTGCCGCAGACGATTCCGCCGGAAATGACGAAGCTGTGCAACCTGATTCCACCGCATCGCGCGCCCACGCCGCCGGTGCGCACACCGGCGCGAGCGCCGCGCTGGCCACCCTCATCGCCCGCTTCGCCGCAGGCGCCCAAGGCATTCGGTCCGAGCGTGCCCGCGCCGGACATTCCGCCGCGCCGGAGGATCGGCCGGATGGCGATGTCACCGGCGGCGCGAGCGCCGAGACCGGCCCGGACACCGGATTCCGGGCATCCGGCGCCAACTCCGGTGCGGGCGTTGACGGTGGTGACCCCGGCGGGCGTGCGGACGGGACCGCCGGGCGCAGGGCGCGTGGCGATGATTCCGGCTCGGGCACACAGAGCGGGGTGAGCGCGGGTCGTCGCGAGCGTGAGACCGCGAGCGGCAGCCGATCTTTCGGACGCGGGCCGGATGCGGCCGGGCGACCGGGGGATGCGAGCGAGCCGGGTCGCGGGCGGGGGGCGACGCGGGCAGGGTATGTCCCCATCGACGTGACCATCAAGGCATGAGGGGCGGTGGACAGGTGCCGCTGACTGTCGGAATCGATGTGGGCGGCACCAATATTCGTGCGTCGGTCGTGGACGGGGCCGGTGAGGTGCTCGATACCGTGACCGCCTCCACACCGCAGTCCGCGCGGGCCCTGGAGGACGGGCTGGCGCGAGTGGTGCGCGAACTGTGCGGCCGCCATGCCATCGGCGCGGTCGGCCTGGCCGTCGCCGGGTTCGTCGACGAAGACCGTGCGACAGTGCGTTTCGCGCCCCATCTGCCCTGGGAGGACGCCCCGGTCGCGCGGCGGCTCACCGATCGGCTCGGGCTGCCCGTGGTGCTCGAACACGACGCCAATGCCGCGCTGTGGGCCGAATACCGATTCGGCGCGGCGGCGGGCGGGCGCAATGTGGTGCTGGTGGCCATCGGCACCGGTATAGGAGCCGCGCTGCTCATCGATGGGCGGCTGTATCGCGGAAGTTACGGCGTCGCACCGGAACTGGGTCATCTCCAGGTGGTGCCGAACGGTCGCGCCTGTGCCTGCGGTAAGCGCGGCTGCTGGGAAAGGTATTGCAGCGGAACGGCTCTGGTGGATACCGCGCTGGAGATGCTGGCCACCGATCCGGTCCGCTCCACCATGCTGGCGCGGGACGCGGGCCGCGATCCCGGTTCGCTCACCGGTCGCCGGGTGGCGGGCGCGGCACAGGACGGCGATCCGCTGGCCCTGGACGTGATGGCCGATTTCGCGCGCTGGCTGGGTCTGGGGCTGGCGTTCGTGAGTGACATCTTCGATCCGGATCTGATCGTGGTCGCCGGTGGCGTGAGCTCCTCGGCCCCGTTGTTCCTGGACGATGCGCGCGACCATTACGCGGCGTCGATCACCGGTGCCAGGCATCGCCGTCTGGCGCGCATCCGGACCGCGCAACTCGGTGAGGCGGCGGGCATGATCGGTGCGGCCGAACTCGCGCGGGCCGCGCTCGAGGCGCAGCGTGATGCGGTGCCCGCGGGTCCCTCGGGTCGGTGACACTCCCGGGCGAATCGCCGTCCTTGACGTAAATACTCGGTGAACCGGACACATCGGGCAGTAGGCGGTTGGTCACCGGCTTGTCTCGGCGGTAGAGTCGCCAAAGAGAGTGTGGTGCCCGCAACGAGGCCGGTCCCGGGTATCGAAACAGGGGAAAGGACGCAATGTTCTACTGGCTGCTGAAGTTCGTCTTGGTGGGACCATTCATCTCGCTCATCAATCGGCCCAAGGTCGAGGGCGTGGAGAATATCCCCCCGGATGGCGCCGCGATTCTGGCCGGTAACCACCTGTCGTTCACCGACTGGCTGTTCACCCCCCTCGCGAGCCCGCGCCGCATCACCTACTTGGCCAAGGCCGAGTACTTCACCACCCCCGGTCTCAAGGGTCGCCTGCAGAAGTTCTTCTTCTCCGGCACCGGGCAGTACCCGATCGACCGCTCCGGCGCCGATGCCGCCGAATCCGCCCTCAACACCGCGCGCAAGCTGCTCGACGAAGGCCGCCTGGTCGGCCTGTACCCCGAGGGCACCCGCTCCCCGGATGGCCGCCTGTACAAGGGCAAGACCGGTGTCGCGCGCCTCGCCCTGGAAACCGGCGTCCCGGTGATCCCGGTGGCCCTGATCGGCACCGACGAGGTCTGCCCGCCCGGACCGTTCCGCTGGCGTCCCCGCAAGGTCACCGTGAAATTCGGTAAGCCCATCGACTTCTCGCGCTACGAGGGCATGGGCGGCAACCGTTTCGTCGAGCGCGCCGTCACCGACGAGATCATGTACGAACTGATGCGCATGGGCGACCAGGAATACGTGGACGTCTACGCCGCCAGCCTCAAGAAGAACGTCCCCTCGGGCACCCGCCCCGACGCGGACCGCATCCCCCAGACCATGGCGGGCTGAGTCACCTCAGCCAGACACGGGCCCCGAGAGCAACTCTCGGGGCCCGAGCCATATCCGGGATGCGACTTCCAACTATTACCGGCGGCTCAGAACGGGTCGGCGGCGGCGCGGCGGATGACCTCGCGGGCCAGATCGCCGTGCAGGGCGTCGATGGGACGGCCCGGCAGCGAGGGATCCTCGGTGTAGATCCACTCGAGGATTTCCTCATTGGTGTATTTGCCGTCGCGCATGACGGTGATCAACCCGGTGAGATGCTTGGCGATTGCTCCGTGGGAGTCGAAGAACTCCTCGGGGACGGCGATAACGCCGTCGCGGCGAACCGCGATCAGCTGATGTTCGCGCAGCATCTGGTGTACGCGGGTGACCGACTCGCCGAGCAGCTCCGCCACGTCGGGGAGGGGGAGCACGGTGACCGATTCCGGCAGGACATCATTGCTGTAGGGGATGGCACTCACGGGGATTACGGTAGTCGGTCGCGCCGCGTCCGCCGCATCACACCCCGACCCGACTACCATCGGGTCACAGTCGCACCGGGCGGCACGGAAGTCGGAAGGGTTGCAGTTGATCGGCCAGATGCTGGAAGGGCGCTACCGCATCGACGCGCCGATCGCGCGCGGCGGTATGTCCATGGTGTTCCGGGGGGTGGACACCCGGCTGGACCGACCGGTCGCCATCAAGGTGATGGACCCCAAGTTCGCCGCCGACCCACAATTCCTCACCCGCTTCGAATTGGAGGCCCGCGCGGTCGCCAAACTCAAGCATCCGGGCCTGGTCGCGGTCTACGACCAGGGCGTGGACGGTGATCATCCGTTCCTGATCATGGAACTGGTCGAGGGCGGCACACTGCGCGAGTTGCTGCGCGAGCGCGGGCCCATGCCCCCGCACGCGGTGCGCGCGGTTGCCGAACCGGTGCTCGCGGCGATCGGCGTCGCGCACGCGGCGGGACTGGTGCATCGCGATATCAAGCCGGAGAATGTGCTCATCTCCGATTCCGGCGAAGTCAAGATCGCCGACTTCGGTCTGGTGCGCGCGGTCGCGGCCGCGAATATCACCTCCGACAGCGTGATTCTCGGCACGGCGGCGTACCTGTCGCCCGAACAGGTCACCAGCGGCAGCGCCGATTCGCGTAGTGATGTGTACTCCGCGGGCATTCTCATCTTCGAAATGCTCACCGGGCGTACGCCGTTCACCGGCGACACCTCCATTTCGGTTGCGCTGCAACGGGTCGAGAAGGATGTGCCGAGCCCGAGCCGCCTGATCGGCGGGGTGCCACCGGAATTCGACGAACTGGTCGCGCATGCCACCGCGCGCGAACCCGCGCACCGGTTCAGCGATGCCACCGAGATGGCGCGCGAACTACGCCGGATCGCCCGCGAATTGCAGCTACCGGACTACCGGGTGCCCTCGCCGACCGAATCGGCCGAACATCTCAGCGCGCGATACAAGGTCGCCACCCCGGCGGCGCCCGCGCGGCAGCCGCACACCCCGGCACCGGCCCGGCACGCACCGTACGGGGCCGCCGATCTCACCACGCGCATCCCGGCCGATCCGCCGACGCAGCACATTCCGCCGCCGCATCAGCAGACCCGGGTCATGACGGCCGCGCGTGAGATTCCACCGGACTACGCGCCGCCGACCACCCAGTACGACACGCGCGAACCCGAGCGCGCCAGACGCTCGGACCTGATCGAGGATCGCGGCAGATCCCGGCGCACCGTGATCATCTGGCTCAGCATCGTGGTCGCCCTGGCCCTGCTCCTGGGTATCGGCGGCTGGTGGGTGGGGGTGGGCAGATACTCGGCGGTGCCGTCGATCGCCGGGCTCGACACCCAACGGGCGATCACCACGCTCACCGACGCGGGCTTCAAGACCGAGACCAGACAGAAGGCGTCGGACATCATTCCGACGGGCAATGTGGTCGGCACCGATCCGGCCGCCGGGACCAAGGTCACCAAGGGTTCGACGGTCGCGGTGCTGGTCTCCAGCGGTAAGCCGAAGGTTCCGGACGTCAAGGCCGGACAGGATGTGAACAGCGTCAAACAGGCGATCAAGGATGCGGGGCTGACACCGGTCGATTCCGGCGAGATCGGCAGTACGGCCCCGAAAGGCTCACTCGCCAAGGTGGATCCGGCCCCCGGGACCGTGCTCCCGGCGGGGGCGAACGTGAAGGTCTATCGCAGTAAGGGTTCCGCGCCGATCAAACTGCCCGATGTGAGCGGCAAGACCGAGGACGAGGCCCGGGATGTGCTCACCAAGGCCGGAATCACGGTGCGGGACACCAGATCCGAGTTCAATACCAAGGTCAAGGGCGGTCAGGTGATCGGCACCGATCCGGCCGCCGGGGCCACCGTCGACGCCGGGGACGGGGTCACCCTGATCATCAACAGCGCCGTGGATGTCCCCAGTGTGCTGGGCTCCAATGTCGCCGCCGCCCGGGTCAAACTCGAGGGACTCGGGTTGAAGGTGACGGTGCGGCAGCTGGCTTCCAATGAGAGTTCGATCGTCATCTCGCAGAGCAGTCTGGGCAATGTGGAGGCGGGCTCCACGATCACCCTCGTCGCTATCCCTTAGGCAGATAACGCTGAACCCTGACGGACGAAAACGCGGCCCGGTCCACTGGACCGGGCCGCGTTCTATTTCGTTGTGAGCCCGAGCGGTTCGCTCAGCGCAGCATCTCCGCGACCAGGAAGGCCAGTTCGAGGGACTGCTGGGTGTTCAGGCGCGGATCGCACGCGGTCTCATAGCGATCCACCAGATCCAGATCCGAGATGTCCTGTGCGCCGCCGAGGCATTCGGTGACGTTCTCACCGGTGAGCTCGATGTGCAGGCCGCCCGGATGGGTGCCCAGCGCGTGGTGCACCTCGAAGAAACCCTGCACCTCGTCGACGATGCGGTCGAAGTGGCGGGTCTTGTAACCGTTCGAGGTCTCATGGGTGTTGCCGTGCATGGGATCGCACTGCCAGATCACCTGGTGGCCGGTGGCCTGCACCTTCTCGATGATCGCGGGCAGCACCTCGCGCACCTTCTGATTGCCCATGCGGGCGACCAGGGTCAGGCGGCCGGGCTCATTGTTGGGATCGAGACGCTCGACGTATTCCACGGCCATTTCGGGTGTGGTGGTCGGGCCGATTTTGAGGCCGATCGGGTTGGCGAGCAGTTCGGCGAAGGCGATATGCGCGCCGTCGAGCTGACGGGTGCGCTCACCGATCCACAGGAAGTGCGCGGACAGGTCGTAGAGGGTCGGCTCACCGGTGGTGGGGTGCGCGCTCAGGCGCAGCATGGCGCGCTCGTAATCGAGCACCAGGGCCTCGTGCGAGGCGTACAGGCGGGCCGAGGACAGGTTCGGGTCGTTGACGCGACAGGCCTTCATGAAGGCGAGCGCGCGATCGATCTCGGCGGCGAGGGCTTCGTAGCGGGCGCCGGCCGGGGACTGGGCGACGAATTCGCGGTTCCAGTCGTGCACCTTGTGCAGATCGGCCATACCGGCGGAGGTGAGGGCGCGCACCAGGTTCATGGCGGCGGAGGCATTGGCGTAGGCGCGCACCAGGCGGGACGGATCATGTACGCGCACAGCGGGATCGGCGACCAGGGAGTTCACCATATCGCCGCGGTAGGAGGTCAGGCCGAGGGAATCGGTATCGGAGGAGCGCGGCTTGGCGTACTGGCCCGCGATGCGCGCGACCTTCACGACCGGCAGGCTCGCGCCGTAGGTGAGCACCACGGCCATCTGCAGCAGGGTGCGGATATTGCCGCGGATATGCGGTTCGGTGTTGTCCGCGAAGGTCTCCGCGCAGTCACCGCCCTGCATGAGGAAGGCCTCGCCGCGCGCTACCTCGGCCAGGCGCGCCTTGAGTTCCTCCACCTCGGCGGGCACGCAGATGGGCGGCACCGATTCCAGCACGGTGCGCATCTTGGCGGCCTGCTCGGGATCCCAGGACGGCTGCTGCAATGCGGTGCGAGCCAGCGCGTCATCGAGTCGCCGGCGTAGCTCGGCGGGCAGCGGCGGAAGTTCCGGCAGGCGATCGATCGGTACGTCGACGGTCCAGTTCACGAGTTCAGAATACGGACCGCGACAAACCGCTCGGACTACACCCAGGGCTGGAATACCCAACACCATATGAACCGATCTTGACGTAACCCCAGACCCGGCCGGTGTGAACCGGGAACCTAGGCTGGAGGGGCGGAGGATCTGCCCGGATCGTCCCCAGTCCCCAGCGTCGAAGGCATAGGCCCCGGCCGCGAACCCGAGGAGAGACCGATCTCTCTGCGATATTTTTATGATTCGGAATTCATCGAGGATGGGACAACCATCGACCTCGTCTCCATCGCGGTGGTGTGCGAGGACGGACGCGAGTATTACGCGGTCTCAACCGAATTCGACGCGGACAAGGCCGGGCCGTTCGTGCGCCGCAATGTGCTGCCCAAGCTGCCGCCGCCCGCCTCACACCTGTGGCGCAGCCGCGAGAAGATCCGCGAGGACCTCTACAAATTCTTCGTCCCCCGCCCCGGCGTAGAACCGGAGTTGTGGGCCTGGGTCGGCGCGTACGACCACGTCGCCCTGTGCCAACTCTGGGGTTCCATGGTCGACCTCCCCAACGCCCTCCCGCGTTTCACCAATGAGCTCCGCCAGCACTGGAACCAGCACGGCCAGCCGCCGCTGCCGCCGATCCCGAAGGACGCACACGACGCCCTCGCCGACGCCCGCCACAATCTGGCGAAGTTCGAGGCCATCGAAGCGCACCGCCGGCAGACATCGGACGCTCGGCGGGTGCACTGAGGAATCGCCTGGCCCCCGCTTCGGGGGCAAGGTAATCACGGGCTGCCGGTGACGGGCTGAAGTTTGAAAACGTCTCGGGTTGGATTACTTCCCGAGTAGAGGACACAACTTGATGCGCGCACTTGTTCCCGCCCTGCGTACCGCCGTCGTGATGATCGCCCTTGCCGGGGCGGGGGCGGCCAGCTCCGCGATCGCCGCTGCGGCTCCCATCGTCGGCTCTCCCACCGAGGTCGCGGCACCGGCCACACTGGTACCCGTTGACAATCCATACGGCCCCAATACGGGTAGCGCGGCGCTCGATTGGGGGACTATCTTCCTCGGCCTGCCCACCGGGAGTCTGCAGAAGCCCTGTGTTCCGACAGGCAAGCCGTTCGGAAATTGCTCACTATTGGGCTGAGTTGAGTGGTACGCAGGGCTTTCACCGAGTCTCGGCGAACGCGAATTCCGTTGCGGCGACGCGTAGTCGGCGGTGCCGGGGGACCGTTGCCCGGCGGGTGAAGACGGCGTAGTCGGTGTGTTCGATTTCGTCGAGGATCGCGGCGTAGAGGGTGGCGGCGGTGCGGATGGCGGGGCGCACGCGCGGGGTGAGCAGGTCGATTCCGGGGGTGGCACGACGGTAGATGCCCCGGTTCACCGCTATGAGGTGGGCCAGGGCGCGGCGGACTCGGGGGTCGGTGCGGCCGGTGTCGTTGCAGTGCTTCAGGAGATCGTCGTCCACGCCGAAGGCCGCCAGTTCGTCGGCGGGCAGGTAGATGCGGCCGCGGTCCAGGTCTTCGGCGATATCGCGCAGGAAATTGGTGAGCTGGAAGGCTTCGCCGAGTGCGGCCGCGGCCGGTTCGGCCTCGGCGATGGGAACCACGGTGCCCAGCACCGGGAGCAGTTGCAGGCCGATGGCGGCGGCGGAGCCGCGCATGTATTCGCGCAGGGCGTCCATGCTGGGGTAGCGGTCGCGGTATTGCGGGCCGCCGGGGATATCCATGCGCATGGAGTCCAGGAACACCCAGAAGTGTTCGGGCGCAATGTCATAGCGCGCGATGGTATCCGAGACCGCGAGCAGGATGCGGTCCGCGCCGCCCAATCCCGGTGCGTGTGCGAGTCGTCCACGCAGTTCGTGCTCGATCCGATCCAGTTGTGCCGCCGAGTGTTCCGCGCGCATCGCGGCGGTGCTGTCGTCGACGATATCGTCGACCATGCGCGCGAACGCGTACAGCGCGTGCACGGCCGGTCTTCGTTCCGGCTCCAGCAGCCGGGTCGCGAGGAAATAGGTGCGACCGTGTTCGGCGGCGATGCGGCGGCAATCCCGGTATGCGAGTTGGAGTTCGGCCGAGCTCATGCCGCGCTGGGCGGCGCGCTCACGCTCGCCGGGGGATGGACGTGCGAACTCGCGCTCAACTTGAGCGGATCGATGGTGCGCAGCGATACCGCCGCCACCACGGCCGCGAAGGTCGCCAGTGCGACATGCCAGAAGCTGTACAGCCCGATCGAACCGTCCGGCTGGAAGACCAGCATCAGCCAGGTACACAATCCGACCAGCACCTGAAGTGTGGTGGTGGACAGCGCGAATCCGGCGGCCAGCGCCAGCGGCCACGAGTAGTACCAGGGCAGCGCGGCGGGGGACAGGATCACGATGGCCACGAACGCCACGGTGATACCGAAGACCGCTTCCCGCTCGGTATGCCGGAACCGCCACCACGCCCACACCAGAATCACGACAAGCGCTATCGCGCACAGGAATCGGGTCACCGACAGCACCGATTCCATCCGCAGCGGTGTCACCCAGGTGGTCATATGCGCCATGATGGTCGGCAGCGACAGCCAGTTGATGATCTTCTTCGAACCCGACAGCGCGGTCAGCCAGCCGATACCGACATCGGCCAGCGCCGACGCGGCGGCGAAGACGAGCCCGAAGACCGCCACACCCAATCCGGCGATCTTGGCGAACATCAGCGCGGGATGCGGCAGCTCGCCCTCACCCTGCGCGGCACGCCGCTCACGTTCGTGAATCATCCAGATCCACACCAGGAATGGCAGTGCGATACCGGCCGTGGCCTTCACGCCCACACCGACCGCCACGACCACGATTCCGGCCACGTGATGGTGTTCGAGCACCAGCGCGATACCCGCCGCCATCAATCCGACCATGAGCATTTCGTTGTGCACGCCGCCGATGAGATGAATCAGCACCAGCGGATTGAGCACCGCCAGCCACAGCGCGGTGGTCGGCCTGCCGCCGAGATGTTTGGTCAGATGCGGTACCGCCCACATCATCAGCGCCAGTCCGGGCAGCATGACTAGGCGCAGCGCGATCGTCCCCGCCACCACGTTATCGCCGGTGATGGAGGTGATGCCGCGCGCCAGCAGCAGGAAGATCGGCCCGTACGGGGCGGTGGTGGTGGTCCAGACCGGGCTCACATTGTCCAGCAGCACACCGGGATTCACCACCGGGCCGACCTGGTACGGATTGAAGCCGTCGCGCAGTAGCGCGCCCTGCGCCAGATACGAGTAGGCGTCGCGGGAGAACATGGGCACCGCGAACAGCAGCGGGAAGATCCAGATGCCCACGATGGCGCGCAATTCGTTCAGCGTCACCTTGGCATTGGGGATCGTGCCGAGCGTCGCGCGACCCAGCCGCACCCACGCGGTGATCATGGCGAGCACACCTATCCAGACGAACACCGTCGACAGCGCGTACCCGTGCCCGAAGCGCAGCCACGACAGGTGCGCGGCCTCGAGCAGTGGATCGTTGCGGCGCACACTGCCCGCCCCGAAACCGCCGAAGGTGATCATGACCGCGCCGAAGAAGCCGAGCAGTGCGGCTTTACCTTCGGGACTGCGCACGAAGTCGGCCCAGTTGCGCACCCAGCGATGCTCGGTGTTCGCGATGACGGCGGGTTGCGGGTCGAGAGTGGTAATGGTGACGTCCATATCGGGGGTCGGCATCGGTGGTCGTTCCCCCCGGAAAGGTCAGCGGCGCCCGCCGCAGTGGTTCAGGACGCGGTCAGTCTAGTGCTTGTGCGGCGGTGCCACCGCCCCGGCGGGGGAGGTTCCGGCCCGGGCATGTCGTAGATCACCTGTGATGCGGGTCGCGGCGAGTTTTCCGGACAGCAGCACGGTCGGCACGCCGACGCCGGGAACGGTGCCCGAACCCGCCAGCACGACGTTGTCGCGACCCGGAACCAGGTTCCTGGTCCGGAAGGGACCGGTCTGGCGGAACAGGTGCGCGGCGGAGAACGGGGTGCCCGCGAGCATGCCCCTGTTCTTCCAGGTCTGCGGGGTGTCCACGATATCGATGCGGAAGTGCCGCGAAATGCCTTGATAACCGCGCGCTTCCAAGGTTTGCAGCAGTTCGCGCAGGTAATAGGGGGCCAGCTGATCCCAATTCAGGGGTGCGGCATCGAGATTGGGGCAGGGTGCCAGCAGCGACAGCGGCTCGTACCGGGTGGTGTCGGACAGGTGCCCGGCCTGGTCGATATGCGGTTCGACCCGGTCGATGTACAGCGCCGGATCGGTGAGGGCGGGGCGGGTGAGCAGCAGCGATGGGTCCGTCATCAGCTTGCCCCGGCCCGGGCGGGCGGCGATCTCGGTGAAGGTGCGATCCCATTCCCCGCCGAAATCGATGGTGTGATGCGCTTGAATCGGCCAGGCGGCGGCGATATCGGCGGGAATGGTGCCGTGCGCGACCACGGCGGAGGGGGAGGCGCGCAGGCCGCGGCGGCGGCGCAGGCCGAAAGCGGGGAGTGCGCCGATATCCGCGGTGAGCACGACCGCGTCACACGGGATGGTGCGGCCGTCGGCGATTCGGACGGCCGTCGCCCGGCGGCCGGTGTAGTCGATACCGGCGGCCTCGGTATTGAATTCGAGCGTGCCGCCCGCGTCGGTGAAGGCTCGTGCGAGCGCTTCGGCGATGGCGCGCATTCCGCCTTCGGGATACGACACGCCCAGGCAGGTGTCCATATAGGGAATCGCGCCGTACACGGCGAGCGCCTGATTCGGCGCGGTACCCGCGAACAAAGCCTGAAAGCTGAACAGTCGCGACAGTTGCTCATCGCCCATGAGCTTGCGCACGCGCGGCCCGAGCCGTCCGAAAGCGCCCAGCCGCACCAGTTTCAACAGCGCGCCGCGCTTATCCGGGTACCGCACCATATCGAGCGGTGAATCGAAATTGGTGTCCATGAAATGCCCGAACTCGGACTCGTACACCCGTCGCAACCAGTCGCGCAGCCGCCGATACCGTTGTCCCGCAGCGGCATCGCGCACCCGGGTGACCTCGGCGGTCATCTCGTCCGGATCCGAATACACCCCGACGCTCGTCCTGTCCGCGAACCTGGCCTGATACGCCGGTGCGAGATCGATGATCCGCAGCCCGACCGACTCCCGGGTCCGGCCGACCGCCGCCAACGCCTCGTCGACCAGTCCGGGCACGGTCAAAATGGTTGCCCCGGAGTCGATCTCGTAATCGGGTCCGCGATACAACCCGACCCGCCCGCCCGGATGATCGGCCCGCTCGAGCACCGTCACCTGCCGCCCCGCACCCACCAGATGCAGCGCCGCCGCCAGCCCGGAGAGCCCCGCGCCCACCACGACGACCCGATCGGTAGGTCCCGCAACAGTTTTCATATCGGTACTGCTTCCTCGTCGGTATCTCATCCGCGCCAGGGGCAGGATCAGTAGGCGCGGGCGGTGGCCGCCAATGCCATGGATCGCAATTGCCGTTTGGCGTCGGCTGTGGCGGTGCTCGCGTCCAGGGCCTCGAGCGCCCGATCGGTGAGATCGGTGATGCGCGCCTCGACCGCGTCCACCGCGCCGAGATCGGTGAGTATGCCGCGCAATTCGGCGACCTGCTCGGGGGTGACATCGGTGCCCAGGCTGCTGCGCAGCAGTGCGGCGGCAGCGGGTGCGGTGACATCGGCGCGGCTCAGCGCCTCCGCGATGAGGACGGTGCGCTTACCTTCGCGCAGATCGTCGCCGGACGGCTTACCGGTCACGGCCGGATCGCCGAAGACGCCGAGCAGATCATCGCGCAGCTGGAAGGCGATGCCGATATCGGTGCCGAATTCCCGGTACGCGGCGATCAATTCATCGTTCGCGCCCGCGAGCGCCGCACCCAGGTGCAGCGGTCGTTCGATGGTGTACGCGGCGGTCTTGAATCGGTTGATCAGCAGTGCGGCCTCGACGGATTCATCCCCGCCCGCCTCGCCGTGGATATCCAGGATCTGCCCGCTGAGCACCTCGGTGCGCATGGCCGACCACACCGGTGCGAATCGATGCTCGGCGTCCGCGTCCAATCCGGCGCTGCGGGTCATGTCATCGGCCCAGGCCAGCGCCAGATCGCCGATGAGCACCGCGATACTCGCGCCGTAATGCGCGGAGTCGCCCGCCCACGCGCCACTCAAATGCCGGGTCTCGTAATCCACGTGCACGGTGGGGAATCCGCGCCGGGTGCGCGAGGAATCGATGATGTCATCGTGAATGAGCGCCGCGGCCTGCACCAATTCCAGTGCGGCGCAGGCGGTCAGCACCGCATCGGCCTGCGGGTCGGTGGCAGAACGCCCCGCGCCCAGCCAGCCGGTCCACGCGAACGCGGGCCGGGTGCGCTTCCCGCCGCGCAGTACGAAATCCTCCAGCGCCCGCGCGGCGTCGGCCACGATCGGCCCGAGCGGTGCGATGGTCTCCTGCCGGGTGACGAAGAAATGCGCGAGTCGTTCCTCCACGGCGGCGACGAGCGATCCCGCGCCGACCGGCTGACGTGTCGGGGTACCGGGTCCGGCGGACAGAGGATCCTCCTGTGGTGGGGCCGCACCCTCGGCGCGACGCGTGCACGTCCCCGCCCGGGGTTCGGCGACGATTTCCGAGGCGAGCGCGAACGCTCGAACTCAGCTGAGAAGTCGCCGACCACCGACGCCGCGAGACCTACAGTGGCCCGCTCGGGGGTTCGCCCCGACTCTACCGAGCCACCCGGCACACCGACCCAACCGGTCAGGCGGTCCGAACCGTCCGGGCCGGGGCGTCGCCAACCGCGGCGATGTGGTGTGCGTCGCTTCGGTACCGGGGCGAGGGCTTTGCGCTGGTCGTATTGTCCGCTTCGGCGCGGGAAATAGGTGTCGTCGCAGCGTGTGAGGCCGGGTCTCGGCAGGCCATCGGCTCGAATGCCCTTAAACTGGGGCCGTGAGTTTCGACAATGTACGGGGATATTCGACCCCTGGCCGAGTTTCCCGCACACCGCAAGGGTCCGGAACTCGCTCCATCATCCAGCAGCTCGGGCCGCGCCCGGACGGGTCGGTGCCGTTCTCCGTCGAATTCAATCCGCCGCGCGACGCGGCCGGTGAGGCGCGGTTGTGGCGGGCGGCACGGGAGTTCGAACGCCTGCATCCGGCCTTCGTGTCCATGACCTACGGTGCGGGCGGATCGACCCGCGATCGCACCATTCGGGTCACCGGTCAGCTGGCGCGCGAGACCACGCTGCTGACCGTCGCGCATCTGACCGCCGTGGATCACAGTGTCGGCGAACTGCGTTCGATCGTCGGGGCGTACGCGGATTCGGGTATCCGGAATCTGCTGGTGCTGCGCGGCGATCCGCCCGGTGATCCGCTGGGGGAGTGGGTCAAGCACCCCGAAGGCGTGGAGTACGCCGAGGAACTGGTGCGCATGGTGCGCGATCTCGGTGACTTCCACGTGGGCGTCGCCTCATTCCCGCAGGGGCATCCGCGGTCCACCGACCTGGATCAGGACACCGGGCATCTGATCGCGAAACTCCGTGCGGGCGCGGAATATTCGATCACCCAGATGTTCTTCGATCCGGAGCACTACTTCCGGCTGCGCGAACGCGTCGCCAAACTCGATCCGGTCGAGGGCGATAAGCCGATCATTCCCGAGCTCATGCCGATCACCTCGCTGCGCACGGTGGAGCGCGCGGTCGAACTCTCCGGACGTGAACTCCCCGCCGGGGTCCTCGAGCGCCTCCGCAAGGCCGCGGGTGACGGTCCGGAGGAGAACCGGGCGGCCGTGCGCGCCGCGGGTATCGAGATCGCCACCGAAATGGCCCAGCGGTTGATCGACGAGGGCGCACCCTGCCTGCACTTCATCACCCTGAACTTCGCCAAGGCCACCAGCGAAGTGCTGGCGAACCTCGGCTACACGGTCACCGCCGCTCCCGTGCACGCCTGATTGTCGTCCGGCATGCCGGGCGAAATGTCGGAATTGCACTGGTCAGCCGAGTAGCGTCCACCCTCGACCGCGATGTTGAGGAGCCCGCTATGCCCGTGTCACGCAATCTCGTCCGCATAGCAGGCGCGCTATCTGCCTGCGCACTGCTCGCCGCAGCCGGACCGGCAAACTCCGAGCCACCCCACCCCGTGCAGCCACCGGCCACGGCCGACGGCGGTGCGATATCGAACGGCGGTGCGGTCACGGCGAACGGGCAGGGCGGGGTGCCGGCGAGCGGGACCGCCGATCCGAGCGGTGAGGGGCTCGGTGCCGCGCTCGCGCGGGGTGCGGCCGCCGCCATGGCGCACGGACTGAGTCCGCGGGACACCGCCGCGGCGGTGAGCACCATCGCACGCGCGACCCGGATCGCCGGGCCCTCCGACTGGTTCGCCGCCTACGGCGAAACCCTGGACGGCCTACAGCAATTGGGGGTGCAGCCGTTCCTCTACCCGACCGCGGCCCCCTTCTGTCTCGGCGGCACCGCGCTCGGTATGGCCCCCGCCGTCGCGGGCGCGATTCCCGGCCCGTGGCCCAAATACGCCGTTTCGATTCCCGGCCTTGATCTTTCGGCCGTGAAGGCGGGGCAGACCATGTTCGCCTTCGTCCCCTACGGTATGAGCCCCGACGGTGCGGACACCTCCGGTATGCAGGTCGTCTGGTTCAATCTCACCTCGGGTAAAAGCGGTTTCGCCCCCATGGGCTCGCTCTCCCATGTCCTCAACGGCATGCTCCCGCCGCAGATCCCGAATGAACTGCGCCCCATGGTGGAACAGGCCGTCCACGACTTCTTCCTCAGCGCCCTCCCGGCGGGCGGCGTCCGGGCCGTCCCCGTCGACACCGGCTCCGGCACCGTCCTGGCCACCATGTTCGGCGTCGTCAACAACGCGGGCCGCTCCTGCTTCTTCCTCCCGACCATCGGCATCACCCCGGTCCCGTAGCCCGGGCCGAATACCGCGGTCCGTCAACGGCTGTCGTCGAGCCCCCGGCCCTTCCACACGAGCGCACCGGTCCGGTGTGCCCGATGCGACCGCACCGACAGGACCGAGTAGGCCGCCACCGACAACGGATGTGCCACCGCCGAAACGACATTCGCACCGGTAGGACCGGTGAGCCGCCCGCCGTCCTCGCCGGAACGAGCCAGCAGCCTGCCGGCGACGGCGGCGGCGTACCCGAGGAGACCTATTCGGCGAACCCGTCCTCGCCCCGTCAGCGCGGCCAGGGGAGGTATCCAGTAGGTGAGAGCGGCGTAACCGCCGACGGCGATGCTGCCCGCGACTCCGCCGTAGGCCGTCCACAGCCAGCGGCGGTAGCCCTCATCGAGTTCCCTTGCGTCCCGGTACATCCGGGTCGAGGCGATGTGACCGCCCGCCACCAGTGCGGTGCGATGACCGGTGCGGCGGAGTTCGCGCGCGATGGCGAGGTCCTCGGTGATTCGATCGGCCACCGAGGCGTGGCCACCGATCGATCGGTAGGCGGCGGCGTCGAACACCAGGAACTGGCCGCACGCCACCGCCATCGAGGGAAACGGCATCGCATTGCCCAGTGCGACAGGCAGTGTCGATGCCCAGGACCAGGCCAGCAGGGGCTGCACCAGTCGTTCGGCCGCCGTTTCGGCCCGCTGTGCGGGCCATGGGCAGACCAGACTCGACCCGGTTCGGCGCAATTGGTGAATGCCCGCCGCGAGTGCGCCGGGGCTCAGCCGCACGTCCGCGTCGAGGAAGATCAGGACTCCGGAATCGGTGCTGCCGTGCCCACTTTCGAACGGGCGGGGGGTATACCCGCCGTCGGGGCCGGGGCCGGGGCCGGGGCCGGGGCCGGGGCCGGGGCCGATCGGGTCGGCGACCCCGTCGAGATCGTCCGCGTTGGCGGCCAATAGCGCGCACGCGGCGTTCTTGCCGGTCCAGCCGGGCAGGGGTGGAATATCGTTGCGCAGCAGCGTGAATCGATCGTCTCCGCCGATCGCGTCGAGCGCCGCACGGTAGGTGTCATCACCGGAGTCGTCGTCCAGGATCAGCACCCTGAGCCGTGGAACCCCCTGCTGCGCACGCAGATCCGCGATCAGATCGGGCAGGCGATCGGCCTCGTCGCGGGCGGGAACGCATACCGTGACCGGTTCGGTCACCTCGCCATCCCCATCGCGCAACTGCCGCAGCGTGATTCGGTTCACCAGTGCGGTGCCCGCGCCCACGACGGCGAGCACCGTTCCGGCCCGCACCGCGAATTCCCAGGTGCGGTGGGCGTTCACACCCGGGTATCGGGCTTGTTGCGCAGCCAGCGCGCGGCGCGCACGTACTTCGGCGGATCCGGATTCCGGGTCATGTACGCCAGGACCGCGACGACCGCGGCCACCGCGAGGGTGATGCCGCCGACGATTCCGGCCCAACCGGCGAACGAGCGCGTATTCGGGTCGGAATAGCCGACTTCGGCGCGCAGGGTGGACACATCGCCCGCGGGCAGTTTCCACGTCACCACCGAATCACCCTCGCGGGTGCCGTTGGTGGTGGCCACGCGTGCCGGGAACGCCACGGTGAACTGCACATCCGAACCGTGCGGGGGCAGGCTCTTCAAATCCACCCGCCCGGTCAGGGTGACCAGATCGCCGACCCGGTTGAACTGCAGCGTGAACATGCCCTGCGTCTGATCGGACAGCGAGCCGAGCTGCTGCACCTCACCAAAGGTCAGATCGTCGAAATACACCTGGCTGCCGACGTACCCGTCCTGCGAGTAGCTGTCGACGCGCACCTTGCCGGACAGTGCGTCGGGCGCTTTGAGCTGCGGCCCTTTGTCCTTGTCGTTCTGCGGTACCGCGGCGGCCACGATGCGCCCGGATACGCGGTCATTGGAGGAGACGCCCATCGACACCTGTACGCGCAGGCATCCGGTCAGCATGACCGCGAGCGCCGCGAACAGCATGACGGCTGATATCCGCATCCATCGGCGCGGTCGCCGAGTCTCCGGTTCCGGCGTCGCGGATTCGAGCGGGTCGTCTGCTGTGGAGGTGATCGGACTCGGCACGGCTCACATCGTGCCATGGCCCAGGGGCCGCAGTGTGATTCGACGGGCCATCAGCCCCCGAACCAGCGGAATCCCGAGCACCCCGAGCCCCGCGAACCCGTATATCGCCGATATTGGTAGCGCCAGGAACACCGCGTGCGCCAGCGCCGACCCGAGCCAGGTCCACAGGAATACCGCCACCGGCACCACCCGCGCCGCACCGGTGTCGATCGCGGTGCGATCCCACACCTCCAGCAGCACCGCCATCAACGCGGCCACCGCCAGCCACCCCAGATAATTCGTCAGCGGAATCTGCCCCAGCCCCGGTAACCCGACCGCCCCGGACTTCCACTCCCACTGCCCATCCGCCACCATTTGCGGATCCAGAAACAGATCCCATCCCACCGCTCCGAGCATCGTGAGCCACACCCGCAGCATCATCAGCCGAACTTGTGGCACCGTGCGCGAAACCTGCTCGCCCACAGCCGAACTCAGTAGCCCCGACACGATCCACACCGGATAGATTCCGCCGGTCCAGGCCAGGGGAACCACCAGCGGCACCCCCGCGAACTCCGGACCCAGCCGTCCCACCGCGTATTCATAGGCCCCGAACGGCACCCCCGTAGCCGTCCCCACCACCTCCGCCGCCAGGCCGATTCCGGAAACGATCACCAGAAAACCCGCGGCCCAGCGCACCCCGCGCGTCAACCCGGCATGCACCAGCGCCGTCACCGCCGACAACCCGACCACCGCGACGGTCACCCGATCCCGAGCCACGCCGCCCGTCAGCGGATAGGCGATCTGCACCAGCACCAGCAGCACGGCGGGCACCGCCGCCACCACAGCCGTGCGACTGGCCCGTTTGTGCGCGAACAGCTGCCCGTATCGCGCCCCCACGCGTGCCGCCTCCCGCAGTCGACGTACCCGGTTCCCCGAGCCCCGCCGCGTCGTTCCAGGCTCGCTACGCACGGCAATTCGCGAATCCCGCTCCACGCCAACCGCTTCGATGTCCGACACCGTTGTCGAGCGGCTGCCGTGCCGGGCAGGCGAGGTGGATCGCCCGCCCGGGCCGCCTTCGATTCCAGGGCCGTCCGGACCGGTCTCATGTCCGTCGAGCCGATATGCCATCCTTTTCGAAGGTGTGGCAATGGAAGTGGCGGCAGGTCGTTCGTGGTCCGGTTCATCGGCACCGGTGGTGGTCCGGCTGGAACCCGTGCGTGCCGGGGATAGGTCGCCGCTCATCGGCGGGGCAGGCGCAGCCGTGCGGGTCGGATGTCGCGCTGGACCACGCGGGCGACGCTGCGGCCGCTCGCGCCGGACACTCCGCCGCCGGGGTGGGTGGACGCGCCGGTGAGGTACAGGCCCGGCGCGCCCGGGACTTTGTGATGCGAGAGTTCGGGGAGGGGGCGCCACATGAACATCTGGTCCAGGGACATTTCGACGTGCATGACGTTGCCGCCGAGCAGTCCCATTTCGCGTTCCAGGTCGGCGGGGGTCTGCACGAAGCGGTCGCGGACGGTGGCGGCGAAACCCGGTGCGTGCGCGTCGACTTCGGCGATGATGCGGTCGCCTTCGCGGTCGGCGTGGTCGCTCCAGGAGCTGCCGTCGGCCAAGGCGTAGGGATGCCATTGCGCCCAGAGCGAGAGTTGATGTTCGCCGGGCGGGGCGATACTCGGGTCCAGGGCGCTGAAGCTCATGGCGAGCACGACCGGGCGCGGTGGGAGGTCACCGGCGAGTGCCGCACCGTGGGCGCGGCGCAGGTGACCGCGATCGGTCACGAGAAGTTGCAGGCCGTGGGCGGATTCACCGGATTTCGCGCCCGGATACTCGGGCAGTGCGGTGGTGGCGGCGCGCACGACCATGCCGATGCCCGGCCCGACCCGGATCCGGCGTCGCCAGTCGTCGAGGGTGTCGGCGTCGAAGCCGCCCTGCTCCAACAGGTTCAGCGTGGTGAGAATGTGCGATCCGGCGATCACGGTGTCCGCGTACAGATTTCGCCCGTTCGCGGTCTCCACCCGCCAGCCCTTACCGGACCGCGCCAGCGAAATCGCGGCATCTCCGGGACTGATCACTCCGCCATCGGCCCGCAATCGCGCGGCTAGTGCGGTCGTCAAGGCCCCACTACCGCCGACCGCCCGTCCGGGCGGCAGCGTATGCATGAGCGCCGCGAACCCGACCATGGGCGCGGACCCCGGCTCGGACATGGGCGGCCCGGATTGCGCACCCCACCACGCGAGCGCCGCTTTGAGCCGCTCATCGTCGAAATAACTGTCCAGCAGTGCGTCTCCGCTCTGCAGGAACTCCCGCGACAGCGCGCTCCCGCCGCCTTTCGCGTCCAGCCCCCAGAACGACTTCAATAATCGTCCCGGAGTGGGCGCACCGGAAAAACTCCGCATGACCCGCGCGGTCCGCGGTCCCCACACCCGGACGAATTCTCGATAGGCGGCGGCATCGCGCGCCCCGCACGCGGCCGCGATGGACGCGCAGGTCGCCTCCACATCGCGATGGAACACGATCGGCGGCACGTCGGCCCCGGGCGGCGCGGGCGCGAAAGCCCAAGGATCACAGTCGATATACCGCAGCCCGAACCGCGCCAGCTCCAGCTCCTCGATGATCCCGGTATGCCGGATCATGATGTGCGCCGACGACCCGCGATCCACCTGATGTCCGGGAAACCGCTCCACCGTCGACACGGCCCCGCCGAGCACGGTATCGCGCTCGAGCACCTCCACCCGATGCCCGTCCCGCGCCAGATAACAGGCCGCGACCAGTGCGTTGTGCCCCGACCCGATGATCAGCACACTCACAGCGGCAGCCGCCGCCCGAGCACCGCGAACTTGCGCGTGTCACCCGAGAAGATGAAATGCCTGACGACGTCCCCGAATCCCTGCCGGCGATACAGCTTCCACGCCCGGTTCGCCTCGGCGTCGACCTCCGGGGTGGACAGCAGCACCATGCGCTCGGGCCGGTTCTGCAGCAGCCGGGTGAGCAATATCTCCCCGACGCCGCGCCCCTGCGCGGCCGGATGCACATGCAGTTCGGTCAATTCGAAGTAGTTCGAAAGCAGTTCGCGCGCAGCGTGTTCCGGCCATCCGGTGCGCCGCATGCCGCTGTACACCTGCTGATGCCACCACTGGTGCGCGGCACCGTGATATCCGTAGGCGATGGCCACGATCGGCGCGGTGCGCAGGTCCAGGCGCCCGTCGTCATCGGGTAGCACCGCCGCCACGGCCTGCCAGCCGGGCCGGGTGGTGTGCTCGGTCCACATGGGCGCGCGCTGATGTTCGGTACCGCGAGGATAGTCCATGGCCGCGACGTATACCGAGAGGGCGTCATGCAGCCGGACGCGCATGGTCGCCGCCGACAGATCGACGACGACGGGTGCGGGCGTGGTGTTGGGGGTGACGGCGGTCATCGGGCAGGCGCAGCTCTCGTTGGCGCGGACGGATGGTCCGACGATAGCGCCGTTCTCGCCGGGCGTTGCCGCGTGGTCGAGCGCCGGAACTTGTCGGTGGGTGTCTTTAGAGTCAGACTCAATTGAAACCTTCGAATACCTGTTCGATCTTTCTGGAGGCTCTTCTCGCCCTGAGGGGGTCCCGTGGAGTCGGGGTATGCGAGTGGGGAGGTACCCGATGTCCGGTAGAAACCAACGTCCGGCCCATCCCGGGCGCGCCGGTGAACTGCTACGGCGTGCGGACGGCCTGTTGATGCAGGCCGCGGGGGAACAGGATCCGGCCGAGCGCTTCCGAACGGCCTATCTGGCGGCATTGCGCGGGGCGGGCGCGGTGCTGGCGCTCACGGGCGCGGATCGCGCGCCCCGGGCGCGTTCCCGCAATGCCTGGGTCATGATGCAGGCCGCCGCACCGGAATTCGTCATGTGGGCCGACTACTTCAGCGCGCAGTCCGAAACGCGGGCCGCTTTGGAGGCCGGATTGCCTCGTCCGGTCGATGATCGGCGCGCCGACGAGTTCTCTTCGCGGGTAGGCGCATTCCTGCACGATGTGGAAGATCTGCTGGCCCAGGCATCACGATTGGGTCCCGGTACGGGCTGGGTTGCCGGAATGCTGGCATGACTATCGGCGAGTAGGTGGTAGGTACCTGATCGAACTCGTATTATTGGTGGCAGACAGCCGCCAACGCCGGCTATCTGTCGCTTACCCGGAGGCGACCGCCACCACCTAGTGCCGGGGGAGGTACCGTGCCACTCTCCGAGCACGAGCAGCGCATGCTCGAACAAATCGAGAGCGCGCTCTATGCTGAGGACCCCAAGTTCGCCTCGACGGTTCGGGGCGGACGCTTACGATCCGCCACCGGCCGGCGCAGACTTCAGTCGGCGGCTTTGTTCGTCCTTGGTCTGTTCCTGCTCGTGGCAGGCATCGCCGCGCCCATCAAGCTGGGCGACTTCCCGATCATCAGTTTGATCGGATTCATCGTCATGTTCGGCGCGGGTGTGCTGTTGCTGACCGGTGGCCCTGGGATGAAGTCCCAGGGTGGCCGCGGCAGTGATGGTCATCCGTCGTCGGGCAACGGTCCTGGCGGCGGCCAGGGCCGGCCGAAGAAGTCGGGCGGGTTCTCATCTCGTATGGAAGACCGGTTCCGCCGCCGGTTCGAGCAGGACAACTGATCGGTCCGCTCCTTACTAATAGGGGCGGCTGTTCGGCTAACTGAAACAAGAGCGACACGCCGTGGCGCCACACCGATTTGAGGTGTGGCGCCACGGCGTTTCTTGTGGAAGTTGAACGGCGTGTCGATGCCCTCCCGGCCTTCCCCACCTCCCCCCACGGGTTTCCCCCACGCTCACCCACACTCGCCGGAAATGCGCGCTATCTGCGGGTTTGCTGACTGTTGTCGGGTCCTGCCCGCCGCGTGCCGCGCGTGTCGGGGGAACTGCGGGGAAAGTTCCCCACCCGTGTGATAGCTGGTGTGACCTGCGAAGTTCGCCAAGCGGGGACCGAGATCACCGCCGCTTTCGATTGAAAGTGGGGGAAAGTGGGGTAATGTGGAGCGCGCACTACAGGAGGCCGAACAGTCGAGAGGGTGATCCGGTAGGAGGTGCTGGGACTTGTTCCTCGGTACCTATACCCCTCGACTGGACGACAAAGGGCGACTCACGTTGCCTGCGAAGTTCCGGGACGATTTGGCGGGAGGGTTGATGGTCACGAAGGGTCAAGACCACAGCCTTGCCGTGTATCCGAAGGAAGAGTTCACCGCGCTCGCGCGGCGAGCCGCCGCCGCGTCCCGAAGCAATCCGCAGGCCCGCGCGTTCGTCCGGAACCTGGCCGCCTCCTCGGATGAACAGCGTCCGGACGCACAGGGACGCATCATGTTGTCGGCTGAGCATCGTCGCTACGCGAACCTCTCGAAGGATTGCGTGGTGATCGGCTCGGTCGACTTCCTCGAAATTTGGGACAAGACGGCGTGGGAGAGCTACCTCGCCGAGCATGAGGAGGATTACTCGCAGGCCAGAGACGAGTCGCTGGGCGGAATTTTCTAGCCCACAGCGAGGCGAGTGCCCTGCGGCCTCTGCCCGACGCGGACCCTGACGTACTTCCCCAACGCCAGGTGCCGCGCTTCGGTCAGAGACCCTGGGGCATTGGCCATCGATTCAGTGCTTAGTCCGAATCGCAAGCGACCCGTCAGCGGCCGTGCGACGAATGTGAGGTCCGGGAGGTCGAAGGTGCACCCAGGCAATGACGGCCCCCGCCATGTCCCGGTTCTCCTCGATCGCGCCGACGAAATCCTCGGTCCCGCTTTGGGTCTCGACGGAGCCGTCTATGTGGACTGCACGCTGGGCCTCGGTGGTCATGCCGAACACTTCCTGCGCACCTACCCCAATATCCGCCTGGTCGGACTCGATAGAGATACCGAGGCGCTGAAACTGGCGGGGGAGCGACTAAGCCCGTTCCAGGACCGAATCACACTGGTGCACACCAGGTATGACGGTATCGCCGACGCCCTCGAAGAGGCCGGGCTGCCGCCTACCGGTTCCGTGCGCGCGATTCTGATGGACCTCGGCGTGTCCTCCATGCAATTGGATGAGGCCGATCGCGGTTTCGCCTATTCGATCGACGCCCCGCTGGATATGCGGATGGATTCCAGCACCGGCCCCACCGCGGCCGATGTGCTCAATACCTACAGCCACGGCGATCTGGCCCGGGTGCTGAAGGTCTACGGTGAGGAACGCTTCGCGGGCAAGATCGCCTCGGAAGTGTTGCGCCGCAGGCAGAAAACACCGTTCACCACCAGTGCGCAGCTGGTGGAGGTGCTGTACGCCACCATTCCGGCCGCGGCCCGCCGCACCGGCGGTCATCCCGCCAAGCGCACGTTCCAGGCGCTGCGCGTCGAGGTGAATCGCGAGCTGGAATCCCTCGAAGCCGCGGTGCCCGCCGCGCTGGACGCGCTCGCGCCCGGCGGCCGGATCGTGTTCATGAGCTACCAGTCCCTGGAGGATCGGGTGGTCAAGGCGGAGCTGGCCAAGCGCACGGCTTCGCGCACCCCCATTGACCTGCCGGTCGAATTGCCCGGAATGGGACCGGAATTCAAGCTGCTGACCCGGGGCGCGGAAAAAGCCACCGAGCAGGAGATCGAAGACAATCCGCGGGCCGCTCCGGTGCGCATGCGGGCGGCGGAGCGTATCGCAGGGGAGGTTGCGCAATGAGCGGGCAAGTGCGGAATCGGCGAGCGGACACGGCCGGGGAGTGGCGGGCAACGCCCGTCCGGGAATACCGGACTCGGAGGTGGCACGCACGCCCGTCGTGGAACGGGGCCGCCCTATGACCATCAAGACGCAGAGCACCGGCCGGGGGGCGCGCCGGGCACAGGCCGCCGAACACGTGAAATCGGGTGCGGCACAACGCGCCTATGCCCGTCGTAAGAGCCGGGAGCGCGCGGAATTGCCGCCGGTGCTGCGGCGGATGGGCGGTGCGGACGCACCGCGCGGACGCATGTCGTTCGTGGCCACCATTATCGCGCTGCTGGGCTGCGGGCTGGCGCTGACGCTGCTGCTCACCACCCGCGCCACCGAGGACAGCTATCAGCTGGGCGCGGCCCGGCGCGGCAATGAGCAACTCTCCGATGAGAAGGCGGCCTTGCAGCGCGAGGTGGAAGCGGCCGATTCGGCCCCCGAATTGGCCCAGCGCGCAGCCGAACTCGGCATGATCCCGGCCAAGGATCCGGCCCGCCTGGTGGTGGGGCCCGATGGTCAGGTCATCGTGATCGGTGAGCCCAAGCCCGCACAGGGTGGTCCGGTGCCGCCGTTGAACACCACACCTTCGGCCCCGCCCCCGACCGCGCCGCGTGCGGTGCAGACCCAGGGTGAGCGTCCGGTGCCGGTGACCACGACACCGCCGACCACCGCGCCCAATCCGGCTACCGCGCCGCAGAATCCGGCGTCGCAGTCCCCGGCGCTGCAGGCCGCGCCGAATGGAACGCCTCGATGAGTTCTTCCCGCGCGGTGCGCGGCGGTCGTGATTCCGGCCGGGGACGGGCGGCCGCCGCACGCAGCCGATCCGGCTCCGGCCGTGCGGGTTCCGGGCCGGGGCGCAGCGCCAGACCGCGCACCGCCGCGGGTATGGACGGCTCCACGCGGTTCCGGTTCGGGGTGGGCCGGGTGCTCATGCTGCTGGCCCTGCTGGTGACCGCGGGCCAATTGCTCTGGATCCAAAGCTTTTCCGCGCCCATGCTGTCGGCGCAGGCGGCCAGTCAGCGCACCGTGAAGCTGCCGGATCCGGCCAAGCGCGGTCCGATCACCGATCGCTACGGCAATTCGCTCGCCTTCACCATCGCCGCGAAGGCGCTGACCTTCCAGCCGGTGAAGGTGCGCAAGGATCTGGCCGAGGCGCATGACAAGGATCCGAAGAAGCCCGAACCGGATGATCGCCTGCAGGCGATCGCGAAATACATTCACGACAAGCTCGGCAACGCGGCGCAGGAGAAGGATCTGCTGACCAAGCTGCGCAGTGATGAGCCATTCGCGTATCTGGTGCGCAATGTGGATCCGCGCATCGCTGCCGATATCAATCTCCAGTTCCCGGAGGTCGGCACCGAGCGCCAGGATATGCGTGAGTATCCCGGTGGTTCGCTGGCCGCCAATATGATCGGCGCGACCGGCTGGGACGGGCACGGGCAGATCGGCCTGGAATCGGCGATGGACGCGATCCTCGCCGGTTCGGACGGTTCCATGACCTACGACCGCGGTTCGGACGGCGCGGTCATTCCGGGCAGTTGGCGTGATCAGGTGCCCGCGGTGAACGGTTACGGCGTCGAGCTCACCCTGGATCAGGATCTGCAGTACTACGTGCAGCAGCAGGTGCAGCAGGCCAAGGATATGTCCGGTGCGCAGGCCGCGTCGGCGGTGGTGCTGGACGCGCATACCGGCCAGGTGCTGGCGATGGCCAATGACAACACCTTCAATCCCGCGATGGGCCCGCAGTCCTGGGCGCAATCGGATCTGGGCAATCCCTCGGTGGCCGAGGTGTACGAACCCGGTTCGGTGAACAAGATCGTCACCGCGGCCGCCGCCATCGAATACGGACTCACCAATCCCGATGAGGTGCACGAGGTTCCGGGCGCGATCAGCCTGGGCGGCGTCACCGTGCACGATGCCTGGGAGCACGGGGTGGCCCCGTATACGACGACCGGCATCTTCGGTAAGTCCTCCAATGTGGGCACGCTCATGCTGGCGCAGCGCGTGGGTGAGGACCGCTATTTCGACATGCTCAAGAAGTTCGGCCTCGGTCAGCGCACCGGTGTCGGCCTGCCCGGTGAGAGCGCCGGCGTACTGCCGCCGCGTGATCAGTGGTCCGGTTCGACCTTCGCGAATCTCCCCATCGGCCAGGGTCTTTCGATGACGACGCTGCAGATGACGGCCATGTACCAGGCCATCGCCAATGACGGCGTGCGGATTCCGCCACGCATCGTCAAGGCCAAGATCGCTCCGGACGGTCGTCGCACCGAGGAGGAGCAGCCGGACGGGGTCAAGGTGGTGAGCCCGCAGACCGCGCAGACGCTGCGGCAGATGTTCCAGTCCGTGGTGCAGAAGGATCCGCGCGGAATCCAGTCGGGTACCGGCAGTCCGGCGGCCATCGAGGGCTATCAGGTGGCGGGCAAGACCGGTACCGCGCAGCAGATCGATCAGAAGTGCCGGTGCTATTCGACCGACCGCTACTGGATCACGTTCGCCGGTATGGCCCCCGCCGACAATCCGCGCTATGTGATCGGCATGATGCTCGACGCACCCGTGCGCAGCTCCGACGGCAGCGGTGGCGGATCGGCCGCGCCGCTGTTCCACGCCATCGCGTCCTGGGCGCTGCAGCGCGATCGGGTGCCGCCGTCACCACCGGCCAAACAGCTGATTCTGCAGGCGAGTTAGAGCGGATAGGCGATGGACGTGACGTACACCGCGCCCGGCTCATGCCGGGGCGGGTGACCGAACTCCGGCGTGCCGATCGCACGGTGACCGAACACAGGTAACCTGACACGTCGATCCGAGTCCGAGTACCGGATTCGCACCTATGACCTTCGATGAACACCGTCCCGGAGAGGAGCTTCGTGCCCGCGCAAGACAGTCCGCAGGTACTTCGGCCCGCCGCACCGCCGGTGACCGCCCTGCGCACGGTCGCCGAGCTCACGAACGCCCGTCCGGCCGGTGCGGCCGGAATTCCGGCGGATGTGCAGATCACCGGTATCGAGCAGCGTTCGAACGCGGTCCGGCCGGGTGATCTGTTCACCGGGCTGGCCGGTGCGCAGGCGCACGGCGCGCGTTTCGCGCACGATGCGGTCGAGCGTGGCGCGGTCGCCGTGTTCACCGATCCGGCGGGCGCGGAACTGATCGGCGAGATCGGCGTGCCGGTGCTGGTGCACGATGCCCCGCGCTCGGTGCTCGGCGAATTGTCCTCGGCCCTTTACGGTGATCCGTCTCGCACGTTGCGCATCATCGGCATCACCGGCACCTCGGGCAAGACCACCACCTCGTATCTGGTGGAGGCGGGACTGGCCGCGGCCGGATTCCGCACCGCGCTGATCGGCACCATCGAAACGCGTATCGGCGGGCAGCGGGTGCCGTCGGCGCTGACCACCCCCGAGGCCCCGCAATTGCACGCCATGTTCGCCGTCATGGTGGAGCAGGGTGTGCAGGCGGTCGTCATGGAGGTCTCCAGTCACGCGCTGGCGCTGGGCCGGGTGGACGGGGTGGCGTTCGCGGTCGGCGCGTTCACCAATCTCTCCCAGGATCACCTCGACTTCCACGCCGATTTCGAGGATTACTTCGCCGCCAAGCGCCGCCTGTTCGTATCCGGTGATTCGGCCGTCGTGCCCGCCGCGACAGCGGTGCTGTGCATCGATGACGAATGGGGCGTCCGGCTGGCCGGTGACGTGACCGTGGCCGCGCTCGCGGACGGCCGCCCGGAACTGGTGACGGTGACGACAACCCCTGGCGTACAAGCGGATTGGGTGGCCGGTGCGGCCGTCCCGGGCGCGGCGAGCCAGCGGTTCGAGGCATCCGGCCCGGGCGTGAAAGCCGATGTGAGCCTGCGACTTCCGGGCGCGTACAACATCGCCAACGGGCTGCTCGCACTCGGCGTCTGCGCCGCCGCCGGAGCCGAAGTCGGCACCGCCGCAGCGGCTTTGGGCGAAGTCGATGTGCCCGGCCGGATGCAGCGGGTGGAGCGCGGACAGGATTTCCTGGCCGTGGTCGACTACGCGCACAAGCCCGCGGCCATCGAATCGGTGGTGGCGACCCTGCGTGCGCTGCTGGCCGAACAGGGACACGGACGCCTGGCCGTGGTGGTCGGCGCGGGCGGTGATCGCGATGCCGGTAAGCGACCCCTCATGGGTGCGGCCGGAGCGCGCGGCGCCGATCTGCTCATCATCACCGATGACAATCCACGCAGTGAGGAGCCTGCGGCCATCCGCGCCGCGGTCCGTGCCGGAGCCGATGCGGTTGCGCCGGATGAACGCGGAGAGGTCCGGGAGGTCGGGGACCGGGCGCAGGCCATTGCCGCCGCCGTCGACTGGGCGCGGCCCGGTGATGTGCTGCTGGTCGCGGGCAAGGGACATGAAACAGGGCAGGAGATTTCGGGAGTGAAGTATCCGTTCGACGACCGCGAGGTGCTCGCGGCGGCCTTGTCGCGAAGGACGAGGGACCTGACACATTCATGATCGAGATGACTTTGCGGGAGATCGCGGACATTGTCGGCGGCACGCTGCACGACGTCCCCGACCCCGATGCGACGGTTACCGGAGCGGTCGAATTCGATTCGCGCCGAATCACTTCCGGTGACCTGTTCCTGGCGCTGCCGGGTGAGAAGGCCGACGGTCACGATTTCGCCGAACGCGCGGTGGCGGCCGGAGCGGTGGCCGTGCTGGCCGCGCGCCCGGTCGGTGTTCCCGCCATCGTGGTGACGCCGCAACCGCATGCCAGCCGCGCCATCGCGCTGGCGTACGACACCGACGGTTCCGGTGCGGCGGTGCTCGGCGCGCTGGCCAAGCTGGCGCGCGCCAGCGTCGATCGGCTCGCGGCGGCGGGCACGCTCACCGTGGTGGGTGTGACCGGTTCGGCGGGCAAGACCTCCACCAAGGATCTGCTGGCGGCCGTGCTGGCCCCGCTCGGCGAGGTCGTCGCCCCGCCCGGATCGTTCAACAATGAGCTCGGCCACCCGTGGACCGCGCTGCGCGCCGATGCGAACACCCGCTATCTGGTGCTGGAGCTCTCCGCGCGCGGACCCGGACATATCAAGGCGCTCACCGAGATCGCGCCGCCCGCGGTCGGCGCGGTGCTCAATGTCGGCACCGCGCACCTGGGCGAATTCGGCAGTCAGGAAGTCATCGCCCAGACCAAAGGCGAACTGGTCGAAGCCCTTCCGGCCGACGGCCTCGCCGTGCTGAACCTCGACGACCACCTCGTCGCCAAGATGGCCGCACGCACACAGGCCCGCGTGGTGACCGTCGGCATGGCCGCGAACGCCGATGTGCGCGCCACCGACGTCCAGATGGACGAGCAGGCGCGGGCGCGATTCACGCTGCACCACAACGGCGAATCCATCGAGATCCAACTCGCCGTGCACGGTGAGCACCAGGTCGGCAATGCGCTGACCGCCGCCGCGGTGGCCCTGAACCAGGGCGCGTCGCTGGAGACGGTGGCGCAGGCGCTCTCCGGTGCCAGCGCGGCCTCGGCCCGCCGCATGGATGTGCGCACCCGCGCCGACGGTGTGACCGTCATCAACGACTCCTACAACGCCAATCCGGATTCGGTGCGCGCCGCGCTCAAGGCGCTGGTCACCATGTCCCGCGCGGCCGGTGCGGACGGGCAGGGCCGTGAGATCGGCCGCCGCCGCAGCTGGGCCGTCCTCGGCGAAATGGGTGAACTGGGCGACGATTCGGTGATCGAGCACGATCGCATCGGCCGTCTCGTCGTGCGCTTGGACGTGGACCGGCTCATAGTGGTCGGGACCGGGCGGCCCTCGCACGGTATGCATCAGGGGGCGGTGATGGAGGGTTCCTGGGGTGAAGAGTCGATACTGGTGCCCGACCTGCGAGCCGCGATCGAGATTCTCGACGCCGAACTGGAACCGGGTGATGTGGTGCTGGTGAAGGCGTCGAAGTCGGTGGGGCTCTGGACCGTTGCCGAGCATCTGCTGGAGGCCGCGCGATGACTCAGATTCTCTTGTCGGCGGCCATCGCGCTCGCCGTCTCGATTCTGCTCACCCCCGCGGTGATCAGCTGGTTCGCCAAACAGGGCTTCGGCCAGGAGATTCGGGTCGACGGCCCGGAGAGTCACAAGGCCAAGCGCGGCACCCCCACCATGGGCGGCGTGGCGATCCTGGCCGGTATGTGGGCGGGTTACCTTGGCTCACACCTGATTTCGATGAGCTACGGCGAACCCGGCCCGTCGGCGTCCGGTCTGCTGGTCATGGGCCTGGCCACCGCGCTGGGCGCGGTCGGCTTCCTGGACGACATGATCAAACTGCGCAAGCAGCGCAACCTCGGGCTCACCGCGGCGGGCAAATACATCGGACAGCTGGCCTCGGCGGTCATCTTCGGTGTGCTGGCACTGCAATTCAAGGGCGCGAACGGGTTGACCCCGGCCAGCCGGCATCTGTCGTACACCCGCGATATCGCCACCGTGTCGATGAGCGTGGTGGTCTTCCTGCTGTTCGTCAGCCTGGTGGTGGTGGCCTGGTCCAACGCGGTCAATCTGACCGACGGCCTGGACGGTCTCGCGGCCGGTTCCATCTCGCTGGTGCTGGGCGCGTACATGATCATCACCTTCTGGCAGTGGCGCAATGCCTGCACCACGCATCCCGAGGCGGGCTGCTACAACGTGCGCGATCCGCTGGATCTGGCGCTGGTCTGCGCCGCCGGCGGTGCCGCGTGCATCGGCTTCCTCTGGTGGAATGCCGCGCCCGCCAAGATCTTCATGGGTGATACCGGTTCGCTGGCGCTGGGCGGTCTGCTCGCGGGCCTATCGGTGACCACCCGCACCGAACTATTGATGATCGTGATCGGCGCGCTCTTCGTCGCCGAGGCCGCCTCGGTGATTCTCCAGGTGGCGGTATTCCGCACCACGCGGAACCGATTGTTCAAGATGGCGCCGTTCCACCACCACTTCGAATTATCAGGGTGGGCGGAAACCACGGTGATCATCCGGTTCTGGTTGCTGGCCGGCATGGCGTCGGCGATCGGTCTGGGCCTGTTCTACAGCGATTACCTCTCCGCGGTCGGGTGAACATCTGATGGTCGAACATTCTCCGAGGGTCCTGCGTTCGCCAGGCCCCATGCTCGAATTCCTGCGCGGTCGTGACGTGCTCGTCGCCGGTTGGGGGGTGTCCGGGCGCTCCCTGGTGGAGCCGCTACAGGACATCGGCGCCCGCCCGGTGGTGACCGACGGCGGCGGTAAGGCCCTGGCCGAGGCCGCCGAACTGGGCTTGCAGACCGCGACCACCGCGGATCTGCTGGAACCCGATGCGCTGCAACGGTTCGCGCTGGTCATCACCAGCCCGGGCTGGCGGCCCGATTCCCCGATACTGGTCTCGGCTGTCACCGAGGGCATTCCGGTCTGGGGCGATGTCGAATTCGCCTGGTGGGTCGATCAGGCGCGCATCTACGGTCCGGTGCGCAAATGGCTGGTCATCACCGGCACCAACGGTAAGACCACCACCACGCAGATGACGCATTCGATTCTGCGGGCCGCCGGGATCCCCAGCGTGGCCTGCGGCAACATCGGACTGCCGATTCTCGACGCGCTGCGCCGCAATCCGGGACCGCAGGTGCTGGCGGTGGAACTGTCCTCGTTCCAATTGCATTGGGCCCCTTCGGTGCGACCCGAAGCCGGTGTGGTGCTGAACGTCGCCGAGGATCACCTGGACTGGCACGGCGGGCTCGACGCCTACGCCGCGGCCAAGGCGCGTGCGCTCACCGGCCGCGTCGGTGTGGTCGGCCTGGATGATCAGGTCGCGGCCGCGCTGGCGCGAAAGTCCAAGGCGCGCCGCACCGTCGGGTTCCGCATCGGCGTGCCCGCCGACGGTGAACTCGGTGTGGTGGACGGCAAACTGCTCGATCGCGCCTTCACCAAGGCCGCGATTCTGGCCGAGACGAGCGATATCAGCCCGCAGGGTCCGGCCGGTGTGGCCGATGCGCTCGCCGCCGCCGCGCTCACCCGATCCATCGATGTGGCACCGCAATTCGTGAAAGAGGGATTGCAGGAGCACAAGGTCGGCCCGCATCGCGCCGCGCATGTGCGGGAGTTGTGCGGTGTCGATTTCGTGGACGATTCCAAGGCCACCAATCCGCATGCCGCGCGCTCCTCGATCCTGGCGCACCAGTCGGTGATCTGGGTGGCCGGTGGTCAGCTCAAGGGCGCGAGCGTGGAGGACCTGGTCGAAGAGGTCCGCGAACACCTCGTGGCGGCCGTGCTCTTCGGCGTCGACGCCCCGGTGATCGCCGCCGCACTGGCGCGACACGCGCCGGATGTCCCCGTGGTGGAGCTGAATTCGGGGGACGATGCAGGGATGGGTGACCCCTTCACCGAAATCGAACCCGAAGCGGTGATGGCTCGCGCGGTCCGCGTGGCCGCGGGCTATGCCACCCGAGGCGACACCGTGCTGCTGGCTCCGGCCGCGGCATCCCTGGACATGTTCGCCGACTACACCCACCGGGGGCGGAGCTTCGCCACCGCGGTGCAGGCCCTGGACGAGAAGGACATCGGGAGATCGGAATGACGGGGCCGCGCCGCGCCGGAGACAGGATGCCGTCCCGAACGGCGCAGACCCCGGCGCGTGCGGCCACCGATTCCGGTCGCACGGCCAAGGATTCGGCGGCGACCGCGCGGTTCCGCAACACCTGGTTCGCGGCCTGGCTGGCGCGGCCGCTGGCCTCGTTCCATCTCGTGGTCGCCATCGCGGTGCTGCTCACCGTGCTCGGCCTGGTGATGGTGCTGTCCGCGTCCAGCGTGGAATCGTATGCCGTTGGCAAATCGGCGTATTCGCTGTTCATCCAGCAGGCCATGATGGCGTTGTTCGGTGCGGTGCTGTTCTATATCGCGCTGCGGATTCCCATGCGTGTGATGCGCCAGCTCTCGTTCCCGGTGTTCGCGCTCTCGGTGGTGCTGCTGGTGCTGGTGCTGATTCCGGGCATCGGCCTGGAGGTGCAGGGTTCGCGGCGCTGGTTCGACCTCGGCTTCGTCTCGGTGCAGCCGTCCGAGATCGCCAAGGTGACCCTGGTGGTGTGGGGCGCGCACCTGCTGGCCTCGCGGCAGACCGAAAGGGCCGGGTACAAGGACATTCTCATGCCACTGGTGCCCGCCGGGCTGCTGGTGTGCTTCCTGGTCGTGCTCGAACCGAACCTGTCCACCACCATCGCGCTGGGCATCGTGCTGTCCGCGCTGCTGTGGTTCGGTGGGCTGCCGCTGCGCATGTTCGTCACCATCGCGGTATCGGGTGCGGTGGCGGCGGGCATTCTGGCGCTGTCGGCCGGATATCGCTCGGACCGCATGCGCGCGTTCTTCAGCCCCGGCGATGATCCGCAGGGCATCGGCTATCAGGCCCGCCAGGCGCTGTATTCGCTTGCGGACGGCGGGATCTGGGGTCGCGGGCTCGGACAGTCCCGGGCCAAGTGGAGCTATCTGCCCAACGCGCACAACGACTTCATCTTCGCGATCATCGGCGAGGAGCTCGGTTTTCTCGGATGTGCGCTGGTGCTGGGGCTTTTCGCATTGTTCGTGTATGCCGGTCTGCGCATCGCCACCCGGTCGGTGGATCCGTTCATCCGGCTGCTGACCGCCTCGGCGACCACCTGGATCACCGCGCAGGCGCTCATCAATGTCGGCTACGTGGTGGGACTGCTGCCCGTGACCGGTCTGCAGCTGCCGCTGGTGTCGGCGGGCGGTTCCTCGCTCGCCATCACCCTGCTCATGTTCGGCATCATCGCCAATGCCGCCCGGCACGAACCCGAGGCGGTGGCGGCGCTGCACGCCGGACAGGACGGCCGCTTCAGCCGTCTGCTGCGGCTGCCGGTGCCCGAAATGTATTCGCCCGCACGGGCACAGGCCGCCCGCGCGCGCAGCACCGCCAAAGCCAAGCCCAAGCCGAAATCCGGTGTGAAACCCGCACCGCAGCGCCGCGCGCTACCGCCATCGGGCCGGGGCCGCTCCGAACCGCCGCGCCGCCGGTCCGTAGATTCCGATACCGCCCGGCGCACCAGCCGCTCCACCGAATCGTGGCGCAGCACCCGGGCCTGGGAACCCAGCTATCCGACGAAACACGATAGGGACAGGGGACATTCGAGGTGACAGTGGAGCGGCCGCTCTCGGTGATCGTGGCGGGCGGTGGCACCGCGGGACATATCGAACCCGCCCTGGCGGTGGCCGACGCGCTGCGCCGCCACGACCCGGCCATCCGGATCACCGCACTGGGCACCCAGCGCGGCCTGGAAACCGAACTGGTGCCCGAACGCGGGTACACCCTCGAGTTGATTCCCCCGGTGCCCCTACCGCGAAAGCCCACCGCGGACCTGCTCCGCCTGCCGGGCCGAGTGCTGGCCTCGATGCGCCGCACCCGCGAAATCATCGACGCGGTCGACGCCGACGTCATCGTGGGCTTCGGCGGCTATGTCGCGCTGCCCGCCTATCTGGCTGCCGGACGCGGACTTTCGCCGTTGGCGTACCTGCCGGGGCGCGGTCGCCCATCGGGCAGCCGAGCACGCGGGCGGCGTCAGGTACCCGTGGTCGTGCACGAGGCCAACGCCATGGCCGGTATCTCCAACAAGATCGGCGCGCGCGTGGCCGCCAGAGTGCTGGCCGCGGCGGCGAATTCGGGCGTGCACGCGCGCGGTCGGGGCGATGCCGAGGTTGTCGGTATCCCGGTGCGGTCGGCGATCACCACACTGAACCGTCCCGCGCTGCGGGCGCGGGCGCGCGAGCACTTCGGCCTGCCCGCCGAGGGGCCGGTGCTGCTGGTGTTCGGCGGGTCGCAGGGGGCGCGCAGTCTCAATGAGGCCGTATCGGCCGCCGCGCCGCAGTTGACCGCGGCCGGGATCTCGGTGCTGCACGCGCACGGGCCGAAGCACAGCCTCACCCTGGACGGGCTGCACGAGCCCGCGAAATACATTGCGGTGCCGTATCTATCGCAGATGGCGCTGGCCTATGCCGCCGCCGACGCGGTGGTGTGCCGTTCGGGTGCGATGACCGTCGCCGAGGTGTCGGCGGTGGGACTGCCCGCGTTCTATGTTCCGCTACCGCATGGCAATGGCGAGCAGGAGCTCAACGCGCGGCCCGTTGTCGCCGCCGGCGGTGGCAGAATCGTGGCGGACGCGGAGCTGACTCCGAAATACGTGATCGACGAGGTGATACCGCTGCTCAGGGATATGGATCGGCTGACAGCCATGGGTCGCGCGGCGGCGGACGCCGGACATCGCGACGCCGCGGACGAGGTAGCGCGAATTGTGCTGGAGGTGGCAGGTCGTGACTGAAGCAGCCGATACCCAACAGGCCGTGAATACGCCCGTTGAGCAGCAGACGGACCTACCGGAGCTGCTGCGCCGGGTGCATATGATCGGCATCGGCGGGGCCGGAATGTCGGGTATCGCCCGAATTCTGCTGTCCCGCGGCGGTATGGTGTCCGGCTCCGACGCCAAGGAAAGCCGCGGTGTGCTGGCACTGCGGGCCCGCGGCGCACAGGTGCGCATCGGCCATGACGCGAGCGCCCTGGACCTGCTGCCCGGCGGCCCGACCGCCGTGGTGACCACCTTCGCCGCCATCCCCAAGACCAATCCCGAACTGGTGGAGGCACATCGGCGCGGTCTGCCCGTCCTGCTGCGCCCCGCCGTACTGGCCGAACTCATGCAGGGCCATAAGACACTGCTGGTCTCGGGCACGCACGGTAAGACCTCCACCACCTCCATGCTGGTGGTGGCGCTGCAGCACTGCGGTGCGGATCCGTCCTTCGCGGTCGGCGGTGAGCTGAACGAATCGGGCACCAACGCCCACCACGGCACCGGCGGCATCTTCGTGGCCGAGGCCGATGAGAGCGATGCCTCACTGCTGCAGTACGCGCCGGATGTGGCCGTGGTGACCAATATCGAATCCGATCACCTGGACTTCTTCGGCACCGATGACGCGTACACCAAGGTCTTCGACGATTTCGTCGATCGCCTGCAACCGGGCGGCCGCCTGGTGGTGTGCCTGGACGATCCCGGCTCGCTCGGCCTGGCCGAACGCTCGGTGGCCAGGCTCGCCGATGATCCGCGCGGTATCGAGGTAATCGGTTACGGTTCCGGCGATTTCGCGGGTGTGCCGATCGGCGCGCACCTGCTGTCCTGGGAACCCCGCGATGTCGGCGGCGTCGCGATCTTCCAGCTGTCGGAGGAGCCCGCGCCGCGCACCCTGCGGCTCTCGGTGCCCGGCCGTCATATGGCCCTGAACGCGCTCGGCGCACTGCTGGCCGCCCGCGCCGCCGGAGCCGATATGGGCGAAATCATCCAGGGCCTGGAGGGTTTCGGCGGTGTGCACCGCCGCTTCCAGCTCACCGGCCGGGAGAACGGCGTGCGCGTCTTCGACGATTACGCGCACCATCCGACCGAGGTGCGCGCGGTGCTCAGCGCCGCCGCCGAACTGGTGGCGCAGGAGGCCCGCGATGGCGCGCGCTCGCGCCCGGGCCGGGTGATCGTGGTCTTCCAGCCGCATTTGTACAGTCGCACCGCCACTTTCGCGACCGAGTTCGGCACCGCCCTCTCGCTCGCCGACGAGGTCGTGGTGCTGGACGTGTACGGCGCGCGCGAGGAACCGCTGCCGGGGGTGAACGGTGCGCTGGTGGCCAATTCGGTCACCAAACCCGTGCACTATCAGCCGGATATGTCCCGGGTGGGCCGTCAGGTGGCCGCGCTCGCGCGTCCCGGCGATGTGGTGATCACCATGGGCGCGGGCGATGTCACCATGCTGGGCAGCCAGATTCTGGACGGTCTGCGCGCGCGACCCTCGCACGGGCGGTGAGCGGAGATGAGCCCGGGTGGGGGAGCGAAGAACTCGGCTGACGGCTCCGGCCGCACGCGGGGTGCGGCGGACGCGGCGCACGACGCGGACGACCGGGCGGACGAGCCTGCCGCCGAAGACGATTCGGCGGTGCGCGCGGCCCGGCGCGCCCGGCTGCGCCGCGGCCGGTCCCGGGACGATTCGACGCTGCTGAACTCGTGGCGCTCACCGCGGGTGCGAATCGGCGCGGCGATCGCTCTGGTGCTGATCCTGGCGCTCGGGATCGCGGCCTGGTTCACGCCGGTGCTGTCGGTGCGCACCGTGCGCGTCGACGGACTGTCCGTGGTGCCGCAGGAGCAAGTGCTGGACGCACTCCAGGTGCCGGACGGGCTGTCCATGATCCGCCTGGACACCACCGCCATGGCCGAACGGGTGGCGCAGTTACCCAAGGTCCGCAGCGTGCGGGTGCGGCGCGAATTCCCGTCCACCGTGCAGGTGACCGTGGTCGAGCGCACCCCCGTGCTCTACTACGACGCCCCGGACGGCCCGCATCTGCTCGATTGCGACAGCGTGGAATTCGCGATCGAACAGCCCCCGGGCACCGCGCCCAAACTCGTCACCGACCATCCCGGCGGCAATGATCCGGCCACCCGGGCGGCCGTCGCGGTGATGGCGCTGGTGCCGCCGAGCCTGGGCGTGGGAGAGGTTGTGGCCAGATCGGTTTCGGATATTGCTCTCGAGTTGCGAGATGGGCGTACCGTGCTGTGGGGTGGGACCGGTGATTCACAGAAGAAGGCGGCGGTGGTGGGACCTCTACTCACCCAGCCCGGCAAGGTGTTCGACGTTTCGAGTCCGAATCTCGTCACGGTAAAGTGAGCGATACCCATTGGGCCACCGAAAGTTTCGGTGGCCTGCAGGAACGCTCCAGCGCCGTCCCGGCACCGGAGGGCAACCGTCCACGATACGATGCCAGGTGGACCGGACGAGGTGGATCACACAAGATTCTGATTCTCGTCTCGGCGCGCCTGCGCCCGTAACGCGGTGGCTGCGAATACCGTTCCGCACCAGTCGGATACTTGACATAAGGCTAAACCTATGGTTGAGGGTTCATCGAACTGAGACCATCCGGAACTGGCATACGGCGAGCATCCGTTAGACGACAAGCTTTTTGGATCTAAGGAAGGCGAGAGCCCATGACGCCCCCGCACAACTACCTTGCTGTGATCAAGGTCGTCGGCATCGGCGGCGGCGGCGTGAATGCCGTCAACCGGATGATCGAACAGGGACTCAAGGGAGTCGAGTTCATCGCGGTCAACACCGACGCGCAGGCGCTGCTGATGAGTGATGCGGACGTCAAGCTCGATGTCGGTCGTGAACTGACCCGTGGCCTCGGCGCCGGCGCCGATCCGGAAGTCGGCCGCAAAGCCGCCGAGGACCACAAGGACGAGATCGAAGAGGTGCTCAAGGGCGCCGATATGGTCTTCGTGACCGCGGGCGAGGGCGGTGGCACCGGTACCGGTGGCGCCCCGGTCGTGGCCAGCATCGCGCGCAAGCTCGGCGCGCTCACCATCGGTGTTGTGACGCGGCCCTTCTCGTTCGAGGGCAAGCGCCGCAGCAATCAGGCCGAGGCGGGCATCCAGGCGCTGCGCGAATCCTGCGACACCCTCATCGTCATCCCGAACGACCGCCTGCTGCAGCTCGGCGACGCGGCCGTGAGCCTGATGGACGCGTTCCGCTCCGCGGATGAGGTGCTGCTCAACGGTGTTCAGGGCATTACCGACCTGATCACCACCCCGGGTCTGATCAACGTCGACTTCGCGGACGTCAAGTCCGTCATGTCCGGCGCGGGCAGCGCCCTCATGGGCATCGGCTCGGCCCGCGGTGAGGGCCGCTCGGTGAAAGCCGCCGAGTCCGCCATCAATTCACCACTGCTGGAAGCGTCCATGGACGGCGCGCACGGGGTACTGCTCTCGATCGCGGGCGGTTCGGATCTCGGCCTCTTCGAGATCAACGAGGCAGCCTCGCTGGTGCAGGAAGCAGCCCATATCGAAGCGAACATCATCTTCGGTACCGTCATCGACGATTCCCTCGGCGATGAGGTCCGAGTGACGGTGATCGCGGCGGGTTTTGACGGAAGCGGCCCCGCCCGACGCATCGAGCCCGCCGTAGGCCGCACGGGCGCCACCACCACCTCCAGCTTCAATACCGCCCGCGCCGGTGAGGTGGCCCGCACCCCGGACTACACCACCGCCCGCGCGCCCGAACCGGCCCCGGTCCGGCAGGAACCCGCCCCGGCCCCGGTGGCGCAGAACCCGCCGCCGTCCTCGGGTCGCGGCCCGGCCCCCTCCTACGAATCCCCGCGCCCGGCAATGGAACCCACCGTGGCGAACAATTCCCGCAGCCATATCCAGCCCCCGGATGCCGACGATGATGACGTCGACGTCCCCTCCTTCATGCGCCGCTGACCCGGCGCCGCAAGGCGATAACGCGCCCGTCTCCCTCCGGAGGCGGGCGCGTTCGTCTGCCCGGGCCGCGCGGGTGGTGATGGCCACGCCGTCTCCGGATGGGTTGCGGGGAATTGGCCACTACTCTCGGAGGTATGACTTCTGCGGGCACGACGTATCGGACAAGACGAGTTGTCACGGCTCGGGCGGGCGGCTTCTCCCAGGCCCCCTATGACTCGTTCAATCTGGGCGACCACGTCGGGGATGATCCGGAAGCCGTGCGCCGCAATCGGGTTCGGCTCGCCGAGAGCATCGGGCTCCCGCCGGAGCGGCTGGTGTGGATGGAACAGATCCACAGCCGCAATGTGACGGTGGTCGACGGCCCGCGGGCCGAGGCCGTTCCCGCCACCGATGCGCTGGTGACCACTCAGCGCGATCTGGCGCTGGTCACGCTGAGCGCGGACTGTGTTCCGGTGCTGCTCTCCGATGACGAGGCCGGTGTGATCGCGGCCGTGCACGCGGGCCGGATCGGCGCGCGGATCGGGATCGTGCCCAAGGCGATCGAGGCCATGGTCGAGCTCGGCGCGCGGGTGGAGCGGATCGGCGCGTTCCTGGGACCGGCGGCCAGCGGCCGCCAGTACGAGGTGCCCGCCGCCATGCGCGCCGATGTCGAGAAACATCTGCCGGGCAGTGCGACCACCACCGTGCGGGGTACCCCGGGTCTGGATCTGCGCGCGGGCATCCGGCGGCAGCTGGAAACCGCCGGCGTGAGCGCCGTTGCCGTGGACCCGCGCTGCACGATCGAGGACAAAGCGCTCTTCAGTCACCGCCGCGGCGCGCCGACCGGCAGACTCGCCGGTGTGATTTGGATGGCATCGGAGGGGATTGCAGAATGACCGAGAATCCCGCCGCCGCAACCGGTTCCGCAGTGGCGCAGGAGGCGGAGCTCACTTCCGCGCCCGGTCGTGTCGCGCAGTTGTCGGCGGCGCTCGAGGGCCTGACCGAGCGCATCGCCGCAGCGTGCCGGGCCGCGGGCCGTGCACCGGACAGTGTGCGACTACTGCCGGTGACCAAGTTCCACCCGGCCTCGGATATCGAGATCCTCTATGGCCTCGGCCTGCGTGAGTTCGGTGAATCGCGCGAGCAGGAGGCATCGGACAAAGTGGCGCAACTGCGCCACCTGTCGCAAATACGCTGGGAATTCATCGGCAGATTGCAGCGCAACAAGGCGAAACATGTTGCACGCTGGGCGGATACCGTCTATTCGGTGGACAGTGACCGGTTGGCGAGCGCCCTGGATTCGGCGGTCCACACGGCCCTGGACGCGGGGGAGCGGACGACCCCCTTGCGGGTCCTGCTGCAAGTGAGTCTCGATGCCGATCCGGCGCGCGGAGGTGTCTCGGACAATGCCATGCTCGCCCTCGCGAATCAGGTCGCCCAATCGGCATCGTTGCAGCTCGCGGGCCTGATGGCGATCCCGCCGCTGGACGCCGACCCAGACGCCGCATTCGAGCGACTCGCCCATATGCACGACTCACTTTTGGCGGAACATCCCCAGGCCAGAGAGCTGTCCGCGGGCATGTCAAGTGATTTGGAGGCCGCGATACGCCACGGATCCACCTGCGTGCGTGTCGGTACCGCTTTGATGGGCGCTCGACCGATAACCTCGGCGTAGCAAAGAAACCTCATCAGTCACATATGAAACATATGCTTGGTGGCAGACGAGGACTGAGCAGGACAACACCCCAGGCCAACCGGGGCCGAAGGAAGGTCGACCAGATGAGCACGCTGCACAAGTTCAAGGCGTACTTCGGCATGGTTCCGCTCGAGGACTACGAAGACGACTATGTCGAGGACCGCGGCCCCCGTCCGGCCGTCGACGAACGTGCCCCGCGCCGGTCCCGGGCCTACACCGAGCGTGACTACGACCGGTATGAGCACGAGCGCTACGACGACGAGCCCGGTTATGCCGAGCCGCCGCCGTACAAGGCGCCCTACAAGCCCGCGTACGGCACCTCGCGCCGCGACGAGTACGCGGACGAATACGCGGATGACCGTGAGCGCGAACGTGATCGCTACGACGCGCCGCGTCGCCCCACCCGTATCGACACCGCCCCGTCCAGCCGTACTCGTTCCATGGGTTCCGGCGGCGCCTCGATGGTGCGCGGCACCACGCGCGGCGCGCTCGCGGTGGACCCGGAGGCCGAGCGGCGCATGGAAGAGTTGCGGATGGAGGAGCGCCGGCTGGAACAGCAGCCGCCGCGCCGTTCCGCGATCTTCGAGGACGGAGGCCCCTTGTCCAAGATCACGACGCTACGCCCGCGCACCTATGCCGAAGCCGCCATCATCGGCGAGCGTTTCCGGGACGGCACCCCGGTGATCATGGATCTGGTCGAGATGAGCAACAGCGATGCCCGCCGCCTGGTGGATTTCGCCGCCGGTCTGGCGTTCGCGCTGCGTGGTTCATTCGACAAGGTCGCCACGAAGGTGTTCCTGCTCTCGCCCGCCGATGTGGATGTCTCCGCCGAGGAGCGCCGCAAGCTGGCCGAGAACGGTTACTACAACCAGAAGTAAGCTGTCACACCGGCTTTGTGATGATCAGCGCCGGTGTGACAGTCGTTAACGGGGGTTGCGAAGCGGTCGCCAGAGCCCGCCCAGTCCATTCACGGCCTATCCGCGGCCGGTCGGTGACGGGTGTGAGCGTGCGGCCGCGCGCGGGGGAAGATCCGGCGGAACTACGCCGAAAACCACACTGTGACCGGCGCGATCGGTGATCCTATTTTGCGCGGCACTGTTTCTGAGGCAGAGTGAACACTGTGGCCTTGTTCCAGGTGTTGAACCTCCTGCTGTTCCTCTTCTGGCTGCTGCTCATCAGCCGAGTCATCGTCGAGTTCATTCGCAGCTTCGCGCGGGACTGGCGGCCCACCGGGTTCGTCGTGATCATCCTCGAGGCGATCTTCACCATCACGGACCCGCCCGTGAAACTCCTGAGGCGTTTGATACCCCCAGTGAATCTTGGGGGAATTAGGCTGGATCTGTCGATAATGGTCCTGCTTTTCATCGTGTTCATCCTCATGACGATCACGGGCCAGCAGGGGCAGCCGTTAGCTCATGTGTGACAGAATGAGCGGAAAGAATGCTTACCCAGATCTACCGCTAGATCTCCAACGAAGCGTGAAGGGATCGTTCCATGCCGCTGACCCCTGCCGATGTGCACAACGTCGCGTTCAGCAAACCACCGATCGGGAAGCGCGGCTACAACGAGGATGAAGTCGACGCCTTCCTCGACCTGGTCGAGCAGGAGCTCTCACGCCTCATCGAAGAAAACGCAGATCTTCGCCAGCGCGTTGCCGAATTGGACGCGGAACTGGCTGATGCCAAGAAGAATCGCGGTCCTGTCCAGGCTGTGAAGCAGCCGCCCGCGCCGGAGCCCGTCAAGGCCGCTCCGATTCCGCCGCCGGCGCCCATGCCCGTCGCCGCGCCGGTCCCGGTCAAGGCCGAGGCTCCCAGCGCGGACGCGAATCTACAGGCCGCCAAGGTGCTTTCGCTGGCCCAGGAGATGGCCGATCGCCTCACCTCCGATGCCAAGACCGAGGCCGAGCAGCTGCTCGCCAATGCCAGAGCGAACTCCGAGCGACTGGTGGGCGATGCCCGCACCCGTTCCGAGGCGATGATCGCCGATGCCCGTCAGAAGTCCGAGGCCATGCTGTCGGACGCGCAGACCCGCAGCGATTCCCAGCTCCGCCAGGCCAAGGAGAAGGCCGACGCCCTCCAGGCCGATGCCGAGCGCAAGCACACCGAGATCATGGCCACCATCACCCAGCAGCGCAGCGTGCTGGAGAGCCGGATCGAGCAGCTCAAGACCTTCGAGCGCGAGTACCGGGTGCGCCTGAAGTCCTACCTGGAATCGCAGCTGGAAGAGCTGGAGAACCGCGGTTCCGCGGTCCCGGTCGACGGCGGCGAGTTCGGCGAGGGCGCTTCGGGCAACGGCGCACTCCTCAAGGGCGGCAAGTAGAGTCGTAATCACGGCCATTGGTGTCGCGCTCCCCGTTCGGTGAAACGGGAGGTGCGGCGCCGCCACCGTTTCCATAAGAGGGGTGGTGACCATGCTCGTGATGACGCTGGCTCTGGCAGCGGTGGGCTTCGGCCTGCTGGTGACAGCCCTGACCACCGGTTCGGTGATCTGGGCCTGGGGCTGCATCATTGTGTGCGTGTTAGGCGCGGTGTTACTGCTGGTCAGTGCGCTGTCGCTACGTGAACCGGAGGAAGATTCGCAGTCCCGCCCCGGCGGGCGGCACGCGAGGCATTAGACGGGCCGGAAATATCCATTGGACCTGCCCGGTTAGAATTGACACAGTATTGCGGCGTTGATCCGGCCATCACCGGGGAGTCTTCGGAAGAACAGTGTGAGCAGCCGTTTCGGGTGCGAGCGCCCAGTAGAACCGAACGGGTGAGCCCGTCACAGCTCATAACGAGAGGTCCGGTCCACAGCCGGACAAGCGGGGTGGTACCGCGGTATCGGCGCACCGGCGCCGTATCGTCCCCGTGCCCACCGGGTCCCCGAGACCCACTGGCACGAGGAGCTGACGCCGAGATGTCCGGCGAGACCCCGACCCCCAACTCCTACCCTCGCGTCGAGCTCAGCTCCGTGACCGGGCAGGTATCGTTCCCCGAGCTCGAGCAGCGCGTGCTGGACTACTGGGCCGCCGATGACACCTTCCGCGCCAGCATCGAGAACCGTTCCGATGCAGAGGAATTCGTCTTCTACGACGGTCCGCCCTTCGCCAATGGGTTGCCGCATTACGGTCATCTGCTGACCGGATATGTCAAGGATTTGATCCCACGTTTTCAGACGATGCGCGGTAAGAAGGTCGAGCGGCGCTTCGGTTGGGACACTCATGGGCTGCCCGCGGAAATCGAAGCGGAGAAGCAGCTCGGTATCACGGACAAATCACAGATCGATGCGATGGGTATCGCGGAATTCAATGCCGCGTGCAAATCCTCGGTTCTTCGCTACACGAACGAGTGGCGTAACTATGTGACGCGACAGGCACGTTGGGTCGACTTCGACAACGACTACAAAACCCTCGACCTCGACTTCATGGAATCGGTCATGTGGGCGTTCAAGTCGCTCCATGACAAGGGTTTGATCTATCAGGGTTTCCGGGTGCTGCCGTACAGCTGGTACGAGCAGACGCCGCTGTCGAATCAGGAGGCGCGCCTCGATGATTCGTACCGCATGCGCCAGGACCCGGCGGTCACCGTCGATATGGTGCTGTCGGTTCCGGCCGAGCATCCGCTCGCACAGCTGGACGGCGCGAACGCGCTGATCTGGACCACCACGCCGTGGACCCTGCCGTCCAACCTCGCCATCGCGGTGCATCCCGATGTCACCTACGTGCATGTGCGCGCGCAGGACGGTAAGCGATACCTGCTTGCCGCCGAACGTGTTTCGCACTACACCCGGGAGTTCGGCGAGGAGCCCGAGGTGCTGTCCGAGCACTCCGGCGCGGCGCTGGCCGATCTGCGGTACCAGCCGCCGTTCGACTTCTTCGTGGGTCATCCGAACGCGCATCGCGTGCTCAACGCCGACTACGTGACCACCGACTCCGGTACCGGCATCGTGCATCTCGCGCCCGCCTTCGGTGAGGAGGATATGGATGTCTCCACCGCCAATGGAATCGAGATCGTGCAGCCCCTGGACGCGGGCGGCAAGTTCACCTCGATGGTGCCGCCGTATCAGGGTCTGATGGTGTTCGACGCCAACCCGGTCATCATCAAGGACCTCAAGGCCGCCGGAAAGCTGTTGCGGCACGAGACGATCGAGCACTCGTACCCGCACAGCTGGCGTTCGGGCCAGCCGCTGATCTACATGGCGGTGCCGTCCTGGTTCGTGGCGGTCACCAAGTTCCGCGATCGCGCGCTGGAGTTGAACCAGCAGATCAACTGGACCCCGGAACATCTGCGGGACGGTCAGTTCGGCAAGTGGCTGGAGAACGCGCGCGACTGGAACATCAGCCGTAATCGCTTCTGGGGCGCGCCGATCCCGGTGTGGGTGTCGGACGATCCGCAGTACCCACGCGTGGATGTCTACGGTTCGCTCGACGCGCTGGAGCAGGACTTCGGCGTGCGCCCGGCCGATCTGCACCGGCCCGGTATCGATGATCTGGTGCGCCCGAATCCCGATGACCCGACCGGTAAGTCGATGATGCGGCGCGTGCCCGAGGTGCTGGACTGCTGGTTCGAATCGGGTTCCATGCCGTACGCGCAGGTGCACTACCCGTTCGAGAACAAGGAGTGGTTCGAGGGCTCCGGCGATCAGGCCGCGCACAGCCCGGGCGATTTCATCGTCGAGTACAACGGCCAGACCAAGGGCTGGTTCTACAACCTGCATGTGCTGTCCACCGCGCTTTTCGATCGCCCGGCGTTCAAATCGGTTGTGGCGCACGGCATCGTGCTGGGCGATGACGGCCTCAAGATGTCCAAGTCCAAGGGCAACTACCCGGATGTCTTCGAGGTCTTCGACCGCGACGGCGCCGATGCCATGCGCTGGTTCCTGATGGCCTCGCCCATCCTGCGCGGCGGCAACCTCATCGTCACCGAGCGCGGTATCCGCGAAGGTGTCAGCCATGCGCTGCGCCCGCTGTGGAACGCGTGGACCTTCCTGCAGCTGTACGCCTCGACACCCGGTGTGTGGCGCACGGATTCGCAGAACGTGCTGGATCGCTACATCCTGGCCAAACTGGCCGCGACCCGCGATGTGATGACCGATGCCCTGGAAGGGCTCGATATCGCCACCGCGGCAGAGGAATTGCGGTCCTTCGCCGACGCGCTCACCAATTGGTATGTGCGCCGGTCGCGTTCGCGGTTCTGGGAAGAGGATCGCGATGCCATCGACACCCTGCACACCGTGCTGGAGGTCATCACCCGGCTGGCCGCGCCGCTGCTGCCGTTGATCACCGAGGTGATCTGGCGGGGGCTCACCGGCGGTCGCTCGGTGCACCTGACCGATTGGCCGAGCGCGTCCGAGCTGCCTGGCGATCCGGAACTGGTCGCGGCCATGGATGAGGTGCGCGTGGTCTGCTCCACGGTGCTCGGTCAGCGCAAGGCGCAGAATCTGCGTGTGCGCCTGCCGCTTTCGGAGCTCACCGTGGCGGCCGAGGATGCCGAGCGGCTGCGCCCGTTCGCCGATCTCATCGCCGATGAGGTGAACGTCAAGAGGGTCGATCTCACCACCGATGTGGCCTCGCACGGCCGTTTCGAACTGGTGGTGAACGCCCGTGCCGCCGGACCGCGCCTGGGCAAGCAGGTGCAGACGGTGATCAAGGCGGTCAAGGCCGGGGAGTGGAGCGAGGCCGCCGATGGCACCGTCACCGCCGCCGGTATCGCGCTGCTGCCCGAGGAGTACACCCAGCGCCTGGTGGCCGCCGAACCCGAATCCACCGCCGCGCTGCCCGGCAATGCCGGTCTGGTGGTGCTGAATTCGGTCGTCACCGAGGAACTCGAGGCCGAGGGCTGGGCCCGCGACCTCATCCGCGACCTCCAGGAAACCCGCAAATCCCAGGGCCTGGACGTCTCGGACCGGATCACCGTGATCCTCGAGGTCCCCGCCGACCGCAAGGGCTGGGCCGAAACCCACCGCGACCTCATCGCCGGTGAAATCCTCGCCACCACCCTGACTTTCGGGGACGCGGGCGCGGAGGCCGCCGAGATCGTCGGCGGCGTCAAGGTTTCCGTCACCAAGGTCTGACAGCCGGACAGATCGCAAGGGGCGCAGCCATCGCGGCTGCGCCCCTTCGCCATCTCGGGACAGGCCGGAATGTCGCGCGCGGGATGGAGGTTGCGGAGTTGAGGATGGGTTGGGCCGTCACCTGGCCCGCCACGTCAACTCAGGTATGTCACCTCAGGGAAGGAAGTCCCGCATGAGCTCCAGCCCCACCGCCGATGATCGTTTCCAGCGTGGTTTGGAGGTGCTCGACCAGGTCGGTGGCCCGAACGGTCGGGCCGTGGTGAACAGTCTGGCCGATATCGCGCCCGACCTGGGCAGGTTCGTGGTCGAGTTCGGCTACGGGGATATCTATTCGCGGCCCGGGCTGACGCTGAAGCAGCGGCAGATCATCACCATCGCGGCGCTCACCGCGCTGGGGCACGCCGCACCGCAGCTGCGCTGGCATATCGACGGCGGGCTCACGGTGGGACTGACTCCGGCCGAGGTGGTCGAGACGATCATCCAGGTCGGGGTGTACGCGGGTTTCCCGGCGGCGCTCAATGCCATCACGGTGGCGCGGGCCGCCTTCGCGGATCGGCCGGAGGCCGGAAATCCGGTGTCGGAGTCCGATATTCGGCCCGAGGAGACCGGGGAGGAGCGTTACCAGCGCGGTCTGGCCAAGCTCGATGAGGTGGATGGCGATGCGGCCGAGCACATTTTCGCCGCGCTCGCGGACACCGCGCCCGACCTGGCGCGCTACATCGTCGAATTCGCCTTCGGCGATGTGTATTCGCGCACCGGCCTGGATCTGAAGACGCGCGAGCTGGCGACCGTCGCCGCGTGCACCGCGCTCGGCACCGCCGGTCCGCAGCTGCGCGTGCACCTGCACGGCCTGCTCAATGTCGGCGGCACGCGCGAGGAGGCCATCGAGGCGATCATCCAGCTCGGCGGCTACGCGGGTTTCCCGGCGGCGCTCAATGCCATCACCGCCGCTCGGGAGGTGTTCGCCGCCCGCGAGTGAGGTGACTCTCGAGACTCGCCCGCCGGATACCCCTTGTGAAGCATGTGACTGATGAGATAGAACAGCAACTGTAGAGCTAACGTTTAGCTTTATGGTGTTTTCGAGATGTATCGCTAGTTCCAGTCGTACGCGCTGAATCTCACGTCACACCGGGCAGCGTGGCCCGTTTGCAGGTTGATTGCTTGCTGAGTGTCGTGCCTTCGGCGTGGTTGAGCTGAAGGGCGAGTGCATGACACGAAGACTGCTGTGCCGGACCGCATCGTTTCTGACGACTGCCGCGGCCTTGACTCTCACCGGCGCGCTCTGGGCGGGCGCGGCGCACGCCGATACCGGATCCGCCGCCTCGGGCTCCTCCTCCGGCAGCGGTAGCGGTTCCGCCTCCGGAAGTGCCAGTGGCTCGGCGCAATTGCCGATCACCAGTCCGCGCGCCATGATCGCGCTGGGACTGGCGCAGACCCAGACCGGCAAGCCCTACCGCTGGGGCGGGGTGGGCCCGGACGCCTGGGACTGCTCCGGTCTGGTGCAGTGGGCGTTCCGCAGCGTCGGCATCGATATGCCGCGCACCACCTGGCAGCAGGCCGAGGTGGGCCTGGAAGTCCCGGTCGGGGCCGTGCAGCCAGGTGACGTGGTGATTCTGAACGGCGATGCCTCACACGTGGGCATCTATGCCGGCGGCGGGAATGTGCTCAACGCCTATGACTGGGGTGTCCCGGTCGGGCTGAGCCCGCTCTCGCAGTTCGAGATCTACGATATCCGCCGCTTCTACTGAGAGTCGTTACTCCACAACCAGTTCCACCGGGATATTGCCCCGGGTGGCATTGGAGTACGGGCAGACCTGATGGGTGGCCTCGATGAGCGCCTGTCCCTGCTCGTTGTGCAGGTGTTCGGGCAGTTCCACGCGCAGTACGACGGACAGGCCGAAAGCGCCGCCCTCGATGGCGTTCAGGCCGACCTCGGCGGTGACCGAGGCATCCTCGGCGTCGAGCTTCATACGCTTGGAGACCAGCTGCAGCGCGCTGGCGAAACACGCGGAATAACCGGCCGCGAAGAGCTGCTCGGGATTGGTCCCCGCGCCGTCGCCGCCCATTTCCTTGGGGCGGGCCAGGGTGAGATCGAGAATGCCGTCATCGGTGTACGAGCGGCCGTCGCGACCTACCGAGGTGGCGACTGCGGTGTAGAGGGGTGCCATGACTGCCTCCTAGACAGACTAGTCTGTTCACGTGCTCCTTCAGAGTAGACAGGTCTGTCTGCTATCGTCAAGGGTATGAGTGCAGCCCGCGAGAGATTGTTGGAGACCGCCACCCGGCTCTTCTATGCCGAGGGCATCCACACCGTGGGCATCGACCGCATCATCGCCGAGGCGGGCATCGCCAAGGCCACCTTCTACCGCCACTTCCGGACCAAGGACGACCTGGTCGTGGCCTATCTGGTGCGCGAATACGACCGGCAGCGCGAGGTTTTGGAGTCGGTGCCCGGTGACGGCGCGGACGGTATCGTCACCATTTTCGAGAAGCTCGGCGAACTCAGTTGCGGTCCGGGTTTCCGGGGCTGCCCGTTTCTCAACGCGGCCGTGGAGTTCCCGAATCCGGAGCACGCGGTGCGCGAGGTGGTGCGGGACTATCGCGGCTGGTTCCGCGAACTCATGGCCGAACGGCTGCGCGCCGCCGGTCACCATGAGGTGGACCAGGCGGCGCGCGCATTGCTCCTGACTCGGGACGGCGTGGCCGTCAGCGGGGGAGTGGGCGATACCGAGACCGTGCGGGCCGGGGTGCGAACGGCCTTGGCGCAGCTCGATATTCGCCGCTGAGCATCAGACCCCCACTGTTTCCTCCATCTCCTCCTCGGCCTCCTCCCGGGCTTCGGTCGCCGGTTCGGCCACCGCCGCATGTTTGGGAGCCGTTGCCGTCTGGCGCTTTTCGGCATAGGCGGCCGCGATCATGAGCACCAGGCCCGCGCCGAACCAGGCGAACAGGCTCAGCAGTCGCGAGTCGAAGCCCGCGCTGTCGAAGTACAGCAGGCTGCGCGCGCCCTCCACGAAGCCCGCACCGTTCCAGAAGGAGTGCAGCGCTCCGAAGAAGTCGTTCTGCAACCACGGGGTGTAGACGCCGCCCGAGGTGGTGAAGTTGAGCATCACGAACACCACCATCATGGCGAGGGTGGTCCAGCGCTTCAGGAAGGTGTGCGCGCCGATGCCTACCGCGAGAATGCCCGCGGAGTAGAGCCAGGACATGGCCCAGATGGCGGCGCTGTCGTGATCGACGACGTGGAAGACCGGGCCCGCGAGCGCCAGTCCGATCAGGCTCACCAGCAGCGAAGTCACCAGTCCGATAAGACCTTTGATCCACATGGACAGTCCCGCGCCCGCCGCGCCGATGGCCGCGACACTGCCGTACGAGCCGATGCTCAATGCCACCAGTAGGAAGAAGATGCCCTGTCCGGTGGGGTCGCCGGAGGCGGCGGTGGTGACATCGGTGATGGTCAGCGGCACACCCTGTTTCGCGGTGACCTGACCGAAGACCGCTTCGGCGGCCATGGCGGTGGTATCGGATCCGGCCTTGGCGACCAGCACTTCGGGATGCTGTGCGTCGGGCACGAACGCGCCCGCCAGATCGCGATTGCGCAGCTGCGCCACCGCATCGTCGCGGCTGGGCACGGTGATGACGTCGAGCGCGCTGCCGCCGGTGTCCTTCAGTGTCTGTGCGAGCACCTTGACCTGTGCGCTGTCGCCGACCACGGCCACGGCCAGGTGATTGGGTTCGGGCTGGTGGAACGCGCCCAGATACGCGAGTCCCATGCCCAGGCACATGAGCAGCGGGGTGAGCAGATGGGTGGCGACGTGCCGGATCTGATGCGTGACCATGGAATCTCCGAACGGTTGGTAAATGCAACTATATGAGGTTGTACTATACAACTATGGAGACCGAGCCGGAATTCCCGGGTGCCGCGACCGCCGATACCGCCCGTGCGGACGCCATCGAGGTGATCCAGCGCGAACTCACCGCCTTCGCGCGCCGCGCCCGCGGTCGCGCCGCCGAACTGCATCCGGAGCTCTCGCTGGTGGCGTCGAGCATTCTGGATCTGGTCATCGAACGGGACGGTTGCCTGGCCAGTGAGCTGGCCGGACATTTCCATCTCGACAAATCCACCATGAGCCGTCAGGTCGCGACCCTGGAGCGGCTCGGCTATCTGGAGCGGGAGGTGGATCCGGCCAATCGGCGCAACCACATCCTGCACGCGACCCCTGAAGGCCGCCGGGTGGCGACCGCGGCGGCGCGCACCCGGGCGGCGGCGTTCGAGGAACGCCTCCGGGATTGGGATGATGCCGACATAGCTCGCATGGCGGACTATCTGGTCCGCTACAACGCCACCGACGAGTAGTTGATGAGTAAACGAAACCGATTGGAGTTCAATTGATTTCGGCTCTCTCGCGGACCCGCGCTGGCTAGACTGACCCCCGTCTCGCCGGTCGGGGCGAGATCTTCCGTCGGAGGGTGGGCTCATGTCCCATGGGTCGAACGGTCTCGCGATGACCAGCGGTCGCAGGGTGGCGACCACCTGCGCCGGGGTGCTGCTGCTCACCGCCGCTACCGGCTGCGGCGCATCCGATGACACAGCGGCGGCGCGCACCACCGGCGCGCACGCCGCTTCCGGCACCGTCGCCAAACCTGGTTCCCTGGAAGGCTTCTCGACGCCCGAGAGTGTGCTGTTCGCCGGGGACCGGTGGTTCATCTCCAATGTCGGAGCGAGGGCGGATGCCACCGGCAAGGATGGCGACGGCTATCTGACCGAGCTGAATTCGGCCGGTACCGTGACCGCGCGGCGGGCCATGCCGCGGCCCGGCGATCCACCGCTGAACGCGCCGAAAGGCTTGGCGCGCACGGACAATCGGGTATTCGTCGCCGATATCGATCGGGTCGTCGGCTACGACGTCGATACGCACGGGCAGGTGTTCGAGGCCGCGCTCGGCGGGGAACCGGCGCTGCTCAATGATCTGGCGCTGCTGGATTCCCGAACGCTGCTGGTCACCGATACCGTGCGCGGCAGCGTGTTCCGGCTCGACCTGGAGACGAAGCGGTTCGATCCGATCGCCACCGGGCTGCCCGGGGCCAATGGCATCGCCCTCGACGCGACCGGCAAGGTCGCCTATGTGGCCGGCGTCGGCGCGGATTTCGGCGGCGGTGACGTATGGCGTCTGGATCTCGTGCGGAACCCGGTGGTACCGCAGCGCATCGGCGCGATTCACGGTGTGCTGGACGGGCTCGCCGTACTCTCCGACGGCACCCTGATCGTCTCCGATTGGGTGGTGAGCGGGGGCGATCAGCCCGGCCGGATCACCACCTACCATCCGGACGGCGCCGAGGCCGCCGCGGTGCGACTGCCCGAGAACCTGCACGGCCCAGCCGATTTCACCGTCGACGCGGCGGGCCGAAATCTATGGGTGCCCGCCATGCCGGACAATCGCGTGGTGATAGTCCCACTGCCGTAGGGATTTACAGCTCCAGCCCCTTGGCCAGCACCGGCCAGGAGGCGCGCAACGCGTCCTCCCAGTAACCCCACGAATGCGTGCCCGCCTGGCTGATCTCGAAGGTCGCCGGAATATCCAGTTCATCGAGTTTGACCTGCAGGTTCCGGGCGCACCAGTCGCTGGCCGCCTCCAGAATGCCGCCGACCAGCAGCTGCTGCATGATGCCGCCGTCGGCCGGGCCGAGGCTGCGCACATCGGACAGATTGTCGTGCCGTCCGGGCAGTCCGCTGCCATTGGAGATGTAGAGCTCGAGTCCGCGCAGATCCTCGGCGTGCACGTACGGATCGTTCTCCGCCCATTCCGGATCGGTATCGGGCCCATACATATTGGCCGGATTGCCGCCGCCGATGGACACCACCAGCTCGGCGAATTTACGCCCGATGGGATCGCTGATCTGCGCGCATCCGCTGTACGCCGCGACCGCGCGGTACAGTCCGGGCTTGGCGATCGGCAATTGCAGCACCGAGGTGCCGGACATGGACATGCCGACGATGGCGCGTAAACCGTTGGTGCCCAAGGCCCCGTCGATGAGCGGTGGCAGCTCCTCGGTGAGGAAGGTCTTCCACATGTTCACGCCGAGCTTGGGATCGGTTGCGCGCCAGTCGGTGTAGTAGCTGAACGCGCCGCCGATCGGCATCACCACGTTCACGTTCTTATCGGCGAAGAACTGGGTGGAGTCGGTATTGCGCTTCCAATTGGCCGTATCCTGGCCGCCCCCAGCGCCATTGAGCAGGTACAGCACCGGTCGCGGCGCCGAGGCGTCGGCGGGACGCTGCACCTCCACCGTGTACTCGGCGTTCATGGCCTCCGAGTACACGTGCAGGGTGAGGTTGTGCGCGTCCCGGATCTCGAAGCGGGTGATGCGTGAGCCGTCCTCGGAAACCGGTGTGGCAGCGAGGGTCGCGTGGCTCGTGATCGGATCGGGTGGGGCCGCGTCAGCCGTTCCCGCGCTGAGCGCGGTGGTGATGACACAGGTCACGGCGGCCAGCGCCGCCATCCGGATACCTGTTCCGAACATGAGCGTACTGCCGCAACGCAAAACCGAACTCCCACACTAGCCCAGCAAGATCCAGTGGGGATGATCGTGGTTTGTTGCCCCTATGTTTCACGTTTTGACCAATTGGACGCTGGCGTGTTTGTGACGCGCGCCTACTCCTTGACGAGCTGACGCAACAGCGGACCGTACTCGGGATGCGCCAGCGCGGAGGCGAATTGGGCCACCAGATAGTCGGCCGGATTGCCGGTGTCGTACCAGGTACCGCGAATGACCTGGCCGTACACCGGATTCGAGGCCGCGAAGATATTGATGGCGTCGGTGAGGTAGACCTCGCCGGTGCGGTGCGTGTACCAGTTGTCCACCTGGCGGCGCAGTTCCGCGATGATGCCGGGCGTCACCACGTATCCGCCGATGGCGGCGAAGCCGGACGGTGCGTCCGCGGGCTTGGGCTTCTCGATCAGGCCGCTGATCCGCATGAGCCCGTCGGCCTGGGTCTCCTCCACCACCGGGACGCCGTAGCGCTGTGATTCGGCGGGGTCCATCGGCACCAGTGCCAGTACGGGCGCGCCGGTCTTCTCGTAGGCGTCGATGAGCTGCTGGGCGCGCGGCACCCCGGCGACGAACACGTCATCGGGCCACAGCACCAGCATGGGTTCATCGCCGAGGGTGCGGGCGGCGTTCAGGACGGGCGTGCCATTGCCGTACGGGCCGTGCTGATCGAGGTAGGTGATGTGGCCCTGGCGGCTCAGCTCGCCGACCTCCTCCACCGCGTCGGCGTAGGCGGCCTTACCGTCGGCGCGCAGCTGTGCCACCAATTGCGGGTTGGGCCGGAAGTGGTCCTGGATCAATGACTTTCCGCTGCTCACCACGATGGTGATATCGGTGATGCCGGAGTCCACCAGCTCACGCACCGTATGTTCGATGACCGGCTTATCGCCGACCGCGAGCATTTCCTTGGGGATCGCCTTGGTCAGGGGCAGCAGGCGGGAGCCGATGCCCGCCGCGGGAATCACGGCCTTGCGAATCGTCATGACATCCATCCTCACACACCGCCTTGGCCGTACCTGTCGGTAGTGGCGCGTAGATTCCCGAGCGTGAACACCTCTGCCCATCCCGCGCCCGAGCGCATCGTGCCTGGTCGTGGCGCGCTCACGGGTGCGGACGGGGCCGGTGCGCCGGGTACGGGTGGCCGGGCGGATTCGCAGCAACCCGGGAGCGGCCGCACAGCGAACGATCAGCGCGGGCGGCGCTGGGTGCTGCATATGGATATGGACGCCTTCTTCGCCTCGGTCGAACAGTTGACCAGGCCGACGCTGCGCGGGCGGCCGGTGCTGGTCGGCGGTATGGGCGGGCGCGGTGTGGTGGCGGGCGCGAGCTATGAGGCGCGGGTGTTCGGGGCGCGCTCGGCCATGCCCATGCATCAGGCGCGGCGGCTGGTGGGTGCGAACGCGGTGGTGGTGCCGCCGCGCGGGGCGGTGTACGGCGAGCTCAGCGGGCAGGTGTTCGAAACCATGCGGTCGCGGATTCCGGTGCTGGAGACGCTGTCCTTCGATGAGGCGTTCGGTGAGCCCGCCGAATTGGCCGGGGCCACCGCGGGCGAGGTGCTCGAATTCTGTGAGGAGTTGCGCGCGCTGGTGCGCGAGCGCACCGGTCTGGTGGCGTCGGTGGGCGCGGGCAGCGGTAAGCAGCTGGCCAAGATCGCCTCCGATATGGCCAAACCCGATGGGGTGCGGGTCATTTCACCGGGGGAGCAGCAGCGCTTCCTGGCCGCGCTGCCGGTGCGGCGCCTATGGGGCATCGGTCCGGTCGCCGAAAGTCGTTTGCGCACTTTGGGAATCGAGACCGTGGGCGCGCTGGCGGCGCTGCCGGAGACCGAGGCGTCCTCGATTCTGGGCGGCGCCATGGGGATCGCGCTGCATCGGCTGGCGCGCGGTATCGATGATCGCCCGGTGGCCGAGCGCGCCGAGGCCAAGCAGATCAGCGCCGAGACCACCTATGAGACCGATATCGTCACGCTGCCGCAGCTGCGCCCGGCCATCGACGCCATGGCGGTGTCCGCGCATCGGCGGCTCACCGCGGACGGGCGGGCCGCGCGCACGGTGGTGCTCAAACTCAAGCGCCGGGATATGAGCATCGTGACACGGTCCTTCACACTGCCGTACGCCACCGAGGATTTGGCCACGCTCACCGCGGCGGCGCAGCGCTCGGCCATCGATCCGGTGGAGTTGGGGCCGATTCGCCTGGTGGGTGTGGGTTTCGCGGGGCTGTCGGAGATTCGGCAGGAATCGCTGTTCCCGGAGTTGGATCAGGCGGTGGACAGTGGTGAATCGGTCTCGGAGGAGCCGACTTTGGGTATTGCCGCGGGCCCGGTGCCCGAGGTGCCGCCCGCGACGCGCTCGTACGCCAAGGAGAGCTGGTATCCGGGATTGGATGTGGCACATCCGGACTTCGGGCACGGCTGGGTGCAGGGCGCGGGCCACGGGGTGGTGACGGTGCGCTTCGAGACCCGGTCCACCGGTCCCGGCGCGGCGCGCACCTTTTCGGCCGAGGACCCGGCGCTGACACGGGCCGACCCGCTGCGCAGCCTGGAGTGAACCACACTTCCGCTGGTGGGCCGTGTTTAAGGGACGAATGCGCCAATTATGAGGATTCGGACTGAAAGTGCGTCGCAGCGTGTTCGGAGGCCGATTCTCACGGATCGCGTTGGTAGCCTCTGTGTCGTCGTGCAGCGTCGCCGATGGGGTTGCCACGCTGTCACGTAGTCGAACGGACCTACTCGAACGCAAAGGACGAGCAGTTGAAGTTTCAGAAGACTGGACGTATCGCGGTCGCCACCTTGGCTGTCGTGACGGTACTCGGGCTGTCGGCGTGTGGCGACGGTGACAAGAAGGAGTCCACCAAGCCCACCAAGACCTCCACCTCGCAGACCACCGCCGCCCAGAACTACCCGCCCGCTCCCACGGCCGCGGACCTGAACGCCCAGCTGCAGAAGGCCCTGGACCCGGCGATTCCCGATGCCGAGAAGCTGGACATGATGCAGGGCGTGCAGGCCGATCCGAGCCTGCCCTCGCGCATGATCGAGGCGTACAAGCAGAACCAGGCCACCATCACCGTCACCGGTGTGACCGATCTGGGCAATGGCACGCTGACCGCCGACGCACAGGTCGCCGTCGCCGGTGGTGCGCCGCAGAACGCCGTGGTGCCCTTCGTCGCCGAGGACGGCAAGTGGAAGGTCCAGAAGGAATGGATCTGCAACATGCTGTCGCTGGCCAACCAGACCTCCCCGGCCTGCGCGTAGTTCTTCCCGAAGCGAGCCCGTCGTCCCGTCCGGACGGCGGGCTCGTTCGCTGTGCGGGACAGGCGATTCGCGCACGGTTCGCGCGTCAATAACCCGTCAACGCGGGATGTATTGGGCCGCAACAGATGTCAGTTTCGCGTTAATTCCGGCTCGGGCGTCTGTTCGATTCCGTTCACGCCGTGCGATCGTCCTACTCCGGTCGAATGTGTGTGAAGGAGTAGCGGTGGCAGCCAAGGTCGGGGCGAGTGCGAGCCGATTGCGCGGGGCCGCGGGGCAGATGGATGAACTGAACCTGCGCATCACCGGAATCCTGAACAGGCTCGAGAACTCGTTGTCCGCCAAGGGTTCCGCGTGGGGGAACGACGGCTACGGTGCCACCTTCGCCGAGGGGGATCGGGGCTACAACGCCGCGCACGCGAACCTGAAATCCGGATTCGCCCAGCTGGCAGGCACATTCAAGTCCTGTGCCGACGGACAGCGGGACGCCGCCACCCTGCTGGAGAAGAACGACCACCGCGGGGCCCGCGGTCTCGGCGGGGCGTAACGGCCTTGGGTTTCGACCTCCCCGATGTACTGGGCTGGGTCGCCGGATCGGACTGGCCCGAAGGCGATGAAGACCGGATGTGGGCCATCGGCGCCGATTGGCGAACCGCCGCAGCGGAAATCCGCGATCTGCTCGATGCGGTGGCGACGGCCAAGTACGCCACCCTCGCCGCCTACCCCTGGGGTGAAGGCATCGAGGCGATCGCCAAATCCCTCGACCAGCTCGAACACGGCCCACGCTCACTCGAGGAATTCGCCAGGATCCTCGACACGGTCGCCGACGGGGCCGATGCCCTCGGCACCGAGATCGAGTACACCAAGATCCTGGTCATCAGCTCCCTGGCCATGCTCGCCATCGAAATCGCCGCCGCGTGGGTGTTCCCGCCCACCGCCCCCGCCGTGGAAGCGGTCGCCGTCGCCACCACCCGCGTGGCCATCCGCCGGCTGGCAGGGCGCGCGATCAGCGAAATCGCCCGCGAGACACTGAAATTGGCCGTCGCCGCCCTCACCAGATTCACCATGAAACACGTAGCGATCAGCACGGCCCTCGGCGCGGGCCAGGACCTGGCGATCCAACTCGGCCAGAAGGCCGCCGGTCACCGCAAAGAGGTCGACTGGACCCGACTAGGGGACACCGCCCTCACCGCCGCGGCCGCGGGAGCCATCGGTGGCCCCGCGGGCGACCTGCTCGGCAAAGGCGCGAAACACCTCCCCCTCCCGAATACCCGAATCCCCAACATGTTCCGTGGCGCGGCCGTCGGCGCGGGCGCGGGCATGATCGGCGCGGTAGGCGCCTGTGGTGTCGGCGGTGTCTTCAACGGTTTCACCTGGGACCCCCGCCTCCTCACCAATGGCGCGGCCTTCGGCGCCCTCACCGGCGGCACCAAGGGGCTGCGCCACCCCACCCCCGGAGTCCATCCGCTCGGCGCTCCCCGGTTCGACACCCCCGACACCGCCAATCTCGGCGGCCCTGACGCCTCCACACCCCACCCGGCCCCCGAAATCCCCACTCCGCCAGCGGAACACCAATCCCGGCCGGAACCGGCAAAGGAAACCGAACCCGCCCCGAAACCCACCGAGCCGGTGAAGGAGCAGAAGCCTCAGCCCGAACAGCTCGGTCTCGATTTCGACGACTCCCATCGACCGCCATCACCATTACCCGCACCTGTCTCGGCCGCGACGCCCGCTGCTCCGCAATCGGCCACCGGTGCCTCGCCGCACACCCAGCTCGCGCCGTCCGGTGAATCCCGGCACCAGCCGGCCACGCCGAAACCGGTCGAACGTATGAATTCGCCGCGCCCATCGACTCCCGAAGGGGGATCCCCGCCTCGGCAGTCGCGGGCGGGTATACCTGATAATCGATTCGCCCTGGACGAGCACGAGTACGACACGACGTCGAAGATCCCTTACACCCCAAGGGATTTCGGCCTGTCGCCGATTGCGGACTACGCGGCCCCCGATGCTCCCGACCGTAGCTTTTGGGTGCCGGGTTCGGATGCCGAGTCGCCGCCCGAACCTGTCCCGGTGCCGGACCCCGAGCCCGCCCCGGCCCCCGCACCCCGGCCGGATCCCGGGTTTCCATCTCTGCCTGAACCTGGGGAGGGAGATCCCGGGCCCGGTTGTGAGTTTCCGCCGGTGCCGGAGCCCGGGTTGCCTCGGCCGTGGGATGGGCTCGGTGTCGGTTCGTTGATCGGTGAGCTGGGTGGCGTGGCGGCGGAGGTGTGCCGGGATGGGGACGGGTTGGTGCTGCGGGTGGGGGATGCGGTGATCGGGTTGGGGGAGGAGGCGGTGGTGGAGTGGGCGCGGGATGGTGGGTTTGTGCGGTTTGCGGTGGTTGTGGCGGGTGTGACTGCGTTCGAGGTGCGGTATCCAGGAGGTGCGGACGGGGTGGATATGGGGTTGTTCGTGCAGGATGTGGTGCGGGTCGCGCGGGGTGCACGGTGACTGTGGAGCGGGTTATCAGGAACGCCCCTTAATATCTGCGATCGTGACCGACGTGATGGAGAAGGCGGGGCAGGATTCCGCCGGTAGTGCTGGACCCGATTCCGATCGACGAAGATACGGGGGTTGGGAACGGCCGGTCGCTCTGATCGCGGGGTTGATCGCCGTGCTGGCCGCCATCGCGGTGCCGGTATTGCCGGTCAAGGTGGATGCCGCGACACTGTCCTGGCCGCAGGGGGATTCGGCCAAGAGTGTGGAAGCGCCGCTCATCTCCTACGCGCCCTTGACCTTCGACGCGACCATCCCGTGTTCGGCTGCGGCGCAACTCGGTTCGCAGGGCGGGACCCTGCTCGCCACGGGGCCGAACGGAGCGCCGAATCGCGATCGATACGGGTTCGCGGCGCATGTGACCGCTGCCACCACCGATGCCGAAGGCGTCGTCACACCCGGCAAATTCGAAGCGGTACTGCAGGATCAGACCCTGGTGAGCGTCCCGATGGACCAGCTCCCGGCCAACTGCGTACTGACCGTGCACACCGAAATGGCCCGGGCCACCGCGATTCTCGCGGGTTCGAATGTGTCTCCCGTCACACTCGACGGAGACTATCGCCCGCAGTTGGTCGGTTTCTTCACCGAGTTGCCCGCCCCGGACGGCGTCACCGCCACCGCGAAACTCGACAGCCGCTTCTCCGCGCATCCGACGCTGATCAAGCGCATCGCCCTGTGGACCGCCGTACTGGCGACCCTGCTGGCCCTGTTCGCGCTGCACCGCCTGGATCGCCTGGACGGCCGTCGCGCCCGCCGTTTCCTGCCGCAGCGCTGGTGGTCGTTCTCCGCCGTGGACGCGTTCGTGCTGGGCACGCTGCTGCTGTGGCATTTCATCGGTTCGACGACCTCCGATGACGGCTACCAGTTCGGTATGGGCCGCACCTCGATTCACGCGGGCTATATGGCGAACTACTTCGCGTACTTCGGTGTCCCCGAAAACCCGGTCGGCACACCGTATTACGACCTGATCGGCCGGCTCGCCGAGATCAGCGTGGCGAGCCCGTTCGTGCGCCTGCCCGCGCTGCTGGCCGGTTTCATCTGCTGGCTGGTGATCAGCCGCGAGGTGATTCCGCGCCTGGGCGCGCGGATTCGCCGGAATCGGGTCGCGGTGTGGACCGGTGCGCTGGGTTTCCTGACCATTTGGCTGCCGTACAACAACGGCCTGCGCCCGGAGGCCATGGTGGCGATGGGCGTACTGCTCACCTGGGTGTCGGTGGAGCGCGCCATCGCCACCCGCCACTTGCTGCCGTTCGGCATCGCGATCGCCATCGGCGCGTTCAGCTGTACGGTCGGCCCGTCGGGTGTCATCTGCTTCGCTCCGCTGCTGGCCGGTATCCGCCCGATGTGGCGGGTGCTGGATGACCGCGCGCGGGCGTTGAGCAAGCCGGTTCCGGAGGGTGCGAGCGCGCTGCGAGTCCTGCGCACTCGTTTCGTCGCCTATCTCACCCTGGCGACCCCGCTGGTGGCCGCCGGAACCGTGGTGCTGGTGGCAATGTTCGGCGTGGAAACCCTCGCCGCCATGTTCGAGATGAAGCGCGTGCACAATATCGTCGGCCCGAATGTGAAGTGGCCGGACGAATATCTGCGCTACCAGTACCTTTTCATGGTCTCCATCGATGGTTCGGTGGCGCGCCGGTTCGGCATGTTCATGCTGTGGCTGGGCATGGCCGCGTGCGCGTTCGTGCTGCTGCGCAAGGGCGGCCGGATTCCGACGGTGGCCTCCGGTCCGGCGCGGCGGGTGCTTGGCAGCACCGTCGGCGTGATTCTGCTGATGATGACGACCCCCACCAAGTGGACGCACCACAATGGCGTCTACGCCGGTCTGGCGGGCGTGATCGGGGTGCTCGCAGCGGTTGCGCTGGGCCCCAAGGTAATGCGTTCACCGCGCAACCGGGCGCTGTTCGCCTCGGTGGTGGCTTTCGCGCTGGCGCTGACGTTCTCCAGCATGAACGGCTGGTGGTACGTCTCGAATTTCGGCATCCCGTTCAATGACAAGCCGCCGCTGATCGCCGGTATCGGGGTGAACAAGCTGTTCCTGGTGCTCGCGCTGCTGTTCCTGGCGCTGGCCGGGTGGTGGCATGTGCGGGCCCCGGAACCCGCTGCCCCGCATCGTATTTCCCCGCGCGCCTGGCGGCTGGCGGCATTGTCGCCGCTGACCATCGCCGCGGCGCTGATGGTGCTGGTCGAGGTGGGCTCGTTCGCGAAGGCGGCGTATTCGCAGTATCCGGCGTTCTCGCTGGCGCGCTCGAATACCGCCGCGGTGCTGGGTCAGCCGTGCGGTATGGCGCGAGATGTGCTGGTGGAGACCGATCCCAACGACGGCATGCTGACGCCGGTGAACGGTGACGTCTTCGGCACCTTCACCGCGGATGCCAAGGGCTTCAGCCCATCGGGCGTGGCCTCGGATATGCGCGCCGACGATGAGGTCGACACCAGCGCCATCACCACCACGCTGACCAACAAGTCCAGTGACAGCGAATCCGGAACCACCACCACCGCACTGCCTTTCGGTTTGAATCCGGCCAAGGTGCCGGTGCTGGGCAGCAATGGCACGAGTGAGTCGGTCGCCGAGCTCACCACGGGCTGGTACCGGTTGCCCGCCGCGGCCGATCGCAAGGGCATTGTCGCGATCACGGCGGCCGGGCGAATTCGCTCGGTGGATCAGTACGGGGTGGTCACCCCCGGTCAATCCGTCGAAATCGAGTACGGCACAGCCGATCTGGAGCCGCGGGGCCGGATCACGCCGATCGATATCGGTCCCACGCCGACCTGGCGCAATCTGCGGATCCCGTTCACCGAGATCCCGCCCGATGCGACGGTGATCCGCATTGTCGCCACCGATCGCGATCGGGACGGTAAGCAGTGGGTCGCGCTGACCCCGCCGCGGGTGCCGCAGACCCGCATTCTGCAGGATCTCATCGGCTCACAGCAGCCCGTACTGCTGGATTGGGCTGTGGGCCTGCAATTCCCGTGCCAGCGCCCGTTCGATCATCACGTCGGTATCGCCGAGGTGCCGGGCTATCGCATCCTGCCTGACCGCGGCGGTGCGCATGACACGAACCTGTGGGAGAACCACGACGGCGGCGGCCCGCTGGGCTGGAGCACCATGCTGCTGCGCCCGCACACCCTGGCCACCTACCTGAACCAGGATTGGCGACGCGATTGGGGTGAGCTGCAACAGTTCTCCCGCATCGACGACACCGCGATCACGGGCCGCCCGGTCATCACCCCCGAAACCCATTCGGGACTCTGGACTCCGGGCCCGATCAATGTGAACGGCTGGAAGTAGAACAGTCCGCCCCCGCTGAATCAGCGGGGGCGGAAGTTATTTCGGGGTCAAGGCGCGGGCTGTCCGCGCAGTTTGTTCACCTGCGCCACGGTCAGCGCGGTGAGCTGTTGCGGGTCCGGCTCTTTCGCACCGGACATGGAGAACTGCACGACGGTCGCGCCGACCAGTGACACGGTCACCGCGGAGTACAGCGTCAGGCCCTGGCTGGTGGTGTGCACCCGGAATGCGAAGGAGGCGTCGCCGGAGGTCGGCTGATCGAGTCCGCCGACCTGGTATTCGACCTTGGTGCCGTCCGGATCGGTGCTGGAGTAGCTGGAGCAGGCCCGCAACAGCGCCTGCACCGTCGAGAAAGCCTGTGCCGCCCCACCGTTGGCATAGGCGGCGGCGTCGATATCGATGCTCTCGAAATCCGGCCCGCCGTACTGCGCGGCGGCCCGGGTGGCGGCATTGGTGGCCTGTTCGGCGATGGGCGCGAGCACCTTCGCGCACTGCACCGGATTGGTGCCCGCCCCGGCCCCGGTGCTACTGCCGGTCGGCGGATCCCCGAGCGAGGTGTATCCGGACGGCAGCTGGGTGGCGTCCAGCAGCCCGTTGCGCAGCCCTGTCACATCCGGCACCGGTGCGTTGCTGGGCACGGTCGGCTGTACCACCGGGCCGAGCGTGGGCAGTGCGGGCGCGGAATCATGTGAGCCGCAGGCGGACAGCGCCACGGCGCTCACGCCGAGCAGCGCCGCCACCGCGGTGCGTCCGCGTGGCCGATTACGGAGGTTCACGCCGCCATCATGCCCGGCCGCCGGCCCGGGCGTGTCAGGCGCCCCACTGCACCTGCGTGCGCAGCGTCTGGCGCAGGGTGACCGCGCTGTGCGGGTCGCGGTAGGCCTGGTTGCCGCCGACTTCGACCGAGCCCGACACCGGCAGCGGCATACCGAGATCCACGGTGATCACGCCGGTGCCGCGCATGAGGTAGTCGATGATCTCTAGTTGACCGGCCTCATTGGGCAGATGCCAGACCGTCGATTTCGGCGTCTGGGTCACATCGAGGTGGATGGTGAGCAGACTGCCCTCGCGGTGCGTGAGCGTCGCGGTGGTGACCTGTTCCAGGGGCACACTGCCGGAAACCTGTTGCCGCACCGTCCATACCGCGCCTTCGCCGACGGCATCGTCCGGGAACGCGATGGATTGGTAGACGGCCTGATAGAACGCCTGCTCGAGCGCGGCGCGCGCGGCATCGGAGGTGGCGGCCTTGGGTGCGAGGCGCAGCGCGGTGATCGCGCCGAGTTCACTCATATCGAGTCCGGCGCGCGAACCGTCAGCGGGCAGTAGCGCTTTGGCCAGCGCGGGATCGGGTGAGGTGACCGTGCCGAGGGTGAGCTCCACCCCGTCGGTCCCGGCCTCGGCGGTGAGTGGAATGGTCACCGCGGGCGGGGAGAAATCGCGCACGGCCTGCGTGTCGATCTGCTGTTCGATGTGATGGTCGGTGCGCAGCGTGACCTGCTGGGTGGTGCCCGGCGGCAGCGTGGGCCGCAGCGCCGAGCGCGGTTCGGCGCCGGGATCGAGCACCGTGGTGGTCACCGCCGCGATGGGCATGGTGACCTCCTTACCGATGCCGAGCGGCTCCGCGCTGTCGGATTCGGTGGTGGTCTCGGAGCGGTCGCTGCAGCCGACCCCGAAGGCCGACAGGGTGACCGCGAGCACGATGAGAAGGACGCCGGATCGGGTGGCGCGCTGTCCCGGCCGGGCGCGGCCGGGGGTACGGGTACAGCGTGCGGTGGCGTTCGCCGAACCGGGGGATGAAGACAACACCGTCACGTCGAACAGGTTACGGCCACTTCCTGATAATCAGCTTGGGATGCGGGCGCGCCGTCCGGCCATCGGGCACGGAATGGCCATAGGGAATGATGTCAAGGGTGAGTACCGACCGGCCGCGCGAATCCGGCGCAGACGAACCAGACGAGTCGCCAGCAGATAGCGCACCCCTCGGCACCCCGGCAACGCCGAATCCGGACGCCGCCATCGAGCCCGCGCCTCCCGCCGCCGCTGAAACCGGCACGGACGCCGGACGGCCCGCGGTCGGCGCGACCCCGGCAACCGAACCCGCCGCCGATGCGGCCCAGCCGCTGCGCTTGCGCACGCTGTTGCTCGTGGCCGCGGTACTGCTCGGCCTGGACCTGCTGACCAAATGCCTCGTGGTCGCCAAGATGACCCCGGGCCGCCCGATCCACATCATCGACGATGTGGTGCGCCTGACCCTGGTGCGCAATCCGGGCGCGGCGTTCTCGATGGCGACCGGTATGACCTGGCTGCTGACCCTGGTCGCCGCGGCCGTGGTGATCGGTGTGGTGCGGATCGGCCGCACCATGCGCTCGCTGCCGTGGGCGATCGGCCTGGGCATGGTGCTCGGTGGCGCACTGGGCAATCTGATCGATCGCCTGTTCCGCGCGCCCGGCCCGCTGCAGGGTCACGTGGTGGATTTCGTGGCGGTCGGCTGGTGGCCGGTGTTCAATGTCGCCGATTCGGCGATTGTCTGCGGCGCCGCACTACTGGTGGCGTTGACGGTGTTCGGTTTCGAACCCGATGGCACGCGTGCGCATCGGCACGAGGAGGACGAGAGCGCGGAGGAGAAGACCGTATGAGGGAAACCCGCAGTATGCCGGTGCCGGATGGTTTGGACGGTATGCGTGTCGATGCCGGACTGTCCCGTTTGCTGGGCCTGTCGCGCACGGCGGTCGCCAGTATGGCCGAAGAGGGTTCGGTGCAGTTGGACGGTGTGGCGGCGGGCAAGTCCGACCGGTTGAACGCGGGCTCCTGGCTGGAGGTCGAATTTCCGGAGCCCAAGCGCGAACTCGTCGTCGAGGCCACCCCCGTCGACGGTATGAAGATCCTCTACGCCGATGACGATATCGTCGCCGTCGACAAGCCGGTCGGCGTCGCCGCGCACACCGGTGTCGGCTGGTCCGGCCCGACGGTGGTCGGCGGTCTGGCCGCGATGGGCTACCGCATCTCCACTTCCGGCGCGCATGAGCGCCAGGGCATCGTGCACCGACTGGATGTCGGCACCTCCGGCGTCATGGTGGTCGCGCAGTCCGAGCACGCGTACACCGTGCTCAAGCGGGCGTTCAAACAGCGCACCGTGGACAAGCGCTATCACGCTCTGGTGCAGGGTCATCCGGATCCGAGCAGCGGCACCATCGACGCCCCGATCGGCCGCGCGCGCGGTAACGACTGGAAGTTCGCGGTCACCGCGGACGGCCGTCCCAGCGTCACGCACTACGACACGGTCGAGGCCTTCCAGTCGGCGAGTCTGCTCGATATCCATCTGGAAACCGGTCGCACACACCAGATTCGCGTGCATTTCTCCGCCGTCCGGCATCCCTGCTGCGGTGATCTCACCTATGGCGCGGATCCCCGCCTGGCCGAACGCCTGGGCCTGGAACGTCAGTGGCTGCACGCCCGTCAGCTCGGGTTCAACCATCCGGCGGACGGCCGCTGGATCGAGATCACCAGCGAATACCCCGCCGATCTGGAACACGCTCTGGAAGTCTTGCGCACGCACTGAGTCACGAGCACAAGGAGTTACGCGTGCAGATCGGCCGGGCGGTCAGCGCCCTCACCGATGATGTCCGGGCGCGGCGGATCGCGGGCTGGTCGGCGGCGGTGCTGCTGGTGATCCTGATCGTGCTGCTGGGCTGGGCGATTCCGCCGCGCAAGGGCATTGTCGCCACCGACCGCCTGGGACCGGAGCACAGCGAACCGGTCGACCGGTATCTGGCGCGGGCCCGGGACACCTTGGGCGGCGGTGATACCGCCGAGCATTGGGCGCTGATCTCCTTCACCGCGGGTATTTCGGCCGATCACATTCCCGAATACAGTGGCGGCCTGCGCATTTCGAACGCGATCTACCATGTGGCGATCGACCGGGTGGCGACCCCGGTGCTGGATATTCCGCTGCCCGCGGGCGAAGCCGCCGCGCTGGGGTCCCAGCGTTCGGCCGCGGCCGCGGTGGCTGTGGCGCAGGCTTACAACGACCGCGACGTCCGCACCAATGCCGTGGTCGCGGCCCGCCTGCGCGCCGATTGCCCCTGCCTGGTGAGCCTGGTCGTGCACGGCAACCTCGAACAGCTCCGAAACCTGGCTGCCCGCCCCGGAGTTCGCGCGGTGGAGGCGCTGCCCGCCGATGCCTCCGCGGCCGTTTTCGCCATCGCCCCGCTGCTTCCCGAACAGCGGGACCTCGCCGATGCCGGTCCCAATGACGGCCCCGTCCCCGACAACTGAGATCGCCCCTGCCGGTCGGTAGGTGAGTGCGGTTAATGATCAGCATAGGGTTTGCTGGACCGGGGATTCCAGCAAACAATTCGAGTGAATATTTCATTTCGAATCTTGTTGGTACTGCTAGGTATTGAGTACCGAGGGGTATTCTTCAGAGGTTTACTGGGGGAATGCTTTGGGTACGCGTAATTCTCGCGCAAACGGGGGACAGCTCGCGCGGCGCGTGTGTAGCGTCTGGATCGCCAAATGGCTTATCAGACAAAGCGGTGACGCGGTGATCGGTATAGACGGCTGCCTGCAGCGCATCATGGATATTCCAGGTGCGCGCAGTGTGACGCTGGTAGATGGTGCGAGTGGGCTCGCGGTAGCGGGGGCGGGACGACAGGACCCCCTCGATCAGCACGAGGATGCCGCTGCTAGCACCGATGTGGTGCGTGCGGTGCTCGGCTGCCCGGCGCTGGCGAGTGGCTCGGACGGTGATGACATCTCGGAGATCATCGTCTGCGGCACTCGCGGGTACCACCTGTTGAATCTGATCAAGGGGGACTTCGACGGACGACTGTTCGTCCATGTGCTCTTCGACGACGAAACGGGAAATCTCGGTATGGCCCGTTTCCGCCTGCGCGGAATTCTGGCCGAATTCACCGAGGGCGGTCATGAGCGCTGAACTCGCAAGTGAATTGCGGAGATTGGCTGCGGAAGGTTCGACGGGAGTACTGCACGCGGGGGATGGCGCATTCCATCTGGCCGAAGGTACGATCGCCTGCGCCGATTGCCGCCGGACTACTGGGCTCGATCGCCTGGTGGTCGAAGCGGGTGTGGCGACCCCCGAGGAGTGGCGGCGGGCCGAGGCCGGAGATCTCGGTCCGCTGCTGCATCGGCCGCAACTCGAAACCCTGGCGCTGCTCTCGGTTTTCGATGCCGCCTACTTCCTGCTGGCCGCTCCCGCCCCCGCGGAATTCCAGCCCGCGCCCGCGCATTGGCTGGCTCCGGTCTGCAAGGTGGCACCGCCCGCCCTCGTCGAAGAGTGCTCCCGTCGTGGCGATCCCGAGGCCGGGCCGTGGCCGGTGACGCTGGTCGATCGCGCCCCCGTGGTTCCGGCCCGCCGCATTCCGAAACGCCGCGTCATGCTCACCGGCGGTCAGGCCGAAATGCTCGCCGCCGCCGACGCGCGCCGCAGCATCACCACCCTGGCCGAGTATCTGGGCCGCACCACCTACGGCTGTCTCACCGCCGTCCGCGAACTCACCGAGGCCGGGCTGATCGAACCGCCCGTGCGCCTCACCGCCCCGCGCCATGCCGCCGACGCACAGGTCGCGCCGTTGATCGCGCTGAACGCGCGCCGGGCGGCGGCGGATCGCCTGCCGCCGCTGGCACTCGGCGGACCCGGATCGGATCCGGAACCGGCGGCCTCGCAGCCGCCCGCACAGCTTCCCCGCCGCCGTGCGCGTTCCGGGGCAACGACTCCCGCTCCGGAACGCTGGAAACCCATCGACCGTGAAGTGCTCGTCCGCGTCCGGGCGGCGCTGGAGGAGCTGGCATGACCGCACAGCGGCCGCGTTCGATCAAACGGATCAGGCCCGGCGGACGGAATGGGAGGCGGCCTTGGAGGAGCTGGTGTGACCGCGCGCAGGAGGCGGCTCGGCGAAATGATGGGAAGAAGGATGACAAAGGTGGCGATCTCGCGACCCGAACCGAACACGGTGCTGCTGGCACAGCTGAAGTTGTTGCGCGACAGCGTACCTCGGCTGACCGGCACCCTGGTGGCCTCCACCGACGGGCTGCTTATCGCACACGATCTGCCGCCGCATATCGAACCCACCGGCATGGCCGCGCTCACCGCCTCCCAGCTGTCGCTCTCGCACCGGCTGGCCACCACCGCGCACGGCGGTGGCTTTCACGAGGTCGTGGTGCACGGCTCCGGCGGATACGTGGTCATCTATGCGGCCGGTTGGACGGCCTCACTGACGGTTTTGGCGGGTCCGGAGGTGAATGTGGGCCGCCTGCATCTGGAATCGCGTCCGGTGGCCCGCGCCATCGCCGATCAGCTGACCGAATTGGCGAACAACGTCAAGAAAACCCCGAAGAGAAACACCGATTGAAAGGAACTGCCATGTCCAACATGGATATCGCACTGAAGGACATGATGGTGATCGACGGTGCCGTCGGCGCCTGCGTGGTCGATTACAACAGCGGGATGGCGCTCGGCATGCTCGGCAGCTCCAAAGCCCTGGATCTGCAGGTCGCCGCCGCCGGCAATACCGAGGTGGTGCGCGCCAAGATGCGCACCATCGATCAACTCGGCATCAATGAGGATATCGAGGACATTCTGATCACCCTCGGCGCGCAGTATCACATCATCCGGCCCATGACCGGGCGAAAGTCCAAGGGCCTGTTCCTGTATCTCGCCCTGGACCGGGGCCGCGCCAATCTCGCGATGGCGCGGCATCGCCTGCGGGGCATCGAGGAGGAGCTGGAGGTATAGCGCCGCCCGCTATTTCGACGCGCTCGTGGTCGCCGGTTCGGTGGTGGCGGGTGTGCTCGCCGCCGGTGCCGTCGTGGCCGGCGCGGGGCTCGTGGTGGTCGTAACCGCCGGGGGCGCAACGGTTGTCGTCGCCGCGACAGTGGACGGCGCGGCCGAGGGGGCGGACGTTATCGGGGCGGGGCAATCACCGCCGTGTCGTTCACCCTCGAGATTGATCTCGGCATTGGAGCGCGGGTCACCCGCGTAATTGATCTTGTCCGTACATTTCACGTAATGGTCGGTGCCGAGCGGGGTGCCCGGGCCCGGATCGGGCGCGGGGCCCGGCTCGTCGATCGGCGCGCCGCCCGGCTGCTGTTGCGCCTGCGGTCCCGCACCGCCCGGCTGTCCGCCGCCCGGTTGCGCCGCACCCGGATTCGCGCCAGTGGTGGTGCTGGTGGCCGCGGCCGCGCTCGTGGTGGTGAGCGCCGGCGAACCCTTGACCGTGATCGGCCCCGAGGTCGGATCACTCGAACATCCCACGATGAGGCCGAACGCCGCGGTGGTCGCGAACAGCGTGACCGTCCGGCGGATCGTGCGCGGGCGGCTGGTGTGCGTCATGGGGTGGTCCTCTGCTTCCGCCGCGCACGCCACTCCGCCCGACCGGAAGTGCGCGGCAACATCTTTCGCTGATTCCGGCATGGGGGCGGGCACGGACAGACCCGGCGGTACACCCCCGGTCTCGACACTATGGGCGGCCGCGTCCGGGCACCATCGGACATTTGCCCTAATCCTTGACGGGCGCGCACCCGTCAAGGAAGCGCAACCATTCCCGGCCGCGGCACGAGCGCTGTCGCGTGAGAGCTACCGTGGCAGCAGAGCTGTCCGTGCGAGAGTGAGGGCAGCGAGCTCATCGAGAGGGGCTGGGAACTGATGGAACTGACCGCGGAGCAGGCGGACCGGGCGGCCGGGGTGCTGCTGGGTACGGCGGCGGGTGATGCGCTGGGCGCGGGTTACGAGTTCACCCATCCCGGACCCGAGGTGGTCATCGAGATGAAGGGCGGCGGCAGTTTCAACTGGGCGCCGGGCGAGTGGACCGATGACACCTCGATGGCGATCGCCATCGCCCGGGCGGCGGCGCGCGTGCCGAATCTGCACGAGGAGGCCGGACTCGACGCGGTCGCGGCCGAATTCCTGATCTGGTGGGATTCCAAGCCCGCCGATATCGGCATGCAGACCAGGCAGGTCCTGCAGTGGCGCAGCCCGACCGGGCGCGAGATGCAGGTGCGTGCGCACGATCTGGAGGGTTTGAAGGCGGGCAACGGTTCGCTCATGCGCACCGCGCCGGTGGCGCTGGCCTACCTCGACGACGAAGAGCACTGCGCCAAGGGCGCGGCCGTGGTCAGCTCGCTCACGCACTACGACATGCAGGCCATGCAGGCGTGCAAACTGTGGACCTGCGCCATCCGGCACGCGGTGCTGTACGGCACCTATGACGGTGTGCGCGAATCACTTTCGAAGGTGGACGCGGGGTTCTGGGGACCGCTGCTGGACAAGGCCGAATGCGGTGCGCCCGCGGACTTCCCCAAGAACGGCTGGGTGGTGCACGCCCTGCAGACCGCGTGGTGGGCCATCACCCACGCCGACACCCTGCCCGCCGCACTGGAACTCGCGGTGCGCGCGGGCGGCGATACCGATACCACCGCCGCCATCGCGGGTGGGCTGCTGGGCGCGCGCTGGGGCGCGTCGGCGATTCCGGCGCAGTGGCGCACCATGCTGCACGGGTACCCGGGCTACCGGGAAGCCGATCTACTGGCTCTCACCGACGCCATCGTCAATCGATAACGCAGCGGTGCATACCGGCTCGGCGGGCTGAATCCCTCAGTCCGCCAGGCGGACTACGCCGTCCAGGTAGCGGCGGCAGCGGCCTGCCAGACGGACTCGGTCGCCGCTGAGGGTGCAGCGCAGCGCGCCGCCGCGGGCGGAGAGCTGGCGCGCGGACAGGGTGGTGCGGCCGAGTTCGCGACTCCAGAGCGGGGTGAGCTGGGCGTGCGCGGAGCCGGTGACCGGATCCTCCGGGATGCCCTGTCCGGGTGCGAAGAAGCGGGAGACGAAATCGGATTCGGCCCCGGCGGCGGTGATGATCGCCCCGCGCGGCATCTTCGGAAATGCCGCGAAGTCCGGATGTGCCTGGCGCACTTCCTCTTCCGAGGTGACCAGCAGCACCACATCGGTGCCGTCGTAGGCGCGCAACGGCTTGACGCCCAAGGCCGCGGCGAGTGCGCGCGGAATGTCTTCGCGCACATCGATCTCCACCGAGGACACCGTCGGCAGATCCAGCACCAGATCATCGCGATCGCGGTCGACGCGGAGCCAGCCGCTGCGGGTGTAGAAGTGCACGCGATCCGCGCCGGGATGCATATCGTCCAGAATCTGCGCCGCGGCGGCGAGCGTGGCATGCCCGCACAGGTCGACCTCGGTGGCGGGGGTGAACCAGCGCAGATGGAAGGCGGGCGAGTTGTCCGGTGCCGCACCGGCCTCCGCGGGTAGCGCCGAAGTGTAGAAGGCGGTCTCGGCGAGATTGTTCTCCTCGGCGAGATGTTGCAGCAGTTCATCGGGCAGCCAGCACAGCAGCGGCATGACCGCGGCGGGATTGCCCGAGAACGGTGCGTCGGCGAACGCGTCGATCTGATGCAGCAGGACCTCCATGGGGCACAAGGTACCCCGCTGGTCAAAAAAGGTCCGGGACAAGGCAGTTCACCGGCGAGCCAAACCATGCGACCAGTTTGGATGTTTAACGGAACGGCGGCGCACCGTATCGGTGCGCCGCCGCCGTGACTCGGAATGCGGTGAAGATCAGTCGTTTTCGCCGGGGGAGCCGGGCAGCAGATGTGGTGTCTCGCCCTGCAATTTGGCGCTCACCCACCACGCCACCTCCACCAGTACGATGCCGATCGCACCGCAGATGATCGCCGATGTGGTGAGCGCGATATTGCTCGGATCCAGTTTGAAGAAGTGCCGGGTGAACGGCACCGCGAACAGAATCAGGTATCCGGCAACGGAACCCGCGATGAGCAGCATCTTCCACCCGTTCCACGGCCGCGCCACGATGGCAAGCACCCATACCGCGATGATCAGCAGCGTGATGAGCGCGGTGGTGCCCGCCTGCACCTTCGCGGTCTCGCCCGCATCGGGTCCCTGGTAGGCGATCAGGTACGCGATGAAGGTCATCACGCCGATCACCAGACCGGACGGAATCGCCAATCGCATGACGCGCCCGACGAATCCGGTGCGCGCGCGTTCGTTGTTCGGTGCGAGCGAGAGGATGAACGCCGGAATGCCGATGGTGAACCAGGCCGCGATCGTCACGTGCCGGGGCAGGAACGGATAGCCGATCGCCTTGTAGTGGAAGATCTGCGAACCGATGCCCGCGATGCCGACCAGGAAGGCCAGCACCACCGAGTAGACGGTCTTGGTGAGGAACAGATTCGAGACGCGCTCGATATTGCCGATCACCCGGCGGCCCTCGCCGACCACGTACGGCAGCGTCGCGAATCTGTTGTCCAGCAACACGATCTGCGCCACCGAACGGGTGGCCGGGCTGCCCGAACCCATGGCGACGCCGATATCGGCGTCCTTGAGCGCGAGTACGTCGTTCACGCCGTCACCGGTCATGGCGACGGTATGCCCGCGCGATTGCAGCGCGGAAACCATGGCGCGCTTCTGATCCGGGCGCACCCGGCCGAAGACGGTCTTGTGATCGAGCATGTCGGCGAGTTCGTTCTGATCGGTCGGCAGCTTGCGCGCGTCGACCGGATCGTCACCGCCCGCCAGGCCGAGCGAGGCAGCCACCGCGCCGACCGAGACGGCATTGTCACCGGAGATGACCTTGGTCGCCACATGCTGTGATTCGAAGTATTCGAGGGTCTCCTTGGCATCGGGCCGCACCCGCTGCTCCAGCACCACCAGCGCGGCGGCTGTCACGTGACCTGGCGCGTCGGCCGCGTCCACCGGGCGGTCGCTGCTGGCCAGCAGCAGTACGCGCAACCCCTTGGCCCCGATTTCCTGTGCGACGGCGGCGGTTTCGGAATCGGAGTCCAACAGCACATCCGGCGCGCCGAGCAGCCAGTTGCCGTGCTCCCCGTAGGAGAACCCACTCCATTTCTTGGCCGAGGAGAACGGCGCGATCCCGGTCGGCTGCCATCCGGGCTTCTCCGGCAGCGCCTCGGCGATGGCCGCCACGCTCGCGTTCGGGCGCGGATCGTCACCGGCCATGGCGGCGAGCACCTGCCGCAATTCCTCGGAGGCGGTGGATGATTCGCCCTCGGGCGCGGATCCGTCCGCGGCGATGGCCCGAATCTCGCTGAGCCGCATACCGTTCTCGGTGAGTGTGCCGGTCTTGTCCGCGCACACCACGTCCACGCGCGCCAGACCCTCGATGGCGGGCAGTTCCTGCACCAGGCACTGCCGCCGCCCGAGCCGGACCACGCCGACCGCGAAGGCGATGGAGGTCATCAGCACCAGGCCCTCGGGCACCATCGGCACCAGCGCCGCGACCATGCCGTTGACAGCGGGCCGCCAGGATTCCTTACTGGAGACCAGCTGGTTGTAGATGGACAGCAGGCCCGCCGGGATCAGCAGGTAGGTGATGACCTTGAGAATGGTGTCGATGCCGTTGCGCAGTTCGGATTTGACCAGGGTGAATTTGCTGGCCTCATCGGCGAGTTTGGCGGCGTAGGCGTCCTTGCCGACCTTGGTGGCCCGGTACGCGCCGCTGCCCGAGACCACGAAGCTGCCCGACATGACCGGGGCCGCAACGGTTTTGTCGATCGGATCGGCTTCACCGGTGAGCAGTGATTCGTCGACCTCGAGCAGTTCGGCTTCGATGACCTCGCCGTCGACCACGATCTGATCGCCGGGTCCGAGCTCGATGATGTCGTCGAGCACGATCTCCTGCGGTGCGACCGCGGTGGCCTTGCCCTCACGCCGCACCACCGGTTGTGCCTGGCCGACGATGGCCAGTTCGTCCAGGGTCTTCTTGGCGCGCAGCTCCTGAATGATGCCGACCGCGCTGTTCGCGACGATGAGCAGTCCGAACATGCCGTCGATGATCGATCCGGTCGCGATCACCAAGACGAAAAGCACGCTGAGGATGGCGTTGATGCGCGTGAAGATATTGGCCTTGACGATATCTCGCACCGAGCGGGAGGCCCGCTCGGGAACATCATTGGTGAGCCCGTCGCGCCGTCTTTGCTCCACCTCCGCTGAGGTGAGCCCGGTCGCGGGCGTCGCTGCCTGTGCGGTGATCGACATGATTCACAGCCTAGAGGTTTGCGTGCGGTTAGCCGGGTTTGCCCAGGTGAGCCGGAAGCGCGTCGGCAAGCGGGACTTATAAGGCGAATATCCGATAGTCGCCTGGTCGTTGCACAGGCTAACGTTGATGGGTGCCAGACAGACCCGCCGCCGCCGAGGCGGATGCCGCACGATCCAGCCGTGTCAGCACCGGGCGTTCGGCGGGTCAGGTGGGCGTCGCCTTCGGATTCGGCGCGTACTTCATGTGGGGCCTGTTTCCCGCGTTCTTCGGCCTGCTGAAATTCGCGAGCCCCGTCGAGGTGCTGGCCGAGCGGATTCTGTGGACCCTGGGCGTGGCGCTGCTACTCCTGCTGATCTCCGGCCGGCTGCGCGAGTTGCGCGGTATCGATGCCCGCACCTGGTGGCTGGCGGCGGCGGCTTCGCTTGCGCTGTCCATCAATTGGGGCGTGTATGTCTACGGCGTCATGTCCGCACAGGTCGTGCAGTGCGCGCTCGGCTATTTCATCAATCCGCTGGTGACGGTCGCGTTCGGCGTCATCATCTTTCGGGAGCGGCTGCGCCGGGTGCAGTGGCTCGCACTGGCTCTGGGCGCGACCGCGGTGATCGTGCTGACCATCGACTACGGCCGCCCGCCGTGGATCGCGTTGATCCTGGCCTGTTCCTTCGCCACCTACGGCCTGATCAAGAAGGTGATCCGGCTCGATGCCCTGCCCGGCCTTGCCGCGGAAGGCATTTCGGCCGCGCCGTTCGCCGTTATCGCCGTGGTGGTGCTCGCCGTCACCGGTAACGCCACTTTCGGTTCCAGCGTCTCGCATTCGGCGCTGCTGATGATCTCCGGCCCGGTCACCCTGATACCGCTGCTGTGCTTCGCACTGGCAGCGCCGCGAGTCCCCTTGTCCACCATGGGAATCCTGCAGTATCTGACCCCGGCGCTACAGCTGACCTGGGGTGTGGCGATCGGTCACGAGGATATGCCCGCCTCGCGCTGGGCCGGGTTCGCGCTCATCTGGCTGGCCCTGGCCATCTTCACGGTCGATGCATTGCGCCGCGGAAGACGAGCCAGCGCATAGCCGCGTACATATAGATGCCCTCGCCGATGCCGCCCGCCACCCGGGCGAGCTGATAGTCGACGCCCACGGTGGCCAATCCGCTGGTGACGCCGAGGATGAAGACCAGATAGTTCACCACCACGACCACGACGTACACCGTCAGTTGCGGTCCGACCGCGGCGTGCGAGGAGAAGTTCAGCGTGCGGTTCAGCACATAGCTCAGACCGAACGCGGTGATGTAGCCCGTGGTGACCGCGACCGGCAGCGGTGCGCCGAGGGTGCCGTGCAACAGAGTGAGCGCGATCATGTCTGCCGTGAAGCACACCGCGCTGATCAGCAGATACCCCACGACGGTCGGTGGCGCGAAGCGTTCGAGCCCGAACGGCAGGCGGTCGGAGATGCCCGCGCACAGGCGGTGGAACCAGGTATCGGGCAGAACCTTGTGCACGAGATCAAGATGCCATCGCGAGATGGCGGCCAGGTTAGCGGCGAGCCAACTCGACGCCGGGTAGTATAAGTTCGAACTTATATAAAGGAGGATGATATGGCCCTGCTCGACGACCCCATCGCCGTCGCCGGACTGGTCGTGCGCGAGGTGCGCACCGGTGTGCGGGACGGTAAGCCGACCCGCACCGCCGTCGCCCGCCGCGTCTACGCAACCGATCAGGCCGATCTCTGGGACGCGCTCACCAATCCGGAACGGCTGCCGCGCTGGTTCCTGCCGGTGACCGGTGAGCTGAAGCCCGGCGGCCGCTATCAGACCCAGGGCAATGCGGGCGGGCTCATCGAGGAGTGCGAGGCTCCGGAGCGCTTCGCGGTGACCTGGGAAATGGGCCCGGCCATGTCCTGGCTGACCATCGGCCTCACCCCGGACGGCGACGGCACCGCATTGGAACTGGTGCACGAGGCACTGGTGGATCCGGGATTCTGGACGCAGTACGGCCCGGGCGCGGTCGGTGTCGGCTGGGATCTGGCGCTGATGGCCCTGGGGCTGCACATCGACTCCGGCGAATCGGTGGATCCGGCTGCGGGACTGGCCTTTCCGACCACCCCGCCCGGCATCGAATTCGTGAGCGCGGCCGCCGAGGGCTGGGCGGCGGCCGCTATCGCCGACGGTGACGATCCCGCCGTCGCCCGCGCGGCGCGGGACAATACGATTACCTTCTACACGGTCGAGCCGGAGGGCAGCGCGGAATCCTGATGGCGATATCCCCGGCGAGAATCTTCGACGCCCTCGGCGATCCGGTGCGCCGCTTCATCCTGGAACTGGTGGGTGCGGGCGAACTGCCCGCCGGGGCGATTGTCGCCGCGGCGCAACGGTTCACCTCGATTTCGCAGCCCGGGGTCTCCCAGCATCTCAAGGTATTGCGCGAGGCCGGACTGCTCACCGTGCGCGCCGAGGGCACCCGCCGGATCTACGCCATCGATCCCGAGGCCACCCGGGCGGCCCGCGAGTGGCTCGCGGCGCTGACCGTGCAGCCGTTCGCGCAACCGCTGGACGCGCTCGCCACCGAGATCGCGCGCGGGCAGCGGGAGCGCCGGAATCAGCATCCGGGCAAGAGCATTCGCGATGAACCTCCCGGCCGGGACGCCCGCTACGGCTGACCGGCGTCCGAACATCGAAGTGCCCCGTGCGAATCCCGCATCCCCCTCATCGGATGCGCGTTCGCACGGGGCTTTTCGGATCGGGCGCTACTGCGCGGTGGGCCGCAGCGCCTGTTCCACGAACCGATTGGTGTAGGTGGCATCGAGATCGATGCGATCCCGCACCGGCTTCACATTGCGCGAGTACTGCCCCAGAATCCGCAGCACGTTCTGCGCGCCTTCGCGTTTCATCAGCCCGTCACCGTTGAACATGCTGATCGAATCGCTGACCGATTTCACATACAGCGCGGGATCACCGCCCGCGTACTGCGATGGCATCTTCGCCGCGATCTCCTGCGGTGAATGCGCCTTGATCCACTGCAGGGTCTGCACGAACGAGGTGACCAGCTGCTGCACGATCTCCGGATGGCTGTCCACGGTCTCGCAGCGCATATACAGCGAGGCCGCCGGATACAGTCCGCCCAGCGCGGCCCGGGTGCCCTGTTCATTGCGCATATCGATGAGCACCTGGGCATCACCCGAGCTGACCATCTTGGCGACGGTCGGATCGGTGGTCATGCCCGCGTCGATGCCATTGTGGTTCATACCCGCGATGAAAGTCTGTCCCGCACCGACTTTCACCCGCGTGTAGTCCGAGGTGCTCAACCCCTCCTGCCCGGCCAGCGCCTGGGTGAGGAAATCGGTGGAGGATCCCAGCGAGGTGACGCCGAGGTTGCGGCCCGCGAAGTCCTTGGGGGAGCGGATGGTTCCCGCGTCCGCGGTGGACACCAGCTCCACTTCGCCCGGCACATCGGCGAATTGGACCACGGTGCGCAGGCATTGATCCTTGGCCTGCAGATCGATGGTGTGATCGTAGAATCCGACCACGGCCTGCACATCGCCGGTGAGCAGCGCGGTTTCGGCGGTCGCGCCGGACTGTTCGCCGAGCAGTTTCACATCGATGTCATTGCGTTCGAAATTGCCGAGCTGCTGGGTCAGCATGGCGGGCAGGTAGATCACCTTCTCCAGGCCGCCGACCATGATGGTGAGCTGCGGTCGCCCGTTCGCGGTCGGAATGGTGCGCGAGTCACGACAGCCGGTCGCCAGCAGCAGCGAGGAGACGGCGAGCAGAATGAGCGCCAGGCTCTTGCGGTAGCGCATGCTCACATCCCGCCGTGGCCCGCGGCCGCCTGCGATGGACGCCATTTCAGCAGGCGTCCCTCGGCCAGGCCGATGATCCATTCCGCGACCAGCGCCACCACGGTGATGACGATCATGCCCGCGTAGATGCCCGCCGCGTCGAAGGTGCCCTGCGCGTTCGAGATGAGCAGGCCCAAACCCTTGCTGGCACCGGCGTATTCACCGACCACCGCGCCGATGAGCGCGAAACCGAAGGCGGTGTGCAGGCTGGACAGAATCCAGGTGGTGGCGCTCGGCAGCACGATCGAGGTGAGCACCTGGCGCTTGGACGCGCCCAGGATGCGGGCATTGTTGATCACATTGCCGTCCACCTCGCGAGCACCGGTGAAGGCGTTGAAGAACACCGCGAAGAACACCAGCACCACGACGGTCGCCACCTTGGAACTCAGGCCCAGGCCGAACCAGATGATGAACAGCGATGCCAGCACGATGCGCGGAACGGCGTTGAGCGCCTTGATGAACGGCGCGAGCACATCGGCCCAGTACCGGCTACGGCCCAGCAGCACACCCAGCACCACACCGGCTACGGTGCCGATGACGAAGCCCAGCACGGCTTCCTGCACGGTGGTGTAGAGCTGCAACCAAATGGAGCCGAATTGCGTGCCCTCGGTGAACCATTCGACGAGCCGGTCCCAGATGAGCGAGGGCTTGGAGTAGAAGAACGGATCGATCCACAGCGAGGCGGTCAGCTCCCAGGACCCCAGCCACAGCACGACCAGCAGGGCGCGCAGGCTCCACGTGCGAATCTTGTTCTTGCGTGCCTGATTACGCACCCGGGTGAGGATCTGCTCCTCGGATTCGAAAACCGGTGTGGCGGCGACATTCTGCGGTAGGACATCAAGCGACACGGGAGGCTCCCTCACTACGCGCCGCCTCGACCTGATCGCGCAGCGTTTCCCAGATTTCCTTGTAGAGATCGCGGAACTCCTCGGTGAGCCGCACCTCCTCGACATCACGCGGCCGCTCCAGGCTCACCGTGAAATCACCGCATACCGTTGCGGGAGAAGCGGTCATGACGACCACGCGATCGGCGAGGGCGATGGCCTCCTCCAGATCGTGCGTCACGAAGATGACCGCCGCGTTCGTCCCGGACCACACCCGCAGCAGTTCGTCCTGCATGAGCTGGCGGGTCTGCACGTCCAGCGCGCTGAACGGCTCATCCATGAGAATGATCTCGGGATCGTTCACCAGGGTCTGCGCCAGCGACACCCGTTTGCGCATACCGCCGGACAGTTGATGCGGGTAGTACCCCTCGAATCCGGCGAGACCGACCGTGCGCACCCAGGCGGCGGCGCGTTCGCGGGCGGCCTTCTTGGGCACACCCCGGAAGGCCGGGCCCAGGGCCACGTTGTCCAGCACCGTCTTCCACGGCAGCACCGCGTCCTGCTGGAACATGTAGCCGACGCCGTCCGGGATGCCGCGCACATCCGCGCCGCGCACCAGTGTCCTTCCGGCCGAGGCGGGTTCGAGTCCGGAGACCAGCGACAGCGTGGTGGACTTGCCGCAGCCGGTCGGGCCGACCACGGCGACGAACTCGCCGGGTGCGACGGTGAAGTTCAGGTCGCGCACCGCGGTGTGAATGCCACCGTTCGTCCCCGGGAAGCGCTTGGTCGCGCCCCTGAGCTCAATCAGCGGATCTGTCATTGCCACTCCTGTATTCCTGCCGCGTCCCTGCGGCGTTGGACAGAAGTTACGTGTCCCCGGTCACACCGGACCCGGTTGTGCGCGCTACCCGCACAAGCAGCGATTCGGACGTTTCGCGCATTCTGCTCATGCGTTTGCCGGGGGTTCTCTACACTGTCGCCCGTGTTCTCGCTCGGCCCCCGCTCGGTTCGTCTCCGAACCCAGATCGTGCTGTTGCAGGTCGCGGTGGTCGGATTGACGCTGGGCCTGGCATTCGGCGTATTCGCGTACGTCAGCGGACAGCGGCTGTCGGGGGAGTACGGCGAAAGGGCGCTTGCCATCGCGCGCACGGTCGCCTCGGATCAGGTGGTGCGGACCGAGGTCGCGCGCTATAGCAATTCCGCATTGCCAACCGGACCGCAACTCGAGGACGAGCTCGCCGACGGCGAACTGGCGCATATCGCCGATGACGCTCGGCTGCGCACCGGAGCGTTGTTCGTGGTCATCACCGATGACGCGGGCCTGCGGCTGGCGCATCCGGATCGCACCCGGCTCGGCGAGATGGTCAGCACCGACCCGTCCAAGGCACTCGCCGGCGGTGAGGTGGTGATTCGCGAACACGGCACGCTCGGTGAATCGGTGCGCGCGAAAGTGCCTGTGCTCGAACGCGGTACCGGCCGGGTGGTCGGTGAGGTGAGCGTGGGCATCTCCACCACCGCCGTGCGCGAACAGCTGCTGCGCGATCTGCGCCGGGCCGGACTGCTGATCGGCGGCGCACTGCTGGCGGGTATCGCCGGATCGGTATTGCTGGCTCGTCGCTGGCACGGGCTGACCCTGGGCCTGGAACCGTCGGAACTCGCCGAACTGGTCCGCGAACAGGACGCCGTGCTGCACGGCATCGGTGAAGGCGTGGTCGCCGCCGATGCCGCCTGGCGCGTCACCGTCATCAATGACGAGGCCCGCCGCCTGCTCGGCATCACCGCCGCACCCGGCGCGGATATCGACGCCATCGGCCTGACTCCCCGTGTGCTGCAAGCCTTCCGGTCCGCCGACGGCCAACCCATGCAGGCCGCGGTGGGGGAGCGCATCGTCGTCGTCACCGCCCGCGCGGTCACCCGGGACGGGCGTCCGCTCGGTGCGGTCCTGAGCGTGCGCGACCGCACCGATGTGGAATCCCTTACCCGCCAACTGGATGCGGTCCGTTCCATGAGCACCGTGCTGCGCGCCCAGCGCCACGAATTCGCCAACCGCCTGCACCTGCTCAGCGGGCTACTGCACACCGGCCGCTCCGGCGAAGCGGCGAACTACCTCGACGAACTCCTCGGCTCCGGTCCCCTCGGTGCGGCCCTGCCCGGTATCGACGCCGTCGCCGACCCCTACCTGCAAGCCTTCCTCTCCGCCAAAGCGGCCCACGCCCGCGAGAAGGGCGTCCACCTCCGCCTCGGCCCCAACACCTGGGTGACCGCGAATCTCGCTGCGCCCGTAGATGTCACGACCGTTCTGGGGAATCTGCTCGACAACGCCATCGAGGCCGCGCGTGAGCGGGCCGACGGCGAATCCGGTACGGAGATGGACCTCTCGGCGGCCGTGGTCGCCGACGAGCCGCCGACGGTGGAGGTCGAACTGATGCAGGAGGGGGAGACCCTGCACATCGCGGTGGCCGACAATGGTGGTGGCGTCCCGGCCGAGCTGGTGGAATCGGTTTTCGCCGAGGGCGTTTCGACTCGTACGGGTGCCGAGGTGCCGGGCGGGCGCGGGGTGGGGCTGGCGCTGTCCCGTCAGGTGGCGCGGGCGCGCGGGGGCGAGGTTCGGCTCGCGCATCCGGGTGGCGTCGCCGCGAGTACCGGGGAATCCGGTGCGGGGGAGTCGACGGAGTCCGAAAGACCGCTGCGGGGAGCGGAGTTCATTGCCCGGTTACCGGGTGTGCTGATCGAGGGAGAACCGGCGTGGGCCGCGGAGAACTGAAGGTCCTGGTGGTCGATGATGACTTCCGGGTGGCGAATATGCATGCCGGAATCGTCTCGGCGCTACCGGGATTCACTGTCGGGGCGGTCGTGAACACCTTGGCCGCCGCGCGGGCTGAGATCGAGCGGGCCGCTTTCGATCTGGCGCTGGTCGACGTCTATCTGCCCGATGGTTCCGGGGTGGAGCTGGTGCGCGAGATTCGGTTCGACGCCATGATGCTCACGGCCGCAACCGAATCCGAGACGGTGCGCGGGGCGCTGGCGGCGGGTGCGCTCGGCTATCTGGTGAAACCGTTCGATCATGCCGCGCTGGCTGCCCGGCTGGCGGGTTACGCCCGCTACCGCCGCATCCTGTCGGCCCCGGAGATCGGGGCGGCCGATGTCGATGCGGCGCTGCTGGCGCTGCGGCCCAGTGCGCTGCCGAGCAGTGCCGCGTCCCAGGCGGCGGCGGTCGCCTCGCCGACGAAAGACCTTGTCCTGCAAGCCGTCCAGCGTGCCACCGCGCCCATGTCCGCCGCACAGGTATCGGCCGCCATCGGAATTTCCCGCGCCACCGCGCAGCGGTATCTCGCTACCCTGGTGGCTACGGGGGGCCTGCGCATGCAGTTGCGCTACGGCAGCACCGGGCGTCCCGAACAGGAGTATTCCGCCCCTGTCTGAAATGTCCACATATCACTATCCTGCAAACGGGTGGTGCACCCCGTCACCGTCCTGGAAGGAAATATCCTCATGCGCAATCGTTTCCGTGCCGGAGTCCTGGCGAGCGCCCTGCTGCTCGCGCCGCTGACCGCCGTCGCCACCGCCTCGGCCGTACCGCTCGACGAGGCTCCCGCGCAGAATGCCGATGTCGCGGGGCAGGTCTGCATCCAGCAGTTCCCGCAGAGCGTGATCTGCCTGCTCAGCACCTTCTCGGCCTCAGCATCCGCGCAGAAATAGTAGCTGTATTTTCCCAGGGGCTCTGCCCCCGGACCCCCGGAATCGGGGGCCTGCCCCCGGCCCCCGCCGGGGGCTGCGCCCCCGAACCCCCGGAAAAGAAATTTTGCGGATTGGCTGTTTATTGGTTAGTTTCGAGGGTGTGGCGGTGCTCCTGTCGGCCGACTTGCACCGGTCCAGGGTCGGGATCGCCACGGACACAGGAGAATTCCGATAACTATTCAGTTCAACCACACCATTGTCGCGAGCAAGGACAATCGGGAGACCGCCGAATTCTGGGCGGATATCCTCGGGTTGGAAGTCGGGGCGGAGTGGGGTCCGTTCATCGCGCTGCCCGTACACAATGGCGTCACCTTCGATTTCGCCAAGAGCCCGCCGGATATCCCGGGCGGCATCCACCCCACGCACTACGCCTTCCTGGTCTCGGAGGACGAATTCGATTCGGCCTACAAGAAGATTCAGGAGCGCGGACTCACCTACTGGGCGGATCCGCGCATGCAGGCCGAGAACGAGATCAACCACAATGACGGTGGCCGCGGTATCTACTTCACCGATCCCAACGGCCACTACATGGAGTTGATCACCGTTCCGTACGGCGGCTGGCCCCAGACGTAGTACCGGGCGCGGGGCGTCGGCGAGCTCACACCGAGATCGCCACGCCCCGTGACAGCGCGCCCATGAATTTCGGGGCCATCTTCTCGTAGAAGCGATCCACTTCGCGAATCTCGAAACCCGAATCCTCGATCATCGCGCGAATATCGCGATTCAGATTGCAGCCGCCGAACAGCGTCCGCTGTACCGGGTTCAGGCGATGCTGCCATTTCTGGACACCGGCATCCGGTGCGAGTCCGTGTTCGACGAAATGCAGTGTCCCGCCGGGCGTCAACACCCGCCGCAATTCCGCCAGCGCGGCCTGTGCGTCGGGAATGGTGCACAGCGTCCAGGTGGACAGCGCCGAATCGAAACTGTTGTCCGCGAACGGCAGTGACTGTCCATCCAGTCCGGCCCGCTCGACGGGGACGTTCGCGGCGGCAACCCGCTTGCTCGCCATTTGCCAGCCGCGATCCACCGGCTCCACCGCGGTCACCGAATCCACCGCGCCCGGATAGAACGGCACATTGCGTCCCGATCCGAACCCGATCTCGACCACCCGCCCGTGCAGGCCCTCACAGGTCTGCTCGCGCACCGGATCGAGCATCGCCGATCCGCACGACAGATCGATGATCCGGGGGAGAACCTGGTTCTCGTAGATGCCCATACGCTCACTCTTCCAAGGAAATATCCGGTGCGCCAGGGCGCTAGCGCTTGGGCGGGAAGCGCTGGGTCAGCCAGGCGGTGTACATATCCAGCACCGCCGGATCGATGGTCGTCTCGATGGTCCCGTACTCGGAGACCAAACCGGTCTTGGTCGGCTGCATCAAATGGTTGAGGCCGTCGAAGACGTGCACGGTGGCATCGGGATCGGCGGCCAGCGCGGTGCGCGCCGGACCTTCGTTCTGGGCCGACGGCACCTGGAGATCCTTGCCGCCGTATACCGCGAGCACCGGGATCCGCAGCGCCGAAAGCGCCGGGGCGGGATCGTAATTCACCAGTGCCAGCATGCTCGGTGTGATGGTGCTGTCCAGCACGTCATCCTTGCTGCGCTGATCGGCGGGCAGTGAATCATTGTGCGCGTGCGCGTATTTCCGCGCGGCTTCCACATCGCCGCCGCGCATCACCTCGGTGAGTCCGGTGATGTAGGCGACCTGCGCGTCGACCTGTTCCTGGGTCGCGCCGCCCGCGGCCAGGATGAGCCGGTTCTGTTCGATCAGCACCTCGGATCCGCGCACCGACGGCCCCGCCATGAGAATCGCGAAGGCGATACCGCTGTCCGGCTTGGCCGCGGCCAGTGGTGCGAGGTAGCCGCCCTCGCTGTGGCCCAGCACACCGATGCGTTTGCCGTCGATCTCCGAACGGCCGCGCAGGAAGCTCACTCCGGCGGCCACGTCATCGGCGAGCTGATCGTAATTCGCCTGGTCGATCTTGCCCCCGGTACCGCCGACACCCCGGTCATCGGTGCGCAGCACGGCATATCCCGCGCGTGTCAACGTGTCCGCGATCAGCAGGAACGGTTTGTGCCCGGCGATTTCCTCATTGCGATCCTGCGGTCCGCTGCCGGTGATCAGCACGACGGCGGGATGCAGTCCGGCGCTTCGCGGTTCGGTGAGTGTGCCCGCGATGGTGATATCGCCGCTGCGATAGCTGACATCCTCGGAGTTGTACGGGAACGGCGGTTTCGGCTCCTGCGGGCGATTCAATCCGGCGATCTTGCCGCGCGTCATATTCAGCGGGAACGTAGCACCGGACTGGCTGAACTCGCCCTTGATGGTGTCCGACCCCTTGTCGAACTTGCCCTTGAACGATGGCGTGCCCGGGAATCCGGTGATGGTCCACGCCACCTGATCCGGATCGGTCTTCACCGCACCCAATTCCTGCGCCGTCACTCCCTGCAGCGGAATGTCGATGGTGGCCTTGCCATCCGCGGTGAAGGTGACCCCGACCGGCAATGGCTGATCCGGGATCTCGATATTTCCGTGCCAGTCCCCGGGGACCCCGGCGGGCGTCGCGGGCGCGTCGTTCTTCGACGCGCAGCCCGCCACCGCCACGGCGACCACGACCAGCACACTCAGTGAAAGAGACCGCAGGGCTCGCATGCCGCCCAGCGTACGCGGGGGTCACACCCGCATTACCGATTCGACACCCCGCATAACCACTGGGCACTCGCGGGTAACTCTCGCTGTCATCCCATTGCCCGGCGCGCCGCGCGCTTCTACCGTGGATCGATGAGCAACGTCGCCATCGCCCTCGATCTCGCGGATCTACCCACCGGCATGGGCGGTTACGCGACCCCCGAATTCGGTCCGCTGGTACGGACTTTCGCCCGTTTCATGGGCGGGGTGCCCGGTGCGGGCGGTGCGCTCACCGTGCATCTGCGCGGTGTCCCGCTGGTGGACATCCAGATCGGCGAATCCGCGCCCGGCACCGCCTGGGACGCCGATACCGGCGCGATCGTGTTCTCCGCCACCAAAGGCATTGCGGCGACGGTCATCCACCGCCTCGCCGATCGCGGCCTCATCGACTACGACACCCCGGTCGCCTACTACTGGCCCGAATTCGCCGCCAATGGCAAAGAGCGAATCACCGTGCGCCAGCTGCTCTCCCATCGCGCGGGGCTGTCCGGCCTGCCGGATATCGCCGCCGGGCTGGACGACATCCTCGATCACCGGCTGATGGAACAGCGCCTGGCCGCCGCCAAACCCGATCATCTGCGGGGCACCCCCACCTACCACGCGCTCACCTACGGCTGGCTGCTCGCCGGTCTGGCCCGCGCCGTCACCGGCCGCGGTATGGCCGAACTCTTCCGCACCGAGGTCGCGGAACCCCTGGGCACCACCGGCATCCACCTCGGCAGGCCACCGGCGGGTTCGGCCACCACCGCCGCCACCATGCACGGCGGCCGCCTGGCGTTCGTCGGCACCACCTATATCTCGCTGGTCCTGGGCCGCGCCTATTCGTTCCCGGGCGCACTCGGCGCGGCCTCGCGGGCCCTGTTCCTCCCCGGCCTGGAGGACTTCCTCGAGGGCGACACCCCGCCCATTCTCGACACCGAACTCCCCGCCGGAAACGGCGTCTGCACCGCCACCGGCCTGGCGACCCTGTACGGCGCACTCGCCAATGGCGGCATGTACAACGGCCGCCGCTTCCTGTCACCGCAGACGATCAAAACCATGCGCCACATCGAGACCTACTCCCTCGATCACGCCCTGTTCTACATCCCCATGCTCTGGCATATGGGCTACCACTCCCTGCCGATCCCCGGAGCCCGAGCCGGTTTCGGCCATATCGGCCTCGGCGGCTCCTTCGGCTGGGCCGACCCCAACACCGGCCTCTCGGTCGGCTTCACCCATAACCGTCTCTCCCTGACCGCCCTCTACACGGACCAACTGGCCTCGGCATGGGTGCTGCCGCTGGCGGTGCGGGGCGCTCGATCAACGCGCCGCACCGCCCAGACCCCGGCCCGCCGAGCCGCCTGAGAGCCCTTGCCGAACAAGGGAGTTCAGCCGCGGAGATCCTCGATCCGCAGCGTCGGGCAGTAGCGGCGGATGGTGAGGGCGATATCGTCGACCGAGACCGAGAGGGTCTGCGCGGTGATGGTGAGGGGGCTGTAGCCCAGCGCGGTATTGCTCTGGGCGAGGAGCCGGCCCGCCGGGGACAGCCCGGCGGTGTGGTTCTCGATGTGGTGCGGGAGCACCTCCAGGGCGTGCTGACGGCCCGTGTGGCGCAGCCGGATTCGTTCGATCTCATGCCAGCCGAGGCTGCGATTGCGGAAGGCCAGCCCCTGGAAGGAGATCGTCAACTGCGGGCTGCGGCGCACGAATTGAACTCCGAGCAGCACGGCGCAGAACCCGAAGAACAGCACCGCGAGCGCACCCCAGATGACCGCCTTCACCCCGCCGAACGCCACCATCGCGATCCCGGTGATCACCAGCGCCACCGCACACAGCAGCGGAACCAGCAGGCGCGATTGCGAGATGTAGTAGACGGTCGAACCGTCCGTGCTGCGGTCGGACGGCGACATACGAATTCCCTTTGCTCGAACGAGTTCAGTGCGTGATCATCCGCCACCGAGCGCGCCGGTTCAAACGGGGAAAGCCGGGCGCGGCAGACTGGGGGCGTGCAGCTTCCTGTCGGTGCGGTGATTTGCGCGTTTATCGCGGCCCTGTTGTTCGCGGTGTCGGCGGTGGCGCAGCAGAGCGCCGCCGCCGAGGTGCCCGAGGGCGAAGGGCTGATGCGGGCGCTGGTCCGGAATCCGCGATGGTGGGCCGGGATGATCGGGGACGGTGGGGGATTCGCGTTCCAGGTCGCGGCGCTGGCGCTGGGATCGGTGCTCATCGTGCAGCCGATTCTGGTCAGTGCGCTGGTGTTCGCGTTGCCGATGGCGGCGCGCTACAGCGGGCGCAAGACCACGCCGAGCATGTGGGCCAACGCCCTGGCGCTCTCGGTGGCGCTGGCGGTGTTCCTGATCGTCGGCGATCCGACCGAGGGGCTGGACAACGCACCCTGGCATCGCTGGCTGTGGCCGCTGGGACTGGTGTTCGGGGTGGTGGCGGCGGGGGTCATCGGCGCGCGGGTGGTGAAAACGCCTGCGTTGCGGGCGCTTCTGCTCGGCGGTGCGGGCGGCACGCTGGTGGGTGTGTCGGCGGCCTTGACCGCCAATGTGACCCGGTTGTTCGGGGAGTCGATCAGCTCGGCGCTGACCAGCTGGGAGATCTATGTGCTGGTGCTCACCGGAGTCGGGGGCGTGTATCTCCAACAGCGCGGATATCAGGCCGGATCGCTCGCCGCCTGCCTTCCGGCCTTCACGATCGCCGAACCGCTGGTCGCCGCGTTCGTCGGGATCACCGTGCTGGATGAGCGTTTGCGCAGCGGTCCGGTCGGCACCGCGTTCGTGATCGTGGCCGTCCTCGTCATGTGCGTCGCGACCGTCGCGCTCTCGCGGGCGCAGGCGGGCGCACCGCTCGAAGTGTCCGATTCCGCACCGGTTTCGCAGCCCTGAGAGTGACCTCGAGCACGACACGCGCAAGGCGAAACGCCGTACGCGCAAGTCACGTCCGCGTGCCTTCGAAACCAGTCGGTGGGGGCGCTTAGTATGTCTGCGTGTCAGCCTCGTCGGGATCATTCGTCCATCTCCACAACCACACCGAGTACTCGATGCTCGACGGCGCGGCGAAGATCACGCCTCTGTTCAAGGAGGCCAAACGGCTGGGCATGACCGCCGTCGGCATGTCCGACCACGGAAACATGTACGGCGCCTCGGAGTTCTACAACTCCGCCAAGGCACAGGGCGTCAAGCCGATCATCGGCATCGAGGCGTACATCGCCCCCGAATCCCGCTTCAACACCAAGCGCGTGCAGTGGGGCGATCCGTCGCAGAAGAGCGATGACGTCTCCGGCTCGGGCGCGTACACCCATATGACCATGGTCGCGGAGAACGCGCAGGGGCTGCGGAACCTGTTCAAGCTCTCCAGCCTCGCCTCCATCGAGGGCCAGCTCGGCAAGTGGGCGCGTATGGACGCCGACATCATCGCCGAGCACGCGGCGGGCATCATCGCCACCACCGGCTGCCCCTCCGGCGAGGTGCAGACCCGACTGCGCCTGGGCCAGGAGCGCGAAGCCCTCGAGGCCGCCGCCAAATGGCAGGAGATCTTTGGTCCGGAGAACTTCTTCCTGGAGATCATGGACCACGGCCTGTCCATCGAACGCCGCGTGCGCGAGGGCCTGCTCATGGTCGGCCGCGAGCTGGGCATCCCGCCGCTGGCCACCAATGACTGCCACTACGTGCACGAGTCCGATGCGAGCAATCACGAAGCGCTGCTGTGCATTCAGACCGGCAAGACGCTCTCGGACCCCACTCGCTTCAAGTTCGACGGCTCGGGCTACTACCTCAAGTCCGCCGAGGAAATGCGCGCCATCTGGGATGACGAGGTCCCCGGCGCCTGCGATAACACCGTCCTCATCGGCGAGCGCGTGCAGTCGTACGACGAGGTGTGGGCCCCGCGCGACCGCATGCCGATCTTCCCGGTGCCCGAGGGCGAGACCCAGGGCAGCTGGCTGCGGCACGAGGTCATGACCGGTCTGCATCGCAGGTTCCCCAATGGCATTCCGCCGGAATACCTGCCGCGCGCGGAATTCGAACTCGACGTGATCATCGAAATGGGCTTCCCGGCCTACTTCCTCATCGTCGCCGACCTCATCACCTACGCGCGCTCGGTCGGCATCCACGTCGGCCCGGGTCGTGGTTCGGCCGCCGGCTCGCTGGTCGCCTGGTCCATGGGCATCACCAATATCGATCCGATCCCGCACGGGCTGCTCTTCGAGCGCTTCCTCAATCCCGAGCGCGTATCCATGCCCGATATCGATATCGACTTCGACGATCGCCGCCGCGGTGAAATGGTCCGCTATGCCACCGAGAAGTGGGGCAGTGACCGCGTCGCGCAGGTGATCACCTTCGGTACCATTAAAACCAAAGCGGCGCTGAAGGATTCGGCCCGCGTCCAGTTCGGCCAGCCCGGTTTCGCCATCGCCGACCAGATCACCAAGGCGCTGCCGCCGCCGATCATGGCCAAGGACATCTCGGTCTCGGGCATCATGGATCCCGAGCACGAGCGGTACAAAGAGGCCGCCGAGGTCCGCGAACTCATCAACAACAATCCGGACGTCGCCAAGATCTACGAGACCGCACGCGGGCTCGAGGGCCTGATCCGCAATGCCGGTGTGCACGCCTGCGCGGTCATCATGTCGTCCGAACCGCTCACCGACGCCATCCCGGTGTGGAAGCGCGCCCAGGACGGCGCGATCATCACCGGCTGGGACTATCCGTCGTGCGAGGCCATCGGCCTGTTGAAGATGGACTTCCTGGGTCTGCGCAACCTGACCGTCATCGGCGACGCGCTGGTGAACATGAAGGCCAACCGCGGTATCGACCTGGACCTGGACACGCTGCCGCTGGAAGACGCCCCCACCTACGAATTGCTCGCTCGCGGTGACACTCTCGGGGTATTCCAGCTCGACGGCGGCGCCATGCGCGATCTGCTGCGACGCATGCAGCCGACCGGCTTCGAGGACATCGTCGCCGTGCTCGCGCTGTACCGCCCCGGCCCCATGGGCATGAACGCCCACAATGACTACGCCGACCGCAAGAACGGGCGGCAAGAGGTCAAACCGATTCACCCGGAGCTCGAAGAGCCCCTGAAGGACATTCTGCGTGATACCTACGGCCTGATCGTGTATCAGGAGCAGATCATGCAGATCGCGCAGAAGGTCGCCGGCTACTCCCTCGGCCGAGCCGATATCCTGCGCCGCGCCATGGGTAAGAAGAAGGCCTCGGTCCTGGAAGCCGAGTTCGAGGGCTTCGAAGCGGGCATGGTCGAGAACGGTTTCTCCAAACCGGCCGTGAAGGCCCTGTGGGACACCATTCTTCCGTTCGCCGGATACGCGTTCAACAAATCGCACGCCGCCGGCTACGGCCTGGTGTCGTTCTGGACCGCGTACCTCAAGGCCAACTATCCCGCCGAATACATGGCCGGTCTGCTCACCTCCGTCGGTGACGACAAGGACAAGGCCGCGGTCTATCTGGCCGACTGCCGTCGCCTGGGCATTCAGGTGCTGCCGCCGGACGTCAATGAATCCGAGCTCGAATTCGCCTCGGTCGGCGGCGATATCCGCTTCGGTCTGGGCGCGGTCCGCAATGTGGGCGCGAACGTGGTGGCCTCGATCATCGCCGCGCGCAAGGAGAAGTCGAAGTTCACCGACTTCTCCGACTATCTGAACAAGGTCGACGCCGCCGCCTGCTCCAAGAAGGTCATCGAATCCCTCATCAAGGCGGGCGCTTTCGATTCGCTCGGGCATCCGCGCAAGGGTCTGCTGCTGGTGCACTCCGATGCCATCGACGCGGTCATGTCGACCAAGAAGGCCGAGGCCATCGGCCAGTTCGACCTGTTCGGCGGGCTGGACGACGATGATTCGATGGCGAGCGTGTTCAATGTGAAGGTCCCCGACGAGGAGTGGGAGACCAAGCACAAACTCGCCCTGGAGCGAGAGATGCTGGGCCTGTACGTATCCGGGCATCCGCTCAACGGCGTCGAACATGTACTCGCGGCCCAGTCCGATACCCAGATCCCGACCATTCTCGACGGTGACGTCAAGGACGGTCAGCAGGTCACCATCGGCGGCATCTTCGCCAGTGTCACCCGCCGCGTCAACAAGAACGGCCTGGCCTGGGCGTCGGCGCAATTGGAAGACCTCAGCGGTGGTATCGAGGTGCTGTTCTTCCCGCAGTCCTATTCGGTCTACGGTATGGATGTCACCGAGGACGCCATCGTGCTGGTGAAGGCGCGCGTCTCGGCCCGCGACGATCGCATCTCGCTGATCGCCAATGACCTTGTGGTGCCGGATCTCTCATCCATCGGCGTGGACAAGCCGATGTCGGTGGTGATCCCGACCCGGCTGTGCACCCCGGATAAGATCAGCGCCCTCAAGCGGGTGCTCAGCAGTCATCCCGGCACCGCGGACGTGCATATCCGCCACGTCGGCTCGCGCGAGCGCACCACCGTGCTGAAAGTCGCTGACAACCTGCGGGTTTCACCGTCCTCGGCGCTCATGGGCGACCTCAAGGCACTGCTCGGCCCCGGCTGCCTGGCGGGCTGAGCCTCCCCGGTTTCACCTGATCACGGCAGTAGGGTGCCGGTAGGCACAGCCGTGATCAGGACCGGAGAGGATGTCCCAGGTGGCTTTTCCGCGCGCTCGACTACTGGCCGCGCTCGCGGCCACCGGCCTGCTCGTCGCCTGCGGGCACAGCGGCCCGCATTCGGTGGTGACCACCTCGCAACCCCGTGCGGCCCGCGGCATTCCGCAACCCCAGGGCGCGCCGTCGGCACCCAATGCGGTCACCGCCACCCCCGACGGGCTGCGCTTGCGCGGCCAGCCGTGGTGGCCCAGCGGTTTCAACGGCCCGCAGCTGGCCACCGATTACGCCGTCAATTTCGGCTGCGGGGCCGAGGTCGATCTGGACGCCTTCTTCCGCGCCCTGCCGCCCAACAGCCTCACCCGCTTCGCACTCTTCCAGGCTTTCGTGGTGAACAAGGACACCGGCGAGCTCGATTTCAAACCCGCCGATGTGGTGTTCGCGGCGGCGGAGAAGTACGGGCAGATGGTGCTTCCAGTCCTGGCCGCGCAGACCGGCGATTGCGGTGACGAGGTCTACAAACAGCGTCAGTGGTACGTGGACGGCTGGACCGAACTCATCGAGGTGCCCGGACGTTCGGTCATGAGCTATCGGGATTGGGTGAATACCGCGGTGGGCCGCTGGCGCAGCTCCCCGGTGCTGGCGGGCTGGGAACTGGTCGGCGAACCCGAACCGAGCAATTGCGACCGCAACCGCTGCGATCTGCGGCATCGCACCTGCCCCGCGGACGCCGCCCAGGTCCTGCGCAAGTTCATGGACGACGCCGGGGATATCGTGCGCACCCTGGATCCTCAGCGCCTGCTCTTCGCCGGATACGTCGGCGGCAGTCAATGCGGTATCGCCGGGGACGCGTTCAGCGTGGCCAGCGGATCGCGCAATGTGGACGTGACCGAATTCCACGACTACACCGAGGACGGCAACCCGCTCCCCGGTGACGCGGCCAATGGTCTGGCCCGTCGCATCGCGCAGTCCCGGGAACTCGGAAAACCCTTGCTGGTGGGGGAGATCGGCGAATACGCCGGTTCCTGCGACACCTTGGACAAGCGCGCCGAGATCATGGTGCGGCGCATGGACGGTCAGCGCCGGGCCGGTACCGCGGGCGCGCTCATCTGGGCTTTCGTCCCCGACCCCCGGCGTGACGAGTGCACCTACGATGTCGGTCCGGATGATCCGCTCTGGCCGGTGGTCGCCCAGCACACCACCCTGGGCCAGTAGTCAGCTGCCGATCACCCGGTACAGCCGCCAATCCGGCTGTCCCGCACCGTCATTGGGGATCTCCAGTTCCAAAGTGGCGATCTGCGCGCCGTTCTCGTACATGCTCGGATAGCGCCGGTTCACCGCGTCGGAGGTGCCGCGACCGGTATTCGGCACCGCCAGAATGTATTTCACCCCGCGATCCAGCGGCCGGTTCAGTACCCGCACGAAATCGCGATCCGAGGGGATGACGAACCGATCCGGCTTCTCCGAGGCGACCAGTACCGCGAATCCGTACACGGTGTCCATCACCACCGCACCGCGCGGCAGGTCCAGTGCGTCGAGGTATTCGGCCAGCCGCCGCTCGGTGCGGAAGGTCGCGGCGATCCGCACCTCATCGTTGTATTTGGCGGACACATTGTCCGGGTTCGGGAACAGCACCGCCTCGAGCGAATACTCCTGCACGGCCATCAGCTGATTGTTCATGCCCAGCACCGTGACCGGCACCGTCGCGATCAACAGCATGGCCGCCAGCGCCGCGCCCGCCAGTGGTCGCCAGGCGCGAGTGGCGATCAGCGGTGCGGCAGGCTCGCGGTCCTCGTACTGTCCGGCCCGCTTGGTCGGCGGGAAACCGTGCGCGGGCGCGATCAGCAGGGCCAGAATCGCCGCCAGCGGAATCGCCGCGATATAGAACCGCAGGAACGCGAACGTGGAACCCGTTGCGTAACTGAGCATCTGAAACGCCAGCACCGACCCGAACAGCAGCATCGGCACCGCCACCTGCCAATCCCGCCGCCGAATGCCCAGCGCGCCCGTGATCGGAATCAGCAGTGGCAGCAACGGAGCCAGGATCAGCGTGGCCCCGAGCGAATACTGCATCGCCGCGATCGGATTCCCGGGCCCGCCCGCACCCGACTGCGCCAGAATCGCGGAATTGCCGTACTGCGAGGTGAATTGCTGAAACGCCTGCCCGGTGATCAGCCAGCTGGTCCCCGCCCACACCAGGAAGGCCAGCACCACCGGGGCCGTCACCAGCACCAGATCCATTGCGGCCCCGGCGAATCGATGGTCGGCCGCGCGCCGCCGGTAATAGCTGAGCCCGAACACCAGCACCGCCGCGCCCATCGCCGGGGCGAGTGCGTCGTATCGGGTCAGATATCCCAGCCCCAGCGCGATACCGGTGGCCACCAGATCGTGCACCCCGTCGGTGCGCACCCAGCGCATCAGCCGCCGCGCCGCCCAGCACAGGCAGAACAGGAACAGCGCCTCGCTCATCCCATTGCCGCCGTAGCACACCACCATCGGATTGAGCGCGAACACCAGCGTGATGACGATGCGAAGCCAGTGCGGCGCACCGCGATCCCCGCCGATACCCCACACCATGGTCACCGCACCCGCCATGAACAGCGATGTCATCAGCACCGCGGACAGACCCCACCGGGTGATCCCCACCGACCACTGCGCGAATGCCACGAACGGCAACTGCGACAGCGCGGTGAGCGGTGTGAACACGAATCCGATGGCCGACAGGTGGGGATCCCGGCTCAGAATCGCCGCCTGGGTGGCCGCCACCCGGCTCAGCGCGTCACCGGCCAGATAACCTCGTCCGGCGGTGAGCAGCCCGCCCACGCACAGATACAGCACCGCCGATACCGCGAAGATCATCCGGGCCGTGCGCACCGCGGTCATTCGGCCGTCTCCTTCGCGGTGCCCAAACCGTGAAAAGTCTTCTCCCAGTACGACGGATTGCGCACCAGCTGCCAGCACCCCTTGGTCGCGGCCACCGCCATGAGCACCCAGTAGGCCGGAGACAACAGGCACGCCCAGAGCAGATCCGGCCGATCGTTCTCCCGGCACGCGATGAGATTCATGTACACCGTCGCCGCATTGCCCAGCACCAGCGCGATCAGCGCCGGGAAGTACACCGCCGCCGGGAACAGCTTCTCGATGAGCCAGGGCTGTCCGAAAATCCAGGTGAGCGTGATGAACCAGAACAGCAGATTCAGGCACGCGATGATCGGCGTCCCGGCCAGAATCAGGGTGAACCGCAGGAAGCTGACCGGGCCGATCTTGCGCCACAGCTGGACCGGCCGCCGCGCATGCACCAGCCAGCTCTGCAAATAGCCCTTGTACCAGCGTGAGCGCTGCCGAATCCAGTTGATGGGATCCGGATTCGCCTCTTCCAGGGTGGTGGAATCGATGACGGCCGTGGAGTATCCGCGCGCCGCGATCCGCACCCCGAGATCGGCGTCCTCGGTGACGTTGTACGGATCCCACGCCCCGATATCGATGAGCACATTGCGCCGGAAGTGATTCGAGGTGCCGCCCAGCGGAATCGGCGCGGCACTGCGCATCAGCCCGGGCAGCAGGAAGCCGAACCACAGCCCGTAATCCATGGTGAACCAGGCGGTCAGCAGATTCTGCCGGGCATTGTGGAACGCCAGCTTGGCCTGTACGCACACCACCGAGCGCGGCAGACCCCGGAACGCCGCCACCACCCGCCGCAATTGCAGCGGATCGGGAATGTCCTCGGCGTCGTAGATGGTGACGATATCGCCGGTGGCGGCGTGCAATCCGTAGTTGCAGGCCTTGGGTTTGGTGCGCGGATCGGCGGCGGGCACCAGCACGATGGTGATGTGTTCGCTTCCGGCCGTGCCGATTCCGGCCGCGCGGGCGGCATCGATGGTCGGCGCGTCATCCTCTTCGAGCAGTAGCAGCGCCTGCATCCGATCGCGCGGATAGTCCAGACCGTTCAGCGCGGCGATGAGATCACCGACCACCTCGGGTTCGCCGTAGGCGGGCACCAGGATCGTGTACGGCGGCAGCTGATCATCCGAAAGCGCCAGCGCCTCTTCATCACTCACGGTGAGAATGGCATCGCGCGCCATACCCCGGGTGAAGATCAGCACCCGATCCACGATCACCGCGATATACCCCAGTGTGCACACCGCGACCAGCACGGTCAGGGTGGTCAGCGGTGCCAGGACCGCGCACACCAGTACGATCGCCACCGCCACCAGCACCGTATTGCGTTGCCACGGCAGAAAAGCCACCGAGGCCGAGGCCATGGGATCGTTCTCCCGCAACCCCTGTACCGCCGTGCGCAGCGCGTGCTCACGTTCCTCGGGGGTCGCCAGGCCGGGTAGTTCGCCGCTCATCCGCCCGCCCCGATCCGCACCATCTCACGACCGACCGAGATCAGCATCTCGCCGTCCTTGAGCTCGAGATCGACATGCTGCAGATCCGAATCGGGGTCGACATTGACCGCGTTCCCGCGCAGGAACTGATGCAGCAGATTGTTCAGATTGCTCAGCGCCCACGGTTCGGGCCGGGGGAAATCCGCGTCGGGCAGATGATTATCGGCCGCGATCAGGCTGACCCGCTCCGCTCCGCCCTCGCCCTGCCAGTTCCAGCTCAGAAAGCTCCAGCTCAGCAGTCGCTGATCATCGAGAACGGTATTGAGCCGCGCGATCACCCCGTGCCCGAGATCGACCTGCGTACCGCCTGTCACCCGTGGCTGATGCAGCTCGTACATGGTGAACTGCGGATACCGGTCTACATTGTGCGGACTGTCCGAGCGCAGCACATCGACCACGATCCGCCGGCGGCGGGATTCCTTGTCCCACTCCGGATTACCGCGATCGGCCCGAATCCGCTGTCGCACCCAGGTGGTGTGCGGACCGTAAAACTGTGAGGCCCAGGGGTATTGGCGCTCACCCAGCAGCGTCCAGCCGCCCGGTATGGCGGGGGCGTGCGCGATGACCAATCCCGGAACGACCGGACTGGGCACCTTGTATTCCTCGGGCACCGGGATCATAGCGAACAGTGCCGCCGCCACCACCGCGGTCACCGCCGCGCTGCGCGACTGCGCCGCGGTGAGCGGCCGTACCGGCCGATTCAACGGGCGCACATGCGACCAGCCGCGCTGGTCCAGATACATGATCGCCGACACCGCGAACACCGCCACCACCGGCGGAACCAGCTGGTAGACAAGCTGATGCGCGTGCGGGAACCAGATAGCGAGTACCGCCAGCACCAGCGCGCCGACCCCGACCGCCCCGGCCGCCGCCGCCAACGCCCGCCGCCAGGTGCGCCCGGCCGCGACGGCCGCCGCGATGGATGCGAACATCAGTGCCGCTACGCCTTCGGCGAGCTTGGTCGCACCGAACAGCACCACCGTGCCCCGGTAGAACCACGGGAATCCGGCCAGAAACAGCAGCCAGGCGGGCCAGAACCGGAATACCGGCCGCAACCCGAACATCAGAATGCTCACGCTCATCAGGAACAGCGGCGCGGCGAGCAGATCCAGGTGCAGCACCTCGTACTCGTACCGGTACCGCAGCACCAGCAGCCCCTCCAGCGCCGCGGTCAGCGCCAGCCCGAGCAAGCCGACGATGATGTCGGATTGCCGGTCGTAGATGGGCAATTCATCCTGATGCCGAAGTGCGATGCCGATGGCCGCGAACAATGCCAGCACCGGCAGCGCGAAGACGAAACCGATATCCGAACCCTGCCGCACATCCTCGATGAGCTCGGCCCACAGGTTCCAGAACGCTCCCACGGTGCAGGCGAGCACCAGCAGGAATCGCGCTATCGTGCGCCACGGCACGGTCCGCCACCAGTGGGCGGATCGCGCGGGAGCATCGAGGGTGGCCGTCATCGAGGTCAGCGCGTGCGACGACGCCGCAGCAGAATGACGATTCCGGCGAGTACGCCGACTCCCAGCAACACGCCACCCGTGATGGCCAGCGTGCGAGCCAAGGGAATTCCGGAATCCTCGGCCGCGGCCGCCGCGGCCGCTTCGGGCGAGGAGGCCAGCGGATCGAAGAATTCCGGTTCCCGGTCACCCGCCTGCAACAGCACCGGACCCGACAGCCGGAAGGACCGCTCCGGATCGGCCACCAGCCAGTTCAACAGCCGATCGAGATGTTCCGGCGCGTCGGTCGAGGTGGCGACGATGACGGTGCGCCGCCCACTCCAGACCGCCTGGAGCGATCCGAAGGTGAGCGGTGGCGCCAAATCGATTCGCGACCTCAGATAGGCGTCGTCGCCGTAGACGATGAGCGTGTCGCCATTGCGGCTGAGCGGCAGGGTGGGCACTTCGGGACCCTTGCCGCTCGGAACCACCAGCACCGCGGGCAGTGAGCTGCGCTCGACATCCGCGATCGATACCAGTTCGGGCCGCATCGGCACCGCGGTCAGGCGCTGCATGGCGATGAGAATCTGTGCGGCCCTGACGGTATCGGCGAATCCGGGGGTCTCCAGCCCGACCTGCACGCGGGGCAGCAACGCCTGCGGCACCGCACCCAGGCCCGGCGGGACGGGCGGCTGGGCGAGCTCACCGCGCACCTCACCGTCGGGATCGATGGTGAGCGTGACCGGCTGCTCCAATCCGCAGCCGTGGGTCAGACCCGCCTGCTGCAGGGTCACCGACACCGTGGTGAACCGCGCCAGCAGATCATCGGGGATGGTGACCCATTGATTGAACGCACCCGACGGCTGCACCGGCCACGCCGCGATCTGCCGATTGCCGATGGTCACCGCGAGCTGTCCGTTCAAGGTGTCCGGCAGCGGAGTGTGGTTGCCGTGCAGGTGAACTCGCACACCCTTGGACGGGCGGCCGAGCCGCGTCTGATCGATCGCGAAATCCACCCGCACGTATCCGATGGCGGTGGCGCTCAACGCGCCCTGCCCGAGTTCCTGCAACGTCGTGGCGTCCGGGGCCAGCTGCGGTGCCGCGGGCAATCCCACCGCCGTGGCGGCCGATGCCATCGCCGCTTTCGCCAGATCACTGGTGAGCAAACGGATCTGGATCGGCAGCGACTTCTCATCACCCGATACGGTCAGCACCGGCGCGGGGCCACCGCTCAACCGCACACCCGCGTCCGAACCCTCCCGCACCACGATCTGCCGTTCCAGGAAGGCGGGCGGATGATCGGGAAGCGCTGTGCCGGAATCGATTCGGCGGATATCCACCGCCACCGGCTGCCGGGTGTACCGCGCGGTCACCGCCGTACTCAGCGCCAGCACCGCGGCGCTCTCGGTAGTGCTCGGGTTCGCGGGCACATACAGGGTCAGTCGTTGCAGCGCGGGCGGCAGGAACTCCGCCACCGTGGTGGGCTGCGCTTCCTCGCCGAAGTAGACCACCGACGCATCGGACAGCGTCGCGGGCCTGCCCATCCAATCGTCGACGCAGATGCCGGGCTCCGGTATCAGCGACGAGGTCAGCGTCACGGTCACCGCGTTGTTCTCCACCTCGGCCCCGAGCAGTGAAATGCGCACCGGCGCACGGGGATCCGGTGGCAACGTGACTCGATCCAGGAATTTGTCACCGGATCGCGCGTCCAGGGTCGCCCGCGTCACATTCGGCGGCAGCTGCACCGTTCCGGTGATCGCGGTCGGCGCGAGACCGGGCAGCAGCGGCAGGGTCAGCGTGACCTCGTGCTCGCGCCCGGGGAACTCCAGCGATTTGCCCATACCCAGGCCGGGTAGCGCGATCGGGCGGTCCGCCGGTTCGGCGTGGACCACCACCGGCGCCGCCGTCACCGCGACAACCGCTGTCAGCAAGGCGAACGCAGCGCTCGCCGCACGCAAACTCATGAAATGGTCTCCTGTGTGGGTTCGCGCGCGGCGCGCTTACAGCCAGGTCGGATCGCCGAAAACGCCGCCGCTGTCATCGACTTCGGCGGATTTGGCGTAGAGATAGGTGTACTGCCGGATCGACACCGGTCCGGTGCACTGATTGACCGCGATATGGAAATCGCGAATCACGATCTGCACCTCTTTGCCCGGCAGCAGATCCTTGTCCGCGACCGGAATATCCTTCACCTCACCGGGGCTCAGGTTGACGCTCATCGGGACCTGGATATTGGGTCCGATCACCGCGAGCCCGAGGCCCGGATCCGGCACGATGGGGATATTCGCGGTGGGTGCGTAGACCTGCGGAATCGCGCCGAGGTTGCCATTGAGCAGGTTCACCGAACAACCCACGTGATATCCGGTCTTGAGCTGTCCGCCCGCGACCCCGTCGACCCGCCCGTACGCCACATTGCTGACCAGCGCCTCACGCGTGGTGCCGACCTGATTCAGCGGTGCGATCCGATTGACCGATTCGGTGCGATTGCCGACGGTGAAGCTGCCGAAGGGTGAGGGATAGGTCCGCTCATGCGCGGGCATGGTGATGACATCGGCCTGGGCGGTGGGTGAGGAGCACAGCGCGATCCCACTGGCGAGTAAAAACATCCCGAACGGTTTCGACCGCATGAAAATTACGGTAATAGATGAACCGCATGACCGACCCGCAAGACACGGGCAACCAACCGCTCAGTTCGTGTCGGGCAGACCCTTCCGCACGATCGCGACAACCCAGCGAATCGCCATCACGGTCGCCCCGGCCAGTACCGCGGTCTGCGCGGAACCGGTGACGAGCAGCAGAACCAGGGCGATGACCAGCCCGGCCGCGAGGGCCTCGAGCTTGAAGAGCGGCCAGGCCGTGCCCGCGATATTCACGGTCGCGACGCGCACGGGGGTGCGATGCATCTGCGTTGGGTGAACCACTGCCATGTTCAAAGGCTACCCGCAGACTGAAAGTTCGGGCAAACGAACTTTCTGTCGGGAACATAACAACATCGGGAGGTGTTACCTGCGTCATGCCACTCACTGGAGAATACGAACCCAGCACCTCGGATTGGGCCCGCGAGCAGGCCGATCTCTACGAAAGCTCGAACGGCGCCGAAGGCGGCACCCTGCAGGGCAAGCCGATCATCCTGCTCACCACACGCGGCGCCAAGAGCGGCAAGCTGCGCAAGACCGCTCTCATGCGTGTCGAACACGAAGGGGAGTACGCGGTCGTCGCCTCGCTCGGCGGCGCGCCCAAGCACCCCGTCTGGTACTGGAATATCAAGGCCGATCCGCACGTCGACCTGCGCGACGGCGCGGTGGTCAAGGATTACACCGCCCGCGAGGTCACCGGCGAGGAACGCGACCTGTGGTGGAAGCGCGCGGCGGAGGTGTGGCCCGATTACGACAACTACACCAAGAAGACCGACCGTGTGATCCCCGTCTTCGTGCTCACCGAGCGCGACTGAGTTTCCTCCCATTCACCCGATACGCCGACCGGCATCCCCCGGTCGGCGTATTGCCGTCCGGCCCGCGTCAGTAACATGTGCCGGGTGTCGGATCCGCTTGTAGTCGCAGAGAAAGTATCCAGTCACGTGCCCGAGTTGAGCGCGGACGAAATCGATGCTGCCGCGAAGCGAATTTCCGAGATTATCGAGCCGACCCCGCTGCAGCGAATCGCGCGGCTGTCGGCGGACAAGGATGCCGAGGTCTATCTCAAGCGTGAGGACCTCACCGCCGTGCGCTCCTACAAGCTGCGCGGGGCCTACAACCTGATCGTCCAGCTCAATGCCGCCGAACGCGCCGCCGGCGTGGTCGCGGCCAGTGCCGGAAACCATGCCCAGGGTGTGGCTTTCGCGTGCAAGGCGATGGGCATCCACGGCCGCATCTACGTCCCCACCACCACCCCCAAACAGAAGCGTGATCGAATCCGCGTGCACGGCGGCGAATTCGTGCAGCTCATCGCCATCGGCGATACCTACGACGCGGCCGCCGCGGCCGCCGTCGACGATGTGGCGCGCACCGGCGCGACCATGGTCCCGCCCTTCGATGATCCGCGCACCGCGGCCGGACAGGGCACCATCGCCGCGGAGATCCTGGAACAGCTCGACCGCGCACCCGATCTGGTGGTGGTTCCGGTGGGCGGTGGCGGCTGCCTGGCCGGAATCAGCACCTATATGCGAGAACGCGCACCGCACACCGCGATTCTGGGTGTGGAACCGGCGGGCGCGGCCTCCATGACCGCCGCCCTGGTGGCCGGCGGCCCGGTCACGCTCCCCGAAATCGATCCGTTCGTGGACGGTGCGGCCGTACGCCGCATCGGCGGCGTGCCCTACACCGCGGTGTCCCGGCTGGGCGGGGGAGTGCGCTCGCACGCCTCGCTGCCTTTACTGACCACTACTGAAACCCGGGGCGGCACAAGCGCTTTCCGCATGATGACGGTCGACGAGGGCGCCATCTGCACCGCCATGCTCGAGCTCTACCAGAACGAGGGCATCGTCGCCGAACCCGCGGGCGCGCTCGCCACCGCGGCCCTGCGCGAAATCGATCTCGCACCGGGCTCGACCGTGGTGTGCCTGCTGTCCGGCGGCAATAACGATGTCTCGCGCTACGGTGAGGTCATCGAGCGGTCGCTGGTGCATCGGGGCCTGAAACACTATTTCCTGGTGGACTTTCCGCAGGAGCCGGGCGCGCTGCGGCGCTTCCTGGACGAGGTGCTCGGGCCGGACGATGACATCACCCTGTTCGAATACGTCAAGCGCAATAACCGGGAGACCGGTGCGGCGCTGGTCGGCATCGAATTGGGTTCGCCGGACGGACTCGAACCGCTGCAGAAGCGCATGGACGAATCCCCGATTCGCGGCGAACGCCTCGAACCGGGCTCGTCCGCCTACCGCTATCTGACCTGATCGACGCGATCCCGGGCAGAGCGGGGAAGAGCCCTGCCCGGGACGGTCGTGCGCGATCCACCCCACGGGATCGCGAGTCCGGAATCAGATATGCATCAGATAGCCGGTACCGGACGCGTGAATGAGCTGCGGCTCACCCAGCTTCCGGGCCAGCTGTCGAATGACATCCTCGACATTCGCCGATGACGCTGTGCCACAGCAGTATTCGGCGATCTCACGAACGCTGACCGGGGTGCCCGCGCGTGCGGTCAGCAGTTCGAGGGCATTGAACTCGCGTGAGGTCACGGTCAGCAGCACGCCACCGCGCCGCACCCGGCGGCGCAGCCGATCCACCACCAGATCGCCCACCGCCAGCACCTGCGCGGGGGAGCGCTGCCGCGATCCGCACAGTGTCCGCACCCGCGTGGCCAGCTCGCTGAGCGAGAACGGTTTGGCCAGGTAGTCATCCGCGCCACTGGCGTACCCCTCGGCGCGCTCGCGCGGACCGTCCCGGGCGGTGATGACCAGCGCGGGCGTGCGCCGCCCCGATTCCCGTTGTCCCCGAATCAAATCCAGCCCATCGCCATCGGGTAGCCCCCGATCGACGATCAGGCAGTCATAGCTGCGCGTACCGCAGCTCTGCCCGGCCTCGGAGAGATTCCGGGTCAGATCGACGGTGTACCCGGCCCCGCGCAGCCCGCTCGCGACCCGTTCGCCCAACTCGTCGTCGTCCTCGCACACCAGGATCCATAGGTCGCGGGGCGTCATCCGATCGTCGGGCATGCGGTCAACGGTGCCAGGTCGATCATGAACGAATCATGATCGGACGGATTTACGAAGTCGGGGTTAACGCGCAGCCGCGGTATCTACGATGAACCCGAGTAGTCGACTACGCGTGAATATCGAATGCCTGGGCGGGAGCATCAATTCATGAAGAGACTTGTGGTGTGTTGTGACGGCACCTGGAAGGCCGAGTCTTCCACCACGGTGTCGAACATTGTGAAAATCGCACAAACGGTATGTCATGCCGGTGCGGATCGGGAAGGCCATCCCATCGGCCAGCGGGTCTATTACATTTCCGGTCCGGGGGCGCGCGGCTTCACCACCGATCGCCTGCTCGGCGGGGCATTCGGCCTGGGCCTGGAGGCGAATCTGTCGGCCGCCTACTGGCAGCTCGCGTTGAACTGGGAACCGGGCGACGAAATCTTCATCTTCGGTTTCAGCCGGGGCGCGTACACCGCGCGCAGCCTGGCCGGAATGATCAATCGTCTGGGCATCTTGACGTATAAAGCCATGATCGACGGCAAATATCCCGACGCGCTGAAGATCTACCACACCAGAAAGGCCAATCCGGACGATCCGGACCCGCCGGAATGGGCCGAATTCCGCCGCGCCAATTGCCATCCGGATCCGGTGGTAATCAACTTCCTCGGCGTCTTCGACACCGTCGGCGCGATGGGCATCCCCGGCATCACCGCCTGGCGGCACCGCTTCCACGACGTCCGCCTCTCCCGCACGGTCCGCTGCGCCCGGCAGGCCCTGGCCCTCAACGAACGCCGCCGTGCCTTCGAACCCTGCCTCTGGGAAGTCCCCGTCGAAATAGACGAAAAATACCGCCGCACCGACCGCGTCAAACAGGTCTGGTTCGAGGGCGTGCACAGCGATATCGGCGGCGGCTACCCCGAATGCGCCCTCTCCGACATCACCCTGCACTGGATGATCCGCGAAGCCGAAGCCGAGGGCCTGGTCTTCGACCACGACCGGCTCACCGTCCTGCGCGAACACTGCCCCCACCCGCCGAAAAAGCATCTTCTACTGCACAGTTCCCTCGACACCGGCTTCAAGATCCTCAATTTTCTCCGCTTCCTGCGCCACCCCCGCAGCCCGCGTTTCTACTGGGATTCCTGGCGGCGCATCCTCACCGCCGCGGACCAGGCCGGCTATCTCGCTTCATCGGTCCAGCACGCCCACCAATACCTGCCCGCCAATCTCGTGCGCTGGCGCGAAACCCTCGACGGCTCAATGCCATCGAGTCTGATCGAACCCACCGAACTCGGCCCCCTGGACGCCCCGGAACCGGAATCCGAATCGGCGTCCGCCGCCTGAAGTCGGTGGACATTGACCCGTGCCCTATACCCACTCAACCCGCCGATCAACCCCGGATACACCGAATTGCCTTGCCACGCCGGTATCGTCGCCATACATGACGGAAAAGAAGCTCATCGGCCTGCTCGTCGGTGCGTTTGTTTGCGCCTCGATATTCACCATGAACCCGTCCGCGGCCTGGGCATCCGGTGATACCGGAGTGGCTCCTGCGGGCCCCGGCCCCGGCGATAAGTCACTCCCCGCGGGCGCGGCTCCCGAACGCGTCGTTCCCGCCCCGGAACGCATCATCCCCGCGCCGCCGCCGGGCGCCGGTGCCTGGTGCCCGACGCTCTGACCTGCGGAATCCCTCAGAACCGACAGTCCTCTAATCTATCGAACCAAAAGTGCGACGGGTAGCCGGGCGAACAGCTTCTCCAATCGCGATCGCCCGGAGAAGGTATGGCCGGTCAAACGATCGGTCCAATGGCCCTGGGGTAGATCCAGTACGGTATCGCCCCAGCCGCCGGCTTCATCGAGTCGAATACTGTGCCGGGTGACAGCGACAATGACCTCCGGTGTTTCACCATTGCGCCCGCGGGCGTAGGACACCAGATGTTTGGCATGGTCACCGGATGCGAACAGCGGCGTATATGTCCCGCCGACAAAGCATTCGGGTCGCTCCCGGCGCAGCCAGAGCGCATATGCCACGATCCACATTTTCACCGCACCGGTGGGCTCCAGATCCGGTGTCCCGGTGAGTGATTGCAAGAGCAGCGAGCGGTGGGTGAAGTCGACGGGCCGGCGATTGTCCGGGTCGACGAGCGAGTCCTCCCAGAGTTCGCAGCCCTGATAGATATCCGGGATTCCCGGGCCGCACAGTTGCAGCAGTTTCTGCGCCAGCGCGTCGGTCCAGGCGTGTGCCGCGAGATCGGTGACGAATTCCCCCAATTCGACGCCGACGGGTCCGTCGACAATGGCGTCGATCCAGCGGTGCACCGCATTCTCGAATTCGAGATCCGGTTCCTCCCAGGAGGATTGGGTCCCTGCCTCGCGAACGGCCTTCTCCGCGAACTGATGTATGCGTTCCCGGAATCCGGGCACGGCCGCGGCGGCACGGCCGTCGGCGGGCCAAACGCCATACATGTTCTGCAGCAGGAACAGTGCCGTCGCCCCGTCCGGACCGGGTGCGATCTCATTCCACGCGCTCACCGATCGCGCCCACACATCGGGCACCTGCGACAGCATGCCGATGCGCGCCCGGGTGTCCTCACCGCGTTTGGTGTCATGGGTGGACAGCGTGGTCATGGTGGCGGGCCAGCGGGCCGCCCGTTCGGCGTTGGACAGATGGAATTCGATCACCGACGCCCCGAAGCGGGCCGGGTCCGCGCCCATCTCCTGCAGCGAGACCAGCCGGGCGGCGCGATAGAACATGGTGTCCTCCACGGCTTTCGCCGTGACGGCCCCGCACACCTGATGGAATCGGGTGGCGGCCTCACCGCGAATGGACAGCGCGGTCACCAGCACCTGCAGCGGTGCGGTGAGTTCGCTGTTGCGCCCCGCCACTTCGGCGACCACCCTGCCGATGGTGCCGGACAGCGGCGCGTAATCACCGCGCGCGACCGGCATATACGACAGCACCTCGATGGTGGCGTTGGTCAGTGCCATGGTGTCGAAGGCGTCCGCGCGCGCATCGCGCTTGATCGCCGCGACCAGCCGCCGCACCTCCGGCACCAGCATGGTCTCGGCGACCGCGCGCTTGATCCGATGCTCGTGCTCGGTGAACCAGGCGCGATCACTGCCGTGCCCGGTGAACTGCCGGGACAGTTCGGTGAGGGTCTTCTCACCGTCCGGATCGATGAGCACCCCGCCGATATCGGCGAGCGCGTCATAGCCGGTGGTGCCGTCGATCGGCAGTCCGGAATCGAGCGTCTCGCCGTGCGCGAGCACCTTCTCCACCAGCAGCAGGCGCTGCGGTCCGATGAGTTTGCGCAGGCGCGTGAGATATTCGCCGGGATCGGACAGCCCGTCCGGATGATCGACCCGCACCCCGTCGATCAGATCGTGCTCACACCACGCCGCGAGTTCGCGATGCGTGGCGTCGAAGACGACCGGATCCTCCTGCCGCAGCGCCGCCAAACCGCCGACGGTGAAGTAGCGCCGGTATCCGCACAGTCCGGACTTCCAGTTCACCAGCCGATAGTGCTGCTTATCGTGAATGCGCAGCGCGTTCTCGCCATCGGTGCCGGGCGCGATGGGGAAGCGCATATCGCGCAGCGCCAGCATGGGTTCGAGCCCGCCGCGATCCACCGACAGTGCGGCGGGATCGTTCTCATTGGCCAGCACCGGCAGCGCGAGCCGCCCGCCCGCACCGTTCGCCGGACTCCAGTCGATATCGAAGTAGTGCGCGTACTTCGACTCCTTGCCGTGCGTGAGCACATCCCACCACCACGGGTTCTGCCGTGGATCGGCGACGCCGACATGGTTGGGCACCAGATCCACGATCAGGCCCATACCGCGCCCGCGCACCTCGTCCGAGAGCGCTTTGAGCCCGGTGGGCCCGCCCAGCGCCGAGGACACGGTGGTCGGATCGGTGATGTCGTAGCCGTGCGTGGAGCCGCGGGTCGCGGTCAGTACGGGGGACAGGTACAGATGCGAAATACCGAGCTGCTGCAGGTATTCGGCGATCGTGCGGGCATCGGCGAAGGTCAGTGCGTCCGGGCGCAATTGCAACCGATAGGTGCTGCGCACGGGCGTCTGCCGCGTGATGGGGCCGGTGTGATGTTCGGGCGTGCTGGTCATGGCCTTCTGAATCATGCCGTACGGCGCAGTACGAGTAGGCAGCGTGCGGGCACTGCCATGGTGGACGAGGCGTTATGGGGTTGATCGTCGGCGGCGGCACCGGTGGGTGTCGAGCAGTCCAGCTCCACCTTCCAGACCGCACCGTGTTCGGCGGGCGGGAGGGTGAAATCGATTCCGGCGTCATGGGCATTGAAGCAGAGCAGGAACGAATCATCGGAAATGCGCTCGCCACGGGGCCCGGGTTCGCGGATGCCGTCACCGTTGAGGAATACGGTCAGGGTGCGGCCGAAGCCGGTTTCCCAATCGGCATCGGTCATTTCGGTGCCCGCGGGGGTGAACCAGGCGATGTCATCGGGATGGTCATGGGTGGTCGCGGGCCGTCCGTCGAAGAACCGCCGCCGCCGGAACACCGGATGCGCGGTGCGGATCGCCACCACGCGCCGGGTGAAGTCGAGCAGATCGGCATTGGTGCGCATGAGGGACCAGTCCATCCACGACAGCGGTGAGTCCTGACAGTAGGCATTGTTGTTGCCGTGCTGGGTGCGGCCCAATTCGTCACCGTGCAGCAGCATCGGGGTGCCCTGGGACAGCAGCAGGGTGGCGAGCAGATTGCGAGATTGCCTGGCGCGCAAGGCGATTATCTCCGGATCGTCGCTGGGGCCCTCGACGCCGCAGTTCCAGGAGCGGTTGTAGTTCTCGCCGTCGTTATTGCCCTCGCCATTGGCGTCATTGTGTTTGTCGTTGTAGGACACCAGATCCGCGAGTGTGAAGCCGTCGTGCGCGGTGACGAAATTGATGCTGGCGCTGGGTCTGCGCCCGGTCGCCTCGTACAGATCCGAGGAACCGGTGAGCCGGGATGCGAACTCGCCCAATGTCGCCGGTTGTCCGCGCCAGTAATCCCGCACGGTGTCACGGTATTTCCCGTTCCATTCGGTCCAGGCGACCGGGAAATTGCCGACCTGATAGCCGCCTTCGCCGACATCCCACGGCTCGGCGATGAGTTTCACCTGGCTCACCACCGGATCCTGGTGCACCAGATCGAAGAACGTGGCCAGCCGGTCCACATCGTGCAGCTCCCGTGCGAGGGTCGCGGCGAGATCGAAGCGGAAACCGTCCACGTGCATATCGAGCACCCAGTACCGCAGCGAATCCATGATCAGCTGCAGGGTGTGCGGATGCCGCACGTTCAGGCTGTTGCCGGTGCCGGTGTAATCCATATAGTGCTGCGGATCATCGTCCACCAGACGGTAATACGCGGCATTGTCGATACCCCGGAACGACAGCGTGGGCCCGAATTCATTGCCCTCGGCGGTGTGGTTGTAGACCACATCCAGGATCACCTCGATGCCCGCCGCGTGCAGCGCCCGCACCATGGCCTTGAATTCGGTGACGGCCGCGCCCGGCGTCTTGCTCGACGCGTATTCCAGGTGCGGGGCGAAGTAGCCGAAACTGTTGTAGCCCCAGTAGTTTCGCAGTCCGCGATCCAGCAGCAGCCGATCGTGCAGGAATTGGTGCACCGGCATGAGTTCCACCGCGGTGATGCCCAGGCTCAGCAGATGCGCCACGATCGCCGGATGCGCCATGCCCGCGTAGGTGCCGCGCAATTCCGGCGGTACGTCCGGATGGGTGATGGTCATACCCTTCACGTGGGTCTCGTAGATGACCGTCTCGTGGTACGGGCGTTTGGGCGCGCGATCATCGGCCCAGTCGAAGAACGGGTTGATCACGACCCCGGTCATGGTGTGCCCGAGGGTGTTCTGCCCGTGGTTGTAGGGCGCGGCGTCGGCCCCGAAATCGCCCTCGAACGCCTTGCCGTACGGGTCCAGCAGCAGTTTGCTGGGATCGCAGCGCAGTCCGCGCGCGGGATCGAACGGGCCGTGCACCCGGAACCCGTAGCGCTGACCGGGGGCGATACCGGGCAGATAGGCGTGCCAGACGTAACCGTCGACCTCGTCCAGGGGTACGCGTGTCTCGCGATTGTCGTCGCCGAGCAGGCATAACTCGACGCGCTTGGCGGCCTCGGAGAACACCGAGAAATTGGTGCCTGCTCCGTCGTAGGTGGCGCCCAGCGGGTAGGCGGTTCCCGGCCAGACACCCGCGGGTGCCGTGTCGGTAGTCGCGCGAGCCATGCCCAGACCCTATCGGTCCGGATCGACCCCCGAATCAAGTGCCCTCCGCCAGGTCTGGCCGATCAGATCGGCGCCGAAGCTGTGATGCGGATTCGATTCCACCAGTTCGAATCCGGCGCGCTGGTAGATGTGCCGCGCGGAGGTGAGTACGTCATTGGTCCACAGCACCAGTTCGCGGTAACCGGCGGCGGTGGCGAAGCGCAGGCATTCCTCGACCAGTGCGCTGCCGACGCCGAGGCCGCGGGCGGTCGGTTCCACCAGCAGCAGCCGCAGCCGCGCGGTGTCGTCGTCCTCGCGCATGCAGTAGACGCAGCCGACCGGATTGCCCTGGTATTCGGCGATCCAGGCCCGTTCCCGTTGCGGGTCATGGGAATTCAGGAAGTCGGCGACGATCCGCGCGACGAGCGCTTCGTAGTCGCCGTTCCAGCCGTACTCCCGGCTGTAGAGCACGGCATTGCGTTCGATCACCCACCCGTGGTCGCCGGGGCGGGGTGCGCGCACCAGCACGGCCGCGGGATCGGGTTCGGAGTCGGCGTCCAGAATCTGCTCGATGGTGTGCATCGCGCCGATCAGCCGCCCGCGGGTGCCGGGGGAGTGCGATTCCAGCAGTTCGCCGATCTGTCGCTGGGTCAGACCGTCGAGCTCGGCGAAGGCCGCGTGGCCTTTATCGGTCAGTTCGACCACCTGTTTGCGCCCGTCGCTGTCCGAACGTCGGCGCGCGATCAATCCCTTGTCCTGGAAACGGGTCAGGATGCGGCTCAGATAGCCCGCGTCCAGATCCAGTTCGCGGCGCAGGTCGACTACTTCGGCCGCACCGAAATTGGCCAGTTCGAACAGGATTCGCGCTTCGGTGAGGGAATGCTCGGTGCCGAGCAGTCCGCCCTGCAGCACCCCGATGACGCGGGTGTAGCGCCGGTTGAAGGACCGGACGGCGGTGATGTGGTCGGCGGTCACAGAGCGTTCGGCGGTCGCCATGATGTCCCCAATCCTTTGACTGCGTCAAAGAATATGCCGCCGCTGCTAGTCACGGGCCGGTTCTGGTAACTTGAACGGTGTTCAAGCCGCCTCGTGAAGGATTCCCTGTGGCACTGACACCCGACCAGATCACCGCGATCGACAGCGCGCATGTCTGGCATCCGTACGGCGGATTCCCGGCGACCACCGAACCGCTGATCGTCGCCTCCGCGTCCGGCACCCGGCTCACCCTGGCCGACGGCCGCGAACTCGTCGACGGGATGAGTTCGTGGTGGGCGGCGGTGCACGGGTATCAGCATCCGGTGCTGGACGCGGCACTGCTCGCGCAATCGCGGCGGATGAGTCATGTGATGTTCGGCGGGCTGACCCATGAGCCCGCGGCGCGGCTGACCCAGCTGCTGGTCGAGCTCACGCCCGAGGGGTTGGACAAGGTCTTCCTGTGCGACTCCGGCTCGGTATCGGTCGAGGTCGCGGTGAAGATGTGCCTGCAATATCAGCGCGCGCTGGGACGTCCGGAGAAATCCCGGCTGCTCACCTGGCGCGGCGGGTACCACGGCGATACCTTCACACCCATGAGCGTGTGCGATCCCGAGGGCGGTATGCACGCGCTCTGGACCGATGTGCTCGCCCAGCAGATCTTCGCGCCCGCACCGCCGAGCGACTATGTGCCGGAATACGTTTCGGAACTGGAGCGGCTGATCCGCACGCACGCCGCCGAATTGGCCGCGGTGATCGTGGAACCGGTGGTGCAGGGCGCGGGCGGTATGCGCTTCCACGATCCGCGCTATCTCGCCGATCTGCGCCGGCTCTGCGACGCGCACGGCGTCCTGCTGGTCTTCGATGAGATCGCCACCGGATTCGGCCGCACCGGAACGCTTTTCGCCGCCGAGGCGGCCGGGGTGCGGCCCGATGTGATGTGCGTGGGTAAGGCGCTCACCGGCGGATACATGACACTCGCGGCCGCACTGTGCACCTCGGAGATCGCCGAGACCATCAGCCGGTCGCACGGCGGGCTCATGCACGGGCCGACCTTCATGGGCAATCCGCTGGCGTGCGCGGTAGCGGTGGCCTCCATCGAGCTGCTGCTGTCCCGGGACTGGCAGGGTGAGGTGCGCGCGATCGAGGCCGGACTGAGATCGGGTTTGACTCCCGCCCTTGACATCTCGGGGGTCGCGGACGTTCGCGTGCACGGCGCCATCGGCGTTGTCGAACTCGACCATGATGTGGACATGCGAAAAGCGACGCATGCCGCGGTCGAGTCCGGCGTGTGGTTGCGGCCGTTCCGCAACCTGATCTACACCATGCCGCCCTTCATCAGTTCGACTCGGGACGTGGAGCGCATCACCACCGCGGTGCTCGCCGCCGCGGCGGTGTGAGCGCTCAGCGACTGGCGCGTTTCTCCCGGACTCGTTCGGGATTCTCGGTGTCCGACAGCACTTCCCAGACGCGGAAGACGCAGTGGTAGTCGTCGGACCAACCGCGTGCGATCAACATGAAGGTGTCGCCGTCGCGCAGGATCGTGCGGCGGCTGATCAATTTCGGATGATCGGGAATGAATTTCTGTACTAGATCGGGCAGCTTGGCGAGAGCTTGCTCGCGGGTGCCGACCACTTCGGTGATGACCTTCGGCGACCAGTTCTTACTGTCTCCGAAGCCGGTCGTCTGCTCGACCACTATTGCCCATCGTGGCATCGCGCAGCCTCCTTATAGCATCCAGCATAGCCCGGCGGATGCCTCCTGAACGGTGTTCAAGTATGCTGCGGAGCTGTGAGTGCCGATCCCTTGAGCTGGCTGGACGAACGCGCCGCCGAGCGCGTGGATGCCGGACTGCGCCGCGAGCTACGCCCCCGCGCACCCGAGACCGCGAGCATCGACCTGGCCTCCAACGACTATCTCGGACTGGTCCGGCATCCCGAGGTGATCGACGGAGCCGTCGACGCGGTGTGCAAATGGGGCGCGGGCTCGACCGGATCCCGCCTGGTCACCGGGACCACCGCCGAACACGAACTGCTGGAGACCGAACTCGCCGAATTCGTCGGGGCCGAAGCGGGATTGGTCTTCGCCTCCGGATACGCGGCGAATCTGGGCGCGGTCACGGCACTGGCCGGGCGTGGATCGCTGGTGGTGTCCGATGCGGGCAGTCACGCCTCACTGGTGGACGCCTGCCGATTGTCGCGGGCGCGCGTGGAGGTTGCCGCGCACCGGGATCCGGGCGCGGTGGACCGGTTGCTGGCCGAGCGCACCGAGGAGCGGGCGCTGGTGCTCACCGATTCGGTATTCAGCGCGGACGGCGATCTCGCACCGCTGGCCGAACTGCATCGAGTGACCCGGGCCAATGGCGCGGTGCTGATCGTGGACGAGGCGCACGGCATCGGGGTGCGCGGCGAGGGCGGGCGCGGACTGGTGCACGAGGTCGGACTGGCCGGGGAACCCGATCTGGTGATCACCGCGACGCTGTCCAAAGCCCTTGCGGCACAGGGTGGTGCGGTGCTGGCCAGTGCCCGGGTGCGGGCGCACCTCATCGATTCGGCGCGGACGTTCATTTTCGATACCGGACTGGCTCCGGCGGCGGTCGGTGCGGCGCGCGCCGCGCTGCGGGTGCTGCGCCGTGATCCCGGTATGGCCGCGCGTGTACTGGAGCGGGCCGCCGATCTGGCGCGCATCGCCGGTGTGCCGCAACCTGATTCGGCCGTGGTCTCGGTGGTGCTCGGTGAGGCGCAGATCGCCTACGACGCCGCCCAGGCGTGTGCGGCGCGCGGGCTCAGTGTCGGATGCTTCCGGCCGCCCTCGGTCCCCGAGGGCACCTCGCGACTGCGGCTGACCGCGCGCGCGAATCTCACCGACAATGACATCGCCACCATCGCAACGATTCTCGGCGAAGTGCTGGCACAAGCACGGGAACGGACGGTTGTCGCCTCATGAGTCTGCTCTTCATCACCGGCACCTCGACCGATGTCGGCAAAACCATCGTCACCGCCGCGCTGGCGGCCACCGCCGCCGCGGCGGGCGCACGTGTTGCCGTGGTCAAACCGGCCCAAACCGGTATCGCGCCGGGCGAACCCGGCGATCTCGCCGAGATCACCCGGCTCAGCGGTATCACCCGCACGGTGGAACTGGCCCGCTATCCCGAACCCCTGGCCCCCGATACCGCCGCCCGCCGCTGCGGTCAGCCGCTGCTCACCCTGGCCGAAACCGTGGCCGGTATCGAATCCTGCGCCGACGCCGACCTCACCCTGGTCGAAGGCGCGGGCGGCCTGCTCGTCCGCATGGGCGAATTCACCCTCCTGGACCTGGCCCAAAAACTCGACGCCCCAGTCCTGGTGGTCGCCGCCGCCGGACTCGGCACCCTCAACCACACCGAATTGACCACTCGCACCCTGCACTCCGCGGGCGTCCACTGCGCGGGCCTGGTCATCGGCTCCTGGCCCGAAACCCCCGACCTGGCCGCCGACTGCAACCGCACCGACCTCCCCGCCGTCACCGGCATCGACATCATCGGCACCCTCCCCGCCGGCGCGGGCTCCTGGTCCACCGGCCGCTTCACCACCACCGCCCCCACCTGGTTCGACCCCGCCTGGACCGCCCGCCACCTGCACCCGGCCAACTAACGCCGCCCCCGTCATCCCGGCATGCTTTCGGCAGGGATCCACACCTGCGGATCTCCAGCCGTCCGCAGTGAATTCCGGCTAACGCATCGGACTGACGGGAGCCATTCTCCCGGCCTCACGATTTCCTAATGAGCCCACTGCGACCGTGAGCGCATGGACGAGTTCGCCGCTGTGGCGCATGTACTGCGGCGTACCACCTTCGGCCCATTTCCCGGGATGACCGAGGCGTTCGCTGCGCGCGGGGTCGGGGGCACCCTGGATGCGGTGCTGGACGCGCGGCCGCTGACACCCGCCGCACCGGTGTTCGACGAGCTCGCCGAAGCCGGGGCGGATGGACCGGCGGTGCGCTGGCTGCGGCTCATGGCCGATCCGGCCGCCGGGGTGCACGAGAAGCTGGTGTGGTTCTGGCACGGGCATTTCACCTCCAGCCACGACAAGGTCGACACCTGGGATCTCATGTGGCGGCAGCATTTACTGCTGCGCGAGCACGCACTGGGGAATTTCCGGGCGCTGGCACAGGCGATCACCGTCGACGCCGCCATGTTGCAGTGGCTCGACGGGGCGGGCTCGGTGGCCTCCGCGCCGAATGAGAACCATGGGCGAGAACTCATGGAACTGTTCACCATTGGGCGCGGGAACTATTCGCAGGCCGATGTGAAGGCCGCGGCGTCGGCGCTGTCCGGGTGGAGCGTGGATGACGACGGTAAGGCCGTATTCGATCGCGAATCCGGGAATCAGACCGCGGTGCAGCTGCTTTCGCGCCCGGTGACCAATGTGCACGACGCCGTGGACGTGCTGTGCGATCAGCCGGAGACCGCGCGGCTCATCGCCGCCAAACTGCACGCCTTCCTGCTGGGGGAGTGGCCCGGCGACCAGCGGCTCGGGGAGCTGGCCGAGGTATTCACGCGGGCGCGCTTGGAGATTCGGCCGCTGGTGGAGGCAATCGTGCGGCATGAATCGTTTCGCACCGCCGTGCGCACCCGCCCCCGCTACCCGGTCGAATGGGTCACCGCCGCCTTCGCGGTGTGCGGAATCGATGATCCGGCAGCGGCTTTCGAGCATATGACCGCGCTCGGCCAATCCCCGTTCTATCCGCCCAATGTCGCGGGCTGGCCACTCGGCGGCACGCTGCTGGGTCCGGGCAGCGCGGTCGCGCGCGCCGCGCTCGCGGTGGACGCGCCGGTGATTCCCGAATTGGCCAATGCGGCGGATCCTGTCGCGGCGGTATTCGCCCGCGCCGGAATCCACGATGTGACACCGGAAACCACCGTGGCCGCACGTGATCTCGCGTTCGCACTGCGCCGCGATCCCGAACAGGCCGCGACCGGATTGCTCGCGCTCACCCTCACCTCACCCGAATTCGCGCTGGCCTGAACGGCCGGTGCGCACGCACAGTAGGGAAACTCATGGTCTCGTTGACTCGGCGCACGGCATTGCGGGCCGGTGTCGGCCTGGGCGTGGCCGCCACCACGGCGGGCATCGCGGCCGTGCGCACCCTGTCCTGGCAACCTCCGGATCTCTGGCAGCCGTCCCCGCCCGTGCGCGCCGCCGCACCCGAGCTGCGGCGGCTGCTGGTGATCGAAATGGCCGGTGGCAGTGACGGTTTGTCCATGGCCGTGCCCTATGCCGATTCCCGCTACCGGGATCTGCGCCCCGCCACCGCGATTCGCGCCGACGCGGTGCACGCGATCGACAATTCGATCGGGCTGCACCCGGAACTCCCGAAATTGGCGGCCGGGGGCGTCTCGGTGATTCCGGGTGTCGGTGTCGCCCAACCCGATCTCTCGCATTTCGAAATGCTGTACCGCTGGCAGACCGGTGATCCGGCCGGCAGCACCCGACCGGCCACCGGATTCCTCGGCAGGCTCTGCGATCACCTCGGCGATCCGAGCGTCCCGGCGGTCGGCGTCTCCCTCGGTGTCGGCGCGACCCAGGCGCTGGCCTGTGAACACGTCACCACGCTGTCGGTGGATGCCGGAAACGACGGTCTCTTCCCGGTTTTCGAGGATGAGAACCTGCGTTCGGCATGGCTGGCCGCCCAGCGCGCCATGTCGCATCCGGACCGTGCGGACACCCCGCTGCTGGCCACCGCCCGCGCGGGCACCGCATCGGCCCTGCGCTTCTCGGATGTCGCCGCCACCCTCTCACCCGCCGCCGCGGGCTATCCGGACACCGACCTCGGCATCCAATTGCGCCTGGCCGCACGGCTTCTCGCCGACGACCAGCACGGTCTGCGCATAGTCCACGTCCCGGTGGGCGCGGATTTCGACACCCACACATCGCATCCCGCGCGCTATGCCCTGCTCATGCGCGACCTCGACGCCGCCCTCGCCGCCCTGCGCACGGACCTCGCCGCGCGCGGTATCGCCGACCGCGTCCTCATCGCCGCCTACAGCGAATTCGGCCGCCGCGTCCCCGATAACGGCTCCGACGGCCTCGACCACGGCGCGGCGGGCACCGCCCTGCTCCTGGGCCCCACCAATACCGGTGTCTTCGGCGCGCTGCCCTCCCTGCGCACCCTCGACCCCGACGACAACCTCCGCGCCACCGTCCACATGACCGAGTACTACGCCACCCTCGCCGAATCCTGGTTCGGCATCCCCGCCTCCGACGTCCTCCCCGGCTTCCCCCGCCCCATCCCCGGCGTGATCGCCGCGTGAGCCCGGCGTCCCGCCTCGAGACGCGGTCGGCCGCTGCGCGCGCTGACCTGGACGTGTGCCTGATTGTTGGATGGCACACCGCGCGTGTGCTGGCCGGGGCGTCGGGGGTGATGCTCTAATGGCGAAAGTGCGGGTGTTGGTGTGTGAGGACGATCGGCGGCTGGGCGACGAGGTGGCCGCCGGGCTGCGCGCGGCCGGGTTCGCGGTGGATCTGGCCCGCGATTACGCCGACGCGGATCTGAAGATCGCGGTCAACGCCTATGACTGTCTGGTCGTGGATCGCGGGCTGCCCGATGGGGACGGGCTGGATCTGGTGAAGGCGCATCGGGAGTCCGGACAGCGGACGCCGGTGGTGATGCTCACCGCGCGGGACGCGCTGGCGGATCGGCTGGACGGGTTCGCGCAGGGGGCCGATGACTACGTGGTGAAACCGTTCGCCATGGATGAGCTCACCGCGCGGGTGGGCGCGCTGTGCCGCCGCCGGGAACCGCCCGCGCCGACCCGCACCACGCTCGGCGATCTCACCGTCGATCGCCCGCGCCGCAAGGTGCATCGCGCGGGCGTGCTACTCACCTTGACGCCCAAGGAGTTCGGCGTGCTGGAGTTGCTGGCCGCACGCGCGGGCACGGTGGTCTCGCGCACCGAACTCATCGAATCCTGTTGGGACGAAATGGCGGAGCCCGCCTCCAATGTCGTGGACGTGGTGGTCGCGCAGCTGCGCCGCAAACTCGGTGATCCGCCGCTCATCGATACGGTGCGCGGTGTCGGCTTCACGATCGCCGAATCCCCATGAGCGCGTGGCTGCTTCGGCTGCGCGCACGGGTGGCGGCACTGTTTCGATCGCGCGGCGATAAGGCCGCGACCGGTCCGAGCCGCAATCCGACGACGCCGGGGCGGTTGCGGCGGATGCGATGGTTGCTGACGGCGCTTTTCACCGCGCTCACGGCCGCCTGTCTGCTGGTACTGGCCACGGTGGCCGCGTCGATCGACAGCCATTCGCGGGACCGGGAGCTCGATGACAGCGTGAATCGGGTGGTCACCGGGTTGGCGCGAGTGGTGTATTGGAATGAGGAGGGCGCACTCGATCTGGAGGCGCTGCGGGATGACGATCTGGCGCAGGGTGATGCGGCGGTCGTGGTGCTATCGCTGGAACAGGACGGGAAATGGCATGAGAAATATGGGCATCTGCGCTCGGAGCTGCCGCAGGATCTGAGTGCGGCGGCGGCGCAGACGGCGCTCGCCGAGGACACCGTGCTCAGCACCATGACCGATCGATCGGGTAATCGGATTCGGGTGGCGGCGGCTCCGGCATACGACGCCGACTATGCCGTCGGCGCGGTGGTTTTCGCGGGCGCGGACCCGGAACCTTCCCTGCGCGATCACCGAAAACTGGTGCTGGCCTTGGAATTCGGCGGTCTGGGCCTGATCGCCCTCGCGGCCTTGATCGGTCACGTGCTGTCCGGGGTGAGCACCCGCCCGGCGGTGCGCATGCTCGCCGAACAGGAGCGTTTCCTCGCCGACGCCTCCCATGAACTGCGCACGCCGCTGGCCACGCTGCGGCTGTATCTCGATGCGGCACTGCGGGATCCGGATGACACCCGGCGCGCGGTCACCGAGGCGCGTGAGCTCACCGATCGGATGGGCCGCCTGGTCACGGGCCTGCTGGCGCGCACCCGCACCGAGACCGGGATAGGCGAACTCGAGGTGGAGCGGCTGCGCCTGGACCAGCTGGTGGAGGGCGTGGTCGCCGAATCCGGGGTGGCGGATATCGAGGTGCGATCGGAACCGGTTGTGGTGCAAGCGGATCCGGATCTGCTGGCGCTGACGGTGCGCAATCTCATCGATAACGCGCTGGTGCACGGCGGCCTGCCGATCGAGATCACCGTCGCCGATTACGCGGTCACCGTGCGTGATCACGGTCCGGGCTTGGATCCGGAGCTGGCCGATCCCTTCGAGCACGGTGCGACCGGTCCGAGCGGTCGGTACGGTATCGGGCTATCCCTGGTGCAGTGGGTGGCCCGCGCGCATTCGGGTTCGGTGGCGATCGGTTCCGCACCCGATGGCGGCACCTTAGCCACGCTCACCCTGCCCGCCCCACCCCAGCTCTGACCTGCGCGCTGTCCACTCGAACCGGCCTCGGAAACCAACAGACCGGGCGTATGGTGACGCCCGTGAACTCCACCCGCGTCGAGTGGTTCGTGAGTGCTCCCCGCCCGAATGTCTTCCGGGCACTGCTCGATGCGCGATCGGTACGAACGTGGATGGTCCCCGACGGTATGACGAGTCGCATCCACGAATTCGACCCGCGCGTCGGCGGCCGCTTCCGAATCTCGCTCACCTATGACGTCCCCACCGTGGCCGGTAAAACCTCCGCGCATACCGACACCTTCCACGGCCACTTCGTGCGCCTGGTGCCGGATGCGGAGGTGGTGCAGAGCGTCGAATTCGAAACCGAGAACCCGGACTTATCCGGCGAAATGACCATTACCTATTCGCTATCCTCCGAGCGCGGCGGCACCCGGGTGATCGCCAAGCATGAGAATCTGCCGCCCGGACTGTCCCCGGACGACAATGAACTCGGCTTCCGCATGTCCCTCGCCAAGCTCGCCGACCTGGCAGAACACGCCGAATCGAATACACCGCCCGACTGAATCAGGCGTAACGGACGGCTGCGCGATCCCGGGTTCGGTGCCTATGGTGGATTGGTATGGCGCTGCCGGGCTATCCACGTCCGTCCACTGCCGTTGAGTACGACGATCGACGGCGGCAGGCCCGCCTGCGCGAAACCCGCCTCGGCCACGACTGGATCGATTGGCGGCGCACCCGGCTGATCCTGCTGCGCGGCAGCCTGATTCCGCTCATGCTGATCGGCCTCTTCGCCCAGTATCTGGCCTGGGATGTCATGCCCGAACGCGCCCGGCTGGCGCGCACCGAACCGGCGGTCATGCCGATCGCCGGACCCTCGGATCCGCGCGCGTCCGATACCGCGGTCTTCGATCTCGTCGGGCTCGGCGTGCTCGATGCCACCGATACCGCGCAGGCGCTGCCGTCGCTGAGCAAACTCGGTTCGGTGTGGGCGGTGCGCTATGACAACACCGGTATCGACACCAAGGTCATCGCCGATCTGATCGTGAAGGTCACCGCGGCGGCCCGCGCGCCGAACGTGGTCCTGGTGGGCCACAGTATGGGCGGGGTCATCGCGCTCGAGATCGCCAATCACCTGCATACCGAGAGTGATCGACGGGTGCTCGCGGTCATGCTGGACTGCACCCCGGTCGACCTGCACGCGGTCCGCGCCGAGAGTCGCGATCAGGGTGAGGAAATGCTGCGCTGGACCGGCTGGATTCCCGGCGCGCGGGAAAGCCGCCTGCTGCGCTTCACCGTCGAAATGTACGCTCGCCATGAGCGATTCATGGGCGGTGGCCGCTACGGCTTCCGTCCGGAACGATTCCGCGAGGCGGTAGCGCAGGTGCTGCGCGACAAGATCTTCAACAGCGATATCGCCAGCAACGGGCTCATCGAGGCGCAATTCAAGGCGATCGTGGCGGGCGGCGCGATCGACGATCTGCGCGCCCTGGCCAAACCCGCCGCCGGAAAACCGCGTCCCGCAATCGTTTTCATCCGCCCGCATGACGGCTACCGCGATCCGATCGTCGATGTCGACTACTCGCATCGCGTGCTCATCGATCAGGTCGGCGGCGTCAACGGCACGCTGTTGGTCATCACGACGCGGAATACCGCGCACGCCAATCCGATTCAGCGCCCGCGCGAGTACAACGCGGTCATCGAACAGCAGGCGGTGCCGTTCATCCGGCTGCTGCGGCAGCAGCCGGTATCGGTCGCGGCCCCGCCCAGATGATCCTGCACCGACAACTATACTTGTCTTGACAAAAATATTTGTCGGTAGCAGACTGGGCGCATGCTCGACGTAGCCGTGATCGAAGAACCCGCCGTGGCGGAGGCGTCCCTGGACCCGATTCGGTCCCGGATCCTGGCCGCGCTGGCCGAACCCGGTTCGGCGGCCATGCTGGCGGGGCGGCTCGGATTGCCTCGGCAGAAGATCAACTACCACCTCAAGGAGCTGGAGAAGCACGGTCTGGTCGAGCTGGAGCAGGAGCGGCGCAAGGGCAATGTCACCGAACGGGTCTATCGCGCCATCGCCGCGTCCTATGTGATCTCGCCGAGTGCGCTGGGCGCGATCAGTCCCGATCCGGACCGCTCACCCGATCAGCTCTCGGCCCGCTGGTTGCTGGCACTCGGCTCACGCCTGGTGCAGGAGGTGGGCGCGCTGCTCACCGGAGCCGCGCGGGCCCAGCGCCGGGTCGCCTCGTTCGGCATCGACGCGGAAGTGCGATTCGCTTCCGCCGCCGACCGCGCCGCCTTCGCCGATGAACTCGCGCAGACCGTGGCCGGGCTGGTGAGCCGCTATCACGATGAGTCGGCCGCGGGCGGACGTCGCCACCGGGTGATCGTCGGACTGCATCAGATCCCCGATGCGCTACCGAGCTCCACGCCGAAGCCGGAGACCGAAACCGAAGCAGGACAGGAGAACTGACCAATGCCGCAGCCGTTCGAAATCGAACTGGAGACGATTCTCGCCGCGAGCCCGGAACAGGTGTGGGAGGCGATCGCCACCGGTCCGGGCATCGATTCCTGGTTCATGGGAGCCAATGAGGTCGAACCGCGCGTGGGCGGTATCGCCGCCATGGACACCGGCGGGCACCGTGAGGAATCGACCGTCACCGCCTATGACCCGGGCAAGCGCCTGGCCACCCGCACCGAACCCGATGCCGACGGCAAATTCATGGCCTTCGAATACCTGCTCGAGGGTCGCGACGGTGGCAGCACCGTCCTGCGGGTCGTGCACAGCGGCATGCTCGGTGACAACTGGCAGGACGAGTACGACGCGCTGCGCAGCGGCTGGCCGTTCCACCTGCACACGCTGAGTGAATACCTGACGCACTTCCCGGGCCGCATCGGCGTGCCGGTCTTCGCTGTCGCGAATGGTGAGTCGGCACAACAGGTTCGGGCCGCGCTCACCGCGGCACTGGCCCTGCCGACGCCGATCACCAACGGCGCGCGGGCGCACGCCGAGATCGCCGGACTTCCGCCGCTGGACGGCGAAGTGGTGTGGGCGGATGACCAGCGTTTCGAGGTCCGCACCGCCGACGCCCTCTACAGCTTCCACCAGGGGCCCACCGGCCTGACCCTGATGTTCCACCACCTCTTCGGCCCGAAAACCGATGGGGTACAAGCCACTTGGCAGCAGTGGCTCAGCACCCTGCTGGGCTGAATCGACCAACGATCCGAAACACACAGAAGGACAACCACATGCGCACCCTGATCAGCACCGCGTTCATCTCCCTCGACGGCGTCGTGGAAGGCCCGGGCGGCGAGCCCGGCTACCGCAATTCCGGCTGGACCTTCAAGGACATCGACTTCGTGCCCGATGCCTTCGAGATCAAGGGCCGCGAACAGACCGAGGCCGCCGCCATGCTGCTGGGCCGGGTCAGCTACCAGGCCTTCAGCCCGGTCTGGCCGGATATGGAAGAGTTCGGCGACTACAAGAAGATGCCCAAGTACGTCGTCTCCACCACCCTGAAAGACGAAGACCTGGTCACCAATTGGGGCGACACCACCATCCTGCGCTCACTCGACGACGTCGCGAAGCTCAAGGAAACCGAAGGCGGCCCCATCATCGTGCACGGCAGCGCCTCCCTGAACCAGTCCCTGTCCGACGCGAACCTCATCGACCGCTACCACCTCCTGGTCTTCCCCCTCCTCCTCGGCGCCGGCAAGCGCCTGTTCTCCACCACCGACAAGGACACCCAGAAACTGAAGCTGGTCGAAAGCGAGTCCTACTCGAACGGCCTCCAGAAGAACGTCTTCGACGTCATCCACTGATCGGTCATTCGCGAGATCAAGTTCGCGAATGGCCGACGTGAGTCGCGCCGGAACCGCACAATCAGCGTATGCCGAGCAATGCGATCGGCGACAGCTTCGGTGCCAGGGTCCGGCGTGCCCGGCTGTCGAGGGAATTGAGCGTCGCGGACCTCGGCGCGCTGGGCGATTGGCCGGAGTCGTGGGTGCGTGAGGTGGAAGCCGATCGGCTCACCCCGGATCGGTATTCGTCGATCGACAGGCTGGCCGACCTGCTCGGCACCGATATTCCATGGTTGTTGGGACAGCCCTATCGATCCGCCGAACCCGCCCGGGATGCGGGATTCGGTGCGGTTCCCGCGCTGCGTACCGCGCTGTGCCGCACCGATCTGATGTTGTCGGGGCATCGGAGAATATCCGCGGTCGCCGAGCCGGTGCCCATGGATGCACTGCGCGCCAACGTCTTTCGTGTAGTGCGAGACAGGCAGGCGGCGAGCCTGCGCGCGGTCATGTTCGAACTGCCACGGCTGGTGGAGGATTTGAACACCGGGGCGCTCGACGCGGCGGACACCGCTGAGCTGGATGGGATCTATCGCCTGATCATCGAAACCAGCCAGGTCGCGCGAATGGCGTTGAACAAGCTCGGTTTCCACGATCTGGCCTGGACCGCCGCCGGTAACGCCGCCGCGGCCGCCGCTCGTCTGGGTGATCCGCTCATGCTCGCGGTCGCGGCCTGGGACCGGTGCGGTGTGCTGCTGCACAGCGGGGCGCTGCGGCAGGTTCGCGTGGTGGCCGAAGCGGCACTGGACGATCTGCGTCCCGGGCTGAGTTCGCCGAACCCGCAAGTACTTTCGCTGTTCGGGGCGCTCAATCTGCGGTGTGCTGTGGCGGCGGCGCGCGGTGCTGACGCGGCGTCGGCCTGGGAGCACCTGGGCGAGGCCGACCGGGCGGCGACCCGGCTCGGTGTCCAGCGCAACGATTTTCAGACTGTCTTCGGTCCCGGCAATGTGGCGATTCATGCCGTCGAGATCGCGGTGGAACTGGATCAGCCGGATGTGGCGCTACGGCGCAGTGCCGGTTTCGATCTCACCTCGGTGCCGAGTAAGGAACGCCATTCCCGGCACCGCATCGATGTGGCACGTGCCTACGCGCACATCGGCGACGACGCGAGTGCGGTCATGACCCTGCGCATAGCGGCTGACGACGCACCGCAGTATGTCTACGGTCATCCTCTCGCACGCGGTGTGGTGGAGAATCTGCTGCGCCGGGCGCGACGTTCCGCATTTGATGCCGGACTGGTCGGAATCAAAAATGGAATGGGCCTGGAATGAACCGTTTCATGATCTCGGGCGCTCATTGCCGTACAGCGTGAGGATGGCGAGAAACACCATCGACGCCGTATTCCAGTCGGTGAGCAGTCCGGTGATCGTGGCCAGTCCGGCGCTGATCGAGAGCACCACCATCGGACGCGTCGACGATTCGGTATCCGCTCGATGATCATTTCCGCTGTCCGGCGATTCATTGAAATCTGTCATTGTGAAGGTTCCATCCCATGCGCAAGATCGATTCGCCGGATTCCCGGCCGCGAATAGAATGGCAACTATTCGGTCGAAGTTTCGTCAGATATCTGACGGTCCGGCGAAGAATCTGTCGACCGTCAATTTATTAGCGGTTTTTCCGGATCGACCCCATAGACTCGGAGTGTGGCCACCAGCACCAATGCCGCATTGACCATCGGCTCGCGAATACGACGATCTCGGCGGGCCCGCAGGATGAGTCAAGCCACCCTCGCCGGTCTCGTGCAGCGTTCGGAATCCTGGCTGCGAGGAGTCGAGGCCGGCCGCATCGAACTCGACAGGTATTCGGTGATCGATCGGCTCGCCACCGTGCTGGAGATCGATATCGGCTGGCTGCTCGGACAGCACCTCGATTTCGGCCAGGAGACCGAGCACAGCGCCATCCCGGCGTTGCGAACAGCCTTGCGCCGCACCGGTCTCGGCCTCGCCGGACAGCCCGGTCTACGTCCGGCGGCACCGCCGCAGCTGCTCCCGGATCTGCGAGCCGAGGTCGACCGCATCACCAGGCGGCGTCAGGCCGCGAATCTGCCGGAGGTGATGCGGCAGCTCCCGGATCTGGCCGAATCGCTGAATACCGCCGCCCTCACGGTGGACGGCGCGGAACGGGATCTGGTCGACGGATTGATCGTGGAGACATCGCATGTCGCCCGGACCGTGCTCAATCAGCTCGGTTACCACGATCTGGCCTGGACGGCCGTAGAGAACGGCGCGACCGCCGCGGCCCGGCTCGGAGATCCGCTCATGCGTGCCTGCTCGGCCTGGGACCGCTGCGGGGTGCTGTTGCACACCGAGGCCACCACCGAGGTGCTGACGGTCGCCGAGGCCGCACTGAACGATCTCCGCGCCGCCATGACTTCGCCAGCACCGCAGGTGCTTTCGCTGTGGGGAGCACTGCATCTGCGCTGCGCGGTGGCATCCGCGCGCCGCCACGATGCGTCCGGCGCGTGGGCGTACCTGGCCGAGGCGGAGGTGGCCGCGGCCCGGCTCGGTGTGGATCGCAATGACTTTCAGACCGTTTTCGGGCGTACGAACTGCGATATCCATGCCGCGGAGATCGCCGTCGCGCTCGATCAGCCCGATATCGCGTTGCGTCGGCATGCCTCGATCAATCTGGCGCGACTCGCTTCGAAGGAGCGGCACACCCGGCATCGCATCGAAATCGCCCGCGCCTGTGGGCTACTCAAACAGGATGGTGCGGCGGTGCATCAGCTGCAGCGGGCGGCTCGGCTGGCCCCGCAGTACGTCTACAACCATCCGACCGCCCGGGATCTGGTCGGCGAACTGTGCCGACGAGGCCAGCCGACCGCGATCGACGCCGGACTCGGCGCGATCGAACGCGCGATGCGGCTGGCCTGAGGGATCAGGCTGTCCGGGCGGCTGGTGCGTGACCGGCGAGGATCGCTTCCTCGACGATGTGGAGCTGGCGGATCGCGGGATCGGTCAACGGGGGAACGATCAGGGTGGGCATGCCGACCGCCGCGGCAGCACCGTCACGCGAGGGCCGATCGCCGACCATCAGGGTGGCGGCGGCATCGGTACCGAGTTCATCGAGCATCAGCTGGAAGATCGCGGGATCCGGCTTCTGCACGCCGACCTCGTTGGACAGGATGAACGCGTCGATCTGTTCCAGTAGCCGGGCGGCGTCGAAGACCGGACGGATATCGAAATGAATGTTGCTGAGAACGCCGATCTTGCAACCATTCTCGATAGCCATGTGGATGGTGTCCGCCGCGTCTGCCGCGAAATGGTTGTATTTCGTACTCGAGTCGATGTCCCACAATGCGTCCGCCACATCTTTTTCCAGCCCGGCATCGGTGAAAACGCCGTAGTAGGTCTCACGGTGACGCTGTGCGCTGGTGTTGCCCTGCGGTGACTGGAGTCTGCGGAGTAATTCGGGCGCGTGAATGGCTTTCAGTACCGTGTCGACGGCATGATCATCGTGATCGCGGTTCGTGAGTCGTAGTGCTTCGCGGACCCATCCGCATGCGTCGAGTTCTGAGACGAGCGTGCCTCTCCAGTCGAAGACGACCGCTCGGATACGCTGGGGGAGTGGATCATTCGGCGTAGGTGTCAGCATGATTGCGCAAGACTAATGTGACACCGGAGGAATCGCCGAACAATGCGGCGGACTCGCCGGATGTGCCCCGAATTTGCAGAGTGTGCCTATTCGAACTAATTGTTCTGCTGATTCAGCGCACTCGGGTGCCGAGGAGGTGGCGGACGCCGCTGATGAATAGTTGCAGGCCGAAGTCGAAGCGGGAGGTGGCGTCGGGGCTGTCGTAGAGGGGGGAGCTTTCCTCGGGAAGGGCTCCGGCGGAATCCATTTGGATGCGGGACTGTTCGTCGACCGTCTGACCCAGCACGTAGTAGAGGAGGGTGTAGGCCGCCAGTTCGGCTTCCTCGCGGGTCATGCCGGCGCGGATTGCCGCGCCCGCCAGGCGTTCCCGGCCCTTGCTGGTGGTGAGGCGGGAAGCGTATGTGGCCGAGACCAATTCGGCGCCGTCGCGGTAGGCGAGCAGGCAGGAGCGCAGGCGGTGCGCCAATTCGGTGATCTGGCCGGACCATTCGGTGGTTTCGACCGGTTCGTCCATGGGGGCCAGGATGCGGTCCGCGACCGCGCCGAGCAGGGCCTGTTTATTGGGGAAGTGCCAGTACAGCGCGCCGGGCTGTACGTGCAGGGAACCCGCGAGCCGCCGCATGGTCAGATCGGCGAGGCCGTACTGGTCGAGAATGGCGATGGCCCCGTCGACCACGTCCGTGCGGTGCAGTTGCACTGAAATTCGACCCCTTCGTGTTCCGGCTCACTCTCCGGACTGCTAGCCTACCCTGAACACCGTTCAAGTTGCTCGGCCGCACCCGGCCGGACGAAGGGATTCGCGCGCATGACCCAGGCAGCCGTCCGCACCGAAGCCGACAGCACGGCAGGTGAGGACATTCTGACCATCGCCCGCGAGCAGGTGCTCGAGCGCGGCATCGGTCTCACCCAGGAGCAGACCGTGCAGGTGCTGCGGCTCGGTGACGACCGGCTCGAGGAAACCCTCGCCCTCGCGCACGAGGTGCGCATGAAGTGGTGCGGTCCCGAGGTCGAGGTCGAGGGCATCATCTCGCTCAAGACCGGCGGCTGCCCCGAGGACTGCCACTTCTGTTCGCAGTCCGGGCTTTTCCAGTCGCCCGTGCGCGCCGCCTGGCTCGATATCCCCAGCCTGGTCGAGGCCGCCAAGCAGACCGCCAAGACCGGCGCGACCGAATTCTGCATCGTGGCGGCGGTGCGCGGCCCGGACGCCCGCCTCATGGCGCAGGTCGCCGCGGGCGTCGAGGCCATCCGCAACGAGGTCGACATCCAGGTCGCCTGCTCGCTCGGCATGCTGAATCAGGAGCAGGTCGATCAGCTCGCCGCCATGGGCGTGCACCGCTACAACCACAACCTCGAGACCGCCAAATCGCACTTCCCGAACGTGGTCACCACGCACTCCTACGAGGAGCGCTACGACACCCTGCGCATGGTGCGCGAGGCCGGTATGGAGGTGTGCTCCGGCGGCATCCTCGGTATGGGCGAAACCCTGGAGCAGCGTGCCGAATTCGCTTCGCAGCTGGCCGAATTGCAGCCCGACGAGGTGCCGCTGAACTTCCTCAACCCGCGTCCGGGCACCCCCTTCGGTGACCTCGAGGTGCTGCCCGCCGCCGACGCGCTGCGCGCCGTCGCCGCGTTCCGCCTCGCACTGCCGCGCACCATCCTGCGGTTCGCGGGCGGTCGCGAGATCACCCTCGGCGACCTCGGCGCCAAGCAGGGCATCCTGGGCGGCATCAACGCCGTCATCGTCGGCAACTACCTGACCACGCTGGGCCGACCCGCCGAAGCCGATATCGATCTGCTCGGCGAGCTCTCCATGCCGATCAAGGCGCTCAACGAAACCCTCTGAGATAAACGGGTTATGGGAAACCGGTACCGTGAGCGGTACCGGAACTTCACTGAGGCTGAGGTGCACTGAGGTGGTCGTGGATATAGAGGAGCGCTACAACCCGTTCACGGGCAAGCGAGTGGTGCCGGGTCTGGACGATCCGGTGCCGACCGCCGCCGCCATGGGCCTGGAACCGCCGCGGTTCTGTGAATCGTGCGGCCGCCGCATGATCGTGCAGGTGAGTCCGGACGGCTGGTGGGCCAAATGCTCCCGGCACGGCGTACTCGATTCCAGCACCCTGGAAAACCGCTAGTGGCAACCACATTCACCGCTGCCGAGCAGCCGTCGATGCGTATCGAGACCCTGATGCGCGAGGCGCGCGCGGCAGCGGTGGTGTTCGCGGCCATCGCCGCGGTGAGCGCGCTCGGCGGGGTGCTGTGGGGTTTCCTCGCACCCGCCGAACAACTCCTGGTGGTCGATCCGGACCGGGGCGCGGCCCTGACGGGGGAGAGCACGCACCGTTTCGACGCGGTCGCCATATTCGTGCTCTTCGGTGTCGTCGTCGCCGTGTTGAGCACCGCCGCCGCCTGGCGCTGGCGGCGCGCTCGCGGCCCGGTCATGCTGCTGGGCCTGCTGGCCGGTTCGGCACTGGGCTCCTCGCTCATGCGCTGGGTGGGTGAGGCCGTCGCCGAGCAGCGCCACACCCGGCCCGCGCATCCGGTGGTGCACACCATCGTCGAATTCGCCCCGACCGTCGAGGGCTGGCCCGCACTGCTCATGCAACCCCTGATCGCGGTGCTGGTCGTGCTCATCCTCACGGCGCTGAGCACTTCCGATGACCTCGGCAGCGGGCAGTTCCTGCCGTTCGGCGGCAAACCGCGGGATCCGGCGGTCTTCGCTCCCGCCCAGTACGGTTCCGCCATCAGTTACGGCCCGTACGGTGGTCCGGGCGGCAATGGCGGACCGAGTTACGGACCCCGCGATCCGGTCGTGCCCTTCGATCCTTCCGAAGCCGACCGCAACCGCTGAAATTCGCTGGAGTGACCGGCCGAATCCCCCTACCCTGATGTCGAACTCACGACATCGCAGGGGGATCGGCCATGACAGCCGCACCGCACGCCGATCGTGCGCCGCAGGCTACCGAGGCCCCGGCGGAACGACCGGACCTCACCGCCTGGCGGCAGCGCCATGCCATCCGGCAATCCAATGCCGCACAACCGATTCCGAGTGGGCGCAGGTACAAGCGCACCTCGAAGCATCGCGATCGCGCGTGGTGATCGGCTCAGCCGAACCATTCGGGTCGGTCCGTCGGCGGTGGTCAGATCGACATCGAGCATGCGTGGACCGACCCCCGGATAGTCGATGTCCAGGCCCGACATCATGCCCGAGACGAAGTAATTGGTATCCGGCAGCCGCAGCAGATCGGTGAAGAGGTCGCGGACCGTGGCCAGATCCGCGTCCCGGCTCGGATTCATGATCATGCTCTGCGCGCGGGTGGTGCGCAGTACGCGCGCGGCGACCGGGTGGCGTTCGGTGTGATAGCTGTCGAGCAGCCCCTCCGGTGCCCAACCCCGCACTGCCGCAGCGAGTTTCCAGCCGAGGTTGATCGCGTCCTGAATGCCGAGGTTCACGCCCTGGCCGCCGATCGGCAGGTGAATGTGTGCCGCGCCCCCGGCGAAGAGCACCCGGCCCTCGCGATAGTTCTCGACCTGCCGGGTGGCATCGCTGAATCGGGATGCGGCAAGTAATTCGCCCAGGGTCGTCTCGGGTCCGTACACCGCAGTCAGTGCCTCCTGGACCTCCTCGGTCGTGATGGGCAGCTCGCGATCCGGGCGCTCGGCGGCGAACCTGCCGAAGATCAACCGGTACCGCTCGCCGTCGATCGGATGTAAGACGGTGAAGAATCCGTTGGCGGACTTGGGATATCGACTGAAATGTTCGGACACGCGCGGGACGGTCTCGGACCGGGACGCCAGGGTGAGGTCCGCGACCACCGATGACATGCGCCCCGGAATGCCGGGAAAAGGGACGCCGAGAAGTTTGCGCACCGCGCTGTGCCCGCCATCGCAGGAGAAACTGCGCCTGCGCGAGACGATCGCGGCCACGGCGATCCGCATGTTCCTCGAATCGGGATTCGACCGGGTGTCCATCACCGAGATCGCGCAGGCGGCGGAGGTGTCCCGACGCACGCTCTTCGCGTACTTTCCGACCAAGGAAGACCTTGTCCTGCAGCGGTTCGCCGATCACGAGGACGAGGCGGCCAGGCAGATCCGGGCCCGGCCCGGCCATCCTCCGCTGGATACCCTGCGGGAGGCGCGATTGGAGGCGCTGAGCCGTCGCGATCCGAACACCGGATTGAACGACACCCCGGAGATCATGGCTTTTCTCCAATTGGTCAGGGGTACGGAGTCTTTGGCGGCCAGGCTGACGAGCTATCTGTCCCGTGCGGTGGACACCCTCGCGGAAGCCTTGCGCGAGAACGGTTTCGATCCGCTCACCGCACGCCTGGTCGCGGCCCAGGTGGCCGTGATCCATACCGAACTGGCCGCCATGAATCACGATCACCTCGTCGCCGGCGAGTCCGCCGACCACCGCAATCCGGCGGCGGTGCACGCGACGAACGTGGCCTTCGATCTGCTGCGCGACGGGCTGGCCGCGCAGCGCGCGCACTGAGCGCCCGAGTTACCTCAATTCGCTTGGCTCTCCCGCATTTTCGATTCCATCCGCTGCACATAGTCGACCGCATCGCCCAGGGTGCGCAGGCTCGCCAGATCCTCATCGGGAATCTTGACCTCGTACTTGTCCTCGAGCTGCACCGCGATCTCCACCAGGGACAGCGAATCGATCTCGAGATCCTCCGAGAAGGATTTCTCGATGGTCACCTCGGACGCCTCGATGCCGGTCACCTCCTCGATGATTTCCGCGATACCGGCGACGATTTCCGCTTGCGTGATAGCCATGCGATTACGCTAGGAGCTCCAGTGGGGTGGAGGTTCAAGCGGTTGTGACTGATGACACACGGGACGGCGGACTCGTCAGCATCGGAGAGTTGGCGTGCGCCACCGGGATTGCCGTGCGGACGATCCGGTTCTATATCGAACGGTTGCCGCTGGTGCGGCCGCACTGCTGATTCTGCGGGCTAGCGGTTCCTGACCCGATCCCACAGGCGCAGATAGACTTCCGCGCCGTGGAACACGTCGGTCATGATCTCCGGACCGCCCAGAACGCGCACCGCCTCGAGCCAGTCGGCGTACGTGCCGTAGGTCGCGGTGCCGTCGGCGCCGATGTCGAAAGTGCGGTCGCCCCAGCGTTCCCGATCGAAGGTCACCGTGCCGTCGTAGGAGGTGAACGGGTAGCGCACGACGCCGGGTCCGACCGGTGCGCCCTGGCCCGCCAGACCGTTCATATCCGAGCCGAAACCGTAGCCGAAATCGCCGCCGGGGCCGTGCAGGGCTCGGGCCTTTCGCCACGAGTCGACGAATTCCTTGGGCGCGCCCGCGTACGGGGTCGCGAAACCCCCTGCGGCATAGACGCGTTGGGTGGTGCGCTCGGAGTCCCAGCCGTGTGAGGACAGCACGCCGGGGTAGCGCCGCTGTTCGATGATCGACATGACGTCCTCGGCCGTGGCCTCACTCATATGGTCGACTTCGATCAGGAATCCCTGATCGATCATCTTGTTGATCAGGTATCTGCCCAGATCGGTCAGCCCGCGTGCGTTGCAATGGGTGCCCGCCGGGTAGAGCGGCAGCGGTACACCGCCGAGCAGCGGGCCGGTGAGATTACCGAGGAACTGATTGATATCGCCCGCGATCGGCACCGACGGCTGGGTGCTGTCGCGGCCGGATCCGGTGCAGGGCTGCACATTCCAGAAGGTGCCGGTCTGTACGAAGTTGCCCGCGTTGACCAGTAGACCGGTGAGGTCGTGGTCCATCTTGGTGCCACCGAAGGCATCGTCGAATTTGTGAATCGGGAAGAAGCTGCTGACACCGAGAGCACGGAGTTCGACCAGCCAGCGGTCGATATCGGCGGTACCGCATTTGGGGCGGCCCAGGAATACACCGCAGCCCATGGGGTCGGACAACTCCATACCGAGAATCACCGCGAGCTTTCCCGATGCGGCGACCCGCCGGGCTTCGGCGGGTTCGGTGACGATTCGGAAGAAGCCCTGTCCGGGACCACCGGCCTGGGCGTCGATGTAGTCCTGGAGCGCACGCATGCCCGCGGCCTGGGTGCGCACCGAAGCCATGTCGTCACAAGGGTTTCGGCGATCGGTCAGCATGGCGCACAGGGACTCGTTGTCGACCAGGTCGACCGTCATGACGCGCAGGCCCGCCTTCCACGCTCGCTCGATACCGGTCCAGTAGGTGCCTTCGGTGGTGACCATGGACGGCTTGGGCCAGTCCCGGAAACCGGGCCAACCGGCGGTGTCCGATGCGTGGGCGGGTTCGCCGTAGTCGAGGAAATTGGCGATCAGGCCATTGGTTCCGGTGCGGTACGCCGCACAATCCGGCAGGGCGTACGTGACACCGTAGGGATGCCAGGGACGGCCGCAGTGGAAGTCTCCGCCCATGAATTCATAGGCGGAGATGTGGACGTGCGCGTCGATGGTGCCCACGATCGAACCATCCGCGCCGACGCTCGGTCCGGGCGTGCCGGTCGCGCCGACCTGGGCCTCCGGGAAGTCCGCGCAGCCGGTGTCCGGGATGAACGTGGCGGGCGTGGCGGTCTTGGTCGCGCCATTGGCGAGGGTGAATCCGCTTGCGCCGGAGCCGTTCACGGTCCAGACCGCATTGGCGGACGGGTTCTTCGCGGGATGGATCGACCCGGCCGAGGCGTCCAGCACCTCGCGGGTTCGTCCGTAGAGCAGGTATTCGCCGAGCGCTGTCGCGTGCATTCGATACGGGCCCGCCGCCGGAACCAGTGGGCCGCCGGGGGTGTCGATCCGATAGCAACCGTTGACCAGCGAATAGCGGGTTTGGCCCGGATCGGGCGTTGGGTCGGCGGCGGCGGGTCCGGCGCCGGGTCCGGCCAATCCCGTGGCGATCAGGGTGGCGGTAAGGGCTGATAGGTACTTCACACGTGCTTCTCCTGAGTGGGAGATGTTGAAGCGCAGGGCTTCTCACTCTGAACTAGTTCCGTTTCACATTTAGGGCGACCGTGCCCTCACGCAAAATACTATGGAACATAGTTTTTCGTGGCGGAATTCAGACCATGGCCAGGCAGGCCAGCGCCGCACTCAGCCCGACCGCGAGCGTCGCGGCGGCCGGACCCAGCAACATCGTCGCGAAAAGCAATGCCGTCGCGGTGCGTCGCGACGCGGAACGGGATTCCGGCGCCGCCGCAAGGCATTCCAGGCGCACCGCCAAGGCCTCGTCGATCAATCCCAGCCGTGCGGTGGGTGTCGCGGCCGAGTGCGCGGCGACCGTATGCAATGCGCTGTAGAGGCTGTGCGGATCGGTGGAGCAGGAGGCCGTGTGATCGGCGGCGAGTTCGACCAGGGTGGTCAACGCCGCCGGGGCCGCGGCGAACAACGGTATCCAGGGGAACGCACGCGCCAGGACCTGGCATGTGCCGATGATGTGATGATGGAATCCGCGCAGGTGAGCGGTCTCATGGGCGAGCACCGCCCGCCACTGCGCCTCGGTCAGACAGCGTGCCAGGCCATCGGTGACCACGACATAGCCGTCCCGCCCGGCCACGCTGTAGGCCAAGGGAATTGGATGATCGAGCCACACCAGTTTCGCGCGCGCGGGATCGGCGCGGCCCAATACCCGGACCACTTCATTGTGCCGTCGGCGCAGCGCGGCCCCGCGCCCTCGGTGCCCGATCGCGATCCGCGCCAGCTGTCCGGCCGGGACGGTGATGCCGATCGCGGCCGCCGGCAGGATCAGCCCCGCGGTCCAGGTGACGATCACCGGCTCGACCGCACCCAGGCACTCGAGCACGGTGCCCGCCAGGAATTCGCCCGGCGGATCACCCGGCCACGCCAGCGCGATGATCGTCAGCACCCCGCATCCGATGGTGGCGGCGATCGCGCCCAGCCACGCGCCGATCCCGACCACCGGTGCGGCGGTGAAATCGATGCGGGACAGTGCCGCGGGTGCGGCGACGGCCAGTGCGATACCCGCCGCCAGCAGTGCCGTCATCAGGATCACGGCTGACGCTCATCTCCGGAGAGCCCCTGCCGCAACGCTTCCACCTCGTGTGCGCTCGCGGTGCGCGCCAGATGCAGCAGCACCGCGGGAGCATCGGGACTGGCGTCCAGGATTTCCCGGAGCAGATCGGTGGTCGCCTCCGCGCGGGAACGGCTGGGCCGGTATCGATAGGAACGGCCGATCTTCTCCCGCCGGACCCAGCCCTTCTCCCAGAGATGCGTCACCACCGTCAGGACCGTGGTGTACGCCGGGGTCCGGTCCGCGTCCGTGAGCTGATCGACCAGCTCGTGCACCGACAACGCGTCCGGACCGTCCCACAGCACGGCCATCACCCGGCTCTCGAGCGCGCCCAGGCCCTTCATCGTTCTCCCTCGATCGGTTCGCCCCCGATCCGATGAATCGCCCGGACCGGTGACGCCCGCCCAATTTACTAGTGTTCGTAGTTTTTTCGAGCTCGGTTCACCTCCGCCGCCTCGATACCGGTCACCTCCACGATTTCCGCGATTCCGCCGACGATCTGTTCCCGCGTGGTTGCCACTGCACACCCTTCTCGTTGTGTGTGTCGGTACGCTGAGACCTCCAGTGGGGTGGAGGGTCAACAGCCTGTGACGGACGACATACGAGATGATGCGCCGGTGAGCATCGGAGAGTTGGCTCGTCGTACCGGGCTCGCGGTGCGCACGATCCGGTTCTATTGCGATGCGGGCATTCTGGAGTCGCGGCGCAGTGCGGGCGGACATCGGATATTCGAAGCCGATACCGCCGTCGAACGACTGCTGCTGGTGCGGCGGTTGCGTGCGCTCGGTCTCGGGTTGGGCGCGATTGCCGATGTGCTGCAGGGGAAATGGTCGATCGACGAAGCCGTCGCCGCCGAAACCGCGCTGCTGGACCGCGAATTCAGGACCTTGGCCTGGCGGCGGGCGGCATTGCGTGCGCTCGGCACGGGTGGTGCCGCGCGGCGCGATGAGCGGCTCACATTGCTGGCCGCGGTCTCGGATGCCGATGCGGTATATGAGGGTCTGGTGCGGTTCTGGCGCGGTGTGCTCGCGCCGATACCCCGGGCCGAGGTCGATATCTTCATCGGCTGGAATGTCCCGGAGCCGCCCGCCGATCCGACCGTGGACGAAATCGTCGCCTATGCCGAGCTGGCCGCGCTGATCACCGACTCCGGACTGCACGGCGCTGTGCGACAACAACTCTGGCGGACGCGTCCGGAAACCGTCCGCGATGGGCCGGAGCTGTATGCCGCGGTGGGTGCGGTGATGACCGATGTGGTGCCGCTGGTTTCGAGCGGGGTGGCACCGCGCGGCGGCCGTGAGCTGGACAGATTCGTCGGAGCGCACGCCACCGCGCGCGGTGAGCGGGATTCCCCGCGTTTCCGCGCGCGGCTGCTGATCGATGGGCCCGATACCGATCGGCGCATCGATCGGTACTGGGCGCTGACCGAACGGCTGCTGGGACCGCGCATCACCGTCGGGCGAGCGCATCGGTGGGTGTACGACGCGCTCGCCCATTCGGCCGATAACGCTATGAATTAGCTCGGTGGGCGGAAGGCCGCGAATTCGTCGGTGACCCGGATTTCGGAGTCGGCGAAACGGTAGAGCGCCGCCGGGCGGCCGCCCGCCCGGCCGGGGGAGGCGGTCGCACCGGTGGGGGTGATGACGCCGCGGCGGGTCAGCACCCGTTGCAGATTCGTGGTGTCGACGTCATAACCGAGTGCGGCGCAATAGATCTCGCGCAGCGTCGACATGGTGAAGCGTTCGGGGGCGAGGGCGAAGGCGATATTGGTGTAGGAGAGTTTCGCGGCCAGCCGGGTGCGGGCGTGCTCCACCACGATGCCGTGGTCGAAGGACATATCCGGCAGGTTCGATACCGGATGCCAGCGGGTGTCCGGGGGTAGCTGCGGATCCGCGGTCAGCGGGACCAGGCCGAGATAGGCCGAGGCGATGCGGCGATCGCCGGGCACCCGATCCGGATCGCTGAAGACCGAAAGCTGTTCCAGGTGCGTCAATTCGCGCACATCCACTTTCTCGGCGAGCTGGCGCGCGGCCGAGGTGTTCAGATCCTCGCCATCGCGTAGCCGTCCGCCGGGGGTTGACCAGGTGCCGATCGCCGGGTCCAGGGCGCGTTCCCACAGCAGTACCGCGAGTTCGGTGTGCTGTCCGGGCGGGCAACGGTCTCCGACTGGGGTGGAATTGCTCTCACCTGCGGTGTTGGTGTCCGGGAAGCGACGAACCTGGAACACCGCGGTGAGCGTTTCGTGGATGGTGCTACGATGGGGCACGTTTTCGATCCTAAGTCGAAAACCGGTTGTATGCGAATCGGCGATGTGGCCGGGCGCATGAGAGAAGGAGCCAGGAGATGGCTGCACTAGGTGCGACGTTGGCGCTCACCGAGCGCATTGTGGATGGGCCCGCGGGATTCACCGGCGTCAACGCCACCCCCGAGTGGGCGTCGGAGATCAAGCGGCTGGCGCGCGAGCGCAATGCGACGATCCTGGCGCACAACTATCAGCTGCCCGAGATCCAGGACATCGCCGATCATGTGGGCGATTCGCTCGCGCTCTCCCGGATCGCCGCCGAGGCGCCCGAGGACACCATCGTGTTCTGCGGTGTGCACTTCATGGCCGAGACCGCCAAGATCCTCAGCCCGACCAAGACCGTGCTGATCCCGGATCAGCGGGCCGGATGTTCGCTCGCGGACTCCATCACCGCCGATGATCTGCGCGAGTGGAAGGCCGAGCACCCCGACGCCGTAGTGGTCTCGTACGTGAACACCACGGCCGCGGTGAAGGCGCTCACCGATATCTGCTGCACCTCCTCCAATGCCGTGGACGTGGTCGCCTCCATCGACCCGGACCGCGAGGTGCTCTTCCTGCCGGACCAGTTCCTGGGCGCGCACGTCAAGCGCATCACCGGCCGCGAGAACATGCACATCTGGATGGGCGAATGCCATGTGCACGCCGGCATCAACGGCGATGAGCTCAACGCGCAGGCCAAGAGCCACCCGGACGCGGAACTGTTCGTGCATCCCGAATGCGGTTGCGCCACTTCGGCTCTCTACCTGGCGGGCGCGGGCGAGTTCCCGGCCGACCGGGTGCACATCCTGTCCACCGGCGGCATGATCGACGCCGCCAAGGCGGCCAAGTCGAATCAGGTGCTGGTGGCCACCGAGGTCGGCATGCTGCATCAGCTGCGAAAGGCCGCACCCGGCATCGACTTCCAGCCGGTCAACGATCGCGCGTCCTGCCAGTACATGAAGATGATCACCCCGGCCGCGCTGCTGCGCTGCCTGGTGGAGAACCGCGACGAGGTGCACGTGGACCTGGAAACCGCTGCGCTGGCGCGGAATTCGGTGCAGCGCATGATCGAGATCGGCAATCCGGGCGGCGGGGAATAGCACGGGCTCGGTCGTTCGCCGGAAAGGGTGAAGCCGTGAGTATTTCCCTCACGTGGGAGGCCGAAGCGGATCTGATCGTGGTGGGTGGTGGCGTCGCGGGTTTGACCGCGGCGCGCACCGCCTCACTGCGCGGACTGCGCGTCCTCACGCTCAGCAAGGGCGGGGCCACCGACACCTCCACGCAGTACGCTCAGGGCGGTATCGCCGTGGTCGCGCCGCACGGGGATTCGGTCGCCTCGCATGTACACGACACCGTGGTGGCCGGGGCCGGACTGTGCGATCCCGAGGCGGTGCGCTCGATCGTGGAGGGCGGCGTCGAGGCGGTCGCCGCGCTCACCGACCTCGGAGCCGTTTTCGATCACGGCCGCGATGGCGAGGTCGCGCGCACCCGCGAAGGCGGGCACAGCACGCGTCGCATCATTCACGCCGGTGGTGACGCCACCGGGGCCGAGGTGCAGCGGGCGCTGAACGCGGCCGGACTGCCGGTGCTGTTCGGGGCCGCCGTGGTCGAGATCGTGACCGGACCCGATGGCGTGCGCGGTGTGATCGCGGTGTCGGACAAGGGTTTCGGCATCGTGCACGCACCCGCCGTACTGCTGGCCACCGGCGGATTGGGGCAGCTCTACGCGTGCAGCACCAATCCGCCCGGAGCGACCGCGGACGGTATCGCGCTGGCCCTGCGCGCCGGTGCGGTGGTGGCGGATCTGGAGTTCCTGCAATTCCATCCCACCGTGCTGTTCACCCCGGGCGGGGTGGGGCGGCGGCCGCTGATCAGCGAGGCGGTGCGCGGCGAAGGCGCGATTCTGGTGGATTCCCAAGGGAATTCGGTGACCGCCGGGGTGCATCCGCGCGGTGATCTCGCACCGCGCGATGTGGTGTCGCGGGCCATCGCCGCGCGTATGCGCGAACTCGGCACCGATCACGTCTTCCTCGACGCGCGCGCCATCGAGGGATTCCCGGAGCGGTTCCCGACCATCACCGCGTCCTGTGCCGCGGCCGGGATCGATCCGCGCGTCGATCTCATTCCGGTCGCACCGGCCGCGCACTACCAGTGCGGTGGGGTGGTGACCGATACCCACGGGCGCACAGCGGTTCCCGGGTTGTACGCGGCCGGTGAGGTCGCGCGCACCGGACTGCACGGCGCGAATCGCCTGGCCTCCAACAGCCTGCTCGAAGGTTTGGTGGTCGGTGGGCGCGTCGGCGTCGCGGCGGCGGAACGACTCGGCCGGGCCGAGTTCATTCCCGCCGAACAGCGGTTCGCCGGGGTGGCCGCGCTCCCGCGTGCGGATCGCAAACTATTGCAGGAGTTGATGACCGAGCACGCCGGGGTCGTCCGCGACGGTGACGGCCTGCGCGGTGCGGTGCTGCGCCTGGTCGGGCTGATCACCGGCGGCGAAGCCGATGAGAGCGATGACGTGCGCGCCGATGATCCGGCCGCGGTGATTCGCGATCTGGAGGACTCCGCGCTCACCCTGACCGCGCGAGCGTTTCTGCTGACCGCCTCGGCGCGCACCGAAAGCCGTGGCTGCCATACCCGTTCGGACTATCCGGAACCGCGCGAGGAACTGCACCGCAGTACCGCGGTGCGACTCGGCTCCGACGGCCGCCCCCAGTTGCTCACCGATGGCTCGGAAATGGTGCCGACCTGGCATCACGACGCTTCACGCACTGAAGAAGGAGTGCCGCAATGACTCTCGACGCCGGACTGGATCGCGATGAGGTGATCGCGCTCATTCGCCGGGCTCTGGAGGAGGACCTGCGCTACGGCCCCGATATCACCACGGCCGCAACGGTTCCCGCCGACGCGGTGGCCAAGGCGACCATGGCCTCGCGTCAGCCCGGCACCATCGCCGGACTCGATGTCGGGCTGCTGGTGCTGGACGAGGTGATCGGCGCGGGCGAGTACGAGGTCACCGCCCGCGTCGCCGACGGCACCCGGGTGCGGCCCGGTGACGCTGTGCTGAGCGTGGTCGCGCCGACGCGCGGCCTGCTCACCGCCGAGCGCACCATGCTGAATCTGGTGTGCCATCTGTCCGGAATCGCCACGGCGACCTCCGCGTGGGTGGATGCGGTCGCGGGCACCGACTGCCGAATCCGGGACAGCCGCAAGACTTTGCCCGGTTTGCGAGCCTTGCAGAAGTACGCGGTGCGCACCGGTGGCGGCGTGAATCACCGCATGGGCCTGGGCGATGCCGCGCTCATCAAGGACAATCACGTGGTGGCGGCCGGTTCGGTGGTCGCGGCATTGCGCGCGGTGCGCGAGGTGAACCCGGACATCGAGTGCGAGATCGAGGTGGACAGCCTCGACCAGCTCGATGCCATCCTCGACGAAGACGTCCAGCTGGTGCTGCTGGACAACTTCCCGCTCTGGGCTACCCAGGCCGCGGTACAACGCCGCAACAACCGCTCGCCGGGGACCAAGCTGGAATCCTCGGGCGGGTTGTCCCTGGATGTCGCGGCGGAATACGCGGGCACCGGTGTCGATTATCTATCGGTCGGCGCATTGACCCACTCGGTCCGAGTTTTGGACCTGGGTTTGGATATGTAATTCCGCTTTTCCCGAAAAGTCCGAAATTCCGGAATTTAACTGGGAATTTCGCTGCGGGTTCAGCGGCGGTATTGCGGCGCGTCGGCTAGCCAGCCGGTTCCGCCGCATACCGAGCACCACTGCACCGAGTCGTTGACCAGGCCGTAATCGCCCTTGCCCTCGCACATCATGCAGTACCGCCAGCCCCTATTGGGGTGAACGGTATCGAAGAAAATATTCAGAAAACCTTGGATCGCCATGCAGCGTGCACTCCTCGCTCGGAATCCAAACTCACCAAGGGTGCGATATTTACCGAGCGATGTAAAGGCGTATCCAGCAGTCTTTACACCCCGAATTCGAGTGTTTCCAGGTGCAGTACCTGACAAGCCTCCCGGACAGCGGCAACCTCGTGGGCATCGAGCCCGCGATCGGCGGCGGCGATCATGATGCCCAACCGGACCACGGCGCGCGCCTGTTCCGGATCGGCGGTGCATTCGGCGATCTGCGCCAGTACGCTGGCGCGGCCGAACGCCGGATCCATACTCATGCGGGAGCAGTTGTCCTCGAAGAGATTTCGCAGCTCATCGGCCGGAAAATGCTGGAGCGCGGGATCCGCGCCGAGCAGGTGCGCCACCCGCGCGCGATGTTCGGGATCGATACCGCCGTCCGCCGCGGTGATCAGGGCGCAGACCGCCACGATCGCGTCCCGGAAAGGGCCGCCGCGCAACTCGTTTCGCTGTGCCAGCAGCTGCTCCCGCCACTGTGCGGTGTGCTCCGGCAACCGGGGAATCGAGATCGGCTGGGCATCGACGCGATGCGGGAAAGTCATGACACACTCCGAAATGATCTCCCCGGACTCGTGAACCCCGTGTCGATGCCCGGACTGTGCGGATGTACGAACAGACCCTAACAGTCGGCGACCTGGTGAAGTCCAGGAAATTCCGGTGCGAACGCCCAGCATCCGCTGATTGCCCCGAGGTGAGAACGATTCCGGCCGTACGGGATTCGGTCGGCCGCGTGGATCCCGGCCACAAACGCGCCGGGATGACGGGGAGGCGGGCGAGATGGGCGGCCCGGTCTGCTCAGGTGGTGAGTTCGCGTTCCAGTGGGGTGCGGAAGCGGGGGATGGGACGGACTTCGCCGTACCAGGTGGTCATGCGCGCGGCTTCGGCCTCGATGCGGGCTTCGGCCTCGGCGCCGATGTCTTCCAGTAGGCGCCAGACTATTTCGCCGTCGGGGCGCTGGGCCCAGCCGCCGACGATGCGGCCGTCGGACCAGATGGTCGGGCCGACATTGCCATTGCGGTCGAATAGGGCCGGGCCGTGTGAGCCCAGGTACCAGTCGCGGGCCTGCCAGCCCATCGGGGTCGGATCGAGGGCGGGCAGCAGGGCCACCCAGGGGTCGGGGGTGGGGACCGGGTCGACATCGTCGGCCAGGACCAGGCCGGTTACGCCGTCCAGGTCCACCTCGACCGTATCGATGTGCGCGAGGGTTTTGCGGACCTCGCCCAGCGTCCAGCCCGTCCACCATTTGATATCGCTCACCGGGGCGGGGCCGAAGGCGTACAGCCACTTTCGCACCAGCTCGACACGGGCCTGCTCGGCGGAGAGTGCCGGAATGCCCGCGGGCAGCCAGGATTCGATGGGGGCCCAGGTGTACTGGCTGCTGCTCCAACTGCCATTGGGCCGTCCGCGCACGATGCGGCCCTCCGCGCCGAGCACCACCAGGATCCAGGTGGTGATGCTGGTCGGCTTGGAATACGACTTGCCCGGGGCCGCGTCGATCTGGGTGCGCAGGCGCGGCACCAGCTTGCTCAATTGCGCGCCGGTGGCGGCACCGGCGGTGAGCAACGCCTGATGGGTTTCGGCTTCCACCTCGGCTAGCCAGGAGGAGATATCGCCCTCGATCACCCCGGCCTGATCGATGAGCCGCCCGTAGGTCTTGCGCTGCTTGTGCGCGAGCGCGTCCGCGCACGAACCCTGGAGCGCGGGAACCAGTTCGAGCGGTGCGACGAACATGGTGCGCCGCATGGCCAGCATGCGCAGCAGTGTCCGATCCTCGTACAGCGCCTTCTCCACATGCCCGGGCTCGAGCACTCGGCTGCGCGCGGCGATCGAGAGGAACACCGTGGCCGGATCGGTGGCGTGCAGTACCACCAGCGACCGCACGATCTCGTTCACATCGTCGGCACGCTCGGCCGTGGCCAGCCGATGCCGCACCCCGACCCGAGCCCGCCGCTCCGCAACACTCATCGAACGCATGGGCGAATCCTAGCCGCCGGGTACGACATTCGACTTATCTCGGCCCCGGTGTCCGGACACCGGGGCCGGGCTGCGGAGTTCGGCGGCCGTGACGTGCGATGATTCCGCGATGGGTGGTCGGAATCGGCGGTGGCTGGTCGGCGGTGTGGTGCTCGCGATGCTGGGCGCGATGGTGGCCGGATTACCGGAGGCCGGCGCCGAAACCCCGGTGCGGGTGCGCGAGGTGACGCTCACCGTGGAGGGCGAACCGGCCACCGGGCGGGTCTACGAACCCGACGGTGAGATCCGGGATCTGATCGTCGCGGTGCACGGGCACGCGGGCAGCGCCGCCGACTTCCCCGAGTACATGGCCTCGATCGCACAGCACACCGGAGCCGCGCTGCTGACCATGGATCAGCGCTCGGCCGACGGCCGCTGGCGCACCGGGGAATGGAATGTGTGGGCGGGCTGGCAGGACATCGTCGCCGCCACCCAGTGGTATCGGGGTGAGCATCCGGGCATCGGCCGCACCGTGCTGTGGGGGTGGAGCCAGGGCGGATTGACCAGCGGTCTCGCCGCCGCGTACGCACCGCCGGGCACCTACGACTACTGGGTCGACACCTTCGGCCAGGCAAGCGATTTCATCTCCTGGTACGAGGCCCCGCTCGCCGGTCCGGCGCTGCGACCGGAGATCGAACGCGATGCGGGCGGCTGTGGACCGCTGACCTGTCCGGCCGCGTACGCGGCGCGCTCACCGTCCCTGCTGGCCGGGCGGATCGGGGTGCGCCGGGCAATCCTGTTGCACGGCACCGCGGATCCGCTGGTGCCGTACAGCTCCGGACTGGAAATGCGGGCCGCGCTCCTGGCCGCCGGGAAGCCGGTATCGATGTACACCGTGCTCAGCGGCCGCGATCTGGGCGGTGCGGTGGTGCCGGGGGAGCACGGCCTCGGCCCGGTCTTCTTCGAATCCGGTTGTGTGGTGGAACGATTGCTCGCGAACTCCGAGCCGTGGGGCAGCGACTACATCGTCGATATCGCCAACGGGATCAACACCGCCCCGCCCGCACCGCCGAATGCCAAGTGCGCCGCCTGAATCCGAGTGCCTATCGGTACCGCACGATGTGGGCGTGCGCTACCCGCGTCGATATCAGTCGGCGCTGACGGCCTCGACGATATTGAGCCGGGCCGCGCGGACGGCGGGCGGAATGGACCCGAGCAGGCTCAAAGCCAATGCGGCGACGGTGAATACGAGCAGCGGCGGCCCGGGCCGGAAGTGCACGTCCAGACCCATGATGTCGGTGGCCAGCAGCGAATACAGGTACTGGTTGGCCAAACCGAACAGCACACCCAGCGCCGCGCCGATCAGCCCGATGGCCGCGGCCTCGGCCAGCACCATGCGCAACGCGAACCGCCTGCTCGACCCGACCGCGCGCAGAATCCCCAATTCGCGGCGGCGCTCCAGCAGCGCCAGCGTGAGGGTGTTGAGCAGCGCCATCGCGGCGATGAACGCCACGATGACCAGCATCACCCGGGACAGGACGAGACCCTGCTCCATGGCCCGGCTGACACCGTCCAGCGCCGCCGCGCCGGTGTACACGTGTAGTTCGGGCGGCACGACCTGCCTTATGGCCGTGAGCAATCGCGCCTTGTCCGCGCCGGGCGCGGCATCGATCTGCAGGGTGGTCGCGCCCGGGCGATCGAACCACTCCCGCATCAGCGTCAGGCTCATCGACGCCGTACCGCTCAGTGCCGAGAAGTACGATACCGACGCCAGCACCCGCGTGCGCCGCTCCCCGCTGGGCGTCTGCACCGTCAACTCGTCCCCGGCCGAAACCCCCAGTGCGCGAGCCAGATCCCGGGACAGCACGACTCCCGCACCGGCGAGCAGTCGCTGCCGGGTCGCGGTGTCGAGTGCGCGCGCCATGGCGAAATTGCTGTCCGGATCTACCCCGTAGACCAATGCTTTGGTCCCGCCGAAGGATGCGAAGGCCAACTGCCCCTGGGTGACTCGTCCGACCCCGGGTACGGCGGCGACCTTTTCGGCCAGTCCGTCCGGCAGCAGCGGTGTGGGCACCATATCCTCGGCGGTCACGCTCACCCACACATCGTTATCGGCGATGGAGGCGAAGGTATCGCGCGCCGAGCGCACCGCGTCCGCGTTCGATCCGGTGATCGTGATGGTCATGGCCACCGCGATGGTGACCGTCATGAGCGTGGCCCACACCCGGCGCGGCGCGCGATCGACATTCACCCCGGCCAGCACGCCCGCGGACCCCAGCCGCCGCGCCGTCGCACCGGTCAGCCACACGATCGGACCGGTGCAGGCGAACGCCAGCGCGATCTCCGCGCCCAGCGCCGAACCCAGTGCGGCAGCGGCGAAAAGACCGAGGTGCGCGCGCACGACCAGTACCGTCACCACCGCCAATCCGGCCGCCAGCGCACCCGCGAGCAGCCGCGCGCGCAGCGGCACCGCATCGGCCTGCGAAACCCCCACCGGGGCCAGCGCTTCCACCGGCGACACCCGGTACACCTGCCGGGCCGCGACCGCGGTGGCCGCCAGATTGGTGAGCACGGCCGCCAGCACCGCGGCCGGAATCGCGTACCAGGGCAACAGGTATTCCAGCCGCGCCTCCATCATCTGACTGAACGCGCCCGGCAGCAGACCGATGGCATAGCGCCCCATGAGAACCCCGAGACCCGCGCCGAGCAGCCCGCCCACCAGACCGAGCACCGCGGCCTCGGCCAGCACATCGCGCACGATGGTCTGTTTGCGGCCGCCGATGGCCCGCAGCATGGAGATCACCGGCCGCCGCCCGGCCAGCGCCATGCCGATGGTGTTGTAGATCAGGAACGCCGACACCACGAACGCGATGGCCGCGCCCATGGCCGCGATGAAACGCAGCATGACGACACCGCCGCTGGTCTGCGCGGCGCGCAGGCTGGGCGTGCCCACCAGCGCGCGCCCCGCGACGGCGTTGGTGACCGCCGAATTCACCTGTGCGGCATCGGTGTCCGGTGCGGTGATGATCAGGATGGAATCCAGCTGTCCGGATCGGCCGGTGACGCGCTGGGCCAGGGGGAGCGGTGCGATCAGATAGTGGCCGCCATTGAGCCGGGACTGCTCCTTACCGGACAGGACGGCCGCGACGGTCACCGTGCCCGAACGCAGGGTGATCACATCGCCTTTCGTGAATCCGGCACCGGGTCCGGCCAGGACGCCATTGGGCACGCTCAGTAGCGCTGCCGTCTGCGCACTTCCGACCGAATCCTTCAGATCGCTGTCCAGCGCTGCGGTGGAGGCGTCCACGCCGAGCAGCAGGAGCCGGTCGTCGTCCGGTCCCACACTCGCGCGCAGCATCGGCACCGCCGCGGTGACGCCCGGGACCGCCGCGACATCCGCGCGCACCTGCTGCGGGAATCCGGCATCGGTGACGCCCGAGATCTCCAGCGCCGCATTGCCCGCCACACCCGATGACAGTTGCGCGATGGATCCGGTGAGCGAACCGGAGATGCCGATCACCGCCACCAGGAACGCCGAGGACACCGCCATGACGACGACCGAGGCCACCGTCCGGCCCCAGTGGGTGGCGAACTCACGAATGGTGAGCAGCCGCAACCGATCCAGCAGCGCGATCATGGACCGAGGCTATGACCGCCGGAACGCACTGTCCACGAAATCCGGACAACCGTCCCAGACGAACCCGATATGGATCACCCCAGTTTCCGCCCCGCAAACCCGCCGGAAATGCTCGATTCCGGAACATCTTCGTGATGTGCGGGGTTGCTGCGGAAGAACGTGAATCGAAACGGAGGCAGTGATGACGAAACCGGTGGATCCGTCCTATTTGTGGAGCGGTGGCGAATTGGATCTCGACGCGTACCTCAACCGCATCGGATACACCGGTGAGCGCACCCCGACGCTGGCGACCCTGCGCGGTCTGGTCCGTGCGCACACCACCACCATCCCATTCGAGAATCTGGAGAGCATTCTCGGCCGCGGTGTGCCGCTGGATCTGGAATCGTTGCAGGACAAGCTGATCCGGCAACGCCGCGGCGGTTACTGCTATGAGAACGTACTGCTGTTCGCCGCCGCGCTCGAACGCCTGGGCTTCGAATTCACCGGTATCTCCGGCCGAGTCACCATGGGCGCCAGTGGATTGCGGCCCGCCACGCACGCGCTGCTGCGGGTGCGCCCGGTCGATGACGAGCGCGCCTGGCTCTGCGATGTCGGTTTCGGCTCGGGTCCGCTGGAACCGTTCGAGCTGACCCCCGATCGCGGCGAATTCGCGCTCGGCGCTTGGCGTTACCGGCTCGAGCTCGGTGCGGACGCGCTCGGCGGTGAGCTCTGGACGCTGTATCAGTTCGGCCGGGACGGCTGGCTGGATCGCTATACGTTCAGCCCGAATCCGCAGTATCGAACAGACTTCACGGTCGGTAATCACTTCGTCGCGACCTCACCGCGTTCGCCGTTCACCATGCGGCCGTTCATTCAGCGCTTCACCGATGCGGTGCATCACCAAATCGACGGTACGACCTGGACGACTGACTATCCGGACGGAACGGGCGAAGTTCGCGAATTGGACGCGACCGAACTGCCCAAGGTGCTCGCCGAGGTGTTCGATATCGAACTCGGCGCGGCCGATGCGATGCGGCTCACCCGTGCCGAATGGCCCGCCGCGCACCGCGAGACCGACGGCGCGACACGCAACGACTGAAATCCCGTCCCACGCGGTGGGATCCACTCTTGTGCGGCAGAATTCGCTGTCATGTCATCGAACTGCTCTGAGCAGCACTTTAACGTGGCCCGTCGTATAAACGTCACCCGAGTGCGGCGTACATCTCACCGAGATCTCGCTCATATCTCACGCTGACGTCGGCGTGCTGCCCATCGCCCGCTACACTCATGCGGGGAAACACGCGGGCAACCGCGTCGTCACAGTCACCATCGCGCAGAATTTCGGAGTAGTGCCATCGAAACCGGCCAAGTGATCGCAGGGCATTACCGCCTGGTCGAACGGATTGGTAGCGGCGGCACAGGCGTCGTCTGGCGAGCCGTCGACGAGCGGCTGGAGCGTTCGGTGGCGATCAAACAGATCATCACCCAGCCGAGCCTGTCCGCGGCCGACAAGGACATCGTGCGTCAGCGCGCTGCCCGCGAGGCCCGCAATGCCGCTCGCTTCCAGCATCCCAACGCCATTGTGGTGTTCGACATCACCGAGCACGAGGGCGATCCATGCCTCGTGATGGAGTACCTGCCGTCGCAGAGCCTGGCGGTGGTGCTGTCCTCGCAGGGGACACTGCCGCTGCCCCAGGTCGCGCGCATCGGTGAACAGGTCGCGTCGGCGTTGATCGCCGCGCACCGGGTCGGCATCGTGCATCGCGATGTCAAGCCCGGCAACATCCTGCTCGGCGACAACGGGGCGGTGAAGATCACCGACTTCGGCATCTCCAAGGCCAAGGGTGATGTCACCCTCACCGCCACCGGACTCATCTCCGGTACCGCCGCCTACCTCGCACCCGAGGTCGCGCGCGGCGCCGAACCGAGCCCGGCCGCCGACGTATTCGCCCTGGGCGCAACGCTTTTCCACGCGCTCGAAGGCGAACCGCCCTACGGCACCAACCCGAATCCGCTCGCCCTGCTGTACGCGGCCGCCAACGGCCAGATCAGCACGCCGCGCAATGCCGGACCGCTCAGCGATCTGCTGCTGGCCCTGCTCAGCTTCGAGCCGGAGGACCGGCCGAGCATGACCGAGGTCCGCGACATCATGGCGGAGTTCGCGGAAATCGGGCCCGATGCCGAGGCCACCCGCGTCATGGCGGCACGCCGCCAGGGCGGCACCCTGACCCCGCCCGCCAAACCGGCGGGAGCGCGGCCCGCACCGCAGCGGGGCAATACCCGGCAGATGGACCGGCGCGGATCCGCCAACGCGGATATCCCGACCGGCGCCATGAGCCAGGCCCAGCTGCTCGAGACCCCGCCGCCGCGACCCTCGGTCAACGGCGGTCCGCCCACCCGTTCCACCTTCGCCCCGCATCTGGACGATGACGAGCCCGAACAGCCGCGCCGCACCAAACTGGTGATCGCGGCCCTGGTCGCCGCCGTCGTCGTGGCGGGCGCGGTGGTCTTCGGCCTGATGAGTTCGGGCGGATCGGACAGCCCGGGCACCACCGGTGGCGATACCAGCGCCACGAAGGCGTCCGCGCAGACCACCACCGGCAAGGGCACCGCCGGCGCGCTCGGCCAGACCAAGAGCGCCGGACAGGTCACCGTGCAGGACGGTGTCGACGCGGTACAGAAGTTCTACGACGGCCTCGTCTACCTGAACTTCGCCGACGCCTGGAACCGCCTCACCCCCGCCGCCCAGCAGGTGTACGGCAGCCAGTCCGCGTTCCAGTCCTACTGGACCGATAACCGAATCACCCGGTACTCCACCATCAATGGCGCGCGCGGCTGGTCCGACAGCGTGAATGCCGATGGCTCGGCGGATATTTCGGTGGCCACCGTCTCCACCTCCAGCTCCACCAAATCGGTGACGCTCCGCGTGATCGATATGGGTGGCGGCAATGTGAAGATCGACAGCGACACCAAGATGTAGTCGCTACCCGCGATACCCCTGCGCCGCACCGGAATCCCGGTGCGGCGCAGTGCGTTTACGGCGAATGCTGGGCCGGATCGCCGCGTCGCTCCGTGTTCGCCGCGGGTACGAAGGGCCGCGATGCGCACGTCAGGGGCTGTCCGAATGTGCCCGGGGTGATTAGCCTTTCGATATGAACGTGCGCCAGCTGCTCATCGATGAGCGCGGGGAACTGGTCGAACTACTGCGGTCGCTGACTCCGGAGGAGTGGGAGACACCGTCGCTGTGCGCGGGGTGGCGGGTGCGAGATGTGGTGAGCCACTTGCAAACCGATACCGTATCGCTGCCGAGCTATGCGCTGCTGGGGCTGCGCAATCCCGCCACCGATCGGCTCAATCAGGCGCTGGTCGAACACTTCAATGGGCGGCCCACCGGGGAACTGGTGGATCGACTGGTCGAACCGCGCGGCTGGTTCTCGCGGTATATGCCGAAAACGGCGCTGTCGGACAGCTTTGTGCACCAGCAGGACATTCGCCGTCCGCTCGGTCGCGCGCGGGAGGTCCCGGCCGAACGACTGATCACCGTTCTCGACAACCCGGATATGTTCGCCGGTCCGGGCCGCTATCTGAAGGGTCTGCGCTGGGAGGCGACGGACGTCGACTGGTCGAAGGGCTCCGGGCCGTTGGTCCGCGGCCCCGGCGAGGCGCTCGCCCTGGCCATGGTCGGGCGGACGGTCGCACTCGATGACCTCGAAGGTGCTGGGGTGAGCGAACTTCGGGCCCGCTGCGCCTGAATCGCGGTGTGCCCGAATCAGACCGACTGGGTTTCGGCGGTCAGGCTCGCGAGCAGGCGCAGCGCGTTGGCGCTGGGGGAGTCCTCCGCCACGGTGTGCGCGATCAGGCCCTGATCCGGATCATCGGGCAGGCGCAGGGTTTCGAAGCCCAGGTCGATGCGGCCGACAACCGGGTGCAGATAGACGTAGCGGCCGTGCGTCTTGTCCTTGAGTTCGTGCCGGTCCCAGAGCTCGCGGAACTCCGCACTGGATTCGGATAGGTCGGCGATCAATTCGGCGATGCCGGAATCGCCGGGGTTGCGGGCGGCGTCCAGCCGCAGATAGGCGACCACATCGGCGGCCTTGGCCTCCCAGTCCGCATAGAGTTCGCGCATGCCCTCGTCCAGGAAGACCAGGCGGGCCAGGTTCCGCTCGCGCGGCGGCAGTGCGGCGAAATCGGTGATCAGGGCCGCCGCCAAGCGATTCCAGGCCAGCACATTGGTGCCGCGCCCGACGATATACGCGGGCACATCAGCGGCGGATTCGAGTAGTCGCCGCAGGCCGGGGCGCACCTGCTGTTCGGCGGGCGGCTCCTCACCCGACCACGGCCGCGCCAGCCGGTAGAAATGTTCGCGCTCCACCGGATTCAAGCGCAGCGCCCGCGCCACCGCGTCCAGCACCGATTCGGAGAAGTGCAGCGTGCGGCCCTGTTCCAGGCGCACATAGTGATCGACGCTGACCCCGGCCAGCAGGGCGAGCTCCTCGCGCCGCAGCCCGGGCACGCGTCGCCGCGCGCCGTGATCGATCAGCCCCACCTCCTGCGGGCTCAGCCGAGCCCGGCGCGAGCGCAGGAATTCACCGAGTTCGGCACGACGGTCCAGGGTCATGCGTCCAGTATCGCGGGCCGGGCAGTTTGGTTCCTGGTCACCTCGTGCCCAGGCTCGCGACGTGCTCGAATCGAACCCGGCATACGGTGCCGGGAGCGAGTGCCGCGGCTCACCGGCAGGTGAGGTCCTGATCGGGGCGGGTGCCGTCGCGCAGGAAGCGTTCGACGGCCGCGTTGGCGCAGGCGTTCGGCGAGGGGTAGGCGCCATGGCCGCCCGCGTCGACGGTGATCATGCGGGCGCGGTCGCCGTACGCCCCGCGCAGATTGAGCGCGCCGCTGTAGGGCGTGGCCACATCCCGCAGATTCTGGACGAGCAGCACATTGGCGGGACCGTTCGAGTCGACGACTGTCTTCGCGGCCGGCGGGTAGGGCCAGAACGCGCACGGGGAGACATTCTGCGGCAGTCCGGCCGTGAGCGGATCCTCCGCGCGACTGCGCATGACCGCGTCGGCATAGTCGGAAAGCTTTGTCGGCCACGCGGAATCATTGCAGATGGTGCCCACCGCGACGGCGGTGCGCTGCTGGAGCAGAGGTTCGGGCGGCGCGGGCTGCGGATCGGGCAGCGTGGCCGAGGTTCGCGCGGCGCGAATCACCCGCGCCAGCGCGGGGAAGGCCGCATCGCGATAGAGCGCGTCCAGTAGCGCTTGCCGCAGCCCGTTGCCGGTCAACCGTCCCGTCTCCGATCCCGGCCAGGGCAGCGGATCGCGATCGAGTCGCGCTGCCAGGCCGAGGAATTCGCCGAGCATGGCCTCCGGTGTATCGACCAGGCGATCGGGATTGCCCGCATCGGCCGCCCAGCGCGCGAAATCCGGGAATCGATCCCGCACGCCCACCGCGTAATTCGCGTTCCATGTCCGCTCCACCCGCTCCGGATCGGGATCGTCATTGCTGTCCAACAGGATTCGATCGGTGCGCCCGCCGAACAGCGTCGCGTAGACCGAGGTCGCGTAGGTGCCGTAGGACTCACCCCACGCGGAGATGCGGTCCTCGCCCAGTGCCGCGCGAATGCGATCCATATCGCGGGCCTCGGTGCGGGTGCCCATGGTGCGCACCAGGGTGCCGCCGTTATCCGCGCAGGCTTTCGCGATGCGCTGCGAGACAGCGATATTCGCCGAGATGTCACCGTCCGGGCTCGGCCAGCCGCGGAACCGCTCCAGCGCCAGATCGGCGCGGTCGATCCGGCAATCGGCGGTGGTGCTCGCGCCGAGTCCGCGCGGATCGAAGCTGACCAGATCATAGGTATCACGCAGTGCGGCAGGGAGTTTCGCGCCCCAGGTGGTCGGCAAATCCAGTCCCGTTCCGCCGGGGCCGCCGGGGACGAGCAGCAGTACGCCGTGCCGCGACTCCGGATGCGCGCTGCGAATCCTGGAGACGGCCAGCGTGATCTGCTCACCCTCGGGATGGTCGTAGTCCAGGGGGACCGAGATAGTGCCGCATTCCTGCCTCGGATCCAGACCACCACCCTGACAGGTATGCCACTCCAGTGCGGTCGCGGCGGGCGCGGTGCGACAGGCCGCGATCGTCGAGACGGACAGAATCGCAAGCGCCGCAAGCGCTCCGACACGATGACTGCTCTTCATATGGCCGACGCTAGGAGCCCTGCGAACTCGGCCGCATCACCCTGCGGAGCCGTTCCCGCCTGGCTCCCGAGTCGCATCCTGGTCATCGCGTGCCCAGGCTCGCGCGGCACTGTTTACCCCGCTCGCGGCGGACAAAAGTAGTGCTCACAGCCGGAACCGATCCGGCAGCGTCAGGAGATTCGAATGAGCGACACCCGTCCCTTCGGCGATACCGGTATGAACCTCACCCCGCTCGGCTTCGGCACCTGGGTGGTCGCGGGATCCGGCTGGCAGTACTCGTGGGGAGCCACCGATGACGCCGAATCCATCGCCGCCATCCGGCACGCCGTGGACAGCGGCCTGAACTGGCTCGATACCGCACCCGCCTACGGTCTCGGCCATGCCGAAACCCTGGTCGGCCGCGCTCTCGCCGAACTGCCCGAGGCCGATCGCCCGTACCTGTTCACCAAGACCGGCCTGATCTGGGAGGAAGGCGACGACCGCTCGGGCCCGCCGCGCCGCATCATGCGCCCGGAAACCATTCGCGCCGAACTGGAATCGTCACTGCGGCGACTGCGCGTCGACCATATCGACCTGTACCAGGTGCACTGGCCGGACACCGGCGCGGTCTTCGTCTACGGCGGCGAGGGTGAGAGCCTGGCCCAGCCCACCCCGCTGGAGGAGTACTGGCAGATCATGGCCGACCTCAAGAAGGAGGGCAAGGTCCGCGCCATCGGACTGTCCAATCACGATGTGGCCGAACTGGATCGAGCCGAGGCGATCGCCCACGTGGACGCCATCCAACCGCCCTTCTCCGCCGTCAACCGCGGCTCCGCTCCCGAAATCGCCTGGGCGCAGGCGCATTCCACCGGCGTGATCGCCTACTCCCCGCTCCAATCCGGCCTGCTGACCGGCGCCTTCACCGCCGACCGCAAGCTCACCGCCGACGATTGGCGTTCCGGCAGCCCGGATTTCACCACCGGCCTGCTCGCCAACCTCGCCCTGGTCGACGCCCTGCGCCCGATCGCCGCCCGCCACGGCGTCACGGTCGCCGAGGTCGCCCTGGCCTGGGTCACCTCCTGGCCCGGCATCACCGGCGCGATCGTCGGAGCCCGCAGCACCACCCAGATCGACGGCTGGACCGGTGCGCTCACCCTCGCCCTGACCCCCGCGGACCTCGACGAGATCGCCACCGCCATCACCACCACCGGCGCGGGCACCGGCCCCGCCCGCCCCTGATCACCACACCTCACGAACGGAACATCTCATGTCCCTGCACGTCGTCGCCGAACTCCGCGCTCTCCCCGAGCATCAGGATCGCCTCCGCACCGCCCTGGAAGCCATGATCGAACCGTCTCTGGCTGAGCCGGATTGCCTGAGCTATCAGCCCTTCGCCAACCCCAACGATCCGGCGCATATGGTCGTGGTCGAGGAGTGGACCGGTGCCGAGGCACTGGAAGACCACTTCACCACCCCGCATTTTCGTCATATCGCGGGCGTGCTCGACGGCATCCTCGCCGAGCCCATGATCATCCGCCGCCTCATCGCCGAATAACCCCGCCGAGGTTTTCCGCCTCACATGCGGGCGCGTCCGGCCCGATCTATGGGTAGGGTCGACGGCATGGTCACGCGGATGAAGACGGCGGTGGTGCTGGTGTGCACCCTGATCGTCGCCGCGTGGGCCGTGCTCTTCCTGGCCGCGGCCGAACCGAATTCGCTCTTCGTACTGGGTGCGGCCGCGCTGGTCGCGCTGACCGCCGCGCTCATCGCGGCGCGCGGCCCGGTACTGCGGACCGCCGTCCACGCCGGACCACCCGAATCGGCGGCCGGACGGCGGCGGGGAGCCTTTCTGCGACAGAGCAATCCGGATGCGGCGGGACGACCGCGGCCGCGAGCGCCCGGGGTGTGCCCGGCCTGATCGTGCGCGCACGATCGGGTCCACCGCTGCCCTGAATCGCTCCACCCGCGCCCGTGCGCGGGTGCCTCGCAGTGAGGTCCCCCATGCTCAACTTCATCTATTACCCGGTATCGGCCGTGCTCTGGTTGTGGCACACCGCTTTCGCGGCGGTGCTCGGCGCATCGAGCGGCCTGGCCTGGGTGCTGGCCATCATCTTCCTGGTGCTGACCCTGCGCGCCCTGCTCATCAAACCGTTCCTGGCCCAGCTGCGCTTCTCCAAGGGCCTGGCCGAAATGCAGCCGCATATCGCGGAGATCAAGCGCAAACATCCGGGCGATCTGCAGAAGCAGAGCGAGGAGATGCGCAAACTCCAGGAGGAGAAGGGCGTCAACATGCTCCTGGGCTGCCTCCCGATAGTCGGCCAAACCCTGGTCTTCATCGGCCTGTACCACGTACTCCGCTCATTCCAGAACCCGAATATCGCGAACTACGTCTTCTCCCCGGAGCAGGTGCAATCGTTCCTTCAGGCCAAACTCTTCAGCGCCCCCTTGGCCTCGACCCTGATGAACGCGGGTGACTCGTTCACTTCCGTTGCGGCCGTGGCCATCCCGCTCATGATCATCGCCGCCGTCGCCACCCATTTCACCGCCCGCTTCACCGTGGAACGCCAGCGCCGCATCGGCACCGAGGTGACCCCGCAGGTGCGGTTGATCAACAACCTCTCCCTGTACGTCTTCCCCCTCGGCGCGATCGCCGCCGGCGCCGTCATGCCGGTCGCGATCCTGCTCTACTTCGTCACCCAGAACGCCTGGACCTTCGCCCAACAACATCTGGTCTACCGCCGTTTCGACGCGGAAGTCCCGGTGCCATAACCGGGCCGTGCCGGTCCTGCGGATAAGCGGTGGCGCCGACCCGATAGTCTGGTACCTGGTCGCGGGCAGTTTCGGCTGTGCGCCGGACCCCTTTGATGATCAGCACAGACAAGGACTTGACAGCGCTATGACAAGCCGCATCGAGCTCGCCCGCGTGGATCTGCGCGGACGTACTCCCACTGCTGCCGAACTGCGCGCGGCTCTGCCGCGTGGGGGCGTCGACGTGGACTCGGTGCTGCATCATGTGCGACCGGTCGTGGAGGCCATTCGCGATCGAGGTGTCGAGGCGGCGATCGAGTTCAGCGAGAAGTTCGACGGGGTGCGGCCGGTATCGGTGCGGGTGCCCGCCGCCGAACTCGAGCAGGCCCTGGCCGAACTGGATCCGGCCGTGCGGACCGCGCTCGAGGTCGCCATCGAGCGCACCCGCAAGGTGCACGGCGATCAGCGGCGCAGCGATAAGACCACCGAGGTGGTGCCCGGCGGCACCGTGACCGAGCGGTGGGTTCCGGTCGAGCGGGTCGGGCTGTACGTGCCCGGCGGCAATGCCGTCTACCCGTCGAGCGTGGTCATGAATGTGGTCCCCGCGCAGACCGCGGGCGTGGATTCACTCGTGGTGGCCTCACCGCCGCAGGCGCAGTTCGGCGGACTGCCGCACCCGACGATTCTGGCGGCCGCACAGCTGCTCGGGGTCGAAGAGGTGTGGGCGGTCGGCGGCGCGCAGGCGGTCGCACTGCTGTCGTACGGCGGTATCGATACCGATGGCGCGCAGCTGGAACCGGTCGACATGATCACCGGGCCGGGCAATATCTATGTGACCGCGGCGAAGCGGCTCTGCCGCGGACTGGTCGGCATCGATGCCGAGGCCGGGCCCACCGAGATCGCGATCCTGGCCGATGCCACCGCCGATCCGGCACATGTGGCCGCCGATCTGATCTCGCAGGCCGAACACGATGTGCTGGCCGCGAGCGTGCTCGTCACCGACAGCCTGGAATTGGCCGATGCCGTGGACAAGGCGCTCACCGCGCAGATGGCCGTGGTCAAGCACCACGATCGGGTCACCGAGGCGCTGACCGGTAAGCAGTCCGGCACCGTGCTCGTCGATGACATCGCGCAGGGCCTGCGCGTGGTGAACGCCTATGCGGCCGAACACCTGGAGATCCAGACCGCCGATGCCGCCGCCGTCGCCGCCCGGGTGCGCAGTGCCGGAGCGGTTTTCGTCGGCGCGTGGTCCCCGGTCAGCCTCGGCGACTACTGCGCGGGTTCCAATCACGTGCTGCCCACCGCCGGATGTGCCCGGCACTCTTCGGGTTTGAGCGTGCAGACCTTCCTGCGCGGCATCCACGTCGTGGACTACTCCGAAGCGGCGTTGAAAGACGTTGCCGGACACGTGGTCGCGCTGGCCAACGCCGAGGATCTGCCCGCACACGGCCAGGCCGTACAGGTGCGATTCGGAGAACTGTCGTGAACGCCGTGACCGTCCCCGGATCCGCTGTCTCGCTGGACGATCTGCCGCTGCGCGAGAACCTGCGCGGTAAGAGTCCCTACGGCGCACCGCAATTGACGGTGCCGGTACAGCTCAATACCAATGAGAACCCGCACCCGCCGAGTAAGGCGCTCGTCGACGATGTGGCCGAATCCGTTCGCGCCGCGGCCGCCGACCTGCACCGCTACCCGGACCGCGATGCCGTCGGCCTGCGCACCGATCTCGCCGCCTACCTGACCCGGCAGACCGGCGTCGCGGTGGACGTGTCGAATGTGTGGGCCGCCAATGGATCCAATGAGATCCTGCAGCAGCTGCTGCAGGCGTTCGGCGGACCCGGCCGCAGCGCACTGGGTTTCGTGCCCTCGTATTCGATGCACCCGATCATCTCCGAGGGCATCGACACCGAGTGGATCGAAGCCAAGCGCAATGGCGACTTCTCCCTCGATATCGACTACGCCGTCATGGCGATCGCCGATCGCCGCCCCGACGTGGTGTTCGTGACCAGCCCCAATAATCCGACGGGCCACAGCATTCCGGTCGCGGACCTGGAGCGCATCCTCGATGCCGCACCCGGCATCGTGGTGGTGGACGAGGCGTACGGGGAGTTCTCCAGCGCGCCCAGCGCCATCTCGCTGATCGACCGGTTCCCGGCGAAACTCGTTGTCAGCCGGACCATGTCGAAGGCGTTCGCCTTCGCGGGCGGGCGACTCGGTTACCTGGTCGCCGCACCCGCGGTCATCGACGCCATGCTGCTGGTGCGCCTGCCGTACCACCTGTCCGTGGTCACCCAGGCCGCGGCGCGGGCGGCACTGCGGCATGCCGACGAAACCCTGGGCAGCGTCGCGGAATTGGCGGCGCAGCGCGATCGGGTGATGGCGGCGCTCACCGATATGGGTTACGACGTCATCCCCTCCGATGCCAACTTCGTACTCTTCGGCCGCTTCGCCGACGCCCCCCGTGCCTGGCAGCACTACCTCGACGAGGGCGTGCTCATTCGCGATGTCGGCATTCCGGGGTATCTGCGCACCACCATCGGCCTGGCCGCCGAGAACGACGAATTCCTGCGCGTCAGCGCGAAACTTGTTGCGACCGAAACGGTTGCCCGATGAGCACGGAGGCAAGCCTCCCGATGAACACGGAAGCGAGCATGGACCGAATCGCCCGGGTGGAACGCACCACCCGTGAATCGAGCATCGTGGTCGAGTTGAACCTCGACGGCTCCGGTAAGACCGATATCTCCACCGGCGTCCCGTTCTACGATCACATGCTCACCGCGTTCGGCCAGCACGGCAGCTTCGATCTGACCGTGCAGGCCAAGGGCGATATCGAGATCGAGGCGCACCACACGGTCGAGGACACCGCCATCGTGCTCGGCCAGGCGCTGGCGCAGGCGCTCGGCGATAAGAAGGGCATTCGCCGCTTCGGTGACTCCTTCATCCCCATGGACGAAACCCTCGCGCAGGCCATCGTCGACGTCTCGGGCCGCCCGTACTGCGTGCACACCGGCGAGCCGGAACACATGCTGCACACCGTGATTCCGTCCGTCGGGGCCGGTGCCTCGTACTCCACGGTCATCAATCGCCATGTCTTCGAATCGATCGCGCTCAACGCGCGCATCGCGCTGCACGTGCGGGTGCTGTACGGCCGCGATCAGCATCACATCACCGAGGCCGAATTCAAGGCTGTGGCAAGGGCTTTGCGCGCCGCCGTGGAATACGACCCGCGCGTGACCGGCATCCCGTCCACCAAGGGGACGCTATGAGCACGAAACTCGCACTGCTGGACTATGGTTCGGGCAACTTGCACTCGGCCGAGCGCGCGCTGGTGCGCGCCGGGGCCGAGGTCACCGTCACCGCCGATCCCGAGATCGCCTTGAACGCGGACGGTCTTGTGGTGCCGGGCGTCGGCGCGTACGCGGCCTGCATGTCGGGGCTGCTGGGGGTGCGTGGCGATCGCATCATCGGTAAGCGGCTCGCGGGCGGCCGTCCGGTGCTGGGCATCTGCGTCGGCATGCAGATCCTGTTCGAGCGCGGTGTCGAATTCGGTGTCGAAACCGACGGCTGCGGTGAATGGCCCGGTGTCGTAGAGCGTTTGGACGCGCCCGTGCTCCCGCATATGGGCTGGAACACCGTCAAGGCTCCGGCGGACAGTGTGCTGTTCGCGGGCATGGACGCGGACACCCGCTTCTATTTCGTGCACTCCTACGCCGCCCAGAACTGGGAACTCACCGATGACGGCCCGCTCGCCCCGGCCAAACTGACCTGGGCCGAGCACGGTGTCCCGTTCCTGGCGGCGGTGGAGAACGGTCCGCTGAGCGCCACCCAGTTCCATCCGGAGAAGTCCGGCGACGCCGGTGCTCAGCTACTGCGCAACTGGGTCAACTCGCTCTGACATCGCGTATCGGCATCCGAAACCCCCGCTGTCGGCGGGGGTTTCGTGTTTCAGCGGGACGACTGCGATCGGCGCGTGACTGGAACGTTGGCCCCACCAACAAGAGGGGTACTTTGCCCGCATGGACATCGCGCCCGCAGGAGCCTCCGGCCGCCTCCGCGCCCTCCCGACCCGCCTGGTCGGCCAGGTCGCGATCCTGGCCAGCCGCGCCACCGAACGCGCCCTCGAACCCACCGGTTCGCGCCGCTACCACTACGCCCTGCTCGCCACCGTCGATGAAACCGGTCCCCTGAGTCAGGCCGAGGTCGGTCGCCGCACCGGGATCGACCGCAGCGATATCGTCGCCGCCGTGAACGCTCTCTCCGATCGCGGCTACCTCACCCGCACGCCGGATCCGGCCGATCGCCGCCGCAATACCCTCACCCTCACCGCCGCCGGACGCGCCCACCTGCACGACCTCGACACCCGTCTCGAAGCCGCGCAGACCGAACTGCTGCCCGGCTTCACCGCCGCCGAACGCGCCAACTTCGTCCTCACCCTGACCCGCATCCTGGAACTACACGCCCGCAACTGAATCGGCGGCAGTACGGGCCGACGCCGAGGCGGTGACCGGTAACTACTAGGATGCTTGCGTGAGTCTTGTGCTGCTACCTGCCGTCGATGTCGCCAATGGTGAGGCCGTGCGCCTGGTTCAGGGGGAGGCGGGCAGCGAAACCAGTTATGGTTCGCCGCGCGACGCCGCCCTGGCCTGGCAGAACGACGGCGCCGAATGGGTGCATCTGGTGGATCTGGATGCCGCGTTCGGCAAGGGATCCAATCGGGAACTGCTGGCGGATGTCATCGGTGAGCTCGATGTGAAGGTGGAGCTGTCCGGCGGTATCCGCGATGACGAATCGCTGAAGGCCGCGCTCGCCACCGGGTGCGCGCGGGTCAACCTGGGCACCGCCGCGCTGGAGAATCCGGAATGGTGCCGGCGCGCCATCGGTGAGTACGGCGACAAGATCGCGGTCGGCATGGATGTGAAGCTCATCGACGGTGAATACCGGCTGCGCGGGCGCGGCTGGGTCAGCGACGGCGGCGATCTGTGGGAGGTGCTCGAGCGCCTCGAACGCGATGGCTGCTCGCGCTACGTGGTCACCGACGTCAGCAAGGACGGCACGCTGACCGGGCCGAATCTGGTGCTGCTGCGCGATGTCGCCAATGCCACCGACTCGCCGGTCGTCGCCTCGGGCGGCGTCTCCACCATCGACGATCTGCTCGCCATCGCCACCCTCACCGAGGACGGCGTCGAAGGCTCCATCATCGGCAAGGCCCTGTACGCGGGCCGGTTCACCCTGCCCGAAGCCCTCGCCGCGGTGCGCTGAACCAGATGGCCGCCGAACTCGCCGAGCTGCTCACCATCGCCCGTGATGTACTCGACGCCGCCGCACCGCGTTTCGTGGAAGGCGTCGGCGCGCCCAGCGCGGTCGAGAAGGGGCGCAACGATTTCGCGACCGAACTCGATCTGGAGCTGGAACGCGCCATTTCCGAGCAGCTGACCGAGCGCACCGGATTCCCGGTGCACGGTGAGGAATTCGGCGGCCCCCAGCTCACCAGCGGTACCGCGTGGGTGCTGGATCCGATTGACGGCACCTTCAATTACTCTGCGGGACATCCGCTTTCGGGGATGCTGCTGGCGCTGGTGCGGGACGGCGAACCGGTCATCGGCTTGACCTGGCTGCCCGGGCTCAATCAGCGCTACGCCGCCACCGTGGACGGGCCGGTACTGCTGAACGGGCAGCCGCTGCCGAAACTGGCGCACGGCAAGCTCTCCAGCGCCATGATCGGCTTCGGGGCCTTCAATATCGATGGGGCGGGCCGTATTCCGGGAATCTTCCGCTTCAACCTGTTGGGTGCGCTGAGCCGGTTGTCGGGGCGCGTCCGCATGCACGGTTCGACGGGAATCGACTTGGCATACACCGCATCCGGCGTGTTGGGTGGAGCGGTCGTCTTCGGACACCATCCCTGGGACAACGCCGCGGGCGTGGCCCTGGTGCGGGCCGCGGGCGGCGTGGTCACCGATCTGCTGGGCCGCGACTGGACCATCGAATCCAAGTCGGTGCTGGCCGCCGCGCCCGGCGTGCACGAGGAACTACTGGACATGATCGGCGACACCGTCAGGGCCGCCGACATATCCGAGGAAAGGTAGAGCAATGACGTTGGCAGTGCGCGTAATCCCGTGCCTGGACGTGGACGCCGGCCGCGTGGTCAAGGGCGTCAACTTCGAAAACCTGCGTGACGCGGGCGATCCCGTCGAACTCGCCGCCACCTACGACGCCCAGGGCGCGGACGAACTCACCTTCCTCGACGTCACCGCCTCCACCGGCGACCGCGGCACCATGATCGACGTGGTGACCCGCACCGCCGAACAGATCTTCATCCCCCTCACCGTCGGCGGCGGCGTCCGCACCGTCGCCGATGTGGACCGCCTGCTGCGCGCGGGCGCGGACAAGGTCTCGGTCAACACCGCCGCCATCGCCAATCCCGATGTGCTGCGCGAAATGTCGGAACGCTTCGGCTCCCAGTGCATCGTCCTCTCGGTCGACGCCCGCACGGTGCCCGAAGGCCAGCCCGCCACCCCCTCCGGCTGGGAAGTCACCACCCACGGCGGCAAACGCGGCACCGGCATCGACGCCGTCGAATGGGCAATCCGCGGAGCCGAACTCGGTGTAGGCGAGATCCTGCTCAACTCCATGGACGCCGACGGCACCAAAGCGGGCTTCGACCTCACCATGATCCGCGCCGTCCGAGCCGCCGTCTCCGTCCCCGTCATCGCCTCCGGCGGCGCGGGCAAGGTCGAGGACTTCGCCCCCGCCGTCCAAGCGGGCGCCGACGCCGTCCTCGCCGCCAGCGTCTTCCACTTCGGCGACCTCACCATCGGCGAGGTCAAAGACGCCATGCGCACCGAGGGCATCACCGTCCGCTGACCCGCATCACCCCGAGCGTGTCCTCCCCAGGACCGCACCCCCTTTCGGAATGATTGCACCGGCACCACGCCGCCGCATACCACCGAGGGGGAGCTATGCCCGACCACGATCCGCAGCCGACTCCATCCGACCCGGCCGCCGCCGAGCCGAATGCCGAACCGGGCGGCCCCAGCATCAGCCCCGAACCCGGTTCGACGTCGAAATCGACTGTGTCGTCGATCGATTCGGGGCGCGGCTCCGAATCGGACGCTGAGGCCCCGGCTGCTGAATCCGGTCGGCGGACGCCTGCCGTCCTGGGCATGTTCGGTGCCGGACTGGTTATCGGGGGGACCGTACTGGCGCTCTACAGTCGATTCGGAGCGGCGACTCGGAATCTGGGCGACCGGTGGGCATCCGGGCGAGATGTGTTCGGCGAGTTCGCGCTGCCGTTCGCGACGGTACCGGAGCGGTGGTCCGGCCTCGCGCTCATCTGGGGTTTGATCCTGGTGGTCGTCATCGCGGATCTATTGCGCCGCAGCCGAACCGAGCGCCCTGACCGGGCTGTCAGCGCCTGGGCGCTGGTGCTGGGGGTCGCCGTGGTGAACCTGAGCTGGTACGCGGTCACCCAGCATATGCCCGGTGTGCTGACCGGGGCGCGGTTCGAGTACCCGCTGTTCCCGCGACTGCCGACCGCTGCCGGTGCGATCGCTCTGATCCTCTGCGGCACAGTGCTTCTCATCGGTCTACTGCGCCCCGCGACCGTGCGCGCCGCCGAACGGCGGCATCTGGTTCTCGGGCTCGGTGCCGGGATCCTCGTCAGCGCACTGGTAGCCGCGGTGTCGATCCACGCCGGTAACGACGGTACTCGGATCGATCATGTCACCGCCGCGTCGATCCCGGTTCCGGCTATCCCGGCCACGCTGGGCGCGGAGCGGTATCGCGTTTCGCTGCCGCTCAGTGCCGATGGTAAGAGCCTCGCCGGAATGGTCATCGCCGGAACCGGTTTCGTGATCGCCACCGAGACCGGACTGGTCGCCTACGACGGTACGACCGGTGCGGCGCGCTGGCACTACCGACGCTCGAACGTGCCGGTGGATGGTCAGTCGGGCGTCGCCTACATCGCGGACTCGCTGATGTCACTCGAAGGCGGATCGGTGGTGCTCGCCCAGTGGCGCAATGGCGGCTTGACGGCCTTCGACGCCGTCACAGGCGAATTACTGTGGGGCGAATCGGAATTCGCGGATCTGGCGTTCGGAAAGGAACGCTGGCCCGCGTGGCGGGAACGTGGCTGGAGCGGGCCGGTGGCACTGCTCGCCACCGACGAAACCCATATCGCTCGGTATGCGGCCCGGAGCGGAAAACGCCTGTGGTCCACCGAAGTCTGCGAGGGCGCGGGCCTGGATGACGTGATCAGCACCGACGCGGCGATCTACCGAATCGCGAAATGCCCGTTCCGACTCGACGGCGGTGTGCTCGCCGCGCGACTGGTGGTTACCGCGCTCGATCCCGTGACCGGGTCGATCCTGGCCGAACGTGAGCTCGCACGGGCAACCCGCAGGGGCGAGCTGGGGTCGATCATCACGCACCTGGCGGGTGCGGTGCTCATCGATTTCCACGCCGGGAACGGCCCGCGGCAGCGGATTCTCATCGATAAGCCCGAACATCTGATCAGCGCCCCGATCGTGAGATCGGCGGGGTCGAATGTCCTGGCCGTCGACCCGACCGGCACCGACATGCTGATCCAGCCGGAGACCGACCCCGACGAGCCCGTCGTGCTGGAGATTCGCAGGGTCGCGGACGGGTCGGCGGTCAACCGCCTCCAGGTGCCCGACCATTCGAACATCGCCGCGTCCGACGACCTGTTCCTGTCCGATGAACTGGTGGAAGCCACCCGCTACCGGTCCGATCTCCGGCTCTACACCGAAGTGCGGGCGTGGCGGCGCACCGACGGCACGCCCGTTGCCGGCGTGCCGATCACCAGGGATGGCATACGCTGCTCCGGCATCACACCACTGTCCGTTCCGGGCGCGACGCTGGTGCCGTGCGTCACTGACACCGGGGCCGACCTGGTCGGATTCCGGCCGAACGGCTAGCCGCGCGCGGACGGGGTCGTTCACCCTGTTATAACCGAGGGATGAGTCTCGATCCCGCTATCGCCGCCCGTCTCAAGCGCAATGAGGATGGGTTGTTCGCGGCTGTCGCGCAGGAGCGCGGTACCGGGGATGTGCTGATGATGGCCTGGATGGATGATGAGGCGCTGGCTCGGACGCTGGAGACGCGTAAGGGGACGTACTATTCGCGGTCGCGGCAGCAGTACTGGGTGAAGGGGGAGACCTCGGGGCATACGCAGTATGTGCATGAGGTTCGGCTCGACTGCGATGGGGATACCGTGCTGCTGATCGTGGATCAGGAAGGCGCGGCCTGCCATACGGGGACGCACACCTGCTTCGATACCGATGTGCTGCTCGCCCGGGGCGATCAGCTGCTCTAATCCAGGTGGCTGTTGGGGCGGCCGGAGCGGCCGACGCCGCGGGCCATGCCCTTGTCGAGTTGCTGGAGAAGCGCCTCGCCGAGTTCGAGCAACTCTTTGGTCTGGTCTTTGTCGAGTCCGTCGAAGACCAGACCGCGTACGCATTCCAGGTATCCGGGGGCGGCCTCGGTGACCTTCTGGAAGCCCGCGTCGGTGAGTACGGCCTGTGCGCCGCGTCGTCCGGAGATGGAGACGCGTTCGGCCCAGCCCAAACGCTCGAGCTTGGAAATCACATGGGAGAGACGCGATAGCGATGCGTTTGCCTTTTGCGCAAGCTCACTCAGTTGCAACCGGTGGCCTGGTTCTTCGGAGAGCAGAGTCATCACGAAGTATTCGAAATGGGTAATCCCGGACTCACGTTGAAGCTGGGTATCCAGTGCAGCGGGGAGTCGGGTGGTCAGCGCGATGACGGTTCGCCACGCTCGCTGTTCCATGGGATTCAACCACTTTGTCACCGTGCCAGCCCTCTCGTAGCAGCCAAGTGACATGTTGTGCTGGCCAGTCCGGCGGTTGGTGGAGCATCAACAGCGAGTCACCCGCAAAGCAAAGTTTGCCACGATTTCGCTCGTCAGTCACGGTGTTCATGAATGACGTGACATCCATCACGCGTGTCGCACGGCGAAATCAGTACGCGCCGGGTTCCGCGGGATTTGGCGGCGTATCGGCGGACACGCGCGGCTTTTCCGGAACCGGCTGTTGCTTCGCGGCGCGATTCTTCCGGATTCGCCTGCGCACCAAGAGAAATGCCACACCCAGGAACACCACCGCGGCCGCGATCGCACCCGCCAGCGCGGCCCCGCGAAATGCGGGCGCGTCGACATCCATAATCCGCTGACCGGCGTGTGCGGCATTGGAACTGCCGAGTACGACGGTCAGCGTCATCAAATTCGGGATGGCGGCAATGAGAGCGAGAACGGCCGAAGCGCCCGCAATAAACGGACCGCTCCGTTTCCGCCAGGTCATTCCCGCGATCAACAGCAGAAAAAGCGGCAGAAAGGTACAAACCGCACCCATCGACAAACCGGTCCAGATGCCCTTGGAGAAACTGCCGTGCACCATTTCCGCGATCCGCTGCGCCCACCAGCGCGGAATGAACGCCGCCAGAATGAGATACGACAACCACAGCACCACCGCCGCGATAACCAGCGCGATGATGCGATTGCGCCACGTGACGAACGAGGATCGCTTGCGCTCCGGCACGGTCTCGCTGGGCGTAGTCATAGCCCAAGCGTATGCCGCGCCACGCGACGCGGCAGTGAGCGCCACTCCGGACCAACCGGACGCGACGGACGAACCGAAGCGCCGCGGCGGGTGCGGGGCCTCGAATCAGCTACGCGCGCGCAGGAACTCCAGTGCCTCATCCGCGTGCACATTGGCGCGCAGCTCGCTGTTGATCACCTTGGCGATGCTGCCGTCGGGATCGATGATGAAGGTGGTGCGCTTGACCGGCATGAGCGGGCCGAGCAGTCCGCGCTTCACTCCGAATTCGGCCGCGACCTTCGCACCCTTGTCCGACAGCAGCGGGTAGCCGAGCCCCTGCTTCTGCGCGAACCCGGACTGCACCTCGACATCATCGGCGCTGATCCCGACGCAGGACGCGCCCAGGGCCTTGAATTCGCCTGCCAGATCCCGGAAGTGGCACGCCTCGGCGGTGCACACCGGGGTGTTGGCGGCGGGGTAGAAGAAGAGCACCACGGGACCATCCGCGAGCAGTGACTCGAGGGAACGCACGGTGCCGGACTGATCCGGAAGCTCGAACTTCGGGGCGAGCTGGCCTGGCTTCATACGCAGCAGATTACGTGATTACCTTCGCGCACGAATCAGCCCGTGGACGGACCTGTCTGTACGGTCCGGCCGCGGGCCGTTTTCGGAACTTCGGGAACGCCCCTGGGTCAGACACCGATGAGCGCGGCGACCTCAGGGTTCTTGATATCCATGACATCGAGAATGCCGTGTGCCCGCAGGAACGGCTTGAGCTCACGAAGACGCTCGGTGTGCTCGGCGTACTCGTCCGGGAAGTTGCGCGGATCGAGCGCCTCCAGGGCCTTCACATAGGTGACGAACGAGGCGATGGCGCTGTACTTACCGCCGACCTGCTGACCACCCTGCTGGTGATTCATATTCATCATCCGCGGCGGTTGACCGGGCATACCCTGGCCGACCTGCGGAGCAGCGTGCCGTGGACCCTCCGGAGCTACCGGTTGCGAGGGGTACATCTGTGTTGAACTCCTCTCGATTGGGATACCGCGTGCGACCTCTCCATCTGCTGGAGGAGCAGATTGATCTGCTGAAAGCGCAGATTGCCGCGAGCGTAGTGATGACCGCACCGAGTATTCGCCGCCGGAGGGGTCCTGGCTGGGCGGGGATGGCCAATTCAATTTCCCGTTGTGTCGCCTGGAATGATGGGGCAATGCCCAGCGCGTCGAACCCCTCCACCACCTCCCGCGAACAGTTCCGGTTGCTCGCGGCCGATCATCGGGTTGTGCCGGTGATTCGAAAGGTGTTGGCGGACTCGGAGACTCCACTCTCGGCCTACCGCAAACTGGCCGCCGACCGGGCCGGGACCTTCCTGCTCGAATCCGCCGAAAACGGGCGCTCCTGGTCGCGATGGTCGTTCATCGGCGCGGGTAGTCCGACCGCGCTGAGCGTGGTCGACGGTGAGGCGGCCTGGCTCGGGCAGAGTCCGGCCGACGCGCCCGCCGGTGGCGACCCGCTGGTCGCGCTGCGTGAAACCCTGGAATTGCTGCGCACCGAACGCCTGCCCGGTCTGCCGCCTTTGACCGGTGGCATGGTCGGCTACCTCGGCTATGACGCCGTGCGCCGGATGGAACGCCTGCCCGCGCTCGCCGCCGATGATCTGGAACTGCCGGAGATGGTGCTGCTGCTGGCCACCGATCTGGCCGCCTTCGACCATCACGAGGGCGCGATCACCCTCATCGCCAATGCCGTCAATTGGAACGGCACCGATGATCGCGTCGACGAGGCGTACGACGACGCCGTGGCCCGGCTCGATCGCATGACCGAAGCCCTTGCCGCCCCGGCCGAATCCACCGTCTCGGTATTCGACCGCCCCGAACCGAACTTCCGCCGCCAGCGCACCTCCGAGGAATTCGGTGCGGGCGTGCGCCGCCTGGTCAAGGAGATCGAGGCGGGCGAGGCGTTCCAGGTGGTGCTGTCGCAGCGCTTCGAGATCGAATACGGCGGGACGCCGATCGACCTGTATCGCATGCTGCGCGCGTCGAATCCGAGCCCGTACATGTATCTCATGCACATTCCGGACGGTTCCGGCGGCACCGCGTTCTCCATCGTCGGCTCCAGCCCGGAATCGCTGGTGACGGTCAAGGATGGCATCGCGACCACGCATCCCATCGCGGGCACGCGCTGGCGCGGGACCACCGAGGAGGACGATCTGCTCCTCGAGAAGGATCTGCTCGCCGATGAGAAGGAGAACGCCGAGCACCTCATGCTCGTCGATCTCGGCCGCAATGACATCGGCCGCGTCTGCGAACCGGGCACCGTGCGTGTCACCGAATACCGGCATATCGAGCGCTACAGCCATGTGATGCACCTGGTTTCGACGGTGTCGGGCCGCCTCGCCGCGGGCAAGGTGGCATTCGACGCGGTGCAGGCGTGCTTCCCCGCGGGCACCCTCTCGGGCGCGCCCAAGGTGCGGGCCATGGAACTCATCGAGGAACTCGAGCCCACCCGCCGCGGTATCTACGGCGGTGTGGTCGGCTATCTCGATTTCGCCGGTGACGCCGATACCGCCATCTGTATCCGCACCGCGCTGCTCAAGAACGGCACGGCGTACGTACAGGCGGGCGCGGGCGTCGTCGCGGACTCCGATCCGGACTACGAGGACGTCGAATCGCGCAACAAGGCGATGGCCGTCCTCAAGGCCGTGGCCGCCGCCGAAACCCTGCGCGCTTACCGCCCGAACGGCAGCACCGATGAGTGATCCGGACCCCGACCCGGAAAAGGCCGTACCGCAGCGGGATTCGGATGACCTGACCGCCGCGTCGGCCGATGCGCAAGCCGCACAGGCGGATGCGCAGGCCGCACAAGCGGATGCGGCGCGGGCCGAAGCCGACGCCGCCGAAGCGAAAGCCGATGCGCGACAAGCCGAGACGGATGGGGCCAAGTCGAAGCCCAGGCCCGTGGGCGCGGCGGCCCTGCTCGCCGTGGCCGCGGCACTGCTGTGGGCCGCGTCGCGGATGACCTGGGTGAGCGTCGAAGTCATCAGTGAACTCGGTCCCGGCCGCACCGATAAACTCGACGGCGGGACCTGGTTCGGCGCGCTGACGCCGCTGGCGCTGGTGCTGCTCGCCACCATCGCGGCGGTTTTCGCCACCAGCGGCTGGCCGCGCCGGATAATCGGCGTGGTGGTGGCGGTTCTCGCCGCCGTGGCCGCCGTACCCGCGTACGCCCTGCTCAAGGGTGCCGGTAAAACGGCGGAGCGGGCCGGTCGGCTGGCGGAATTGCACGACTGGGAACATGTAGGGCAGGCGCAGACCTCGACGCTGCCCGCGGTGCTGACCCTCATCGGCGCGGTGGCGGCGTTCGGAGCCGGTGTGCTGCTGACGCGCATGCCGTCGGCCTCCGCGCCCATGTCCGGAAAATACGACAACCCGGTTTTCCGGAAGTCCGAGGCGGCCGAACAGGTTGCCGAACATCACGCGGTCACGCGCGCCGCGGAATCCGGGTCACAGTCGACCCCGGCGGAGCCGCTGTCGGGCCGTGTCCTGTGGGATGCCCTCGACGCCGGTGCGGATCCGACCGACGATGAAACCAATACCCCTGCCGCACACGATGATCCAGGTAGCGGGAAAACGGGCCATAAGCCCGCGTGAACAGCGGGCCGGAGCAGAGTCGCTCCCGGTTCCGCCCCCGCCGACAGTGACGGGAACATAGCCATTTACTCTTTATCAGCATCGGTGAGACAGCGCCTGGGGGGATTCTCAGGCAGCAAGTCCGTCTCCCCAGAAAGGATTCGAGCCAGATGACGGTACTCGACTCGATTCTCGACGGGGTCCGCGCGGATGTGGCCGCTCGGGAAGCCCTCCTGGATTTTCAGGCAGTAAAGAAGGCCGCCGCCGCGGCGAAATCTCCACGTGACGCCAAGGCTGCGCTGCACGAAGAGGGTATCGGCGTTATCGCCGAGGTGAAGCGGTCTTCTCCTTCCAAGGGCGCCCTGGCCGACATTCCGGACCCGGCCGTGCTGGCCCGTGCGTACGAGGACGGTGGCGCGCGCATCATCAGCGTGCTGACCGAACAGCGTCGCTTCGGTGGTTCGCTCGCGGATCTCGACGCGGTGCGTGCCGCGGTCGACATTCCGATCCTGCGCAAGGACTTCATCGTCGGCCCGTACCAGATTCACGAGGCCCGCGCCCATGGCGCGGACGTGATTCTGCTGATCGTGGCCGCGCTGCCGCAGGACGTGCTGTCCTCGCTCATCGACCGCACCGAATCGCTCGGCATGACCGCGCTGGTCGAGGTGCACACCGAGGAAGAGGCGGATCGCGCCCTCGAGGCCGGCGCCACCGTGATCGGTGTGAACGCCCGCAACCTCAAGACCCTCGAGGTCGATCGGGATGTGTTCGCGCGCATCGCCCCCGGCCTGCCCAGCGATGTCATCCGCATCGCCGAATCCGGTATCCGCGGCACCGCGGACCTGCTGGCCTACGCCGGAGCGGGCGCGGACGCCGTGCTCGTCGGCGAAGGCCTGGTGACCAGCGGCGACCCGCGCGCCGCGGTGGCCGAGCTGGTGACCGCCGGCACCCATCCGTCCTGCCCGAAGCCGGTTCGCCGGGGCCGGTGAAAGAGCCGATGACACAGATCAACGACCTGGGTAAGAACACGCTCGGCCTGCCGCAGGCCAGCGCGGGCGTCGCGCAGCGCAGTGCGCATGAGCCGGATCTCGGCGGGCACTTCGGCGTCTACGGCGGCCGGCATGTGCCCGAGGCGCTCATGGCCGTGATCGAAGAGGTCACCGCCGAATACGACAAGGTGCGCGTCGACCCCAACTTCCTCAATGAGCTGGATCGCTTGCAGCGCGACTACACCGGGCGTCCGTCGCCGGTGTTCGAGTGCAAGAACCTCGCCAAGCACGCGGGTGGCGCTCGCATCGTGCTCAAGCGAGAAGACTTGAACCACACCGGTTCTCACAAAATCAACAATGTGCTCGGGCAGGCGCTGCTGGCCAAGCGTATGGGCAAGACCCGCGTTATCGCGGAGACGGGCGCGGGCCAGCACGGCGTCGCCACCGCCACCGCGTGCGCGCTGCTCGGCCTGGAATGCGTCATCTACATGGGTGCGGTCGATACCGCGCGGCAGGCGCTGAACGTGGCCCGCATGCGGTTGCTCGGCGCCGAAGTCGTCAGTGTGACAACGGGTTCGCAGACGCTCAAGGACGCCATCAACGAGGCGCTGCGGGACTGGGTCACCAATGCCGACGCGACCTACTACTGCTTCGGCACCGCCGCCGGACCGCATCCGTTCCCGCTCATGGTGCGCGACTTCCAGCGCATCGTCGGTATGGAGGCGCGCCAGCAGATCCAGGCGCTGACCGGTCGGCTGCCCGATGCGGTAACCGCCTGTGTCGGTGGCGGTTCCAATGCCATCGGCATCTTCCACCCGTTCATCGATGATGAGGGCGTGCGCCTGATCGGCTACGAGGCGGCGGGCGACGGTGTCGAAACCGGCCGTCACGCAGCCACTTTCGCCGGTGGCCGCCCGGGTGCGTTCCAGGGCGCGTACTCGTACCTGCTGCAGGACGAGGACGGCCAGACCATCGAATCGCATTCGATCTCAGCCGGTTTGGACTACCCGGGCGTCGGCCCGGAGCACGCGCATCTCAAGGACATCGGCCGCGCCGAATACCGGCCCATCACCGATGCCGAGGCCATGGACGCGCTCATGCTGCTGAGCCGCACCGAGGGCATCATCCCGGCCATCGAATCCGCGCACGCCGTCGCCGGTGCGCTGAAGCTGGGCCAGGAATTGGGCGAGGGCGCGATCATTCTGGTCAACCTGTCCGGTCGCGGCGATAAGGATATGGACACCGCCGCCCGCTGGTTCGGGCTCTTCGACAAGACCGAGGAGAACGACAAGTGAGCCAGCAGTCCCGTCTTGCCAATACTTTCGCGGCCTGCCGTGAGGAGAATCGCGCGGCGCTCATCGGTTATCTGCCCGCCGGATACCCGGATTTGCAGGGCAGCATCGACGTCTGCCGCACCATGGTCGAATCCGGTTGCGACGTCATCGAAGTCGGCGTCGCCTACTCCGATCCGGTGATGGACGGACCGACCATCCAGGCCGCCGCCGAACAGGCGCTGCGCGGCGGGATCCGCGTGCGCGATGTGTTCAAGGTCGTCGAGGCGATCAGCCAGGCCGGTGGTAAGGCCGTGGTCATGACCTACTGGAATCCGGTGCTGCAGTACGGCGTCGACACCTTCTCCCGCGATCTCGCGGCGGCGGGCGGTCTCGGCCTGATCACGCCGAACCTGATTCCGGAAGAGGCCGACGACTGGTTCGTCGCCTCCTCCACCTACAACCTGGATCGCATCTTCCTGGTGGCCCCGTCCTCCACCGAAGAGCGCCTGGTCAAGACCTTGGAAGCCTCGCGCGGATTCGTCTACGCGGCCTCCACCATGGGCGTCACCGGCGCTCGTGACGCGGTCTCGGATATGGCCCCGGCCCTGTGCGCCCGCGTCCGCGCGCATTCGGATATTCCGATCGGCGTCGGCCTGGGTGTGCGCAATGGCGCGCAGGCGGCCGAAATCGCTTCCTACGCAGACGGAGTCATCGTCGGCTCGGCGCTGGTGAGCGCCGCCGCCCAGGGCCTGGGCGCGGTCCGCACCCTCACCGAGGAACTCGCCCTCGGCGTCCGCTCGGCCGCCGTGGCTTCCTGACGAACCAGCAAAAGCGCAGGGCCCGCACCGAATTCGGTGCGGGCCCTGCGCGGCTGTGGGCCGGGCCCGTCCCTCGGAGGGGGCGAGCGGTGGCCGGGCCGCGGTGGGGTGTTGTTCGCCGAGGTGTCGGCGGCGCGCCACCCGGGCCACATGCCTTCCCAGCTGATTCCGCTACGGTGGGCGCGTGACCATACGAGCCCTGGCCGACCGAGTTCCGGCCTCCGACGTGCTGGCCTACATTCCCAGTCCGCCTCGCGGCGTATGGGATATCGGACCGTTCCCGCTGCGGGCCTACGCCATCTGCATCATCCTCGGTATCGTCGCGGCCATCTGGCTGGGGGAGAAGCGGTGGCAGCAGCGCGGCGGGCAGCAGGGCATGGTGCTGGATGTGGCCATGTTCGCGGTGCCGCTGGGTCTGATCGGCGGCCGGCTCTATCACGTGGCCACCGACTGGTCGACGTACTTCGGTCCCGGCGGTAAGGCGGGGGACTGGTGGAAGATCTGGCAGGGCGGCCTCGGCATCTGGGGTGCGGTGCTGCTGGGCGCGCTCGGCGCGTGGATCGGCTGCCGCATCTACAAGATCCCGCTGCCCGCGTTCGGTGACGCCATCGCGCCGGGCATTCTGCTCGCGCAGGGCATCGGGCGACTCGGCAACTACTTCAATCAGGAGTTGTTCGGCCGCACCACCACCATGCCGTGGGGTCTGGAGATCTACGACCGCTTCAACACCCACGGTGATCCGGATCTGATGAACGGCATCGCCTCGGGTCCGCCGGTCAAGATCGTGCAGCCGACCTTCCTGTACGAGCTGATCTGGAATCTGCTCGGCGTGGCGATCCTGCTGTACGTGGATCGCAAGTTCAAGATCGGGCACGGGCGACTGTTCGCGCTGTACGTGGCGATCTACTGCTTCGGGCGCTTCTTCGTGGAGCTGCTGCGTGATGATCACGCCACCCATATCGCCGGGATCCGGATCAACTCGTTCACCGCGGCGATCGTATTCCTGTGCGCCATAGCGTATTTCGTCTTCGCGACCAAGGGGCGCGAGACGCCGGACCAGGTGCGAGCCGGTGTGCTGCGGCCGTGGCCGTGGCAGTTCTCCGCCCTGCGTAAGTACGGCGCGGGCACCGGGGTCGCGGCGGCCGAGTTCACCACCGCCGATGCCGCCGCGGCCGACACCGCCGCCGACGATGCGGCGGTCGATCTCGAGAAGTCCGATTCGCCTGATCTCGAGAAGGCCGGGTCATCCGAGTCATCCGGGGACCCCGCCACCTCCGATTCCGCTTCGGAAGGCAACGAATCCGCAAAGGTGCGCGATAACTCTTCCGAATCCGGTGAATCCGAACCGGCGGTCACGCTCGACGCGACGAAAACGGTCGACTCGGGCAAGAATGGCTCCTGACCGCCGCGTATCGAGGCTCGCACGGCGGGTTCAGCACACAGGGGGCCGTGCGGCCCGCGATCCAGGAGGACTCGAGTGACCGACCCATTCGCCAAACAGCCCGAACCGGGCCCGCAGTACGGCGCGCCTGGTACGGGCCCGCAGTACGGTCAGCAGCAGCCGGGGTACGGCCAGCCGCAGCCCGGTTACGGTGAGCCTCAGCCCGGTTACGGTCAGCAGCCCGCCTACGGACAGCAGCCCGGATACGGTGCGCCGCAGCCCGCGTACGGTCAGCCCGGCCCCTACGGTCAGCCGATGCCCTACGGCGCGGATGCCGAGGCCCCGTTCGGCCGCGATCCGTACGGCGTCCCGTACTCGGACAAGTCCAAGCTGACCGCGGGCCTGTTGCAGATCCTGGTGGGCGGCCTCGGCATCGGCCGCTTCTACCTCGGTTACACCACCATCGGTGTGCTGCAACTGATCACGTGCGGTGGCTTCGGTATCTGGTCGCTGATCGACGGCATTCTCATCCTCACCGGCAAGGTGCCGGACCCGCAGGGTCGTCCGCTCAAGGACTGATCGCGCGGTAGCGACACACCGACTTCGGCGGGCACCACTGGGCAGGGCGGTGCCCGTCCGCCGTTTATCATCACCATGCGTGATCGCACAAGGTTTTCGCGCGATCAGATGGTTGACGTGCCACCCGGTTGGTTTACGGCGTACCCTTTGTCGGTTGTCCGTCGCGTGGGTCGACCACGCTCGAGGAGAGGTAGTCCCCGTGCGCCGTAAGTTGTTGGCCGCCGTATTCGCCGTAGTCGCCGCCACCGCGGCGCTCACCGCATGCAGCAGCGGCAATGACGACCCCAATGTGCTCAAGATCGGCACCGAGGGCACCTACGCTCCGTTCAGCTATCAGGACGGCGGCAGCATCACCGGCTACGACGTCGAGGTCGCCAAGGCCGTCGGCGAAAAGCTCGGCCGCAAGGTGGAATTCGTGCAGACCCCCTGGGATGCGATCTTCGCGGGCCTCGAGTCCAAGCGCTTCGATCTGGTCGCCAATCAGGTGACCGTGAATCCCGAACGCGCGCAGAAGTATTCGCTCTCGCAGCCGTACACCACCTCCGAGGGTGTCATCGTCACCAAGGCCGATAACACCGGTATCCACGCGCTCACCGATCTGAGCGGTAAGACCTGCGCGCAGTCGGTCACCAGCAACTGGAACAAGGTCGCCGCGGGCGCGGGTTGCAAGGTCGAGGGCGTCGAGGGCTTCGTACAGGCCATCCAGCTGCTCAAGAACGGCCGCGTCGACGCGACGGTCAACGACACCCTGGCCGTGGGCGAGTACAGCAAGAAGACCAATGATTCCAGCGTGCACGTCGCGGGCAAGACCGGTGAGACCAGCAAGCAGGCGTTCGCCGGGCGCAAGGATTCGCAGGCGCTGATCGATCAGGTCAACACCGCCCTTGATCAGCTGCGCGCGGACGGCACCCTGGCCAAGATCTCCGACAAGTACTTCGGCACCGACGTCAGCAAGTAAGCGGCACAGGACGATTGGACGACTGGCGACCGAATGGACGACGCCACCTGGGAACTGATCCGGGCGAATCTGTGGCCGATGTTGAAGGCCACCGTCGAGATGACGCTGCCGCTCACCGCCATCAGCTTCGCTATCGGACTGGTGCTGGCGCTGTTCGTGGCGCTGGCCCGGATGTCCAAGCTGTGGCCGGTATCGGCGGCGGCCCGGTTCTACATCTCGATCATTCGCGGCACGCCGCTGCTGGTGCAGCTGTTCATCGTGTTCTACGCGCTGCCGCAGTTCCACATAGTGATCGATCCGTTCCCGGCGGCGGTGATCGCGTTCAGTCTCAATGTCGGCGGATATGCGGCCGAAGTCATTCGCGGCGCTATTCTTTCGGTCGCCGAGGGGCAGTGGGAAGCGTCCTATGCGGTCGGTATGAGCTATGCGCAGGCACTGCGTTTGATCATCCTGCCGCAGGCCGCGCGGATCGCGGTGCCGTCGCTGTCCAACACCCTGATCTCATTGGTGAAGGACACCTCGCTGGCGTCCACCATCCTCGTCACCGAGTTGTTGCGGACGGCTCAGCTGGCGGCCGCGCCGACGTTCGACTTCTTCGCGCTGTATGGCGTAGCGGCACTCTACTACTGGGTAATATGCCTGGTCCTGGGCTTCGGGCAAACCCGGTTGGAGACCCGCCTCGGACGGCACGTCGCGCGCTGACCGGCGGTTAGCTGAACGGCATGTGTATATCTTTCGCGGGAGCGTGTGCCCGTTCAGCGGGACACCAACGGCAGGTCTAGGGTTGATGCCGTGATGCGACGAACGAAGATTGTGTGCACACTCGGACCGGCTGTGTCGTCCGAGGACCGTATTCGTGAACTCGTTGAGAGTGGAATGGACGTGGCGCGGCTGAATTTCAGCCATGGCGAACACTCCGACCATGCCGACAACTATAAAAAGGTGCGTCAGGCCAGCGATCTGCTCGGCCGCGCGGTGGGAATTCTCGCCGATCTCCAGGGACCGAAGATCCGACTTGGCCGGTTCATCGAGGGTAAGACCGTCTGGGCGACGGGTGAAGAAATCCGCATCACGGTAGACGACATCGACGGCACTCACGACCGAGTTTCGACCACCTACAAGCAGCTCGCGAAGGACGCCAAGGCCGGGGATCGGCTGCTCGTCGACGACGGCAAGCTGGGACTGACCGTCGAGCGTGTCGACGGCAATGACGTGATCTGCCGGGTCACCGAGGGCGGCCCCGTCTCCAACAACAAGGGCGTCTCGCTGCCGGGTATGGATATTTCCGTTCCGGCCCTGTCCGAGAAGGACATCGAGGATCTCGAGTTCGCGCTGAAGCTCGGCGTGGACTTCATCGCGCTGTCCTTCGTGCGCTCCCCGTCCGATGTGGAGCTGGTGCACGAGATCATGGATCGCGTGGGCCGCCGGGTGCCGATCATCGGCAAGCTCGAAAAGCCCGAAGCCATCGACAATTTGGAGGCCATCGTGCTGGCCTTCGACGCCATCATGGTGGCGCGCGGCGACCTCGGCGTGGAGCTTCCGCTCGAGCAGGTGCCGCTGGTGCAGAAGCGTGCCATCCAGATGGCGCGCGAGAACGCCAAGCCGGTCATCGTGGCCACCCAGATGCTGGAATCGATGATCACCAATTCGCGGCCCACCCGCGCCGAGGCGTCCGATGTGGCGAATGCGGTGCTCGATGGCGCTGACGCGGTGATGCTTTCGGGGGAGACCTCGGTCGGCGACTACCCGATCGAGACCGTGCGCACCATGGCCCGCATCGTGCACGCGGTGGAATCGGAATCCTCCACTCGGGTGCCGCCGCTGACCCATGTGCCGCGCACCAAGCGCGGCGTCATCTCCTACGCGGCGCGCGATATCGGCGAACGGCTCAATGCCAAAGCGCTGGTTGCCTTTACGCAGTCCGGTGATACGGTGCGCCGCCTGGCCCGCCTGCACACCCCGCTGCCGCTGCTGGCATTCACCCCGAATCCGGCGATTCGCAGTCAGCTGGCCTTGACATGGGGCACTGAAACATTCATCGTCCCCACCGTCGATAGCACTGACGAGATGATTCATCAGGTGGATACCGCGCTGCTGTCGATCGGCCGGTACCGCAAGGGCGATCTCGTGGTGATCGTGGCGGGCTCCCCGCCGGGTACCGTGGGGTCGACCAATCTGATCCACGTGCACCGCATCGGCGAGGAGGACCACTAGGTGAGTGCGTCGCTTGACGAAACCCTGACCGGGGCTGAAACACCGGCCCCGGCCGATGATCTACGGGTGCTCCTCGAGCTGCTCGATCTCGAGGAGCACGGACCGGACATCTTCATCGGACAGCACCCGGAGAAGGTGTGGAGTCGCACCTTCGGCGGGCAGCTGGTTTCGCAGGCGATCATCGCCGCCGGGCGCACGGTCGGCCCCGGCCGGCCGGTGCACGCGGTCAACGCGCATTTCGTGCGCGGCGGCGATGTCAAGAAGCCGATCGAATATCGCGTCGATCGGCATCGCGACGGGCGCGCGTTCGCCAATCGCACGGTGACGGCCTATCAGGACGATCAGGAACTGTTCGTCATGCTGGCCGCCTTCCAGGACTGGGGTAAGGGCCTCGAGCACGGTTCGCCGCTGCCCGAGGTCGCCGATCCGGAAAACCTTCCGCGCGTGGAGGAATCCTTCATCGGCATGGAAGACAAGCTCGAAATGTTCGTCAAGGCACCGCATCCCATCGATATGCGGTACACGAACGATCCGGCCTGGATCCTCAAGGGTACGGGCGAGAAGCTCAACCACAATCGGGTGTGGATGCGCACCGATGGCGCGCTGCCCGATGATCCGCTGATTCATGTTGCGGCGCTGGCGTATTCGTCCGACACCACGGTGCTGGACTCGATCATCACCACGCATGGGCTGTCCTGGGGGCATGACCGGATTCTCGCGGCCACGGTGAACCATTCCATCTGGTTCCACCGGCCGTTCCGGTTCGACGACTGGGCGCTGTACGCCACCGAATCGCCGGTCGCGGCGGGCTCGCGCGGGCTGGCGCGCGGTCACTTCTACTCGCGCGCAGGCGAACTCCTGGCCACCACGGTGCAGGAAGGCGTCATCCGGCACTTCCCGGCCCGCGCCTGAACCGAGACAGCAGATCTGGGCCGTACCCGTCGCGCGGGTGCGGCCCGTTCGTCATTCCGGCATGGTCTGGGCCGGAATCCACCCGCTCGCAATGGATGCCGAGGGGTAGCGGCTCAGATGAGCTCGCGGTTCTCTTCGAGGTCGAAGTTCTCCCGCTGCAGCGCGTGCACGATGTAGGGGATGGGTTCGTCCGCGGATAGCTCGAGCACCAGCCGCTGCTCCAGCCGGGCGATGCCCGCCTTGGTGAGCTGGCGCGCCTCGCCGACCAGGCTCAGCGCTATCTCGTAGGTGCGGCGCTCACCCGGATCGGCGTCGGGATGATCCAGGCGCCACTGGGTTTCGAGGACCGTATGGGTGGGATCGTCGCACTCCACCGGAAGGGTGAAGCGCCACGCGAAGATGTCGCGATCGTCCACGTAGTCATCCACGACGCGGCACACGGTTTCGGTGACGCGGTGGAGGGTTTGCGGTGTGACGAAAACATGGAGCGAAACATCCGAAATGCGCTTCGGCATGTCTGAGTCCTGTTCCTGTGTCGAACCACCGGCGGTGGTGTTCCGCGCGGAAGTGTAATCCCTTACCGGACTTAGCGGGCAGACAGGTGTATTGACACGCAGGGGCCAGCGTAATCCTGGTTACGCCACAAGGGAAGTAGCAGCGGGCCGCGAATGACCGAAATCGCTGCCGAGTGGCCGGAATTCGCCGACGTCGGTGGCCGGAATTCGTATGTGTCGCCGGCCGGAGCGGGGCCTATCCGGCCGAGTGCCGCACGGGTTCGGCTGACCGCCGGGACAATTCGGGCAGCGGACCGGTATCGGCGCGTCCGCCCGGCAGCACCAGCAGCGCGGGGCGCTGCGGCGCGTCGGCGTCACCCGCGCCGCGCCGCTGGATGGTGGCCTGCGGATGCTGATGCGCGTGCAATGCGAGCAGCAGCGGCACCAGCGCCTCGGCGATCCGATCGCCGACCTCGCAGAACTGCTGGGCCTTCAAACCCACCGGGTCCGAGATGTTCTCGCGCCCCACGTAGGCCAGATCGTCGCGGGCGGCGTGCAGTCCGACCACCGAGCGCGCACCGCTCACCTTGGCGATGCGGTACGCCTCCAGCAGGGTGAAGGTGCGGGGCAGCGCCTCGGGCACCAGTTCGCGCACCTGATCCCGGATCTTGTCGGTCATGGTGAGCACCAGATCGGCGCGCAGCACCATCTCCGGTTTCAGCCGGCGCGCCTTGAATCCGCTCGGGTCGCCGCCGAGTCCGATGATCGTTTGCGCCGCAAGCGGTTCCGCCGGGAAGCCGACCAGCGCCCGCACGCCCGCACTTTCGGCGGATAGCTCCTGTAGCCCGTGTTCGGCGGCCACCGCCAGCGTGAGGCGCTCGGCGATGACGGACCTGCAAACGTTGCCGCTGCACACGAAGAGCACATGCATGCGCTCAACGTATGCCCATGGCGCGGCCGCGAAAACGCCTGGAAGACCGAATCACACGTTTCGTCCGGGAAGTTCATCTCGCGGCCGAATGTCGGTCGCCTGGAGTTCGCTCCCGGCGTAGTACTCGGTCTCGTCGACCACCGATTCGACCAATGGTTCCGCGCCCCGCACGCGCTGGCGGGTGGAGAACATGCGGCCGCGCGCGGGCACCATCGGTGCGAATCGGGTGAGCCCGGAAACCGGGGACATATCGTCGTACACCGAATCGATCCCGCCGCGCGCGAAATACGCCTCATGCCAGAAGCCGGTGCCGCCGGAATCCTTCAGGAAGTCCCGCCACCAGATCTTGTGCGGTTCGGATCTGGTCCAGCGCTCCAGACTCTCCAGATCGCGCCAGTACTGCCGCGCACCCCAGTGCGGCGGGAACAGCGACCAGATCACGTCCTCATGCGAGAGCAGGCCGTCCGGGCGGTCGTGATGGGATCTGTAGAGCTTGGGGCCCACACCCAGCAGTCGCAGGATGCCGCGTGCCCGGTGCACCCGCATACCGAGCAGGATGACCACCAGGTCCGGGTATTCGGACAGATCCGCCGTAACCCTGTGCACCCGCATGAGGAGACCTCCACTTCGAACCGAGGCCGTCGTCAGGTCGGTCTGTGCGGATGTACGAGATAGCCGCTACGACGGTTCGGACCCTCTTCACTACGCGTCCCCTGGGGTCCAGCATGCTCTCTCGGGCCCGCGGATGCCATCCAGCCGTCCAGTCCGTTACCGCTATTCGTGCACGTTGAGCGAATTCACCACCAGTCGCGTGGCGTCCGCGAGCAATGCGTTATCGGTGGTGGCGTCGGGTTCGGTCTTGGTGGCCAGCATCGAGATCACGATCGGGCCGCCGAGTTCGGTCCAGGCGATCGCCACATCGTTGTTGCCGCCGTAGGCCGGGGTGCCGGTCTTGTCGCCGACCGTCCAGCCCGGCGGCAGACCGGCTCGAATCCGTTGTGCGCCGGTGGTATTGGCGACCAGCCAGGCTTTGAGCTGATCGCGTTCGGGCTGTCCGAGTACATCGCCGAGCACCAGGGTGCGGTAGTCGGCGGCCAAGGCGGCCGGGGTGGTGGTGTCGCGCTCATCGCCCGGAATATTGGTGTTGAGATCGGTTTCCCAGCGGTCCAGACGGCTCACCTGATCGCCGATGCTCCGCATGAACGCGGTGATCGCCGCCGGTCCGCCGAGTTGCTTCAGCAGTTGGTTGGCGGCGGTGTTGTCGCTGGCCGTAATGGCGGCATGACAGAGTTCCGAGATCGTCATACCGCTCTCGACTCGCTGCGAGCTGATCGGCGAGGCGGCCACCACGTCCTCCTGGCCGAAATGCGCCACGGTGTCCCAGTATCCGGTGTGCAGCGGATGCTGCTTCAGTAGCGCCCCGCACGCGATTCCCTTGAAAGTGGATGCCAGCGCGAACTTCTCGTCCTTGCGATACGACACCTCGTGGCCGCTGTCGGTATCCACCGCGAAGACGCCCAGGCGTGCGCCGTATCTGGTTTCCAGATCGCGCATCGCGCCGGTGACGTCGACGGTTTCGGCGGCGCTGCCTGTGGTTTCCTTCGCGTCGGGGCCGGAATCGTCACCACCGCCACATCCCGCGATCGCGATGAGGGCCGCCGCCCCCAAAACCGTGCCACGCCACCCGAACCGCATACGCATCCTTTCGTCGCCGCTATTCCATTACCGACCCTAATAAACCCGGGCGATCAGCTGCCATCGGGCAAATGCCGCATCCCGCGCAGCGGTCGCGCCACGCCGGTTCCCATCCGAACCGTGAGTCGTTCTAATGCCGTGCGGGACCAGCACCGGCCCGGATACTGTCCGGTGGTGAGCTCCGAAACCGTCGCCGCCCCGCGCACCTACCACCTACGCGATCTGGCCGAAATCTATGTACTGGCACAGGCGAACTGGTCCGATCCGATCGGTGGCTACATCCAGGAGAACACCGCCTACAACGCGGCCCTGCGCAAGTACCGCGAACGATTACTGAGCGGCCTGGAAGACCTCTACAGCCTCACCCTGGAAATGGGTCAGATGGTCGAAATTCCGCGCGGCACAGTCCTGTTCATGCACTTCAAACGTACCGTGAACTCGCTGCTCGCCCAGCGCACCCCCACCTCCGGACAGCAGGAGGCGGGCCTGCTGTTGCGCTCGCTCGAAGCGGCCGGCGATCAGGGCCGCCAGGTGCTGGCAACCTCGGCCCGCATCGACAAACTCATGCACTCCTCGCGAGAAGCCCACCTGGACATGCTCGAAGCGCTGCTCGGCATTCTCGCGGGCAGCCGCGCCAGCCTCACCTTCACCTCGGCGGACCTGCAAACCCGCGGCATCGACGATGTGCCGCCGGCGGTCGAGGATTTCGCCGAGGGCAGCGCCTGAGACGTTCGGCGGCGATTCCGATCGTGTCGGCTCGAGCCCGCGAGATCTTCGCGCACTCCGCCGATGCCGTGTGAGCGAGTTCAGTGTTCGTTGTAGCCCTGCGGGGCGCGGGCCGGACGGGTCTCGGTGCGGCATATCGGTCATCCGGTGCGCGCCGTCGGCTGTGTCAGCATTCCCAGTCGAGCACCGGTCCGAGGGCCTTGGACTGTGCCGATGAGGGGATCAGGCGCAGGACGGCGTTTCGGATGAATACCGCCGGGGCCGAAGCCAGTTGGGCGACCGAGCCGATCTTGCCGGAGCGTGCGGCGATCATCTGAGTCCGGGGTCGGCGTTCGGCGTCGTAGCGGGTGAGGTCTTTGTCCGCCGTGGCGACGCGGGCGAGCACGACCGCGTCCTCCAGGGCCTGGCATGCGCCCTGGCCCAGATTCGGGGTCATGGCGTGGGCGGCGTCGCCGATCAGGGCGATGCGGCCCGCCACATAGGTTGTCAGCGCGGGCAGTTCGTAGATGTCGTTGTGCAGCACGGCCGCGTCGTCGGCGGCGGCGAGCAGGCTCGGGATCGGATCGTGCCAGGTGCCGAAGCGGCGGCGCAGTTCGGCGAGGCCCTCGCTCGCGATGCCCGCGGGCGCGTTCGCGGTGGCGAAGCAGTAGACGCGGCCGTCGGCCAGTCCGGCATAGCCGAATCGCTCACCGCGGCCCCAGGTTTCGCCCAGATCGCCGACGGGGGCGGTGGGGGAGACCACCACTCGCCACGCGGTGTAACCGCTGTAGCGGGGTTCGACCACGCCGCAGACCGCGCGCCGCACGATGCTGTGGATGCCGTCGGCTCCGACGATCACATCGCCGGTGGAGGTGCCCCGCGAATGGGTGACGGTGCCGTCGGGGCGCACCTCGGTCACCGTGATGCCGGTGCGCAGCGTGTTATGCGGCAGTGCCGCGCGCAGCATGTCCAGCAGGTCGGCGCGGTGGATCATGATCGGGTTGCCGTAGCGGGCCCGCATCGTTTCGGTATCGGCGCGGGACAGCCACGCGCCCCTGCTGTTCCGGATTCCGGCCGAGCCCTCCTCGATGGCGCGCGCTCGCACCCGCTCGCCCAGACCGAGCGCGTCGAGTGCGCGAATGGCATTGGGCCACAGGGACAGTCCCGCGCCGACCTCCTTGATCGCGGCGGCCTTCTCCAGCACCTCGACCTCCCAGCCCTGTCGATCGAACGCGATGGCCGTAGCCAGTCCGCCGATTCCGCCGCCGATGATGAGCGCCTTGGGCATGTCGTTTCCCTTCGATCCGAATCGGCTCTCCCGAGCCGCTCGCTGCACGCCATGAACGGTACTACTCCTGTAGTGAAAAAACTACTGATGTAGTGTCAATCACTACCGATGTAGTATCCGTGCATGCCCACCAAACGCGAGCTGATCCTCGATGGCGCGATCGAACTCCTGGGTACGCGCGGCCTGCGCGCTCTCACCCACCGCGCGGTCGACGAGCTCGCGGATATGCCACCGGGCTCCGCCTCCAACTACTTCCGCACCCGCGACGCCCTGCTCACCGGCATCGCCGAACGCCTAGAAGAACGCGACTACGCCGACTGGCAAGCCGTCACCCGCATCGCCGCCCCCAGTACGCTCCCGCAATTCATCGACGGCCTCGCCGCCCTGCTCGCTCACGCCGTCACCACCGACCGCACTCGCACCCTCGCCCGCTACGCCCTATTCCTCGAATCCCAAACGGCCCCCGGCCTTCAGGAGGTCCTACTCCGCGGCCACACCCGCCTGACCGAATGGATCGCCACCATGCTCCGAGCGGTGGTCCCGAACGCGCCACCCGAGGTGACCCCGCTCGTGGTCAAATACATCGACGGCGCAGCCCTGCATCAATTGACTTATCCGGCAACAGATTTCGACCCGCATCCGGGTGTGGATCGCATCGTCCGCGCCCTACTCGCCTGACGATTCAACTGTGTACCGTGTGCTATGGATTTGGCTGGGGACAGCGTTCGGCCGCAAGCGCCATCGGGCCGGGGCGAGCGGGCCACGGTGCCGCCGGATTCCGGATGCGGCGGCGGGCAAGTTGTCCTGACCTACAGCGTCGGCGAGCTCATCCAGACCCGCCGCCCGTGTCGCCTCGAGCACGTCCGCGATGAGTCCGCGGCGAAATCGCCGCCGGAGCCCGCCGAAATCGCCCATATGGGACCGGTTTGCGGTATCTCCCCGAAACTTCCCGAGTTGACCAAGCCATCGCCGGATCGGCTCCGATACCCCTTGTGGCCGACCCCATCCCGAGGGGTCGGTTTGTCCATGTCGATCCAGCTACTTCGAAAGGCCGGTCCTACATGAGGTTGTTCAGTGCGCGGTTTGCGGTCGCGATCGCGACCACCGGTTTCGCCGCGATCGCGCTGGCGGGTCCCGCCGCCGCCGACCCGATGAGCGATATCGAGCCGCTCCTGACCTCGAGCTGCTCCTTCGCCCAGATCGACTCCGCCCTGCACAAGGTCTCCCCGGAAACCGCGGCCCAGCTCGACGCCGCCCCCGCCCAGAAATCCGCCATCAAGAACGCCTACGACCAGCCGGTCGACCAGCGCCGCACCGCATTCCAGAACCTCATCGCCCAGCAGCAGCAAATGGGCGTGAGCGCCGACACCAACGCCGAATTCGGCAACAAGCTCTCCCAGGTCGTCGACACCTGCGGCCAGTACTGATCCCGCACAGAGCGGCGGGGCAGGGTTGCCAACCAACCCTGCCCCGCCTCCGCTCCGGCCGCACCGATCTCATATGCGTCGACCCGCAGGGCGGACCCGCCCTCACTCCGGCAGTAGCCGCCTGTCGAATCCGGCGGCGACCAAGCGCGAGAAGGCTTTTCGCACGGCGTCGGGTATCGGTTGTTCGATGGCCCAGCCCTTGGCCGGATAGACCCGGAGTCGCTGGGTGTCACCGACCAGCATAGTGATGACGCGATCGACATCGCCGATTCGAGCGATGTATTCATCGAGCGGCACCGGGCGGGATGCGCAGGTGACTTCGACTCCGGGCCAACGCTTTCGGCAAATCGCATAGCTCCGCCGCTGCTGATAGGGGCGGGAGATCAGCAGCACCGAGCCGGTACGCCGCAGGACCGTGTGCTCCTCGATGAGCGCCCGTGTGAAGTCGATGTTCTCGCCGGTATTGGTAGCCCTCGGCTCGACGAGGATCGCGCTGTCCGGCACGCCGAGTTCGAGCGCGCGCTCACGAAAGTGCACCGCCTCACCCCGAGGGAACGCTTCCACCGTGCCCGGCGCATTGGCCCCGGTGAACACGATGGTCGGGAAGAACCCGCGGTGGTACAGCTCAGCCGCATAAACCGGCACATCCCGATCATGACTGCCGAGCCCGATCCCGATATCCACCGGTTTCGGCTCATGACCCATTTGGTTGAAGTCCCACAGCGTTTCGACATCGTCGCGCAAATCCTGGGGGATCGTCATCGGCGCGTGTCTCCCGGGGCGAATGAGTAGAGGGCCGTTCCGGGTGTGTTCGGAACGGCCCTCTATTTTGGTGCCGAGTGTGGGAATCGAACCCACACGTCCTTTCGGACAACGGTTTTTGAGACCGTCGCGTCTGCCTATTCCGCCAACTCGGCGCACCGCGTTGGAACTATAGCGGGTGGTGGGGCGGATGACCTAACCGGGGCTCGGGAGGGTGGGGGTGAGAATGACACGGTTGTGATACTGGTCGGTTTGCGCTGGGTACGTGGGTTGTGGCGGGGGACGGACGGTACTCTTTGGGGTACTCGGGTACGTGCCGATCCGTCGAGGGTGGCTTCGGACCGATGTACGTCGGGTGTTGGTATATCGGAGCGACAGGGGTTCATCTATGGGAACGACAGCAGGGGGCGGTTCGAAGAAGGATGCTGCGGCATCGGCCCCCAAGCGGGTGGTGGTTGCCGAGGACGAGGCGCTCATCCGGATGGACCTGGTGGAGATGCTCTCGGAAGAGGGTTATCACGTGGTGGGTGAGGCGGGCGACGGTCAGCAGGCCGTGGAGCTCGCCGAGGAGTTGCGTCCTGATCTGGTGATCATGGATGTGAAGATGCCGCGCCGCGACGGAATAGACGCCGCCGCCGAGATCGCGTCGAAACGTCTTGCGCCGGTGGTCATTCTGACCGCGTTCAGCCAGCGCGATCTGGTCGAGCGGGCACGCGACGCGGGCGCGATGGCCTATCTGGTGAAGCCGTTCACGAAGTCCGATCTGGTGCCCGCCATCGAATTGGCCGCCAGTCGCTTCCACGAGATCGCCGCGCTGGAAAGCGAAGTCGCGAATCTGTCGGATCGTTTGGAGACCCGCAAGCTCGTCGAGCGTGCCAAAGGTGTGCTCATGCAGACCCAGGGCCTCTCGGAACCGCAGGCATTCAAGTGGATTCAGCGCACCGCGATGGACCGTCGCACCACGATGAAGGCGGTCGCGGAGGTCGTACTGGAGAATCTCGCGCCGAAGTAGGTCGCGATTGCCCGAACATTGCCCCTCTGTTGCCGGAAATGCGCCAGCGCAATTAACCCACCGGTAACACGAGGGGCTCTTTCGTTTGTTGCGATGTCACATGAATGATCCGAATGTGATGCGGACCTAACGTGGCGGGGATATGTTCTGTCCGGGCCGATCGATGGGGCGGCCCTCCTCGGCGAGCCGGGGGAGCACAGAACATAGAGGTGAATCGTGCTTGGTTCAGTGACAAAACCGCGCAGCCGCATGGCGCGCGCGGTGGTCATCGGAGCTGCGGCAGTACTCGCGCTCAGCGCTGCCGGCTGCGGCAGCAAGTCCACTGATAATGCCGGTACCAGTGGAGACAACAACAGCAGCCTGACCATTGCCCCCCTTGTCCAGATCGACAAGGACGGTAAGGAAGTGGCCAGCGCCGACAACTCGGCCGCGGCCAATCCCGCCAGCGACGGCAACGATAAGTGCGCGCCGCAGACGATTGCCATGTCCGGACCGCTCACCGGCCCGAACGCCAATCTCGGTCTGAATATCGTGCGCGGCGTGAAGCTCGCGCTGGACCAGCACAACAAGGCGAATCCGAACTGCCAGGTGGCCGTCAAGGAATTCGACACCGAAGGTGACCCGCAGAAGGCCACCCAGGTCATTCCGACGATCATCAACGATTCGTCCATCGCCGCCATGATCGGCCCGACCTTCTCGGGCGAGACCAAGGCGACCGGCCAGGTCATCAGTGATGCGGGTCTGCTGTCGCTGACCCCGTCCGCCACCAACGTCACCCTCACCACCAACGGCTGGAAGACCTTCTTCCGCGGCCTCGGCAATGACGGTGTGCAGGGTCCGGCGGTCGCCAAGTACCTCGCCGGCACCGGCAAGTACAAGAAGATCTGCGTCGTACAGGACAACTCGGATTACGGTACGGGCCTTGCCAAGACGCTCACCGAGGGTCTCGGCTCGATCGCCGATTCCAGCTGTGCCACCCAGGTGAAGGCCGGTGACAAGGACTTCTCCGCCGCGGTCTCCAAGATGGCATCCGCCAAGCCGGATGCCATTTTCTATGCGGGCTACTACGCCGAGGCGTCCCCGTTCGTGCGCGCGCTGCGCACCGGCGGCGTGACCGCCACCTTCATCTCCGATGACGGCACCAAGGACGTCGAGTTCACCAAGCAGGCGGGCGACGCCTCCAAGGGTTCGCTGCTGTCCTGCCCCTGTGGTCCCGCGCCCGATAAGTTCGCCACGGATTACAAGGCGTTCAACGGTTTCGACGCCGGCACCTACTCCACCGAGGGCTACGACCTGACCACGATCGTGCTCAAGGGCATCGCCGCCGGTAAGACCAGCCGCGCCGATCTGGTCTCGTACGTCAAGACCTACCAGGGCCAGGGCCTGGCCCGCGAATACAAGTGGGGCGATACGGGCGAGCTGTCGAACGCCCTGATCTGGATGTACGAAGTCAAGTAGTCACCGACTCTGGAGCGGCGCGTGCCGGTAATACGGCGGGTCACAAACCCGTTCGGCACGCGCCGCTTCCTCTACGGCGAGAGTATTGAATGTCTTTATCCGTCTTGGCCGATGCGGCTCTGCTAGCCAACGGGTCCATCGAATTCAACGTCTCCGGCGTGGCCGACCAATTCTGGCGGCTCACGGTGGACGGCTTGGCCTATGGCTCGATCTACGCGCTGGTCGCGGTCGGGTACACGCTGGTTTACGGTGTGCTCCGGCTGATCAATTTCGCGCACTCCTCAATCTTCATGCTGGGCATGTTCGGCCAATACATCGGGCTCATGCTGCTCGGATTCGCGCCCAGCGGAAACGTTTATCACGAGGGCGTCGTTCTCACCGTCGTATATCTGTCCGCCGCCATGCTGTTCGGCATGCTGGTGTCCGGTGGCGCGGCGGTCGGATTGGAACGCGTCGCCTATCGGCCGCTGCGTAAACGCGGCGCGAAACCGCTGATCTTCCTGATCACCGCGATCGGCATGTCATTCGTGATTGAGCAGTCCGTGCAATACGTGCTGCCGAAACTCACGCAGGGCATGTCGACTCCGCTCGGCGGCAGTACCGCGCAGCAGCCGATCACGCTGGTACGCGATTCCACCCAGTTCACGATTTTCGGCGCCGCGGTCAGCAATGTGACCCTGGTGATCATCGTGGCCGCGGTGGTGCTGGCGGCGGTGACCGAAATTCTCATCAACAGAACGAAATTCGGCCGCGGTATTCGCGCGGTCGCGCAGGATCCCGATACCGCGACGCTGATGGGCGTTTCGCGGGAGCGGATCATCATGCTGACGTTCCTGCTCGGCGGTCTGCTCGCCGGTGCGGCGGCGCTGCTGTACACGTTGAAGATTCCCGGCGGCATCATCTCCTCGGGCGGATTCATCCTGGGCATCAAGGCATTCAGCGCCGCGGTGCTCGGCGGTATCGGCAATCTGCGTGGTGCGCTGCTGGGCGGTCTGCTGCTCGGGCTCGCGGAGAATTACGGTCAGATCCTGTTCGGCAATCAGTGGCGCGATGTCGTCGCGTTCGTGGTGCTGGTGGCCGTACTCATGTTCCGCCCCACCGGCATTCTCGGTGAGAGCCTGGGGAGGGCGCGGGTATGACGGATATGACGAAAAGCCCCCGCCCCGAGCAGATTCAGCCGCCCGCGGCCGAGGCGCCGGTGAAACACGGTGTGGGCGATAAGGTTCGCACCTGGTGGGCCGGACTTTCCCGGCCCGCGCAATGGGGTGTGGGTGTTCCGGCGATCATCCTGCTGGCCCTGCTCCCACTTTTCCCGCCGCCGCTCATCGATACCCCGGGCACCAGTTTCTCCGGTGTCATGGCGCAGTTCGCGATGACGGCGCTGATCGCGGTCGGCCTGAATGTCGTTGTCGGCCAAGCTGGTCTGCTCGACCTCGGTTATGTCGGCTTCTACGCGGTCGGCGCGTATACGGTCGGCCTGCTCACCAGCCCGAACAGTCCGTGGAATCAAACCGACGGCTGGTTGAAACCCGGTTGGGCGTGGGTGATCTGCGTTCCGCTGGCGATCGCGGTCACCGCGGTCTCCGGTCTGATCCTGGGCACCCCGACGCTGCGCCTGCGCGGCGACTATCTCGCGATCGTGACGCTCGGTTTCGGTGAGATCGTGCGCCTGCTGGCCGAGAATCTGGGCGATATCACCAATGGCAGCCTCGGGCTCTCCCGTATCGCCTATCCGCATATCGGCGGCACCGAGGCCAATCCCGGCGGGCATTTCTCGTCCGGCAATCTCGGTGACAAGAACAGCGGAAACCTGTTGGACCGCGCCAATTCGGGAGCCTGGTGGTTCTGGATGGGCATGGCGTTCGTGATCGTCATTCTGCTCATCGTCGGCAATCTGGAGCGCAGCCGGGTCGGCCGCGCCTTCGTCGCCATTCGCGAGGATGAGGACGTCGCGGAGATGATGGGCGTGCCCACCTTCAAATTCAAGCTGTGGGCGTTCATGATCGGCGCGGGCATCGGCGGTATGTCCGGTGCGCTGTACGCGGGTCAGGTGCAGTTCATCAATCCGACCGGATTCAACATCATCAATTCGATGCTGTTCCTGTGCGCGGTGGTGATCGGCGGTCAGGGCAATAAGCTGGGTGTCATCGTCGGCGCGTTCCTGATCGTGTATCTGCCGAACCGTTTCATGTCGGTGAATGTCGGCGGGCAATCGCTCGGCGAGTACAAATATCTCTTCTACGGTGTCGCACTGGTGGTCGTCATGATCTTCCGCCCGCAGGGCTTGTTCCCGGTGCGGCAGAAACTGCTCGCCTACGGGCGCACGGTATATCGCGCGGTGCACCGCACCCCCGGGGAGACAACTGGAGGGGTGCGATGACCGGGCCGGGTGGCGGCGCGCTATTCGACAATGACGATATGGCCGCCGGATACACCTCCGCCGAGGCCGAACCGAGCGCGGGCACCCTCGATGTCACCGAGGTGCTGCCCGTTTTCAAGGATCCCGAAGTGGTCGCGGATGTGGTTGCGCCGCACCGAGATATCGAAACCGAGGTGGGTGCGCCGCTGCTGCGCGCCGAGGGCCTGACCGTCAAATTCGGCGGTCTCACCGCATTGGACAATGTCACCTTCGACATCCGGCGCGGTGAGATCCTCGGCATGATCGGACCCAATGGCGCGGGCAAGACCACCTGCTTCAACGCCATCACCGGCGTCTACCGGCCCACCTCGGGCACGGTGAGTTTCGACGGCCGTCCGCTCACCAAATCCAAACGCAATGAGATCACCCGGCTCGGCATCGCCCGCACCTTCCAGAACATTCGATTGTTCGCGGAGATGACGGCCCTGGAGAACGTGGTGGTGGGCACCGACGCCCGGCACCACACCTCGGTGCCCGGCGCGGTCTTCCGCACCGCCCGGCATCGCCGCGAGGAGAAGGACGCCGTCGAACGCGGTATGGCGCTGCTGGAATTCGTCGGCATCGCACCGCGCGCGGTGGAGAAGGCGCGCAATCTCTCCTACGGTGATCAGCGCCGCCTGGAGATCGCCCGCGCGCTGGCGACCGAACCGAAACTGCTGTGCCTGGATGAGCCCGCCGCGGGCTTCAATCCGAGCGAGAAGGCCGCGCTCATGGATCTGATCCGCAAGATCCGCGACGACGGTTTCACCGTACTGCTGATCGAGCACGATATGCGCCTGGTCATGGGTGTGACCGACCGCATCGTGGTGCTGGAATTCGGCCGGAAGATCGCCGACGGATTGCCGACGCAGATTCGGGAGGACCCCAAGGTGATTGCCGCCTACCTCGGCGTGCCCGATGAGGAAGTGGGTGACCTCGGATGACCGCGCCGAACCCGGCACCGCCGAATCCGTCCCAACCAGAGGCGCTGCTCCAGGTCGACGATATGGTCGTCAACTACGGCAGAATCCAAGCGCTGCACGGTATTTCGCTCACGGTCGCACAGGGTGAGCTGGTGACCCTGCTCGGTGCGAACGGTGCGGGCAAGACCACCACCATGCGCGCGCTGTCCGGTCTGCTGCCGCTCTCGCGCGGCCGAATCCTGTTCGAGGGCAAGGACATCACCCGGGTCAAGGCGCACGATCGCGTCGGTCTGGGCTTGATCCAAGCGCCCGAGGGTCGCGGCGTCTTCCCGGGTATGACGGTCCAGGAGAATCTCGATATGGGCTGCTACTCACGCCCTTTCAAGAACAAGGCCGAGTACAACCAGACCCTGGAGTGGATTTTCACGCTGTTCCCGCGCGTCAAGGAACGGCAGAAGCAGACCGGCGGCACGCTGTCCGGCGGTGAACAGCAGATGGTCGCGATCGCCCGCTCGCTCATGGCCCGCCCCAAACTGCTGCTGCTCGATGAACCGTCGATGGGCTTGGCGCCCATGGTGATTCAGCAGATCTTCCGCATCATCGCCGATATCAACGCACAGGGCACCACGGTGCTGCTGGTCGAGCAGAACGCCCAGCAGGCGCTGACCCGCAGCGACCGCGCGTACATCCTGGAGACCGGTGAGGTCACCAAGATGGGCACCGGCCGCGATCTGCTGCACGATCCGGCGGTGAAGTCCGCGTACCTCGGCGTGGGCTGACGACCGCACCGGCGCACGGTGCGGTAGGAACGGCCTATGTTGCGGGTGATACATGAGATGGACGGGCTGCTCGAAGCGCCGCGCCCGGCGTCGGACGGTTCGATCCTGTTCGTCAATGTCGGTGCCGGAGGGGTTTTCGAGCTCCGCGACGGCGCGGTCGGCACGGTGCTGCCCGCCCGTCGCGGAATCGGCGGTCTCGCCCACCACGCCGACGGCGGTCTGCTGATAACCGGCCGCGATGTCATCGCCTACGACGGGCGGTCCGACCCGGTGACGGTGCTGTCCGTCCCCGGCTCGACCGGATACAACGCGGTATAGCCCGCTTCCACGCCGACGGCACCCTGGACGAGGTCATCGATCTCCGGGACCGCTTCGTCTCCTCGGTCGCCTTCGCCGGCACCACGATGGTCGTCACCACCGCGGGCGCGCTGCTGTCCGGTACCGCCGGTATCGCGGGCCTGCCGATCCCCGCATCCCGCATCCCGCGCTAGCCCGATCCGCCCGCGCACGTCGAAAAGTCCGAAACGCCCTGTCCAACAAAGCATTCGGGCCGGTCATCGGATGGATGACCGGCCCGATTCCTGCAGGGGCGACAGGACTTGAACCTGCAACCTGCGGTTTTGGAGACCGCTGCTCTGCCAATTGAGCTACGCCCCTTTGTCGTGCGCGGCAAGATTATCAGCCGGGGTGCCCGTCCCGGAAATCGATTTGCGTCAGCGCCGCTGCCTGCGGAGATTCGGCCCTCGCGGCGGCGATTCGGCGGCCGTGACGCGGCGATCGCGCCCGGTTCCCGCACGTGTCGGTGCACGTCCCTAGACTCTGTGCCGTGACCCCTGCCTCTACCGATCAACGGCCGAGCGCCGTGTCCGCACCTGCCGCGTCCACCGAGCAGCCCACGTTGCTGCTGCTGGATGGGCATTCGCTGGCGTATCGCGCCTTCTTCGCCTTGCCCGCGGAGAATTTCAAGACGGCGAGTGGGCAGACCACCAATGCGGTGTACGGGTTCACCGCCATGCTGATCAACCTGTTGCGGGATGAGAAGCCCACGCATGTGGCGGCGGCGTTCGATGTGAGCCGTAAGACCTTCCGCACCGAGGCGTATCCGGAGTACAAGGCGAATCGGTCGGCGACGCCGGACGAGTTCCGGGGGCAGGTGGAGACCACCCAGGAAGTGCTGGGCGCGCTGGGCATTCCGGTGATGGCCATCGACGGGTACGAGGCCGACGATGTGATCGCCACACTGGTCACGCAGGCGGTGCCGCAGGGCTTCCGGGTGCTCGTCGTCACCGGTGACCGCGATTCGCTGCAGCTGGTCAACGACGACGTCACCGTGCTCTACCCGAAGAAGGGCGTCTCCGAGCTGACCCGGTTCACCCCGGCGGCCGTCGAGGAGAAGTACGGGCTCACCCCGGCGCAGTATCCGGACTTCGCGGCGCTGCGCGGCGACCCGAGTGACAATCTGCCCGGCATTCCGGGCGTGGGGGAGAAGACCGCCACCAAGTGGATTCGCGAATACGGCAATCTCGCCGAACTCGTGGACAAGGTCGACACCGTCAAGGGCAAGGTCGGAGATGCCTTGCGCGCCAACCTGTCCAGCGTGCTGCTGAATCGCCAGCTCACCGAGATGGTGCGCGAGGTGCCGCTGCCGTACACCCCGGATCAGCTGGCCATGCAGCCGTGGGATCGGGACAAGATCCACCGCCTGTTCGACGAGCTGGAATTCCGGGTGCTGCGCGATCGGCTGTTCGACACCCTCGCGCCCGTGGAGCCCGAGGCCGAGGCGGGCTTCGAGATCAGCGGTGCGGCACTGACTCCCGGCGCGGTCGCGGACTGGCTCGCCGAACACGCCAAGGCCGGTGTCCGGCACGGTGTTTCGGTGGTCGGCGTGGGCAGCCCGGTACACGGTGATGTGAAGGCCATCGCGATCGCCGCCGCCGACGGTGAGGGCGCGTACCTGGACGTGCACATCCTCACCCCGGAAGACGAAGCGGCGCTGGGCGCCTGGCTCGCCGATGCGGAGACCTTCAAGGCCGTGCACGAGGCCAAGTCCGCCATGCACGCGCTACGCGGCCGTGGCTGGGTCCTGGGCGGTCTCAGCAGCGATACCGCGCTCGCCGCCTACCTGGTGCGGCCCGGACAGCGCACGTTCAATCTGGACGACCTGTCGCTGCGCTACCTGAGCCGTGAACTCCGCGTCGAGGATGCGGGGGACACCCAACTGTCCCTGCTGGACGATGAGGATCAGGCCGACGAGGAGATCGCCAAGGCCGAAATGCTGCGCGCGCGTGCGGTATACGACCTCGCCGACGCCTTCGACACCGAACTCGAGAACATCGAATCCACCGCGCTGCTCGGCGATATGGAATTGCCGCTGCTGAGCGTGCTCGCCGATCTGGAGGCGGCGGGCATCGCCGTCGACTCGACCCAGTTGGAAGAGCTGCAGCGCGAATTCGCCGACCGCGTGGCCGAGGCCGCCAATAACGCGTACGGCGTGATCGGCAAACAGATCAACCTGGGCTCGCCCAAACAGCTCCAGGTGGTGCTGTTCGACGAACTCGATATGCCCAAGACCAAGCGCACCAAGACCGGTTACACCACCGATGCCGATGCGCTGGAAGGGCTTTACGAGAAGACCCAGCACCCGTTCCTGCAACACCTGCTCGAACACCGCGACGCGACCCGCCTGAAGGTGACGGTCGACGGCCTGCTCAAGTCCATCGCCGATGACGGTCGCATCCACACCACCTTCAATCAGACCGTCGCCGCCACGGGCCGCCTGTCCTCGACCGAGCCGAATCTGCAGAACATTCCGATCCGCACCGATATGGGCCGCCGCATTCGCGACACCTTCGTCGTCGGCCCGGGTTTCGAATCGCTGATGACCGCGGACTACAGCCAGATCGAAATGCGCATCATGGCACACCTGTCCAAGGACGAGGGCCTGATCGAAGCCTTCAACTCCGGCGAGGATCTGCACAATTTCGTCGCCTCCAAGGCGTTCGACATTCCGATCACCGAGGTCGATCCGGAGATGCGCCGCCGCATCAAGGCCATGTCCTACGGCCTGGCGTACGGCCTGTCCGCGTACGGTCTGTCGCAGCAGCTCAAGATCAGCGCCGAAGAGGCCAAGGCGCAGATGGACGTCTACTTCGAACGCTTCGGCGCGATTCGCGAATACCTGCGCGAGGCAGTCGAATTGGCCCGCAAGACCGGCTACACCGAAACGCTCTTCGGCCGCCGCCGCTACCTGCCGGATCTGGATTCGTCCAACCGGCAGCGTCGCGAGGCCGCCGAGCGCATGGCGCTGAACGCCCCCATCCAGGGCACCGCGGCCGACATCATCAAGGTCGCCATGATCGACACCCAGCGCGCCATCCGCGCCGCCGGGCTGAAGTCCCGCATGCTGCTCCAGGTCCACGACGAACTCATCTTCGAAGTGGTTCCGGGTGAACGCGAACAACTCGAAGCCCTTGCCCGCGAACACATGTCGAACGCGATCGAACTCTCGGTCCCGCTCGAGGTCTCGGTCGGCGTCGGCCGCAGCTGGGACTCCGCCGCGCACTGAGTCGCGACAACCCCGACAAACCGGCAGCCCGTGCTCGTATGAGCACGGGCTGCGTTGTGTGCGCGTCGCGTGGCCGCGTTATCTGCCGGGCAGGTGAGCACGCTCGAAAGTCGTTGCGGTGCCCACCGTCTCAGAGCGGGCTGACCCGCAACTGGGACGCCAGCAACTCCAGCACCTCGGCGGTTTCGCGGCAGGTGCGCGCGCAGATCTTCTCGTCGAGCTGTTCGCAGCTCTCGGCGGTCGCCGTGCACACCTTGGCGGTGAGTTCGCACAGTTCCAGCGCCCAGGGTGAGCGCCGATCCAGAATGTCGGCGGTGAGGCGGCAGATCGCCGCGCAATCCATCAGTTGCGCGATATGCGCACGCGCGGCGTGATCGCCGCCCGAGTCCAGCGACTCGCCGGTCTGCCGGACGCAGGTGCGGTGACAACCGAATAGATGGTTGATGGTGCTCATGATTTTCGGATCGGTCATCGGTGCTTCTCCCGAGTGTGTTCACGAAGGGTTGGAACGCGCGTCCGGCAAGGTTTGCCCATTGTGACATCCGTGGTTGCCCACGGCCGGGAGCATGGTTGCTGTGCTCCAAGACACCGGTTGCTGTGCTTACCGGCGCTAGCCGGTATGGCCCGCGCCACACACCCGATGACCTGCGACAAAGTTACCCGTGGGTCGAATGCGAATATGGTTGCCATTGCGTGGGTCTGCCCCTATGCTCGGTGCCGTGCCGAATCCCGCCAACAGCCGCAACGCAGCGCTCGCTATCCGCGACCGCGCCGCGATTGTTCCGCTCACCGCGACGGTGGCTGTTGACCGCGTACTCGTAGTACCGCGCCGTAGCGGGGTCTGATTCGGACCGGCCCCCTCGCTGCGGCCGTTGAACTTTTTTGAGCTGGTCACCTCTGCCAATTTCTGGGAAGAAGTCGGGAAGACCTAGTCCAATGACAATCACACTTGATACTCACGCGTTCATCACCGCTGCCCCCGCGAGCCTGCGGGCCGAGAGCGCCGGTTTGAGCCCCGCCGAATTCCATGATCGCTACTGCCGCGATACCGGTGCGATCAAACTCGGCGAATGGACTCATATCCAAGCCGCGGATTTCACCGCGACCTTGGAATTCGCCGGTCACCTGCGCACCGTCTCCACCTCCGGCAGCCCGGTCGCGGCGCTCACCTCGGCCCTGTACGACGAGGGCTATCCGGTGGAGATCCTGCAATTCCATCAGCGCCGCACCGAACACGGCATCGCCACCTTCGTGCAGTGCGAGTTCAACGGCCGTCGCGGCTGGGGCGCCGCCCTCGCCGATGACAGCGCGGAATCCACCGTCCGTGCCATGATCGCCGGCATCAACACCTTCGCCTGAGAGTGCACCGCCTGCGGCTCATGAACGGCCGCAGGCGCTTTCGGCGTTCGGTGTATCCGCACCGGCCTTGACGCACGCAAAACGAATGCGCCGCAACCCTTTTCGGGTCTGCGGCGCATTCGATGCGTGAATTACCGGCGATACCGGCCTCTTTCGCGATTCAGGCCTTGGTCTCCTGCTGCTCGGCGAGCTGCTTGCGGACCTCGTCCATATCGAGCTCCTTGACCTGCCCGATGAGATCCTCCAGCGCGGCGGGCGGGAGCGCGCCGGGCTGTGCGAACACCAGCACACCCTCGCGGAAAGCCATGATGGTCGGAATCGACCGGATATTCGCGGCGGCGGCCAGGCCCTGCTCGGCTTCGGTGTCGACCTTGCCGTGCACCACATCGGGGTGCTTCTCCGAGGAAGCCTCGAAGGTGGGGGCGAACGACCGGCACGGACCGCACCACGCAGCCCAGAAATCTACGAGAACCACATCGCTCTTGGTGACGATGTCATCGAAGTTCTGCTCGGTCAGTGTCTGGGTGGCCATGGCGTCCTCTCATGTCGAGTTTCCCGGTCCAACACCGGGCCGTGCGGTTCTCTTCCCTTTACCCACTACGGTAGCGGCCAACCGCGTGCCGCCGTCCGGCCGCCGCCGCGATTGCGCGAGGATGACTGTCATGAGCGACAGCGTGACTCGGCTCCGGCTGGGCCTGATGGAGGGCGACGGCATCGGCCCGGAGATCGTCCGGGCGACCAGGACCGTGGTCGACGATGCCTTCGAGGTGGTGGGTCTGCCCGCGGTGGAGTGGGTGCCCCTCCCGATCGGTCACGCCGCCATCGCGGAATTCGGCGATCCGATGCCCGCCTCGACGCTGAAAGCCCTGGAGGGTGTGCGGGGCTGGATCATGGGTCCGCACGACAATGCCTCGTACGCTCCCGAGCATCGCACCGGACTGCCGCCCGGGGGCGCGGTCCGCAAGCATTTCGGGCTGTACGGCAATGTGCGTCCCTCGCGGACCATGGCGGGCGTGCGCGCGGTGGCGGGCGAGATGGATCTGATCATCGTGCGGGAGAACAGCGAAGGTCTGTACGCCGATCGCAATATGTTCACCGGCTCCGGCGAATTCCGCCCGACCGCCGATATGGCAATGGCCATCGGCGTGTTCACGCGTACCGCCATTGAGCGTGTCGCGCGGCTGGCGTTCGATGGTGCGGGCAATCGGGGCAAGAAGGTCACCATCGTGCACAAGGCGAATGTGCTTCCGGTGACCATGGGCATGTTCCGCGATGTGTGCTATGAGATCGCCAAGGACTATCCGGAGATCGCGGTGAACGATGAGCACGTCGATGCCGCCGCGGCGCATCTGGTGCGCGCGCCGCAGGACTACGACGTCATCGTCACCGAAAACCTTTTCGGCGACATCCTTTCCGATCTCGCCGGGGAATTGAGCGGTTCCCTCGGTCTCGCGCCCTCGCTGAACTGTTCCGACACGCAGGCGATGGCGCAGGCGGTGCACGGCGCGGCACCGACTCTCACCGGGCACAATCGCGCGAATCCGGTGGCGCTCATGCTCTCCGCCGCACTGCTGTTGCGCTGGATCGCGACCCGCTATTCGCACAGTGCGCTGCGCCGGGTGGCCGAGCGGATCGAACACGGGGTAGCCGAGACGTTGCGGGCCGGAATCGCCACATCCGATTTGGGTGGGTTAGCATCTACCACCGAATTCACCGAGCAGGTGCGCGCACGGCTGCACCGCTGGTGAGCGCGCTTCCGTAACCGGGCGTGTATCGGCCCGCTCCGGCGTGTCGCCGATTAATGTTCGGTTACCGACCGGCATGGAATGTACGACTCGCCTACATTTCAAAACGGCGGGCGACGTCCGGATGTCGCGTGACCGAACTGTGGAGGACTGCTGTGTCTGTTCGTAACTCTCTCCGCGGGCGTGCCCTGCGGGCCGCCTGCGTTATCGCGGGCGGCGCCCTGGTGCTGACCGCGTGTACCAGCAACTCGGATTCCGACGCGCCCGCGGTGGCCAAGGTCGACATCTCGAAGGTCGACACCATCGCGGCCAAGGTGCCGGCCGATATCAAGAGCTCGGGCAAGCTCATCGTCGGCGTGAACACCCCGTACTCGCCGAACGAGTACAAGGATCCGGGTTCGGGCAAGATCGTCGGCTACGACGTGGACCTGATGGACGCGGTCGCCAAGGTGCTCGGCCTCAGCGCCGATTACAAGGAAGCCGACTTCGAGAAGATCATCCCGGGTATCGAGGCCGGTACCTACAACCTCGGCATGTCCTCGTTCACCGATAACAAGGAACGCGAGAAGACCGCCGACTTCGTCACCTACTTCAGCGCGGGCAGCCTGTGGGCTCAGCCCAAGGGTAAGAACGTCGACCCGAACAATGCCTGCGGTAAGCGAGTCGCGGTGCAGCGCACCACGATTCAGGACACCGACGAGATCCCGGCCAAGAGCGCGGCCTGCGTCGCCGCCGGTAAGCCGGAGATCACCAAGGTCGCCTACGACGAGCAGAGCGCCGCGGCCACCGCGCTGGTCAACGGCCAGGTCGACGCCATGTCCGCCGATTCCCCGGTGACCGCGTACGCCATCAAGCAGAACCAGGGCACCATCGAGGCCGCGGGCGCCATCTTCGATTCCGCGCCGTACGGCTGGCCGATCAAGAAGGGCTCCGCGCTGGGACCCGTTCTGCAGGAAGCCGTTCAGTACCTGATGGACAACGGCCAGTACAAGAAGATCGCCGAGAACTGGGGCGTGCAGGACGGCGCGATCAGCAAATCGGTCATCAACGGAGCACAGGGCTGAGATAACCCACCATGTCACAGGACGAGACCAATTCCGCAGCCTCGGCTGTGACGGTCGCGAAATCCACTGAGCCCGAGCCGATCAAAGCGATTCCGCTGCGACGGCCGGGCCGGTGGATCGCCGCGGCGGTGCTGCTGATTCTGCTGGCGCTGTTCCTCTACGGCGCCAAGACCAATCCGGCGTACCACTGGGATACCTACTGGAAGTACTTGCGGGACAGCAAGATCGCTTCCGGCGCCATGGTGACCCTGGAGCTCACCGTGCTCGCCATGTTCATCGGCGTCCTGCTCGGGGTGCTGCTGGCGGTCATGCGGCTCTCCCCGAATCCGGTGCTGCGCTCGGTGGCGTGGGTGTACCTGTGGATCTTCCGCGGTACGCCCGTCTACGTGCAGCTGGTGTTCTGGGGCCTGTTCCCGTCGCTGTACAAGACCATCACCCTCGGCGTGCCGTTCGGGCCGTCGTTCGCGAACTTCGATGTGCAGCACCTGTCGGCCCCGTTCATATTCGCCATGATCGGCCTGGGCTTGAACGAGGCCGCGTACATGGCCGAAATCGTCCGCGCCGGAATCAATTCCGTGGACGAGGGCCAGCGCGAGGCATCGACGGCGCTGGGCATGTCGTGGTCGCAGACCATGACCCGCACGGTGCTGCCGCAGGCCATGCGGGTGATCATCCCGCCGACCGGCAATGAGCTCATCTCCATGCTCAAGACCACCTCGCTGGTCACCGCCATCCCGCTCACCACCGACCTGTACGGCCGGGCGCGCGATATCTACGGCGTGAACTTCCAGCCGATCCCGCTGCTGCTGGTGGCCGCCACCTGGTATCTGGCCATCACCAGCGTGCTCATGGTGGGCCAGTTCTATCTGGAGCGGTACTACTCGCGCGGATCCTCGCGCAAGCTGACGACCAAGCAGTTGAAGGCGCTGGCTCAGATTCAGCGTTCGGGGGTGGCGCAATGAGTTCGGTCGATCCGTCGACGCCGATGGTGCTCGCCGACCGGGTGTGCAAGAACTTCGGCGCGCTCAATGTGCTCAAGGGCATCTCGCTGGAGGTCAAGCGCGGTGAGGTGCTCTGCCTCATCGGCCCGTCCGGTTCCGGCAAGTCCACCTTCCTGCGCTGCATCAATCACCTCGAGGATGTGAACGCCGGTCGGCTCTACGTCGACGGTGACCTCGTCGGATACCGCGAGAAGGGTGGCAAGCTCTACGAGCTGCATCCGCGCGACGCCGCCCGCCAGCGCCGCGATATCGGCATGGTGTTCCAGCATTTCAATCTCTTCCCGCACCGGACGGTCCTCGAGAATGTCATCGAGGCGCCGACCCAGGTGAAGAAGATCAAGAAGGCCGAGGCGCTGACCCGCGCCCGAACCCTGCTGGATCGAGTCGGCTTGGCGGATAAGGCCGATTCGTATCCGGCGCAGCTCTCGGGCGGTCAGCAGCAGCGCGTCGCCATCGCGCGGGCGCTGGCCATGGACCCCAAGCTGATGCTGTTCGACGAGCCCACCTCGGCGCTCGATCCGGAACTGGTCGGCGAAGTCCTCGGCGTCATGCGGGAATTGGCGGCCGACGGTATGACCATGGTCGTGGTGACCCACGAAATGGGTTTCGCGCGTGAGGTCGCCGATCAGCTCGTGTTCATGGACGGCGGAGTGGTTGTCGAAGCGGGTAACCCGCGTGAGGTGCTCGCCAATCCGCAGCACGATCGCACCAAGGCATTCCTGTCCCGCATTCTGTAGCGGCACAGCGTATTCCGTCATCGGCCCCGCCTTCGATCAGCGAAGACGGGGCTGACGGTCCACCGCGGCCGTATCGGTGGAAGCGGAGTTCCCTCCGGGTGACGTCCGGTCCGCCTACTTCCGATCCGCGTGCGCGGTGAGGAAATTCAGCACCGGGTCGGTCTGGCCGAGAATGGCGTGGCCGACGCCGGGCAGCATCAGTACGGTCGCGTCCGGCACCGAAGCCCTGATGCGCCGGGCGGTTTCGGCCGAGTCGAGCATGGCGTCCTGATCGCCGACGATCGCCAGCACCGGCATGGGCAGGCCGCGCAATTGCTCGTCGGTGAAGCGCGGCAGCCGTTCGGTGCGCGGCTTGAAATGGGTGAACGTCAACACGATGTCATCGAGGATGGGTTCCAACTCCGCGCCGTACAGACCGGTGGTGGCCTGTGCGGAACCGCGCAGATCCCGGCGGCCGAGCAGACGCGGGACGATGGCCTCGAGCAGCCAGCCGTAACGCTGCTTGCCGATCCCGCCCGGGCACAGCAGTGCCAATGCCGTAACGCGTTCCGGCCTGCGGATGGCGTAATCCAGTGCGTGCCAGCCGCCCAGCGACATGCCGACCACGGCCGTCTCCGAAAGCCCCAGCCCCGCAAGCACATCGTCGAGCCAGAGCGCGATGGCCTCGGTACCCAGCTTCGGCCGCGACGGTGCGCTGCCGCCCGGTTCACCGACGAGATCGACGGCGTACACGCGGAAATGCCGTGCCCACGACGGGATATCGCCGCGCCAGGTGCCGGAATTGGCTCCGGAACCGTGCAGCAGCACCACCGGGGGCGCGGCCTCCGGTCCGGAGACGAGTACGAAGGTATCGCCCTCGCGCGTCGGAATGGTTCGCTGCTCGGCGGGAACCGGCCAGTCGCGCAACACTTCCCGGTAGCGCTCCCGGATGGCCGCCTGTCCGGCGGCGGATTTGTAGATGGGAGGCACCGTGTCATCGGCGGTGCTGCTCCCGGAGCGGTTCGCGGTGCTCATGGGGTGAGTACTCCGTCCAGATATTCGAGCAGCTGAGCCGTTTCACTCAGACTGCCCACGATGATGATCTTGAGCCGGGCCCGTTCGGCGTCGTACATGGTGTGGAACCGGATCGGCGCGTCACCGGCCTGCCGATTTCCCGTCGCGCCGGTGAGCAGGGCGGACACTCGATCCACCGTGGCGCGGTCCACCGCATCGGCCTCGACGATGCTGGAGACCTCGGCATGACGCTGCCGGGACACGCTCTCGCGCAACGCATCCGGCACCGGGCGGCCGGTGAAGGCTTCCAGATCCGCGTGCGCGATGCGGTACTGCTTGCCGATGCGCACGGCCGGGAGTTTGCCGTCGCGCACATAGCCGCGGACGGTGCGTACGTGCAGGCCGAGACGTTCGGCGACGTCTTCCACGGAGTACAGGCGTTCGGTCATGGAAACTACTCTAAACTTCCCTATCGAACATCTCAATAGGGAAGTTTAGGGAAGTATACGTCAGTAGGCGGCTATACCTGGTTCTCGCGTTCGACGAAGATCGTGTCCCCGCCCTTCCAGCCGCCCATGGCAATACGGACCTGGCCGAGCAGCACCTTCGCGGCCGGGCTCAGCGGGCGTTCCCGATTCCAGGCGAGGGCGAGACGCCCGGTGATCGCCGGATCGATATCGAGCATGCGCACCCCGATCGCCGACGCATCGGGCTCGCGCAACGGCGGCACCACCGCCACGCCCAGACCGTGCCCGGCCAGACGCAGCAGCAGCGGCGGTGCGGCCCCTTCGAATGCCACGTTCGGAGTCAAACCCGCTGCCGCGCACGCTTTCTCGAGTACGCCCCGAATGCCGGTGCCGCGTGGCAGGCAGATCAACTGGTGTTCGCACAGCTCCGCCAGCGTGATGCGGTCGCCGAATCCGGGGGCGTCGGCCGCGACCGCCGCGACGATGGCGGTATCGAAGACGGTCTCCAGCGCCACGGCGGGATCGTCTTCCGAACCGGTCAACCCCAGCAGGGCGATATCCAGTTCGCAATGCCGCAGCGCGGCGTACATGGCCTCGGAGGTGTCCTCGGTGAGCGAGATGGCGATCTGCGGATGATCGCGGTGATAATCGGCCAGCACCCGGGCCATATCGACCTCGTCATTGGCCGCGCCGGAGATCAATCCGACCCGGACGTGCCCGCGCAGCAGGCCGGTGAACTCGTCCACGGTATGCGTAATCTGTTGTGCCGCAGCCAATGCCGCCTTGGCATGGTCCAGGACGGCCGCGCCCACCGGGGTGAGGGTCACCGAGCGGGTGGAGCGGTCCAGTAGCTGCTGGCCGAGTTCGCGTTCGAGCTGGCGGATCTGCGCGCTCAACCCGGGTTGTGCCAGATGCAGCCGGGCGGCCGCGCGGGTGAAATTCGCTTCCTCCGCGACGGTGACGAAGTAGCGCAGCTGGCGAAGTTCCATAACCGATGATTCTAGTAGCAAGAAAAACTATGTGTTGGAGTTCTAGATCGACGCGGCGCAGAGTTGGGGACATGACGAAGACAGCGCACCACCGGAACGAACTCCCCGCCACCACCGGCGCGGTCCTGCTGCCCGAGGACGGCGACTACCGCGCCGAAATCGACGGGTTCCAAACCGCGTACACCCATCGCCCCGCCGTCGTCGTCGCGGCCGTGCACGCCGAGGATGTCCGCGCCGCCGTGGAATACGCCGCGCGGCACGGACTTCCGATCGCGGTGCAGGCCACCGGGCACGGCCTGGCCGCACCCGCCGACGGGGGAGTGCTCATCAATACCCGTCGCATGAAGGACATTCGGATCGATGCCGCCGCCCGCACCGCTCGCGTCGCGGCCGGTGTGCGGGCCGGAGAACTGATCGCGGCCACCGCGGCGCACGGGCTGGCACCGCTCAACGGCTCGTCCAATTCGGTCGGCGTGGTCGGGTACACCCTGGGCGGCGGCCTGGGACTGCTCGCCCGCGAATTCGGTTATGCCGCAGACCATGTGCGGGTCATCGAGATCGTCACCGCGGACGGCCGCCTGCGCCGCCTGACCCCCGGCGATGAACTCTTCGGCGCGGTGCTCGGCACCGGCGGCAACTTCGGTGTGGTCACCGCGCTGGAACTCGAATTGGTGCCGGTGACAACGGTGTACGGCGGACAGCTGCAATTCGACGCGCCGCTGGTGCCGCAGGCCCTGGAAGCCTGGCGGCTCTGGACCACCGATCTGCCCGATCAGCTCACCTCCGCCTTCGGCATGATGACCATGCCCGATATCCCGCAGTTCCCCGCACACCTGCGCGGTCGCTACCTGGCCACCGTCAATATCGCCTACACCGGCTCCGAGGCCGACGGCGAGCGACTGGTCGCCCCGCTGCGCGCCATCGGCGAACGCTTCACCGACAACCTGAAAGTGCTGCCCTACACCGAGTCCCACACCATCCACAGCGATCCGTCGCAGCCGCATCCGTACACCGCCACCAACGCCCTGCTCGCCGAACTCCCCGCCGATGCCACCGACGCCTTCCTGGAGGCCACCGGACCGGGCTCGGACCTGCCGGTCGTCGCCGGATTCCGCCACCTGGGCGGTGCGCTGAGCCGCCCCGCCGCCTACGAATCCGCCGTCGACCACCGCGACGCCCAATACGTGGCCCGCGCGATCGCGATGCCCGGTCCCGACGCCGACGCCATCACCGCGGGCCTGGCCCGCATCCGAAAGACCGTGGAGCCCTGGGCCATCGGCACCAACCTCAACTTCCTCTACGGCGGCGGCGACCGCGGCGCCGCCGAAACCCGCGCCGCCTACACCGACCCCACCTACAACCGCCTCGCCGCCTTGAAAGCGAAATACGACGCCGACAACCTGTTTCGCTTCAACCGCAATATCCAGCCCAGCTGATCGGGTCGAACCTCCGTGCCCGCGACCGGATTCGATCGCGGGCACGGAGCCGTGGGACGCCCGGTCGGATTCCGGCGTGAGGTTGGGCGGGATCTGCGAAACCGGTTGGTGTGCAACGGGTGTGGATCCCGGCCAAAAGCATGCCGGGATGACGGAGCAGGGGTCGGGGTCATCGGAGCGGCGTGCGCGGTGGTTGGAGTGGGGGAGCGGTGGTTGGAGTGGGGTGCTCGGCCGTCGGTGCATGGTGGAATGGCGGTCGGGCTGCGTGGCGGTGTGGGCGTGGCCGAGCGAGTGGCGTGCCGATCGGGACCGGGTGCGGGGATGGCGGGGCGTGGGCTGCTTCAGGTTCGGGGAGCGGCGGGGGATTCGCTCGCCGTGGCGAGCTGCCTCGCGATAGCGGTGGGGTGGGTCAGCTGGGGGTAGTGCCCGGCTCCGCTGATCTCGAGCACCGGGAGTTCGGTGGGCGTGACGAGGGGGTCGGCTGCGCCCACGATGATCGTGACTCGCAGGTCCGACTCATTCATGACCGGTCGCTGATCAGCGCGCGTCGGATTCGGCGCGCGCCGTGCCGTGCCGGCCTCGCCGAGCTGGCTCAGCAGGGCGTGCGACCGTGCGCGTTGCCCGGCGTCGGTGCGCAAGGCCGCGAGTGTTCGGCGCGCTACGCCGGGTCGGTGCAGATCTGCTGCGGCGCTGCGGATCTCATCGCCTTCTGGGAGATTCAGCGTCTTTGCCAGCCGCTTCGCGGACATGCGGCGCAGCAGCGGGGCGGACACACTGGATCGGGCCAGGCGACCGGCGGGTTTCTGGAGGAATGCGGGGGAGATGAGGACGAGTTCGCCGATGCGGTCGGGGTGGTCGGCGGCGAAGCGAAGTGCGGGTGCACAGGCCGCTGAATGGGCGATCAGGACGGGGCGGGTGCGGACCGGGCGGAACAGCTCGGCCAGCCAGGTGTCAGTGGATTCGGCTGCGGCGGAACGGCCTTGGCCGGGGAGGTCGGGGGCGAGGATCGAGCCGGGCAGGTGTGCGGCGAGTGGGGCCCACAGGTCGGCGTTCATCGGCAGGCCGTGCAGCAGTACGTAGTCGGGGCGTTCGCGGTCGCCGACCAGCCAGGTGCGGGTGCCCGCCACGTCGTGGAATCCGTGCGGGCGCCGCCAGGGTTCGGCCGCGCCGAAGCGGGCGGCCACCAGTTCATCGGCCCAGTCGCGTAAAGCGGCTGTGGCGGAGGGCATTTCCAGACCCGCGTGTGCCGCGAGCGCTCGGGCGGAGGCGGTCGGGTAGCGGTCGGTCGACAGGAACGACAGGGTTTCGGGGTCCGCTCCGGTCAAGGCGCGCGGCAGTCGTCGCAACAGGCTGACCGGGATACTGCGGCGCGGTGCTCGCACGCCGAGGTGATTCGCGATCGTGCCGATCAATTCGGGCAGTGGGGGAGTGGCGTCGTCGAGAATCCAATGGTGTTCGCCCGCAGGGTATTCGGGGATCTCGGCGAGGAACTTCGCCACGTAGTCAACCGTGACGATTGGTACGAAGGTGTCCGGGCCGCCCGGTAGCGCGGGCAGCTGTCCGTTCCAGAGCTGCTCGACCAGACTCGCCGGGCCGATGTACTGCCCGGGACCGATGACCGCGCTGGGATTGGCAATGGTCAGCGGCACCGCCAGCTCGCGGGCCCGGGTGCGCACCGCGAGATCGCCCTCGAATTTCGATGCCTCGTACGCGCCGAGTTCGTCATAGTCGGGTGTCCCGTCGGCCGTGCTCACCCGGTATCCGCTGACATGCACCAGTCTCCGGAGCTCGGGAAGCGTTGCGGCCCATTCGAGTACGTTGACCGCGCCGATCACATTGGTCGCCCGCGCCTCATCCGCGCCGAGGCCGAAGGCATAGCGCCCGGCGGCGTTGTAGACATCGCGTGCGATCGGCAGTCCCGCCAGGGGCCGGGTGATGTCGGCCGTGACGAGCTCCAGCCGGGCGATGTCGACGCCCTGGGCGATCAGCCACGGTGTGAGCGTGTCCTTACGCATGGCGGCGGCCACCCGCTGTCCGCGTCCGAGCAGTTCGGCCACCAGGGCACGGCCGAGAAAGCCGGTCGCGCCGAAGACGATTGCATCCATGAACGGTCCTTAATAGATCGGTCTACATATTTTGTCGTCCGGAAAATGGCCCGCCTTGCCGAGCGGGCCGAGTTGTTCAGGGGAGCCGAGGGGGCTCAGGAGGGCGCTGACAAGAGCGCGTTGATCTGTCGTCCCACCCGGGTCAGCGGGTCTCGGCTGCGGTGCGCGCGGGCGAGTACCAGCGCACCCTCCACCAGCGCCAGGATGGTGATCGCGAGATCATCGGCATCGGGCCGGTCCGCGACCTGGATGCGCAGCGCCGCCTCCCATGCGCGGTAGACCTCCGAACACGCCTGTTGCAGTGGATCATTGGTAGCCGCGGTCTCCAATGCCACGGTCGCCACCGGGCATCCCTTGCGCCAGCCCGACTGCTCCAGTTGGTCGCCGAGGAAGCCCAGCATGGCGTCCGCGAGCGCCGTTACCGATTCGCTCGATTCCGCCAGGCTCGTCAGCGCGTCGCCGATCGCACGCCCCGCGCGCCGCACCGACGCCCCGACCATTTCGTCCTTACCGCCGGGGAAGTGGAAGTACAGCGATCCGCGCGGCGCACCGCTGAGCGCGACCACCTGATTGAGTCCCGCGCCGAAGTATCCCCAGGTCTCCATCAGTTCCTGGGTCGCGTCCAGCAGCCGGTCCCGCGTTTCCGCACCCTTCTGTCCCATGCCTGAAAACTAGACCGGTCTACATATTGTCGCAACCCCGGGTTCGGAAACCTACTTGGCACCGGCCCGGTCAAGCGCTATCGTCGTGATATCACTTCGATACTAGGAGAGTGTCATGGAGATGCGTCGGGCGTTCCGCGTGAACGGGTTTCTGATGCTGGGGGTTTTTCTGATTTTCGGTGCGCTGGCCGTCGCGGGTATCGCGGTGCTCGGCAACTCCGCCAACAATCACAACGGTGCGTCACCGGCCGGGGCGGTGCTGCTGACCGTGGCCATGATCGCGGCCGTCGTGGTGCTCACCGGCTTCGTGGTGGTGAATCCCAACCAGGCCAAGGTCGTTCAGTTCTTCGGCCGGTACATCGGCTCGGTCAGCGAGGCCGGATTCCACTGGGTCACCCCGTTCAGCAGTCGGCGCGGAATCTCGTTGCGGGTCAGGAACTTCGAGACCCAGAAGCTGAAGGTCAATGAGGCGGACGGCAATCCGGTCGAGATCGCCGCGGTGGTCGTCTACCGCGTGGTCGACAGCTACAAGGCCGCCTTCGCCGTCGACGATTACGAGCAGTACGTGGAGACCCAGTCCGAGGCGGCGGTCCGCCATCTGGCCACCATCCACCCCTACGACGCCCATGACGACGCCACCCGCACCAGCCTGCGCGACGGCAGTACGGTCGCCGAGGAACTCACCACCGAACTGCGCGAACGCACCGATCTGGCCGGTATCGAGGTCATCGAGGCCCGCATCACGCACCTGGCGTACGCCCCCGAGATCGCCCAGTCCATGCTGGTGCGCCAGCAGGCCTCGCAAATCGTCGCGGCCCGCACCCGTATCGTGGAGGGCGCGGTCGGCATGGTCGGCCTGGCCCTGGAGCGGCTCGCCGCCGAGGGCATGGTCGAACTCGATGAGGAGCGCAAGGCCGCAATGGTTTCAAACCTCCTGGTGGTCCTGTGTGGTGACCGCGCCGCCCAGCCCGTCGTGAACACCGGCACCCTCTACAGCTGATGCCGGCGCCCAAACGCGAGCCCAAAAAGGTTCTGCTCCGCCTGGATCCCGGCGTCCACGACGCCATCGCCAAATGGGCCGCCGACGACCTTCGCAGCATCAACGCCCAAATCGAATACGCCCTCCGGGTGGCGTTGAAAAACGCTGGGCGAGAACCGAAGACACCCTGAACCGAACTCCTCCCGCACCGTGCGGGAGGAGTTCGGCGTATCCGGACCGGATCAGGAGATGAGTTCGGCGCTGTCGATCAGGAAGGTGTCACCGCTGCGGACCAGTTGGGCGCGGCGTTGTTCGGCGGCGATGGGTTTGCCGTTGTTGTAGCGGAAGGACAGGCGGTAGGTCACCGTCAGGGTGCTGCCGTCGGCGGCGACATCCCAGGCGGTGACGGCGTCGACCGTGGTCCAGAAGGATTGGTAGGCGGTATAGCCGCCGATGCGGTTCTGGTAGGCGGGTGTCAGGCGCGCCCAGGCGGCCGCCGGATTGCCCGGCAGCAGGGCGTAGTGCGCACTGAGGAAGTTCGCCGCGCGAGTGGCGGAATCCGCTGGGGCGGTGGTGGTTTCGCTATCGCCGGTGGTGGTCGGCGGGGGAGTGGCGCGGGTGCCCGGGGGCGTGAGGGCCAGGGTGCTGGTGGCCTGCGGGGCGGGGGAGCCCGCGGACTCGGACGAGGTACCGCTCTGGCGGATCAGCGGGACCGCGACGATCCCGATCGCGATGAGCACCGCCATCGCCGAGGCCGCCCACATCAGGGCGCGCAGCGAACGCCGCGCCGGATCCGGCGCGGCGGGGCGGATGAGCTGGGTGTCGGCCGTCGAGGCGGATGAGATCCAGTGGTCGGGTTGCGGCGGGGACAGCGGACTTGCCTGTGTCGCAACGGTATCCGCGTCCGTCCTGCCCGGTCCCGGAAGCGTGTGCGGTCCGGCGGCCGGACCCGGCGGTATGGGTTCGGGGCCGGAATCCGGCAGCCGCAGCTGCCCGCGCGCCGCCGCCCGGGCCGCGTCGATCAACGCTCCGGCGGTCCGATAGCGATCCACCGGATTCTTGGCCATCCCGCGCGCGATGACCGCGTCGAACGCGGTCGCCACACCCGCCACCTGAACCGACGGCCGCGGCGGCGGCGCGGACAGATGCGCGGCGATCTGCCGCTCGACGCTGGTGCCCGGGAACGGTTTCGAGCCCGCCAGGCTCTCGTAGAGCACACAGGCCAGCGAGTACACATCGGCCCGGCCGTCATAGCTGTCATTGGCCAGACGTTCGGGGGCCATATAGGCGAAGGTGCCGATGGCCGCGCCCATGGTGGTCAGATCGGAATCGTTCTCACCGCGCGCGATGCCGAAGTCGATGAGATACGCGAAATCGTTTGCGGTGGTGAGGATATTGGACGGTTTCACATCCCGGTGCACCAGTCCGGCGTGATGCGCGGCATCGAGCGCGGCCGCTATCTGCGCCAGCAATTCGACCGCGCGCAGCGGCGCGAGCCGCCCCGAGGCGTTCAGCACGGTCGCCAGATCGGTGCCCTCGACCAGCCGCATATCCAGGAACAGCCGCCCGTCGATCTCCCCGTACCCGTGGATCGGAATGATGTGCGGTTCGGTCAGCCGCGCCGCCGCCTGCGCCTCGCGCCGGAACCGTTCCCGGTACACCGGGTCGTGCGCGAATTGCGGCGGCAGCACCTTGAGCGCCACGACCCGCTCGGTCTCGGTATCGAAGGCGCGATAGACCCGCCCCATGCCCCCTTCGCCGAGCAGTCCGAGGAGTCGATAGCGGCCGAACGGACTTTCCTCCACCCGTCACGCCTACCACACCCGAGGTGACGGCGGCCAGATCAGAGCGGTTTCTCGGTGACGAAAATGGCTGTGCCCGGGAATATTTCGCCTCGCAAAGGACTCCACTGGCCCCATTCGCGTTCGAGCCACTCCGGCCATTCGGGTTCGATGAGGTCGACCAGGGTCAGCCCGGCGGCCACGATCTCGCGCACCCGATCGCCGACGGTGCGATGGTGCTCGACATAGGTGGGCTCACCGTTTCCGTCCAGCTCCACATATGGCGTGCGATCGAAATATGGGATGGCCGCGCGCAAGCCCTCCGGTCCCGGATCGTCCGGGAAGATCCAGCGCATGGGGTGGTTGACGGAGAACACCCAGCGCCCGCCCGGTCGCAGCACCCGCGCCACCTCGCGCATCACCTGACCCGAATCCGCCACGAACGGCACCCCGCCGAACGCCGAACAGGCCAGATCGAAACTCGCGTCCGCGAACGGCAGCGCCTCCGCACCCGCCTGCACCAGCGGCACCCGCGGCCCGCTCGCGGTCATGGCGTCCATCCCGCGCTCCAGCATCTGCCGGGAGATATCGAGTCCCACCGGATGCGCGCCGTGTGCCGCGAGCCAGCGCGAGCACGGCGCGGAACCGCAGCCGATCTCCAATATGTGCTTGTCCACAATGTCGCCGAGCAACCGCCAGTCACCCTCGTGCAGGCCCTCCGGGCACCAGATGAACTCCCCGGCAATCGAATCCACGCCCAGGAAATCGGCGTGCGTCTCGTGATAGGCCGCGGCGTCCGCATCCCACCATTTGCGGCTGGCGCGCTCGCTCGCGGTGGAGTCAATCTTGGTTCGGGCCACCCCCACCGTCCCGAGCAGGGAATTCGCCTCGGCGTGCCGGGTATCGTCGGGGAGAGCGGGGTGATCTTCGGCCATTGCGCAACCCTATCGACTGGCGCCGAGGTACCCGTGTTTGCTTGGTACAACAGACCTCGCGTACGCTGTTTCCCGCGAGTGTCTTCTGTACTCGAATCTCTGGGGAAACTCACTGGGTCGAGCAGAGCAGACAATCGTGCTGTGAGTCCGCATGCTTTTCAGGGCAGCGTTGTGCTCCGCCACAGCGATGTGCTGTCGCATGACCAACGTTAGTTCCATCAGCTGTGTGTTCGCAGCAATACCGAAAGCCCACATGTCCACTTCCGACCACAATCCGTCCGGAGCAACCTCACACATGCCCACTACTGTGACCTCGCCGCAGGTAGCCGTTAATGACATCGGCACTGCCGAGGACTTCCTCGCCGCTATCGACAAGACGATCAAGTACTTCAACGACGGCGATATCGTCGAAGGCACCATTGTCAAGGTCGACCGTGACGAGGTCCTTCTCGACATCGGTTACAAGACCGAAGGCGTCATCCCCTCTCGCGAACTCTCCATCAAGCACGATGTCGACCCGAATGAGGTCGTTTCCGTGGGTGATGAGGTCGAGGCCCTCGTTCTCACCAAGGAGGACAAGGAAGGCCGCCTGATCCTGTCGAAGAAGCGCGCGCAGTACGAGCGGGCTTGGGGCACGATCGAGGAGCTCAAGGAGCGTGACGAGGCCGTCAAGGGCACCGTCATCGAGGTTGTCAAGGGCGGCCTGATCCTGGACATCGGCCTCCGCGGCTTCCTCCCGGCCTCGCTCGTCGAGATGCGTCGCGTTCGCGATCTCCAGCCGTACGTCGGCAAGGAGATCGAGGCCAAGATCATCGAGCTCGACAAGAACCGCAACAACGTGGTCCTGTCGCGTCGCGCTTGGCTGGAGCAGACCCAGTCCGAGGTGCGCTCCGAGTTCCTGCACCAGCTGCAGAAGGGCCAGGTCCGCAAGGGCGTCGTGTCCTCCATCGTCAACTTCGGTGCCTTCGTGGACCTGGGTGGCGTCGACGGCCTGGTGCACGTCTCCGAGCTGTCCTGGAAGCACATCGATCACCCGTCCGAGGTTGTCGAGGTCGGCAACGAGGTCACCGTCGAGGTCCTCGACGTCGACCTGGACCGCGAGCGTGTCTCCCTGTCGCTCAAGGCGACTCAGGAAGACCCGTGGCGTCAGTTCGCCCGGACCCACGCGATCGGTCAGATCGTCCCGGGCAAGGTCACCAAGCTCGTTCCCTTCGGTGCCTTCGTGCGCGTCGAAGAGGGCATCGAGGGCCTGGTGCACATCTCCGAGCTGGCCGAGCGCCACGTCGAGGTCCCGGACCAGGTTGTCGCCGTCGGCGACGACGCGATGGTCAAGGTCATCGACATCGACCTCGAGCGTCGTCGTATCTCGCTGTCGCTGAAGCAGGCGAACGAGGACTACAACGCCGAGTTCGATCCGTCCAAGTACGGCATGGCGGACAGCTACGACGACCAGGGCAACTACATCTTCCCCGAGGGCTTCGATCCCGAGACCAACGAATGGCTCGAGGGTTCGGACAAGGTCCGTGAAGAGTGGGAAGGCCGTTACGCCGAGGCCGAGCGTCGCCACAAGATGCACACCGCTCAGATGGAGAAGATGGCGGCTGACGCCGCCGCCGAGGCCGCCAACGGTGGCCCGCAGAACTACTCCTCCGAGAGCGGTTCGCAGGCGGCCACGTCCTCCTCGTCGTCTTCGTCCTCCGCCGAGCCCGCCGGTGGCTCGCTGGCGAGCGATGCGCAGCTGGCCGCGCTCCGTGAGAAGCTGTCGGGCAACGCCTGATTCGCGACTGACGCGATAACGCGATAGTTCGAAAGTCCCCGAGTCCCTATGGGCTCGGGGACTTTCGCTATTCTCGATGCAATATGTTCCACTCCGCCGTCGAGTCTCCCGGATCGCTCTGGGAGCGCCGCAAAGTCGAAGCCATGAGCCGTATCCAGCGAATCGCGCTGGATCTGTTCGAGCGGCACGGGTACCGCGAGGTGACGGTGGAACGGGTCGCGACCGCGGCGGGGGTGTCGCCGAGCTCGATCTACCGGTACTTCGGGACCAAGGAAATGCTGGTCCTCTACGACGAGGCCGATCCGCAGATTCTCGAGGTGCTGCGCACCGCCGGTGACGGCGGTATCGCCACACCGGCCGAACTGCTGGCCCTGACGCGCACGCTCGCGCCGATCCTCATCGATACGCTCATCACCCCGGAGCTCGAACGCCGCACCCGCATGCGCATGCAGCACGCGCTGACCTATCCGGAAGTACGGGACCGCCAGGTGCGGCAGATGCGCGATCTGGAGGCGCAATTCCTGGCGCTGCTGGCCGAGCGGTCCGGGCGCGACGCCAATGATCTGCAACTGCGGATCGCCGTCGCCACCGCCATCTGGGGGTGCATGGCCGCGCTGGACCATTGGGCCGGAACGGATTTCGCGGTGCCCATGCGGCAGGTCTACACCGAGGCGCTGGACTCGATCCTGTCGGCGCTGGACGCCGTGATCGGCTGAGTCCGGCGCAGCGTCGGCAGCCACCAGTTCCAGCGGCCGAACAGCTGCATGAAGGCGGGCACCAGAATCAGGCGCACGATCACCGCGTCGATGGTCACCGCGACCGCCAGTGCGAAGCCGATCTGCTCGAGCTCCAACACATCCGCGGTCACGAAACTCGCGAAGACCGCGACCATGATGGCCGCAGCGGCCGTGATCGGCCGGGCGGTGTGCTGCAATCCCTCCGCCACTGCGGCCGCGTTATCGGGATTGCGCTCCCATGCCTCCTTCATGCGGCGCACCAGGAAGACCTCGTAATCCATGGACAGCCCGAACAGCACCGCGAACACCAGCATGGGCAGATACACCTGGAGGAATCCGGCGCTGTGGAACCCGAGCAGCGATTCGCCGATACCGCGCTGGAAGACCGCGACCGTAATGCCCAGTGCCGCACCGGTGGCCAGCAGATTCAGCGCGATCGCCTTGACCGCCAGCACGATACTGCGGAACGCGAAGACCAGGAACGCCATCGAGACGGTCAGCACCAGCACGATCACCCACGGGAATCGCGAGGTGATGAGCTCGGAGACATCGGCGAAGGTGGCCGACACACCGCCGACCGAGATCGTCGCGGAGTCCACAGTGCTTGCGCGGGAACGGATATCGGTGGTGAGGTCGGCGACGGCGGTGGAATCGAAGGAATCCTTCGGCACCACCATGGCGAGCATGCGGCCGTCGGCGGTCTGCGGCAGCACCGAGGCGATACGCGGATCGCGATCGAGTTCGGCCACAAAGCGATTGGCGTCCACGAAACCACTGCCGGACAGGGCGGTATCGTCCGGCCCGGTCAGCACCACCTGAATGGGGGAGAGCAGACCCGGGCCGAACTCGCTCCGAATCAGTTGGGTGGCTTGTCCGGCGGGGCGATCGCCGAGCGAGCCCAGCGCCATATCGATGCCGTACTTCATGCCGGCCAGCGGTGCGGCGGCAATGGCGAGCACCGCCACCCCGGCCACACCGAACAGCACCGGGCGGCCCATGACCAGATGCGCCCAGCGGGTCCAGGCGGTCGAGGTGACGGCGGCGCGAGTCTCGGCGGGGCGCAGGCGCGCGGGCAGCGCACCCCGGTTGATCGCCGGGCCGAGCAGCGAAAGCACCGCGGGCAGCAGGGTGCAGGCCGCGGCCAGGGTGGCGAGCACTGCGGTCACCACGCCGATGGCGACACCGTTGAGCATCGGCAGCCCGACCACGGTCAGGGCGCAGAGCGAGATCATCACGATGAGCCCCGAGGCCAGGATGGTGCGCCCGGTGGTATCGAGGGCCGCGCCTACGGCGGCGTCGATCCGCGTGCGCGCCTTGCGATCACGGACTTCGCGTTTGGTGAGCTCCTCGTTGAATCGGCTCACGATGAACATGGCGTAGTCGATGGCGGTACCGGTGCCGATCATGGTGGCGACCGAGAGCACCAGTGAATCGAAGGTCAGCAAGCTGGTGAGCCCGAACAGCACGCCCACCGCCACCGCGATACCCGCGCCGGTCACCGTGATCGGGATGGTGGCGGCCACCATCGCGCCGAGGGCGAGCACCAGCACCAGGGCCGCGACCGGCAGGCCGATGCTCTCCCCGCGCTGCAGATCCGCGGTTTCCATACGCATCAATTCGCCCTGGACGGGGGAGTATCCGGTGACCGCGACCTGAATGCCGTTGGCGCCGACCGGGTCCAGGGCGGTCTGCAGGCGGCCGGCGAGATCCACCCGCTCGGTCATCTCGCCGTTGAGGCCGACGATGCCGAACGCGGTATGCCGATCGGCCGAGATCTGCAGTGCCGCATTGCCTTCGAAGGGACCGATCGCACCGGCGATGCCGGGGATGGCGCGGGCGGCGGTGAGCGCGCTGTCGATGACGGTGCGGAATTCGGGGCTGTCGGCGGTATGGCTCGCCGAATGGAAGACGATCAGATCCTGTTCCACGCCGAGCTGTGAGAAATGCTGCGCCGCAAGCTGTTCCACCCGTTTGGATTCCGAGCCGGGGACGCTGTAGTCGGGTGCGCCGAGGCGGCTGTGCAATGCCGGATAGGCGGCCGCGCACCCGATGACCAGCAGTAGCCAGACTCCCAGGACCGTGCGGCGATGCCGGGCCATGAACATGCCCACCCTGCCGACCATGCCGAATTGTTCGGACGCTGCGGGCTTTGCGGGCTCTGCCATGGTTCCCCTCCGGACGCGATACCTGAAAGTCACTCTCAGGTATGTCGCTCAGCCTAGGCCGGTGCCGAGGATGCCTGCAAGTCACTCTCAGGAATTTTGTGATCATGCGGTACCGTGACCGGCGTCATGGTCGGAAACCCGGTCCGAAACCGGGGATTCGCAGTCCCGACACCAATCGAAGGTTGGATGCAGGCATGGGCGTGTTCGACGGCATCAACAGGCGTGACTTCATGGCGAAGGCGATGGCCGCGGGCGGCGCGGGCATGCTCGCGTCCTGGGCCAATCCCATTATCGATCGCGCCTACGCCGCCGATCCGGCCGGAATGGGCGGACTCGGGGATATCGAGCACTTCGTGCTGCTGATGCAGGAGAACCGCTCCTTCGACCACTACTTCGGAACCCTGTCCGGCGTAAGAGGATTCGACGATCCGTCGCCGGCGTGGAACCAGTACGGGTACGCGCCCGGCATCGGCCCGACCGCCGACGGATTCATCAATCCGTTCCGCCTGGACACCGAGCGCGGGCCGTCCCTGGACGGTGAATGCATCAACGATCCCGACCACACCTGGGCCGGCATGCACAAGGCGTGGAACAACGGCCGCAATGACGGCTGGATGCCGATGTCCATCGCCTCGGTCGGCGCGGCCAACGGCCCGGCGGCCATGGGTTACTACACCCGCGCCGATATCCCGGTGCACCACGATCTCGCGGACGCGTTCACCATCTGCGACAACTACCACTGCTCGGTGCTCGGGCCGACCGATCCCAATCGGCTGTACTGGGTATCGGCCACCATCGATCCGGATGGTCTCGCGGGCGGTCCGCTGCTGGAGACGCCGACCATGATTCCGCAGAACGCGTACAGCTGGCGGACCATGCCGGAGAACCTCTCCGATGCCGGGGTGAGCTGGAAGATCTATAACAATCGCGATGTCGGCCCGCTGTCCTCGGTGATCCTGGACGGCATGATGGGCTGTTTCAAACAGGCCGCCGATCCCGCTTCGGAGCTGGCGCGCCGGGGTAAGGCCCCGGTGTACCCGAGCGATTTCGCCGCTGATGTGGCCGCGGATCAGCTGCCCAATGTGTCCTGGGTGATTCCGTCCCTGCTCAATTGCGAACATCCCGCGCTGCCACCGGCTCTGGGTGCGGTCGGCATCATGCAGGTGCTCGATATCCTCACCTCGAATCCGAAGGTGTGGGAGAAGACCGCGCTGATCGTCAGCTATGACGAGAACGGCGGTTTCTTCGATCACGTGACGCCACCGACCCCGCCGCCCGGAACCGCCGGTGAATACCTGACCGTGCCCCTGGATCGCGCACACAAATCGGAAGGCATCGCCGGACCGATCGGTCTGGGCTATCGCGTGCCGTGCTTCGTCATCTCGCCGTACAGCCGCGGTGGGCTGGTCTCCTCGCAGACCTTCGACCACACCTCGCAGCTGCGCCTGCTGGAGCGCCGCTTCGGCGTCGACGTGCCGAACCTGACCGCGTGGCGGCGCGGCGTCACCGGCGATATGACCTCCAGCTTCGACTTCGGCTCGACCCCGGACACGGCGAAACCGGCCTTCGGCCCGGCGGACCGAAAGCTCAATGCCGCACTGGCGCAATGTGGTCCGAATGTCGCCCTGGGTACGGCGAATGTCGGCACGCCGTATCCGGTGCCGCCCAACGCCATGCCCACACAGGAGCCCGGTACCCGCCGCAGGCCCAGCGGGCTCACGGTCTGAGTCGGCACCCGCGCACGCGAAATTGTGGCCCAGCCCCGGAAGGGGCTGGGCCACAGTCGCGTTCGCGTATCAGGCGGTAGCGGGCACCCACTGTTGGACGGCAGGACGTTCGGCGCGTTTTCGCGTGGCGGCGGCGCTGTGCCGAGCGGGGGTGAGGTTGAGCAAAGCGGTGAACCAGCCGCGCCGATGTACGGCGAGCGCTGCCGCGACCGCGGGAATCTCGATGCAGTGCATCATGCCCGGCAGTCCCAGACGGTGCCGACCCGTCTGGATGTTTCTGGTGCCCAATGAAGTTCCTTCTCCTACGTGTTACCGGCCCTGGATCGCCTGCGGCGAACCTTAGCCGAACAAAAGTGTGCGACGCCGTATTTTGCGCGACATTCACCCCGGCGTGTCGGAATGTTGCCGACAAACGGTCCGTATTGAACGAAAAAGTTGCGAATTGGTCTCATCAATATCACGGAATGGGCAAACTCCACGGCTACAAGTGAATTCACCGGTCCGACTGGGTAATCCGTACTTTCGCCAGGTGAGGGGTGGTGTACGTGACCGCCGCGACAGATGTCAGACTGGGCGAATGTTGCGAATCGGTCTCACCGGAGGCATGGGAGCGGGCAAATCCACCGTGGCCCGCATTCTCGTCGAACACGGCGCGTTGCTGGTGGACAGCGACGTTATCGCGCGCGAAGTCGTCGCGCCCGGCACCGAGGGATTGGCCGCACTCGTGGCCGCCTTCGGAAACGATATTCTCGCCGCCGACGGCAGCCTGGATCGACCGGCATTGGCCGCCAAGGCTTTCGCCAGCGATGCGGCGCGCGCCACCCTCAACGGCATCACCCATCCGCTGGTCGGCAAGCGCACCAATGAACTGGTCGCCTCCGCCCCCGCGGACGGCATTGTGGTGCAGGACATTCCGCTGCTGGTGGAGAACGGGCTCGCGCCCTTCATGAATCTGGTGGTCATCGTCGACGTGGCCGAGGAGACTCGGCTGCGCCGCCTGGTGGAATTCCGCGGCGTGGACGAAGCGGACGCACGCGCACGGATCGCCGCCCAGGCCACCGATGCCCAGCGTCACGCGGTGGCCGATGTACTGCTGGACAACAATGGCGCGGACGGCGCGGTCGCCGCGGCCGTCGACACGCTCTGGACCGAGCGGCTCATCCCGTTCGAACGCAATCTGCGCACCCGCACTCCCGCTGCCCGGCCCGCCGAACTGCCCGTGGTTCCCGCGAATCCGGAATGGCCGGTGCAGGCCAAGCGCCTCATCGCCCGTCTCGCCCTGGCATGCGCGGCCGATGCGCGGCGCATCGAACACGTCGGGCCGACGGCGGTGGCGGATAAGCCCGCCGAGGATGTGCTGGATATCCGCATCACGGTCGCCGACGCGACCGTCGCCGAAGGGCTGCGGGATCGATTGGCGGACGCCGGTTTCCCGCGTGCCACGACCGATCAGCCGGTCGCGGGGGAGTGGGCGCATGCGAACGCCGATCCCGGTCGCCTCGCCAATGTGATTGTGGCCGTGGAGAACTGATCTACATCCAGGTCAGGGTGATGTCCCGGGCCTGCAGCCAGGCTTCGAAACTGTGCCCGTGCGCGGCGATTCCGTCGATGACGGTGGTCGCGGTTTCGATGGCCTGCTGCGCCTGGCTCAGATCCAGATAGCCGGCGGCGTGCGCGGCGAGGAGCTCGTCGACATCGAGGAGTTCGACCTCGCGGTTGCTGCGCACCACCAGATCCAGGTAGTGGTCGACCGACTTCCACTTCTTCGGATCGACCTGGGCGTACTCGCCGATATCGATGTAGTAGTCCTGATCGCGCAGGTGGGCGGGGGTGAAGTGGAAGACCGTCGCGCGAATGGACATGCTTGGCAGCAGCCAGGATTCGATGTAGTGGAACTCGGGATGGTCCGAGGTGCGCGCCATGTACAGCCCCCACGGTTCGACGTGGTAGCGCTCGACCTGCCGAACGAAGCCCTTGGGATCGATATTGGTGAGTTCATCGACGTTGAAGTACTCAACCTTGGGTCGGTGTAGGTCAACCGCGGAAGCCTGAGTCATGCCCGTAAGCATCGCCTGTCCGGCGGGCGTCGTCCAGGGGAGTGTGGCCGATTCGGCCGAGTTTCGTCGAAACGCAAATGTGAAACGTTGCCTTCCGTTATGTTGCGGCTACCCATTACTTGACGTGGGTAGTTCGAATAAGGGAAGCAAAGATGAAGGTACAGAGCGTTCGCGCTCGCCGGGCCGGGATGGGAGTCACCGCCTTCGGCGCGCTGGCCGCCACCATGGTCATGGCCGCACCCCAGGCCGGCGCGTGGGTCGGTAATCTCCAGGTCGACGGAGGCGCCGAGCATAAGACCGGTTGCAGCTACACCGTCACCGCCTCGGTCGAGGTGGACCGGCTCTCGACGGTGAAGTTCACCGATAACGGCGTGGACATCCCGGGCAGCCCGGTCGCGCCCTCGCTGCTGAGCAATAAGGTCACCATCAAGTGGACGCCCACCACCGTGGGCAATCACAAGCTCGAGGCGCGCCAGATCCTGATCAGCGATTCGATCAACGTTCAGGTCACCGCGGGCAGCAATACCGGCAGCCTGGGCTGCGGCGGCGGGCTCGGCGGTCTCATTCCGACCGGCTCCAGCTAGCGCCGAAAAGTACGACGGGACAAGGCCACCCGGGCCGGGTACAAGACGGACCGGGTGGCCTTCTCCATATCTCGCGCAGCCGAGGCGAGATCTCGCGCGGCTAGAGCCAGCTCAGCGCGACGCCCTTGGTGGCGAGCCAGCGGTCCACATCGTGACCGCAGCCCGCGATACCGTCCACCACCGCCGCGGCCCGCTCGATGGCCTTGTGCGTGCGCGCGGTGTCGAAATGCCCGGCCGCGTGCGCGGTCAGCAGCTCATCGATGCCGAGCAGTTCGGGCACCTGTCCGGGCCGCGCGACCACGTGCAGGTAGTGACCCTCGCCACGCCACTTCTTCGGCTCGATCTGGCTGTACTCGCCGATATCGAGGTAGTAGGTCTGGCCGCGATCGTGGCCGGGCCGCAGGTGATAGACCGTGACCCGGAGGAAAAGCTCTGGGAGCAACCAGGATTCGATGTAGTGGAAACGCGGATTGTCCACAATCCGCTCGATATAAAGGCCCCAGGGTTCGGCGTGTAGCCGCTCCACGGAGTGCACGTACCCGTGATAATCCGTCCAGCACAGGTCCGCCAGATTGAAGAACTCCAGCCTGGGGCGATGCGCGGACGCCGCGGGAGCCGGCCGCTCGACCCTTTGTGGATCTGCGCCGTTGGTGGAATTGCGCTGTGGCATATGCAGACCGACCATGGCCTTGCCTCTTTCCGACTCGTCCCGAACCGCCAGCCCAGGTTACACCTGGATGCTGGGAATGGGACCTCCGTTGTGTGGGAAGGAAATTCGAGGTTCGTCACATGGGAATTCTTTGAACTTTCTTGGGAGAAACAATAATTCGGACAATTGACCCATTGGAAAGAGGAATGCGCCAGCATCGAACCGTGCGGTCGGAAGGGTGGGTCCAGACGGGGGCGGCTCGCCCGCCGCGATCACGGTCCGCGTGAACCTGTCGGTGGGTCGTTCTAGGCTGTGAGCATGGCTTTCGCATCCGAGATCCCCGAAGACCGGCCGCTGGCGCATTCGGAGCATCGGCCCATCGGCGATATCGAGCGGACCGAGGGGCGGTTCCAGGTGGTCAGCGAGCATGTGCCCGCCGGTGACCAGCCCGCGGCCATCGCCGAACTGGAGAAGCGCATCAACAGCGGTGAGCGCGATGTGGTGCTGCTCGGCGCCACCGGTACCGGTAAATCGGCCACCACCGCCTGGCTCATCGAGAAGTTGCAGCGGCCTACGCTGGTCATGGCTCCGAACAAGACCCTCGCCGCGCAGCTGGCCAATGAGCTGCGCGAGATGCTGCCGAACAACGCGGTCGAGTACTTCGTCTCGTACTACGACTACTACCAGCCCGAGGCGTACATCGCGCAGACCGACACCTATATCGAGAAGGACAGCTCGATCAACGACGATGTCGAGCGCCTGCGGCATTCGGCAACGTCGAGCCTGCTGTCCCGGCGCGATGTCGTGGTGGTGGCGTCGGTGTCCTGCATCTACGGTCTCGGCACCCCGCAGTCCTATCTCGACCGCTCGATCCAGCTCGAGGTCGGCAATGAGGTGGACCGCGACAAACTGCTGCGGCTGCTGGTCGATGTGCAGTACACCCGCAATGACATGTCGTTCACGCGCGGCAGTTTCCGGGTGCGCGGCGATACCGTCGAAATCATTCCCAGCTATGAGGAATTGGCGATCCGCATCGAATTCTTCGGTGACGAGATCGAGGCGCTCTACTATCTGCATCCGCTCACCGGTGATGTGGTGCGGCAGGTCGATATGGTCCGCATTTTCCCGGCCACCCATTACGTTGCGGGTCCGGAACGTATGGAACGCGCGGTGAAGGATATCGAGGCCGAACTCGAAACGCGCCTGGCCGAATTGGAGAAGCAGGGCAAATTGCTGGAGGCGCAGCGGCTGCGCATGCGCACGCAATACGACCTGGAAATGATTCGGCAGGTCGGCTTCTGCTCGGGCATCGAGAATTACTCGCGCCATATCGACGGCCGTGGCGCGGGCACCGCGCCCGCCACCCTGATCGATTACTTCCCGGATGATTTCCTGCTCGTCATCGACGAATCGCATGTGACCGTGCCGCAGATCGGCAGCATGTACGAGGGCGATATGTCGCGTAAGCGGAATCTGGTGGAGTTCGGCTTCCGGCTGCCGTCCGCGGTCGACAATCGCCCGCTCACCTGGGAGGAGTTCGCGGACCGCATCGGGCAGACGGTGTATCTGTCCGCGACCCCGGGCAAGTACGAATTGGGCCAGTCCGGCGGCGAATTCGTGGAACAGGTGATTCGCCCGACCGGTCTGGTGGACCCGCACGTGGTGGTGAAGCCGACCAAGGGCCAGATCGACGATCTGGTGAACGAGATTCGGTTGCGCACCGAGCGCGATGAGCGCGTGCTGGTCACCACGCTCACCAAGAAGATGTCCGAGGATCTCACCGATTATCTGCTCGGCCTGGGCATTCGGGTGCGCTATCTGCATTCGGAGATCGACACCCTGCGCCGCGTGGAGTTGTTGCGCCAGTTGCGACTCGGCGAATACGACGTGCTGGTCGGCATCAACCTGTTGCGCGAGGGCCTGGACCTGCCCGAGGTATCGCTGGTCGCGATTCTGGACGCCGATAAGGAGGGCTTCCTGCGCAGCGGCACCAGTCTCATCCAGACCATCGGCCGCGCGGCGCGCAATGTCTCCGGTGAGGTCCACATGTACGCGGACAAGATCACCGACTCCATGGCGCACGCCATCAGCGAGACCGAACGCCGTCGCGCCAAGCAGGTCGCCTATAACGAAGAGCGCGGAATCGATCCGAAACCGTTGCGCAAGAAGATCAATGACATTCTCGACACCGTCTATCGCGAGGCCGAGGAGACCGAGGTCGAGGTGGGTGGTTCCGGCCGCAACTCCAGCCGCGGCCGGCGCGCCCAGGGTGAACCCGGGCGCGCGGTGTCGGCGGGCGTCTTCGAGGGCCGCGACGTCAAATCCATGCCCCGCGCCGAACTCGCGGACCTGGTCAAGGATATGACCGCGCAAATGATGAACGCCGCCCGCGAACTGCAGTTCGAGCTCGCGGGCCGCCTGCGCGATGAGATCGCCGACCTGAAGAAGGAGCTCCGCGGTATGGACGCCGCCGGATTGCAATGAGCGAATCAGCCCTGCTGGGCCATCCATTCGTTGACGCGGCGCTCGGCCTCTTCGCGGGGGACGTCCTCGACGCGGGTCATGCAGACCCAGCGGTAGCCGAAGGGGTCGTAGAGGACGGCGTAGCGGTCACCGGTGACGAAGGTGGCCGGTTCGTCCGCGATGCGCGCCCCGGCGTCGCGGCCGCGTTCGATGACGCCGTCCACATCCGGGCAGTAGTGCACGATGCTGGTGTTCAGGGTCTCGCCATTCGGGGCGATGAGGCCGCTCTCCGGAATCGGCATGCCGACCTGGATGGTGGAATCGCCGATCAGCAGTTCGGCGTGCGCGGGCTGGCCGTCGGGAAGATCGTTGCGGCTCACCACCTTCGCGCCGAACACGGTCGCATAGAAGTCCAGGGCCCGATTGCCGTCGGGGACGGTCAGGTAGCAGGTGATGGAGTGGTAGTTCTCCGGGATCGGATTCACTGCGTTGCTCATGGCACTCACTCTGCTCGCCGGGCCGCCGCGGATCTTGTAAGAAAGCGACAGCCCCATGACCAGCTCTGATACACCGCCGCCGAACCGCCGCCCGGTGCCGCCGCCGGAGACCGCCAAGGGCATTCTGCGTCCGCGTGAACAGATCGCGGCCAGCAATCACGCCCGTTTGCCGGCGGGGGAGCAGGTCGCGCGCTACGTCGAGTTCTACTGGTCGGTGCACTGGGATCGCACCGGCCTGCCGCCGTATACGGCCGAGGTACTGGGTTTTCCGGTGGTGAACCTGACCTTCGAGAACGCGCACGATCGGCGCGGTGGTTTTGTCACCGGCGTCTGGACCACCAAGTATGTGCGCGAATTATCCGGTGTCGGTGACACTTTCGGTGTGAAGTTTCGTTCCGGCGGGTTCGGCGCGTTCACCGGTATGGATGTCGGGGCGCTGCGCGATACCGCGCTCCCGGTCACCGAGGTGCTGCCCGATGCGGCGGGTCTGTCCGAACGCGTACTGGGCGCCACCGCTCTGGAACAGCGCCGAAAGCTGGTGGAGGACTTCCTCATCGAGGCCATCGACCGCCGCGCCGTCGCCGACGACACCTCCTACCACCTGGTGCTGAGCATTATCGACGCGATGGAGTCCGATCGCGATCTCACCCGCGTCGACCAGGTCACCGAACGCTTCGACATCCCGATCCGCACCCTGCAACGCCTGTTCCGCCGCTATGTCGGCGTCGGCCCGAAATGGGTGCTGCGCCGCTTCCGCCTCCAGGACGGCGCGCATCTGCTCGCGCAGGGCCGCAGCTCGGATCTGGCCGCGCTCGCACTGGACCTCGGCTACTTCGATCAGGCGCACTTCTCCCGCGAGTTCACGACCGAGATCGGAATGCCTCCGCTGGAATACGCCAAGACCTCGCTACCCTCCTGAACAGCAAGATCGGGAATGCGCAAGCCCCTGATGTGGTTGGTTGCCGTATCACCCTATGGCAGGAATCGACTAAGGAGCGGGCCATGGATGTGCTGGTATTGATCGGACGGATCCTGTTCGTTCTACTGTTCCTCTCCTCGGCGGTCGGGCATCTGACCCAATCCGAGGCCATGGCGCAGTACGCGCAATTCAAAGGGGTTCCGGCAGCTCGATTGTCGGTGCTGGGCTCCGGGGTGCTGCTGCTGCTCGGCGGGCTGAGCGTGCTGCTCGGCGTCTGGGCGGATCTGGGCGCCCTGCTGCTGGTCATCTTCCTGGTCCCGACCGCGTTCATCATGCACGCGTTCTGGAAGGAAACCGATCCGCAGGCCAAGCAGACCGAGATGATCTCGTTCAATAAGGATCTGTCGCTGGCGGGCGCGGCGCTCATGCTGTTCGCCTTCTTCGCCTATGTCGGCCACGATCTCGGATTGACGCTGACCGGACCGCTTTTCAGCCTCTGATGCCCGGCCCGGCGCGTTAGTATTGCGCGTCAATGATCGGCCGTAGCGACAGGAGTGAGGATGACCATCCTCAGCGTGATTCTCGGCTGGTTCTGGGCCGACTATCACGAGCTGTGAGGTAGCGGTTTCACGGCCCATCCGGTGCGCGCCTCGCACCGGATGGGCCGCGCCGTATCCGGGCGAATTCCACCGTTGTGATGAAAGTCCCAGGCGCGCAATGCGGTTGACGATTTCTGGGAGGTCTCACAAACGCCCGCCGAATTCGCTGGTAGTGCGGGCCCTATCGGCCGACGTCACAGAATGTGCGTTGTATCCGGCACGGCACGCGAGTGTGATGTGGGGCGATATCGAAAATTTCCGCCGGTTATGCCGCTATTGTCAGGCGCAGTTGTCGAGGCGGTAACCACGAAGGTGGACGCCACGACCCCGACCCTTGTACTTGGAGGAGAGAATGACCGCCTACCGGACGATTGTCGTCGGTACCGATGGCTCGGACTCGTCGTACGTCGCCGTCGAGCGGGCCGCGGCTCTGGCCGGCGACGAGGGTGCGACGCTGTACATCGCCTGCGCGTACTACCCGACGGATGACCGTGATGTCGCCGCCGCCGCCGACGTGCTCAAGGACGAGGCCTACCAGGTGCGCGGCTCCGCGCCGACGAGCGAGATCCTGCGCGTCGCACGCGATAAGGCCACCGCCGCCGGCGCCACCAACGTGGTCGAGAAGGCCGTCGTCGGTGAGCCCGTGGAATCCCTGCTCGCCCTGCTCAAGGAAGTCGACGCCGACCTGCTCGTCGTCGGTAACCGCGGCCTCAACACCCTCGCGGGTCGCCTGCTCGGCTCCGTCCCCTCGGACGTGGCCCGCAAGTCCCGCAGCGACGTCCTGATCGTGCACACAGTGCGCTGATGTTGAACAACGAAGCGGCCGTGACCAGTTGGTCACGGCCGCTTTGCTTTGTCCGGGGAGTACTGGTCAGCCCAGGCGGTGCAGGACCGGGGGTAGATCCTCGGTGTGCACCACGGCCAGGCGCTGGGTGGCGCGGGTCAGGGCCACGTAGAGGTCGTTCAGGCCGCGGGGGGATTCGTCCAGGATTTGCCGGGGTTCGACGAGGATGACCGCGTCGAATTCCAGGCCCTTCACATCGTGCACGGTGAGCACGCGGGCCGAATCCGTCGCCAGGTGAGCGAGTTTCGCGGCCAGTTCGTGCGGCACGATGACCGCGGTGGTGCCGGGGTGCTCGGCCTCGGCGGTGACCAGGCGGCCCACCTCATCGGCGAGTTGCCCGGCGGTCACTCGATGCGCGGCGGGTTCGAAGCCCGAATCGCGGACCGATCGCGGAATGGCCGCGCCGGGATCGATCTCGGCGAGCACATCCGCCGCTACCGCCATGATCTCCGCCGGGGTGCGGTAGTTGACGGTCAACTCGGTGAGTTTCCAGCGTTTGGCGACATAGGGTTCCAGCACCTGCTGCCAGGACGACGCGCCCGCCGGATCACCGGTCTGGGCCACATCGCCGACGGCGGTGATCCAGCGATTCGGGATGCGCCGCATCACCATTCGCCATGCCATCTCCGAAAGCTCCTGCGCCTCATCGACGATGACATGCCCGTAGGTCCAGGTGCGGTCGCCCGCGGCGCGTTCGGCGGTGGTCTGGCTGGTGCGGACCTGCTGGCGTTCGGCGAGCTGACTGGCGTCGATGAGGTCGTACGCCATGAGCAGTTCGGGATCGAGCTCATCCTCGAGATCCTGTGGCGCGGAGCCGGTGAGGATATCGAGGGCGTCCTGCGCCTCGGCGAGCTGGGCGCGCCAGCGGCGGCGGGAGCGTTCGCGCTCCTCACTGTCGTCGATGCCGAGCAGTTCGGCGAGCTCGTCCAGCAGCGGCGCGTCGGCGGCGCTGAACTCACCGTTATCGCTGCGCGCCAGTTCGGCCCGATCCTCCGGGCTCAACTGCGAGGCGGCGTTGGCGAGTCGTTTGGCATCGGCCCACAGCCCGCCCAGCACGTCCTGCGGGGTGAGCAGCGGCCACAGCCCGGCGATGGCGCGCTGGATATCGGCGTCGGCCCGCATCTCATCGCGGATCTCGGTGAGATCGGTCTGGCTCAACAGGTTTCGCCCGCCCAGCGGATCCGCGCCGATGAGCTGCGCCAGCTGATCGGTGAGCGCGTCCACCACGCCCGCCGCGAAGATCGGCCGCGCCAGATTGTGCGGTCGCCGCGAGGACCGCGCCCGCCCGCGCGCCTTGGTGACGATGCGCCGATCCAGGGTGAGTTCGCGCCCGTCGAAGTGCAGCCGGATCGGATCCTTGGGAATCTCCTGCCAATCCCGCACGGCCTTCTTGAGCACCTCGAGCATGTCGAGGGAACCCTTGAGTTCCCCGGCGCGCAGCGAATCCTCCAGCGTGGCGCGCACTCCCGGATACAGATCGCCGATGGTGGACAGCAGCACCCCGGTCTCACCCAGCGAGGGCAGCACCTGCCCGATGTAATCCAGGAAGGTCGAGTTCGGCCCGATGATCAGCACACCGGCTTTGTCCAGCTGCTGCCGGTAGGTGTACAGCAGGTAGGCCGCACGATGCAGTGCCACGGCGGTTTTGCCGGTGCCCGGCCCGCCCTGCACCACCAGCACGCTCTTGTGCTCGGAGCGGATGATGGCGTCCTGCTCGTGCTGAATGGTCTCGACGATGTCGTTCATATGCCCGGTGCGCGCGGCATTGAGCGCGGCCAGCAGCGCGCTCTCACTGCCCACGCCGCCGTCATCGTTGATGACGCCGTCGCGCCGGGCGGTCTCCAGATCGAGGTACTCGTCGTTGACCGAGGTGACCTTGCGATTGCGGGTGCGGATATGCCGCCGCCTGGTCACCCCGTCCGGGGCGGCGGTGGTGGCCAGGTAGAACGGCCGCGACATGGGGGCGCGCCAATCCAGCAGCAGCGTCTCGTAATCGGCGGCCTCGTCGAGGATGCCGATGCGGCCGATATACCGGCGCTCGCCCTCGGGCGAGGTGCCGTTCCCGGAGTCGTCCGCGCTCTCGGGCGCGAGATCGATGCGGCCGAAGCACAATCCGTGTTCGGCCGCGTCGTACTTGGATAGATCCTCCGAATACAGCTGGGTGAACGATTCCCGTTCACTGCGGGCCTGCGGTGTGCCGCCGGTTTCCAGCAGCACCGTGCGCAGTCGTCGCTGCGCGTATTCGCGCATTCCGTCGAGCCGCTCGTAGAGCAGGGTCAGGTGCTGCTGTTCGCGTTCCAGTTCCGCCGCGGTCTTGGCATCGGAACTGGACGCGGACACAGAACGCTCCTCGGTGAGGTCGGGCAAAACGGAACTCCTTGTCACCACGCGGTGCTGTACGCGCACAGCGCGCGAACCATCGAGAACAGAGTTATCGAGTCTAGTTCCCGTTTGCCCGGCGCGCCGTACCGGCAGGTCAACCGTGACGTGTGGCGCGGAAACCGGGTCGGCGCATCGGTTCAGGAGGCATGCGTGGAATCACTGCGCCGGCTCAGCGTGGTGTCCCGGTGCCCGGGCGGTTTGGCCCGGTACATGGCCAGATCGGCATCGTGCAGCACAGCTTCGGGGGTGCGCCCGTCACCGGGATGCAGCGGTGTGATGCCGATCGACGCGTTCACCTGGATGCGATGCCCGCGCGCGATGATCGGCTCCGCCATGGTCTGCCGCAATCTGGTGACCAGCGCCTCCAAGTCCTCGCCGAGGGTGCGCCCGGACAGCAGCACCAGGAATTCGTCCCCGCCGATGCGGCCGACGATGTCGTCCGAGCGCAGCCCGCGCTGTAGCCGCTGCGCCACAATTTGGAGCACGGTATCGCCGATGGCATGCCCGAGCGTGTCGTTGATGGTCTTGAAACCGTCCAGATCGATGAACAGCACCGTGGACACCGGCAGCGCCTCGCTGGTGCCGAGCGCCCCCGCCAGCCGGGACAGCACCAGTGCCCGATTGGCCAGCCCGGTGAGCGGATCGTGGGTGGCCTGATACTCCAATTGCCTTCGGCTGGCCCGGAATTCGGTGATGTCGTTGAACGATGACACCGCGGGTGAATTCGGGTCCTCGGGATTGAGCAACCGGCTGCTCGCGGACAGCCAGCGCCGCTGCCCGTCGGGCCGGTCCACCCCGAATACGAAGCGCGTCACCGTTTCTCCGGTCGCCAGCGTGCGGATCACCGGATACCAGGACGCCGGCATGGGCTGGGCGTTGGCGTCGAGCAGGCACAGCGGTATGTCGTTGAGATGCGTGCCGACGAGATCGTCGGCGTCATAACCGAATATGCGGCGCGCGGCCGGATTCGCGGATTCGATGCGCCCGTCCCGGTCGATGACCACCACGCCCTCCTCCAATTGCGAGACCACGGTGGTGAAGAACTGTTCGGCGCGTGCCTGCGCGGCCTCGGCGCGTCGTTGCGGGGTGAGGTCGTGCACCACCACCTGATAGGCGAGTCGTTCATGCCAGGCGGTGAGCACCGAGACGGTTTCGGCTTCGACGGTGCTGCCGTCGATCTTCACCAGCACCAATTCGGCGGGCTCGGAAGCGGTTCCGGCGATGGTGAGTCTGCGAATGCGTTCCAGCATGGCGGGCACATCGCGCGCCATCACGAAATTGGTGACCGGCTGTCCGACGACTTCGTCGATCTCCGTGGCCCCCAGCAGCCGCACCATGGCGGGATTGGCGTAGACGATCGTGCCGCGTTCGTGGACCACAACCCCGTCCGGGCTGTGTTCCACCAGCGTGCGGTACCGCTGGGCCAGCTGTTCGGCATCGGTCGGGGAGTTTGCCCGATCGTTACCAACCACCTCAAGCACCCCCTGGTCGTCGTTGAAACGCTTCGCTGGAGCACGGCACTATGGTGTGAGCGGCGGGGTTTGCTGGAAACCGCGCCGAACGTATTGGATCAATCACAGTTCCGCACAGCATCGGCCTGTTGGTGGTGATCATTACAGGCACCGGCTCTGGGAAGGATCGATGCAATGCCTGGCACCAACCCCGCTCCGAACACTGCGATACAGCACCAAGATCATATGACCATTGCCGGAATCGGTGCCGTCACCGGGTACGGCTGGGGTCGAGAAGCCCTCTGGGAGGGTTTGCTGAGCGGTAAGCCCGCAGCCCGGTTGCATCCAGGGTACGGCCCCGAACGCGATCGGCACGGATGGGTTGCCCGCGTGCCGGACGGCGGTGATCCGGAAATCGGCCCCAGTCGCTATGTGCGCGCGGTGCAGGAATCGGTGCGCGAGGCCGTCGCCGACGCCACCCTACGCGGCTGGCGGCCCGGTCGCACCGTGGGTCTGCTGCACGCCATCGTGCTCGGCAATGTGTACGAGTGGCGGGATTTCTATGTCGAGGATCACGGGCATCGGCGTGCCCGGGACTATCTGCGATTACTGCCCTCGACCCCGAATGCGAACCTGATGCGGGAGTTCGGTTTCCACGGTCCCGCCATGAATGTGACGGCGGCGTGCTCCTCGGCGAACGCGGCGTTGATCACCGCGCAGCTGTGGCTGGCGCAGGGCATCGCCGACGATGTGGTGGTGGTCGCCTCGGATCTGTCCGCGACCCCGGACATGGTGGAGCACTTCGAATCCCTCGGCGCGGCCGTCACCGATGTGGAACCGCTCGTCGCCTGCCGCCCGTTCCAGGAGGGCAGTCGCGGTTTCAGCTGGGGTGAGGCGTCCACCGCGTTCGTGGTGACCCGCGAGGCGGACCGGCCCTACGCGGCGGTGCTGGGCGGGGCCATGACCAATGACGGCTATCACGTGATCTCCGTGGAGCCTTCGCACGAGCACATCTTCGAATGCGTGCGCCGCGCCCTGGCCAACGCCGCGGTGCGACCGGACGAGGTGGCGTATCTGAACGCGCACGGCTCGGGCACCCAGCAGTGCGATGACGCCGAAACCGCGCTGCTCGCGGACCTTTTCGACAATCGCCCGCTGGTCTGCGCGACCAAACCGCTGACCGGGCACTGTCAGGCGGCCTCGGCGGGCGTCGAAGTCGCCGCCGTGGCAATGGGATACGACCGCGGCGCGGTGGTGTCGTCGCCGATCGTCGCGCCCGCGCACGCCCGCCTGGTGGACGGGGTGATCTCCGGCGGTGACGGCATCACCCTGAAAACCGCGCTCGGCATGGGCGGCAACAACTCCGCGCTGGTGCTGGGCCCGGTCTGAGCCCGGTTCGGGGACAACCGGATCCGCGTCGACGGGCTCGTTCAGTGCAGCGGGACCGACCAATTCAATTTCGTGCCGGTGTGCTCTCCCGAGTTATCGCGCTGCGGGTAGACCGCCAGCCGGCCGCCGCACTGTTCGGCGCGATGCGCGAGATTGGTCAGCCCGCTGGGCGTGATGCCGTCCGGAATGCCGCGGCCGTTATCGGCGACCACGATGGTGAGATCGTCCGCCACCCCGATATCGATGGTGATGGTGTCGCCGCCCGAATGCCGCACCGCATTGCTGACCGCCTCGCGCACAACGGCTTCGGCGTGATCGGCGAGCGCGGGTTCGACCACCGACAGCGGTCCGGTCACATGCATGAGCGCGCGGATCCCGGTGGTTGTCGTCTGCTGTTTGATCGCGCGCTCGAGACGCTGGCGCAGCCGGGTGCTGTGCCCGTTGCCGCCGTGCAGATCGAAGATCGAGGTGCGGATCTCCTGCACCACGTCCTGCAGATCGTTGATGGCGTCGGTGAGCCGTTGCGCCACTTCGGGAACGCGGGCGCGCGGCACCGTGCCCTGTAGTGAGAGCCCGATGGCGAAGAGCCTTTGGATGACGTGATCGTGCAGATCCCGGGCGATTCGATCGCGATCGGTGAGGATGTCGAGTTCGCGCATGCGGCGCTGTGCCACCGCCAATTGCATGGCCAGCGCGGCCTGATCGGTGAACGCCGCGATGAGTTCCACCAATTCGTCCGGGTACGGGCTGGATTCGGCGGCGCGCAGGATGATCAGCACGCCCAGCGTGGAATCGGGGGTGTGCAGCGGCAGCACCAGCGCCGGTCCGATCCCCGGAATGGTCTTGCCCAGATCCACCTGCCGGGCATCGTCGAAGCGCAGCGGGGTGCGGGTGGTCAGCGCGTGCCCGACCGCGGTGCCGATGGTGCGCACGGTCTTACCGTCCGCACCGCCGCCCGGTCCGGACCACTGCGCGATCACCAGTTCGGTGACATCCTCGGGCGGTGTCTCGGGATCGGCGACCACCGCGAGCAGCGCGCGTTGGGAGGCGGTGAGCTCACGGGCGTGTTCGACCACGTGCGCGAGCACTTTGGTGGGATCGGTATCGGCGAGGAATTCGGTGGCGATATCGCGGGTCGCCTCGATCCAGGCCTGCCGGGTGCGCGCGGATTCGTAGAGCCGGGCATTGTCGACGGCGATACCGGCGGCCGCGGCCAGCGCCTGCATCAGCACCTCGTCGTCTTCGGTGAAGGGGTGCTCGCCGGATTTCTCGGCCAGATACAGATTGCCGAACATCTCACCGCGAACGCGCACCGGCACACCCAGGAAGGTGCGCATGGGCGGATGGTGTTCGGGAAATCCGATGAAGGCCGGATGCCGCGTAAGATCGTCCAGCCGAACGGGTTCGGATTGTTCGGCGACCAGGCCGAGCACCCCGCTGCCCTCCGGCAGCGCGCCGATGAGCACTCGGGTGGGCTCATCGACGCCGTGGTGGATGAACTGGGTCAGCTGCCGATCGTGCCCCCGTACGGCGAGCACGCCGTAGCGGGCGTCGACCAGGCTGGCGGCTGCGCGCACGATGGTGCGCAGGGTTTGATCGAGGTCGAGTCCGGAGGTGACCGCGAGCATGGCCTCGACCAGTCCGTCGATGCGATCGCGGGCGTCGATGATCTGTTCGACGCGGTCCTTGACCTCGGTGAGCAGTTCTCGTAACCGCAGTTGGGACAGGGTGTCGCGTACGGAATAGGGGCCCGTGCGGTGCGTCTCGTGCATGCTCGTCCTGCCTTGTCCGGCAACCGATTCCACCCCATGCAACCATCCGCCAACTTTTTAGCGGAAGAATTTCCAAAAAATAGCCCGGATTGGGACCTTCGCCCCTGTCGGCCACGTACGCGAGCGTGTTGTCATAGGAGCGGGTTGCCGGGTCGGAATCGGGAAAGTGGGTCGGCTATGGGCGGATTCGATGTGTGGTCCAGTGGCAGTGACGAGGATTTCGTGGTGACCACGCGCGGGCCCGTACCGGCCGCCGAAGTGACCCGCGTGGTGCGCGGACTGGGCAGAATCCTGCGGCGCCACGGGGTGGAAGGGCCGGTGCGGGCACGCCTGCACTGGCCCGACTCCGATGATGAGCACACGTTGACCCAAATATCGATCCGGACGCTGGGGAAGGCGTTCCGGGTACAGGTCGCCGGGCCGGGACGCTTCGCGACCACCTTCGCTTTGGAGCGCCTGGACCTGCGGCTGGGCTGCCCACCGGAGGAAGCGTCCCGGCCCTGGCCCGATCCGGCGCGGCCCGCGCTGGCCCTGGTCACCGATCCGCGCCCGATCGTGCGGCGCAAGGATTGCCGACTACAGGTGGCCACCGCCGGCGCGGCCGCCCGGATCCTGGACGCGATGGATTTCGACGCGCACCTCTATATCGACGCCGAGACCGGCGCGGACGCGGTGGTGTGCTGGAACGGCGCCGCAGGTGTGCGGCCGGTGCGCCGCCATCGCGACAGCGTGCCCGCACTGCATGAGGACGAGGCCGCCGCACGACTGTGCCTGGGTGGATCACCGTATCTGTTCTTCACCGATCCGGACACCCATCGGGGTCGGCTGCTGTACCGCCGATTCGACGGTGACCTGGCCTTGGTCACCGCGGCGGGTTCGGAGGAGCGCCCGCGCGATCGCGGTTTACAGCCGCGCGCGATCGTGGTGCCGTGTGTGCGCCGGAACATCCCGGAACAATCCGGGTCCGAACAATCGTTGTGGCTCACGGACCGACTCGTTCCGGAGTGAGCTCGCGCGCAATTTCCTTCATCTGACCAGCGTTTCCGCGTGCGTAACCGAACTTGTCGGTGGGCACGCCTAGCATGGCGTCGGGGGTATGTCTTGATGCCGAAACGTTGGAAGGATGGCCGGTGGCGGATCGCCTGACGGTGCGTGGAGCGCGGGAGCACAACCTGAAAGGGGTCGATCTCGACCTACCCCGCGACAGTCTTATCGTGTTCACCGGCTTGTCCGGGTCCGGTAAGTCCTCGCTGGCGTTCGACACCATCTTCGCCGAGGGGCAGCGCCGCTATGTGGAATCGCTGTCGGCGTACGCCCGGCAATTCCTCGGGCAGATGGATAAGCCCGATGTGGATTTCATCGAGGGCCTCTCGCCCGCGGTGTCCATCGATCAGAAGTCGACCAACCGCAATCCGCGGTCCACGGTCGGCACCATCACCGAGGTCTACGACTATCTGCGCCTGCTGTTCGCGCGCGCGGGCACCCCGCACTGCCCGACCTGCGGTCATCTCATCGAGAAGCAGTCGCCGCAGCAGATCGTGGATCAGGTGCTCGCCATGGAGGAGGGCATCAAGTTCCAGGTGCTCGCGCCCGTGGTGCGCACCCGCAAGGGCGAATTCGTGGATCTCTTCGAATCGCTGAACGGCCAGGGCTATTCGCGCGTGCGGGTCGACGGCGTGGTGTACCCGCTGACCGATCCGCCCAAGCTGAAGAAGCAGGAGAAGCATGATGTCGAGGTGGTCATCGACCGTCTCGCCGTGAAGCCGACCTCCAAACAGCGCCTGACCGATTCGATCGAGACGGCACTGCGGCTGGCCGACGGGGTCGTGGTGCTCGATTTCGTGGATCGCGATGAGCACGCGCACGATCGCGAGCGTCGTTTTTCCGAGCGGCTGGCCTGCCCGAACGGGCATCCGCTCGATATCGAGGATCTCGAGCCGCGCTCGTTCTCGTTCAACTCGCCGTACGGCGCCTGCCCCGATTGCACCGGTCTGGGTATTCGCAAGGAGGTCGATCCGGATCTCGTTGTGCCCGATGCGGAATTGAGCCTGGGCGAGGGCGCGATCGCGCCGTGGTCGCGCGGGCAGACCGCCGAATACTTCACCCGTCTGCTGTCCGGCCTGGCGGAGGCGATGGGTTTCTCCATGGACACCGCCTGGCAGGATCTGCCGTCCAAGGCCCGAAAGGCCGTGCTGGAGGGCAGTTCCGAACAGGTGCACGTCTCGTACACCAACCGGTACGGCCGCAAGCGTTCGTACTACGCCGATTTCGAAGGTGTGATGCCGTTCCTGCAGCGGCGCATGGACAACACCGAATCCGAATCGGCCAAGGAGTACTACGACGGGTACATGCGGGATATCCCGTGCCCGGTCTGCAATGGCGCGCGCCTGCGCCCGGAGATCCTGGCCGTCACGCTGCGCGCGGGGGAGCAGGACCGCTCCATCGCCGATATTTCGGACCTGTCCATCGGCGATGCCGCGGACTTCCTGAACTCGCTGACCTTGGACGACCGGCAGGCCGCGATCGCCGCGCAGGTGATCAAGGAGATTCAGGCGCGGCTGGGCTTCCTGCTCGATGTCGGCCTGCAATATCTGTCGCTGTCCCGTGCCGCCGCAACGCTTTCCGGTGGTGAGGCGCAGCGCATCCGGCTCGCCACCCAGATCGGTTCCGGACTGGTCGGCGTGCTGTACGTCCTCGACGAGCCGTCCATCGGCCTGCATCAGCGCGATAATCGCCGGTTGATCGAAACTCTCACCAGGCTCAAGACACTCGGCAATACGCTGATCGTGGTCGAACACGATGAGGACACCATTCACGCCTCGGACTGGGTGGTCGATATCGGTCCGCTCGCCGGTGAACACGGTGGTGAGGTGGTGTACTCGGGTCCGTATCCGGGTCTGCTGACCGATCCGAAATCCCTCACCGGCGCATACCTTTCCGGCCGCGAGAGCATCGAGGTGCCGTTGATTCGGCGGCCGATGGACAAGAAGAAGCAGCTCACCGTGGTGGGCGCGGTCGAGCACAATCTGCGCAATATCGATGTGAATTTCCCGCTGGGCATTCTCACCTCGATCACGGGTGTGTCCGGTTCGGGTAAGTCCACGCTGGTCAATGACATTCTCGCGACCGTGCTCGCCAATAAGCTCAATGGCGCGCGCCAGGTTCCGGGTCGTCACACCCGCGTGAACGGTCTCGATCACCTGGACAAGCTGGTGCAGGTCGATCAGTCCCCGATCGGCCGCACCCCGCGCTCGAACGCCGCCACCTACACCGGCGTGTTCGACAAGATCCGCACCCTGTTCGCCGCCACCACCGAGGCCAAGGTGCGCGGTTATCAGCCCGGCCGGTTCTCCTTCAATGTCAAGGGCGGCCGCTGCGAAGCCTGCTCGGGCGACGGCACTTTGAAGATCGAGATGAACTTCCTGCCGGACGTGTATGTCCCGTGCGAGGTCTGCCACGGCGCGCGCTACAACCGCGAAACCCTCGAGGTGCACTACAAGGGCAAGACCATCGCCGAGGTCCTCGATATGCCGATCGAGGAGGCCGCCGAATTCTTCGAACCGGTCACCTCCATCCACCGCTACCTGGCGACCCTGGTGGACGTCGGCCTCGGCTACGTCCGCCTGGGCCAGCCCGCGCCGACCCTGTCCGGTGGTGAGGCGCAACGCGTCAAACTGGCCGCCGAACTCCAGAAGCGCTCCACCGGCCGCACCATCTACATCCTCGACGAGCCCACCACCGGTCTGCACTTCGAGGACATCCGCAAGCTGCTCAAGGTCATCAACGGCCTTGTCGACAAGGGCAATTCGGTGATCGTCATCGAACACAACCTGGATGTCATCAAGACCTCCGACTGGGTCATCGATATGGGTCCGGAAGGCGGTTCCGGCGGCGGCCAGGTCATCGCCGAAGGCACCCCGGAAGACGTTGCCGCCGTAGCGGACAGCTACACCGGCCAATTCCTGAAGACAGTCCTGGAAGCCCAGCCCGCCCCGAAGGCCGCAACCGCCCCGGCCAAGAAGGCCCCGGCCAAGAAGGCCGCCGCCAAGACCAGCAGCACGGCCAAGAAAACCACGACCGCGGAGAAGAAGCCCGCCGACGCGGCAGCGAAAAAGGCCGCCGCAGCACGCCGAAAGGCCGCCGCCCTGCGCTGATCGAGAGCGTACGAGCGAAAAGGCCCCCGCCGAATTCGGCGGGGGCCTTTGGTTTTCGTATCGCTGGAATCGAATTACAGCATGCCGCCGGGGATGGCGGCGACCAGGCCGCCGTCGATGATCAGGTCCTGACCGTTGATGTACGACGCCTCATATGAGGCGAGGAAGGCGACCGCGGACGCCACATCCTCGGCGGTACCGAGCCGTGCTGCCGCGACGGCTGAGATGACCTCGGTGTGGGCGTCCACCGACACGGCCTCGTGGAACATCGGGGTTTCGATGTAGCCGGGGCTGACCGAGTTGACGCGGATCCGGCGCGGGGCGAGATCGGCGGCGAGGGTGTGGCCGAGATTGTGCACAGCGGCCTTGGTCGCGGAGTAGACGGTTGCGCCCTGGAGGCCGCGATGGAGGGTCCAGGAGGCGTTGATCACGATCGCCGATCCGTCCACCAGCAGTGGAAGCGCCTGCTGGATGGTGAAGTACACGCCCTTGAAGTTGACCCCGATCACCCGATCGAATTCCTCCTCGGTCACCTCGCCGATCGGTCCGAATGATCCAATGCCCGCATTGGCGAACAGCACGTCCAGCCGTCCGAACCGCTGCCGGACGGTGTCGATCAGCGTTGTCAGATCCACGCGATCGCCCACATCGCCCACGACCGCCAGCACCCGTTCCGCCGCAGCGCCTTCCGGCAAACCCCGTTCGAGTTCGGCGACGGCCGCATCGAGTCGCTTCTTACTCCGCCCGGTAATGATCACGCTCGCGCCCTCGGCCAATAGCCGGTGCGCGGTCGCCAGTCCCATACCGCTGGTGCCGCCGGTGATAAGTGCGATCTTGTCCTGAAATCGAGAAGTGCTGTGCGTCATGGCATTCAGCCTGCCGAGCACGGCCACCAGCAAACAGTGCGCAGTCAACCTGGGTCCGCCACCACCAGGCTCCCGCCATCAGCCCTCGCCCCGTTCCCGTGTTGTGCCTCGCCCCGTCATCCCGGCGTGCTTGTGGCCGGGATCCACACCGGTTCGGCGAGCAGTCCGTCCACCCGCTCCAGCGTCCCCGTGCCGATCTTCGGGTTGTACAGCTCCAGGTACCACCCCGGGTGGTCGATGACGGCGAGTGTGGTGGTGTCGAAATACAGTTCACCCGCGCTCGGGTGCGTGATGGCCTTGACCTCCTGGGTGGGTGCGGCCACATCGTGCTGCGCCCACAAGTCGGCGAATTCGGTGCTCACCGCGCTCAATTCGCCGATGACCCGCCGCAGTTCCGGGTCATCGGGCAGATGCGCCGTCTCGGCTCGGAAGGCGGCCACGATGGTCGGGGCGACTCGTTCCCAGTGGGCGTGGATACCGCGGTAGCGGCCATTGGTGAAGAAGGTGATCAGGCAGTTCTGATCGCTGTCGTCGTAGCCGAAGACGGCGCGGGTGGCGTCGTTGATGGCCAGGATGTTCCAGTACCGGTCGCGCAGAATGGCGGGTCGCGGTGTCCAGGCATCGATCAGCTGCTGGAGTTCCGCACTCACTGGCGACTCCGGAACCCGCTGCGCCGGTGGCGGATTCAGTCCCGCGAGCACGAACAGGTGCGCTCGTTCGGGCTGACTCAACTGCAGCGCCCGTCCCACCGCTTCGAGCACCTCGGCGGAGGGGTTGATATCGCGTCCCTGTTCGAGCCAGGTGTACCAGGAAACGCCGACACCGGCGAGCAGCGCGACTTCCTCCCGGCGGAGCCCGGGGGTGCGCCGGGTGCCCGCCGACGGCAGGCCGACATCACCGGGCGTCAATCGCGCCCGGCGGGTCCGCAGGAAATCGCGGAGCTGTGCCCGTCGCTGCTGTTTCATTGCCGGTGATTCGCTGACCATGTATTCGACAACATCGACGGGATCGTGGTTACTCCGCGGCCACTTCCGCGGTGGCAATTCCTCCTTCGGGCCAGGGAATTTCGGCCCTGCCGCCGGGAGCATCGCGTCATCGACACTGGTAGGCGAGCCGGCGGAGCGACTGCCGGTCAGCACGGAAGGTATGGATATGAAGGTCGAGGATGTTCTCACCGCGGCAACGGATTCCATTTCGGTGCGCCGGGTCTACGCGGAGCCGATCGAACGGGATGGCATCACCGTCATTACGGCGGCGGCCGTGTCCGGGGGCGGGGGCGGTGGCGGTGGTACCGACGAGAACGGCCAGGGTGGTTCCGGCACCGGTTTCGGCCTGGGAGCCAAACCGGTCGGCGCCTATGTGATCCGGGGCGGCACGGTGAGCTGGCAACCCGCGCTCGATGTGAATCGGTTGATCGCGGTGCTCGGCTTCGTGGTGGTCGCCGGGCTGGCGTTCGGGGCGCGGCTGGCGAAACGAGGTTGACCGGTGCGCAGCACTGCCGTAACCGCGACACCGCTGCCGGTCGGGTCTGCCGTCGCCGCTCTGGCGCGCTGTCTGTTCCGGACCCTGATGCTCCTGTCGCGCAACCGGATTCGGGTGCCCGCCGGCAATCGCGGGCTGCGCCTCGGTTTCGCGGACGGGACCTCCGCCACGGTCTTCCGGGAGACCGTTATCGAGCGCCCCGCGCCTCGCGATCCGTGTGTCCTGGTGGTGAGGTTCGAATTGCGGGCGGTCCACGGTCGTGGTCATGCCTGGTTCCGCCGCGAGAGTCTGCTCAATACCTTGCTGTTCGCGGGCTTTCCCGGACTGATTTCCAAACTCTGGTTGACCGATGACCAGCGCGGCAGATATCGCGGCCTGTACGAGTGGGACGGGCCCGAATCCGCCGCCGCCTACGCTCGGGCGCTGTGGTGGGTGCTGGCATTGGTCAGTGTGCCGGGATCGATCGACTATCACGTGGTGCCGGGACCGCACCGCGCCGATCTGTTCGACGCGGTGCGCCGCGATGCCGCGGGTGCCGGGGCGCAATGGTGGCGGGTCACCGAGATCGGCTCGCTATCGGGTGGATGAACCGGTCGCGAGTACATGGCAAGGCTCCCACCGTGTTTCGGTGGGAGCCGGGGTCATGGCGCGCTATTCCGCGCCGGACGCCGATGCCGTCGTACCGGCCTCGGTGAGTTTGCCGAAGTCGAGTTTGACCAGCTGATCGGCGAGGTGGAAGTAGCGGTCGTCGTGGGTGATGACGATGACCGTCTTACCGCGCGCCTTCAACTCGGCCAGGATCTCGGTGTAGAACACATCGCGGAACTTGGGTTCCTGATCGGCGGCCCACTCGTCGAAGAGGTAGATCGCGCGATCCTCCAGCAGTGCGGTCAAGAGCGCCAGCCGCTTTCGCTGTCCCTGGGACAGGTCGATGGTGGAGAGCTTGCCGTCCTGGACGGTCACCTTGTGCGCGATCTGCAATTCCTCGAGGTAGTGCCGCACTTCGTCATCGATGCCGGGGCGATCGAAGCCGAGGTAGTCGTCGAAGAGATGGAAATCGGTGAAGATGGCCGAGGCGTTCTGCCGGAACCACTCGATATTCTCGTGGTCGATGCGTTCGCCATTGAGGCTGACCGTGCCCGAACGCGGCACGTACAGTCCGGTGATCAGCTTGGCGAGCGTGGATTTGCCGCTGCCGTTACCGCCGACGATGAAGGTGATCTGACCGGGTTCGAAGGTGAGATCGATTGGGCCCAAACGGAATCCGTCGCCCTCACCCGCCTCCGGCATCGCCATCATCGGCACCGGTCGGGTATCGCGCTTACCGTGGTCGACCCAGCGATGGCCGTTCACGTCCGGTCCGGTGGGATGCGCGCCGCGGCGCGGCGGCGGCGGCCCGCCGGGACGATGCGCCCCCGCGCCCCCGGGGTGACCACCCGGATGCGGCGGATGTCCGCCGGGTGCCTCACCCGGAAGAGTCGGCGCGCCTTCGGGATTCGCCGCCTCCGGCCGTCCGCCCGGATGCGGTCCGGTGCCCGGCGGCGGTCCGCCCGGCCCCTCGTCCATCGGTGAGCGCGCCTCGTACCGGTAGTTGTAGCTGACATTGGTCAGTTCCAGCCGAGCCTCGGTGGCCGCGGGCCGATCGCTGTACGGCAGCAGCGATTCATTGTGCGCGGTCTCCATCGAGAGGTTCATGCCGCGAATCTTGGCCAGCGCCACATCACCTCGCAGCAGATCCGGAATTCGGTGCATGAAGTTCTGCATCGGCATCGCCAGGAAGGTGGTGACCAGCACGTAGCCGACCATGACATCCTGGTGCACGCCAAGGGATTTGGCGACCACGAACAGGATCAGCGCCATGGTGGCGAGCTGCAAACCCTGTCCCAGCCCCTGTCCGATGGAGAACCGCGAACCGGCCTCCACATTCTGATCCCGCAGTGCCCGAGCCGATCCCAGCAGATGCCGGTCCATGAAATCCCTGCGCCGCCCGCGATGCAGCTTGAGTTCCTTGATGCCCAGCGTCACCGCCTGGAAGGAGCGCAGCAGTGCGTCATCGTTCTCGCGCGCCTCGCGGTAGAGCACCCGCACCCGCTTGAGAAACAGTTCGACGGAGGAGATTCCGATAATGGTGCCGACCAGCGTGATGGCGAAGATCGGTCCCGAGAGCACCACCAGGAAGATGAAGCAGCCGATGATGGTCGCCACATCGACGGCGATGCTCGGAATCGCGGTGACCGCCTGTGACAGCGATCGCACGTCCTCGGTCAGCGTGGCCATGAGCCGGTGCATGCCGAGTCGTTCCAGATGCTCCAGCGGAGCCGAGACGATGCCCGAGCTCAGCTCCGCGCGGAGCCGGTAGATGGCGTCCTGCGCCAGCCGCACCAGCAGCACCTGGGAGAGCACGCCACTCACCAGGATCACCAGACCGGTGGCCGCGAAGGCCCACACGGTCACCTGCGGATGCGGTTCGGGTGAGACGACCCCGCGGATCAGCGTCACCAGGTAGGTGTTGGCGGCGCCGCAGATCAGGCCGGCGGTGATGACGGCCGCGATCCGCATCCAGGAGATCGAGATGAGGAATCTGATGAGTTGCATGGCTTGCTCTCTGAAAGGTGCTGTGCGCGAAGATGATCAGCGGACGATGTCGAACAGGATGCCTTCGAGCGTTACACCCGGCGCGAAGGAGAACGCGACGCCGGTGGAGAGCGGCTTGGGCGAATCCGCCTGGCGCGCCATCTCTTCCAGCACGAAGATCAGCGAGACGCTCAGCATATTGCCGTAGCGCGCCAGCACGTCCCAGCTCACCGCGGCCTGTTCGACCGGGATGCCGAGCGATGCCGCGGACTGCTCGATGATCTTGGGTCCACCCGGGTGGATGGCCCACAGGTCGATATCGGACTTGTCGAGTCCATTGCGCCCCAGCACTTCCGAGACCACCGGGTCGACCCCGCGCAGAATGTACTGCGGCAGGCTCTCGGCGAGTTCGCAGGTGATGCCGTTATCGTTGACGCCAAGCACGATGCCGTCCTCGGCGTCGTCGAACAGGTAGCTGAAGCTGTCCCGGATGACGATCTTGCCGGGGGCGAGCTGCTGATGCGGCTGACCCGCGCCGATCACCACCGCCCCGCAGCCGTCGCCGAACAGGCTGTGCGTGATGACGTCATTGATGTCATCGTCGAAAACCGCGTTCACCGAACTGATTTCGATGCAGATGACCATGGCCTTCTTATCCGGATGGGCCCGGACGTAGTCCACGGCGGTGCGCATACCGTTCATGGCGGCGGCGCAGCCCATGAAGTTCACCACCACGCGGCCGACGGCGGGGGACAGCCCCAGCTGCTTGACCACGGCGACATCGACTCCGGGAGCGATGAATCCGGTGCTGGTGACGAAGACCAGCAGCCCGATCTGCGCGGCCGGATCGTCCAGCCCGGCGACCGCGCGCCGTGCCACATCGACCGCCAGCGGCGCGGCGTGCTCGTAGAACAGATTCATCCGCTCGCGAATGGTGGCGGGCTTGGAGCTGAACGGCAGGAACTCCTCGTCCAGCGGATCGATGGCCAGGCGGCGGGTGTCGATCCGGGTCTTCTGGTAGATCCGCGGAATGCGGGCCTGCTGCGCCGGATCGCTGAACCGCTCGGCGACCCGCTGGGCCGCTTCGCCCTGATCGATCACCGGCAGCGGGGAACCCGTTGCGATGCTTTCGATTACGCCGACGGTGGTCGGCGGCGCCGGCGGCAGTGCGGTGTCGATCCGCCCGTACCCGTGCTCGCCACCCGAAAGCCGGGCGATCGATACGGGCGCGGTGCCCCCCTCGTTGAATGTGATAGTCACGAAATTACTCCCCTTCTTTCAGTGAAAATGTGGCGCGCGACGGTCAACGGAATCGGTTCAGACCGTGCCGATTCCGGTGAAGCCCTGAACGGTGTAGACCGCGCAGGTCTTCAGTGCCGACGGCGCGAAGTGTTCGCGGAAGAAACCCCAGTTCCGTTCCTTGGCGTCGTCCGAGCGGGAAAACAGATAGATCGCGACCTGCTTCGGGAAACGATCGGTGAAGAAGCTCTTGGCGGGCAGCCATTCGACCCCGAATTTGGCTGCCTCCTCGCGCAATACGTCCTCGGTGGCGATATTGGCGAAACCGCTGCGCTGATAAGGCAATACGTGATGCACCCGGTGCGAGCTGAGCCCGGCGGACAGGAAGCAGTCGATATAGCGGTTGCCGATCACCTTGAGGTCGTAGGCCTGTTCGATCTGGTTGACGCCCCAGTCCTCGGTATTGGTCTCGATCTCCTCGACCTCTTCCTCGAAGTCGTGGCTGGCCACCACCAGGAAGGTGCTGATCCACAGTGAGATCACGAATTGCAGTGCCCAGGCCCAGAAGTCGCCCATCACCGTGAACAGGATGAGTTCGCCGAGCAGCAGGAAGCGCACGCCGAACGAGCCGATGAAGTGCGGCAGCGCCCCGCCCCAGGTGCCGTACATATCCTTGATGCCGACCTTGCGGGTCAGGCGGCATACGTCCAGCAGGCGGATGGTCATACCGGTGACGGTGTGCCCGAACTTGTGGATGGTGTGGATCGGCATCCGGTAGAGCCGGGGGATCCGCGTCATCATGGTGAAGACGTTCTTCTTGATGTCGACTTCACTCTGGGTGTGCGGGTGGTGCAGTAGCGCGTGCCCGTCCGCGGTGACGAAAGCCAGTGCGACGTAATTGAAGTCGAAGGCATTCGTATAGATCTTGTTCATGCCCTTCTGGGCGCGGTGGATGGCGTAGTGCCCGAAACCGGCCAGCGAGCTGCGCAGCAGCACCATGGCGATGACGAACACCGGCAGCGGCATCCAGCTGCGTTCGAACAGGCGCAGACCCTGGACGGCGAAGTACGAAATGGCAAGTACCGCAACGACAATGTTGAACAGGGTGTCCATCCGCTTGATGCGGGCGGCCAGTTCCGGCTCCTTGAGCCGCTTCTTGACCTGATGCAGCAGGTCGTCCTTGTTGTCGAAGGCGTACTTGGGGGTGTCCCGCCAGCTGTCGAAGCCCTCGGTGAACAGGAAGTCCGGCGCGTTCGCCTTGGGATGGATATCCTCCGGCAGCGCAACACGATTGAGCGCGTACCGCTCGATCAGCTTGCCGATGCCTTCCGGATTCTTGTGGTACGAACCGATAATCGAGGTGATATCCCGGTTTTTCGTTCGCCCGATGAAGAACTCACCGCCCGGATGCTTGGAAATCCAGTCGCTGAGGTCGTAGGCTTTACCGTTATAAACCCATACGTTCGATACCGGAGGGGGGCCATCGGGCGGAGGTTGACGGAGTTCCCGCTCCTCGATTTCTGGGCGGTCGTCGGTCGTCATCTCATTCCTCCATGTCTGATCGGCTGTCGGTTCGGCCGATCAGGTTCATCGCTGCCCCCGGAAAGCCATACGCACACACAGCGTTTGAGCGTTGTGTAGGTATCGTCTGTGCGGAGCCTTGCATTTCACTGAAAAACTTCTTAAGCGGCGTTTTCGTGGCGAAGCTTGCGTCGAGACGCGTCCGGTCCGGGACCGCGGACGGCAGTCATTGCCGCCGTTCCGCTTTCCCGGACCGGGTGGTGAGACTCGGTGACCGAGCCGATGCCGGCTAGCTGCCCGGCTTGACGACGGTGACCGGCTTGCCCCAGTTGGACAGGGTCAGGCTGACATTGCCGCCGTCCTTGGTGACGATGGCGCGAACCAGGTTCGGGCCGGTGCCGGGGGATGCGGCGCTGGACGGCAGCGGGGTGGCCGAGGCGGTCGGCGGCGCGACGTCCGCGATCCACAGCGTGATGGGCAGGACGCCGGCGGCCTGGCCGATGCGCGGCACGACCGGGTCGATGACCGCGGTGTCGATGGTGCCGGAGACCTTCACGGTGTTGACGCCGTTGATGGTTTCGCGGGATTCGACCTTCGGGTTCTTCACCTCGCCGATGACGTGCGCCAGGCCCTTGTCCTTGTCCAGGATGACGCCCGGATCGTAGATCTTCTCCGCGGGACCGACCGGTGCGTACTTGGTGCCGTCACCGGCGTACAGGGTCTTGTCCACGACCAGGAACTTGGTCTCGGTCCAGTTGGCGTCGCCCTCCTTGACCTTCACCTTTGCCTCGCCGACCGCCTGGCCGCTGCCCTGCGGCTGATTGGTGATATCGGCCTTGACGTAATCGACCGGCAGGTTCTCCAGGCCGGTGGCCTTGAGGTCCAGGTGCACGGACTGCAGCGTCTGGGTGGTGCGCGAGGATTCGGCGATGAGCTGACCGCCGTCGGGCAGCGGGCCGGTGGCGGGCGCGGCGGCCGAGGTGGTGGAGGAGCCGGAATCGGAAGAGGAGCAACCGGTTACGAGGGCGCCGAACAGGGCAGCCGCGGCGACCATGGCCGGAACAACCGCTCGTCGCCGCCGCGACCCGGAGATTCCTTGGGTAATCGAGTCAATCATGTACAACCCCCGAAGGTTCGTGACGGACAGCTGCCGCTGCCCGCGTCAGTATGCAGGACTTGATATGCGCAGCGCTCGATCGGGCGCTACATCCGGCATCCAACCAGCACCGCGTCCCGAGCGCCAAGGTTTTCCGTCCCGTAATCGGGAAACTGCTTCCGAGCGAAAAGGTTTGAGAGTGTTAACAGTAAATCCGCAAATTGTGCGCAAATTTTTCCGGACCGGTTTCATGTACCGATTCTGGGAGTTTCCTGGGACTGCGGGGTGCGCGCGCAACCCGGGGGTTACTGCCTCCGACCGTATGCTTGCGGAGTGTATGCCCAGAGAGTAACCTGCGTCACAATCGAATTGAGACCGAAGCGTATCACTTTCATCGCATAGGGGATTCAGTGAAGCCGACAACCCCGCGAAACCATTGGGGCACAGGGCTGCTCGCGGCCGCACTGCTGGTGCTCGCCGCCTCCGCCACGCCCGCACCGGCGACCGCGGCACCGGCCGACGGTGGCGCAACGTATGTGGCACTGGGGGATTCGGGCGCGGCGACCACCGGGGTACAGGACTTCGACGCGAGCGCACCGCTGCAATGCGCGCGATCCACCGCGAATACTCCGAAACTGGTCGCCCTGGAGTTGGGGCTGAGACTGGACGATCGCACCTGCAGTTCCGCGAAGATCCCGCATCTGACGACCTCGCAGGGCCCGGGCATCGCACCGCAGTTCGACGGCCTCGGGCCGAATACGACACTGGTGACAGTTCATATCGGCGCGAACGACGCCCAGATGACCAAGTACATCCTGACCTGTCATCTGGCCGGGCTGAAGCCGTGCGCGGATCCGGCCTGGGATGCCGATATCGACGGTATCGCGAGCGCGTATTCGAGCGCGCTGCATCGGATTTCGGTCCTCGCTCCGAATGCGAAGATCTACGTCGACGGCTGGCCCACCTATGTCCGCCCGGGCGGCTGCGCGGACCTGATCGGCCTGCGGCCCGAGGACGCGGTGCATATCCAGGCCGCGTTCGACCGTCTCGACGCCGTCGTTTCTCGTGCGGCCGCCGCGGCCGGTGCCGTCTATATAGACACCCGGCCCGAGTCGATCGGCCACGATATGTGCGCCCCCGCCGGGGCGCGCTGGTTCGAGCCGGTGCTCGCGACCCAGACCCTGGTGCCGTATCACCCCACGCTGGAGGGGATGCGCGGCGTCGCCGACATCATCGTGCGCGCGGTACGTGCCGACCGGGGTTGAGGTGAATCAGCGGATCAGTAGACCGGGCCGGTGTACTTCTCGCCCGGGCCCGCGCCCGGTGCGTCCGGATGCGCCGACGCCTCGCGGAACGCGCGCTGCAACGACTGCAGGCCATCGCGAATCGGTCCGGCGTGCGGGCCGAGGTACTCCACCGACGCGGTGACCAGACCGGCGAGCGCGGTGATGACCCGTCGCGCCTCGTCCAGATCCAGATGCGGGCTGGTCGAGGGATCGGCCTCGCCCAGGCCGAGCTTCTCGGCGGCCGAACTCATCAGCATGACGGCGGCGCGGCTGATGACCTCCACCGCCGGGATATCGGCCAGCTCGCGCACGACCTCACCGTCGATGAGGGCCGACTCCTGTTCGTGTAGTGCCTCGCTCATGCCCTAGATCTTGGCATCGACCGGGTTGCCGCTGGTCCAGGGGGCGGCCGATTCGGAGCTACGGCGATGGGCTGTTAGACTCTTCTGCGACGACCGTCCCGGAGCGTTGCATGCTGTCAATCTTCATGTAATCACCCGGGGCATCAAGTGGAGCCCGACTCCCACCGTCCGCCGATCTTCGAATCAGGCTAACGGTTCCGGTCGCCCATCCTTTACCGGATGGGTATCTGTATAGGTTCGCCCTGTACAGGTGCGATGCGAGTTGTTTGCGTCGTGGATCGGTCGACTCGGGCCCCGTGTTGGAGAAATACCAACCCGGGGCTTTCGTGTTGAAATTGGGGTTGCAGTTATTGCTTGCGGTCGTTGACGAACCGCTTGACCTAGGAGGCCCCATCAGCACTGAGACTCGCATCAACGATCGCATCCGCGTACCCGAGGTCCGCCTCATCGGACCGGGTGGTGAGCAGGTCGGGATCGTGCGTGTTGAAGATGCACTACGCGTCGCCATGGAGGCTGACCTCGACCTGGTCGAGGTCGCACCGGACGCGCGTCCGCCGGTATGCAAGATCATGGACTACGGCAAGTTCAAGTACGAGACCGCGCAGAAGGCGCGTGAATCTCGGAAGAACCAGGTCCAGACCGTGATCAAGGAGCAGAAGCTCCGCCCGAAGATCGACGACCACGACTACGAGACCAAGAAGCGCAACGTCGTTCGCTTCCTCGAAGCCGGCTCGAAGGTCAAAGTCACGATCATGTTCCGCGGTCGTGAGCAGTCGCGCCCCGAACTCGGGTTCCGGCTGTTGCAGCGATTGGCCTCCGACGTCGCCGATCTCGGTTTCGTCGAAACTTCGGCCAAGCAGGACGGCCGAAACATGACCATGGTCCTCGCACCCCACAAGGGCGCGAAGACGCGGGTGAAGGCGCAGAACGAAGCCAGCTCGGCGCCGCAGCGCAGCAGTGCGCCCGCGGCCGCGGCTCCGGCTGAGGCTCCGGCCACCGAGGTCGCGGCGGCTCCGGCCGAAGCGCCGGGTGCCGAGGCTTCGGCGGCCACCCCGCAGCAGTAATAACGATCAGGCTCCGGCGGCGCGCTCACGCGCGCCTTCGGGACGAGACAGATAGAGGAATCCATGCCGAAGATGAAGAAGCACAGCGGTGCCTCGAAGCGATTCAAGGTGACCGGCAGTGGCAAGCTCCGTCGTGAGCAGGCCAACCGCCGCCACCTGCTCGAGCACAAGTCCTCTCGCCGGACGCGCCGTCTGGAAGGCACGGAGGCCGTCGCCACGGTTGACGTTCCCCGCATCAAGAAGCTGCTCGGTCTCTGAGACCCGCACAGCAACTCGCGTTCTCGAACGCCACCCCGACCCACTCCGGGCGCGACCGCAGCGCCCGCCGAATCGATCAAGGACTGACAAGTGGCACGCGTCAAAAGGGCCGTAAACGCTCAGAAGAAGCGCCGTTCCGTACTCGAGGCATCCAAGGGCTACCGCGGCCAGCGCTCGCGGCTGTACCGCAAGGCCAAGGAGCAGCAGCTCCACTCGCTGACCTACGCGTACCGCGACCGCCGCGCGCGCAAGGGTGACTTCCGCAAGCTGTGGATCGCTCGTATCAACGCCGCCGCGCGTCTGAACGACATCACCTACAACCGCTTCATCCAGGGCCTCAAGGCCGCGGGTGTCGAGGTCGACCGCAAGATCCTGGCCGAGCTGGCCGTCTCCGACGCCGAGGCCTTCGCCGGTCTCGTGGCCGTCGCCAAGGCTGCCCTGCCTGCCGACGTCAACGCCCCGGCTGCCTAAGCCCTGCGTGACGACACAGCAGAATTCGGAACGACCCGTGGAAGCGCTCTCCGAGCGCAACCCGCGGGTCGTTTCGGCCGTTAAGCTGCACCGCGCGCCGGTGCGCCGCAAGTCCGGCCTGTTTCTCGCCGAGGGCGCGAATTCGGTTGAGGCGGCCCTGGATACGGATCGGGTGGAAGAGCTCTTCTATTCGCTCAAGGCCGCCAGCCGCGAAACCGAATTGGTCGCCGGCGCCGCCGCGAACGGTGTACGCACCACGCTGGTCAGCGATCGCGCCGCGGAAGCGCTGGGGGAGACCGTGACTCCGCCCGGACTGGTCGCGGTCTGCCGCCAGGTCGATGTGCCGATGACCGAGGTGCTCCGTGCCGCGCCGAGCCTGCTCGCCGTGCCCGTCGGCACGGCCGATCCCGGCAATGCGGGCACCCTCATTCGAGTCGCCGATGCGGTGGGCGCGAATGGCGTTGTGCTGGCCGGTGATTCGGTGGATCCGCACAATGGCAAATGCGTGCGCGCCGGAGCGGGCAGCCTGTTCCATCTGCCGATCGCGCGTCAGCGCGATACCGAGAAGGTGCTGTCCGCCTTGGAAGCCGCTGGCATCACCATCCTGGCCACCACCGCCAAGGGTGAGGTCGACCTCGACGAGGCCGATGACATCCTGCGCGGCCCGGTCGCCTGGCTCTTCGGCAATGAGGCACACGGACTGGACCGGGAGATCGCCGAGCGCGCGACCCATCGCGTCCGCATTCCCATCCACGGCCGCGCCGAAAGCCTGAATCTGGCTGCCGCGGCGTCGATCTGCCTCTACGCCAGCGCGCGCGTGCAGCACGCCGCTCGGCGCTGATCGATTTCTGATCGCGGGTCCCGTCCGGTTCGGGCGGTCCCGCGATTCGGTGTGCTGGGTGATAGCCCTTAATGTTGTCCGGTGACTTCGCCCAGTACTCTGCGCTCCGGTGCGCTTTCCCTGGCATCCAGTGTGGTGATCGGGGTGGCCTCGGCCGGACCCGCGTACAGCATTACCGCGACGCTCGGCCTCGTGGTCGCGGCGGTCGGACTGCAATCGCCGATCATCGTGGTGCTGGCGTTCATTCCCATGCTGCTGGTGGCCATCGGGTACCGGGATCTCAATGCGGTGGAACCGGATCCGGGGACCACGTTCGTCTGGGCCACGCGCGCTTTCGGGCCGTTCACCGGATGGATGTCCGGGTGGGCGATCGTGGTGTCGGATCTGCTGGTGATGGCTAGCCTGGCGCAGATCAGTTCGCAGTACACCTTCCATCTGTTCGGGGCGCACGGCATCGGCGCGGATGCGACCAACCCCCGGGTGCTGTTGCTAGGAATTGTCTACCTCGTGGTCATGACCGCGATCGCGGTGTACGGGATCGATGTGTCGGCTCGGCTGCAATCCTGGCTGCTGACGGTCGAATTCGGGATGCTGGTCGTGTTCTCGGTGGTGGCGCTGGTGCGCGTCGGGATCGGCAATGCCCCGGAGGGGGCGCATATGCCGGAATGGTCCTGGTTCAACCCCTTCGAGATCGGGTCGTTCTCGGACTTCGTCACCGCCATGCTGCTGATGGTCTTCATCTACTGGGGCTGGGATTCGGCGGTCGCGGTGAATCAGGAGACCGTCGATCCGCGGCATACTCCGGGCCGGGCGGCGGTGCTGTCCACCGTCACGCTGGTCGCGCTGTATCTGCTGGTGACCGTTGCCGGGCAGGCGTTCGTCGGCGCGGGCACCGAGGGGCTCGGACTCGCCAATCCCGATCACGTCGACGATGTGCTGGGCGCGCTGGGTAATGCGGTATTCGGCGCGGGGCCGGTCGGTTCGGTGCTGGTGCATCTGCTGTTCCTGATGGTGCTCACCTCGGCGGCGGCGTCCACGCAGACCACGATTCTGCCGACCGCGCGCGCCACCTATTCGATGGCGCTGCATCACGCGCTGCCCGCCGCGTTCGGGCGGATTCATCCGCGCTTCCGGACGCCGGTGTTCTCCACGATCGTGTTCGGCGCGGTATCGGTGGTGTTGTACGCGGGCCTGAATTTCGCCTCGGGCGGGCGGCTCATCGCGGAGGCGGTGACGGCGATCGGTATTTCGATCGGGCTGTACTACGGGCTCACCGGCCTCAGTTGCGCCTGGCTGTATCGCGACCGGTTCGCCTCCAGCCCACGGGATTTCATCATGAAGGGGGTGCTGCCCGCACTGGGCGGCTTCGCCCTGTTGTTCGCGGCCGGATGGACCGCGGTGACCTCGTGGTTCAGCGCGATCTTCGTACTGGGTGTTGGCACGCTGCTGCTCGGCATTCCCATCTACCTGGTGCTGGCGCGCATGATGCCGCCGTTCTTCCGGGGTGAGGTGCTGGCGCGGCAACTGCCCGAGCCGACCGAGCAGATCATCGAGGCCGACGCGCCCGCCGCCGAGGCCGAATCGCCCACGCGCGGCTGAGGCGAACCGCTACAGTTCCTCGGCCTCGAAGCAGGTGAGAATCTCGGTGGCCCAAGGGGTTTCGATCGCCTCGGGTCCGACCACCTGCATGGCCGCCATATCGGTGAGCAGCATGCCGGTGGCGATGAATCCGCCGGCCTCGCTCGCCGACGCCCCGGTCAGATCGCGGACCAGCTGGTAGATTTCGCCGAACCGTTCGCGCATGACCGGGCCGATCGCCGGATCATTGCTCGCGGAGAAGCCGTGCAGCATGACGCGCGGTATATCGCGCTCGGTGAGCAGGACCTTGTAGGCGTCGCCGAGATTCTCCAGCGCTTCCCTGGTGGTCGCATCGGGCAGGGTCTGTTCGGCCGCGGCCCGGAACAGCTCCTCGATGCGATCGCAGACCTGGCGCAGCGCGGCTAGGAAGAGCTGCTGTTTGGTGCCGAAGAGCCGGATGACATACGGCTGCGATACCCCGGCGCGGCGTGCGATCTCATCGGTTTTGGTTGCGGCATAACCGGATTCGGCGAAGGCGGTGACGGCGGCCGCGAGTACCTGCTCGCCGCGTTCGCCGGCGGTCATGCGTGTTCTCGCCATGGCTGTGAGCCTCCTCGTCAGTGGCGGGCCGGATGCACCATTGACATGTTATCAGTCGATGCATACTCTCTAGTTATCAGTCGATTACAACTAGGGAACCGGATATGACTGAAGTACTCGAAACACCCGCTGCGCAGCCGGTTTCCGGTGTGCGCACGCCGCCGCTGGCGGCGGTGCTGGCTGCCGTCGGCATCCCGATGTTCATGGTCACGCTCGACAATCTGGTCGTGACCAACGCGCTCCCGGTGATTCGCACCGAGTTGAACGCCTCGCTCAGCGATCTGCAGTGGTTCATCAACGCGTACACGCTGTCATTCGCCTCGCTGCTGCTCACCGCGTCGGCGCTGGGGGACCGGCTGGGTCGTCGCCGCCTGTTCCTGATCGGCATCGCGGTATTCACCGCCGCGTCGGCGGCCTGCGCCATGGCGACCGAGCCGTGGATGCTGATCCTGTTCCGCGCGCTGCAGGGTTTCGGCGGTGCGGCGGTCATGCCGCTCTCGCTGACGCTGCTCTCGGCGCATGTCCCGGAGAAGATGCGCAGTGCCGCCATCGGTATCTGGGGCGGTATCACCGGTCTCGGCGTCGCACTCGGCCCGGTGGTCGGCGGCGCGGTCGTGGACGGCCTGAGCTGGCAGTGGATCTTCTGGCTGAACGTGCCGATCGGCATCCTCGCACTGCCGTTCGTGGCTCGCGTGCTGAGTGAATCCTATGGCGGCGCAAGGCGTTTGGATGTGCTCGGCCTGCTGCTGTCCGCCGGTGGCGTGCTCGCGGTGGTGTGGGGCGTCGTGCACGGTGCGGATGACGGCTGGACTTCCGCCCCGGTGCTGAGCGGTCTGCTCGGCGGTGCCGCTTTGCTCGCGGCGTTCGTGGTGTGGGAATTGCGGGTCGCCGAGCCGATGCTGCCGCTGCGCCTGTTCCGCTCGCGCGGTTTCAGCGCCATCAACACCGTCAATTTCGCGTTCTCGCTCGGCGTCTTCGGCTCGATCTTCCTGCTGTCGCAGTACTTCCAGGTCGTGCAGGGCTATACGCCGCTGGAATCCGGTATCCGCACCATGCCGTGGACCATGGCTCCGATGGTGGTGGCTCCGATCGCGGGCCTGTTGGTCGACAAGGTCGGGCCGCGAGTGCTGGTCGTGGTCGGCCAGGTCTTCCTCGCCGCGGCCCTCGGCTGGATGGCGCTGATCGCCGAGGTCGACGTCTCGTACAGCTCGTTCGTGCTGCCGTTCATTCTCGGTGGCGTCGGCATGGGCTTGACCTTCGCGCCGGCGTCCACGGTCGTCATGGCCAGCGCATTCGAGGAGGATCGCGGAATGGCCTCGGGCACCAGCTCGACCGTGCGTGAGGTCGGCGTCGCCATGGGTGTCGCGGTACTCGCCTCGGTCTTCGCCTCCCGGGGCGGCTACGGCACCCCGCAGACCTACGTCGACGGTCTGGCCCCCGCCGTGGCGGTCGGTGCGGCCATCGTCGCGGTCGGTGCGCTCATCGCCACCCTGATCCCCGGGCGCAAGGCCATCGCCGCCGAACTCGGCGACGGCGCAACCGAACTCGTGCACTGAACAGATAGCGGACCGAACCGGTCCCCATATCGCGATTCACCCCTCCCGATCCGTTATCAGGAGGGGTGAACTCGTATCCGGGCCGCCCCGTAACCAGGGTGAAGGATTGGAGCCCTCATGAATCAGGCTGCCGTGGCCCGGCTTTACCTCAGGATCTTTCTGTTCACCGCCATCCCATTCGGTGTATTGATCGGTCTGTACGACTCGATCACCTTCGCCCGCACCACTTCCGCGATACTCGGCGGCATCATTGCGGGCGTGATCTTCGGTGCCCTCATCGCAGCCTTCGGCGGTACCCGGCAGGTGCGTGCCGCACGGGCGGCAGTGCACACCGACGCCTCCGATCCGGGCCTGTCCCAGCGCGCCCGCATCCACCTGCCGCGCTCACCCCAGCAGTCCTACGCCCTGGCCCAACAGGTGCTGCGCTCACTCCCCGCGCGCATCACCACCGAAGACGCCGCCACCGGACGAATCACCGCGCAGACCCCGATGTCCTGGCAGACCTTCGGCGAAACCCTCACCATCACAGTCGAATCCGATACCCCCGACACCTCGTCGGTCCTGATCGAAAGCCACCCCCGCCTCCGCTTCACCGCCGTCGACTACGGCACCGGCCGCCACTACGTCGAACGCATCGCCGCCACCCTCATCGATCTCGCCGCGCGGGGGCGCGCTCGACCGCGGTAGTGGTGCCTGCCTTCGGGACAATGTCGTTGGGTTGTTCCCTCGGTTCGTCACGGAACGCGCGATAGGCTGGCTGCCTGGTCGCGCAGACTGATCCGAGGTCGAATCCGGTTGGATCGGAAACTGTAAACACCACCCTCGCAATGGGTTCGGTGACCCGGCTGACTCCTGCCACGCGAAGAGCGCAGTGGCCTATTCGATGTCGTCGTCCGAGTACGGCGCATGTCGTTCCGATCTGCCCCGGAGACACTCTCGATGAGTCCGCCGGGGCATTTTCATGCCCGAAATGAGTGTGATCCATGGCCCCGCAGCCGAATTCGCCCGATCCCTCCGGTACCGACGGCAAAGTCCCCCCTGCCGCTTCACATTCCGGCTTCGGAGGTCAAATCGGTTCCGGTCAATCCCAGTCGACTCACGGTCTCGGCAGTGCCGTCAGTCCCGTACAGAATTCGACGACTCCCGAGAAACCGGCAACGACTGCTCAGGACCCCGCGATCCTGAACCTCCTGTACCCGGGCATCAACCTTCCCAAGCCCAAAGACGAACAGCCGCAACGGCCTTCGGAAAAGGATATTCCGGCATACAACCCGAATACCGTCGGCCTCGTTCCGCCCGCTGCGCAACCCGCACACACCCTGCACAGCTATGACCCGAGCACCGGTGCGCAGGCCGATGTCACCATCCCCGCCCAAAAGCCCGCTGCCGCCAGCGATCCCTACGCGGCATCGAAGGTCCGTCTCGCCGATGTCAACGGCCAGCCCCGATATGCGGTCTTGAACGCAGCGGGCGAATACCTGTTCACCATCGATGCCAACGGTAACCGGGTAACCCCTGCGAACCAACCGAACAGTGCCGACTCGACCAAGGGTCTCGGCGTGGGTGCCGGCGCCGCATTGGCCACTGGCGCAACTCAATTGGGGACCGCGGAGGCCGCGGGTCTCACCGGAGCCGAGCTCGGTGCCATGGTGCTCGAAGGCGCCGAACTGGGCGGCGCGATCGGTGCGGTCGGCGGTGAAGGCGTGGGCGCCGCCCCCGGCGCGGTAATCGGCGCTGCCGCGAGTCTCGTTGTGGGCCTCGGCCTCATGGCGGGCTACTGGTATGAGAACCACAACCGGACCAAGCCGACGCCGACCCCGGATGAGCGGGTCGACCCCAACTCATTGCCGGATACCACCTATCCCACTCCGAACGGCGGTCTTCAGCCTCAGCAGAACGTCGCGCCCCCTGTCGATCCCAGCGTTCGGCCGACTCCGTCCGATGACCCGGACACCGTACAGACACGGATTCTTTTCCCCAGCGCTGTGCCCGGCCAGCCAGGAGTGCCGGTCGAAGGAATGGCATGGCAAGGAAACCAGTTGGTTTGGCCAAAGGGAAACCCGGCTGGAATGCGACCCGGCTTTGCGGCAGATCCCAACCGGCCGAACAAGATCAGTCTATCCGCCGATCTTTTCCTGCTGAAAACCTGGTCGGGGAAATTGGAAGACGTCGATGAAAAGTATCGACCGAAACTCGCCGCGCTGATCGCTTCGATCGCCGCCGCGCAAGGGGTTCGAGATGCGCTGCTCGCTGGAATTGTGACATTGGCTGGAACTCCAGGTGTCGATGCAGATATCAACGAACTCACAAATGGGACGGCGCGACTGAATGCGGAGCTCAAGAGGCTCAGGGACCGAGGGCAGGGGGCAGCCGCAGATCTCTTGAATAAGGCTGTCGGTGCTTGGTGGAAGGCGGTCGCACCGGTTGACGATGCCAAAGAATTGCTTGGCCACGCAGGTGCGATAGCGGTATTGGAAACCGATGGCTGGGAGGTGAATACTCGGACCAAGGGTGGTAATAAGCACGATCTCGTCGCCTTCAAGAACGGTCAGTTGATGATCGTCGAGACCAAGGGCGGAATCCCGGGCAAACCCAGGGTCGGCAACGCGTCGATTCCGGATGGAGCCGGCGGAAACTACCTCGGTGAGCAGATGACCGATCCCTACCTGTGGTACAAGCTCAAACAGGATGCGGCCAACGATCCTGAATTCAAACAGTGGCTCATCGATCGCGGAATGCTGGAGGCGGTGGAGGCCGAAGACGCGTCGAAGATCGGCTACCGGCTGATCAAAACCGATACCAACGGCAAAATCCAGATCTACGGCTCCACGCAGGAGAAAGCGGCGGACAGCACCGTCTCCGACAGTGATATCAACAAGACAACCGGCACACCACCGGGAACACCCGAAGGCGAAGGCAACGGTGGTCCTACCTTGCACGGTGTCGCCTTGCCGATGCCCGTCGCATTCGATGCACCTGCGGTCGGTACGGTCGGGCCTTGGATCACAGATGTATCCCGGACACTGTCGGCGACGCTGAAGTCCCTGTCGGCGCTGATCCCGCCCATTTCACCGATCCCCGCGCCGCAGGTTCGGGCGAGCGGTGCAGAGCCTGCGCCCGCAGCCAACTTGGCCTTGCACATCTCATATCCTGCACAGTCATACGCCGATCGGGCCGAGACCGGGAAGGTCCTCGGTTATGGCGCACGGATTTTGAAGTAGAGCTCAATTCGGTGACTCCGCCTGTGGGTCATGTAAAGCTGAAGATGGATCGGTACCGTGCCACCGCACGAGGAAGAGTAGAACGCGACAATGAGAACAGATTTCGATCGGGCGATCCTGGTGGTGCGGGCCGCCCTCGAGTTCGAGTGGACTTGGACGGCCGATGACCTGCCCGCGTTCGCCGAGCGTGTGGGCTGGCACGTTGGTGGGCTCGACCAGCCTTCACCGACGATCACTACCGACTTCGATCTCAACCGCACCGACGCGATGGCGTTCCTCGACGATACGGACGACACCGGTGGACATCGTCCGCTGCAACAGATCTGGTGCTACTTCACCGATGTCGTTCTGGATGACCCGGACGCGAAGCCCTTGCTGTCCAATGCATTCGACGAGTTCGCGCAACGGGTGTTCGATCTGGTCGGTCAGCGGCCGAATGGTTGGTGGTGGCGGGATCCGAATCGGAGCCTGCGGTGGGATCTGGCGAACGTCGTGCTGGAGCTCTCGGTCAGTGATACATCGGCTGATATCGCACTGGTCAGCCCGGCATATCGCGCGTTCCAAGATGAGATCGACAGTCGAATCGATTCGGAGCAGACCCCCGACCTCGACACAGTCTGGCCGTTGAATTAGCGGAATGCCTGTGTGCGGGGGATGACCGCCGCCGTTCAGGATTGCCGCGCGCGGGCGCGCTCGACCTCGTTGATGTGCTGTTCGGTCCAGTTGCGCAGGGCCGCAATGGGTTCGGCGAGGCTGCGGCCGAGGTCGGTGAGTTCGTAGTCGACTCGGGGCGGGATGGTGGGTTCGACCGTGCGGGTGAGGAATCCGTCGGTTTCCAGGCTGCGCAGGGTTTGGGTGAGCATTTTCTGCGAGACGCCGCCGATGCGGCGGGAGAGTTCGGTGTAGCGCATCGGGCCCTGCTGGCGCAGGGCGTCGATGATCAGGATGGTCCATTTGCCCGCGATGTGGTCCAGGATCTGGCGGGTGGGGCATTTGGCGGAGTAGACGTCGGCGGTCAGGCCGGAGGATTCCACGAGCATCGTCACCTGTAGGAGAGTAGCGCACTAATTAGTGCCTACTTCCCAGACGATTGTCACTCTCCGATAGTTAGTGGCATGAACACGATCTCGGTTGCCCACGCCATTCGCACCCGCCGCACCGTCCGGCATTACCGGCCCGATCCGGTCGCTCCCGCCGATCTGGACACCCTGCTCGAACTCGCCATGGAAGCGCCGTCGAGCTGGAATCTGCAGGATCGGTCCATCGTGGTGATCACCGATACCGCCGGGCGTGAGGGCCTGACCTGGGCCACCGGCGGCCAGCCGCAACCGCGGGAAGCGCCGGTGCTGCTCGTTTTCGTCGCGGAAACCCAAGCGTGGCAAGCGGATCGGGCCGATGTGTACGAGCTGGCTCGGCGGAATGGCGCGTGGAACGAGGAGTTCATCACCGGATTCGCCGCCGCCTCGCAGGAATTCCAGCAGGGGCTGGCCGAGCGCGGTCTGCTGCGCGAGTACGCGGTGAAGGACGCCATGATCGCCGCGAGCTTCGTCATGCTGGCCGCCACCGAGCTGGGTCTGGCCACCTCGCCCATGAACGGCTGGGATGAGGACCGGGTGAAGAAGGTCATCGGCATCGAGGAGCGGCCGGACCTGTCGATCGCGCTGTTGATGTCCGTCGGCTATGCCGCCGAGGATCGGATTCACCCCGGTCGCCGGAGCGTGAGCCATACGGTTTTCCGCGAAACCTATCCCGCCGCGTGAGGCCCGATGGTGGCGCGCACCACGCCGACGCGGTGCGCGCTGCCTGCGGGAAAACCGGGTGAACCGGGCTGAGTACAAGGCTTACGATTCGACCAGCAAGAATAGGGGAGAAGATCCGCCCTACCCAGACCAGCCAGGGGAGAGACGAAGCATCGTGGCCGACGATATCGACCGTGCCGAGCAGACCGCGGCGCTGACCGAGGAATCCCTCGGCGCCGCTGCCGAAGCCGCCGAAAAGGCCTTCGCCGCTGCCGCCGATCTGGAAGCCCTGGCGAGCGCGAAAACCGAGTTCATGGGCGGTAAATCGCCGATCTCGCTGGCGCAGCGCTCCCTCGGCACCCTGCCCAAGGAGGAGAAGGCCGAGGCCGGTAAGCGCGTGAACGTGGCGCGCCAGCGGGTCACCGCCGCCTTCGAGGCGCGCAACGCCCAGCTGCTCGCCGAGCGCGATGCCGCGGTGCTGGTGGCCGAGGCCATCGATGTCACCGTGCCCGCACGCCGTGCGGCGGTCGGCGCGCGGCATCCCATCAACGCACTGTCCGAGCGCGTCGGCGATGTGTTCGTCGCCATGGGCTGGGAGATCGCCGAGGGTCCCGAGGTCGAGACCGAGCATTTCAATTTCGATGCCCTGAACTTCCTGCCGGATCATCCGGCGCGCACCATGCAGGACACCTTCCATATCGCGCCGGAGGGTTCGCGGCAGGTGCTGCGCACGCACACCTCGCCGGTTCAGGTGCGCTCCATGCTTTCTCGTGAGCTGCCGATCTATGTGGTGTGCCCGGGTCGCACGTTCCGCACCGATGAGCTCGATGCCACGCACACCCCGGTGTTCTCGCAGGTGGAGGGTCTGGCCATCGATAAGGGCCTGACCATGGCACATCTGAAGGGCACGCTGGATCATTTCGCGAAGGCGCTGTTCGGCCCGAACACCACCACGCGCATGCGGCCGAGCTTCTTCCCCTTCACCGAACCGTCGGCCGAGGTCGATGTGTGGTTCGAGGACAAGAAGGGCGGACCGGGCTGGGTCGAGTGGGGCGGCTGCGGCATGGTCAATCCGAAGGTGCTCATCGCCAGCGGTATCGACCCCGAGGTGTACAGCGGTTTCGCCTTCGGCATGGGTCTGGAGCGGACCTTGCAGTTCCGCAATGGCCTGCCCGATATGCGCGACATCGTCGAGGGCGATGTGCGCTTCACGCTGCCCTTCGGCATCCAAGCCTGAGTCCACCACCCCTGCTGGGTCCCATTCACTAATCGAGGAAGCGAAACGTCAAGTGCGAGTAGCGCAGTCCTGGCTGACGGAAATCCTGCAGCGCACCACTCCGGGGTGGTCGGTGACGCCGGAGGAGCTCGACGCCGGATTCGTCCGGGTCGGCCTGGAGGTCGAGGAGGTCGATCGGCTGCAGCGGGTGGGCGGTGAGATCGAGCATCCGCTGGTGGTCGGGCGGGTCGCCGAGATCACCGAGCTGACCGAGTTCAAGAAGCCGATCCGCTTCTGCAAGGTCGATGTCGGCAATCCGGAGCTGCAGGAGATCGTCTGCGGTGCAAGGAATTTCGCCGTCGGTGATCTGGTGGTCGTGGTGCTGCCGGGCGGTGAGCTGCCCGGCGGTTTCAAGATCGCCTCGCGCAAGACGTACGGGCACACCTCGAACGGCATGATCTGCTCGGTCGCCGAACTCGCGATCGGCAAGGACCACAACGGGATTCTGGTGCTCGAGCCCGGCACCGCCGAACCCGGTGCGGACGCCAATGAGCTGCTCGGACTCGATGACACCGTCATCGAACTCGCCATCACCCCGGACCGCGGTTACGCCTTCTCCGCGCGCGGTCTGGCGCGCGAGCTGGCCTGCGGTTTCGATCTGGAATTCCAGGATCCGGCCGTGCGGCTGCTGCCCGATTCCGATGCCGAGGCGTGGCCGGTGCGCATCGATTCGGAATCGCAGTGCACGCGTTTCGCCGTGCGCCGCGTGACCGGTGTCGATCCGAAGGCGGTGAGCCCGTGGTGGTTGCAGCGCCGGCTGCTGCTCTCGGGCGTGCGCCCGATTTCCCCGGCGGTGGACGTCACCAACTACGTCATGCTCGAACTGGGTCAGCCGCTGCACGCGTTCGATGCCGCCAAGGTGTCGGGCGGACTCGTGGTGCGGCGCGCCAACAAGGGCGAGACGCTGCGCACCCTCGACGAGGTCGAGCGCACCCTCGATGCCGAAGATGTTGTGATCGCCGATGATTCGGGTGTCATCTCGCTCGCGGGCATCATGGGTGGTGCGAGCACCGAGGTCGGCGACGAGTCGACGGATATCATTCTCGAGGCCGCCACCTGGAATCCGATCGCCGTGGCGCGCACCGCGCGCCGCCATAAGCTCGGCTCCGAGGCCAGTCGCCGGTTCGAGCGCGTCGTCGATCCCGAGGTGAATCTGGCCGCGCTGGATCGCGCCGCCACGTTGCTCGCCGAAATCGCCGGTGGCACGGTCGAATCCGTGCTGACCGATGTGCGCGTGCCGGTTCCGGCCGCCGCGCCCATCGTGATGGATATCGACCGGGCCGATCGCATCGCCGGTGTGCAGTACGCGCCGGGCACCTCCACTCGCCGTCTGCAGCAGGTCGGCTGTGTGGTCGAGGTCGGTGTCAGCGACGCCGGGCACGGTCAGCTCATCGTCACCCCGCCGACCTGGCGGCCGGACCTCACCCAGCCCGCCGATCTGGTGGAAGAGGTGCTGCGCCTCGAGGGTCTGGACAAGATCCCGTCGGTGCTGCCGTCCGCGCCCGCCGGTCGCGGTCTGACCGCCGAGCAGAAGCGCCGCCGCGCGATCAGCAAGGCGCTCGCGTTCGAGGGTTGTGTCGAGGTGCCGACGCCGGTCTTCATGGCCCGCGACGTCTTCGATGTCTGGGGTCTGGACGCCGACGATCCGCGCCGCGCCACCATGCGCGTGCTCAACCCGCTCGACGCGGACCGCCCGGAGCTGGCTTCCACACTGCTGCCCGGTCTGCTGGAAGTGGCCGCGCGCAATATCTCTCGCGGTGAACGCGATCTCGCCATCTACGGCATCGCCCAGGTGGTGCGCCGCACCCCGGACACCGGCCCGGTCGGACCGCTGCCGGTGGATCGCCGTCCCACCGAGGACGAGATCAACGTGCTGCTGCGCTCGCTGCCGTCGCAGCCGGTGCACGTGGCCGCCGTGCTGACCGGTAAGCGCGAACCGCGCGGCCCGCACGGTCCGGGTCGCCCGGTCGAGGCCGCCGACGCCTTCGCCCTGGTCGACGTGGTCGCCGAAACCACCGGCCTGGTCATCGAACGCCGCGCCACGGCCTACCTGCCCTGGCATCCGGGCCGCTGCGCCGAACTCCTGGTGGACGGCACCGTCGTCGGCCACGCCGGCGAACTGCACCCCGCCGTCCTGGAACGTTCGGGCCTGCCCCCGCGCACCTGCGCCGTGGTCATCAACCTGGACGCCCTCCCGCTCCGCGAAAACCGCCCCGCCCCAGTGGTTTCCGCCTTCCCCGCGGTCCTCCAGGACGTCTCGGTAAGCGTCGACAAGGCAGTCCCCGCCGCTTCGGTCGAGTCGGCCCTCCGCTCCGGCGCAGGCGCCCTCCTCGAAAAGATCTCCCTCTTCGACGTCTACGAAGGCACCCAAGCAGGCGAGGGCCGCAAATCCCTCACCTACGCCCTCCGCTTCCGCGCCCCCGACCGCACCCTCACCGAAGACGAAGCCAGCGCGGCCCGCGACTCGGCAGTGGCGGCTGCGGCCGATGCGGTAGGAGCAGTACTGCGCGGCTGACCTTCCAGACCGATCAGACACGAAACCCCGGCAACCGCGGCATCGCTTTGATGTCCAGTTGTCCGGGGTTTCGTGCCTGACGGAGCGATTTGGATCAGGTGCGGTAGGAAGGGTGTATGCGGCATCCGGCGGAGACGATTCTCAATGTGCTGACCTATGTTCCGGGGGATCGGCGGATCTATGCGACGCCCGAGCAATTCGGGGTGGGGTTCGAGGATCTGTTGTTGCGGACCGCGGATGGGGAGACGGTTAACGCCTGGTTTGTGCGGGCGGTGGGGGAACCGCTGGGGCACATACTTTTCGCGCATGGGAATGGCGGGAATATCGGGGATCGGTCGCCGGTGCTGGCATTGCTGGCGGCGGCCGGATTCGATGTGCTGGTGTTCGATTATCGAGGGTACGGGCGCAGTACCGGGCGGCCTTCCGAGCGGGGGACGTATCTGGATGCGCGGGCCGCTCGGGAGGCATTGCTGGCCCAGGACGGCGTTGATCCGGAAAGGGTTGTGTACCTGGGGAAATCGCTCGGCGGGGGAGTGATGATGGAATTGGTGACCGCGTTCCCGCCTGCCGCGCTGATCCTCATGTCGACGTTCACGGGATTGCGGGATGCGGCGGGAGCGGTGTATCCGTATCTGCCGAAGGTGTTCGTGCCCAACGCTTATCCGAGCCTGAAGCGGATTCGCGGGCTGACGTGTCCGGTGCTGATCATGCACGGGGATCACGATGAATTACTGCCGGTGCGGATGGGGCGCGAACTGTTCGCGGCGGCTCCGGAGCCCAAGGAATTGGTGATCTATCCGGGCGGTGCGCACAATGACATCGTGTTGAAACCGGGGTGGGCGAACACCGTGGCGGAATGGGTGGCGAAAGTCCTGCCGACCCGATAACGCTTACTTGCGAGTGATATTGAGCAGGAATTCGGCATTGCTGCCGGTGCGCCGCAGACCGTCGAGCATGAGGTCCAGGGCTTTCTGATCGTCGAGTTCGGCCAGGGTGCGGCGGAGTTTGCTCACCGCCGCGTGCTCGGCGGGCGTGTGCAGCAGATCATCGCGCCGGGTACTGGACTTGGCGATATCGGCGGCCGGGAACACGTGCCGGCTCGCGAGGGTGCGATCCAGTTTGAGTTCGGCATTGCCGGTGCCCTTGTACTCCTCGAAGATGACGGTGTCGGCCAGCGAACCGGTCTCCACCAGTGCGGTGGCGATAATCGTGAGCGAACCGCCGTGCTCGATGTTGCGTGCGGAGCCGAGGAACTTCTTGGGCGGCAGCAATGCGGTGGAATCCACACCGCCGGACAGGATTCGGCCCGATGCGGGTCCGGAGGTGTTGTACGCCCGAGCCAATCGGGTGAGCGAATCCAGCAGCACCACCACATCGCGGCCCTGCTCCACCAGCCGCTGTGCGCGTTCGATGGCGAGTTCCGCGAGCGCGGTCTGCTCCGCGGGGGAGTGATCGAAGGTGGCGGCGATGACCTCACCGGGCACGCCCCGGGTGAATTCGGTGACTTCCTCGGGTCGTTCGCCGATCAGCACCAGCATGAGGTGCGCCTCCGGGTGATTGGCGGTGATACCGTGCGCAATCGCTTGCAGCACAGAGGTTTTGCCCGCCTTGGGCGGTGCGACGATGAGCGCGCGCTGACCCTTGCCGATCGGCATGATCAGATCGGTGACCCGGGTGGTGAGCTTGTTCGGCTCTGTTTCCAGGCGCAGGCGCTCATCGGGATGGATGGGGGTCAGGTCCGCGAAACGCGGCCGGGCCTTGGCCTCGCCGGTCGGCCGGTCATTGACCGCGTCGACCCGGACGAGCGGGGCGAGCTTGCCGCCCTTGCCATTCGGCTGCGCCAGGCCGGTGATGGCATCACCGCGACGCAGTCCGTGTTCGCGAATCAGGTGATTCGGCACATGGATATCGCCCGGACCGGGCAGATATCCGCGGTGGCGCAGTACCGCCGTATGTCCGCTGATATCGAGGATTCCCGTTGCGGGAGAAAGTGTTTCGATGACCTCGAGACCGAGGTCGGGATTGATGGTAGTCATGGTGGTTCTCCTGAAGAAGGTGTGGTGAACCGAGTTCGGGTAAACGTCAGCGCTCGAAGAAAATTCAGAGCTCGAGCTGGATTCGAACTCGGGAGGGAAGAAATCTCGGGGGAGGGAATGCTATCGACCTGCATCCTCGAGATTGCGACGCCACCACCGTACGCCCGGTTCCGATTCGGCGCAAGGGCCGGACTCGGAACAGGTTCGCCACCGGGGCGAATGCTCAGGCGGAGTGCCCGGTAATGATCGGCAGCAGATAGCCCCGCGCGAAATCCTCGAGCTGCGAATCGGTTTCGAGGTCGAGCGCCGCGTGCGGCAGCAGGATGAGCGAATGCACCACCCGGCAGGCGAGTTCCGCGCGTGCGGTGAGATCGCTTGCGGGAGCAAGCATTTCACGTTCGACGGCGCGTTCGAGAGCGGCCGCGGTGGCGGCCACCGCCATGGTGAAGATATCCGCGCCGTGCACGCTGAGCTTCATGACAACCCGTTCGGGTTCGAGCGTCAGCATGCTTTGGGCCACCGGATGCGCGCGCCAGAGTTTCAGCACCGTCATGAACATATCGGTTATCAGGTCGCCGATATTCCCGTGCCGTTCGGGGATGAGCGCGAGCTCGGCCAGTACGAGGGCGACTTCGCGGCTGAAGACCGCGGTCACCAGATCATCGCGGGAGCCGATCCGGCGGTACACGGTGACCCGATCCACCCCGGCTTCGCGCGCTACGTCCTCGATGGTCGTCTTCTTGACCCCGACGCGCTGGAACTGGAGCAGGGCCGCATCGAGAATCCGGGTGTTGTCATCGGCCGTGACCCGGCCGGCCTGGGGTTTCGATGCGGTTGGCACGTCCACCACGCTAGCAAAGCGCACCTTCATTGCAACATTCGCCCGGATTTTGTTGCGTGCAACATTGCAAAGCAATTTGTTGCACTGTACTTTCGGATCATGGTTGCACAGGACGGCGCAAAGACGCGCCAGTACCTCGCCGAAGCACACGCCATCGCCGCGCGCGATGTCCGGTTCGACTTCGAATCCGTTCCGCTGCACTACATTCCGGGCGAGGTGCTGGCCACGCACATTGTCAATGTGATGCATCTGGTGCTCCCCGAGGGGGAGCGCGCCATGGCCGCGACGCTTGCCGAGGCCCTGCCGTATATCGACGATGAGCGCCTGCGCGAGGAGGTGACGGGTTTCGTCGGGCAGGAGGCCATGCACGCCAGCAGTCATGAGGGCGCGCGCAACCATCTGCGCGCCATCGGGCTCGATGTCGACTCGTATGTGCGCGCCATCAGCTGGCTGGTGGATCGCATTCTCGGCGATCACGGACTCACCGGCCGGGCGCGCGAGGAATGGCTCAAGGAGCGGCTCGGCCTGTTCGCGGGGATGGAGCACTACACCGCCGTACTCGGCGAATGGCTGCTCGAGGCCGATGTGCTGGAGACCAAGGGCATGCATCCCGCCATGCTGGATCTGGTGCGCTGGCACGGTGCCGAGGAGGTGGAGCATCGCAGCGTCGTCTACGACGCCTACATGCACGTGGACGGCGGCTACGCCCGCAAGGCCCGCACCGCCCTGCTCGCCAGCGCCACCCTGCTTCCCCTGTTCATCATCTCCACGGGCTACCTCTACCGCCAGGATCCGAGCCCGGACAAGGGCCGCTTCTGGGGCCTGCAATTCATCAACGCCACCCGCCGCGGCGTAATCCCCAGCTGGACAGTCTTTTTCAAGGAGATCCCGCGCTACCTGCGCCCCGGCTTCCACCCCTCCCAACTGGGCCCCATGGACACCGCCCTGCGCTACCTCGCCCATTCCCCCGCCGCCCGGGCGGCCAACGGATGACCGCGACAACAACACCGCGATCGGGGAGCGGTCCCACCCTGCTGCGGGACGCTGCTCACGGCTCCGCCTCGGACAATGCTCCGGCCCCGTCATCCCGGCGTGCTTTCGGCCGGGATCCACACGGTCCGGCGGCGCTGCGCTTGCTCGGCAATGTGATGGACGCGTACCTGAAGGTCTTCGTCAGCGGCCCTGCCGCGCCGCTGCTGTCGCGGCCGAATCCACTGCGGCGCAGCGGTTTCGATATCGATGTGGTGGTCGGCGCACGCACCCGCGAGGCCGATGACGTGGTGAGCCTGACCCTGCGCCGCCCGGGTGGCGGTGCGTTGCCCGCGTGGCGGCCGGGCGCGCATGTGGATGTGTTCCTGCCCTCGGGTCGCCAGCGGCAGTACTCGCTGTGCGGGGATCCGGCCGATCGCGACCGGTATCGAATCGCTGTCCGGAGGATTCCGGATGGCAGTGCCTCGGCGGAGATGCACGATGAGCTGTGGGTCGGAGATCGGCTCCGAATTCGCGGTCCACGCAATGCTTTCACCCTGGTGGACGCGCCCTCCTACCTGTTCCTCGCCGGTGGCATCGGCATCACTCCGATCCTGCCGATGGTGCGGGCGGCCGACGCGCGCGGGCAGTTGATCTACACCGGGCGGTCGCGGGAGACCATGCCGTTTCTCGATGAAATCGGTTCGGCGCGAATACTTCCCGATGACGAGTGCGGTGTGCCCGACGTGGCGGAGATACTCGCCACCGCCCAACCCGGCGCGGCCGTTTACGTATGCGGTCCGCCGCCGATGCTGGCCGCCGCACAACGCTGTCTGTTCGAGCTGAATCCCACGGGTTCGCTGCATACCGAACGCTTCTCGGCGCAACCGGTGGTGGACGGCCGGGAGTTCGGCATCACCCTGGCCCGCACCGGAACCACGCTGCGGGTGGGTGCGCAGGAGACCGCACTGGCTGCCGTACGCCGCACATTGCCCGATATCGCCTACTCCTGTCAGCAGGGCTTCTGCGGCTCCTGCGAGGTGGGCGTACTGGCCGGAGCGGTCGACCATCGTGACCGGCTGCTCACCGAATCCGCACGGGCGCAACGCATGCTGCTCTGTGTCTCGCGTGCGGCGGGCGATCAGCTCGTGCTCGACCTGTGATCTGGAAGGGAAGTCGGTACATGACCACAGCGGTCGAACACACACCCATCGCCATTGTCGGCGCGGGCTTCGGCGGGATCGGTTTGGCGATCAAGTTGCGGGAGGCCGGGTTCGAGGATCTGGTCATCCTGGAGCGCGCGGACGATCTGGGCGGCACCTGGCAGGCCAATACCTATCCCGGCTGCGCCTGCGATGTCCCCTCGCACCTGTACAGCTATTCGTTCGCGCCGAATCCCAACTGGTCCAGGATGTATGGGCGGCAGAGCGAGATTCTCGAGTACCTGCGGGCAGTGGCGGTCGAGCATGACGTGCTCCGGCATATGCGTTTCGGTGTCGAACTCCTCGACGCTCGCTGGGATGACGCGGATTCGCGGTGGCGGATCGAGACGAGCGCGGGCCCGCTCACCGCGGATTTCCTGATCTCGGCGACCGGCGTCTTCGCCGAAGCCAAGTACCCGGAACTGCCCGGCCTGGAGACTTTCGAGGGCAAGGCATTTCACTCCCTGCACTGGGATCACGACCATGATCTGACCGGTCAGCGGGTCGCGGTCATCGGTACCGGGGCGTCGGCCGTGCAGTTCGTTCCCGAGATTCAGCCGCTGGTGGAGAAACTGCTGCTGTTCCAGCGTTCGGCCCCGTGGATCGTGCCGCGCATGGACCGCGTCACCTCGGGCGTGGAACGCTATCTCCTGGATCGGATTCCGCTGGCACAGCGCTTGATTCGCGGCGGCTTCTATTCAGCCATCGAGGCTTTCGGACTCATCTCGCTGGTAGACAGGCGATTCCGGCACCCGTACGAGGCGCTGGCCCGCTGGCAACTCCAGCGCCAGGTCCGCGATCCGGAGCTGCGCGCGAAACTACTGCCCGACTACGTGATCGGCTGTAAGCGCGCCATCTTCTCCGACGCTTACCTGCCCGCCCTCGATCAGCCCAATGCCGAGGTGGTGACCGAGGCCATCGCCGAGGTGCGCCCGCACTCGATCGTGCTGCGCGACGGCACCGAGCATCCGGTGGACACCATCATATTCGGCACCGGATTCACCTCCATCCCAACGGCTTACGACCGCTACATCGGCATCGACGGCCGTAGCATGGCCCAGCTGTACGACAAGGAGCCGCAGAGCTATCTCGGTGTCGCGGTATCCGGATTCCCGAATTTCTTCTGCACGCTCGGCCCGTTCGGCGCGGCCGGGAATCAGTCCGCCATCTTCATGATCGAATCCCAGATCACCTACATCGTGGACGCCCTGATCACCCTGAGCGACAGGGGAGCTCGCCGGGTGCAGGTGCGCCTGCGCGCACAGCAAGCCTTCCTGGCCGAAATGGCCCACCGCAGTACCGGCACCGTCTGGCTCACCGGTGGATGCCAGAGTTACTACACCACCGCGGACGGACGCAATGCCGGGCTCTATCCCAACTGGAGCTTCGAATACCGCCGTCGCACCGCGAAATTCGACAGCGCGAACTACGAGGTGACCCGATGATGCCACTGCTCAGCCTGCTCTCGCCGAAGCGGCCGGGTCATCGGGTCGCCGGGCAGACCGTGCTCATCACCGGAGCCGGACAGGGTATCGGCCATGAACTCGCGGTGCTGTTGCACGAGCGTGGTGCCCGGGTGGCGCTGGTCGATATCGACGGGCATGCCGTCGCGGCCATCGCGCATCGGCTGGGTGATCGCGCACTGGCCGTCACCGCCGATGTCGCCGATCGAGAAGCCATGCGCCAGGCCGTGATTCGCACCGTCGAACATTTCGGCGGCCTGGATGTGGTGGTGGCCAACGCGGGCGTGGTGCCGCGACCGGCGACGCTGCGCATCATGGACGGCGCGGATTTCGATCGCGTCATCGGCATCAATCTCACCGGTGTGTTCAATACCGTGCGCCCGGCACTGGACGAGATCGTCAGTGCCCGTGGGCATGTGGTGGTGGTGTCCTCGTGCGCGGCGTTCGCGCCGGGGATGGCGGGTGCGCCGTACATGATCAGCAAGGCGGGCGTGGAGCAGTTCGGCCGCGCGCTGCGGGTGGAGCTCGCCCCGTTCGGGGCCACCGCCGGGATCGCGTACTTCGGCATCGTGGACACCGATATGACGCGGGCCACGCTGGATCGCGATGAGCTCGGCCGTGATCTGGACGAGCTGCTGCCGTGGCCGCTCAATGTGCGGATCACCGCCGCCCGGGCCGCGGAGGTGATCGCGGACGGTATCGAGAAGCGGGCGGCCCGCACCATCGCGCCGTACGGCTGGGAGCCGTACGCGCTGCTGCGCGGCCTGGTGAATGTGGTGCTGGACCGCGCTTTGGCGGCCGATCCGCGCGTCCATGATCTGGTGCGCCGGGCGGAACAGCGCCGGGTGCGCCTGTAGATACGGTTCCGGGCACACCGGGAATCCGGACTCACCGGACGAACCCGCAGGCAAGCCGCATTTCGGGCATGTCGCCCGAGACCGTGCGTAGCCTGGTCATCATGAGCGATGCCCAGGATTTCGGATCGGAATTGGCGGGGCTGTCGGACGCCGAATTGGCGGCCGTGGTGGAACGGGCCACCGAAGGCCGGGCCGGATTGGCCGCCCTGCACGCGGTGGCCGCGTCGGTGGCGGCCACGGTCGGTCATGCGCCCGCGGTCATCGATGTGACTCCGGACACGGACGATGAATCCGAGCTGCCGCCGATACCGCTGCCGGATACATTCGGGCAGGTGGAGGGCGGTCCGGTGGTCACCGGAGTGCCGGTACCTCCGGCGGGTATCCCCGTGGCCCCGGGCATCGGCGGATATACGAACACCGGCGTCCCTACTTTCGAGTCAGTTCGCGATAAGGTCGAGCAGCGCTACGGCACCGCACAGGGGATGGGCGAGCTCGATCGGCAGACACCAGTGGGTCGTAGCGTCGAGGAACAGTGGGACGCGCGGGAGAAAGCCGCGCGGGAACGCCTGGAACAGATTCGAAAATCGGTGCACGGCAACGATTCCGACTGAACTCGGCGGTCCCTTCTTGACGATGGGTGGAATCTGTGACCGAGCCGCGCGAAATCGCCGAACGGCTGCTCGACCTGCAAGTGGACTTCCTGCTCGCCGAGGTGAGCGGTGACCGCTTCACCGAGGTGATCGGCCGCGATGTGGAAGCGGTGATCGGCGTCGCCGACACCATCATCTTCCGCGATGTGGTGGAGATCGATCAGGCCAAGCAGACCGTGGCCAATATCATCAATCTGATCGGCGGCAGCCCGGTGCTGGGGGAGATGGTCGGTACGCTGGCCAATTCGCTCTACACCGATATCGCCAGCAATAACGACTACACCCTCGGCGATGTGGTCGAGCGCGAGCCGGTGGAACAGCTGCTGGAGAAGATCTTCGGCATGCACCAGGCGCAGGAGCGCATTCTGGAGCGCCTCACCGAGAGCCCGCTGGTCGCGACGGTGGCCTCCAAGTTCGTCGACAAACTGATCGACGATTTCATGGAGAGCAATCGCCAGATGGCGAACAAGATCCCGGGCGTCGGCTCGCTGGTCTCGTTCGGCACCTCTGCCGCCAAGCAGGCCCGCAAGGCCGCCGAGAAGGCCACCGGGGACGGCACCTTCCTCGGCGAAATGGCGGGCAAGGGTGCGCAGTTCGCGCTCAAGCGCACCAATAACGCCATTCGCGAGATGCTGCGCGATGCCCCCGTGCACGACGCCGCCATGGAGTTCTGGGATCTGCACGCGGGCGAACCGGTCAGCGGATTGCGCGACTACCTTTCGCAGCAGGATCTGCACGAGCTCGCGCTGATCATCTACCGCATCGCGCTCACCACCCGCGAGAAGGAGTACTTCGGAGTCCTGGTCGATCAGGGCGTCGAGGTCTTCTTCGAGAAGTACGGCGATCACACCCTCGCGGCGCTGCTGCCCGAACTGGGTCTGTCCGGTGAGGACATCGCCGGCGAGATCCTGCGCTACGGCCCGGCCGTGGTCGAGGCCGCCAAGCGAAATGGCGTGCTGGCCAAGCTGGTTCGCGAACGCCTGGAACCATTCTTCCTCTCCGATGAGGTCATCGCCGTGCTGGCGGAGGCCACCAAGTAACGAGAACGCTGGAGGCGCAATGAAACTACCGATCACCGGTGAGCGCCTCACAGTCATGTCACCGGGCCCCTACGTCATCGTGCTGGCCGCCGGTGTCTACGAGATCCACATCGAGGGTGAGTTGGTGGTGCACCGCGCCGTCGGCTCACCCTCGCACAGTCTGGCGGGAGAGGCCCGCCCGGAAGATCTGGCCACCGTGGTGGAGGGCGAAATCGTCGCCGCCGCGGTCGAATCCACCGGCGAACTCCGCATCGACCTCGATACCGGCCACCGCATAGTCGTCGAACCCGACCGGTACTTCGAGGCCTGGCACGTCACCGACCCGGGCCGCTACCTCGTCGCCTGCATGCCCGGCGGCGAACTGGCCATCTGGTCCCAGGACGCCTGAAACCCATGCACGACGGCCGGTGCCGATCCGGCCCGTCGTGCCGAATCCCCGTGCGGCACGTGGCGCGGGCCCATCGTCGGCAGCGATGGTTCCGCGGTCATGCCGTCCCCTCCGGGTATTCGTGGCGCCGAACAGCGTTGGACGGCTCTGAGAGCATCGCGGGTGAGCGGGGGGAAGATCAAGCAATCGCCCTGTCCCAAATTGTCCCACCCTGCTGATTCGCGTGGTTGCCCGCGGCGTATAGCCACGCGCCGGACTCGGTGCGCACCGGCCGATTAATTCGCTATCCCGCTGCGGCGCAGCCTGTTAGCGTTGTTCTCACCGACGACGAAAGGAATGGCGATGAACGGCTGTATGACTTCCGAACGCTATTCCTATGAGTCGTCTGAGCGCTGAACAGCGCTGCGGCTCGGTCGTAATCACACTATTCGGGGGCGAGGAGCCTGGTGGCTCAGCCTGTCTGTAAAACAGGTGCGCGAGCATGGCAGGTTCGATCCCTGCCGCCCCCACCGCATTTCGCTCCGGCGAGATCGCGGCGCAGTTGCTCTGCTGGTACGGGCACCCTGACTTTCACTCAGGACTTCGTCGGTTCGATTCCGATCTGCGTCACGGCGACCATCAGGGAAAGCAATGCGGACCGGCGTCCGCCACCGCCTTGAAAGCGGCAGGTCCTCCGGGAGGGGATGGGGTTCGACACCTCTGCTTTCCGCAATCCCCTTGTGTACCAGTGGTGTTCGGGCTGGAGATCAGCTCTCGGTGCGGCGGGTCAGGACCGCGATGGGGAAGCGGCGCGTGCTCAACGCGGCGTAGGTGTGGAAGTCCGGATATCCGGCTTTGAGTGTGCGCCAGTGCTTTTCGTATTCGGCGTCATCGGTGACGATGTGCACGTCCACCGGCCAGGTGTCGGGGCCGACCTGGACGCGAGCGGTGGGCTGGGCGGCGAGATTGTGCCACCAGTTCGGGGTGCCGGGATGGCCGCCGTTGGAGCCGCAGACCAGCAGATCGTCGCCGTCGCGAATGAGCATGAGCATGACGGGGCGGGGCTCGCCGGATTTACGGCCGGTGACAATGAGCTGGAAGACCGGTTTGCCCTGCAGCGTATTGCCGCGGGTGCCGCCGGAGCGGGCGTAGGTGCGGCTGTTCAGGCGTGCGAAGGCGCGCGCGGCGAAGCCCAGGTAGATGCTGGAGTAGTGGTTGAAACGGCCGCTCAGGGTGAGGTTGCCGGTTTCGGAGCTGTTGCCTGCCATCTGTTTTCCCATGATCGGCCCGTTGTATCGCGGCTCACTGTACATGCTGTCCAGTGAGTGGGCGGGGTGCGGGCGTTCAGTTCACGCAGGGGATGCTGCCGCCGATGGTGGTGGTCACCGGCTTGCCGTTATTGGGGGTGTCCACGGTGGTGGTGGCGGCGGCCGATTTCGAGGTGGTGGCCGTGGTGGTGGTGCTCGCGGCCGCCGGGTCGAGCGTCTCCGGAATCTCGAAATCGGTGCCGAGCACCAGCTTGATATGCCCGGCGCTGACATTCGAGGACGCGGCCGGGGTGACATTGCCGCCGAGCATATCGGCCAGCGCCTGGGCATCGGTGTCCGCGCCGGTGCCGAAGTAGAGCATGGTGGAGGTGCCGTCGGCATAGGTGGCGTTGCTGACATCGCCGACCGGGAATCCCTTGCCGCCCAAGGACTTCGACACCTTGGCCGCCATGCCGGAGGTGCCGGTCGCATTGACCACGTCCAGGGTGGAGGTCGGTGTGATCTTCGGTGCGGCGGCCACGGTCGGTTGTTCGATGCCGAACGCGGCGCGCACTTCCTTCTTGATGGCGGCCGGATCGATGATGTTCACATCCTGGCCGTCGACATTGTCGTAGCGCAGCACCGGCAGCGTCCGGAATTCCACCGCGGGGGATTTCGCGCGCCCCAGGGTGGTGATGAAGTCGCTCAGATCCCAGCCGTCCGAGAGCACCACATCGCGGTGCGCCGCGTCCATCAGCGCCCGGAGCTTGCTGATATTGGTGAGCGTGCCGGAATCCTTGATCTGCTTGGCCACCGAGGTCAGGAACGCCTGCTGGCGATGGGTGCGATCGAGGTCGCCGTTCTCCAGCCCGTGCCGCTGCCGCACGAAGGACAGTGCGTTGGCGGCGTCGAGATGCTGTGGCCCGGCGGGGAATACGGCTCCGGAGTAGTAGCTGTCGTCAACCGCGTGATTGAGGCATACGTCGACGCCGCCGAGCGCGTCGGCCAGATCGTAGAACCCCACGAGCGATACCTCGGCGAAGCGGTTGATCGGCACCCCGGTGAGCGTTTTCACCGCCTGCACGATCGACGCGCGCCCGGCTTCGCGGCCCTGGCGCTCGATATCGACCTTATCGGTGACGCCCTGCGCCTTGAGCTTCTCCTCGGCGTAGAACTTCTTGAGCCCGTACGCCTCTTTGATCTTGATGTGGTCATAGCCGGGAATACCGACCGCCTGCACATAGTCGTCACGCGGGATGGAGAATGCGACGATCTTCTTGAGATCCTTCGGAATATGCACCAGGATAAGTGAATTGGCGTTGTATCCGCCCTCGGTGCCGTCACCGGCGTGCAGCTGATCGAGGATGTTCTTGGGGAGATCGTTGCCGTTCAGATCCTTGCGGGTGTCGAGTCCGATGAGCAGCATATTGATATCGCCGTCGAGGGACTGATCCTCCTTCGGAATGACCTGGCTGTGCTCGAAGCCGTTATTGAGGCTGGTCTCGCCATACCAGCCGATCCCGGTGACACCGACGACGCCGACGGCGAACAGCGACATGAGCCCGCGCCCGGCGTACCGCATGCGATGCGACTCCGTCGGTGCGGAGCGGCGATGCGAGGTCGGCTGAGCGCGCCGGGCACGGCGCGGCTCTGGCGGAGGCGTCTGCGCCACTCCGTGCGTCCCGCCGGGGCGGTAGACGGGCAGCTGCTCGGTGTCGTCGTCGTACATGGCTATGTCGAGTCTGCCGGAGCCATTCCGAGTTGTCACAACGGACGGCCCCGGCCTCAGCCTGGTCTCAGCTTTCGACGATGGCGATGCCGTCGATCTCGACCAGCATCTCCGCGCGCGGCAGGCCGGTGAAGACGGTGGTTCGGCTCGGCAGCACCCCGCCCGAGCTGTGCTTGGTAACGAATTCGCCATAGGCGTCGTTCATGATCGGGAAGTCTTCGCGCTTGGTCAGATACACCCGCAGCATGACCACATCGTCGAAGCTCGCACCGCTGGCCTCGACGATCGCCTTGACGTTCTCGAGGGTGCGGGTGGTCTGCGCGGCCACATCCCCCGGGTACAGGTATTCGTTGGTGACCGGATCCACCGGACCCTGTCCGGAGACCTGGACGAACGGACCCTTGCGGACACCCTGGGAGAAGGTGTGCGCGGGGGCGGGGGCCTTATCGGTGCGGACGGCGATCTTCTCGGTCATCGGCGGCCTTTCATTTCTCGGGGGTGGGACTCCAGCCCAATTCGGTGGAGACGGCATCGGCGGCGGCGCGCACCTGCGGCAGCATGGCGAGCACCTGATCGTGATCGAGCAGCATGTCCGGCACCGACATGGACAGCGCGGCGACGACCGCGCCGGTGCCATTGCGAATCGGGACGGCCACGCAGTTGATGAAGCTCTCATGTTCCTCGTGGTCCTCGGCATAACCCTGGGACGCAACGAGTTCCAATTCGGCGAGGTACTGCTCCGGCGTGCGGATGGTGCGATCGGTGAACGCCTTGTATTCCAGGCCCTCGGCGATACCGCGCCATTGTTCGTGCGGCAGTGCGGAAACCAGCACCTTGCCGACCGCGGTGCAGTGCAGTGCGGCGGGACGCCCGATGCGCGAATACATTCGGACGCTGTGCGTGGCATCGAGTTTGTCGATGTAGACGGCCTCGCCGGATTCATAGGTGGCCAGATGCACGGTCTGCCCGGTGGCGGCATTGAGCGCGCTCAGATGCGGTCGCGCGGCGGTGCGCACATCGCGCCCCTCCAGTGAGCGGTTGGCGAGTTCGAAGAGCTTGGAGCCCAGCCGATATCGATGCTCCGCGTCATGGGTGACGAAGCGTTCGCCCTCCATGGTCTGCAACAGCCGCAGCACCGTGGATTTGTGCACCCCGAGCCGGGTGGCCAACTGGTCCAGCGATTTCGGCTCCTCGCCGAGTTCGCCGAGGATGGTGAGGGCACGCAGCAGACTCTGGCTCATGAGCCCACATTCTCGGGGATGGGCTGTGCCGGGCTGTAATTCAAGTCCGCCCAGTCGGAAGCGCTGACGGCCGACTGCGATTCGAGGGTGTGCGCCGGCGGCAGTTCGGCGACATCACCGGTGCCGGTGAGCGCGGCCGCCGCGCACAGGTGCCCGAAGCGCAGCAGCTGCTCGTGCGGGCGGCCCTGGAGCAGCGCGGCGAGATAGCCGCCCGCGAAGGCGTCGCCCGCGCCGATGCGCTCGGTGACGCGCAGGCGCAGGGCGGGCACTTCCAGGCGCTTGTCGCCGATGTATCCGGTCACCGAATGTTTATCGTTCTTGACGATCAGATGCCGCGGTTCGGGGAAGAGCTCGCGCAGCCGATCGGCCTCACCCATACCGAAGACCTCGAGGGCCTCGTCCGCGCCCAGGAAAACCACATCGCTGCCGCGAATATGCCGGGCCAGGATGTCGGCGGCGGATTCCGCGCGCCGTTCCCACAGGGCCGGGCGGAAATTGAGATCGAAGCTGATCAGGCGCGATCCGCGCGGCTGCGCGAGCAGGGCTTCGGTGCAGGCGGTGGCCGAGGGCGACAGCGCCGGGGTGATGCCCGTGAAATGCACCAGTTCGGCGTCGTTGAGCAGCCGCGCGGCGACGGTCAGATCGTGTGGTGACAGCGCGCTGGCGGCGGAACCGGTGCGGTAGTACAGCATTCGGCTCGACCCGGCGGGCAGATCGTCCTGTCGCGCGGAGCCGCTGCCGCGTTCCTTCACGTACAGGCCGGTGGGCCGCGCCGGATCGATGGCGACCGCGGAGGTGTCCACATCGCGTTCGCTCAGATGCCGCAGCAGATAGCGGCCGAAACCGTCATCGCCGACCCGGGAGATCCAGGCGGTCGGCACGCCGAGCTGTGCGAGCACCGTGGCGGCATTGGCCTCCGCGCCGCCCGCGCCGCGCGCGAAGGTGTGCGAATCCTCCAGCGGTCCGGGGTGCGCGATGAGCACGGCGAGTCCCTCACCGATGGTGACCGCGCGGGGGGTCGCCTGGATCACACCAATCTCCTTCGAATGGTTGCGGCTTTCGGCCTTCGTGTGCAGAATAACCACGGAGAACACAATACGCAACAAGCGTTGCAGATTATGCAATAGCTTTCGGCTATGATCCGGCCGAAGGGAAATCGGAAGGAGCGTCGTGGCTCTCGACAACGATGTCGTCGCAGCACTGCATGACCGCGAGCTGAGCGCGCAGCACAAATCGCTGCCGCCCGCCGCGTGGGGACTGACGGTGCGCGAATATCTGGCCACGGCACCGTATTTGGACCAATTGCAGACCCCGGTGCTCACCGTGGATCGCGCCGCGGTCGACTCCAATCTCGCCGTCATGGCGGAATGGGCCGCGGCCGCGGGTGTTCGGCTCGCACCGCACGGTAAGACCACCATGTCGCCGCAGCTGTGGGGCGAACAGCTCGGGACCGGATCCTGGGGCATCACGCTGGCCACCGGCTGGCAGTCGCAGGTCGGCCGTTCCTTCGGGCTAAATCGCATCTTGCTCGCCAATGCCCTCGTCGATCCGGTCGGATTGCACTGGGTGGCAGAAGAATTGGCGCGCGATCCGGAATTCGAGTTCTACAGCTGGGCCGATGGCGTAGATACCGTCCGGGCGATGGAGCGGGGTCTGGAATCCGCTCCCGCCGGTGTGCGGCTCTCGGTGCTGGTGGAACTCGGTGGGCCGCACGGCCGTACGGGTGCGCGCACGCTGACCGAGGCGCACGAGGTGGCCGAGGCCATTCATGCTTCCGACCGCCTGATCCTGGCCGGTGTCGGCGGCTACGAGGGCGCGCTGGCGCACGACCGCACCCCCGAAGGTCTTGCGGCCGTTCGGCATTACCTCGACGAGCTGGGCGTCCTGCACAAGGAGCTGGTGGCGCAGAGCTATTACGAGGACCGCGCCCTCATCACCGCCGGTGGCAGCGCCTATCCGGACCTGGTGGTGGAACGTCTCGCCGGTCTCGCGGATGAACAAGGCGCGCACGGTATTCCGACCACCGTGGTACTGCGCTCGGGCGCGTACGTCATCCACGATGACGGCTTCTACTCCGGCATTTCGCCTTTGACCGCGGGCGGTGCCTCGCTGACCGGCGATGCCCGTCCACTGCGTTCGGCCATGCACGGCTGGGCGCGCAGCGTTTCCCGTCCGGAACCGGGACTGGCGCTGCTCGACGCGGGCAAGCGCGATCTGCCGTTCGATGAGGGGCTGCCGGTCCCGCAGATGATTGCGGGACCGGCAGGCAAACCGCTGCCGGAGGGCGCGACCGTGAGCGCGCTCAACGATCAGCACACCTTCCTGCGACTGCCCGGCGACGATGCCGACGCGGTTCCGGTGGGTGCGGTGGTGCGGCTCGGCCTTTCGCATCCGTGCACGGCCTTCGACAAATGGCGGCTCATCCCGGTGATCGATGACGCCGAGGCCGAACGCCCGCGTGTCGTCGACTTCCTGCACACCTTCTTCTGAGCGGAACGTCATGGCCGAGTTATTGATTCGCGATACCGAGATCTTCGACGGCACCGGCGCGGACCGGTATCGAGGCGATGTGCTGGTGGATGGCGGGCGGATCGCCGCGATCGCGCCGCCCGGCACGCTGACCGAGGCCGACCGGATCATCGACGAGGGTGAGAACCTCGCGCTGGCACCGGGTTTCATCGATATGCACGCGCATTCGGATCTGCATCTGCTCACCGAGCCCGGGCATTTCCCCAAGCTCAGCCAGGGCATCACCACCGAGGTGATCGGGCAGGACGGACTGTCCTACGCGCCGATCGACGATGCCGCGCTGGCGATCGTGCGCCGTCAGATCGCGGGCTGGAACGGCAATCCCGCCGATCTGGACTTCTCCTGGCGCACCGTCGCCGAATACCTGGACCGGCTGGATTCCTCGGGCATCACGCCCAATGCCGCGTACCTGGTGCCGCAGGGCACCTTGCGCCTGATGGTGGTCGGCAGTGAGAAGCGCGATGCCACTCCCGCCGAGATCGAGCGGATGCGCACGCTGCTCACCCAGGCCCTCGCCGAGGGCGCGGTCGGCATGTCCAGCGGCCTCACCTATACGCCCGGAATGTACGCCGACACTTCGGAACTCGCGGCACTGTGCGAGGTGGTGGCCGCGGCCGGTGGCTTCTACGCACCGCACACCCGCTCCTACGGCGCGGGCGCACTGGAGGCGTACGCGGAAATGATCGACCTTTCCCGCCGCACCGGCTGCGCCCTGCATCTGACCCACGCCACCATGAATTTCGGCGTGAATCGCGGGCGCGCACCGGAATTCCTCGCCATGGTGGACGCGGCGCTGGCGGACGGCTGCGATATCAGCCTGGACACCTACCCGTATCTGCCCGGCTCCACAACGCTTTCGGCGCTGCTGCCCAGCTGGGCCATGTCCGGCGGACCCGATGCCGCACTGGAACAGATCGCCGATCTGCCGACCCGGCTGCGAATCGTGGCCGATGTCAATGTGAACGGCTCGGACGGCTGTCACGGCGTCACCGTGGAATGGGAGACCATTCAGATCAGCGGCGTCGCCAATCCCGAGCTGGATCGCTATGTCGGGCGCACCGTCAGTGAGATCGCCGCCGACCGCGATATGCCGCCGGTCGAGGTGTTCTTCGATCTACTGACCCGGGATCAGCTGGCCACCACCATTCTTCAGCATGTCGGGCACGAGGAGAATGTGCGCGCCATCATGCGGCATCCCCGGCATATGGGCGGCAGTGACGCCCTGCTGGTGGGGGAGCGACCGCATCCGCGCGCCTGGGGCACCTTCCCGCGCTATCTGGGCCACTATGCGCGCGAACTCGGCGTGCTCGGGCTCGAGGATTGCGTACACCACCTGACCGGCCGTCCCGCACAACGACTTCGGCTGCCGGACCGCGGGCTGATCCGCGAGGGCTATGCCGCCGATCTAGTGCTCTTCGATCCCGCGACCGTGGCCGACACCGCCACCTTCGAGAACCCCAAACAGCAGGCGCGCGGCATCCCGTACGTGCTCGTCAACGGCGAATTCGCCTTGGACGCGGGCAAACCCACCGGTGTACGGGCCGGCCGCGCCCTGCGCATGAATTCCGTTCGGAAGGAGACCCGTTGACCTCCGCCATGGATGTCATTCGCGCCGATCGCGTGCTCACCGTGGTGCGCGCACCCGAGATTCCCGATCCGGCCGCACTGGCCCAGGCCCTGGCCGGATCCGGAATCCGGGCCGTGGAACTGACTTTCACCACCCCGGGGGTGCTGGACGCGCTGCGCAAGGCGGCCGAATCCGGCCACGGGGTGATGGGCGCGGGCACGGTCATGACCGGTGATCAGGCCGCCGCCGCCATCGACAGCGGTGCGCGCTTCCTGGTCACGCCCGGAATCCGGGAAGAGGTCGCCGAAGTCGCCACCCGGCGCGGAATCCCGGTCGTCATGGGCGCTTTGACGCCCACCGAGGTGATGCGCGCCATGGATCTGGGCGCGGCCGCGGTGAAGATCTTCCCCGCCAAGGCTTTCGGGCCGGGCTATTTCAAGGACCTGCGGGGCCCGTTCCCCGAGGCGCAGCTGATCCCCTCCGGCGGGGTCAACGCGGGTAATGCGGCCGACTTCCTCGCCCAGGGCGCGGTAGCGGTCACCGCCGGAACCGATGTCGTCGCACCCGCGGATGTCGCGGCCGGCCACTGGGCCGAAATCGCCGCGCGCGCGGCATCGTTCGTTCGATCTCTGACCTGAGAGGTACACCATGGGCGCCACAGTCGACTGGCTGCGCACCACCACACCAGGACTGCTGGTGCTCTGCGGACTCGCCATCGCGGTCCTGCTGTTCGCGATCATTCGCGTCAAACTGGAGCCGTTCATCGCGCTGCTGCTCGTGAGCCTGGGCCTGGCCCTGGCGGCGGGACTGCCGGTGGCCAAACTGGTGGGCTCACCGCTCAAAGCCGGTGACTCACTGCTGGAGACGGGTTTCGGCGGAATTCTCGGGCATATCGCGGTCATCATCGGCCTCGGTACGGTGCTCGGGGCGATCCTGGAGCGATCCGGGGGCGCGGACGTGCTCACCGATCGGTTGCTGAAGATCTTCGGCGATAGGGGCGCGCCCGTCGCGATGGGCCTGCTGGGCTTGATCTTCGGCATTCCACTGTTCTTCGATATCGGCATCTTCGTGCTCGCGCCGCTGGTGTACGTCGCCGCCAAGCGCGGTGGCGGGTCACTGGTGCGGTACGTGCTGCCGCTGGTCGCGGGTCTGTCCATGACGCACGCGTTCCTGCCGCCGCATCCGGGGCCGGTGGCGCTGGGCGGGCTGATGGGCGTGAGCCTGGGCTGGCTGATCCTGGTCGGATTCATCTGCGGTATCCCGGGATTCATCGCCGCGGGCATCGTGTGGGGCAGCTGGATCGGTAAGCGCGTCATGGTCGAGGTGCCGGAGGAATTCCTGGTCGCCGAGGCGCACCAGGACGCCGCGCACACGGATGCGGGTGCGGGTGCGGTCAAGACGCTCGCGGGTAAGAGCGACGGGCCCGGCACCACCACCGCCGCGGCCGTTCAAGCTCCGCCCTCGGTGGCGCTGATCGGCGGCATCATCGCGATTCCGCTGATCCTGATTCTCGGCGCGACCTTCGGTAGCCAGCTGCTGATCGCGAATTCGCAACCGCTGCAGGTGCTCACCTTCCTCGGCACGCCCGCCGTGGCGCTGCTCATCGCCGTGCTCATCGCGTTCTACGTGCTGGGCCTGCGCCGCGGGCAGACCGTGCAGGAGCTCAGCGTCCTGACCTCGGAATCGCTGCGCCCGGTGGGCATGCTGCTGCTGGTCGTCGGTGCGGGCGCGTTCTTCGGAAAGGTCATCTCCGCCACCGGAATCGGTTCGGCGCTGGCCGAAACCATGTCCGCCGCAGGGCTTCCGGTGATCGTGCTGGCGTACATCATCAGCTGTGGACTGCGTATCGCGCAGGGTTCGGCGACGGTCGCCATCGTCACCACCGGCGGTATCGTCGCGCCGCTGGTGGTCGATCACGGGTACTCGCAATTCGCGCTGGCCCTGATCGCCATGTCCATCGCGGCCGGGTCGATCGTGCTGAGCCATGTCAACGACGGCGGGTTCTGGATCATCTCCAAGTACTTCAATATGACGGTGAAGCAGACATTGCAGACGTGGACGGTGCTGGAGACCATCCTGTCCGTGGTCAGTTTCGCGGTCGCCGCGGTGCTGTTCGCCCTGTTCACATAGCGTTCGAACGGTAGCGGGGGCGGGGGCCGCCGGACCCCGCTGTGAATGAGCTTGCACAATCGTGCATAATCATCACATGGCGGATACCTCTGGTGGGCCCTCGGTACGGGTCGCGGTCGCTGGTGCGAGTGGGTACGCGGGCGGCGAAGTCCTGCGTCTGCTGCTGGGGCATCCAGCCTATCGAAGCGGGCGCCTCGAGATCGGGGCGCTGACCGCCGGATCCAATGCGGGCAGCCCGCTGGGTGAACTCCAGCCGCATCTGCTGCCCCTCGCCGATCGGGTGCTCGGCCCGACCACCGTGGCGGAACTGGCCGGACACGATGTCGTGTTCCTGGGCCTGCCGCACGGACAGTCCGCGGCGCTGGCCAAGGCGCTGCCCGAATCCACGATCATCATCGACTGCGGGGCCGATTTCCGGCTCACCGACGGCGCGGCCTGGGAGAAGTACTACGGCACCCCCTATGCGGGCAGTTGGCCGTACGGCCTGCCGGAACTGCCGGGACAGCGGGATCAACTACGCGGGGCGACCCGGATCGCGGTGCCCGGCTGCTATCCGACGGTGTCCAGCCTCGCGCTCGCCCCGGCCATCGCCGCCGGAATCATCGAACCGCAGGTGAATGTGGTTGCGGTGAGCGGTACTTCGGGCGCGGGCCGCAAACTCGATGTGAGCCTGCTGGGCTCGGAGGTGATGGGCTCGCTGCGCGCGTACAGCATCGCGGGCGCGCACCGGCACACCCCCGAGATCGCGCAGAATCTGAAGGCAGTCGGCGGTGTCGACGTCGCGGTGTCCTTCACCCCCGTGCTGGCCCCGCTGCCGCGCGGCATTCTCGCCACCTGCACCGCCCCGACCCGCGTGGACGCCGCGGCGGCGCGCGCGGTCTATGAAAAAGCCTATGCCGATGAGCCTTTCGTGCATCTGCTGCCCGAAGGCGTACTGCCGCAGACCGGTTCGGTGCTGGGCTCCAATGCCGTCACCCTCCAGGTCGCCGTGGACGAGGCCGCCGGAATGCTGGTCGTGATCGGGGCCATCGACAATCTCGCCAAGGGCACGGCGGGCGCCGCCGTGCAATCCATGAATCTGGCTCTCGGAATCGACGAGACCGCAGGACTTTCCACCGTAGGAGTGGCACCGTGACTTCATCCATCGACGGCAAGCTGGTCCGGACCCAGGGCGTGACCGCACCGCTCGGGTTCCGCGCGGCCGGTATCACCGCGGGCATCAAGGTCAGCGGGAAGCCGGATCTGGCACTGGTTTTCAGCGAGGGGCCGGAGTACGCGGCGGCCGGTGTGTTCACCCGCAACAAGGTGAAGGCCGCGCCGGTGCTGTGGTCGCAGCAGGTGTTGAAAACCGGGCGGCTGCGCGCGGTGATCCTGAATTCCGGTGGGGCGAACGCGTGTACGGGTCCGGGCGGATTCCAGGACACCCACACCACCGCCGAAGAGCTGGCGAAGGCGCTGAGCAACTGGGGCACCGAGACCGGTGCGGGCGAGATCGCGGTCTGCTCAACGGGTCTCATCGGCGACCGGCTGCCCATGGACAAACTGCTGCCCGCCGTCACCGAGATCGTGCACGAGATGGGCGGCGGACTCTCCGGCGGTGCCGAGGCCGCGCGGGCCATCATGACCACCGATACCGTGCCGAAAGAGGTTGCGTTCCACCACAAGGACAAGTGGAACGTCGGCGGGATGGGCAAGGGCGCGGGCATGCTCGCGCCATCGCTGGCCACCATGCTGATCGTGCTCACCACCGATGCGGTGGCCACGCCCGAACAGCTGGACTCCGCGCTGCGCAAGGCCACCGGGCTCACCTTCGATCGCCTGGACGTGGACGGCTCCTGCTCCACCAATGACACGGTGCTGCTGCTCGCCAATGGCGCCAGCGGCGTGACGCCGAGCCAGGACGAGCTCGACGCCGCCGTCTTCGCGGTCTGCGATGACCTCGCCGAACAGCTCATGGCCGATGCCGAGGGCGTCACCAAGCGGGTGCACATCACCGTGCGCGGCGCGGTCAGCGAGGACGAGGCGCTCATCGGCGCGCGGGCACTGGCGCGGGACAGCCTGGTCAAGACGGCGTTCTTCGGTTCGGATCCGAACTGGGGGCGCGTGCTCGCGAGCATCGGCATCGCGCCGATCGAGCTGGAGCAGGACAGGATTACGGTGTCCTTCAATGGGCATCCGGTGTGCGTGAACGGTATGGGCGCGCCCGGTGCGCGCGATGTCGATCTGTCCGGGCCGGATATTCAGGTGCTGGTCGACCTGGGTTTGGGCGCGGGCGAGGCCACCATTCGCACCACCGATCTCTCGCACGGTTATGTCGAAGAGAATTCGGCGTACAGCTCATGACCTCGGCGCGGGAACAGCTTTCGGCTCTCGACAAGGCGCATGTGCTCGCCGATGCGCTGCCGTGGCTGCAGAAGTTCCGGGACAAGGTCGTCGTCGTCAAATACGGCGGCAACGCCATGATCGACGATGAGCTCAAACGCGCGTTCGCCTCGGATATGGCGTTCCTGCGCACCGTCGGGGTGCATCCGGTGGTGGTGCACGGCGGCGGACCGCAGATCAGCGCCATGCTGAAAAAGCTTGGGCTGCAAGGGGAATTCCGGGGCGGATTCCGGGTCACCACGCCCGAGGTGATGGATGTGGTGCGCATGGTGCTCTTCGGCCAGGTCGGCCGGGAGCTGGTCGGACTGATCAACGCGCACGGACCGTACGCGGTCGGCATCTCCGGTGAGGACGCGGGACTGTTCACCGCCACCCGGCGCACCGTGACCGTGGACGGTGAACCCACCGATATCGGCCTGGTCGGCGATGTCACCGAGGTGAATCCGGACGCGGTGCTGGATCTCATTGCGGCCGGGCGGATTCCGGTGGTGTCCACCATCGCGCCGGACGCGTTCGGAGTGGTGCACAACATCAATGCCGATACCGCCGCGGCCGCGCTGGCGCAGGGCATCGGCGCGGAGAAGCTCGTCATCCTCACCGATGTCGAAGGGCTGTACACGAATTGGCCCGATCGGTCCTCGCTGACCTCGCGCATCGATACCGACGCGCTGGGTAAGTTGCTGTCGAGCCTGGATGCGGGCATGGTCCCGAAAATGGAAGCCTGCCTGCGCGCCGTCGAGGGCGGGGTGCCCACCGCGCACGTAATCGACGGCCGGGTACCGCATTCGGTGCTGCTGGAGCTGTTCACCGGGGAGGGCATCGGCACCATGGTGACCCCCGCGGACGGCGTGAGTTCGAACGGAGTGAAGTCATGAGCACGGCCGATATCCAGCAGCGGTGGAATACCGCGCTGATGAACAACTACGGCACCCCCAAGGTGGCGCTGGTGCGCGGCGCGGGCGCGGTCGTCTACGACGCCGACGGTAAGCGCTACCTCGACTTCCTCGGCGGGATCGCGGTCAACAGCCTCGGGCACGCGCATCCGGCGATCCTGTCGGCGGTCACCCAGCAGCTGGGCACGCTCGGGCACGTATCGAATCTGTATGCCAGCGAACCGGCCATCGAACTCGCCGAGCGGCTGCTCGCGCACTTCGGGGACGGGCACGGGCGGGCGTTCTTCTGCAATTCCGGCACCGAGGCCAATGAGGCCGCGTTCAAGATGGCGCGGCTGACCGGTAAGACCAAGATCGTCGCGGCGGAAGAGGCGTTCCACGGGCGGACCATGGGCGCACTGGCGCTGACCGGACAGGCGGCCAAGCGCACGCCATTCGAGCCGATGCCCGCGGGCGTCGTGCACGTGCCGTACGGGGATGCGGCGGCATTGGCCGCCGCGGTCGATTCCGATACGGCCGCGGTGTTTCTCGAACCCATCATGGGGGAGAGTGGTGTCGTTGTGCCGCCCTCGGATTACCTCGCGCGGGCGCGGGCCATCACCAAAGAGCATGGCGCACTGCTGATTCTGGACGAGGTGCAGACCGGTATCGGCCGCACCGGGGCGTTCTACGCGCATCAGGCGGCGGGCATCGTGCCCGATGTGATCACCCTGGCCAAGGGGCTCGGCGGCGGTCTGCCCATCGGTGCGGTGCTGGCGCAGGGTCCGGCGGCGGAGCTGTTGCAGCCGGGGCTGCACGGGACCACGTTCGGCGGCAATCCCGTTTGTGCCGCAGCGGCTTTGGCGGTGCTGCGCACCATCGACGAGGAGGATCTGCTCTCGCACGTGGAGAAGATCGGCAAGGTGCTGGTCGACGGGATCGACGCGCTCGGGCATCCGCTGGTCGATCATGTGCGCGGTGCCGGATTGCTCATCGGGATCCAGCTCACCGAGGATGTCTCCGCACAGGTCGACGAGGCCGCGCGGGAATCCGGGTATCTGCTGAATCCCGCCAAGCCCAATGTGATTCGGCTGGCGCCGCCGCTGATCCTCACCGAAACCCAGGCCGATAACTTCCTGTCCGACCTTCCCGGCATTCTCGATGCCGCGCAGGCGAAGGCGAAGGAGAACAGCAAGTGACCATCCGACACTTCCTGCGCGATGACGATGTCAGTCCCGCCGAACAGGCCGAAATCCTCACCATCGCAACGGATCTGAAGCGTGCGCCGCTGCTGTTGCGACCGCTCGAGGGGCCGCGCGGTGTCGCGGTCATGTTCGAGAAGAACTCCACGCGTACGCGGTTCTCGTTCGAGATGGGTATCGCCCAGCTCGGCGGGCATGCCGTCGTGGTCGACGGACGCGACACCCAGTTGGGTCGCGAGGAGACGCTCGCCGATACCGGTCGCGTGCTGTCCCGCTATGTGGACGCCATTGTCTGGCGCACCTTCGGCCAGGAGCGGCTGGATGAAATGGCCGGTGCCGCGACCGTTCCCGTGGTGAACGCGCTCTCCAACGAATTCCACCCCTGCCAGGTCCTGGCCGACCTGCAGACGCTTCGTGAGCGCAAGGGCGACCTCGCGGGCAAGAACCTCACCTACCTCGGTGACGGCGCGAACAATATGTCGCACTCGCTGCTGCTCGGTGGCGTGACGGCGGGTCTGAACGTAACCATCGCCGCCCCCGTGGGTTTCGAGCCGCTGCCGTGGATCGTGGATCTCGCACAGAAGCGCGCCGCCGAAACCGGTGCCTCGATCACCCTCACCAATGATCCGCTGGCGGCGGCCGAAGGCGCCGACGCCCTGGTCACCGATACCTGGATGTCCATGGGCCAGGAGGGTGACGGCCGCGACCGCGTCGCCCCCTTCCGTCCCTTCCAGGTCAACGCCGACCTGCTCGCTCGCGCGGCCTCGGATGTGACTGTGCTGCACTGCCTCCCGGCGCATCGCGGTGAGGAGATCACCGACGAGGTCATCGACGGCCCGCACAGCGCGGTCTGGGATGAGGCCGAAAATCGTCTACACGCCCAGAAGGCCCTCCTGGTCTGGCTGCTGCGCCAACACGACCGAGGTGACGCGTGACAAGCGGCGACCGCCGCTCTCCCGCAACGGTTTCCGGCAAATCGGGTGCGGCCATTGCCCGCACCCGCGCCGGTCGCCAAGCCCGAATCGTGGCCATCCTCTCCCAACATGAGGTCCGCAGCCAATCCGAATTGGCCGCCCTCCTGTCCGGTGAAGGCATAGACACCACCCAGGCCACCCTCTCCCGCGACCTGGATGAACTCGGCGCAGTGAAGTTGCGCGCCGCCGACGGCGGCGCGGGCGTCTACGTGGTCCCCGAAGACGGCAGCCCCGTCCGAGGCGTCACCGGCGGCACCGAACGCCTCTCGAAGCTGCTCGGCGACTTACTGGTATCCACCGACGCCAGCGGCAACATAGCGGTCCTGCGCACCCCACCCGGCGCCGCCCACTTCCTCGCCAGCGCCCTCGACCGAGCCGCCCTCCCCGAAATCGTAGGCACCATCGCCGGCGACGACACCATCGCCGTCATAGCCCGAGAACCCCTCACCGGCGCCGAACTAGCCGCCAAAATAGAACAACTCGCCTGAACAGGGCCGCATGGGGACGAATTCGGTAACCCCGCGGCCGCTTTCGGCGCGAGAGACAGCGGTGTTGTCGAAGATCCTCTCGGGAGACTTCGACGGAGCTGCTGAACTCAGGGCGCAGCTTCCCGTCTCCAGGGTGGTGGCCACCTGGGGCATCGGATCGCCGAGCGTGGATCTGGAGACATCGTCGGACGTCGCGGCTGCCGATGTGGTGGACGGATTACTACCCGTAGGGGCTGAGGTTCGCGATGAATCCGGTGTATACGTTGGTGAGATCCTGATCTGGGTCACCGGGGGCTATCTTTCCGCAATCGAATTCACGTGGGTTACCGATTGTCGGCCGAAGGTGCTGCCCGAACCTGACGCAATGCGTCTTACGAGATGAAATGGCTGTGCTTCATGTGTTTGACGGTGTGTTGGGGTGCGAAGTTCGGTGAGGGGGTGGGGTAGCTGATCGGATGCCATAGGATGCTGCGCTGAAGGGAGGGCGCGGTGAGTGGGTTCGGTGGGGAATCGGCGCGGTTGAGTGTGGTTCCGGATGCTGTTCGGGCGTTCGGGCGGGTGGCGTACCGGATGGCTGAGGAGTTGCGGGCGGGGTCGGGGGCTCTCGATCGGGAGGTCGGGGAGTTGATGAATACCTGGAAGGGGGCGGCGGCCACTTCCTATGGGGCGGGGTGGGATGAGATGCATCGGGGGGCGGTCGAGGTGTGGGATGAGTTGTTCGAGCTTGCCGGGAAGCTTGGCGTCAGCGCGGAGACTTATCGTGACGCGGATGCTGAATTCGGGGCTGCTGTGAATTCCCTGGAGTTGCCGTGACGGGTCCGGGTGCGGGGTATTCGGTTGATCTGGCTCATCTTGATGAGGTGACCGCACGGATTCGGGCGTTCAAGGGGTTTGTTGCCGATTATTTGAAGACGCTTGATGAGAAGGCGGGGGAGCTGTCGGGGTCGTGGTCCAGTGAGGCTGCCGCGGCCTACGAACTCGCGCATCGTGAATGGTTAAGTGGCGCACAGGAAGTCCGCGAGGGGCTGGATGTGCTGGAGTCCGCTGCCGCGTCCGCGCATCGCAATTATCGGGGCGCGGTTGCCGCGAATCTGAAGATGCTCGGGCTGTGAGCGGGTTCGGGGGATGACCTGGTGAATGTTGACTTCGGGACGTATTACGCGGTCGGCAGAGCATGTTTCGGGCTCAATGACGCGTTGCAGACCGCGTTTCTCGCCGAAACGCGGGCGATGGCCGACTGCGGTGCGATGGCCGGTGTCGATGAAACGGGTGAAGCGTGGGGTCGGAAATATGACCTTCGCGCGGCCGAGGTTCTCACCATGGTCTCGGACCTCGGTGAAGGATTGCAGAAGCTCGGGAACGTAATCGTCCAGGCTGGATACAACCACTACCTCGCCGACTACGACAGCATCCTCGACTCCACGGTCCCGCCCGCCGCAAAACCCGCGGGCCCGATCCCCGCCTGCCTCTACTACGGCAGCACGCCCTCGGCCGGCGGCCCGAGCGATGGTCTCCGCGAAGCCGCCGACTCCCTGATCCGCCTGGCCGACAAAGTCGGCATCGACATTCCCGACGGCAACACCGACAAACTCCAAACCGCCGCCGACGCCTGGACCCGCCTGCACACCGGCCACGCCGAACTGACCTCGGTCCTGAAGAACGCCGCCTCGGTAATGTCCCGAAACGACGTCGAAGACGCCACCGAATTCACCCGCCGCCTCCTCGACCTCCAATCGGCAATGGACGATATCCTCGCCGCCTGCGGCGAACTCGCCCAACTCTGCACCACCTGCAAATCCGACCTGGACCACCTCCGCGGCGAAATCCTCCACCGCATCCTGGTGGAACTCTCCTGGGCGGTAGCAGGCGAACTAACCATCGCCATAGCCTCCGCCTGGTTCACCTTCGGCATCACCGCCGTCACCATGACCGGCGTAACCGCCGCCACCGTAACCCGCTACGCCCTCCGCATCACCGAATCCGTCACCACCTGGCGCACCGGAATAGCCGCCGCCCGAGCCAGATTCGCCCTCCGCGACCTGGGCCGCTCTCGCAAGACCATCGACGAGGCGAAGGCTCTCGAGGTTGAGCGATCGAATGTGCAACGCGCGGTACATCCTCCAGTGCCCAGGTTGACCTTGCGTGAGGAGCTGGACAATGCGCCGACGTGGCAGGGCAGACTCCTTCCGACGAAGGATGGGCCGCCCAACGGATACTTCGTCAAACGCGATTCGCAAGGCAATGTCACGAACTACGCCCAATACGATGCGGATGGGTTCGGTGTGAAGCGTGTGGATCTGACGGGCGCGCCACACAATGGCGTGCAGACACCCCACGTAGTCGACATCAGGGTCGATACAAAACCGGGTACCGGTGAGAGGTTCGCGCGTACCGACAATCGAAGCATTCGTCCGGCACTTCCCGAGGAGATTCCATGAGTGACAACACCGCGGATTCGAAACTGGCTGCGGATCTGCGACTTTCGGAGTCTCCGGAGTGGGCGGATCGAGTCAGGGCGATCGATGGACTGGTGGCTGCGGTCGACTCGCCGCAGGCTCGGGCGCGGCTCGAAGCGATGCTGCACGATGCGGGCGACGTCGGGGTGCAGGTGGCCGCAGCTGACGCGCTGACTCGATTCGGCGGATGGCGAGGTCTGCTGGCTGTGCTCAGCGAACTCGGCCGGCGCGATGACTCCGATGTCGACTACATCGGTTACAGGTTGTCCGAGCTGGAGGAGTCGGGCGAGTTTGCGGTATTGGACGCGGCAGCCGCCGTCGACCCGAGTCAGATGTCCCCGGAGGCAGTTCAAGGTCTGCAAGATCTGAAGAAATTGATCGGTCTTTGAGAATCCTGCATCGATTGAATCAGTGGAGCAAAGAATTCCGAGCTCGAAAGAGCACCGACCTGACCGCTGCGCTCGTGCGCTCCGAGAGCGATGACACCCGGACCCGGTTGGATGCGGTTGCCGAGTTGGGAGCGTTCATCGAACAGCCGGAGGCGCGGGCGCGTCTCGGCGAGATGATGGACGACGCGAACGTCACCGTGGAGGTGGATGCGGCCGAGGTGCTCGTTCGGCACGGGGGTAGAGACGGATTGCATGCGGTGCTGGACAGGTTGGGGAGCCGTCGCGAGGATCCGGACGCCGATTACATCGCCTATATGCTGCAGAATCTCGACTTCGGGGGCGAGTTTCCGGTTATCGAGATCGCGAATTCGATTGCGCCGGAAGATCTTTCCCCGATGGCGGTGATCGGGTTGCGGAACTTGAAGAGGCTGATGTTCAGTCGGTGGGATGACCCCGAGTAGGTAGTGCCGCCCTGACGGCGACGGCGCTGGGGCTGAGCTGGGGATATCTGTTGGCCTACCCCCGGTTATGAATGGGATTGCATCATCGTGCATAATCATTTGTAGGACGCCGGGGGAACCGACCTACACGTACTAATCGAGGAGCACACGGACTATGACCAAGCGCGTCGTACTCGCCTACTCCGGCGGGCTGGACACATCGGTCGCGATCAGCTGGATCGCCAAGGAGACCGGGGCCGAGGTGGTCGCGGTGGCGATCGACCTGGGGCAGGGCGGCGAGGACATGAACGATGTGCGCCAGCGCGCGCTCGACTGCGGTGCGGTCGAGTCCATCGTGGTGGACGCGCGTGATGAGTTCGCCAACGAGTACTGCCTGCCGACCATCCAGTCCAACGCGCTGTACATGGGCCGCTACCCGCTGGTTTCCGCGATCTCCCGGCCGCTGATCGTCAAGCACCTGGTCGAGGCCGCCGAATACCATGGCGCGGACACGGTTTCGCACGGTTGCACCGGTAAGGGCAACGATCAGGTCCGCTTCGAGGTCGGCATCGGCGCGCTCGCGCCCGATCTGAAGGTCATCGCCCCGGTCCGCGACTACGCCTGGACCCGCGAGAAGGCCATCGAGTTCGCCGGCGAGAACAAGCTCCCCATCAACGTGAGCAAGAAGTCGCCGTTCTCCATCGATCAGAACCTGTGGGGCCGCGCCGTGGAAACCGGCTTCCTCGAGGATCTCTGGAACGCCCCGACCAAGGACGTGTACGACTACACCGTCGACCCGACCGTCAACTTCGAGGCCCCCGACGAGCTCATCGTCACCTTCGACAAGGGTGTTCCGGTCGCCATCGACGGCCGCTCGGTCAGCATGCTCGAGGCCATCACCGAACTGAACCAGCGCGCGGGACGCCAGGGCGTCGGCCGCCTCGATATGGTCGAGGACCGGCTCGTCGGCATCAAGAGCCGTGAGATCTACGAGGCCCCGGGCGCCATCGCCCTCATCACCGCGCACCAGGAGATCGAAGCGGTCACCATCGAGCGTGAACTGGGTCGCTACAAGCGGCAGGTCGAGCAGCGCTGGGGCGAGCTGGTGTACGACGGCCTGTGGTTCTCCCCGCTCAAGCGCGCGCTCGACGCCTTCGTGCTGGACACCCAGCAGCACGTCTCCGGTGATGTCCGGATGGTCCTGCACGGCGGCAATGTCGTGGTCAACGGCCGTCGCTCGGACGAGTCGCTGTACGACTTCAACCTGGCCACCTACGACGCGGGCGACACCTTCGACCAGTCGCTGGCCAAGGGTTTCGTGCAGATCCACGGCCTGTCCTCGAAGGTCGCCGCGCGCCGGGATCTCAGCAAGAAGTAGAGCGGGACTCTCAGCGAGAAGTAGTAGCCTGCGGACCGGGACCCGACCGGCAACAGGAGGCGCTCATGCGAACCGATGACGACAGCTGGGACATCACGGAGAGCGTGGGCGCCACCGCCATCGGCGTCGCCGCCATGCGGGCCTATGAGACCGGCCGCGAGGACGCGGTCTTCCAGGACCCGTACGCGGGCAAGCTCGTCGGCGCGGTCGGCTCCGACAGCTGGACCCGGATGCTGCGCGGTCAGGACCAGGACCTGCGCGAAACGGGCGGAGCGTTCATTCGCGGGGTGATGGGCTACTTCCTGATCGCCCGCACGCTGTACTTCGATCGGTACTTCGCCGATGCGATGGACGTGGGCGTCCGCCAGTTCGTGATCCTGGCCTCGGGTCTGGACGCGCGCGCCTACCGCATGCAATGGCCTTCCGGCAGTGTGGTTTTCGAACTGGATCTGCCGAAAGTGCTGGAGTTCAAGGCGAACGCGCTCGCCGACGAGCCGATCGGGGTCGACCGCCGCGAGGTGCCCGTCGACCTCCGGCAGGACTGGCCGAAAGCCCTGCGCGACAAGGGTTTCGATCCGAACCAGCCGACCGCCTGGCTCGCCGAGGGTTTGCTCCGCTACCTCCCCGGTGAGGCACAGGACCGGCTACTGGCGAATGTCGCCGAACTCAGTGCCCCCGGCAGCCGGATGGCGCTGAATATCGGCACCGGTGAACGCGCGGTCTCCGACGAGTTCCGCAAGCGCCGCGCCGAAGCGCTGGCGCAGGCCGGACTGCGCGTGGACCTGGAACAACTCTGGTACCCGTGGGAAGGCCGCACCGACCCGCGCACCTGGTTCGCCCTGCACAGCTGGCTGGTGCGCGAGGGCGATCCGGTCGCCCTGCTGGAAGCGCACGGCCGTACTGTTCCCGAGGCGGCACTGCCCGATATGGGCAACCACATTCTGATGACCGCGATACGACCGCGAGGAGACGACACGCTATGACCGAGGGCGGCAGCACGAACGAGGGCGCGCTGTGGGGCGGACGTTTCGCGTCCGGCCCGGCCGCGGCGATGGCCGCGCTGAGCAAGTCGACCCACTTCGACTGGGTGCTCGCGCCGTACGACATTCGCGCGTCCAAGGCGCACGCCCGCGTGCTGCACAAGGCCGGACTGCTCTCGGCCGAGGATCTGACCGCCATGCTGGCCGGACTCGATCAGCTCGGGGCCGATGTCGCCTCGGGCGCGTACGGTCCCGCCGACTCCGATGAGGATGTGCACGGTGCGCTCGAACGCGGTCTGATCGAACGCGTCGGCACCGAACTCGGTGGCCGCCTGCGCGCCGGTCGTTCGCGAAATGACCAGGTGGCCACCCTGTTCCGCATGTGGCTGCGCGATGGCGTGCGCCGCGTCGCCGCCGGTGTGCTCGATGTGGTCGACGCCCTCGTCGCGCAGGCCGCCGCGCATCCGGACGCCGTCATGCCGGGTAAGACGCATTTGCAGGCCGCCCAGCCGGTGCTGCTCGCGCATCATCTGCTCGCGCACGCGCATCCGCTGCTGCGCGATATCGACCGCCTGCGCGATTTCGACAAGCGCGCCGCCATCTCCCCGTACGGTTCGGGCGCGCTCGCCGGTTCCTCGCTCGGCCTGGACCCCGAGGCGATCGCCGCCGACCTGGATTTCGATGCGGCCGCGGCCAATTCGATCGACGCCACCTCCTCCCGCGATTTCGCCGCCGAGGCCGCGTTCGTGCTGGCCATGACCGCCGTCGACCTCTCCCGTATGGCGGAGGAGGTAATCATCTGGAGCACACCGGAATTCGGTTACATCACGCTGGCCGACGCCTGGTCCACCGGCTCCTCGATCATGCCGCAGAAGAAGAACCCCGACGTCTCCGAGCTCACCCGCGGCAAGGCCGGACGCCTCATCGGCAACCTCACCGGCCTGCTCGCCACACTCAAGGCGCAGCCGCTGGCGTACAACCGCGATCTGCAGGAGGACAAGGAACCGGTCTTCGATTCGGTGGCCCAGCTGGAGCTGCTGCTCCCCGCCATCGCGGGCTTGGTCTCCACCCTGACCTTCCACACCGACCGCATGGCCGAACTGGCCCCGGCGGGCTTCACCCTCGCCACCGATATCGCCGAATGGCTTGTCCGCCAGGGTGTTCCATTCCGCGTCGCGCATGAGGCGGCCGGTGGCTGCGTCCGCGCCGCCGAAGCCCGCGGCGTCGGCCTCGGCGAACTCACCGACGCCGAATTCGCCGCCGTCGACCCGGCCCTGACCCCGCAGGTCCGCGAGGTCCTCACCGTCGCGGGCTCCATCGCGTCGCGCAATTCCCGCGGCGGCACCGCCGGCGTCCAGGTCGCCAAACAACTCGAAGAGGTCCGCTCCACCGCCGCCGAACAGCGCACCTGGCTGGCCTGACCAGGAATCGACTCGCCAGGGAAACGCCGCCGACTTGCGCGTTCGATTGAACTGTCCTCCCATTTCGAGGCGTTGAGGCTTGCCGTCGATATAACGTCCGTGTTATGTATTGGGGAGAGGTGGAACTGGAGATTGACGACTGGTTCGACGCACTCGGCCAGGACGATCAGGAGACCGCGGCCTTCTATATCGACCTGCTGGCGCAGCTGGGCGTACTCCTGGGTGAGCCTTACACGCGTCAGCTACAAGGCAAACCGCGAGCTCCGATTCCATCTCGCGCGTGACGCGGTGCGAATCAGTTACTGGATCGCACCCGGTAGGCGCATCATCCTGTTGACGGCGTTCCGGAAGCAACGGATGCGTGAGAAAGCTGAGGTGGAACGAGCGGTGCGTGCGATGAACCGTTGTATCGCCGAGGCTCATACCGTGGAGGAGGATCAGATCCATGGGTGAACGTAAGAGTTGGGCCGATAAGCGTGCCGAGGTCATGAGTCGACCCGGTGCGGGCGCCGCCTACGAGTCCGCGCGAATCCGGTTCGAACTGGGTGCGGCCGTGCGTTTTCGACGTGAGGAACTCGGGCTCACGCAAACCGAGCTTGCCAGCCGGACCGGATTGAAACAGCCTGCGGTCGCACGCTTCGAGGCGGGTGGCACCATGCCCACCATTCCGATGCTCGAACGATTCGCGGAGGCCCTGGAACTGCGGCTCAGTGTCCGATTCGACCCGCTGCGAGAAGCTGGCTGACAGTGCCGGTTACGCTCCGGCAATGACCTTGCTGCTACTGGGATTGGCCATCGCCTGTGAAGTGACCGCGACCGTATCGCTGAAGATCTCCGATGGGTTCAGCAAGCTGGTGCCGTCGATCATCGTGGTGATCGGATACGGGGCGGCGTTCTACTTCCTGTCGCAGGCGCTCGAGCGCGGGATGGCGATCGGCGTGGCGTACGGGATCTGGTCGGCGGTCGGCGTGGTGGCGGTCTCGGTCATCGGCGCGCTGTTCCTCGACGAGAAGCTGACGCTGGTGCAGGTGGGCGGGATCGCACTGGTGATCGCGGGGGTGCTGGCGCTGGAACTCGGTGGGGCGCACTGAGATTCGGCTGAAGCACGGGGCGCGCCGGCCATCGCCGACGCGCCCGCCGCATTCGGGCTTCGCTCAATCCTCCACGCGCAGTTGATAACCGACATCCGCGAGAGCGTCGAGCACCTCATCGCGATGAGTGGGCCCTCGGGTTTCGAGGGTGAGCAGTACTTCGACCTCATCGATGGCGAGCCACGCGCCGGTGCGGTAGTGGACCACGTCGAGCACGCTCGCACCGGTCTTCCCGAGCTCTGCCAGCAGACGGCTCAGGCTGCCGGGGCGATCGGAAATGGTAACGCGGGCAGCCAGATAACGACCCGCGGCGCTCAGACCGTGGCCGATCACCCGGGTCAGCAGCAGCGGATCGATATTGCCGCCCGACAGCACCGCGCAGACCGGGCCGCGCAGATCGAGTTCCTCCGGGGCGCAGGCCATCAGCGCGGCGACGGCGGCCGCCCCCGCCGGTTCGACGATCAGTTTCGCGCGTTCCATACACAGCAGCAGCGCCTTGGACAGCGCGTCCTCATCCACGGTGATGATGGCCGGAGCGCATTCGACGATATGCCCGAACGGCACCTCACCCGGGAGTCCGACCGCGATACCGTCGGCCATGGTCGCCATCTGCTCCAGCCGGAGCGGCTTACCGGCCTCGAGCGATCCGGGCCAGGCCGCCGCACCCTGCGCCTGCACGCCGATCACCCGCACGTGCGGCGCCAATTGCGCCAGCGCCCCGGCGATTCCGGCGAGCAGTCCGCCACCACCGGTCGGCACGATCACCGTGCCCACATCGGGTAGCTGCTCCAGAATCTCCAGCGCCACCGTCCCCTGTCCGGCCACGATATCGGGGTGGTCGAACGGATGCACCAGGGTCGCCCCGGTCTGTTCGGCGAATTCCCTTGCGGCCGAGAGCGATCCCTCGATGGTCTCGCCCACCTGATGCACCGTGGCCCCATAGGCCTTGGTGGCCACCAGTTTCGGCAGCGCGGCCCCGACGGGCATGAACACCGTCGATTCGATACCGAGCGAGGTCGCCGCCCACGCCACGCCCTGCGCGTGGTTACCGGCGCTGGCCGCCACCACCCCGCGCCGCCGTTCGGCCTCGGGCAGATTGGCGATCCGGTTGTACGCCCCGCGCGGTTTGAATGATCCGGTGCGCTGCAGGTTCTCGCATTTGAGCCATATGTCGTGCCCGGTGCGTTCGGCCAGTACCCGCGAAGCCACCACCGGAGTCCGGCGGATCACCGGCGCCAGCAGGGTGGCCGCCGCGTCGATCCGTGCGATCAGGTCCATGGCGGTCATGCTGCCAGGTAATAGCCGAACTGTCCGCCACGCGATCGGACCCGGGGCGAATCGGCAATCAGGGTAGCTGGACGATAGCCAAGTTATCTTCTCTCCGATAGGCGCTGACCTGCACTGATGCCCGATCTAGGGCATGGGAAGACAAATGCCGAGCATCGGGAGAGAGGGAAGCTGTGCCGAAAACAGTGAAAGCCCTGGCGGTCGCGGCCATTGCCGCCACCCTGGGCGCGATCCCCACGGGCACCCCCGTGGCAGCGGCCGATGCGATCGCCAGCTGTTCCGGCGGCGACTTCCGCTGGACCGCGGTGGACGGCGCGATCACCATGCGGCCGACGCTGCTCACCTTCACCTCGGTCGGCCGCCTCTGGGGTTGCAGCGGTCCGGGCAATATCTCCAGCGGCACCTTCACCGGCGTGCACATCGCGTGGTCCGACTGCATGCATCCGGCGGACGGCCCGCTCACGGTCAAGATCACCTGGGACAACGGCGAAGTCAGCACCCTGTGGGCACCGTGGCCGGTCGGCATGTCCCAGCCCACCGTCGGCCCGATGGAAGTGGTGGACGGCCTCGGTGTGGGCAGCCGCGTCGAAGTGGTCGCCGAATACGAGATGATGACCCCGGACATGGTCATGGGCTGCATGGGCGCGGGCGTGAAAACCGGTCCGGGACGCCTGTCCGCCAGCATGATCTGACCACCTCGGGGCACGTCCGCGGGGTTCGAGGGCGGAGTCCCTGAGAGTTTCGCGAGTTGTACTAACTTTTCGTGGTTGTGACACGGGCGACCGCTGGAGCCAACATGGGAAACATAGCGTGGCGCTATGTCCCAACGCCGACGCTCCGCCCTGCTTGCCACTCTGGTGGTCGATCAACCGGGTCGCCCGCAGATCATTCTCGGTGAATTGCGCCGGGTCATCCTCGATGGCGCGGCCCCGCCGGGCACCGTGATCCCGCTGCGCGAGATCGCGGAACTGTTCGGCGTCAGCCACATTCCGGTCCGCGAGGCGCTCAAGACCCTGATAGGCGAGGGCCTGGTCACGCACGCCCAGCACGCCGGATACACCGTCGCCCAGCTCACCGCCGATGAACTCCGCGAAATGTATGTGGTGCGACAGACTTTGGAGGAGGCCGCGCTGGCCCTCGCGGTCGTGAACGCGAGCGCGGACGATCGCGCCGCCCTGATCGCCGCGAACGAACTACTCGAGCGAGCCATCCATGACGACGATTCGACCGCCTACAACCGGCACTCCCGCACCTTCCATCTCGCCCTGACCCGTCCCTCGCGCATGTTCCGGCTCGTGCACATGCTGGAGGCGGCCTGGAATGTCACCGAGCCGATTCAGCCCATGGTCCATGTGGCACAGGCGGATCGCGAACGCCTGCACGGTGATCACAACCTCATGCTGGACGCGTTCCTGGATCGCGATGTGGATCGGCTGCTCGCCATCGCTCGCCGGCATCACCACCGGTTGGAGCAGGTGATCGCCACGCTGCCAACCGATATCGGCCTGCTGGTGCATCCGGAAGATATATCGATCCCGCAATGAGCGGGCAATAGAGGTGCAACGGAGGGGCAATAGCCACTTCCTATTTTGGTCCGACCATTGCTCTTCGGATCGGATGCACCATGACCGATATCGTCACCCCCGCCGCGGCATCGGCCGCGCCGGATTCACCGCCGACCGCACCAGTTTACGACCCGGCGCTCACCAATGAGGATCTGGCCCCCCTGCGCGAACAACGTTGGGGCTCTTACCATATCTTCGCCTTCTGGATGTCGGACGTGCACAGCGTCGGCGGTTATGTCACCGCCGGCAGCCTGTTCGCGCTCGGCCTGGCCGGATGGCAGGTGCTCGCGGCGCTGCTCATCGGCATCACCATCGTGTACTTCCTGTGCAATCTGGTGGCGGCGCCCAGTCAGCGCGCGGGGGTGCCGTATCCGGTCATGTGCCGCAGCGCATTCGGCGTGCGCGGTGCCAATATCCCGGCCATCATTCGCGGTTTGATCGCGGTGGCCTGGTACGGCATTCAGACCTACCTCGCCTCGGCGGCGCTGATCGTGGTCGCGGTGAAATTGTGGCCGAGTCTGGCCCCGTACGCGGTGGCCGATGATTACGGCTTCCTGGGTTTGTCGCTACTGGGCTGGTGCGCCTACCTGGTGCTCTGGGTGGTGCAGGCGGCGGTGTTCTGGCAGGGCATGGAGTCCATTCGCAAGTTCATCGACTTCTGCGGTCCCGCCGTGTATGTCGTGATGTTTCTGCTCTGCGGCTATCTGATCTACAAGGCCGGGTGGGGTTCGATCGATCTGCAGCTCGGCGCGGTCAAGTACCACGGCTGGGACGCGCTGCCGGTGATCCTGGGCGCGATCGCGCTGGTGGTGTCGTACTTCTGCGGTCCCATGCTGAATTTCGGCGACTTCTCCCGCTATGCCAAGTCCATGCAGGCCGTGCGGCGGGGCAATCTGCTCGGGCTGCCGGTGAACTTCCTGGCGTTCTCACTGCTGGTGGTCATCACGGCCTCGCTCACCATTCCGGTGTACGGCGAGCTCATCACCGATCCGGTCGAGACGGTCTCGCGAATCGATTCCACCTTCGCGATCGTGCTGGGCGCGTTGACCTTCACCATCGCCACCGTCGGCATCAATATCGTCGCCAACTTCATTTCCCCGGCATTCGATTTCTCGCATGTGAGCCCGCAGCGCATCAGCTGGCGCATGGGCGGCATGATCGCCGCGGTCGGCTCGATCATCATCACGCCGTGGAATCTGTACAACAATCCCGAGGTCATTCACTACACGCTCGAGGTGCTGGGCGCGTTCATCGGCCCGCTGTTCGGGGTGCTGATCGCCGACTACTACCTGATCCGCAAACGCACCATCCACGTCGATGAGCTGTTCACCCTGTCGCCGACCGGAAGCTATTGGTACCGAAAGGGATTCAACCCGGTCGCGGTCATCGCCACGGTGGTCGGCGCGATCGCGGCGGTCTTCCCGGTACTGGCCAAGGACCTGACCGGTATGTACACCGCCGCCCAGTACAGCTGGTTCATCGGCTGCGGTCTGGCGCTGGTCATCTACTACGCCCTGGCCAAACGCTCGAGGTTTGCCATGACGGTGTGACGACCGGTATCGGGGTCACACCGATGGTGGGCATTCTCGAATATCTCGCCGCGACGGCGAGCGGCCGCCGAACCCTGGTCCGGCACGCGGACCGTTCGGCGGCCGCCCACCCGCTCCGTGACACCGTCACCGATCTGGTTGGCGCGCTGCGTGATTCGAATCCGCGGACGTGGTATCGGGCCGAGGGGCACGGCCGGATGGACCTGTCCGAACTCGAACTGCCGCAGCACGCCGACTACTACCTGTGCGGCGGCAACGGGTTTCTACAGGCGGTCCGCAGTCAATTGCCGGCCGCCGCGATTCCGGGTGACAGCGTGCGTTTCGAACTCTTCGCACCCAATGATCGGCTGCTGTCCCAATCCGGGTAACCGGATCAGGGCCGCCCGCGCTCGGCGATATCGAGCACCTGCGCCAGCCAGGGCGTGTACCCCGCCGGAACCGCCGACATGGCGGTGCGCAGTTCTCCGATGCTCACCCACATGGTTTCGGCCACCTCGGCCGGATCCGGTTGCGGCACAACGCCGTCCACCCGCCCGAGCAGAACGTGATCGAATTCGTGCTCGACTCGCCCGGTGGCCGGATCGGCGGCCTGGTAGGTGAAGGCCCCGGCCTCGAACAGTTCGGCCGAGAGCCCCATCTCCTCGCGCAGGCGCTGCGCCGCGGCCGCGATCACCGATTGCCCGGGTGCGGGATGACCGCAGCAGGTATTGGTCCACAGCAGCGGGAAACGGGTTTTGACCCCGGCCCGCTGTTGCAGCAAGACCTGGCCGCTGTCATCGAACAGCAGCACCGAGAACGCCCGATGCAGCTGGCCGGGCGCGGTGTGGGCCGCCGCCACCGGCAGCGATCCGATCGCGTGGCCCCGCTCGTCCACCAGCTCGACGAGCAGGGTTTCGCGATCGACCGCCGCTGAGGCGTCGGGAGTGTCGAGAGTGCCGGTCACCGTCCTACCTTATCGGCGGCGATCAACAGGTACTGGAAGCTCCCCTCCCGGTACGAGGTCAGGAAGGGCTTTTCCACGCCGGTGGCCAGCTCGGAATGGGTCCGCAGATCCCAGTACGGGATGGTGTCCGGGGTGAGATCCTTGACCGCGACCGGCACCAGATTATTGGCGGCCAGAGCCTTGAAGTACTCGCTGCGCGGATGGATATTGCAGCCGTAGTGCGCGTCGATCCAGCTCACCGCCGCCGACCGCTCGCCGAAGACGTCATTGGAACAGCCGGTGATGCAGACGTACCGCCCGCCCGGCTCCAGCAGCCGGGAGAATTCGGCGAAGAGTTCGAAAAGGTCCACGTACATGGTGGTTTCATTGGTCCATATGCCGCGCTTGGAACCCGCGTCGAAACCGGTGTCGAGCATATTCTTGAAGTGGAACTGCACCTTGTCGGTGACCCCGCGCTCCTTGGCCTGCGCATTGGCGAAGCCGGCCTGATATTCGGAGATGGTGACCCCGTCCATCCGGCAGCCGAAGCGCTGATTGGCCATGAAGCTGGTGCCGCCGCGCCCGGAACCGCCGTCCATCAGCTGATCGCCCGGACGCACATCGCCCAGATGGTCGAGCAGCAGATCGGCCTGTGCGGTTTCCAGCCGGTGCAGTTCCTTCACCAGGCGCTCCTGGCGGGTGTCCTCGGGACCTTCGAGGACCGACAGATCGGGTGCGCCGATGCCGTAGTGATGGTGGTAGAGCCCGTCCACCTCGCCGAGCACGGTGTTGACGCGATCATCATTGGGATTGTTGTTCCAATAGGCGGCAACCGACTTCTGGTAGTCGGTGCGCAGTACCTCGGTCTCGGGGTGCAGCGCGGTCATGGGAACCATCCTCTCGCATACGGACAGAAACAAGAGCTGAAAAGCCTTGCGGCTCAGTGGCTTTCAGTGGTGCGGCGATCTTCTGCCGGGCGTCATCCCCACGGTGGGATGACGAATTGGGTGACCGGCAGGGCGCGCACTCGGGGGAACGGATGGGAAAGCCGCCGCACCGCGGTCGATTCCGGGGGCGTGCGCCCCACCCCGCTGGGAGCGGGACGGGGCGGCGCCGATATCGCCAGGGTGTCGGGTGGCGGCAGATTCACCAGCAGGCTCGCGGACCCCAACCCCATGGGACCGAGTAGCCGCTTGGGTGACAGGTGTACTTCCGCCGCATCCGGGACACCGAGGCGTGGATCATCAAGTGCGCCTAGGGCTTCCGGTGTATCCGGAGGCACCGGCCGGGGTGGCACCGACATGGCCCGCTCCGATCAGTCGGACTGCCGGGCGACCAGCACGTTGTCGAGAATGCCGAGCGCGTCGGGGACCAGGACCGCGGCCGAGTAGTAACAGCTGACCAGGTAGGAGATGATCGACTGATCGTCGATGCCCTTGAAACGGACATTCAGGCTGGGCTCGTACTCATCCGGAATTCCGGTCTGGTGCAGGCCGATAACGCCCTGATCCTTCTCACCGGTGCGCATGGCCATGATCGAGGTGGTCTGGGTATCGCTCACCGGGATCTTGCCGCACGGGAAGATGGGCACGCCGCGCCAGGCGGGCACGCGATGGCCGTCCACCTCCACCGGATCCGGGTACAGGCCGCGCTTACTGCATTCGCGGCCGAACGCGGCGATCGCCTTCGGGTGTGCGAGAAAGAGTTTGGTGCCGCGCCGCATGCTGAGCAGCTCGTCCATATCGTCCGGGGTCGGCGGGCCGGACTCGGTGTAGATGCGCTGCTTGAGATCGCAATTGTTGAGCAGGCCGAAGTCCGGGTTGTTCACCAGGTCGTATTCGCGGCGCTCGTACATGGCCTCGATGGTCAGGCGCAGCTGCTGTTCGATCTGATCCATCGGATCGTTGAACAGATCCGCGACGCGGGTATGCACCCGCAGCACGCTCTGGCCCAGGCTGAGTTCGTACTCGCGGGGCTGCCCGTCGTAGTCGACGAAGGTGCCGTCGAGCATCGGCTCACCCGAGTGACCGGAGGAGACCACGATCTCGGCCTCACCGTATTTGTTCTGCGGCGCCGCGGGCTGGCTGGCCACCGCCTCCAAATGCCGCTGCAGGGCCGGGATCTGATCATTGAGCTGATCGAGCGCCTGCCGGGTGAGCACCAGCACGGTGGTGGGCGTGACCGTCTTGATCGTCACCGGCCAGATGGCGTCCGGATCGACCAGGGTTTCGTCACCGTAGAAGTCACCGCCGGCCAGCATGCCGAGCTTGGTGGTCTCACCGTATTCGCCGGTGCCCATCTTGGTGAGCTTGCCGTGCACGATCAGCAGGACCTGGTCCATCGGGTTGCCGAATTCGGCAACCACGGTGCCGGGGGCCAGATCTCGCTGCTCGAAGCGCTGGGCGACGGCGCTCAGCACCTCCTCGTCGTCGAATCCGCGCAGCTGCGGCAATTCCTGCAGCTCCAGCGGGATGACCCGGGCCTGCGAGCCATTGATGATGTACTCCACCTCGCCGTTGCCGACGGTGTGGGTGAGGCGCCGGTTGACGCGATAGACGCCGCCCTTCACCTGGGTCCAGGGCAGACTGCGGGTGAGCCAGCGTGAGCTGATGCCCTGCATCTGAGGTTCGGACTTGGTGGTGTGCGCCAGCTGGCTGGCGGCGGCGGTGCTGAGGGTTTTGCGCTGATGATTAGTGGTCTCGATGGGTAATTCAATGGTCATGCTGCGGTCCTCACCTCGAAGGGCCACCGCGTCGGCAAGCGGTGGAATCCACGGCGATAGAGCAGGTCCGGCACGGGCCTGCGGAATTGGACATGTAATGAAATGACAAGCGCGACAGTGCGTTCCAGCGATACCGATGGTAGGACCGGGTATCGGGAAACCGCAGCAAAATGCATAAACATGATGTCTGGTGTATTGCTATCGCCGTCGTGTCGCAGCTTCGCCGCCTCGCAATCGTGCGTTCGCAAGCGTTTCGGCGGTGTATTCGACCAGCGTGTTGACCGGCCGGGCGCAGGTGGCGGGCGCCGCATTCGCAGCTTCACAAAAATAGCTGAACCGACCGGGCCGTACGTAGATTTCGCCGCGCCCGGGGGTCCGTGCGCATGGTGCTGGTCACAGCCGCCACGGGATAGAGTGGCTCTATGGCAAGCTCATCTGGACGCGTTGGGGCGGATGACGCAGGTCACGAGCAGATTATGTCTGGGAGCGAAGCCGTGAAATTCAATACGAGGTCCGTTGTCGGTCCTATGCAGCGCCTGGTGGCGACCGCTCAGAACGGGCTCGAGGTGATCCGGTTCGGGGGACTGGTTCACGAAATCGAATCGTCGCCGTATGAAATAGCCGAGCGCAAACGCATGTACCGGCTGCGGCATTATTTCCCGGACGCCGAGGGAACCGACCGGCCGGTCGTGCTATTGGTGCCGCCCATCATGGTCACCGCCGAGATCTGGGACGTGAATGCCGCCGATGGAGCGGTCGGCATTCTGCACGCCGCCGGAATCGACTGCTGGGTGGTGGATTTCGGCTCGCCGACCACCGAGGAAGGCGGCTGGGATCGCGATCTCGCCGACCATGTGCTCGCGGTCAGCAGCGCCATCGACACGGTCAATGAATTGACCGGGCGCGGTGTACATCTCATGGGCTACTCGCAGGGCGGTATGTTCGCCTATCAGACCGCCGCCTACCGGCACGGCAGCGGCGTGGAATCCATCGTCACCTTCGGCTCCCCGGTGGACGCGGTCGCGGGCATCCCGTTCGGCATTCCCTACGGGGTCGCCTCCGGCGCTGCTGAATTCCTCGCCGATCACGTGCTGAACCGGCTGCCCATCACCGATTCCATGGTGCGACTGGGCTTTCAGGCCCTGGATCCGGTCAAGACCGCCAAGGCGCGCATCGACTTCCTGCGCCAGCTGCACGACCGGGAGGCGTTGCTGCCCAAGGAACGTCAGCGCCGCTTCCTCGAGGCCGACGGCTGGCTGGGGTATCCGGGCCCCGCGCTCACCGATCTGCTCCGGCAGTTCATCAAGCACAATCGAATGATGCTGGGCGGCTTCGTCATTCGCGATCAGCCGATTTCGCTCGCGGATCTCAAATGCCCGATCCTGGCCTTCGTCGGCGAGGTCGACGATATCGGCCAGCCCGCCGCCGTACGCGGTATCGTGCGCGCCGCTCCCAATGCCGATGTGTACGAAGCCAGCGTGGTGGCGGGGCATTTCGGCCTGGTCTCCGGTTCCACCGCCACCAAGTACACCTGGCCCGTGGTGCGCGACTGGGTGAACTGGCTCAGCCAGGGCGGCGAACAGCCCGCCCAGGTGGTGCCGATGAGCCAGGAAGTCGCGCGCAAGGGTCCGAGCACCGGACTCACCCGCGCCGTGCACGCCGTCGGCAGCCTCGCCGAGGCGGGCGCCGGACTGAGTAAGACCATCGAGGGCGTCGCCAGTCAAACCCTGCGCGGCACAGTCGAATTGACCGGTGAGGCGGCGCGCGCCCTGCCGCGCCTCACCCGGCTCGGCATGATCCAGCCGCACACCCGAATCTCCCTGGGCCGCCTACTGTCTGAACAGGCCCGGCGCGGACCGGAAAGGGAAGCCTTCCTTTTCGAGGATCGGGTGCACACGCATTTCGCGGTGAACCAGCGCATCGACAATGTGGTGCGCGGACTCATCACCGCCGGGGTGCGACCGGCCACCCGGGTCGGCGTCGTCATGGAGACCCGGCCCAGCGCCATGGTCGCCATCGCCGCACTGTCCCGGCTCGGCGCGGTCGCGGTGCTGCTCGCACCCAAGAGCGAATTGACCAAGATCGTCGAACTGACCGGCACCAAACTGCTGATCGCCGATCCGGAGAATCTGAAGGACGCCGCCGCCACCGGCAGCCGCGTACTGGTGCTCGGCGGCGGTGACGCACGCGCACTGGATATTCCGGCCGGTTGCGATGTCACCGATCTCGAGCAGATCGATCCGGCGCAGGTCGCCGTGCCCGCCTGGTATCAGCCCAATCCGGGTCTGGCCCGCGAACTGGCGTTCATCCTGGTGACCGGCACCGGCGATCGCTTCGACATCAAGTACGTCACCAATCACCGCTGGGCGCTGTCCGCCTTCGGCACCGCCTCGGCCGCCGATCTCGGCCGCAAGGATACGGTGTACTGCCTTGCGCCCCTGCATCATTCGTCCGGCTTACTGGTGAGCCTGGGCGGGGCCGTCGCAGGTGGCAGCCGTATCGCGCTGGCCCGCTCGCTGGATCCGGCGCAGTTCGCCGCGGAGGTGCATCGCTACGGCGTCACCGTGGTCACCTACACCTGGACCATGCTGCGCGACATCCTCGATGCCGACACCTTCCCCAATGGCCACCCGCATCCGATCCGCCTGTTCATCGGCTCGGGTATGCCCGCGGGTCTGTGGCGTCGCACCCAGGATCGCTTCGCCCCCGCCCGGGTGCTGGAGTTCTACGCCTCCATCGAGGGAGATGTGGTGCTCGCCAACGTCTCCGGCGCGAAGATCGGTTCCAAGGGCCGCCCGGTCCCCGGCACCGCCAAGGTCGAACTCATCGCCTACGATCCGATCTCCGATGAGATCCAGGTCGCGGACAATGGTTTCGCCCGCCGCTGCGCCGATAACGAGGTGGGGCTGCTCATCGGGACCGCGTCCGATACCGTCGATCTCTCGGCGGGCGGCCTGCGCGGCGTCTTCACCCCCGGTGACGCCTGGATGCCGACGGAGAACCTCTTCCGCCGCGACAGCGATGGCGACTACTGGCTCATGGATCGCCGCGATACCGTCATCCACACCCCGCGCGGGCCGGTGTACACCAAGCCCATCGTCGATGTCCTCAATGACATCACCGCGGTGGATCTCGAAGTGGCCTACGGTCTTCCGGCGGGCAACCGCATGCTCGCGGTGGCGGCCGTCAGTGTCCGCGCGGATATGCGCCTGACGCCCAAGGATGTCACCGAGGCGCTGCGCGACCTGCCCCCGGATCAGCGCCCCGATCTCATCTACGTGGTGGACGATATCCCGCGCAGTTCCACCTTCCGGCCCTCCACCAAGGCCGTACAGGCCGCGGGCCGCCCCGAACCGGGCGAGCTCACCTGGTGGTACAACCGCGAAACCGAGAACTACGAAATCCTCACCGAGGAATTGGCGACCCGACTGTTCGCCTGATACCAGCGACGATCGGCCGGGTCGGGGTTCGGCCGATCGCCGCTGTAGTGACCGAGTCTAGGGATTCCCCGAAATCGGGCATATCCCCGAAAGTCGGGGGCGCGGTCGGCGGCTGCGGCGGAGCCACGCCGGTAGCATCGAGGAGTGAATCCGCTTGCCGCACGTGTGATGTCCACTGTTGCCGGTCAACTCGGCAATCCGCATGGTCTGCTGGGTAAGGGGACCGCGCTGATGCTCAATCGGGTGAATCGGTTCCTGATCGAGGAGGCGGTGCGAGCCGCCGCACCGGTGGCGGGGGAGACGGTGGCCGATATCGGATTCGGCGGCGGGGTCGGATTGTCGCTGCTGCTGGATCAGGTCGGGCCGACCGGCAATGTGCAGGGCGTGGAGATCTCGCCGGATATGTTGAACCGGGCCAGGGCCGGATTCGCGGCGCAGATCGGCGCGGGCCGGTTGCAGGTGATGGCGGGATCGCTGACCGAATTGCCGTTCGCCAAAGCGAGTCTGGACGCGGCGATCACGGTGAACACCATCTACTTCGTGCCCGAATTGGACCGCGTCTGTGCGGAATTCGCGCGCGTACTGCGGCCGCAGGGCCGGGCCGTGATCGGAATCGGCGATCCGGACGGTATGGCCAAGATGCCGTTCACCGAATTCGGTTTCCGGCTGCGGCCGGTTCCGGAGGTGATCGCGGCGCTGGAGGCCGCGGGGCTGGTCGTGGAAGACCGTGCGGTGGACCATAAACCGGTTCCGGGCCATCTGCTCATCGCTCGGCCCAAGAACTGATCCGGGGCGGCGGAACCGCGTGAAATCCGGCCCCCGAACGAGGGGCCGGATTTCAGGATCACACGGTGAAGCCGGTGATGCCCTCGACCACGCGGTCGAGCTGCTGTTCGGTGAGCCCGGGCCACAGCGGCAGGCGCACAATGGTTCCGGAGAATTCGGCACTGCGGGTGCAGGGCGTGGGCGTGCGGCCCAGCTTCAATCCGGCCGGACTGGAATCCAGCGGAATGTAGTGGAACGGGGCCGAGATGCCCTGTGCGCCAAGATGCTTGATCAGGTCATCGCGGCGGCCCTCGGTGGGCACGCGCAGGAAGTACAGGTGCGCGGTGTGCTCGCGATCCTCCGGCACCGTCATGAGCTGAACGTCATTGCGGGCGGCCCAGTCCGGCAGCGCGGCGGCGTAGTGATCCCATACCCGATGCCGATTGGCTTGAATCGTCGCGAATTCCGCCAGCTGCGCGTCCAGTACCGCCGCGTTCAATTCACTCGGCAGATAGCTGGAGCCGATGTCCTGCCACGAATATTTATCCACCGCGCCGCGCAGGAAGCGCGCCCGGTCGGTGCCCTTCTCGCGCACGATTTCCGCTCGCGCCATGAGGATCTCATCGGTGAGCAGCAGTGCGCCGCCCTCACCGCAGTGCACGTTCTTGGTGTCGTGGAAGCTGAGCGCGCCGACCGTGCCGATGGTGCCCAGCTGCCGTCCGCGCCAGGTGCCGCCCAATCCGTGCGCGGTGTCCTCGATGAGCGCGAGACCGTGCGCGTCCGCGATCTGTTGCAGCCGTTCCATATCCGCGCCGACGCCGCCGTAGTGGATGATCACCACGGCCTTGGTGCGCGGGGTGACCGCCGCGGCCACCGACTCCGGATCGATATTGCCGGTCGCGAGATCGATATCGGCGAACACCACCGTGGCTCCGCGCAATGCCATCGCCGTCGCGGTCGAGGTGAACGCGAAGCTCGGCACGATCACTTCGTCCTCGGGCCCGAGTTCCAGCAGCAGCCCGGCCATTTCGAGGGCGTGCGTGCACGAGGTGGTCAGCAGCGCGTACGGCGCGGCGGTGATATCGCGCAGTTTCGCGGTGGCCGCCGCGGTGAACGGGCCGTCGCCGTGGCTGTGATCCGACGACAGCACGGCCTCCACGTTCGCCAGCTCACCCGTGGCGCGGAACGGACGGCTGAAGATGATGCGATCAGTGCTCACCCGGGTCGTTCCCCCTCGCTCCTGCGTACTGGAATTGCTTATCCGCGTGCTCCGAATGCTGTTGCACCGGTCGCGGTGTCGGCGAATCTACCGTCAGATACAGCGGTTTGCCCACGAGCACGTGCAAGGCCACACCCAGATATTCGGCGATCAGGCCGAGTGAGAACAGCACCGCGCCCGAGCACAGCAGCAGCACAGTCATCAGCGAAGCCCAGCCCTCGGGATCGCCGCCGCTACTGGTGAGCTTGTGATAGACCACCCACGCCGCCATCCCGCCGCCCGCCAGCGCGAGCGTCACACCCAGCATGCTCACCAGCCGCAGCCCGCGAGTTCCGCTGCACAGCACCATCTTCCAGAACAGCGAGAACAGTCGCCGGTAGTTGTACCCGGACTCCTCACGTCCCTCCGCGCGCAATTGCACCGGCACCTGCGCCACATCGCTCACCACCCAGGTGAGCGCCACATCCAGATACACGCCATTGGAGGCGACCTGCGCGAGCTGGCGCGCGATATCGCCGCGAATCAGCCGATAACTCTCGAACCGGGTCGAATCCGGGAACGCGAAAATGGTCGCCAGCACGATCTTGGCTCCGCGCGAGGTGATATTGCGCAGGAAGCCGTGCGGCCGGGTATTGACCGGCTTGGAGTACACCAGATCCGCGCGCTCGCGCAGCGCCGCGTCCAGGAATTCACCGATGAAGGCCGGATCGTGCTGGCCGTCCTCATCCATGGTGACGGTCCAGTCGCCGTCGGCGGCGGCCATCCCCGCGATGGTGGCGGCGTCCTGTCCGTAATTGCGGCTCATCCACACCACCCGCACCTGCGGATAGGTCTGCTCGAGTTCCTGCAGCACCACATCGGAGCGATCCGGTCCGTGATCGTGCACCAGCACGATGTCGTTCACGGTGAATTCGGCCCCGGCGGGGGAGCGCACCGGACCGCTGAGCTTGTCCAGCTCGGCGACGAGCGCGGCAATGGTGTCTTCACCGCGATACACGGGTACGACAACGGATACGGCGTGCACCCGCGCCGACCCGGAAGGGCCGGAGGTGACGCTCGGAGCGGTCTGCGCGCGGAGCGGGCGAGACGGAATCGGCATCAGCTGGATCGACTTTCGATGACGGAGCGCGCCGGTACTCCACGCCAAATTACAGAGCCCGAGCCGCGGAGAACTCTAACACGGTGCAGGTCGCGGCTTCCGGGGCGAGAGATCATCACCCCATCATCATTGCCGCACAGCTTGATGCCCGCGAGCGCGACGCCCTGTAGGGTCTGGAACTCGTGGTGGAAAGCGCATTTTCGACGGTGGCCGGGACCACCGGAACCGAACCCGCCGAACAGTCGGCGCGACGCGAGGTATACCGCTGGGGAGTTGTCACCGCCGTCGGCGTGACGCTCGGCTATATCGCGGTGCTGCTGGCCAATGCCCGCCACTTCTACACCGATGACAGCGAATCCCAATACACCGGTTTATGGGTGTTCTTCGGCCGCGCCTTCCGCGACGGCCAGTTCCCGTTCCTGCTGCCGCAGCAGTGGATGTCGGGCAATTACACCAATGAGGAAGCGGGACTGTTCAACCCGCCGCAGCTGCTGATCGATCTGATCGCGCCCTCGGTGCCGAACCTCGCGGTGTACGCGACCATCGTCAAACTGATCTTCGCCATTATCGCCGGGCTCGGGGTGTACCGGGTCTGCCTGGCATACGGCTCGCGCCCGGAATGGGCGGCGGCGGCCGGTGTGGCATTCCCCTTCACCGGATTCTTCCTGTTCTTCGATTCCGCCAGCTGGTTCACCGCCATGAGCGGAACCGCGTGGATGATCCACGCCTGGGCGTCCTCGGTGCGGTACGCGCGCGGTAAGGGCGGGCCGATCCCGGTCTTCGTGTACCTGTACCTGGCGATCTCGGTGCAGTACGTGTTCCCGGCGGTCGAGGCCGCCATCATGCTGGTCGCGGTCGCGATCGGGGAATTGGTGTGGCGCGGGCGCGCGGCCTGGGCTCCGCTGGCCCGGCTCACCGCCGCCGCTGCCGCCGCGGGCGCGGCCGGTCTGATCACCTTCCTGCCGAGCATGCTGTCCGCGAAGGTCAGCTGGCGCGGCACCTCGCAGATCAATAACGACCAGTTCCTCACGGTGCCGTGGTCGGAATCGCTCAATGCCAGCCTGCCGAGCACGCTGCCCGCGTTCAATTCGTGGTGGGGGTACATCCAGCCGCTGCCCATGGTCTACATCGCGTGGTTCCTGATTCCGGCGCTGGCGTTCGTGGATTGGCGTGCGGCCAAGGCGCGGTGGAAGGAACTCACCTCCATCGCGCTGTTCGCCGCGGTGATGCTGATGTGGACCGCCGGGCCCGGCACCATCGGACCGCTGCGCTGGCCCGCGCGCGTACTGCCCATGCTGGCGCTGGGACTGCTGGTGCTGGTGTGTGTACTGCTCGGGCGGTTCGGCACGGTACAGAGCTGGCGTAATCGCGGGATCGCCGCGGGCGTGCTGATTCTGCTGCTGTGGGTGCGCACCTTCTCCGCCGATCCGCACGATGTGCTCTGGCATGTGCTGTCCGCGCTCGTGGTCGGGGCACTGGTCGCGGGCGTGGTGTGGCTGGGCCGCACCCGGGGTACTGCGGCGGCGGTCGCGCTGACCATCGTCGCCATGCTCCCGATCGCGTACTTCCAGGTGCGGTCGGTGCAGCCGACGCCGATGTCGTGGAATCTGCCCGCGAATCGCGACGAGGCCAAGGCGGCGTTCCCGAAGTTCACCACCGGCACCACGCTCCAGCTCGGTGATCGCGGGTTGCTGCAACCCGCGGACAAGAGTCTCGAGGGTGCGTACGGATCGCTGGTGTGGGGCAACTACGCCAAGGATCTCGAACTCGACTACGTGAACGGCTATACGCCCAACGGGCACTTCTACTTCGGTGAGATGCTCTGCATGCGCTGGGACGGCAGCACTTGCCCCGACTCGTACAAGCGCATGTTCGCCCCCGAACCGACCACCGGCCGCCCGCTCGCCGATCTCATGCTGATCGATCGAATCGTGTTGCAGAAGGCCATGTTCCCCGAGGCCGGGAACGAACCCGCGCCGGAGGGCTGGCATTTCACGCCGGTGCCCGGGCATGAGAAGTACATCTGGGTACTCGAGCGCGATGCCGGCCCGATCTCCACGGTCAACGGCCGCATCGGTGACGCCCACAATGTGGATGCCACATCGCTCTCCGAATCCGGCACCAGCAGCGTGGTACGCGTGTCCTCGGAGACCGGCGGCCGCATCACCTTCGCCCGCCTGGGCTGGCCGGGCTACCGCGTCACCCTGAACGGTAAGACGATCCCGTTCACCACGGTCGCGAAATCCTTTGTGGCCGTCGATATCCCGGCGGGTACCAAGGCCGCCGAACTGGAAGTCACCTGGCGTCCGCCGGGCTGGAAGATCGGCATCGGCGCGGCCGCGGCGGGCCTGATCGGCATCGGTGTCCTGCAATGGCTTTACCTGCGCTCCCGCCGCGACGGCGACGACGGTGACGAAGGCGGCGACGATACCGGCCCGATCAGCCCGGACCCGAAACGCGAACTGGCGGAATCGGTTTCGTGACCACGGAACGATCCGTCGGCACGTCCGACGACCTGCGCGCCGCATCGTCGAATGGTGCGGTTGCCGCCAGCACGGCCGGTGCCGCAGCGGCCGACCCGGAGCCGGTGAGCGCTCCGCCCGGGCCGCTACTGCGGCTGGTGCGGCGGCAGGAAATCGCCTTCGCGCTGGTCGGCGGATTCAACACGCTGCTGGGCATGGCCCTGACCATCATGTGGCTGACCGTGCTGAACGGCATGGTGTCCAAGGATGTGGCCGCCGCGCTATCGGTGGCGCTGGCCTATACCGTGAGCGTGTTCATCGCCTTCGGCCTGCACCGCACGCTGGTCTTCCGGGTGCGCGGTCACCTGCTCCGCGATTTCGTCGCCTTCGTCGGCGTCAACTCGGTCGGCATGGTCCTGAACATGGCCCTGCTCCAGTTCGCCGTCTCCATCCTGCACGCCCCGGCCCGCCCCGCCGCTGTCGTGGTCATGGCGCTGGTGGCGGTGGCGAGCTTCTTCGGCCATCGCCACATCTCCTTCCGCCGCACCGATTCCCACCCCGCCCCGGCGGACCGGTAGGTTGACCCTCATGTCGGAGGAAATCCTGGACCCCACGCTGCTGACCCTGCTCGCCTGCCCGCAGGACAAGGGCCCGCTGCACCTGGTCCGCAATGCCGAGGGCGATCCCTTCCTCTACAACCCCCGCCTGCGTCTGGCCTACCCCATCGACAACGGCATCCCGGTCCTGCTGGCCGATGAAGCCCGTCCGGTCGCCGACGAAGACCACACCGCTTTCCTCACCCAGGTCTGATCGCGCCGGACCGCACGCTGTACCGCGTTCATCGCGGTGATCGACCGTGCTGTCGAGCGGGTCCGGCTAGCCGAGGTCGCCGGTGAGGTAGCGCTGGATGTTGGGGCCCACGGCGGCGGCCAGCTCCTCCACGGGCATGGAGGCGATCGGCTCGATCGGCACAATTTTGCGGGTGACCAAGAGACCGGCCAGCTGCGAGGCGGCCAGGACGGCGCGTTTGGCTCCGGTGCCCGGGGGTGAATCCACGCGGGCGCGAACGTCTTTCAGGACGACTTCGAGCAGGAAGGCGCGGGCCAGGGCCGGGTCGGCGGTGGTGAGCAGGGTGCGGAAGCCCGCTATCGCCTGAACGCCGATGGGGGAGTCCCAGACCGAGACGACCGTGCGAATGATGGTCTCGCCCAACTCTTCCAGGGGTGCGGCGGCGATGCGGGCCAGGATCACGTCCGGATCGATGGGGATTTCCAGTGCGGCGGTGAACAATTCCTGTTTGGTGCCGAAATAGTGGTGCACCAGGGCGGGATCCACGCTCGCGGCGGTCGCGATCGAGCGGATGGAGGCCCGATCGAAACCCACCTCGGCGAAACGCACCCGCGCGGCGTCCAGAATCGCCTCGCGGGTGCCGGAGCGGCCGGGTCGCCGGCCGCTCCGGGAATTGCCCTCGACGCTCACGCGGTGCGCCGCCGTAGCGTGGCCGCGCCCAGACCCAATGCGATACAGGCGAATCCGGCAACAATCGCGATATCGCGCCACATCACCCCGGTCACCCCGCTGTGCGTGGACACCTGCTGCAGCGCGTCCACGGCGTAGCTGAGCGGCAGCACATTGCTGATGGCCTCGAGCCAGCCGGGCAGCTGGCCGCGCGGAACCAGCAGTCCGCACAGGAAGAACTGGGGCAGCACGATCACGGGCATGAACTGTACGGCCTGGAATTCGGTCCGCGCGAAAGCGCTGGCCAGCAGCCCCAGCGCCACCCCGAGTACGGCGTCGACCACGGCGATCAGCACCACCAGCAGGGGACTGCCCGCCGCGTTCAGATCCAGCAGCCAGAACGCCACCAGACATGCGATCACCGCCTGCCCCGCCGCCGCGATGGAGAACGCCGTCCCGTACCCGCCGAGCAGATCCAGTTTCGACAGCGGCGTGGTCATCAATCGCTCCAAGGTCCCCGAAACCCGTTCGCGCTGCATGGCGATCGCGGTGATGAGGAACATGACCACGAACGGCAGCACCCCGAGCATGGTGATCCCGACCCGATCGAACAGGCGCGGTGCCCCCGGCGCGGTCGGATAGTTCTGGTACACGAAATACAGCAGCGTCATGAGCAGTGCGGGCACCAGCAGGATCATCGCCACCGTGCGGCGATCCGCGCGCAACTGGCGCAGAATGCGCAGCGTGGTGGCGGCGTAGCAGCGCAGCGGTTTCGGCCCGGCCGGGCGCGACAGGGTGGCGGTCACGACTTCTCTCCCATTTTGATCAGTGCCAGGAAGGCGTTCTCGAGGCTGGATTCGCCGGTGTCCGAGCGCAATTCGGCGGGGCTGAGCTGTGCCAGCAGCTGCCCCTCGCGCATGAGCAGCAGTTGGTCGCAGTGCTCGGCCTCATCCATGACGTGGCTGGAGACGATCAGGGTGCGGCCCTGTTCGGCCAGCGCGTGGAACTGCGTCCACAGATCCGCGCGCAGCACCGGGTCCAGGCCCACCGTCGGTTCATCGAGCACCAGCAGTTCGGGATCGGCGACCAAGGCGCAGGCCAGCGATACCCGGGTGCGCTGTCCGCCGGAGAGCTGATTGCCGCGATTCCCGGCGTGCCCGCTCAATCCGACCGCGGCGATGGCGGATTCGACGTCCCCGGCCGAACAGCCGTACAGCGCACCGAAATACGCCACATTGTCGGTGACGGTCAGATCGTCGTAGATGCTCGGCGCCTGGGTCACATAACCGACCCTGCGGCGCAGCGCGGGTGATCCGGCTTCCTCGCCGAGTACCCGCACGGTGCCCGCGGCGATGATCTGCGTCCCCACCATGCTGCGCATGAGCGTGGTCTTACCGCAGCCGGACGGCCCGAGGAGTCCGGTGATGCTGCCGCGCGGCACGGTCAGCGAAATGTCCTGCAGGATTTGCCGCCCGCCGCGATCCACCCGCAGGTGGTCGATCGCTATGGCGGGCGCTGGGCTCGGTGCCGTCACTGGGTCACCCTCAATTCATCGAGTGTTGAATTCACTACGTGATGAATTGTGCGCCGGGTGTGGGTCCGCGCGCAAGACCCGCTCGGAGAACGCGGTCAGTGTCCGGAGTGCTGATGCGGCGGCTGCCCGGCCTGCTGACCCGGTTCGACCACCACGAATTGGCCCATCATGCCGAGATCCTCATGCCAGAGCAGATGGCAGTGGAACATATATGGGGTATTCGGATCGGCCGGTCCGTCGAAGCGCAGCGCCAGCTTCACCGTGCCGCCCGGCGGCAGGAAGACGGTGTCCTTCGGTCCGCGCAGGGCGGGCGGCGGCGCGTGGCCATCCACCTCGACGACCGCGAACTGCACATCGTGCACATGGAAGTTGTGCGGCATACCGTCGGCATTGCGCACCGTCCAGGATTCGGTGCTGCCGCGGGTGACGGTGGCGTCGATGCGATCCATGGCCATCTTCGCGCCGTTGATCTTCCCGAATTCCAGGGTGAAATCGCGCTGCTGGACCGCGGCCCCGGCATCGGGCAGCTGTGCGGCGACCCGCGCGGCGGGTACCGCGGGCGAAGGCCGAAGCGTCTGTGCCGCACGGAATTCCAGTAGATCGAAGCGGTCATCGCCGCCGCTGAACCGCTGCCCGAAGAAATCCATTCCCAGATCCACGCGATCACTGCGCAGCGTCACACGTTCGCCGGGCTGGAATCGCACCACGATCTCGGCGCGCTCACCGGGCGAAAGTCGCAGCTGGTCAAGGCTTTCCGGTTGCGCCAGCAGACCGCCGTCCGTGCCGACGAGCGTGAAGCGGCGGGCATCGGAGAATCCGAAGTTGTACACCCTTGCGGTGGAGGCGTTCAGCAGCCGCAATCGCACCGCTTCATCACCGATGTTCCGATACGGTGCGAGCACCCCGTTGACCATGGTCCGGTCCCCGAGCACGCCGATATCGGCGAACATCCCACGGCCGGTGGCGAATTGCGTTCCCTTGAATTTCACATCCTGCACGATGAGCGGCATATCGTCGACGCCGTAGGTGTGCGGTAGCGCCCCTGGATCATTGGCGTCGTCATCGATGAGGAACATGCCCGCCAGGCCCATACGCACATGAGATTCGGTGGCCCCGTGCGGATGCGGGTGATACCAGAGCGTCGCCGCGGGCTGATCCACCTGCCACTGCGGTGTCCAGGTAGCCCCCGGCCGCACCATCTGATGCGGGCCGCCGTCCATCGCGGCGGGCAGATGCATACCGTGCCAGTGCACCGTCGACGCCTCGGTCAGTCCATTGCGCACCTGTACCCGCACTCGTTCGCCGCGTTGCGCACGCAGTGTGGGTCCGAGGTAGTCGCCATTGAAGCCCCAGGTGGAAGTCGCTTTGCCGGGCTGGAATTCCTTTGTCCCGGAACGCATGTCGAGCTGGAATACGCGGGTTCCGTCCGCGTCGACGGTCGACGGCGCGAGCGGTGGCACGCTCAGCTCATCGGTGAACTCGACCGCGCCGACCGTGGAGACATCGGCCGTCGTATAGGCCCAGGCGAACCCGCCGCCCACCACCGCCGCGATCGCCACCGCGATCACACTGAGAATCAAGAGAATTCGCCGCAGCCGCGACCTGCCGAACGCCATGCTCAGACGGTAGGAAATACGGGTGCGACGGCACATCGGGTGAGAGCCCCCATTCGATACCCATCTATCCCTGAGCCCGCCCCCTGCTCCGTCCCGCCGCGTCGTCGTTGCGGTGTGGTAGCCAATCCGTGGGATACCGGCTGGTTGGAATGGTGAATTACCGGTTCAGCCTTTACGATCACCGGCGTGACCAGCGATTATCCCGGTGCGATGGAGGACGCGGCCGAAGGCGGCCAAGTGCGTGCTTCCACCCTGGAACTGTTCTTCGACCTCGTATTCGTCTTCACCATGACCCAGCTGACCCACGCCTTCACCCACCACCCGGGCTGGACCGCGCTCGGCCAGGTGGCACTCATGTTCGGCATCATCTGGTGGATGTACGCCGGATACGTCTGGCTCACCAATGAGGTCGCGCCGAACAGCTCGAACCGCCGCACCTGGCTGCTGATCGGCATGTTCGGATTCTTCGTGCTGGCGCTGTCGATTCCGGGCGCGTTCACCGGCAGCGGACTGGCCTTCGGCCTCGCGTACTTCCTCATCAACACCGTGCACACGCTCATGTTCGCCACCTCGGGCGGTGCGGGAGCGGCGGGCATTCGCCAGATCGGCCCGGTGAATCTGCTGTCCGCGGCCCTGGTGCTCGGCGGCGGCTTGATTCACGAATGGCCGCGATACCTGCTGTGGGGGTTGGCCTTCGGCGTGCAGATCATCACCCCGTACCTGTTCGGGCCGGAGGGATTCTCGGTCCGGGTCGCACACTTCTGTGAACGGCACGGCCTGGTCATCATCGTCGCGCTCGGTGAATCGGTGGTGGCGCTGGGCACCGGACTCGCCGGACAGGACATCACGCCCGCGCTGGTCGCCACCGTCGCGCTCGGCCTGACCCTGGTGTACGTGCTCTGGTGGGCGTTCTTCGGCCTCGACGACGAACGCGGTGAACACGCGCTCGCGGCGCTGGCACCCGGCGCTCGCACGCGCGCCGCGCTGGCCGCCTACGACTACGCCTTCTACGTACTGCTCGTCGGCATCATCCTCACCGCCGCCGGCATCAGCATGACCATCGCGCACGGCAATGAATCCGCGAGCACCGCCGCGGCCCTGGCGCTTTCGGGCGGTGTGGCGCTGTACTTCTTCGGGCAGTGCGTCTTCCGCCGGGTGCTCGGCCTGCCCCGCCCGTGGCTGCGGCTGATCGGGGCGGCTGCGGTCCTCGTGACCGCGCCCATCGGCGTGCTCTGGGTGGCCTGGGGGCAGCTGGCGGTGCTGGTGCTGGTCGGCTACGCCTTCGTCATCCTCGACGACGTCCTCAGCCTTCGCGACGGCGAAATGGGCAAATACCTGAGCCACTCACCTGTCGCAGCGCGCGTCCGCCGACCGCGCGGATAGGACCGCCCGCGCGCCGAACGTCGACGCGCGGACCGCTCATGACCAAACACTGACGAATCCGCGCCACGCCGCGCGCGGGCGGGCCCGTTGTCCGCCCGACGACCACAATCGACGCCATGACCTGGAATCTCAGCAACCGCGCGAGCGGTGCGAGCCCGAATGCGAGCGGCGGCTCGATCGGCGAAGCGCGGAATCCACACGACGGCTCGGTCGACGGGGTGCCGGGTGCCGGTGACAGTTCGATCGGCGGTGCTTGACATGCGGGTATTGCTCACCGGCGCGGCCGGATTCATCGGGTCGCACATTCGTCGCGCGTTGGCCGCCGTGGGGCATGAGGTGATCGCGGTCGACCTCATGCTCCCCGCCGCGCACGGATTCGACGCGACCCCGCCGGTCGGCGTCTCGGTACTGGATGTGCGCGATCCGGAAGCGCTCGACGCCCGATTGCGCGGCATCGATGCCGTCTGTCATCAGGCCGCCGTCGTGGGCGCGGGCGTCAGCGCGCAGGACGCGCCGGCGTACGCCGCGCACAACGACCTCGGCACCGCAGTGCTGCTCGCCGCCATGGACCGCGCGCACTGCCGCCATCTGGTGCTGGCGTCATCAATGGTCGTCTACGGCGAAGGCCGATACCGGGACGCCCCAGCCGATTACATTCCGGGCCCGCGCGACCGCGCCGATCTGGATCGTGGCCTCTTCGATCATCGTTCGCCCACCGGCGGGGCACTCGACTGGATTCCCATCGACGAATCCGCCGCCCTGCACCCGCGCAGTCTCTACGCGGCGAGCAAAGCGGCACAGGAGCATTACGCTCTGGCCTGGGCGACCGCGACCGGATCGACCGTCACCGCGCTGCGCTATCACAATGTCTACGGCGACGATATGCCGAGGGACACACCGTATTCCGGCGTAGCCGCCATCTTCCGCTCCAGTCTGGAAGCGGGCGAATCCCCGCGCGTCTTCGAAGACGGCCGCCAGGCAAGGGATTTCGTCCACGTCCGCGATATAGCCGCCGCCAACGTCGCCGCGCTCGAACAGCCCCTCGCGGCCTTCACCCCACTGAATATCGCCTCCGGCAATCCCATCACGATCGGCGAGGTGGCGTCCATATTGGCGACCGCCAGCGGCGGCAAACCCCCGGTGGTCACCGGCGACTACCGGTCCGGCGACGTCCGTCACATCGTCGCCAGCCCTGAAAAAGCCAGGCACGCCCTCGGATTCGAAGCCGCCATCCCGCCGGCCGACGGCCTGGCGGACTTCGCGCACGCGCCACTCCGAGCCGCGGCGGGCACCGGAGCCCCGACCTGGCGCTGACCCCGATCATCCGAGGTGGCAGGCCGCCGAGCGATCGTGCCTGTCGGGCGTCGGTCTCGTAGGGTAAGCCCGCGTCGTCCCGGCGTGCTTTTGGCCGGGATCCACACCTCTCGTCCGCACGCTGTCAGCTGGCACCTGCACCCGTCAACAGCGGCAGTCGCACCTGGAAGCGTGCGCCGTGCTCGCGGTTCTCGGCGGTGATATCGCCGTGGTGCGCCTCCACCAATCCCGCCGCGATGGCCAGCCCCATCCCGCTGCTGCTGCCCAGCGCGTCGGCGGCGGGGGAGCGGGCGGAGGTGCCGCGGTAGGCGACCTCGAAGATGCGGGGCAGGTCGGTGGGGGCGATACCCGGGCCGGTGTCTTCGACTCGCGCCCAGGCGTATCCGCCGTCGATGCCGGTGGAGATATCGATGCGGCCGCCGGGCGGGGTGTGCGCGATGGCATTGGCGACCAGGTTGGTGAGCACCCGGCTGAGCGCGTGATCGCTGCCCGCCACCAGGATTCGATCCCCGGGTTGCCGCGCGGTCAAGCTCACCCCGGCGCGCTGCGCGGTCGGCTGATTGGCGGCGAGCACCTCGTCGATGAGCTCGCGCAGATCCACCGGTTCCAGACTCAGCCGCAGCGCACCCGAATTGATCTTCGACATCTCGAACAGGTCGTCCACCATGGTGGAGAGCCGATTCGTCTCGCGCACAATCTGATTCGCGTACCGCTCCACATCCGCGGTCTCGGCGACCACACCGTCGGCCAGCGCCTCGCCCATGGCGCGGATACCGGCCAGCGGTGTGCGCAGATCATGGCTCACCCACGCCACCAACTCCCGCCGGGATCGTTCGGCCGCGCGTTCCTGCTCCAGCATTTCCCTCTCCCACACCATGGTTCGCGCCTGCGCGCGGCCGAGCACTACCGCGGCGGGCACCGTCACCGCGGTGACCACGGCCAGCACCACCGCGAGCCGCTCGAACTCATCACCGAACATGAGCCCGCTCACCGCCACCACACCGCTGAGGGTGGCGAGCGTCGGAATCAGCACCAGCACGGCCATACTCGTGGTCATGGACCGGTTGCGCAGATAGCGCAGCAGTAGCGCGCCCAACAGCACCACCGGCAGGGACGCGGCCAATGCGTAACCGATCAGGCCGGGCATATCAGTCGGCACTGCTCGCCTCCTCGGAATCGACGCGGCCCCAGGCGTATCCGCGACCCCATACGGTGTCGATGCGATGCGCCGCACCGAGTTTCGCGCGCAACCGTTTGATATGCACGGTCACCGTGGATTGATCACCGAACGTCCACCCCCACACCTGCGCCAGCAATTCGTCGCGGCTGAACACCCGCTGCTGATTCGACAGCAGGAACACCAGCAGATCGAATTCGCGCGCGGTCAACTCCACCGGCGCGCCGTCCACCGTCACCACCCGCGCGGCCCGGCGCACCTCCACGCTCCCGCTGCGCAGCACCTGATCCCCGGCCACCGCCGGATTCGCCCGCCGCAACACCGAGGCCACCCGCAACGCCAGCTCGCGCGGACTGAACGGCTTGGTCACGTAATCGTCCGCCCCCGCCTGCAATCCGATCACCCGGTCATCCTCGTCCCCGAGCGCGGTGAGCAGAATGATCGGCGTCCCCGGCCGCGCACCGGACCGCACCGCCCGGGTCAAATCGATCCCATCCGGCGGCGGCATCATCACATCAAGCACCGCCAGATCGATATCCTCGCGCGCCAGCACCGCCGCGGTCGCGGGCCCATCCGCGGTCTCGATCACCTCGAGCCCGTCCCGCTCCAGATATCGCCGCACCACCTCGCGCACCACGGGATCGTCATCGGCCACCAAAATCCGCATCTGCCTCACCAATTCGTCAGAATGAAATGAACGAGCACCAGCGCCCCTACCGCCTGCACCCCCAGCCACACCCGCCCCCACCGCGTGGGCAACAACCCCGCCCCCGCGATCACCCACACCGTGAACGGCAACCAAATCCGCTCCGTCTCAGCCTTACTCAACCCACTGAGATCCGCGAGCAAGAGCGCGGTCAGCCCCGCCGCCGCCACCAATGCGGTCGGATCGACCGCGCCGCGCCAGTCCCGTACGGCACTGAGCAGCGCGGGGTACCGTGCGGCCGGTCCGCTGGGATTCATCCGCCCACCATCGTGCGGGGCGGACAACGCGACAACGCCTTCCCGGTCCGAGACGGCCGCCTCTCCGTCGAATGCGCTCCCCGCGTCCGGGTGTGCGGGCGCTACCGCGGTCGGTGCGAGTCGTGCCGCCGAATCGGCGGCGGACGCGGGCCCCGGCATATTCGGCGCTATGCCGCGCGCGACCCGTGCCAGGGCTGCCACCGGAGCCAGGCCGAGGGCGCACACGGTGCCTCCGAGGTTCGCCCACACCCAATAGGAGTACGGTCGCTCGCTCGCGATGCCCTGGTAATACCGTTGCACCACAAGGTGATAGCCGTCGAGCCACCAGAATCCGGCGGCCTTGAACGCGGCCACCACCAGCAGTACGCCGATGAGCGCCGGAATGGCCGGACGGAATGTGCGGGCCGCGAGTACGAAGGCGGCGGGGACCGCCATCAGCACGAGGCCGTAGCTGAGGAATATGCCGAAGCCGAAGAGCAGACCGGCCGCGAGCCCCGTCGCCACCCAATGCCGCTGCCCCCGTGTGGCAATCGCGAGTAATGCCACCGCCCACGCCGTCACACCGGCGAAGAGCGCGTCGGCGGACACCGCGATCCAGATCGCCGCGGGTGCGAGGGCGAGGAAAGGCAGTGCGGCGCGAGCGCGCCGCTCGGCGATATCGGTGAATTCGGGCGCGGCATCGGAGCTTCCGGCGAATCGGCTGAACCATTTCGGCTGATCGCCGGTAGCCGCGCTGTGGCGGTCCACACCAGCGCCGTGGTCGAGGTCCGCCGATCCGAGGGCGCGAATCGCGACCGGAATCGCCACCACCGCACTGGTTCCCACGAGCAGGCACAGCGTCGCCGCCCAGGCTCCGCCGCCGAGGCCGATGCGGTCCAGCAACACGAAGCTGAGCAGTGCGCCCGGCGGGTGGCCGGAGACATGGGTGGTCCACGAGTTGGGCTGGAAATCGAGGATGCGGCCGGAGAATCCGCGCAGCATGGCGGCGATATCGTGTACGCCACCCACCTCGTGCAGGTATTCGTCGCGGGTGGTGAGGCGGCCCGCGAAACCGCGCTGCCAGCCGTCGACCATCGCCAGCGCGAACGCCCAGGCGATCGCGGTCAACCAGGTCAGCGCGAGCGCCCGCCGCCAAGGCAGCCGATGCGCGAGAGTCGGTCCGTAGCTGATCACGAGTGCCGCCACGCCGATGGCGGGCGCGGTGCCCCAGCCGATATGCGGCAGCCAATTGCCGAAGATCGGCGCGGCCCCGGCGTACAACCGCCCGCGCGCCGGTTCGCTGAGGATTCGCGGGTTTAGGAAAGCCGCTGCGACGAGGACCGCTCCGGCTGTCGCGCAGTACACATCGGCGCGGCCGGTGAGGCGGCGCGGGGGAGTCAGGACGGGGGCATTCCGCACGGGTTCCACCCTAGGCCGCCCGACCCGCCGATCCACCGCGAAATGAGCGTCGGTCCAGGTCTCGTCATACTTTCGTCACCGGTCGCTACCGGTGAAAACACCCGGTTGGGCCCTACGGTCATGGGGTGACCGAATCCGAGGTTGAACACGGCGTCACCGTCGTGATCCCATGCAAGGACGAAGCGGGCGCACTGCCCGGCGTACTCTCGGCAATCCCGCGCGACTACCGGGTGATCGTGGTGGACAACGGTTCCACCGATGCCACCGCCGCCGTCGCCCGGCTCGCGGGCGCACAGGTCGTGGCCGAACCCGAACCCGGCTACGGCAGTGCCGTCCAAGCGGGCGTGCACGCCGCTCGCACCGCGGTGGTGGCCGTACTGGACGGCGACGGCTCCATGGATCCGCGCGAATTGCCCGGCCTGGTAGCCGAACTCGGCCCCGAGGTGGATATGGTGGTCGGCCGCCGCCGCGCCCACCGCGCGGGCGCCTGGCCCTGGCATGCCCGCCTGGGCAATCAACTCGTCGCCGCCCGTCTGCGGCACCGCTACGGCCTGGCCGTCCACGATGTGGCGGCCATGCGCGTGGTGCATCGCACCCGACTGCTCGACCTGGGCCCGCTGCACCCGCGCTCCGGCTATCCGCTCGAATTGCTGGTCGCCGCAGCGCATTCCGGCTGGCGACTGGTCGAACGCGATATCACCTACCGGCCGCGCACCCACGGCCGATCCAAGGTTTCCGGTTCGCTGCGCGGCACCCTGCGCGCAGCCAAAGACTTCTGGAGTGTCCGATGAGGCCCGCCACCGTCCCCGCCACCCTGCTCGTGATCGCCAAGGCCCCCATCGCGGGCTTCGCCAAAACCCGTCTGACACCGCCGTTCTCACCCCGTGACGCCGCCCGCCTGGCCGCCGCCGCACTTCTGGACACCCTGGCGGCCGTGCGCGCCTGCGGCGCCCGGCATCGCATGGTTGCCTGGACCGGAAACCTCGACGACGCACAGGAATCCGCCGCCCTGTCCCTCGCGCTGCGTGATTTCACCGTGATCCCGCAGCGCGGCAACACCTTCGGCGAACGCCTCGCCAACGCGCACGCCGACGCCGCCCAATTCGGCGTCCCCGTCCTGCAAATCGGTATGGACACCCCGCAGGCCGGTCCCGAACTCCTCACCCGTTCGGTCCTGCATCTGACCGCCAGCGGCGATGCCGTCCTCGGTCCGGCCGCCGACGGTGGCTGGTGGGCACTGGGATTGACCGATCCGCGCCCCGCTCGCCTGCTGACCGAGGTCCCCATGTCCACCGCCCGCACCGGCGAACTCACCCGGGAGGCCGTGCGCCGCTGCGGTTACCGCGTCCACCGCCTCCCGGTCCTCACCGACGTCGACACCTACGCCGACGCCGTCACGGTCGCGGCGCACTCCACCGGCCAATTCGCCGCGACCTTCGATCGGCTCGCCGCGGCAGTGACCCCCGCCCTGCTGTGACCGTCCACCGCCCCGACCCGAGAATGCATCCGGCCCAATGAATACGACACCGCGACAGCCCCGCGATGATCGCGCCGACACCGGTGCGGCAGGACCGGATACACCAGCAGCCGCGCCGGTATCGGCGACGAACCCGGTAGCTTCGGAGCAAACGGGAACGGGCCGCACGCCGGGAGCGAAAGACGCCGTCGCTCGGCCGAGCGCCGAAGCCGTGGGTGCCGATTCTGTGGCGAACGCCCCTATCGAGCAGCAGGATTCGGAGCAGGCTCGGCCGACCGCGCCGACGGTTCCCGAGGGGGCGGGGCTACTGCTGCCCGCCCCGCTCGTCCATCGGATTTCGGCGGCGCGCGGTCCGGCGGTGGCGGCCCGGGTCGGAATCGCCCTCGGCCTCAGCATTCTCGTCTGCTTCCTGACCGGGCTGATCAGTCATTGGATTCAGCATCCGCCGACGTGGTTCTACTGGCCCGCGAATCCGGTGTGGCTGTATCGGGTCACCCAGGGCGCGCATGTGATCTCGGGCGTGATCGCGATACCGCTGCTGCTGGTCAAGCTGTGGTCGGTGTATCCGCGACTGTTCAGCCGTCCGCTCATCGGGAATCCGCTGCGCCTGCTGGAGCGCGGATCGATTGCGCTGCTGGTGGGTTCGGTGATTTTCCAGCTGGTCACCGGGCTGTTCAATACGGCGCAGTTCTACCCGTGGAAGTTCTTCTTCACCACCACGCACTACGCCATGGCCTATGTGGCGTCGGGCGCGCTGGCGATTCATCTCGCCGTGAAACTGCCGGTCATTCGCACAGCTCTGAGCCGCCCGATCGCCGAGACGGAAGATGCTGTGGTGCGGGAGGATTCGACAGTCTCCGGCATCTCCCGCCGCGCGGTGCTGACCACCGCCGGACTCGGCGCGGTCGTAGCGGGTTTGGCGGTCGCCGGGCAGACCGTGCCCTTCCTGCGCTGGGTGGCGGTGCTCGCGCCGCGCAGTGGTGAAGGCCCGCAGGGCGTTCCGATCAACCGCACCGCCGCCGATGCTGGGGTGGGGGACAAGGCCCGCGATCCCGGCTACCGGCTCACGGTGCGCACGTCCGGCGGTCATCGCGAATTCAGCCGCGCCGAATTGGCCGCGCTACCGCAGACCACCGCCGCCCTGCCGATCGCCTGCGTCGAAGGCTGGAGCGCCTCGGCCCACTGGTCCGGTGTGCGCCTGCGCGATCTGCTCACCGCGGTCGGCGAATTCCACGGCGGCGATGTGCGTTTCGAATCCCTCGAACCCGGCGGCCTCTACCGCACCTCGGTACTGCCGCGCCGCCGCGCCGTCGACGACTCCACCCTGGTGGCGCTGCGCCTCAATGGCGAGGACCTCACCCTGGACCACGGCTACCCCTGCCGTCTCATCGCCCCGAACCGCCCCGGAGTCCTGCAAACCAAATGGCTTTCGACCATCGAGGTGCTCTCGTGAGAATCATTCGTGTGCTGCTCATCGCACTCGGGCTGTGGCTCGGCTGGTACGGCATCAGCCTGCTGCTGGAGATGAATCCCGCGGACCTGCGCTCGATCGCGCTGTGGTTCGCCGCCGGAATCCTGTTGCACGACGGCGTTTTCGCACCGATCGCCGCCGCCCTCGGCGTGACCGGGCGTCGCCTGCTCCCGTCCGGCTGGTGGGCTCCGGTCGCCTGCGGCGCGGTCTGCACGATCACCCTGCTGCTGATCGCGGTCCCGGTCATCGATCGTGCGGGAGCGCTCGCGAGCAACCCCACCATCCTGAACCGCGATTACCTTGCGGGACTGCTCATTTCACTGGCGGTGGTGTGGACCCCGGTCGCACTCCTGCTGCGCCGCGTCCGCACCACCCGTTCGACGGTCGACTGACCGTCAATTCCGTTCCGGCACAGCGCAACCGTCCGGGCCGCACGCCTCGGCGTCCGCGGACCCGGGCAACGTCACCAGCTGCGGTGCGTGGTCACTCCACGCCTGCTCCAGCGCCTGCGCGAACACCTCCGGCGGCTGCGCGCCCGACACCCCGTACTTGCGATCGATGACGAAGAACGGCACACCCCGCGCTCCGAGCGCGGCCGCCTCGGCCTCATCGGCCCGCACCGCCTCGGCGTAGGCATCGGAGTCGAGCACCTCGCGCACGGCCGACTCATCGAATCCCGCGTCCACCGCGACCTGAACGAGCCGCTCGGCATCACCGAACAGCGGTGCGTCCACCGCGAAATTGGCCGCGTACAGCGCGTCCAGCAACGCTTCCTGACGACCCTCCGCGAGCGCGAAGTGCAGCAGCCGATGCATATCGAAGCTATTGCCGAAGTCACGTCCCGAGGTCAGGTAGGTCAGTCCCGCCGCCTCGGCCTGCGCGCCGATACCGCGCTCATTCGCGGCGGCCTGCGCCTCGCTGATCCCGTACTTCTCGGCGATATGCGGCACCACCGCATCGCTGTGATCGCGCGGCAGCGTCGGATCCAGCTCGAAGGATTTGTGCACCACCGATACCGCGTCGCGGTGCGGGAAAGCTTCGAGGGCCTCCTCGAACCGCCGCTTGCCCAGATAGCAGAACGGGCAGTTGATATCGGTCCAGATCTCGACCTGTACGGCCATCACACCTCACTCGATAGTGGCAACTCGCAGGCCGGAGACCCGGCCACCGTATGAACCAACCGGTGGCGAGGCTCGAAGATTCCATGGTGACCCAGGTCACGCGACGCGGTTGTCACGTTCGCGGGCCCTCGGCTGTCCCATAGCCGACCACACGGGAACACACCCTTCGGAGCGCAGCGATGAACACCACCGACACCCACGAAATCGTCGTCCTCGGCGCTGGCTACACCGGCATGCTGGCCGCCTTGCAACTGGCCAACCGCACCCGCAAACTCGCCGTGCGCATCACCCTGGTGAATCCGTCGGCGCGCTTCACCGAGCGCTTGCGCATGCACCAGATCGCGGCCGGACAGGAACTCGGCGATCACCGGATCGCGGATCTGATCGCGGGCACCGGCATCGAATTCCGGCAGGCCGCGGCCACCGCCATCGATCCGGAGGCGCGCATCGTCACCCTCGACGACGGGCATGCCCCGCTGCGCTACGACACCCTCGTCTACGCGCTCGGCAGTGCCACCGACACCGGGCAGGTGCCCGGTGCGAACGACCACGCCTGGACCCTGAACGATCCGCGCCTGGCCCGGCGCTTCTCGATCCGACTGAATGAGATTGCGGCACAGAGTGGTTCGGTCACCGTCTGCGGCGGCGGCCTCACCGGCATCGAAGCTGCCGCCGAGATCGCCGAAGCCCACCCGGAACTCACCGTCACCCTGATCAGCAATGCCGAACCGGGCGCGATGATGGGCGAAAAGGCCCGCGCCCACCTGAACCGCGCACTGGACCGGTTCGGGATCGAGCGCATCGTCGGCGCGAAGGTCACCAAGGTGCTGCCCGATGCCGTGCGCCTGGACACCGGTGAACTCATCCACTCGGATATGACTTTGTGGACCACCGGGGTTCGGGTCTCCCCGCTCGCCGCTACGGCCGGAATCGACACCGACGCAAGGGGTCTCATTCGCACCGACGCCACCCTGCGCTCGCTCTCACACCCGGAGATCCACGCCATCGGCGACGCCGCCGCCATCGACCAGGCATGGGGTCCGATCCACGGCACCTGCCAGAGCGGTCTGCCCACCGCCGCCTACACCGCTCGAACCATCGCGAAACTGTTGCGCGGCAAGACCGTCAAGCCGTTCCGGTTCGGCTATTTCCACCAGCCGGTCAGCCTGGGCCGCTCGGACGCCGTCATCCAGTTCACCAATGCCGATGACACCCCGAAGCGCTGGTACCTGAAGGGCAAGGCCGCCGTCACGTACAAGGAGCAGGTCAGCGGCAGCCCCCTGACCTCGTACGCGGTGAGCAAGCGCGTCCCGATGCCGGTGCAGCTGTCCAAGGGCGGCCGCGCCACCCGCGGCCGGGCATGACGTCGGAATCGGCGGCCGGGGATGACGGAAATCCCCGGCCCGCCGTTGCCATCGGACCGTAGGACCGGGTAGATATGATTTCCATGCCGGATAGATACACCGCTGTACCGCATCGCGAGGACGTCGACCCGTTCGTCGAACATCGCAGGCTGCTGTTCGGCACGGCGTACCAAATGCTCGGCTCGGTCACCGACGCCGAGGACGTCCTCCAAGACGCCTGGATCAAATGGCATGGCACCGAACGGGATTCGGTGCAGCACACCAAGTCCTACCTGGTGCGGGCCGTCACCAACCTCTGCCTGAACCGCCTCACCTCCGCCCGGGCCACCCGCGAAACCTATATCGGCCCATGGCTTCCCGAACCTCTGTTGACCACCACCGACGCAGCGCAGGAGACCGAGATGGCCGACACCGTGTCGACCGCCATGCTGGTCGTCCTGGAAACCCTCACCCCCGTCGAACGGGCGGTATTCGTACTGCGCGAGGTATTCGGCTACTCGCACGCCGAAATCGCCGGTTTCCTGGACCGCCCCGAGGCCACCGTTCGGCAGATCTCGCACCGCGCCCGCTCGCATGTGCAGTCGCGCCGACCGCGATTCGACGCCGATGACGGCGCTCGCCGCGAGATCACCGAGAAGTTCATGGCCGCCTGCCACGGCGGCGATGTCAATGCCCTGATGGAACTGCTCGCACCCGAGGTGACGCTGTGGAACGACGGCGGCGGCAAGGTCACCGCCGCGCGCCGCCCGCTGTTCGGCCCGGATCATGTGGCGCGCTGGATGCTCGGCGTCATGGCCAAACCGATCAGCGCGGGTATCCACCTCGAGCCCGCGGTCATCAATGGTGAACTCGGCATTCTGGGCAAGATCGGTGATTTCATCGTCGGCGCGCTCACCTTCGATCTGATCGGCGGGCGCATCGAGAATCTGCGCTTTCAGATCAATCCAGACAAGCTGTCCGGTCTGCGACCCGGCGCGGGTGAGATCCCAGGGTCCGCAACGCAATAGCTATCTCGGCTCACGACCGACGGAATTCGCCAGCGGGCACGGAAAACACTGTCATCCCGTGCCAACTTGGATTCGGCCCTCGAGCAGAGCAACCGGCCCGCGTTACGCTAACGCGGCTCAATCCGGGGGGATGCACTATCCCCCCGACCGAAATACGCACTGCTAGAAGGATTCCGAATGAGTTTTGGGGGAACCCGACCGGCCCTGATCGGCCGGTCCGCCGCGTTGGCGAAGCGCTCCGCACTACCCGCCCTGTTCGCCGTCATGATGGGCGCGGCCGCCTTCACCTCCGCTCCGGCCACGGCCGCACCCGTACTGATGGAAGCGGCCTGCCCGTCCAGCCAGTACGAGAACGCGCAGGGCAATTGCGTCCAGCGCCCGCAGCAGTCGGACACCGCGCCCGACGGCGCCACCGCCCGCTGCGGCGACGGCACCTACAGCTTCAGCCAGACCCGCCGCGGCACCTGCTCGCACCACGGCGGCGTCTCCCAGTGGCTGTAAGCGATTGACCGATCGCCGTCCCGAATCCCTACCGGGACGGCGCACCGGAACCCGCGCGCCCGAGTCCGGGTGCGCGGGTTCCGCCGTCCCGGGACTCGGCTCGGAATCCGTTCCGGGAACAATGGCCTGTCGTGGATGCCGAAGAGTTGGCCGTCGAACCGCTACTAGCCGCCCGACGATTGCTCGGCGCGACGTTGTGGTCCGGGCCGGTCGGTATGCGAATCGTCGAGGTCGAGGCATACGGGGGAGATCCTGCCGGACCGTGGCACGATCCCGCCGCGCACTCGGGGCGGGGCCGCACCCCGCGCAATGCCGTCATGTTCGGCCCGCCGGGCGTGCTGTACGTCTACTTCAGCTACGGCATGCACACCTGCGTGAACGTCACCACCGGTCCCGACGGCATCGCCAGCGCCGTACTCATCCGTGCGGGCGAGATCATCGCCGGTCAGGACGAGGCCCGCGCCCGCCGCCCCGCCGCGCGCACCGATGCCGCACTCGCCAAAGGCCCCGGCAATGTCGGCAGCGCCCTCGGAATCTCCTTGAGCGACTACGGTATTCACCTCTTCGACCCGAAATCGCCGATCCGACTGGAACTCGGACCCGAGATCACCGATCCCACCGCGATTTCCGCCGGACCTCGAGTCGGTGTGAGCCTGGCCGCCGATCGGCCGTGGCGGCTCTGGCTCACCGATTCACCGGCGGTATCGGCCTACCGTCGCAGTCCGCGCGCCCCGCACCCGGCTTGACACCCGAACCCGAAGTACACCAGCGGATTCGGCGAGAACCACCCCGGCCGGGGCTACCGTGAAAAGCACAGTGCTCAGCAAGGGGGTCCATGCCATGTTCGATCGCTTCTCGCCGCAAGCCCGCCGGATCGTCATTCTGGCTCAGGAAGAGGCCCTGGGCTTCGATCACAATTACATCGGCACCGAACATCTGCTGCTCGGACTGCTGCGCGATGACGACGGGGTGGCGGCGCGCATACTCGCCGACCTCGGCATCAGCCTGGACGCGGTGCGCGGCCGGGTGGGGGAGTTGATCGGCCGGGGAACCGCGGCCGCATCGGGCCACATCCCCTTCACACCCAGGGCGCGCCGAGTGCTCGAGATCTCGTTCTACGAATCGAAAGATCTGGGGCAGAACGAGATTCGTCCCGAACATCTGCTGCTCGGCCTGGTCGTGGAGGGTGAGGGCGTGGCCGCGCAGGTGCTGCGCGCCATGGACGCGGACGCCGACCGGGTGCGCGCCCGGGTGCTCGAATCGCATGGCATCCCGGAGGCGGCACCGCTACTGCGGGACATCGGCGAGGATCCCGAACCCGCCGGATCCGATGACCGTGCCAACGGCTCCGATGACCTCGAGCAGCGCATCGCGGCCCTCGAACGCCGCGTCACCGAACTGGAGCAGCGGCTCGGCGGCGGTCGAGAGGATGCGGGCGCCTGAATCACGCCATCGCGTCGGCCCCGTAGCGCTCGATGAACAACTCCCGCAGCGTCAGCGCCGACACCTCGGTCCCGGTCCGATCCAGATACTCCTGCACGTACCGCGCGAACTCGATCTGGGTGCGCCGCGACATCTCGATCCCGTACTCCTGCTCCAGCAGATATGCGATACCGCCCTTGCCGGACTGCGAATTCACCCGGATCACCGCATCGTAGGAGCGGCCCACATCGGCCGGATCGATCGGCAGATATGGTACCCGCCAAGGGATTTCACGCTCCGGCTGCCCAACTTCGGCGGCCCGGGACCGATGTTCGGCGAACCCCTTCCTGATGGCGTCCTGATGCGTCCCGGAGAACGCGGTGTACACCAGATCCCCGGCATAGGGATGCCGATCGTGAATCGGCAGCCGCGTGCAGTACTCCACCGTCTCGCGCACCCGGTCGATATCGGAGAAGTCGATCATCGGATTCACGCCCTGCGCGTGCAGATTCAACGCCAGCACCGCCAGATCCACATTGCCGGTGCGCTCACCATTGCCGAATACGCAGCCCTCCACCCGCTGCGCCCCGGCCAGCACCGCCAACTCCGCGGCGGCGATACCGGTGCCGCGATCATTGTGCGGATGCACCGACAGGATGACGCTGTCCCGCCGCGCCAGATTCCGATGCATGTACTCGATCTGATCGGCGTACACGTTCGGCGTCGCCACCTCGACCGTCGCGGGCAGATTCAGCACCACCGGCCGCTGCGGTGTCGCATCCCACAGCGTGGTGATGCGATCACAGATATCCAGCACGAAATCGGGTTCGGTCAGCATGAACACCTCGGGCGAGAACTGGAACCGCACATTCGGCAGATCCTTTGCCAGTTCCAGGATGTCGCGCCCACCCGCCATGATCAGGTCGGCCACCTGCTCCCGCGATGACCCCAGCACCACATCGCGCCAGGTCGGGGCGGTCGCGATATACATATGGATGACAACGTCATTGGTGATGCCGCGCACCGATTCGATCGTCCGCTCGATCAAATCCCTTCGGGCGGGCGTGAATACGACGATCGACACATCCTCGGGCGCGAGCCCCTCGGTGCCGATCAGCCGCACGAAATCGAAGTCGGCCTGCGAGGCGCTGGGATACCCGACCTCGATCTCCTTGTAGCCCATGGCCACCAGCATTTCGAAGAACCGGCGCTTGCGCTCCGGATCCATCGGCTCGTGCAGGGCTTGATTACCGTCCCGCAGATCCACCGGCACCCACAGCGGGGCCTGCGTGATCCGGTTCGACGGCCAGTGCCGTTCGGTCAGCGGTACCGAAACCCGTTGGTACACATCGCTGTACCGATGCGACGGCATGGCGGAGGGCTGCTGGCGATTCCAGTTGTTGGCAGAGAACACGGTTGCTGTCTTTCGCGTCGGAAGGCAGACCGGCGCAGCACCGCAACCCGCGGACGGGGTGCCGGTCGATCAGACCCCGTCGCGGCGGAGAAGCAGAAGCAGCACACCCTGAAGCATGTGGCCTAGACTAGAGGGAAACAACTCCTCAGACAAGTAGAGAGGCAAAACGGATATGTCCCAGGTCCAGCGGCACCCACTCGCCGCACAAGCCGCAGAGGTACTACTCGAACGGCTGCGCGCGGGCGAATGGGAACTGGGCCACCGGCTACCCGGCGAAACCACCCTGGCCGCTCAGCTCGGCGTCGGCCGCTCCACGCTGCGCGAAGCCATCCGGGAGCTCGCGGGCCGGGGCGTCCTCGAAAGCCGCCAGGGTGCGGGCGTTTTCGTCACCTCCCTGGATGTGGCCGAGGACTGGGACACCGTGCTGCGCCGGGCGGATATCGCTGCCGTCATCGAGGCCCGCATCGCCATCGAAGCCGAAGCCGCCGCCTTGGCCGCCGCCCGGCGCACCCCCGCGGATCTGCGAAACATCCTGCGCGCCCTCACCGCCCGCGCCGAGGCCGACGCTTCGATCGAAGCCCTCGTCGACGCGGACACCGCCTTCCACCGCACCGTCGTGGTCGCCGCGCACAACGACATCCTGCTGGAGATGTTCAACGCCTTCGTCCCGCGCCTGCGCCGCTCGATGATCGATATGCTCCGCATTCGGCCCATCGCCGATCCACCCGCCGATCATCACGCGCACGAGGACCTCTATGTCGCCATCCGCGCCCGCAAGCCCGATGTCGCCGCCAGCGCCAGCCGCGTCCACCTCACCGCGCTCCGGGCCGCGCTCGCCTGACCAGGCAAAAGATCATTCTCGAAATTTCTTTTCGCGGCACCGATGAGTTTCCGCGGGGGGTCCCGTCCTAACCCATGACCGAGTTCAGCCCCGAACTCGCAACCCCCAGAAGGAAACTCATCATGACCGCCATCGCCGCATCCGCCCAGACCACCACCACCGTCGCCGCCCCGGCCGCCCCCGGCAAGACCCGCAACCGCGTGCTGTGGACCCTGCAAATCCTCTTCGGCCTCTTCTTCATCATCGCCTCGGGCCTGCCCAAGCTGGTCGGCCAGCACGATGCGGTCGAGTCCTTCCGCACCATCGGCTGGGGTGAATGGTTCCGCTACTTCACCGGCGTCGTCGAGGTCTCCGGCGGTATCGGCCTGCTGGTGCCTCGTCTGAGCGGCCCGGCCGCCGCAGGTCTGTCCATCACCACCGTGCTGGCCGCTCTCACCCAGATCTTCTTGCTCGACGCCCCGGCCCTGGCTCCCTTCCCGCTGGTGCTGGCCGTCATGTTCGCCTGGATCGCCTACGAGCGCCGCGCCTCCTTCTCCATTTTCACGGACCTGGCCAAGCACTGACCCGATGAATAGTGCTTCGACACCGGATCCGCTCTCGGGGACGCCGAGAGCGGATCCGGTTGTGCGGATGGCAGTGGTGACCGCTGTCATCCGCTTCTCGTGCTCGCGGGCGGGGCTGTCCGCGAGCACGAGAACGAACTCCTGAACCGCACCCCGAGATCGCGGCCCGTCCCGTTTCTGGACTGAGTGGAGCGGAGGAGCGAAGCGGGGGAGCGGAGGGAGGGAAGAAATGGGACACTCCGGGGCCGCGATCCGCCCGGAGCGGAGCGGAGGGCAAGATAAACCCAGTGAGCGGCGACATCATTGATGAACTGACCTGGCGCGGTTTGATCGCGCAGTCCACCGATCTGGACGCATTGCGTGCGGAGCTGGCGAAGGGCCCGATCACCCTCTATGCGGGATTCGATCCCACCGCCGCCAGCCTGCACGCCGGACATCTCGTTCCGCTGTTGGCGCTCAAGCGTTTTCAGCGTGCGGGCAATCGCCCCGTGGTCCTCGCGGGTGGCGCGACCGGCCTCATCGGCGACCCGCGTGATGTGGGCGAACGCTCGATGAACTCCACCGACACCGTCGCCGAATGGGCCGGGCGCATCCGCTCCCAGCTGGAGCGTTTCGTCGATATCGACGATTCCCCGACGGGTGCGATCATCGCGAACAATATGGATTGGACCGGGCCGTTGAGCACGGTCTCCTTCCTGCGCGATATCGGCAAGCACTTCTCGGTGAACGTCATGCTGGCCCGCGACACCGTCAAGCGGCGGCTGGAGAGCGACGGCATGTCCTACACCGAGTTCTCCTACATGTTGTTGCAGGCCAACGACTACCTCCAGCTGCGCCGCAATCATGAATGCCGGTTGCAGGTCGGCGGCTCGGATCAGTGGGGCAACATCATCGCGGGCGTCGAGCTGAACCGTCGCGTCGACGGTGAGCACGTGCACGCCCTGACCGTTCCCCTGGTGACCTCGGCGGACGGCAAGAAGTTCGGCAAGTCCACCGGCGGCGGCAGCCTCTGGCTCGATCCGGAGATGACCAGCCCCTACGCCTGGTACCAGTACTTCGTGAATACTGCGGACGCCGATGTGGTCCGCTACCTGCGCTGGTTCACCTTCCTGTCCCGCGAGGAACTGGACGAACTGGAGACGGCCACCACCGAGCGCCCGCATGCTCGGGAGGCGCAGCGTCGCCTGGCCGCCGAGATGACCACGCTCGTGCACGGTGAGGAGCACACCCGTTCGGTGCAGCTGGCCAGTCAGGCGCTGTTCGGCCGCGGTGAACTGCGCGATCTGAACGAGTCGACCTTGGCCGCCGCGCTCACCGAGGCCGCGGTTGAGGGCAAGGTCGCCGAGGCCACCGCGGAATCGACGATTGTCGATCTACTGGTGTCCAGTGGTCTTTCCGAGAGTCGCGCCGCGGCTCGCCGCGCTGTCAATGAGGGTGGCGCATCGGTGAACAACGAACGCGTCTCCGATCTGGAGTGGACTCCCTCGGAGTCGGACTACCTGCACGGCAGCTGGCTGGTGCTGCGCCGCGGCAAGAAGAACTTCGCCGGCGTCCGCCGGGCCGAATGATCTTGTTTTCCATGACCTGGGTCACAAAAAGGTGGCCCGGGTCGGGAAACGGCTCGGTGCGGACCTTCGTGAACTGCGAAGACGCGCCCGTGACCAGGCGATTTGACTCTCCGTTTTCCGCCACGTAACTTATTCCAGGTCAGAGCGACACGGACACCGACCGGGTGCCAAACGCCCAGCTCAGAAGCTGGAAACGCGGAACCGGACAACGAGGTCGTACGAGGAGCGCCTGGCAGCCTGCGAACCGATCCACAACCCCGAGTTTGACTCTGCGGGATGCGGCCGGTAGGCTGCAAAAGTTGCCTCTTCTGAGGGTCGCTAAAGCGGCCGGATGATTTGTGCGCCTGTTCTTTGAGAACTCAATAGTGTGTCGATGAATGTCAGTGCCAATATTTTATTGGTTCCGGCCTTCCACACCCCCGTGTGAGAAGTGTCGGACATTTAGTCAGCAAATACTTTTGCTGGCGTTTGATTTTGCCAAGGTTTTCGGACTCTGGTTAATTCTTCCAATTGCACCCTTCGGGGTGGGGTTGAGAGTCTTCAACGGAGAGTTTGATCCTGGCTCAGGACGAACGCTGGCGGCGTGCTTAACACATGCAAGTCGAGCGGTAAGGCCCTTCGGGG
>NZ_JBFAXC010000006.1:0-552426 GCF_040680615.1 Nocardia sp. NPDC052001 | reverse complement strand
CCGAACGCCAGAGCGCCCCGCCCGCCCGGCCCGAACCGCAGCAGTGGCAGCAGCCGGAACCGCAGCCGTGGCAGCAGGATCCGCGGCGGCAGCCGGAGCCGTGGCAGAACGGCGCGCGCCGCCCCGAGGCCGACTGGCAGCAGGACGCACCACGTCAGCCACAGCCGCCACAGCCGCAGCCCTGGCAGGAGCCGGAGCAGTGGCATGACGACGAACCGCCCGCCCCGCCCCGGGACGATCGCCGCAACGGCCGAGCCGGACAGGACGCGGGCCGCAATGGTCGCGGCGGCCGCGACGCCGGTCGCGCCGCGGCCGAATCCGGTCGCGGCTCGCTGCCCGCGTGGTCGGCGCGAAGACGTGGGGACGGCGCGCCCGCCCCGCAGCCCGATCCGCGCGATCAGGCCGCCATTCCGACCACGGCCTGGACCTCCCCGGATCAGGATCAGCAGCTGGTGTCCGGCGGCACGGTTGCCGGGGATCTGCTGCACAACGCACTCGAGCGGGAAGATCAACGCGCGGAACAGGATTCGCGGCGCGGCGGCAAACGGCGCGCCGCCGGTTCGCGCCGTCGCGGTCACCATGACGACCATCCGGATCCGGATGAGCATCTGACCGACGTCTACTCCCCGCTCGACGATGACGACGACTACGACGACGATGACGATTACGACGACGAGCCGCGTACCTCGGTGGCCGAGCGCTTCTCGGCGCTCACCTCGAAGTTCACCGCGCGCGCCGGATCGCTCACCGCCGGAAGGAAATCCGCGTCGCCGCGGGCGGCCGGAGCGCGGCTCGCCACCGAGGACGAGAACCGCCGTCAATGGCTGGTGCTCGGCGGGCAGAGTCTGGGTGCGGCGGTCGCGGGCATGTTGCTGTTCAAGGGTTTCGAGCGCATGTGGGAAATGCTCCCGTGGGTTGCCCTGGCGCTGGCGATGATCGTGATCCTCGGTTTGGTCGCGCTCGTTCGTGTGTTGCGGCGCACCGATGACATTTTCAGCACTGTGATTGCCGTCGTCGTAGGCGTCTTTGTGACGCTGGGACCGCTAGCCTTTCTACTCAGTACGAACTGAGCAGGGAGCGGGCAGTGGGGCATAACGCGCAGGGGGCGAACGACAATCGAGCGGGGCGAAGGGAAGTCCGGATCGGACTTTCCAGCGCCTCGGTCTATCCGGAGAACACCGAGGCGGCCTTCCGGTACGCGGCCGAACTCGGTTACGACGGTGTGGAATTGATGGTGTGGGCGGAACCGGCCAGCCAGAGCATCTCCACCGTCCAATCGTTCTCGCACAAATACGACATTCCGGTGCTGGCGGTGCACGCACCGTGTCTGCTGATCTCGCAACGGGTCTGGGGGTCGGACCCGATCGCGAAGCTCACCCGCAGCGTGCACACCGCCGAGGCGCTGGGCGCGGCCACCGTGGTGGTGCATCCGCCGTTCCGCTGGCAGCGCCGCTACGCCGAGGGTTTCGCCGCGCAGGTGGCCGAGCTGGAGAACTCCAGTCCGGTCGCGGTGGCGGTGGAGAACATGTTCCCGATGCGGGTGGACACCCTCTTCGGGCGCGGTGACACCTCGATCAAACGGCTGGAGCGGCGCGGCGGTCCCGGACCGTCCATCACCACCTTCAGTCCGTCCTACGATCCGACCGATACCGGTTTCCGGCATTACACGCTGGACAGCTCGCACACCGCGACGGCGGGAATGGACCCGCTGCTGCTGGCCGATCGCATGGGCCGGGGCCTGACCCATCTGCACCTGGCCGACGGCCGCGGCGCGGCCACCGATGAGCACCTGATCCCCGGCGAGGGCACCCAGCCGGTGGCCGAACTCTGTGAACTGGTGCTGGCCAACGGTTTCGAGGGGCAGGCGGTGATCGAGGTCAATACCCAGATGGCCCGCACCACCATGGATCGCGCCGCCATGTTGAACCGCGCGCTGGTCTTCGCGCGTAGGCATCTGAACGGCATCGCGCCGACTCCGGAAGCCGCGCTCGCGCCGCGGCCCGAGCCCACCGGTGTCAGTCGCGGCTGATCCGGCCCGGTGCGCTCCGGGCCCGCCAGTGATTCCCGCCACGGGACGGTGAGTTAGCCGGTCGGTCGCTTGTACGCTGTACAAACCGACAGTGGAAGGACTAGCGGATGACAACGGAGTTGACCGTCGATCTGGAACCGGCGACCCGCGCCGACGCGCCGTTCAGCCGCGTCTGCGCGGTGACCGAACTCCCCTCGGATGATCCGGGCGTCGGCCGCTACGCCGGTGTCATCGAATCGATCTGGACCATCGGCAAGAAGCTGCACGGCGGCACCATGGTCGCGGGCAGCGCCGCGGCCGCCACCGAATGGCTGCGCCGCACCGCCCCCGAGCGCGCCGAGATGTTCCCCATCGCCGCCAGTTCCGATTTCCTCGGCGCACCCGATCCGGGCGCGGTCGAATACGAGGTCCGCACCCGCAAGATCGGCCGCCAGATCTGCCTCATCGACGCGAGCCTGATCCAGAATGGCCGCACCCTCGTGCACACGGCCTTCACATTCAGCCACCTCGACGATGACGCGGCCCCGGTCTACTCCGCCGATCACGCGCAGGACATGCCCGCCGAGCCCGGCGACTCGGCCCTGGGCTACGACGACGAGAACCCGATGGGCAAGATCGTCCATGTGGCGCAAGGCTCTTCGGTCGCCATCGATACCGAGTGGGCGCGCTTCCTTTCCGGCGAAACCGCCGAACCCCGTCTGCGCCTGTGGATTCGGCCCTTCGAGGGCGATGAGCGGGATCCGGACGTCGCCGCGTTCTTCGCGCTCATGGCCGCCGACATGTCCCCGCCGGTTCCGATGAACCTCGGCCATTTCGGCTGGGCCCCAACGGTTCAGCTCACCACCTACCTGCGCCGCCGCCCGGCGCCGGGCTGGCTGCGCGTCATCGCGCATGCCCGCGAGGTGGGCGGCCGCATGTTCGACGAGGACCAATTGGTGATCGATTCCACCGGCGCGATCATCGCCCAAAGTCGCCAACTGGCCTTGATTCCGCAATCGCGATAGCGGAATTCATCCGCTGTAATTGCGCGAACCCGAGGTGCCGAATGCGATAGCGCACGCACTAACCTTGGATTTCATGACAAGAGTTGCGGTGATCGGCGGAGGCCGGATCGGGGAGGCGCTGCTGGCCGGGCTCCTCGAATCCGGGCGGGCGAGCAAGGATCTGGTGGTGGTCGAGTCGGTTCCGGCGCGCGCGGAGTTGCTGGCGCAGCGTTTCGGAATCCGGGTTACCGATGTGGTGGCCGAGGCCGCCGTCGGCGCCGATCTGATCGTGATCGCCGTGAAGCCGCAGGATGTGGACGGCGTGGTCACCGAGCTGGCCAAGGCCGAACTGGGTGAGTCGGTGACCGAGCCGGTGATCGTCTCGCTGGCCGCGGGTGTGCCGACCGGCAAGTACGAGGCCAAACTGCCCGCCGGCTTCCCGGTGGTGCGGGTGATGGCCAATACCCCGATGCTGGTGGGCCAGGGCATGAGCGCCATCGCGCCGGGCCGCTACGCCCGCAAGGAGCAGCTGGCGCTGGTCACCGAGGTGCTGGAGTCGGTCGGCAAGGTGGTGACGGTCTCCGAGGCGCAGATGGACGCGGTGACCGCGGTCTCGGGTTCGGGTCCGGCGTACTTCTTCCTGATCGTCGAGGCCATGATCGACGCCTCGGTGGGCCTGGGCCTGACCCGCGATGTGGCGACCCAGCTGGTGGTGCAGACCATGCTCGGCTCGGCCGCGCTGCTGGAGGAGTCCGAGCAGAGTGCGGTGGAGTTGCGCGCGGCCGTCACCTCGCCCGCCGGGACCACCGCCGCGGGTTTGCGGGAGTTGGAGCGGGCTTCGGTGCGTTCGGCCTTCCACGAGGCGCTCAATGCCGCGAAACGCCGTTCCGCCGAACTCGGTGCGAGTGCTGATTAGGCTTACTTCCCAGTAGCTCGTTTGCTGCCGGGCCCCGACTCGCCACAGCAAAGGCTGATTTCTCACACCCGTCGCAGCAATCCCACTGGTCCCGCTAAGCTTCAAGGAGCACGTGCGTGTCTGTTCCGCCGGTGGGGAAGCCGGCGGCGCGGACGTGCCGGAGGTCAGTGGCGCAATGATGTCTGGAAACAGCCAAGCGAGGTCCGCGAACACCCCAGTCAGCGCAGCCAGCGGAAACATTCTCGGCGGAGGAACGCAGTTCCTCACCGTCGCCGAGGTGGCGAGTCTGATGCGGGTATCGAAAATGACCGTGTACCGATTGGTGCACTCCGGAGAGCTGCCCGCGGTGCGGGTCGGCCGATCTTTCCGGGTGCACGCGAAAGCGGTGCACGACTACCTGGAGACGTCCTACTTCGACGCGGGGTGAACCCGCGCCAGTGGTGACGTAGAGCGGAACGAGCGGGCGGTGCGGTCTCCGCACCCACCCGTTTCGTTCGCTCGTCGGTGGCCCGGTAACATGAACCGGCATCCTGTACGTGCCGGTGGTGCCGTCGGGTCCATGTCGGCCCGTTACGGGTAGGACTTGTACAGGGTTGAAAGTGTGCTCCCCGCGAAGGTGGGGGTGACCCGAGAGAACGCGAGGAACAACCCTATGGGTTCTGTGATCAAGAAGCGCCGTAAGCGCATGTCGAAGAAGAAGCACCGCAAGCTGCTTCGTCGTACGCGCGTGCAGCGCAGGAAACTCGGCAAGTAAGCGCTACGTCGTAGCTGGAGCCCGTCACCTCAGGTGGCGGGCTTCCGCTTTTTTTACGGTGACAGAACTCATCGTTAGATCCTGGTTAATACCCTTCGGAGAGCCCTGGTCGCGCGGTTACCCTTGGAGCGCGGGAAAACTAGAAATGGGGGCTTGCGAGTGGGATCCGGTGCGACAGGTGCGGGCACCCGGGACGGTTCGGCGCCCAAGATCGTAATGGTGACCGGCGCCAGCCGGTTCTTCGGCGGCAATGTGGTGGCCAGGTTGGCGGCCGACCCTGCCATCGAACGCATTATCGCGGTCGACGCCAAACAGCCGAGCCGGGAGTTGCTGCGCCGCATGGGCCGGGCCGAATTCGTGCGCGCCGATATTCGAAATCCGTTGATACGCAAGGTGATCGACGGAAATCAGGTGGACACGGTGGTGCATCCCGCGGCACTCTCGCGCCCGCCGGCCGGTGGGGGCCGGGCGGCGATGAAGGATATGAATGTGCTGGGCGCCATGCAGTTGTTCGCGGTGTGCCGCAAGGCAGCCGGCGTGCGCCGCGTGGTGGTGCGGTCCTCGTCCGCCGTTTACGGGTGCAGCGCAAAGGATCCGGTGAAATTCACCGAGGAAATGAGCGCGCGCACACCACCGCGCGGCTGGTTCGCGCGGGATATGGTCGAGGTGGAGGGATTCGTGCGCGGTTTGGCGCGGCGCCGTCCCGATATCTGCACCGCGATATTGCGTTTCCCGCCGATCGTGGGACCGCAGTTGGCGAATCGCGGTGTGCAGTATTTCCGTTCGCCGGTGACGCCCACCATTCTGGGGCGGGATCCGCGCATGCAACTGCTGCATGAGGAGGACGCGATCGCCTCGCTCACCCATGCCGCGCTCGAGGCTCCCGGCGGCACCTTCAATGTCGCGGGTGATGGTGCGATGGCTCTGTCGCAGGCGATTCGCCGGGCGGGCCGCATCGAAATGCCGGTGCCCTACAGTATGTTTCGCACCATCGGCCGCACCCTGATGGGTCCGGTCATGCGGGAGTTCACCGCAGAGCAAATCGACTATTTCCATTTCGGCTGTGGCCTGGACACCACCAGGATGCGCAGCGAACTCGGTTTCGAACCGCGCTGGACAACGGTGCAGGCTTTCGACGACTTCATAGGGGGCGCAGCGTTGCGGCCCGTGATCGATCCTCGCTGGATCGACGCCGCAGAGAACAAACTTCTCGGCCTGCTCGGGGCCGGGACGGGAGCACACCAATGAGTGATGTAGCGAAGGTGATTCGACTTCACGACGTGGATATCGAGGCGCGGCATCGTCCGTCGCGCGTCTGGCCGGGGGAACCGGCTCTCAAACCGGTCACCTCGCTGACCGATCGGCTCGCCGAAACCGAAGCGCGCCAGCCCAAATCATTGAGCGAGACGATTCGGGGGGCGGTGGCCGAGGGGGTCGGCCGCACCGCCGATTTCGCGCGCCGCCGTTTGACCGGTGACTATCAGGTCGACGAATTCGGTTTGGACGAGCACCTTTTGGAGACGGTGATCCTGCCGCTGCTGCGTCCGCTCGCGGAACTGTGGTTCCGGGTGGAAGTCAGCGGGATCGAGAATATTCCGGAGCAAGGCGGCGCGCTGATCGTCGCCAATCACGCCGGCACCTTCCCGATCGACGGCATGATGCTGCAACTGGCGGTGCACGATAAGCATCCCAAACAGCGCGCGCTGCGCCTGCTGGCCGCGGATCTGATTTTCGAATTGCCGATCGTCGGCGGTATGGCGCGCAAGGCCGGGCACACCCTGGCCTGCCCCGCGGACGCCGAAAGGCTTTTGCGCGCGGGCGAAGTCGCGGGAGTTTTCCCGGAGGGTTACAAGGGCATCGGCAAGCCGTTCGGCGACCGGTACAAGTTGCAGCGTTTCGGCCGTGGCGGTTTCGTCGCGGCGGCGGTGCGCACCGGTGTGCCGATCATTCCGTGCTCGATCGTCGGTTCGGAGGAGATCTACCCGAAGATCGCCGATCTGAAGCCGCTCGCGCGCCTGCTCGGCATCCCGTATTTCCCGGTGACGCCGACCTTCCCGCATCTGGGCCCGCTGGGCGCGATTCCGTTCCCGTCGAAGTGGTACATCGAATTCGGTGAGCCGATTCCGACGAGCGAATACGAGCCCTCGGACGCCGATGATCCGATGACCATGTTCGAGATCACCGATCAGGTGCGCGAAACCATTCAGGGCACGCTGTACAAGAATCTGACCAAGCGCCGTAATCCGTTCACCGGATAGCGATTTCGCAGGGCGGCGACAAACGAATCGGCCCGGTCCGACTGGACCGGGCCGATTGTCGTTGCCGCGCCGCTGTTTTCGCTCAGCTGGCCTTCGCCTCGCGTTTGCGGGAGATCACCGCGGCGGCCGCGCCACCGGCCGCGCCGAGCGCGAGCGCGGTGGGCACGCCGACCTTGGCGGCCTTGCGCCCGGTGCGGAAATCGCGAATCTCCCAGCCGCGGTTCTTCGCGACCTCGCGGAGGTCCGCGTCCGGATTGATCGCCACCGCGGTGCCGACCAGCGAGAGCATGGGAACGTCATTGTGGCTGTCCGAGTAGGCCGTACAGCGTTTGAGGTTCAATCCCTCCCGGATGGCGAGCGTGCGCACCGCATGCGCCTTGCCCAGCCCGTGCAGGATGTCCCCGACCAGACGGCCGGTGAACACCCCGTCGTGGCTCTCGGCCACGGTGCCGAGCGCACCGGTGAGTCCTAGTCGCTTCGCGATGACCTGCGCCAACTCCACCGGTGTCGCCGTCACCAGCCACACCTGCTGTCCGGCGTCCAGGTGCATCTGGGCGAGCGCGCGGGTGCCGGGCCAGATCTTGTCGGCGATGATCTCGTCGTAGATCTCCTCGCCGAGGGCGGCGAGTTCGGCGGTGGGGCGGCCGGCGATGAACTCCAGCGCGCGCTCCTTACCGCTGCTCATATCGGCGCTGTTCTCTTTGCCGGTGACCCGGAATTTCACCTGTTTCCAGGCGATATCGACCAGGTCGGAGGTCTTGAAGTATTTGCGGGCGGCCAACCCGCGGGCGAAGTGCACGATGGACGCGCCCTGCACCATGGTGTTGTCCACATCGAAGAACGCGGCCGCGGTCAGGTCGCGCGGGATCGCGGGACGCGGCTCGTCGTAGAGGGCCAATTCGGCGTCGTGCAGCGCGAGCGCGGCATCGGCGCTGGCCTCACCGGCCAGATTGGCGCGGACCTCTTCCTCGCTGGGACCGAATGGGCTGCGGGTGATTCTGGTGAACTGGTCCTGTAGACCCTGTCCCCAGCGGGCCGGGAATTCCCCGAATCGGCCCGCGATCAATCCCGACCGCGAGTCCTTCGAACCCGTTCCGGCCTCTTTCGATCGTTCCGGCACCAGTACCTCCGCCTGTTAGCGCGAACAAGTCCACAGTAACGCCCACCGGTGACCACAACGTAGACGGCGAACAACATGACGGGTGTTGAATGTTCAGCATGAGCGTTTCCACGCATTCGGTGACCCTGTTGACCCGCAATGGCTGCGGTCTGTGCACGGTCGCGCTGGAGCAATTGCGGCCCATCTGCGCCGATTTCGGTGTCGAGATCGCGCTGGTGGATGTGGACGAGGCCGCGGCCACCGATCCGGGCCTGCGCGCGGAATACGGCGATCGGCTGCCGGTGGTGCTGCTCAACGGCCGTGAGCACAGCTATTTCGATGTGGACGAGTCGCGCTTACGCGCCGATCTGGCGCGCTGAAACAGCGGGTCGTCCGGTTCGGTCCCCACCGGTCCCGAGGCCACCCCGTAACCGGGCGTTCGAGTGTTCGATTCCCGGCGCGTTGCATGGCGGGTTCCCGTTTCGCGGGGTTGAATGATCCCGGGGCAGGAGGCCCCCCGCAAAGTGACTGAATTCACCGACTTTGTGCAGGGCTTCACAAGCGGTTACGGTGGTGGCACGCAACCCCGCCTTCAGCGGAAGCGACCCCGAACCCCTGACTCGACCTCGTCTGTTATGACCGCCCCGTTGACGGTCACCGGCGTCGGGTCGACAAAAGAACCCGGACACTCACCCCCGGCCGGACGAGGAGCGCAAGCGACGTGACAGAGCAGCATGAGACGCCACCGAGTGGTGTCTCCGGCAGGGCTCTGCAGAAGGACATCCCGCAGGCCACAGTGGCGCGTCTCGCCACCTATCTGCGGGTGCTCGCCGTACTCGCCGACGATGCTGTTGCCATCGTATCGAGTGAGGAACTGGCTGTCGCGGCGGGTGTCGGTTCCGCCAAATTGCGCAAGGATCTTTCCTTCCTCGGACCCAATGGCGTACGCGGTGTCGGGTACGACGTGATCAAGCTGCGCGACCGCATCGAAGACGTGCTCGGGCTCTCCGAGGGTCATCGGGTGGTACTGGTCGGCGCGGGTCATCTGGGCCGCGCGCTGGTCGGCTACGGCGGTTTCCGGCGGCGCGGTTTCGCCATGGTCGGGCTGTTCGACAACGATCCCGCGGTGATCGGCACCCAGGTGTGCGGATTACCGGTGCGCGATGTGGCCGAATTGACCGGTGCGGTGGCCGAACTGGAGCCGACCATAGCGGTCATCACCACCCCGGACGCCGCCGCGCAGGGCGTATGCGACCTGTTGGTCGCCGCCGGGGTGTTGTGCATTCTGAGCTTTTCGCCCGTCGCATTGGACGCGCCGCCGCACGTAGAGGTGCGGCGGGTTGATCTCGCGGTGGAGATGCAGCTGCTCTCCTTCGAGCTGGCCCGCAACGCGGAGGCCGAACGGGAGCCGGTAGCCGCGGTGGGCGATTCGGTGGGCGTGATCTACACGCCGGAGGCAACCAGCAAGGGAGCGGTGGTCCAGCCATGAGTGTGCTTCTCGTCGGGATCTCACATCGCAGCGCGCCGGTGGCGGTGCTCGAGAAGATCGCGATCACCGAGCACGATCGACCCAAGCTGACCGAGTTGATGCTGGCCTCCAGCCACGTCTCCGAAGCCATGATCGTCTCCACCTGCAATCGCGTCGAGATCTACGCCGTGGTCGACGCCTTCCACCCCGCGCTCGGCGAGATCAGCGAATTGCTGACCAAGCATTCCGGGCTGCCACTGCCCGAACTCACCAAGCACGCCTACGTCCGCTACGCCGAGGCCGCCGCCGAACACCTGTTCGCGGTGGCCTCCGGACTGGATTCGATGGTGGTCGGCGAGCAGCAGGTGCTCAGCCAGATTCGCGCCGCCTACGCGGCCTCGGATTCCCAGCAGGCCGCCGGGCGCACCCTGCACGAGCTGGCGCAGCATTCGCTGCGGGTCGGCAAGCGGGTGCATTCGGAGACCGGGATCGACCGCGCGGGCGCGTCGGTGGTCTCGGTGGCGCTGGACCGGGCGCGGCTGGTGCTGGGCCCGCTGGAGGGGCGCACGGCGCTGGTGCTCGGTGCGGGCGCCATGGGCGGACTCGCGGTGGCGCAGCTGGCCCGCGCCGGGGTCGCGCGCATCATCGTGGTGAACCGGACGCTGGAACGTGCTGAGCGCCTTGCCAATACGGCCACCACCATGCACGGCGTCGCCGCCGAGGCAATGGATATGGACCGGCTCGTGGACGCGATGGCGGCCGCCGAAGTGGTGGTCACCTGTACCGGCGCGGTGGGCACCGTGATGACCATCGCCGATGTGCACCTGGCGCTTTCGTCCCCGGGCGCGAGCGAGCAGCTGGTCATCTGCGATCTGGGCCTGCCGCGCGATGTGGACCATGCCGTGGCCGGATTGCCCGGCGTCACCGTCATCGATATCGAGACGCTGCAGCGCGATCCGTCCGCGGGCGCCGCCGCCGACGACACCGCCGCCGCACGCGCCATCGTGGCCGCCGAACTCACCAAATACCTTGCCGGACAGCGCATGGCCGAGGTCACCCCGACCGTGGCCGCGCTGCGGCAGATGGCCGCCGATGTGGTCGAGGGCGAGCTATTGCGCCTGGATTCGCGACTACCCGGGCTCGACGCCGCACATCGCGAGGAAGTGGCGCGCACCGTGCGCCGCGTTGTCGACAAACTGCTGCACGCGCCGACGGTGCGGGTCAAGCAGCTGGCTTCCACACCCGGCGGCGACAGTTACGCCGAGGCGCTGCGGGAGCTGTTCGAACTCAAACCCGGTGCGGCGCAGGCGGTTGCGGCTCCGATGGAGATCGCCACCCCCGCCGGGGCGCTGGCCGATGATTTCACCGCCGCCCACTCGGGGGACGAACAGGGGCTGACCGCATGACCGGAGCGATGGTGCAGGACACACAGACAGGGCGGGAAGCCGTGCCGGACACATTGCGTGGAACCGTGGACGCGCCGTGGCGCATCGGTACCCGAGGCTCGCTGCTGGCCCTGACCCAGGCCGGGCATGTGCGCGACGCGCTCCTCGCGGCCGGGCAGCAGGCCGAACTGGTGATCGTCAAGACCGCCGGTGATCAGTCCTCCGCGCCGGTGCAGACCATCGGCGTCGGTGTCTTCACCGCCGCGCTGCGTGACGAATTGGCCTTGGGCACAGTCGATATCGCGGTGCACTCGTACAAGGATCTGCCGACCGCGCAGGATCCGCGCTTCGAGATCGCGGCCATTCCGCCGCGCCAGGATCCGCGCGACGCCCTGGTGGCGCGCGACGGCCTGGTGCTGGGCGAGCTGCCCGCCGGTTCGAAGATCGGCACCTCCGCCCCGCGCCGCGCCTCGCAGCTGCTGGCGCTGGGCCTCGGGGTCGAGATCGTGCCGCTGCGCGGCAATCTCGACACCAGAATCTCCAAAGTCGCCAATGGTGAACTCGATGCCGTCGTGGTGGCCCGGGCCGGGCTGGCCCGCATCAACCGGCTCGATGTCGTGACCGAATCGCTGGAGCCGGTGCAGATGCTGCCCGCTCCCGCGCAGGGCGCGCTCGCTGTCGAATGCCGCAGCGAGGACACCGAACTCGTGACCATCCTGTCCGCCCTCGACGATGCCGGCACCCGTGCCGCCATCACCGCGGAGCGGGCGCTGCTGGCCGAACTGGAGGCGGGTTGCACCGCCCCGATCGGCGCGCTGGCCGAGGTCGTCGAATCCCTCGACGATGACGGCCGGGTGGTGGATGAACTGTCGCTGCGCGGATGTGTGGCGGCGATCGATGGCTCGGACACCATCCGGGCCTCTGTGGTCGGCTCGCTCGCGGACGCCGCGGAACTGGGCCGTGCACTGGCGCGTGAGCTCTTGGAGCTGGGGGCGCGCGACCTGCTCAGTGACCCCGGGGACAGCACACCGGTGGCCGAGCAATCCGACGACAGCAGCAGCAATCCCAGCCCAATGGAGAATATTCGATGAGCCGAGCGACGAAGAAGCACCCGGGTCGGATCCTTTTCGTTGGATCCGGGCCCGGTGATCCTGCGCTGCTCACCGTGCGTGCCCGCGAGGTGCTCGCCCGGGCCGAGCTTGCATTCACCGATCCCGATGTCGACAAGGGCGTGCTCGCCCTGATCGGCATCGCGGGCGAACCGGGCCCCGATGGGCAGCTGCCCGTCGATGTGCGCCCGGCGCTGGGTGATGCCGCCGAGGTCGCCAAGACGCTGATCGCCGAGGCCCGCAATGGCTTCGACGTGGTGCGCCTGGTGTCCGGCGATCCGCTGACCACCGATTCGGTGATCCAGGAGGTCAATGCCGTCACCCGCTCGCACCTGATGTTCGAGGTGCTGCCGGGCCTGTCGGCCGGAACCACGGTGCCCGCGTACGCGGGCATCGAACTGGGCTCCAGCCACACCGAGGTCGATGTGCGCGGTGAGGTGGACTGGGCGGCCGTCGCGGCCGCGCCCGGCCCGCTGGTGCTGCACGCCACCTCCGGGCATCTGGCCGAGACCGCCAGCGCGCTGGTCGAACACGGTATGGCCCCGCAGACCCCGGTGGCGGTGACCGTGCGCGGCACCACCCGGCAGCAGCGCACCATCGACGCCACCCTGGCCACGCTGAACAACGCGGCCTCGGAGATGGTCGGCCCGCTGGTCGTCACGGTCGGCAAAGAGGTCGAGAAGCGCGCCAAGACCTCCTGGTGGGAGTCGCGGGCGCTGTACGGCTGGACCGTGCTCGTCCCGCGCACCAAGGAGCAGGCGGGCGAGATGAGCGAGAAGCTCGTCATGCACGGCGCCATCCCGATGGAGGTTCCGACCATCGCGGTGGAGCCGCCGCGCAGCCCGGCGCAGATGGAGCGCGCGGTCAAGGGCCTGGTCGACGGCCGCTACCAGTGGGTGGTCTTCACCTCCACCAACGCGGTGCGCGCGGTGTGGGAGAAGTTCGGCGAATTCGGTTTGGACGCACGGGCTTTCTCCGGCGTGAAGATCGCCTGCGTCGGTGAGGCCACCGCGGAGAAGGTGCGCTCGTTCGGCATCAACCCGGAGCTGATCCCGAGCGGGGAGCAGTCCTCCGAGGGCCTGCTGGCCGATTTCCCGCCCTACGACGATGTTTTCGACCCGGTGAACCGGGTGCTGCTGCCGCGCGCGGATATCGCCACCGAGACGCTCGCCGAGGGTTTGCGCGACCGCGGCTGGGAGATCGACGACGTCACCGCGTACCGCACCGTGCGCGCTTCGCCGCCGCCCGCGGAAACCCGCGAGATGATCAAGACCGGCGGGTTCGACGCGGTGCTGTTCACCTCGTCCTCCACCGTCCGCAATCTGGTCGGTATCGCCGGTAAGCCGCACGCGCGCACCATCGTGGCCTGCATCGGCCCCAAGACCGCCGAGACGGCGATCGAATTCGGCCTGCGCGTGGACGTGCAGCCGGAGATCGCCCAGGTCGGCCCGCTGGTCGAGGCGCTCGCCGAGCATGCCGCGCACCTGCGCGCCGAGGGTCTGCTGCCGCCGCCGCGCAAGAAGAGCCGCCGCAGCCGCTAGCGAATTCGGCAGTCGCCGAAGCGATCGCATGAGCCCCGCATCGACCGATGCGGGGCTCATGCGTTTCCGTGCGGCCCGCTCGCGGGCCGTGGAATTTACTGCCCAAGGAAGTATCGGCATTTCACCTTCGCGTCCTCCCGCTAACGTTCGGCAGCGGGTTCGAAACAGACAAAAAGGATGCGTTTCGTGAAGCGAATGATTGTGAACACGGTTGCCGCCGTTGCCCTTTCGAGCGGTCTGCTCGCGGCCGGAACGGGTGCCGCGCTCGCCGCGCCGTCGGGCCTGCCCCTGGAACCGGCGCAGGATGTGGCCGGGCCGCTCGACCCGTTCTTCGGCAGCGGCTCCGCCTCCGGTTCCGCACTGCTGCTCAAGTGCCTGACCAATGGTTCTTCCAGGCTGCCGGGTGACTCGATGGGCTTCCCGGTCCTGTGTGGTCTGTGACGGCGCCGGTCGGTTAGGCAGGCCCTCTCGTCGTCCGACGAGAGGGCCCGTTCGTTTTCACACCGGAATCAGCGCTGGGCCTGCATCATGCGGCGCACCATGCGGCAGGTCGCGTCCGAAGGCCAGTGCACGCCAACGGTTTCCGCGGTTTCGCGGATTTTGTCGTTGGTGGCGACATCGGCGCTGAAGGCGCCGGAATCCAATAGCGCGATGGCCAGGCGCATGGCCTTGAGCCGCCGATTGTGCTGGATGTACCAGGAGCGCGGCCGGCCCGCGGGCAGCGGCTGTTTGAACAGCGGCCGCCAGGTGTGATCGATCACGTCCCCCTTCTTGGGTACCGCTGCCTCATCGGACATGTTTGTCTTGCTGGACATGTTGGGTACGGCTGCAAGCACGACCAATCCTCCCGTCGCGATCAGAGTTCGAGGCGAGAAATCCCGCCGCGATCTCTTCGAACACATCTTCGATTCTACTCGCGACCACCGACAAAGTCTGCTGCTCACAATGCTTTCCGCGCCGTCCGCGACGCGGTGCGGGCCACTCGCGACGGGCATACGGGACGGGCATATCATCGCCGTATGACCGGAATGGACCGCCCACGGCGGTTGCGCCGTACCCCAGCTCTACGTCGCCTCGTGGCCGAAACCACCCTGCAGCCACGGCAATTGGTGCTCCCCATGTTCGTCGCCGACGGGCTCGGCGAACCGCGGGAGATCTCCTCCATGCCGGGCGTCTACCAGCATTCGATGGATTCGCTGCGCAAGGCTGCGGTCGAGGCCGTCGCCGCCGGGGTGGGCGGGCTCATGCTGTTCGGGGTGCCGCACCCCGAGGACAAGGACGCGGACGGATCGCAGGCCAGCGATCCCGAGGGCATTCTCAATCGCGGACTGCGCGCACTCGTGCACGAGGTCGGCGGATCCACGGTCGTCATGGCCGACACCTGCCTGGACGAGTTCACCGATCACGGGCACTGCGGCGTCATCGGCAAGGACGGCGGCGTCGACAATGACGCCACGTTGCGCCGCTACGTGGATATGGCCATCGCGCAGGCCGAGACCGGTGCGGATCTGCTCGGCACCAGCGGCATGATGGACGGTCAGGTCGGCGCGATCCGCGAGGGTCTGGACGCCGCCGGACACACCGATACCGCGATCCTGGCCTACGCGGCCAAATACGCGTCCGCGTTCTACGGTCCGTTCCGGGAGGCGGTGGGCTCCTCGCTGGAGGGCGATCGCCGCACCTATCAGCAGGATCCGGCGAACCGGCGCGAGGCCATCCGCGAACTGGAGCTGGATCTGCTCGAGGGCGCGGATATCGTCATGGTGAAGCCCGCCATGTCGTATCTGGACATCCTGCGCGATGTGGCCGACCGTTCCACGGTGCCGGTGGCGGCGTACCAGATCTCCGGCGAGTACGCGATGATCACCGCGGCCGCGCAGAACGGCTGGATCGATCGGCGGGCCGCGATTCTGGAGTCGCTGTTGGGTATTCGGCGCGCGGGGGCGGATATGGTGCTGACCTACTGGGCCACCGAAGCCGCGCACTGGCTTGTCTGAACAGGCTCTGCCCACGGTGAATCCGATGCTCCCCCCGACCGGCGCGCGCCCGGTGCCCGAGGATGTGCGCACCTCCGCTCAGCTCTGGTGCGCCGCGCTGGCGGTCGGCGTGGTGCAGGCGATCGCGGTGCTGCTCGCGCAGCTGGGGCAGCGAGGTGAGTTGGCGCAGAAGCTGTTCGAACAGGAGCAGGGTTCGCGCCAGCCGGTGACGCTGGCGGCCGCGCAGGTGCAGGTGCTGGTGGGTCTGGTGCTGATCACACTGCTGTGGCTGGTGCTCACGGGTGCGGGCACGGCCGTGGTCTTCCAGCTGTGGCGCGGAAAGAATTGGGCGCGAGCGATTCTCACCGGATACGGGTTGTTCCTGATCCTGGGCGCGGTGCTGGTGATGTTCGGGGTGAATACGCAGACCGGGACCGCGGGCGTGATCGCGGGCGGCGCTTCGATCGTGCAGGCGGTGCTGGCGGGCGGGGCCGTATTCCTTTGCTACCGAATCGAATCGGAGCCGTACTTCCGGCCCGGACCGCGGTGAGTACTGCGGAGTTTGTTACCGGCGTACTACCGGGTATGGTGAGGGCTGTCACAGAGAGTTCGGGAACCGGAAGTCGCTCGTCATGCGTTGTGCCATGGTGCGTTCGGCTCCGGAGAGGCGGAGGCAACGATGCGAGTGGTTATTCAGCAACCACACAGCCTTCGGCGCGATGTGCTGGGGTTGAGTCTGCTTTTCCTGTTCGGACTGCTCACCCTCGCCGTGCTGCTGATTCCCGGCCTGCTGGCCTGAGCACACCGCTCGCAGTGTGCCGTTCGTCCGTTTCGCACGGTCCGGCTAGGTTCTACCTATGAGTGACCCCGTCGCGAACGTGCTGTTCTCCGAGCCCGGTGCACGCTATCGCACCATTGCCTACGGTCCCGTGCTGTGTGGAATCGTGCTGGCGCTGGAGGTCATTCGCGGCGGCCAGGCGCACTGGTTCGGATTGATCTTCTGCGGGCTGCTGCTGGCCGGTTTCGTCTGGTTGCAGGTGATCGCCGGAAAACGGCATATCAGTGTCGAACTCACCCCCGACACGCTGCGCGAGGGCGCCGAAACGCTGCCGCTGCGCAACATCGCCGAAGTGTTGCCCGAGATCGATGAAGAGTCCTGGGATGATGAGGACTGGGAGTCGGCGCGCGCACTCGGAGAACTCACCGGGGTACCGCGGCGGCGCAAGGGCATCGGACTGAAACTGCGCGACGGCAGCCTGGTGCAGGCGTGGGCGCGCGATCACCACACGCTGCGCGCGGAATTGACCGCGGCGGTGGCGGCGCTCGACGGAACCGCGGCACCCGCGGCCGAGAGCGCGGTGGCCGACGCCGGACCGGCCGAGGGCGACGAGGAGAAGGAGGCGCGGTGATGCGGTGGCTCGCCGTGCTCGCCGAATTCGTGGTCGCCGCGGTGCTCGCCGCCGCGGCGGTGTGGTGCTGGCGCAATGGCATTCACACCACGTGGTTCAAACCGTCGGGGGATGTGCCCGGTTTCTCCGCGACCCGGTATTCGGGTCCGTGGCTGGCCGGAGCGGCGGTGCTGGTGATCATCGCCGGACTCGTCGGCATCGATCTGGTGGCGCGGGCGCTGCACCCGACACGCCGCGCGCAGGTGCGCGAAGAGCACTGATTACCGAGGTTTCGGGGGAGTGCGGGCGGAGAATGGAAGCCATGACGCTGATGCCTACACCCGCGTTCTCCTGGCAAGACCTACTGCCGGTTCAATTGAACTGCCTGCTCAGCACGGGCTTCGCCGCCCTCTGCCTGGGCATTCCGCTGTCGTAGCGGCGGCTGGTACACGCCACCGCCGCCCGCGACAGCTGAAAAGTGTTCAGCCCCAGTTCTGGTAAACATCCAGCACTCGCCCACCGCGCGATCCGGGGGCATTGACATAGATGACGACGGAGCCGTCGGGATGGTCGGCGGCTTCGGACACCACCTGCCGCAGTGAGGCGTGCACGCCGCCGGTGTCGTCCTTGTAGATCGTAGTGTCCGGCTTGAGCCCCGCACCCATTCGGCTCAGCGGTACGAACATGCTCACCACCGCGGGCACCGGCCCACCGGCCAGCCCGGCGGTCTCATCATGGGAGAGCGCGAGCCCGATCCGTCCTTGATCGGGCTGCATGATCGGCGTCCCGGCGGCCGCCGTTCCGGCGCACGTCAGCACCCCCGCCGAAACTCCCGCTGCCACCAGTACTCCCGCACCGACACGCGCCAACCGCATACAGTTCAGCCCTCTCTCGATGTCTGATACCTGGATCGTGAGATTACGCACCAGCAACTATCCAGCGATCGATGTTGTCGCCGAACCATTCCGGCGTGTTGCCCTGATGCCACCGCATCCCCGCCAGTCGCACCGGCGCGTCGAGAGCGGTGCGAGGATTTCCGGCTATCGCGTTGCGCGGCGATGTGGTGCGCGGGCTCGGGCTCGGGTGCGCTGGGGCTGAGCTTCTTGCGGATGCGGAGGGCGGCCCGGGATGCGAGGATGTCGGGTTGGGCTGTGGGACAGCGCACTCTCCTACACCCTGTCGTCGACGGGGATGCGACGGCTGAGAGACTGGGGGACGTGAGTTCTTCTCCGCGTGTGAGCCAGGCGTCGGTGCCGGTCTCAGCCCAGCTTTTCGAACGCGCCGCGGCGGTCATTCCGGGTGGCGTGAATTCGCCGGTGCGGGCCTTCAATTCGGTGGGCGGGACGCCGCGGTTCATCGCATCCGCGAGCGGCTACACGCTGACCGATGCCGACGGCAACGACTACATCGACCTGGTGTGTTCGTGGGGTCCGATGATTCTCGGGCACGCGCACCCCGAGGTCGTCGAGGCCGTGCGGCGCGCCGCCGTCGGCGGGCTGTCGTTCGGTGCGCCGACCGAGGCGGAGATTCTGCTGGCCGAGGCCATCGCGGCGCGGGTGGAACCCGTCGAGCGGGTGCGGCTGGTGAACTCCGGTACCGAGGCCACCATGAGCGCGGTCCGGCTGGCGCGCGGGTTCACCGGGCGCTCCAAGATCATCAAGTTCAGTGGTTGCTATCACGGGCATGTGGACGCGCTGCTCGCCGACGCCGGGTCGGGCGTCGCGACGCTGGGCCTGCCGACCTCGCCGGGCGTCACCGGTGCGCAGGCGGCCGACACCATCGTGCTGCCGTACAACGACCTCGAGGCCGTGGCCGCGGCGTTCGCCGCCAATCCCGGGCAGATCGCGTGCGTGATCACCGAGGCCGCGGCGGGCAATATGGGCGCGGTCGCACCGCTGCCCGGTTTCAACGCGGGGCTGCGCAAGCTCACTCAGGACAATGGCGCGCTGCTCATCATGGATGAGGTCATGACCGGATTCCGGGTGAGCGCGGCCGGTTGGTACGGACTCGAGGGTGTGGCGGGCGACCTCTACACCTTCGGCAAGGTGATGAGCGGCGGCCTGCCCGCCGCGGCGTTCGGCGGTCGCGCCGAGATCATGAACCATCTGGCCCCGCTCGGCCCGGTCTATCAGGCGGGCACGTTGTCGGGTAATCCGGTCGCGGTGGCGGCGGGTCTGGCCACGCTGCGCGCCGCCGATGCCGAGGTGTACGCCGCGCTGGATCGCAATTCGAAGCGGCTCGGCACCCTGCTGGGTGATGCGCTCGCGGCCGAAGGCGTCCGGCATCAGGTGCAATTCGCAGGCAATATGGTGAGCGTGTTCTTCGCCGACACCCCGGTCACCGACTATGCCGCCGCCAAGGCGGCCGAGACCTGGCGTTTCCCCGCCTTCTTCCATGCCCTGCTCGCGGCGGGCGTGTACGCGCCCCCGAGCGCCTTCGAGGCATGGTTCGTCTCCGCGGCACTCGACGAGGACGCATTCGATCGCATCGCCGCCGCCCTCCCCGCCGCCGCGCGTGCCGCGGCCGCCGCCACCCCCGAAGGATCCGCCGCGTGACCTCCCAGCCCGAGACCGGTCTACCCGCCCCGGCCCCCGTCCCCCTCACCCCCGCCGAGGCCTCCCGCCTGCTGGACTCCATCCGCCAGGCCGAAGACGAACTCGCCGAAACCGGCGAGAACATCGCCGTCGCCCCGGCCGAATCCGCAACCCCCGCAGCCGAATCCGCAGCGCCCGTGGCTGAGTCTGCAGCGCCCGAGGTTGAAGCGGCCACGGTGGACGCTGCCGCGGCGGCGGCTCCCGCCAAGGCTGATTCGAGCGCCGCCCGTGCGGCACGCCCGGCCGCGGCCAAGTCGAAGAAGCCGCCGCGCAGGAAGAAGACCGCCACGTCGGAGCCGGGCACCGAGCCGCTGCCGGTCGCTGCCGAAGTGTCCGGCGACGTCGACGAAATCTCCACTGTTGCAGTCGATATCGTGCAAGATACGGCGTCGGGTGCGGAGCAGGAGGCGTCGCCCGCTGATCTCGCGGCGATCGTCGCCGAGTGGAATGCCGCTTCGGCCGCCGATGCCAGCCGGTCCGCCGCTGCCGTCGCCGCCGCGGTGGAGGACGCCGATCGGGCCGCCGCGGGTGCCGCCGCGGTGGACTTCTTCGCCGACGCGGTGTCGATCGGTGAGCCGGCCAAGGCCGATGTGGTTTCGGCCGGCCTTGATACGGCCGCAACCGATTTCGCCGCTGTCGTCGAGGTGGCGGCGGATGAACCGTCCGCTGCCGATGCGCACACCGATGCGGATGATGCCGTGACCGAGCCCTCGGGCGCGACGGAAGCTTCGACCGCAGTCGAGTCCGGCGAAAGCGCGCTCGCCGCAAGCGGTTTCGTGCTGCCCGGTGAGGTGGCCGACGATGTCGAGACCATCGTGCATGTGATGCGGCACGGTGAGGTGCACAATCCCAAGGGGATTCTGTACGGTCGCCTGCCCGGGTTCCAGCTGTCGGTGACGGGGCGGGCGCAGGCGCAGGCCGTGGCGCGTTCGCTGGCCGATCACGATATCGCGCTGGTGGTGGCGTCGCCGCTGCAGCGGGCGCAGGAGACCGCGGAACCCATTGCGGCACACCACGGTGTGATCATTCGTACCGATGACAACCTGATCGAGGCCGGCAATACCTTCGAGGGCCTGCGGGTCTCGATGAGTGACGGCGCGCTGCGCAAGCCCCGGCACTGGTGGAAGATGCGCGATCCGTTCACGCCGTCCTGGGGTGAGCCGTATCTGCAGATCGCGCACCGCATGCTGGCCGCGGTGAACAAGGCCCGGGTCGAGGCGGCGGGCCGCGAGGCCGTGCTGGTCTCGCATCAGCTGCCGGTGTGGACGCTGCGCCGTTTCCTGCAGGGCCAGCGCCTGTGGCATGACCCGCGTAACCGGCAGTGCTCGCTCGCGTCGATGACTTCGCTTGTGTACCAGGGCGATACGTTGATCGATATCGTCTACAGCGAACCCGCGGGCGCCTCGGATCCCAAGGTGACGGGGGCATGAGCCGGTCCGCGTCCCGGCCCGGTCGTATCGTGTCGATCCTGCTGGCGAGCCTGTCCCTGGTGGCGGTGCTCGCCGGTTGCTCGACCGCGGGCAAGGACGCGGTGGCGCAGGGCGGGACCTTCGATTTCGTCTCGCCCGGCGGTAAGACCGATATCTTCTACGATCCGCCGGAGTCGCGCGGCACCATCGGCAAGCTGTCCGGCCCGGATTTGATGACGGCCGGGAAGACCACCTCGGTGGATGACTTCCCCGGCAAGGTGGTCGTCATCAATCTGTGGGGTCAGTGGTGTGGTCCGTGTCGCGCGGAAGCGCCTGCGCTGGAACAGGTTTACGAGGCCACCCGGGACAAGGGTGTCGCTTTCCTGGGTATCAACGTCCGCGATAACCAGCAGGACAAGGCGCAGGATTTCGTCACCGACAACAAGGTCGGCTACCCGTCGATCTATGACCCGTCGATGCGGAGTCTGCTCGCACTGGGCGGCAAATTCCCGACCAGCGTCATTCCGACCACGATCGTGCTGGACCGCGATCACCGTGTCGCCGCGGTGTTCCTGCGTTCGCTGCTCGCCTCGGATCTGCAGCCGACGGTGGACAAGCTGGCCAAGGAAGGTCAGCAGTGAGCGTGACAGTCCTTGCCAGCGTGGGTGATTCGTTCCAGCAGACCGCCGCCACCGGCCCGCTGCTGCTCGCGCTCGGCGCGTGCGTGCTGGCGGGTCTGGTGTCGTTCGCGTCGCCGTGCGTGGTGCCGCTGGTGCCGGGTTACCTGTCCTATCTCGCGGGTGTGGTCGGCGCCGAGGCTCCGCCGGTGACGGTGGAGTCCGCGCAGCGTACGGCGGTCGCCGAACGTAATCGCGGTCGTATGCGAGTCGCGGGCGCGGCCGGATTGTTCGTACTCGGCTTCACCGTCGTCTTCGTGCTGGCCTCGGCCACCGTCTTCGGCACCATTCAAGCCTTGAATGTGAATCGTGAACTGCTGCAACGCATCGGCGGCGGCGTCACGATTCTCATGGGCCTCGCCTTCATCGGCTTGATTCCGGCATTGCAGCGCGATACCCGCATGGAACCGCGCCGCCTGAGCGGCCTGATCGGCGCACCGCTGCTGGGCGCGGTGTTCGCGCTCGGCTGGACGCCGTGCCTGGGCCCCACGCTCTCCGGCGTGATGGCGGTGTCCGCGGGCACCGAGGGCACCACCGCCGCGCGCGGTGTCGCCCTCATCGTGGCCTACTGCCTGGGCCTGGGCCTGCCCTTCGTGATCCTGGCGTTCGGTTCGGCGACCGCGTTGCGCGGCGTCGGCTGGTTGCGCCGTAATTCCCGCACCATTCAGGTGATCGGCGGCATCCTGCTGGTTGTCGTCGGCATCGCCCTGGTGACCGGAGCGTGGGACCAGTTCATCTCCTGGATCCGCGACGCCTTCGTCTCGAATGTGACCCTGCCGATCTGATGACTGCCACCGTCGAAACCCCCGCCCCTGCCCGTCCGCCGCGACAGTCGTTGCCGCGCAAGGCTTTCGCCGTGCTGCGCAATACCTGGCGCGGTCTGACCAGTATGCGCACCGCGCTCATGCTGCTGTTCCTGCTGGCGCTGGCCGCGATTCCGGGCGCACTGCTGCCGCAGCGCAGTCTGAACAAGCAGAAGGTCGATCAGTACATCGCGGACCGGGCGACGCTGGGTCCGTGGATGGATCGCCTGCAATTGTTCGACGTGTTCTCCAGCGCGTGGTTCACGGCCGTCTATGTGCTGCTTTTCGTTTCGCTGGTGGGCTGCATTCTGCCGCGCGTGCTCGATCACTACCGGGCATTGCGCACGCCGCCGGTGAAAGCGCCGCGCAATCTGTCGCGATTGCCGCACAACTTCAGCGGTTCCGATGCCGCGACGCCGGATGCGGTGATCGAGCGGGCGCGCAAGGAATTGCGCGGCTGGCGCACCGTGGTGCAGCCGGGCACGCGCGAGGGTGAGATCACGCTCTCGGCGGAGAAGGGCTACACCCGCGAGGCGGGCAATCTGGTTTTCCATTTGGCGCTGGTGGGTCTGCTGGCCGCGATCGCCATCGGCAAATTGTTCGGGTACGAGGGCAATGTGGTGGTCATCGCCGATGACGGCCCGGGTTTCTGCACCACGTCCCCGGCGGTATTCGATTCGTTCCGCGCGGGCAATGTGAACGACGGCACCGGTTTGTCGCCGATGTGTGTGCGGGTCAAGGACTTCAAGGCGGATTATCTGGAGAACGGGCAGGCCGCCATGTTCTCCTCGAATATCCAGTATCAGTCGGGTGCGGATCTGGAGTCGGGGACCTGGCGGGACACCAGCATTCAGGTGAATCATCCGCTGCGGGTCGCGGGGGACCGGGTCTATTTGCAGGGCCACGGTTTCGCGCCGACGTTCACGGTGACGTTCCCGAATGGCAAGACCCGCACCGAGACGATTCAGTGGAAGCCGGATGACGCGACCACATTCCTGTCCTCGGGTGTGCTGCGCATCGATCCGCCGGGCGGTATGTATCCGAGCGAGGATGAGCGGCGTAAGCATCAGGTCGCGATCCAGGGTTTGTTCGCGCCGACCGCGCTGCTGCACGGTTCGCTGCTGACCTCGATGTATCCGGCGATGCGGGATCCGATGGTCGCGGTGGATATCTATCAGGGCGATACGGGCCTGGATACCGGTCGCGCGCAGTCGCTGTTCTCGCTGGATCCGGAGATGATCAAGCAGGGGCGGCTGGTCAAGGAGCAGCGGGTGAATTTGAAGCCCGGTGACACCTCGACGCTGTCCGACGGCACCAAGGTGACTTTCGACGGTGCCAAGGAATTCGTGAATCTGCAGGTGTCGCATGATCCGGCGCAGCAGTGGGTGCTGATCAGCGCGCTCACCATGATGGCGGGTCTGCTGGTGTCGCTGCTGGTGAAGCGGCGGCGCATCTGGTTGCGGGTGTACCCCGGCGGCGAGGCCGATGGAGTACGACGTACCGTAGTAGAAATGGGTGGATTGGCCCGCACCGACCAGGCCGGTTGGGGCGGCGAATTCGACCGACTGCGTGAGCGGCTGCTGACCGAGAACACGGGAGACAAGTAATGCCGATCGACGAGAACATCGCCTCCTACAGCGATCTCGCCTTCAAATCGGCCATCGTGATCTACGCGCTGGTCTGGATCATGCTGGTGTGGCAGTTCGCCATCACCCGCACCGTGCCCACCACCGCGCGGGAACTGGTCACCGCGGGCGGCGGCTCGGACAAGGCTCCCGCGCCCGCCCCGGACGTGCCCGGCCGCGTGGTGCCGACCGAGCGCGCCAAGCGCCCGTTCCCGGAACGCCTGGGCAATATGGCCTTCGCGGTGCTGTTCGTCGGCTTCGGCGCGCACGCGGTGTCGATTGTGCTGCGCGGCTTCGCGACTCACCGTTTCCCGCTCGGCAATATGTTCGAGTTCATCAGCATGGCCTGTGCCGCCGCGGTTTTGCTGGGCCTGGTGCTGCTGCGTGATCAGCGCTACCGCGCCATGTGGGCGTTCCTGCTGGTGCCGGTGCTGGTGCTGCTGTTCCTGGCGGGCACCAAACTGCATGTCGACGCGGCCCCCGTGGTTCCGGCCCTGAAGTCCTACTGGCTCCCGATCCACGTCACCGTCGTCTCCATCGGCAGCGGCGTCTTCCTGGTGTCCGGTGTGGCGAGTCTGCTGTTCCTGTACCGCATGTGGCAGCCCGCGGGCCTCGAATCCGACAATCTCTGGGGCCAGCTCGCGCGCCGCCTCCCCGACGCCCAGCTGCTGGACCGGCTCGCCTACCGCACCACCATCATCGGCTTCCCCATTTTCGGCACCGGCGTAATCCTCGGCGCGATTTGGGCCGAAGCCGCCTGGGGCCGCTTCTGGGGCTGGGACCCGAAGGAAACCTGCTCCTTCATCGCCTGGGTCCTGTACGCCGCCTATTTGCATGCCCGCGCCACCTCCGGCTGGCGGGATACGAAGGCCGCGTGGATCAATATCGCGGGTTTCGTGGCGATGCTTTTCAACCTCTTCATCATCAATATCGTGGTGAGCGGTCTGCATTCGTATGCGGGCTTGAACTAATACCTTTCGGCCCCGGTGGCCGATCGCAGTGTCGCCGAACACAATTGGCCCGAGTACACATAACGGTACTCGGGCTTGATTTGCCGACCGCGATCGGATAGAACTTGTTCCGTTGCCTTTCGCAACGTGAAACGTTCTGCGCGCCATCTCATTCGAGCGCGCACGGGGTCGGGAGAATTAGGAAAATCATGCGTCGCACCATGCGTAATTTCGGTCGTAAGGCTCTTATCGCGGCATTGCCGCTCGCCGTCGGCATTGCCGTCGTCGGGTCGGGTACCGCCTCCGCCGACGCTCCTGTCGGAATCCTCCAGCCCGCCGCCGTGACGCAGGTGATCTCGGCCGAGCAGGCCCCGATCGCGGTGCAGCAGGCCGCTCCGGTCGCCGAGGCCGCGGCCGTCGTCGAACAGCCCGCCGTGCAGGATGAGGTGCAGCCGGTCGCGGCCGCGCAGGAGATCGCCACCAATCCCAATGCGGCCAACCATGATCCGCTGGGCAACGGCGCCGCCGCCGGTGCGATTGTCGGCGCCGTGGTCGGCGCGGTCGTCTGTGCCGCCACCATTGTCGGCATCGTCCTCATCCCGCTGTGCGCCCTCGGCCCGGCCTTCCAGGGCGCGCTCGTCGGCCTGATCGTCGGCGCCATCGCCCCCGACGTCATCCCGCAGGTGCTGCCCTGATCCCTCGGGGTAGGTAGCTCCATATTTGGGGCCAGTCGAATTCGATTCGACTGCCCCCGAAGTGTTTTCGGGGGCAGGAGTGTGTGCCGGGGCACTCGCCGGACGGCTCCGCGGCGAATGAGTGCGACATCACGTCACAGTAATCTTCAGTCGATACCGCGGGTGCTTGTACTGTGCTGATGTCTGTTACAGCATGTACCGGAAACCCTTGGGAGAAGACGTGATCGACCCCGCGACAGCCGTCCTGCCGGTCGGCATCTGGCTCACCCTGCGCGTCGCCGCACACCTCGGCGGCGGCACCGACCTCGACTATCGGGGGCGCGAACAGCGCGCCGCCTATACGCTCACGCACCAGCCGCGCGGGCTAGCGCATATAGGGCGTCGCCTGCACCCAGTGAAAACCGCGGGAGACCGCGGGGAAGTGGTCCAGGGGGACCAGCGTCAGCCGCATATGGATCGGGCGGCCCGTTAGCGAACCATCCAGGATCAGTTGATTCGGTTGCGGCTGTTCGTAGTTCAGGCTGGCGAACGTCCGCGCCGAATCCTGGGCGATGGTGATGGTGCGCCGGTCGGTATCGATCTCGGCCGGGAAGGCCAGCAGGGAATCGTCCATGCGCTGTGCGGTGACGGCGGTCGGGATATCGAAGATGATGCGCCGCAAGCGATCCGAGGCGTTCGGCAGGCCGCCGTGTGATCCGTCGCGGAAATCGACCAGGGCAGGCACCTGCTGACCCGCGACGGTGTATTCGGTGACATTCCAGATGCCGTACAGCGGTGACTGCGGGCGCGCGCTGCCGTAGGTCTGCCAGCCGTCGTACCCCTCGCTGATGGCGGTGAACAGCAGCCAGCCGCCGAAAATCAGTTGGGCCGCAAGCATTATCCGATTCCCGCGGCGGCTGCCGAAGCGCAGTTCCGGAACACGCGCGGGCACCGTGCGGCCGATCAGCGCCCGTACCGTGCGTCCGATATCGGGGGTCGCGAGCACCACCGCGAGGATGAGCAATTGCAGTGAGAAGATCTTCACCGGCACGTCGAAGGTCAAATTCAGCAGCGCCACCTGCAATGTCACGATGAACGCGAGCACCGCCCCCAGCCCCGCGGTGACCGGCAGCACCAGTAGCAGCGCCGCCGTGACTTCCGCTGCCCCCAAAGCGATTTCATACGGCTCGGACAGTGATGTCTGCGCCCACAGCACCGACATCGGACTCATATCCCCGAACGGTTCCACCAGCCGCTGCAGAATCATCGACATCTGCGACGGCAGCAATTTCACCATCCCGTACAGCAGCAGCGCACTCACCAGCGCGGCCCGCAGCAGCAGTCGGAACCACCCGTACAGCCGCGCGTAGTTCCCGCGCCGCCGATCCAGCACCGACCACACCCCGGTCACCGCGATCGCCACCAGCAACCAGGTGAACACCGAAACCCACTGCGCCGCAGTATCTCCACTCCCCGTGGGCGTAAAATCGACCACGGTGCCGAACACGTGCGATCCGACCCAATCGGTCAGCGGATGCAATGCCGTCCACATCCCCAACTCGGTCACCGATTCCTGCGACACCCCGAGCGAGCGAAAGAGCGCCGTCGCCAGCCACACCCCCGCCATTCCCAGCCCCACGAACACGAACGCGAATCGAAAAGCTATGCGCACCAACGGATGCCATCGATCCACCACGCCCCGCTCGGTATCCGCCCCAACCACCTCGGCCGTCAACTGCGCAACCACGATCTTCCCTCCCATGGCCTCGACGGCCAATTCCTTTGCAGGTCAGAACGTTATTGCGCCCCCCGCCCCCGGTGAATCCGGCAAAACCCTTGCCCCAACCCCCACTGCCCCCAGAATTCGTGCCCCCGATTTACGATCGGCATACCCGTCACGAGCCAGGAGTAGCGAATGCATGCCAAACGCATAGTCACGAATCTGCCGGTGGCCGATATCGAGGCCGCGAAAGGTTTCTACATCGACTTTCTCGGCCTGAGCGTTGAAGAGTTCAATCTGGGCTGGGTGGCCCGCTACACCTCGCCGGAGACCGGCGCGAATCTGCAACTCGTCAGCGGTGACGCCACCGCACCGGTCGATTCGGTGATCTCGGTGATGACCGACGACGTCGACGCCGCCTACGCGGAGGCGATGAAACTCGGCTACGAAATCGTGCATCCGCTGACCACGGAGGAATGGGGCATCCGCCGCTTCTTCGTCCGCGATCCCGACGGCAACGTACTCAATATCGCCGCCCATCGCGACTGACGCCATCTGGCCGGGTGATCGGCCGATCCGATACCCTTCGCCGAGGAAATGATTCGGTACGAGGGGGAGATCATGACTGAATTCGCTGCGCCCGCATCGGATGCGGAGCTCTTGCGGCGCATCGGGCAGATAGCGGAGCAGGCCGGACTCGGGGCGCATCGGTCCGCGTATCCGGCCGCGCCGGCCAATTGGGGTGCGGTGCGGACCGCGTTCTTCCTGATGGTCGGCGGGGTGACGTTGACCGCCATCGGAGTCGCGGCGAATCTGGAATGGTTGCAGGGGCTCGCGGGATTCTTCTCCGTGGTGATGATCGGAACGGTGCTCATCGGGGTCGTGCGGACGTGGCGATATGACCGGAAGGTCGGGGGCAGTCGGCTCGATCTCTTCGAGCACGGCATGGTGACCGCACAGCCGGGCGGGGTGGTCGCGTTCCGATACGAGACAGCCGAGGTACTACAGCGAATCACCGAGCACTACCGCAATGGCGTCTTCCAGGGCACGACGTATCACTACACGTTCGCGGGTCCCGATGGCGCTCGCGCGGTGGTCAACGAAGCCGTCGCGAATGTGCTGACCTGGGGACCCGAGATCCAGCAGGCCGTCACCACCGCGCAGTTGCCGAGGGCCGCGGCCCGGGTGCGCGCCGGCGAGCGGGTGGCCTTCGGCGATCTGTGGATCTCGGCCACCGAGGTGGGTTCCGGCCGCAAGTCCGTCGGATGGGATCGGGCGGAGCAACTGGTCGTCGTCTCGGGTAGTGCGTCGATCGGCGTGGACGGCAAATTCTTCGGGCTCTCCACGACGCCGATCAGCCGGATTCCGAATTTCTTTGTCTTCCAGGCGCTTTTCGAGCACCTGCGTTCATCGCACGGGCGTATTTCCGCCGTCGACTGAGGCGTACCGGCGATAACGCAGTAGCGGGCCGAGTTCTCCTGGGACGGTGGCGAATCGAGTGATGCCGAGGCGTTCCAGGAGAACGGCGGAAGCGGTGTTCGCCTCGTCCACTTCACCGAAAATCGCTGGGAGGCCGAGGGTTTCGAAGGCGTAGTCGATCACCGCGTGCGCCGCTTCGGAGGCATAGCCCCGTCTCCATGACTCGGGAGTCAGGCTGTAGTAGATCTCCTGGCCGAGGTCGTCGAGGGGGCGCAGGCCCGCGGTGCCGATGAAGGTGTCGGTGGTGATGAGCCAGAGGCCGTGGCCGGCGGTGGCGAAGGTGTGTTGGCTGGTGGTGATGGTGTGGGAAATCTCTTCGGGGGTCAGGGTTTTGCCGTCGAAGAGGAATTCGCGGACCGCGGGGGTGGTCCAGTGCGCGAGCAGGGTGGGGTGGTCGGCGGGGGTGACCGGGGTGAGGGTCAGGCGCGCGGTGGTGAGGGTGGATGCGGGCATTTCGCCGATTCTGGTTGGGGCGGGGGCGATGCGCACATCAATATCCTCGCCGGGCGGTAGCGGCGGCGGGGATGCGGGGGAGTCAGGGGGCGGTGTCGCCGAAGTCGCGTCGGGTGACGCCGGTATGCACTCGAAAAAAAAGAGGCCGGTCGGTTTGCTGAAAGAATGCCGACCGGGCCTCGAAAACATCAGTGATCGGGAGAACCGGGTTCGCCGTCCCGGTGCTGGCGGGATAGCCGCCAGAGAAAATCGGGATCGTCATCGGGACCGATGATGCGGTTGCGTGGTGCCGATGCTGTGCCGGTGCGGGCCGGTCGCTGGGGCCCGAAAGCTTTCCAGCACAACATCGCGACGGCCACTACCGCGATCAGTGCCAACAGGTACGTCACGTCGCTCACCTCCTGCCAACGAGGGTAATCCGTGTCCGTACCCGCGGCACCGCGGAACGCTAAATAGGGGTTAGACGCGGGTCGCCTCGGTGGTGAGGGACCGGAGAAGCTGCAGAACTTCGCTTTCGCGGAACCGGCGGTGACCGCCCGGAGTCCGCAATGAGCCGAGCCGTCCCGCATGAGCCCACCGGGTAACGGTCTTCGGATCGACATGGAACATTGCTGCTACCTGGCCGGGGGTGAGCAGGGTGTCCTGGCTGTTGACGGAACCCATTACGCGGCTCGCCGCGGTGAACGCAGTCATTCGCAAACCTTTCCGTTTTGTCAGATCCCTCATCAGTAGCGACATCGTTGCACTGCAACCCTTGAGTGTTCGAACAGTCTCGATTTGGTAAAGGGGAAGTAATAGACAAAACGGATATCCGTACTGTGTTCGCGGTCACTAACTACCCCGGAGTAGCGAATATCCAGCGACATTCGAAAAGAGGGCACCGCATATGCCCGAATCCCCGTCACCTAGGCTGTCAGCGTGAGTGACGCAACCCCACCGGAGAGCGCGGGCCGCCGGCTGGCCAAACATCTGGCCCTCTACACCGTCGCCCGGCTCGGCCTGGTCGTCGTCATCGCCGCGATCATCCTGGGTATGGCCGCCATCGTGAAGGTCGACATCCCGCTCATCGTGGCCGCGCTGTTCGCGCTGCTCATCGCCATGCCGCTCTCGCTGCTGCTGTTCAAGAAGCTGCGGACGCAGGTGAACAAGGATATCGCCGCCGTGGACGCCAAACGGCGCAGTGATCGCGAACAGCTCATGACGCGACTACGCGGCGAAGACCAGTGAAGCGCTGTGATCGCTCGGCGCCCCGCGACTGGGTCGACAACGCGGTCCGGCTGATCGACGCGGACGCCCAGCGCAGCGCCGATACCCATCTGCTGCGCTATCCACTGCCCGCCGAATGGGGCGTGCAGCTGTACCTCAAGGACGAATCCACCCATATCACCGGCAGTCTCAAGCATCGGCTGGCGAGATCGCTGTTCCTGTACGCCATTTGCAATGGCTGGATCACCGAGGGCACCACGGTGGTGGAGGCCTCGTCCGGTTCGACCGCCATCAGCGAGGCGTACTTCGCGAAACTGCTCGGCCTGGACTTCGTGGCGGTCATGCCCGCCACCACCTCGCCGGAGAAGATCGCGCTCATCGAGGCGCAGGGCGGCCGCAGCCACCTGGTCGAAAAAGGCCCCGAAATCTATACCGAGGCAGCGCGTTTGGCGCGCGAGTGCGACGGCCACTATATGGACCAGTTCACGCACGCCGAGCGGGCGACGGACTGGCGCGGCAATAACAACATCGCCGAATCGATCTTCCAGCAGCTGGCTCTGGAGACGCATCCGGTGCCGGAGTGGATCGTGGTCGGCGCGGGTACGGGCGGCACCAGCGCTACCATCGGCCGCTATATCCGGTATCGCCGCCATGCCACCAAACTGGCCGTGGTCGATCCGGAGAATTCGGCTTTCTACGGCGGCTATGAACGCTCCGACGCGGGCTATCAGACCGGGATGGGATCCCGGATCGAGGGGATCGGCCGCCCGCGGGTGGAGCCGTCCTTCGTCGGCCAGGTCGTCGACTGCATGCTCGAGGTGCCGGACGCGGGTTCCATCGCGGCGGCCCGGCATGCGAGCCGGGTGCTCGGCCGCCGGGTCGGCGGATCCACCGGCACCAATCTGTGGGGTGCGTTTGCCCTGATTGCCGACATGATCGCGGCCGGTCGCACCGGCAGTGTGGTCACCCTGCTCTGTGATGGCGGGGACCGTTATGCCGGAACCTATTTCAATGACGCGTGGGTTGCCGGTCAAGGGCTGAGTCTGGACGAACCGACCGCGATCATCGATCGATTCATCGCCACCGGTACTTGGTCGGGCTAGTTTTCGCACCGCACAGGGCTCGGCTGAGAAGGGCCGCTCACCCCTCCGATTGATTGCTGACGATTTGCTGCAACGGTTGGGTTGGTGCTTGCTCGCGAAGTGAAGCATTCATGTTCGGTCGTTCGGGGGATAGCTCCCGCACCTCGCCGGTGTTAATAGCCCTTGACGCTTTTGGCGTTTCGCGCAGCACTGGACGGGTGACCGCCATGGGTTGATCGACCCCCGCGCCGACCACCAACATCCAGGATTGCAGCGTCGAGGAGGTGCGCCAGATGTTCATTCGCAACTCGGTGATGGCGAGCGTTTTCGGATCGCGCACCACCTTGGTGCGATCGCGTCGTTCGCTGGATAGGTCGTCATCGCGCCACATGGACTCGAACTCCGGACTGGCCATGCAGTTCTCGATGATTCGCGTGGTGTGCTGATCGGGGCCATGTCGGGCGAGCAGCATCCGGAACATGCCGAGGGTCTGCCGCGCCTCACCCTCCCAATCGACCAGTACTGTCCGAGCCACCGGATTCAGCACCATCCACTCCACATAGTTGTGACCCGGATCGAGCTGCGGGAAGGTCTGCGCGTGCGCGGCATTGACCGCGAGGATGTCCATGGCTCCGGAGATGTACGCCGCGATCTTGGGGTTGAGCAGGTGTAGGTACTCCAGATCGGTGGCGGTGGGGTGATCCGATTCGGCGCGTGGGAACGGCCCCTCGGCCAGGGTGAGCGCGTATTCGAATTCGACGGCCCGCAGTTCCAGTGCGGCGCCGAGGGATTCGACCACCCGGCGGGAAGGGTTGGCGCCGCCCTCGATCTTGGTCAGATAGGGCACCGACAGGTTGGCGAGCCAGGCCAGTTGTGGGCGGGTGAGGTTCGCGGTTGTCCGGCGCTGGCGAATGTACTCGCCGAACGTTGGTACTCCATTCATTATTTAGGGTGACCTTACTAGGTGGGGCGGTATCCCGTTTCCGCCCCAGTTTGAAACAACAACAAATCTGAAGTCGCGCCGGGTCGCCCCGATTTCCGGTCATGTCAATTTTCGTTGACACGCTCGCGGCGTCAACGTAAATTGACGTCATGAGTGAAGCAACGACTCTGGCGGCCGCCGCCGGCAGCCCCGACCCGCAGGTCGGACTCCGCGCGGTCCTCGCCCTGCGCCGGCTGCTCGAGCGACTCGAGGCGATCCAGGTCACCAATGCCCGCACACAGGGCTGGTCCTGGCAGGCCATCGCCGACTCGCTCGAGGTCAGCAGGCAGGCGGTCCACCAGAAGTACAACCGGAAGGGCGGTATCCGCTGATGTTCGAACGATTCGACAAGGCGGCCAAATACGCGATCGTCATCGCGCAGGAGGAAGCGCGCGAACTGCGTGCGCCATCCATCGAAATGGAGCATGTACTGCTCGGGCTGCTGGTCAGCCCGGACGCGGGGCTCAAACAGGTGCTCGCCGATCACGGCTACACCGCCGAAGGCGTGCGAGAAGCGCTGGCGCGCAAGCGAACCACCGAACCCCTCGGTGAAGAGGACGCGGCCGCGCTGCGCTCCATCGGCATCGATCTGGACGCCGTGCGGGAAAGCCTGGAGGCCACTTTCGGCGAGAACGCGCTCGAACGGGCGGTCCCGGTGGAGGAACCCAGGCGCGGGCGCATGCGCGGCTGGGGAATGGCCAACGGGCACATCCCCTTCGACCGGGACGCCAAGAAAGTATTGGAGCTGTCCCTGCGCGAGGCGCTCACCCGGGGTGACGATCGCATCGAGGCCGGGCACATTCTGCTCGGCATCCTGCGCGCCCCCAATGCCGCGACGCGGCGACTGCTCGGCGACGAGACCGCGACCAGGACGCTGCGCGCCGCCGTCGGCGACTACCTCGATCACGCGGCCTGAGGCGGACCGGGTGCGAACGCGTGTGAAGATCACCCTCCGACGCGTTCGCGCCCTACGATCGGGGCATGACGCTCCTGCTACGTCTGCTGATCAACGGTGTGGCCATCTGGCTCGCGTCCGTATGGGTCGGCGGAATCGAGATCCACGGTCCCGACGATCCGGCCACGACCACCGACAAGATCCTCGTCATCGCGGTGATCACGGTCATCTTCACCATCGTGAACGCGCTGGTGAAGCCGCTGGTGAAACTGCTGTCACTGCCGCTGGTGGTGTTGACGCTCGGGCTCTTCCTGCTGATCGTCAACGCGCTCATGCTGTGGCTGACCTCGAAGATCACCGAGCACACCGATTACCAGCTGCATGTGAACGGATTCTGGGCCGCGTTCTGGGGCGCCATCATCATCACGCTGGTGAACTGGGTGCTCGGCGTGCTCGTCCCCGACGAGGACTGAACGACTCAGCCGAAGGCCAGCGCCAGTCCGGTCACGACCGACCAGATCAACAGCGCCAGGCCCGTACCGGCAAGGGCGGGAATGAGTCCCGGCCCGTTCTTGCCGGTACGGACCGGCTCATTGGCCTTGATCGCCAGCGGCAGCGCGAGCAGACCGGCCAGCGCCCACGGGGTGCGCGCGGCCAATGCCAGCGTGGCCAGGAACGGGACCGCCAGCAGCACGATATGCAGTGTGCGCGTACGGGTATCGCCCAGGCGCACCGCGAGGGTGGTCTTGCCGGTGACCGAATCGGTCGGGATATCGCGCAGATTATTGGTGACCAGCACCGCGCTGGAGAACGCGCCCACCGCGACCGCGCAGGCCAGTCCGGCCCAGTCGACGCGTCCGGCCTGTACGAACTGGGTGCCGAGCACCGCGACCAGGCCGAAGAACACGAAGACCGCGATCTCACCGAAACCGCTGTAGCCGTACGGATTTCGGCCGCCGGTGTAGAACCAGGCCCCGGCCAGGCAGGCCGCGCCCACGATCAGCAGCCACCAGGCGCTGGTCAGAACCAGGATCAAGCCGATCACAGCGCCCAGCACCAGGCAGCCGATGGCGGCATTGCGGACCGCCTGGGGCGACGCCAGTTTGGAGCCGACCAGGCGCAGCGGCCCGACCCGCTCGTCATCGGTGCCGCGAATACCGTCGGAATAGTCGTTGGCGTAGTTCACGCCGATGATGAGGGACAGCGAAAGCAGCAGGCACAGCACCGCTTTCCACCACACCGCCCCGTCGATCGAGGCGGCGGCCCCCGTGCCCGCCAGGACCGGGGCGATCGCGTTCGGCAGAGTGCGCGGCCGAGCGCCCTCGATCCACTGTGCTGCTGTAGCCATGTATCGCAGCCTAGTGCGAGGGTTCCGGCCGCACCCGTCAGCGTGTCGGGCGGGGCGCGCTCATGCTTCCGCGGCGGGCCGCGCTCATGCTTCCGCGGCGGCCTTCAATTGCGCCAGGCCCTTCTCGAAGTCCTTGCCGATCATGGAATCCATCGGCATGAGCTTGGCCATGAACGCCATCAGGCCGCTGCGCTCACCGGTCATCCGCCAGCTGACGGCGGTGCCCTCGGGTTGCGCGATGAATTCGAAGGTGACCTGATTGGTGTTCCGGATCGGCTTCTCGAAATTCAATCGAATGCCGATGGCCTGCGAGGTGACCGAGGTGATCTCCATATCGCCGCGGCCCGCCTTGCGGTTGCCACTCCAGAAATACCGGGCGCCGATACCGCGATCGGCCCCGCTGTACGTGCGTTCCATGGCCGGATCCAAGCCCTCCCACGGTGACCACTGCTGCCACTGGTGGAAGTCGTCGACGAGTGCTTGGATCCGGGCGGGATCGGCCTTGATGACCGTTTCCCGGTGGATGTCGAATGCGGCCATGATCGCCAGCGTAGGGGACCGCACCGACGGATCCGGTGAATCGGGCGTCCTCCGCGTCGCTCACCTAGGATTGGCAAGGAATGTTTTCGGAAACAGGCAGTGCCAACGGCGCCGGGAGTACCCGGCCGGCACCCGCGAGCGACACGGTCCTGCTGGCCCTGCTGGGCGAGGTCGCCGTACGTCGCGACGGCGGGCTCGCACCCGTACCCGGAGCCCGGGCGCGCCTGCTGGTCGCGGCCCTGGCCACGCATCCCGGTCGCAGCCGCAGCGCGCAGGCCCTGATCGACGACGTCTGGGGTGAGGATCCGCCGCGCGCCCCGATGAACGCGCTGCACACCCAGGTCTCCCGGCTCCGCTCCACCCTGCCCGAGGGCGCGCTGGAGATCGGCCCGGCCGGATATCGCCTGATGCTGCGCCCCGATCAGGTCGACCTGACCCTGGCTCAGCAGCTGGAAAACCAAGCGCGCCAGGCGCATACGCGCGGCGACGACACCCACTGCCTGGCTTTGATCGCCGAGGCGCGCACGCTCTGGCGCGGTGACCCAGCCGCCGATCTGCCCGCCGGGTCGGTCGCGGACGAACTCACCGAACTCGCCACCGCTCGCCGTCACGGCCTGGACACCCTCGAACTCGCCGCCCGCGAAGCCGTGGGCGATCTGGCCGGAGCCCTCGAGCTGGCCCGATCCGCGGCCGCCGCACAACCTTTCGACGAACCCGCGCACGGCACCCTCATGCGCCTGCTCGCCGCCGCCGGGCGCACCAACGAAGCCCTGGACGTATTCGCTTCCCTCCGAACCCGTTTGGTCGATCAACTCGGCGCGGACCCCGGCCCCGCACTCACCGCCATGAACACCGCCCTGCTCCGCGGCGAACCGTTGCCGGGGGCGCGCCGGTCCGACCGGCGGGATCCGAGTCCGCTCGCCGGAGCGGACACGCCGACCGCGACGGGCTACCGCCGGGGCGAATCCGCGCCGAACTACGCGGGGGATTCCGGTCAGGGCTACCCGCGGTCGCCGTATTCGGATCGCACCGAACCCGCGCGCGGCTCCGGGCAGGCCGACGGCCGGGCGAATTCCGGTGCAGCGCACGGATATTACGGATCACAGCCGGGCAGCCCGGGGACACGGCAGCAGGGTGTGGGCGAGCCACCCGGGGCGGGCGATACCGGTGGCCGCGCGGACGATTCCGGTGCGGGCTGGGGATCGGCGCAGAGTCTGCGGCGGATGGCCGCGGCGCAGCACGCGGCCGGAACGCGCGATGCCGGTGACGGCGCCGGGGTGGGGATCGGATTGCGGGCCGCGCCGAATCCGCTGCTCGGTCGGGAGGCGGATATCGATGCGCTGGAAGAGCTGCTGCGCGCGTCGCGGGTGACCACGGTGCTCGGTCCGGGCGGTACCGGCAAGACCCGGGTGGCCAATGAGCTCGGGGCGCGAGTGGCGCACGAATGCACGGTGGCGCTGGTCGAATTGGCTTCGCTGCGGGCGGATCCGGCGGGGGACGCGGAGACCCGGGCGGAGATCGAAGCCGCCATCGCCACCACGCTCGGGGTCGGCGAGTTCAGCCGGGACACCAATATTCTGCGGGCGACGCGCACCCGGGATCTGGGGCAGCGGCTGCGGGAGGCGTTGTCCGCGCGGCCGATCCTGCTGATTCTCGACAATTGCGAACACCTGGTGGACGCGGTGGCCGAGCTGGTCGCGGATCTGGTGGGGGCCAGTGATCAGCTGACGGTGCTCACCACGAGCCGGGCTCCGCTGCAGATCACGGCGGAAACGGTATACCCTTTGCCGCCTTTGACCATCGACGCGCACGGTTCACCGGCCACCGAACTGTTCATGGCGCGGGCCCGCGCGGTCCGGCCCTCGGTGCGGCTGGACCCGGAGGTGGTGGCGCGGCTGTGCCGCACCCTGGACGGTCTGCCCCTGGCCATCGAACTGGCCGCCGCGCGCACCCGCACCATGAGCGTCGAGGAGATCGAATCCCGGCTCGACCATCGTTTCGCGTTATTGCGCAGCGGCGATCGCAGCTCCCCCGAACGGCATCGCACCCTGCACGCGGTGATCGAATGGAGTTGGAACCTGCTCGACGGCGAACAGCGCACCGCGCTGCGCCGACTGTGCAGATTTCCGGCGGGTTTCACCCTCGCCGCGGCCGAGACGGTGCTGGCCGGGGCCGATATCGCCGATGCCGCCGCGGCCGTGGACGGCCTGGTGGGGCAATCGCTGCTCACCGTGCTGGAATCCGACGACCCGGATTACGACGGCACCCGCTATCGCATGCTCGAAACCGTTCGCGAATACGGTGAGGAGCAATTCGCCGTGGCCGGGGACGCGGATCTGGTCATGGACCGGATGTCCTGCTGGGCAAGGGAATTCGCCCTGACATCGGCGCGCAGGTATCACGGCGACGATCAGGTCGCGGTGGTGCTCGGCGTGGCCGCCGAGGTGGACAATCTGAACGCGGTGCTGCGGTACGCCGTCGACCATCGTGATATCGCCACCGCGCACGCGGTGTATCCGGTGCTGGCCACGCTGTGGATGATGCGCGGCGCGCATCTGGAACTGATGAGCTGGTCGTCCCGCATGCTGGGTATGCCGCTGCGCACGGGTCCGCTCGCCGCCGAGGCAGCCGACCTGCAGATGTTCGGGCAGCTGATGCTCGGCCTGCATCTGACTTTCCTGGGCGGCGGTGGCAATCGCGATGCCCTGCGCGTCCGCGCTCGCATCCGGCACCTGTTGCGGGTGGGCGGCGCACTGAGTCCGGCTTTCCGCTTCCTCGGCGAAGTGGCCGCGCTGACCAGGACCGGGGTGCAGTTGGGTCGCAAGTTCTGCGATGGCGTGCGGTCGGCCGACGCGCACACCCGGGTGGTGGCGCTGCTGTTGCGCGCCAATGTGCGGGAGAACTCCGGGGACGTGTACGGCTCCATCCGAGATGCGGTGCGCGCCTTGGCAACCGGAGCGCAGGACGATCTGTGGGGCACCGCCATGGTGTGCCAGCATCTGGGCGGTATGTACGCGCAGTCCGCGCGCTATACCGATTCGGTGGAGTACTACCGGCGGGCCGCGGAGCTGCTCACCACGCTGCGCGCGTACGACGAGAGCGTGGAGATTCGCAGTTATCTGGCGGTCTCGCTGACCGGGGCCGGGCAGCCCGAGCAGGCGCGCCGGGAGCTGATGCCGCTGCTGCCCGGCGTCGGCATCGATCCGGCCATGGTGCACACCGACGTCCCACCCAATCACCGGCGTGCCACCGTGGCCTCCGGGCTCGCGGAACTCGAACTGGCCGAAGGCGATATCGATACCGGGCTGGCTCGCTTCCGGCAGGCCCTGACGCTGATGGCGTGGCCGCACGGGACGGTGGCGCCCGGACCTGGCGATCTCATGGTCGCCGCGGCCGTGATCGACGCGCATGTGCTGCACGGGCATGCGCCGGAGGTCGACGAATTGGTCGGTCAGTTGGTCGAAATGGCGGTGCTCAAACTCGGCCAGTTCTGGGATCTGCCGCAGATCGGCGCCGCGGCGAACGCCCTCGGCAGTCATCTGCTCGCCTCCGGACGCGATCTCGACCGGGCGCTGGAGATTCTCGTGCTCGCGCCGAAAGTCTTCGCGCGCCAGGACTATCCGTCGATGAACTGGCGTCGCCATATCGAACTGCACCTGCCCGTGGTGGGCGCGGACCGGCTGGACGCGGCCATGCGCGCGGCGACCCGCTGGAATCGGCGGGGAGCTTCCGAGCGGATCATGGAACTGATGGGCGAGGTGCACGAAAACCTCTGACTCCGAGACGATCCGGCGGCGTTCGCGCCGGATCGTCCCCGAGTATCTGCTCAGTCCCGTTCGGCGAATTCGGGGGCGGGGGTCTCGGCCGGGCCGCTGTCGTCGGTGCGCAGCAGTCGCCAGCCGACCAGTCCGAGCGCGATCGCGCCGAGGACCAGCAGCACGGTGGTGTCGGAGACGGCCCCGCTGAGGCGTTGCACCGTTGCCTCCACATGGAATTCGGTCTCCGCGCCCAATAGTCCCGGCAGCGCCGAGGTGCCGTCGAAGATCAGGAACACCGCGCCGAGCAGGATGAAGAACAGTCCGGAGAGCAGCGACGTGCTGTGCAATTCCAGCTTGCCCACACTGAAACTCTTGCCGCGCAACAACTTTCGCTGCCCCAGGCCGAAGCGGTCCCAGCATGCCGCCAGCGCGAACAGCGGAGCCGCCATCCCGAGGGCGTACACCGCCAGCAGCAGTCCGCCCTGCACCGGCGATCCGCCGACCGCCGCCACCGCCAGAATCGAGCCCAGAATCGGCCCGGCGCAGAATCCGGCCAGGCCGTAGACCAGGCCCAGCAGATACACCGCACCCGAGCGTTCCGGACGCCCCTGTTTCGCCGCCGCGCGCCGGGCGAAGCCGAAACTGAAACCGCGCCCGAGGATCTGCAGCACGCCCAGGCCGATGATGGTCCACCCGCCGATGGTGATGAGCAGTTCGCGATTGTTCGAGAACAGCTGTCCCGCAAACGATCCCGCGATGCCGAGCGGTACCAGCGTGGTGGCCAGGCCCAGATAGAACATGCCGGTGCGAGCCAGCAGTCTGCCGCTCGAGGTGAACGAGTACGCGAAGAAGCTCGGCAGCAGCAGTGCGCTGCACGGGCTCAGCAGTGCCAGCAGGCCGCCCAGGAAGGCCGCGAAAAAGCCTACGGTGCCGCTCATTCCGCGTGTCCAGACGCGATATTCGCGGCCGCCTCGATCACCGCGGCGAACTGTTCGATGGGTTGCGCGCCCAGTACCGGGCGGCCATTGACCAGGAAGGTCGGCGTGGAGGACGCGCCGAGCGAATACGCTTCGGCGGCATCGCGCTGGACGGCCGCGGTGGCGGCGGGGGAGTCCTGATCCGCGCGGAATTTCGCGATATCCGGTACCCCCGCCTGTTCGGCGAATTCGGCCAGCCGGTCCGGGGTCAGCACGCCGGTGTTCTTCTTCTCGGGCGCGTTCGCCTGCACGGTGTCGTGGAATTCCCGGAATCTGCCCTGCTGGGCGGCCGCCCACGCGGCACGGGCCGCGTTCTCCGATTCCGCGCCGAAGATGGGGAAATTGCGCCATTCGATGCGCAGCACACCCTGATCCACATATTTCGCGATGAGCTTGGGTTCGATGGTGCGGCCGAAGGTGCGGCAGAACGAGCACTGGAAATCCGAGTACTCGATCATCACCACGGGGGCGTCGGCGCGGCCGAGCGCGAGCGGATCGCCAGCATCGCGGCGCGCCAGTTTCGCGAGTTCGGCGAACATGGGATTGGTGGTGGCGGCCGCCGCTTCCGGCGTGGATTTCTTTTCGCCGCCGAGCATTTGGAAACCGGCGATGGCGAGCAGGCAGGCCGCCGCGAACAATGCGAGCCCGGCGAACATCTTCCTAGTGCCGCTCGGACGCTTCTTACGAGTTTTGGACATGCGAATACCCCTGGACGACTCGGGTCCTGATCGATGTGAAATGTGCTGGAAGACATGGCTGTACGCCGGGTCTCCTAAATGATCAGCACCGTCGTCAGATGGGGGGATGTCACGGGCAGCGTCGGCCCGCGCGGCTGGATGTCATAGGAAAGCCACTGGGTGGCGGGGAGTTCCGGAATCACCGCGAATACCGGCGTGAGCAGCTGATCCGCCGCGGCACGCGGTGGTGCGGCGACCTGGCCGATCGGGTCCGAACCCTGCTGATCCCGGCGCTCGCAGAAGGGTGAGTGAATGGTCGTCACGGTATCGGCGGGCGCTACCGCCGCCTGTACCGAAACCTGTTGCGTCGAACCCCAATCCGCGACCGCGGCGAGTAATCCGACAATGGCGAAAAGGCCCATCAACAGCGCAGCACACGACAGCCGGAATGACTTCCGGCTGTGCGGGGCAGGATGGGAATTCACCGCCCCGACCATAACAGCCGAACTCGCGGGCACGGCAAAATGCCCGCCCACCGGGGATTCGGCGGACGGGCATTCGGCGTGATTCAGGTTATGCGTGCCGCATGTAGGCGCGCAGTGCGAGCGGGGCGAACACGATGATCACCACGACGCCGCCGATGAGCGACCAGGCCAGGTTGGCGCTGACGCCGGTCCCGTTCATGAGCTCGCGGGCCGTATTGACCATGTAGTAGACCGGATTGGCCTTGTTGATGCCCTGCAACCAGCCCGGCATCTTGTCGACCGGTGCGAAGGTGCCGCCCATGAAGGTCAGCGGGAACATGATCATCATCGAGATGCCCTGCACCGAGGCCGCGCTCTTACCGGTGACGCCGACCAGCGCCCAGATCCAGCTGATGGCGAAGGAGCAGAACACCACGACCAGTCCGGCCGCCACGACACCGAGCACGCCGCCCTCGGGACGGTAGCCGAGCGCGAGACCGACGATCACGGTGAGCGTGGTCGCCAGGCCGTAGCGCACCATATCGGCCAGCAGTGCGCCCGCCAGCGCCGAAATACGGGCGATGGGAAGGGATTTGAAGCGATCGAAGACGCCCTTGTCCATATCCTCACGCAATTGGGTGCCGGTGGCGACCGAGGTCAGCACCACCGTCTGCACCAGGATGCCGGGAATGAGCAGCGGCAGATAACCCGAGACGCTGCCTCCGATCGAGCCGCCGAAAATGTAGGCGAACAGCGCGGTGAACAGGATCGGCTGCACGGTGACGTCGAACAGCTGTTCCGGATTGTGCCGGATCTTGAGCAGGCCGCGATACGCCATGGTCAGCGAGTTCTGCACCGTCTTCTTCAGACTGATGTGATTGCTGACCTCGGGAATCGGGGCCGGGGTGACCTGTTTGGTCAGGCCGGGGGAGGTGAGTGTGGTGGTCATGCCGCGCTCTTTTCGGTATCGGCGGAGTCGTCTTCGGCACCGTGTCCGGTGAGCGCGAAGAACACCTCATCCAGGCTGGGCTTGCTGACATTGATTTCTTCGACCCGAATGTCGTGCTCGCGCAACCGGATCAGGATGTCGGTGGTGATGGCGGGATCGGGCAGCGGTGCGGTGATGCGGCCCGCCTCGGGGGAGACGGTCGCCTCGACGGTCTTGCCCTCGGCGCGGGACAGATACTCCGAGACCAGGGCGCGGGCCTCATCGATGCGGCCGCGGTCCTCGAGGGTGAGCTGCAGCGCGGACAGGCCGACCGAGCCCTTCAATTCATCGGAGGTGCCGTCGGCGATGACCTTGCCGCGATCGATGACCGCGATCCGGTCGGCCAGTTGATCGGCCTCGTCCAGGTACTGCGTGGTGAGCAGTACCGTCGAGCCCTCCCGCACCAGGCGGCGGATGGTCTCCCACATCTGGGCGCGGGTGCGCGGATCCAGACCGGTGGTCGGCTCGTCCAGGAACAGCAGCGGCGGGGTGGAGATCAGGCTGGCGGCCAGATCCAGGCGACGCCGCATACCGCCGGAGAAGTTCTCCAGGGCCTTGTTGGCGGCCTCCTCGAGTCCGAACTCCTCCAGCAGTTCGGCGGCCTTGCGCCGGGAGTCGGCCTTGGACAGGCCGAGCAGCCGCGAGAAGATAATGAGATTCTCGGTGGCCGTGAGCTTTTCGTCGACCGAGGCGTACTGCCCGGTCACGCCGATCAGCGAGCGCACCGCGGTGGGTTCGGTCAGCACATCGCGGCCGAAGATGCGGGCGCTGCCGCCATCGGGCTTCAGCAGGGTGGCGAGCATGCGAATGGTGGTGGTCTTCCCGGCGCCGTTCGGGCCGAGTACGCCGTACACCGCGCCGCGCGGAACCGCCAGGCTCACGCCGTCGACAGCCCGCTGCTCCCCGAAGATCTTGACCAGGTCATTCGCCTCGATGGCGAGCGCCTCAGCAGGTGTGTATGAAGTCATGACCCATACTCTGCGGACCCGGACTTACACGCCCCTTGCATGACGATTGCGCGCCGACGCAAGCCGGTGACGGCACTCACGCAAGCCGGTCGTGCGAGCGCGCAGGCTGGCGTGGCGAGACCCGCTCGAGCCTACGGTGACCCTCATGAGCAGCGCATTCGTCACCGCCGCCGCGCGTTCCCAGGCATTCGGACCCGCGCTTGTTAGCCTGGCCACACGTTCTTGCTCGACCTGCTTTTCGTTCCCGGTTCGTTCCGTGCGTATGGATTGCGAGGTTCCGTTGAGAGTCGTTCCCGTCGCCCTGACCACGGCCCTGGCCGCGCTGACCGCGGTCGTGACCACCGTCACCGCGCATGCCACGCCGCTCGCGGTGGACGCCCCGGATTCGCCTGCCGCGCAAGCGGAACAGCCCGGGTCGAATCAGCTGCTGCTGACCTGCCCGCCGACGCCGGACGCCGACGACCCGCTCGCGCCCATCCCGCCGCGCGATCCGCTGTGCGGTGAGAACGATATGCAGCTGACCGGGGACGTGTACCTGCGCAGCAACGCCTATCGGCGATTGTCGACCATCTACGGGCCCGATGTCGCGGTCAGCCTGATCGGCAACAATCACTATCAGCTGCGCGATCATTCGGGGAATCTGATCCTCGGCGAAGACCGCAGCACGCTGCACCATGTGCCGTTCGGGCGGGAGATCCCGCCGCCACTGCCGGGCAATACCGCCGATCTGACACCGCATGAGCAGGCGGTCCGGGAAGGCATGTCCCGGGTGACGGTCGGGCTCATGCAGGGTGTGGTCTACACCGGCGATCTCACCGATATGTCCGCCTATCTGACCACGCCGATCGGCTCGCTGATCGTGCAGGCGCCGGGTACCGGAGCCGATCCGTTGCAGCCGGGACCCGGCGGTGAACGAGAGTTGCAACTGCTCAACAACTTCCAGGTGCTGGACGCGCACGGTCGCTACGTCATGGGCAATACGCTCACGCTCGGTTCGCCAATGGCATTGTGGCCCAACGCCGCGGTGCCCTGCCCCGTCGGCACCGTCCCCATCTCCCAGCTGCCCTCGGCAGACAAGCCGCCCCGCAATGCGGCGGACCTGCCGGATCCGGTGTGCAAGGCCCCGGCCACCGTCCCGATCACCGGATTCATCGACGATCCGGCGGCGGACCCGGCCGCCCCGCCCGCACCCGGGACCAAGCCGAATCCCGATCCGGTGCAGCGGCAGAAGGACATCAACGACGCCTACAGCGCGGTGGGCACCCAGTTCGGTCTCGCGGTCAGCGTCGGCGGCCTGGTCGGCGGTATGACCGGGCTCATCATCGGTTGTCTCGCAGGCGGAATCGGCGCGGGCACGGCGGGCACCTTCTCCGCCGCGCTCGCGGGCACCGCCACCGGATTCGCGGGCGGCTGCCTCACCGGCGCGGCCCTGCTCGGCGCGATGGGCGGCACCATCGGCAGCCTCGCGATCGGCGTTCCGGTCGGCATCATCTCGGGCGTGAACGCCTACAACACCCTGCGACTCCAGGGCGATGTGGCGCGCAACCCGATCGCGGACCTCGCGCCAACACCCAAAGCACCCGAGGTGTCACCGCTCATCACGGCGGGCGTCCCATCCGAACTCGCCGCGGCCGTTCCGCCGCAACTGATTCCGGCGGTCGCCGACTTCATCGCTCCGGTCGCCCCGCAACTGGCGGCTGATCTCAAAGCCCCGCAGGACGTTCCGCCGATCGCACCGATGGACGGCCTGACCCAACTCGCCGCCTCGGTGGCTCCGATGATCGCGAACGCGATACCCGCGCTCTTCGGCCAGCCCGCCGAGCCCGCCCCGGCGGCGTAGACCCCCGGAACGGTCAGTTGGGGGAGGTGCTGAGGAGGTATTCGCGGAGCGCGGCGCGGTCGGGCTTGCCGACGCCGCGCATCGGGAGTTCTTGCAGCACAGCCAGTTCGCGCGGGGCGGCGATGGCGTCGAGTTCGGCGACCACGTGGTCGCGGAGCTCGTCCAGGGTGGGGGCGGTCGCGCCGGGGGCGGTGACGATCGCGGTGACCACGCGCTGACCCAGGCGGGAATCGGGCAGGCCCAGGACCACGCATTCGGAGATGGCCGGATGGGTGATCAGCACCGCCTCGACCACCTGCGGCAGCACCAGCAGGCCGCCGGTCATGATGGCCTCGTCCAGCCGCCCGGTGACGGTGAGGACGCCGTCCTCGAAGCTGCCCGCGTCCTCGGTGCGGAACCAGCCGGGTTCGGCGAAGGCCGGATGGTCGGGCTGATTGCGGTAGCCCTTGGCCAGGGTCGCGCCGCCGAGCAGGACGCGGCCGTCCTCGATGCGGACCTCGGTGCCGTCCAAGGGGATTCCCTCGTAGACGCAGCCGCCGCAGGTTTCGCTCATACCGTAGGTGCGGAAGATGGTGATGCCCGCCGCGCGGGCGCGTTCCAGCACCGGTTTCGGGGTGGCCGCGCCGCCGATGAGCACGGCGTCCAGCTGTGCCAGCGCCGCGGTGGCGGCGGGTTCGTCCAGGGCCTTGATGAGTTGGGTCGGCACCAGCGAGGTGTACCGGCGCGGTCCGCGCATGCCCGCGATGGCCGCGGCCAGTCCCTCGGGCAGGAAGCCGCCGGACACATCGAGCACGGCCGGTTCGGTCCCGGCCTGAATGCTGCGCAGCAGCACCTGGATGCCCGCGATGTGATGGGTCGGCAGCGCCAGCAACCATTGTCCGGGCCCGCCCAGGCGGGTGTGCGTGGCCTCTCCGCTGGCGCGCAGCGCGGCGGCGGAGAGCATGGCGCCCTTGGGGATTCCGGTGGTGCCGGAGGTGGTGACGACCAGCGCCACCTCGTCGTCGATCTCCTCGCCGGGCCGCAGGCTGCCGCTGAGCCGCTGTGCCTCGCGGCGGTCGGCGGTGGGTATGGGCAGCCAGGCGGGGGCGTTGCCCTCGAGGGCTTCCCGCAGGTGCGGCAATACGTCGCCCACCGATGCACCGGTGGGCATGGGGAGGGTGCGGAGGGTATTGCTCACGTTCGCGATCGTGTCATGTGATGGGGTGGCCGCGCACCTGTGGGGGTCCGAGGCCGGGGGTCGATGGTGGTCGGTTCGGTCAGTCGGACGTCGGTGTCGCCAGTGGCCATCCACCGGCTGCCAGCCGGGAGGCCACTCGGGCGATATCGTCCTCGCCGGGTTGTTCCTTGGCAACTCGGGAAATGGCGGCCTCGATATCGGCGCGTTCGATCTCGCCGGTGGCGACGCGTTCGCTCACCAGCTCCTCGACGACCAGGTGTACTTCGTAATCGGTGAGCCGCCGGTGCAGCACCGCGAGCAGCGCCACGTAATCGGACTGCGGAATGCCCTGTGGATACCCGGCTTTGAGCCAGTCCAGGACTTTTTGCAGCACGTTCTGGCGCGGCGGGGTGCGCGCCGGATCGGTGTTCGGCTGTTCCGGAGTAGTCAGCTGCGTGCCTTTCTTCCCGTGGCGTCAGGCGCCGAGCAGATGGATGCCGAGCCGGCTCGCGAGGAAGCCGCGTGCGATGAAGAGCACACCGACCACCACCGCGATCATGACCACGGCGAAGCAGAGCGCGGAGATGGCGACCGCGGTGGTGCGCGCCGCTCCGGTCGCGCCGTCGTCCAGTCGCGAGCGGTAGCGAATCCCGAACGCGAAGATGACGGGCAGTCCGGCCCCGAAGACCAAGGCGGCCAGCGTGACCCGCCATAGATCGCTGATATTGGACAGGAAGGTGTGCACGGCGTCGCTCCTATCCGATTCCGTTGCCGACGGTGTCATCGCTGCGCAACGCGGCGCTCGGTGGCGCGGCGTCGCCGGTGGGTCCGGCCGCCGTGTGCTCGGCCTTCCAATCGGCGTTCACGTTGTGCGAGTTGACCTCGGTGCGCTTGGAGCGTCGCCAGATCCCTCCGGCCGCCGCGAGCAGCAGTGCGAACACCACCAGTACACCCGCGGTGCCGCCGATGGCGTTCAGGATGGCCCAGCACAGCGCGCCGACCACACCGGCCAGCGGCAGCGTCAGCACCCACGCCACCACCATGCGGCCGAGCACGCCCCAGCGCACTTCCGCGCCGGGCCGTCCGATGCCGGAACCCAGGATGGATCCGGTCACGGTCTGCGTGGTGGACAGCGGCAGGCCGAAGTGCGCGGAGGTGAGAATGATCGCCGCACTGGTGGATTCGGCCGCGAAGCCCTGCGGCGGCGCGATATCGACCAGGCCCTTGCCGAGCGTGCGGATGATGCGCCAGCCGCCCAGGCAGGTGCCCGCGGCGATGGCGACCGCGCAGGACACGATCACCCACAGCGGCAGCGGATCGCTGGCCTTGGCCGAACCGTGCGCGATCAACGCCAGGAAGATGATGCCCATGGTCTTCTGCGCGTCATTGGTGCCGTGCGCGAGCGAGACCAGCGAGGCGGAACCGATCTGCCCCCACCGGAATCCGCCCTCGACGGTCTTCTCATTGCTGCCGCGCGTGATTCGGTACACGGCCCACGAGCCGAGCGCGGCGACCAGCGCGGCGACCACGGGCGCGGCCAGCGCCGGAATGATGATCTTGGCGAGTACGCCCTTGCTGCCCGCCGCCCAGATGACGCCGTCCCAGCCCAGCGCCGCGATGGTCGCGCCGATGAGCCCGCCGAACAGCGCGTGCGAGGAACTCGACGGCAAACCCAACAGCCAGGTGAACAGATTCCACAGAATGCCGCCGACCAGTCCCGCGAAGACGATGTCGAGCAGGGCCCGGCCGCTGACTTCGGAGAGGTCGACAATGCCCTCGGCGACCGTCGCGGCGACCGCGACACTCAGGAAGGCGCCCACGAGATTGAGCCCGCCGGAAAGGAGTACGGCTGTTCGAGGGGGGAGCGCACCGGTGGCGATCGAGGTGGCCATCGCGTTCGCGGTGTCGTGGAATCCGTTGGTGAAGTCGAATACCAGGGCCGTGAGAACAACGATCAGCAGAACGAGCAGTTCGGCAGACACACCGTTCAGTTTGCGCTACGGCATTCGTCCGTTGTTAACCGGTGCCCCCCGACACGCCTCACAGTTACTCGCGTGCTAAGGCTTTCGAACATCCCGGCGAATCGGATGGTCGGCGGGGATCTCCACCAGCACGATCGGCACGTCATCCGGATCGCGCACCCACATTTCGATCAGGCCCCACGGTTCGCGAGTCGGCTTGCGGTCGATGGCGACTCCCGCGAGCGCGAGTTCGGCGGCGGCGTCCGAACAATCGCGCACCTGCAACCAGATCGCCCCCGCGAATCCCGCCGGTCCCTCGCCGCGCCCGTGCCCCGCGACTTCGAGCAGGCCCTGTCCCGCGAAGAACACGGTGCCGCCCGGATACTCCCGGGCAATCGCCAATCCGAGCGTGTCCCGGTAGAACTCCAGCGTCCGCTGATAGTCCGCGGGCCGCAGGATCAAGCGACTGCTCAGGATCTCCATGGCTTCTACAGTGTCAGAAGTAGTACGGGTACGGGGACCAGTCCGGGTCACGCTTCTGCAGGAACGAATCGCGGCCCTCGACGGCCTCATCGGTCATGTACGCCAGGCGGGTGGCCTCACCGGCGAACAGCTGCTGTCCGACCAGACCGTCATCGCTGAGGTTGAAGGCGTACTTGAGCATGCGGATCGCCTGCGGCGACTTGCCGAGGATCTCCCCGGTCCATTCCAGCGCCACATCCTCGAGCCGATCGTGATCCACGACCTCGTTGACCGCGCCCATGAAATGCATCTCCTCGGCGGTGTACGGCCGACCCAGGAAGAAGATCTCGCGAGCCCGCTTCTGCCCCACCATCTTCGCCAGGTACGCGCTGCCGTAGCCGCCGTCGAACGAGCCCACATCGGCGTCGGTCTGCTTGAACCGGGCGTGTTCGCGGCTGGCGAGGGTGAGATCGCAGGTGACGTGCAGGCTGTGCCCGCCGCCCGCGGCCCAGCCGTTCACCAGTGCGATGACCACCTTGGGCATGAAGCGGATGAGCCGCTGCACCTCGAGGATGTGCAGGCGGCCCGCGCGCGCCGGGTCGACGGTGTCCGCGGTCTCGCCCTCGGCGTACTGGTAGCCGCTGCGCCCGCGAATCCGCTGATCGCCGCCGGAGCAGAAGGCCCAGCCGCCGTCCTTGGGGCTCGGGCCGTTACCGGTGAGCAGCACCGCGCCCACATCGGAGGTCATGCGCGCGTGATCGAGCGTGCGGTACAGCTCGTCGACGGTGTGCGGGCGGAAGGCATTGCGCACCTCGGGCCGATCGAACGCGATCCGGACCGTGCCCTGCTCCACATGCCGGTGGTACGTGATGTCGGTGAGGTCTTCGAATCCAGGGACGGGTTTCCACAGCGCTTCATTGAAGGTCACGCTCAAGAACATAGCGGGGCCCTATGGACGTAACGCAAGGTGACAACTTATTTCGGATCGGTCGGCGGTTACTCCGGGGTAAGCCCGAAACTCGCTGGCTACGCGATCGCGAACATGCGGTGCGGCGTGATGGGGTACCCACGAAAGGCGCTGAAAAACCTGCGGGGGCACCGGAGGTGGTCGCTTGTTCGAGTGAATGGTGCGAATGTGAAACGCTGCCAAGGGATTGCGGAGGCTTTACAGTGCAGTAGCTGCCCTGGCAGTCGAGGCGCGTCTGCATCATGTGTGCGGGCACATCGGTGCGTATAGTTCTGTGCGCTCGTTCATCGAAAAACTATCCGGAGGAACCTGAAAGTGGTTGCAGCACTGTCTGAATCCCTGCTCGATGACGCCAAGCGTCCGGCCTTCCTGGCCGACGCCAAAGAGGTTCTGGATGCTGAGGTGTCGGACAAGGGCGGCGCGTCGGGTCTGGCCGTCAAGGGCGGCTACGCCGCGGTGAAGAAGGTCAGCCCGACCATCGTCGGCGATGCGCTGGAGTCCTTCATCCCGAAGTTCGTCGCGTCCCTGGAGCCGTTCTGGTCCGAGTACCAGGCTTCCGGCGCCGGCTCGTTCGCCGACCTGCTGGTTTCCAAGCAGGACGAGGTTTCCGAGGCGCTGCTCTCGGTCACCGATGAGCGTGCGGCCGCCTCCTCGCGTCCCGCGCTGACCAAGGTCTACAACTCCATGCGGTCCTCGGCGAAGAAGCATGTGGCCGAGGCGCTTCCGCGCGTCGGCGCGCTGGTCCAGCGTCACGCCTGATCAACCGTTGATCAAACGACCGGTTCGCGGCCCGTGTTCGGGCCGCGAACCCGGTTATCGGTAGTGCTGTCCGAGCCGAGCTCGGACAGGCTCACCCCGCGGCTTTGCCGACCCGCCAGTAGCCGGTGAAGGTGATGTCCGCCTTGGGGATTCCGCGTTCCTGCGCCCAGTGCCGGCGCAGGCCGGAGGCCAGTTTCTGTTCGCCCGCGACGAAGGCGTAGACGCCCGTGGCGGGAATCTCCTGTGCGCGCACCGCTGCCGCGACCACCGAGCCGACTTCGGCGTTCGAATCCGTGCGAATCACCCAGTGCACCTCGACGCCTTCGGGCGCGTCGAATTCCTGGGCATCGTCCGGATTCGGGATCTCCAGGTAGGCAGCGCCTTTCAGATCGCGGGGCGCGGAGCGCAGAATGCCCGCGATGCCGGGGACCGCGCTTTCATCGCCCACCAAAAGAGACCAATTGGTATTTTCCGGGGCCTGATAGGTAATGCCCTCATCCAGCAATCCGACTTTGTCGCCGGGCGTCGCGCCGCCCGCCCAGTTCGAGGCCGGGCTGTCATCGCCGTGCGAGAAGAAGTCGATATCGATCTCGGCGGTGCTGCCGAATTCGCCGAAGCCCGCGGCGCGGTAATCGCGCACGGTGTAATTGCGCACCAGCGGCCGATGTTCCTTGCCTATCATGAGGTACTGCGCATACCAGCCGAGCGTGCTGGCGGAGGTGGGCAGTTTCAGGCTGCCGTCGCGGCCGGGCAGGAACAGCCGGAACCACTGGTCGAATCCCATCGCGGTGAAGCCCGCCAGCCCGTCGCCGCCCAGGGTGACGCGCACGAAGTTCGGGCTGATCCGTTTGCTCGCCAGCACCTGTGCGGTGAGGATCTCCCGGTGCTCGGGCTTGACGTATTTGGGTCGCTTCGACATTGGCTTAGGTTAGCAAACCCTAAGTATAGATGACAGGTGTGAGCGGGCTGACGCAGCGCGGAATTCGACTGTCTGAGAGGCTGGGAGGGTGAATCCTTCGACAGCACAGGCGCACGTCATCGTGGACGAGCTCGCGCGCGGCGGAGTCCGAGACGTGGTCCTGTGCCCGGGATCGCGAAATGCCCCACTGGCCTTCGCATTACAGGCCGCCGACGCCGCCGGGCGGATCCGGCTGCATATGCGCATCGATGAGCGCAGCGCCGGATTCCTGGCCATCGGCCTCGCCTCGTCCAGCGGCCGCCCGGTTCCGGTCGTGATGACCTCCGGCACCGCCGTCGCCAACCTCGGCCCCGCGGTACTCGAAGCGAACTACGCGCGACTGCCGCTGATCGTGCTCAGCGCCAACCGGCCCTACGAGATGCTCGGCACCGGCGCGAATCAGACCGTCGAACAATTCGGGCTGTTCGGCAGCCAGGTGCGCGCCGCCATCAGCCTCGGACTCGCCGAGGCCGAAGCCGGTGAGCCGCTCTACCCCACACAGAACAGCGTGTGGCGCTCCGCGGTCTGCCGGGTGCTCGCCGCCGCGCGCGGCACCCGCTCCGGCAATGCCGGACCCGTGCACTTCGATATCCCGCTGCGCGAACCGCTGGTGCCCGATATGGCCGCCGGTGATCCGCTGCCGCTCGGCCGGGACGGCGATAAGCCGTGGACCGCAACGCAGTACGCCACCCTGGATGTCCCGCTCGATATCGATCTGAGCCCGGACACCGTGGTCATCTCCGGTCACGGCGCGGGGCATCGGGCCGAACTCGCGGCGCTGCCGACGGTCGCCGAACCGACCGCGCCCATGCACGGACCCGCACTGCATCCGCTGGCGCTGGGACTGCTGAAGCCGAAGCAGGCCATCATCACCGGGCGGCCGACGCTGCATCGGCAGGTGTCCAAGGTGCTCGCCGATCCCGAGGTGACGGTGTTCGCGCTCACCACCGGCCCGCGCTGGCCCGATGTGTCGGGCAATGTGGTCGGCACCGGCACCCGGGCGGTCACCACCGGCGCACCGCGTCCGGAATGGCTGGAACAGTGCCGCGATCTCAATGAGAAGGCCGTCGCGGTGGTGCGCGCGGAACTCGCCGGACATCCGAAGCCGACCGGGTTGCATGTCGCGGCCGTCGTGCTGGACGCACTGCACGAGGGTGATCAGCTGCTGCTCGGCGCGTCCAATCCGGTGCGCGACGCGGCACTGGTCTCGCACCCCCGCACCGGGATTCGCGTGCTGTCCAACCGCGGTGTCGCGGGCATCGACGGCACCGTCTCGGCCGCCGTCGGCGCGGCCCTGACCCATCCCGGCCGCACGGTGGCGCTGATGGGCGATCTCACCTTCCTGCACGACGCCTCCGGACTGCTGGTCGGACCCGGCGAACCGCGGCCCGAGGACCTCACCATCGTGGTCGCCAATGACGACGGCGGCGGCATCTTCGAACTTCTGGAACAGGGCGATCCGCAGTACGCGGGCGTCTTCGAACGGGTCTTCGGCACCCCGCACGGTATGGACCTGGCCGCGCTCTGCGCCGCCTACCGCGTCCCGCATCGCCAGGTCGACCCGGCCGAATTGGCCGAGGCGCTGACCGGTCACGCGCACGGCATCCGGGTGCTCGAAGTCGCCACCGAACGCTCCAGCCTGCGTGAACTGCACGCCACCGTGCGCGCGGGCATCTCCGCCTGAGACGCTGAAAACCGTTGTGGCGGTGCGTAATCGCACCGCCACAACGAGTCCTTCGATCAGGCTTCGGCGGTGTCCGGCCCGTCGTAGTCATCGTCCATCGGGACGGAAATGGACTGTTCCACCAGATCCGCCTCATCGGCGGTCCAGCCGAGATCATCCTCCGGGAGCGGTGTGACCTCGGCTTCCGGCTCGATCACCTCGGTCTGCTGCTCCAGAAAATCGGCCTCGGGCACAGCGTCGATTCGATCGGTCATCACATGCTCCTCTCCGCCATATCGGCAAAGCCAGGTGAAGTCGGGCACCTCCGAGCCTGCCCCGCATCGCCCGGCACGGCAACCCCGCCCGCGCGTCGGCCGCCCGGGCGCGGGCGGATCGCGGTCGGCGCACCGGGTGCGAATTCAGTTGGTGGGTGCACCGAACCACGTGTTCAGGTGGGTATTCAGCGCCGGCTGATCCGCGCCGGCCCATGCCACATGGCCGTCCGGTCGCAACAGGACGGCTGGGGCGTCGAGTTCCTCGCTGACATCGGCGATGTGATCGACGCGATCGGTCCAGCCCGCCGCCGAGAGCTGCCCGGTCTGATCCAGCAGCAGGCCGCGGCCGGTGTGCATGAGGTCGTAGAGGCGGCCGCGTTTGAGCGGGATATCGCGCAGGCGACGGCCGATCAGATCGTCATCGACGCCGAAGTCGTAGCGGATATCGACGGCGATGATGCCCTCGAGCAGGCGGCGGTTCACCTCGTCGATGGTCATCAGCTTCGTCAGGAGCCGGCGCAGCGCAAGGGCATTCGGGTCCAGGGACATCAATTGCATTTGGGCGCGGGTGTTGTCGAGCACATCGGCGGCGACGGGCCGGCGTTCGGCGGCATAGGTGTCCAGCAGACCCGCGGGGGCCCAGCCGTTCACGACCGCGGCCAGTTTCCAGCCGAGGTTGAACGCGTCCTGTACACCGAGATTGAGACCCTGCCCGCCCATCGGCGGATGGACGTGCGCGGCATCGCCCGCCAGCAGCACCCGGCCGGATCGGTAGTCGTCGGCGAGGCGGGTGCCGTCACCGAAGCGGGAGAGCCAGCGCGGGGAGTGCACGCCGAAATCGGTGCCCGCGGTGGCGCGCAGCTGCCGCCGGAATTCATCCAGGGTGGGCGAGACGGTGCGATCCTCGGCCACCCCGGCGGCGGGGGCCACCACCCGGTACGCGCCGTCGGCCAGCGGCATCGCGCCGAACAGCCGCTGGGTCTTGCGCACCTCGGCCACAATCGCATTCAGTGTTTCCGGCGGTTCGGTCAGTTCGACCTCGCCGACCAGGGTGTCGACCCGGCTGGGCTCGCCGGGAAAACCGATGCCGAGCAGCTTTCGCACCGTGCTGCGGCCGCCGTCGCAGCCGATGAGATAGCGCGAGCGCAGCCGGGTGCCGTCGGCGAGGTCGATATCGACGCCCTCGGCATCCTGATCGAATCCGATCAGCTCACTGCCGCGCCGGATTTCGACGCCGAGTTCGGCGGCGCGTTCGGCGAGCAGGCGTTCGGTGACGGGCTGCATGATGCTGAGCACATAGTCGTGCGAAGTGTCGAGCAGGCCCGGCTGCGGTGCGGGAATGCCCGCGAAGAAGCCGCCGAGCGGATACCGCTTGCCGAGCGCCAGGAATCGATCCAGCAGCCCGCGCTGGTCCATGATTTCGATGGTGCGCGCGTGGATTCCCATCGCGCGCACGATCACAGTGGGCTCGGGCTCGCGTTCCAGTACGACCGTGCGCACCCCGTGCAGTCGCAGTTCGCTCGCCACCATCAATCCGGTCGGTCCGCCCCCGGCCACGATCACGTCGATCATGTGCTCTCCCATCCGATCATTTGCGCTGGTACTGGCTTCGGCCGACGATTGTGCGGCATCGATGGGGTCTTGCCGCAAGCCCCGGGGTGCGCTATATGTTGAATGGGGCAAGAGAGTGACGTAACCTCCTTGCCTTTTCTCATGACCTCCGCTCATAGCCGCCGCGCCGCACGTGTGACCAGGTCTTATGGCACGCGCCCGGGGACGCGGCTAACCTCGGAACCGGGACAATCGCGGCGCTCGCCGGACAACGCAGGTCAGGGGAGTGGCTGCGCTGTTTCCGAAATCCAGCGGGATTGGGTTTGAAAGGCACTGCAGGACAATAGGTTTGGAGCTCACGTGGTAAAGGCAACGCATCCGGCATCGACCGTCGCACCCCACCCGCACCCCGAGACCCCGCCCCCGAGTCCCAGTCCCTGGTACGAAGGCTCCCTCTGGTGGGACGCCAAGAGCGTCGTGGTGACCCGGGCCGTCGAGCCGGGCGTCATCGCCACCACCCCGCACCTGGTGGTACCCGCCGAATTCGGCCGCTTCGCCTTCCTGCTCTCCTCCTACGGCGAGGAGGCCATGCAATTGGCCCGCGACCCCCGGGTGGTCATCCAATCCGGTGATTGGCGCGGCCGCCCCGCCATCGGCTCGCGCCAGCACTACGGCACCGCCCGCATAGTCGGCGATCCGGGTCTGTCGCACCGCATCCAGGACGGTATGCGCATCAAATACGGCGCCCGCACCAAACTGGCCCGCATGGCACACCGTTTCGCCAACGGCTCGGTGCCCTACGGCGATGTGGTGGCCCTGGTGGAGTTGCACCCGCACCGCCCGCTCATGATCGCCCCCTGACGTCGATCCGATTCCGATGATCAGTGGCTGCTGCCGGGAGTCAATCGCCGCAGTATGCCCGCCAGTGAGTTGGGGTCGATGATGTCGACGCCGAGGGTGGCGGTCCGGGTGCCCTGCTGTGCGGAGACCATGTGATGCCCGGCCGTTTTCGGTGTCCACAGCAGCCAGGGGATCGAGCAGCATCCGGTCGGCGTGATGGTGCCGAGCGCCGTTCCGTCGACACTCAGCGTGATGGGGGTCGTGTAATCAGTGACTCGCGGGCTGATCTCGCAGGTCACCCCGGTGTACACGCAGTCGAAGGTGCCGGGCCCGGCGTTGGTGACCGAAATGCTGAGATCGGACTCGGCTCCTGCGGTTCCGGGCGACAGCGGCAGTATTGCCGCCAGTAGTGCGGTTCCGATGATCGCGCTGCGGATGCTGTTCGATGTCATCGGACTATCCACCCACTTTGTTGTTGGCCGAACCGCTGGTCAGGCGGCTGGTTATGCGCTTGTTCAGCGCTTCGAGTGAGTTGTTGTCGATGATGCGAATGCTGCGGGAGTCACTGGCGGCACCCTGCTGAACGGTCAGCGTGTAGATGCCCGCCTTGGGTGGAATCCAGGCAACCGAGGCTTCCCCTGCATCGCGATTGGGTGTCGCCAGCTTCGTGGCGATCGTCTTACCGTCGACGCTGAACGTGATCGGGACGGTGAGATCGTTGACATAGCCGGAGATCACGCATTCCAACTCTGTTGCTTCACAGGCGAGATCTGCGGAACCACCGCCCACCCAGATCCAGATAGGGACCGAATAGTTTGCTTCGGCGGTCCCGGCCGACAACTGAATTGCCGTTGCCAGTAATGCCGATCCCACCAGCGCGTAGCGCCCCACCCTCATCGTGCTCATGGTCACAGTATTTGTGAAGTGGCTATATTTCACAAGTACTTTCGACCGTCATTCGCCAGGCAGTAGACCGTTATCCGCCGGGTGCTCCACGAGTGCGAGTACCCGGCCCGCCATGAACCTGGCGGTTCGGACCGAGGTGCCGGTGCGGGTCACCTCGCTGACTTCCACGACGCCGCGCGCGATGCGCACCTCCACGCGGCGGCCCGCTCGGCTGGCTGTTATTTCGTAATTTCTGGTTCCGTCGCCCATATCGACGACGATCTCCACGCGATCACCCTTCATCTATCAATTCTCCTCGCTACCAGGGCTTTTCGCGAGGAAAGCGGCTCGAAATCGGCTAACGAACGGGTTGCGAATCGGTGCCTTCGGTGGTGAAAACTCCTGCCTCCGCGGCGATTACGGCCGCCGCCACGGCTGCGGTGGCGGCAGCTTCGTCGGGGGGTGCGGCGCTGGTGAGCAGGCGATAGTAGAGGGGGGCGGACACGGCGGACAGGACCGCGCGCGGGTCGGTGCCGGATGGGATTTCGCCCCGGGTGACGGCGTATTCGACGCAGGGGGACCATTCGACGAGGCGGGTGTCGTAGAAGGCGTGCAGGGCGGCCGCGGCCGTGTCGTCGGTGGTTCCGGCGGCGATAAGGGCGCGGAAGAGGCGGCCCTGGCGGGGGTCGGTAAGTGTCTTGGTCACCAGGCGGGCGTTGGCCAGCAGATCGCCGCGCAGGGAACCCGTATCGCTGTGCGGCAGTGAGGTTTCCGCCATATCCACGAGCAGATCGGCGACCAGTCCGGCGGGGGTGCGCCAGCGGCGGTAGACGGTGGTCTTGCCGACCTCGGCGCGGGCGGCGACCTCGCCCAGATCCAGGTGCGCGTAACCGCGTTCGGCGAGCAGATCGCCGGCGGCGTGCAGGACCGCTTCGCGAACGCGGGCGGTGCGCCCGCCGGGGCGGATCGAACCGGGTGCGGTGGTGTCCGAGGTCATAACGGGGCTCCAGTTCCATTTGCGTCCATGCGAGTGTACTGTCTGTTTTGTTAATGAAACTGTAGTTTCGTTAGGGGTTGGTCATGGAATATCGTCGGCTCGGTGCGTCAGGTCTGCTGGTTCCGGCGTTGAGCTTCGGCGCGGGCACCTTCGGTGGGCGCGGTGAACTGTTCAGCGCGTGGGGGGACACCGATGTGGCGCAGGCCCGCAGGCTGGTGGATATCAATCTGGAGGCGGGCGTCACCATGTTCGATACCGCCGACGTCTACTCCGACGGTGCGTCGGAAGAAGTCCTCGGACAGGCCATCTCGGGTCGTCGCGACCGGGTGCTGATCTCCGCCAAGGCGGGCCTGCCGACCGGTCCCGGACCGAATGACGCGGGCGCCGGCCGGGCCAGGCTGATCGGCGCGGTGGAGGGATCGCTGCGGCGGCTCGGCACCGAGTACATCGATCTGTTCCAGCTGCATGCCTTCGATGCGGGTACCCCGGTCGAGGAAACCCTTGCGGCACTCGATGATCTGGTCCGTGCGGGCAAGATCCGGTATGTCGGCGCATCCAATTTCGCGGGCTGGCAGCTGATGAAATCCCTTGCGGCAGCAGATAAGAACGGCTTCCCGCGCTATGTCGCGCACCAGGTCTACTACTCGCTCGCCGGACGCGACTACGAATGGGAGCTGATGCCGCTCGGTGTCGATCAGGGCGTCGGCGCGGTGGTGTGGAGCCCGCTCGGCTGGGGCCGTCTCACCGGCAAAATCCGTCGCGGGCAACCACTTCCGGCGGGCAGCCGACTGCATCGGACCGCGGCGGCCGGACCGCCGGTGGATGACGAGAAGCTCTACGACATCGTCGATGTCCTCGACGAACTCGCCGCCGAGACCGGCCGCACCGTGCCGCAGCTCGCACTCAATTGGCTGCTGTCCCGCCCCACCGTGGCGACCGTCATCGTCGGCGCGCGCAATGAGGAGCAGCTGCGGCAGAACCTCGGCGCTGTCGGCTGGAGCCTGGACGCCGAGCAGATCGCCCGCCTGGACAAGGCCAGTGCGGTGACCCCGCCGTATCCCTACTACCCGTACTACCGGCTGCCGGATTTCGCGCGGCTCAACCCGCCCGCCGTCTGAAACCCGCCGCCCGAATCACGGCGCGGAGTACAGTCCCGCCGCCAGCACCGGCCAGGACGTCTTCAGATCGTCTTGCCAGTAGCCCCACGAATGTGTCCCGGTGGGACGGTAATTGAAGGTGGCGGGAATGCCGAGCGAATCCAGCTTCTGCTGCAGCGTGAGGGTGGACAGTTCGACATTCGCCTCGATGAAGCCGCCGAGCGCCACCGTCTGCGGCGTCTCCGACGGCTTCTCCATCCGGAACTTACCGCCCGGGACATCCCAGATACCCGGAATTCCGGTGCCGGACGAAATGAAAAGTTTGGTGCCGCGCAGCTTTTCGGCATTCAGCGTGGGGTCGTTGGCCGCCCACAGCGGATCGTTCTCCGGCCCCCACATATTCGTGACATCGCCGCCGCCGTACAACTCGGTGACGGCCTTCACGGCTTCGCGCGCGATGGGCGTGGTGGTCTGATACAGGCCGCTGTAGGACGCGGCGCTGCGGAACATGCCGGGATGCGCGATGGCCATGTTCAGAATGGGCAGTCCGGCCATGGAGATTCCGGCAATCGCGTTGACCCGGTTGGTATTCAGCGCGGCATCGATGAGCGGCGGCAGTTCCTCGGCGAGATAGGTGCTCCACCGGTTGACCCCGAGCGCGGGATCGGTCTTGACCCAGTCGGTGTACCAGGCGAAGGCGCCGCCGACGATCTGCACCACATTGATGTTCTTATCGGACAGGAATTCCAGTGCGTCCGTGCGCAATTGCCAGGTGGCGTCGTCGACGCCGCCACCCGCGCCATTGAGCAGGTACAGGGTGGGACGCGGTGCGGAAGTGTCCTCGGGGCGCAGCACGTCCACCGGGAAGGTCTGGTTCATGGCGGCGGAGAACACCGTGAGCCGGATATTGCGGGCGTCTTTGATCTCGACGTTCTTGATATACGAACCGTCGGCCGATTTCGCCGTGCTGTTCAACGCCGCTGCGGCCGGGGTGTCGGCGGTGGCGGGATATCCGCCCAGCCCGATCGATACGGTCGCCGCCAGGGCCGCCACTGCGATACGCCCGGTGATTCGTGGGTTCAAGACCTGCCCCTCCATGAAAAACGCAACGTTTCACATCGTAGGGGCGGGACCCCGGGGAATCCACCGCCGCGCTGCCCCGAGAAATCCGGGCGCGATCAATAGACGTCGCGCACGTACCGTTTCTCGGCGACGAGCTGCTTCTTGAACGCCAGCGCGCCGTCCTCGCTCAATTTCCCGTGAATGCGAGCGATTTTCAGCAGGGCGTCATCGACATCCTTGGCCATGCGCGCGGCATCACCGCAGACGTAGAAGTGCCCACCGTCGCACAGCCACGACCACAATTCCGCTCCGTGCTCGATCATGCGGTGCTGCACATAGATTCGCTCCCGCTGATCCCGTGAGAATGCCAGATCCAGCCGGGTCAGGAAACCCGAGCGGAACATATCCTCCAGTTCGGTGCGGTAGTAGAAGTGCTCGTGCGCGTGCTGATCGCCGAAGAACAGCCAATTGCGGCCCTTGCAGCCCAGCGCCCGTCGCTCGTGCAGGAAACCGCGGAACGGTGCGATACCGGTGCCCGGGCCGACCATGATCATCGGCGCGTTCGGATCCAGCGGCGGCCGGAAATGCGGTGCGCGCTGCAGGAAGATCGGCACCTCGGCATCCGCGCGGTCGGCCAGGAAGGTCGAGCAGACCCCGCCGCGGCGCGCCGAATCCGCGGTCACCGGAGCGCCGTAGCGCACCACGCCGACGGTCAACTGCACCTCGTGCGGGCTCACCAGCGGACTCGACGAAATCGAATACTGGCGCGGCTGCAGCCTTTTCAGCACGCCGAGCCACTCCACCAGATCGGCCCGCACCGGGAAATCGCGCAGCACATCCACCGGCTGCCGATCCCACAGATACCCGTCCAGCTCATTGCGATTGTCCCGGCGCAGCAACTTCGCCAGTCGCACACTGGAATTGCGTTCCCCGATGAACGACAGCAGATCCGTGCTCACCTTGGTGATATCGAATCGGGTGCGCAGCGCCTCGGCGAGCGGGATCTCCCGATCATCGGCCTCGATGGTGCGGCGACCGTCCAAACCGGTGGCGTGCAGCCATTCCGCCACCAGCGCATCGGAATTGGACGGCCGAATACCCAGTGAATCCCCGACCTCATAGCTCGCGTCGAGTCCGCGCAGATCGAAGCCGAACTGCCGCACCTCTTTTCCGGATCCCCGTGAGAGCAGCTCATTGCGCGCGAGCCGCGCCGGAGCCGGTGCGGTGCGGGTGAACTGCGCGGTGGCGGTGGCCGTCACCGTGGACCCGCCGTTCCGGCGCGTGCTCGCCGGTGCCGGTGCGGGCGCCGGTGCCGGTCCCGGGTCGGCCGGGGCGTCCACCAGCGCGGCGATCACCTCGGTGAGCCAGCGCTCGGAGAGCTCTTCGTGATCGGGCTCGCTGTCCACCCGGGGGAGCAGGCGGGTCGCGCCACGCTTGGCGAACAATTCATCGAGTTTGCGGCCGTGACCGCAGAAATCGTCATAGGAGGAGTCGCCGAGGGCGAAGACGGCGTAGCGCATGCCGTTCAGCCGAGTTTCGCTGTCGCGCAATCGATCCCAGAAGTCCGAGCCGTTATCGGGCGGTCCGCCGTCGCCGAAGGTGCTGCTGATCACCAGTACGTCGCCGGTCAGATCGCTGAGTTGCGCGGCATTCATATCCAGCAGTCGAGGCGTGAAATCGGCGTCGGCCAGTGCGGTCGCGACACCGGCCGCGAGTTCTTCCGAGGTGCCGGTCTGCGAGGCCCAGAGCACCGTCACGGTCCCGGTGCCGGCGGTGATCCCACCGGCCGCGCCGTCCACGGCGCCGCCGTCATTTCCCGAGGGTGTCGAGAGGGTGTGCGGGCCACGGGAATACATGCCCGCGAGCAGCCCGTCGATCCACATCCGGCTGCCCGCCGAGATCGGCGCGGTCTCCGGCAGCACCGGCACCCCGCTCACCGGAATCGATTGCAGCGCGGCGAGATAGCCGCCGAGATAGATCCGCTCGGTCTCGCTCAGCGTCGGTGCGGTGGCGCGCTCCAGGCCGAGTATCGCCGACAGCGGATGCACACCGGCATCGGGTGCGGTGACCGTCGTGGTCACGGGTTCGGGCCGCGCCGGTGCCGAGACCACGGCGACCTTGCGCAATCGCACCGCGCACGCCTTGAATTCGGGCTGCAGCGAAGCCGGATCGACGGCGTCATTGGTGACCGCGTTGATGGTCAGGTATTCACCCTGCTCGTCATTCCAGTGGAACGGCGCGAAGCAGTTGCCCGGCAGCACCCGATCGCTGATTCGCACCGGCAGTACGGCTCGCCCACGGCGGGAGGCGATTTCGAGCTGATCATCCTCGCGGACCTCCAGTGCGGCGGCGTCCTGCGGATGCACCTCCAGGAACGGTTCACCATTCAGCTTCACCAGTTTGGCGATCTTGCCGGTCTTGGTCATGGTGTGCCACTGATGTTGCAGGCGACCGGTATTGAGCACGAACGGGTGATCCTCGTCCGGCATCTCGGCGGGCAGCAGATGCGGGCGCGGATAGAAGACCGCGCGGCGACTCGGGGTGGCGAACGCCAGCCGGGGCCGATGCCCCTCGGCATCGGTGTACAGCTCCTGGCTGACACCGTCGTTCACATAGCGAATCGGATTGCGCCGCTGTGCCGGATCCGGGCACGGCCACTGCATCGGTCCTTCGCGCAGGGCGTCATAGGTGATGCCGCGCAGATCGTATCCGGTGTTCGGATTCGTGAATTGCCTTATCTCCTCGAAGATTTCCGAGCTGTCGGCATAGTCGAATCCCGGAAATCCCATGGCCGTGGCGACCTGTGCGATCAATCGCCAATCCGGTCGCGCGTCACCGACCGGCGGCACCGACTGCCGCAGCAGGGTGAGGTTGCGTTCCGAATTCACCATCACCGCATCGGATTCCGCCCACAGCGTGGCGGGCAGCAGCAGATCGGCGTAGGCGTTGGTGGCGGTATCGGTGTACACGTCCTGGGCGATCACCAGCTCCGCGGCTTCCAGCCCGGCGATCACATTGCGCCGATTGGCCATGGAGGCAACGGGATTGCTGCACACGATCCAGCACGCCTTGATATCGCCGTCGGCGAGACCGCGGAACATCTCGACGGTGCCCGGTCCGGCCGCATCGCGAATGGTTCCGGGTTCGAGCCCCCACGCGGTCTCCACGAAGGTCCGGTCCGCGGCCGACAGCAGGTTGCGCTGACCGGGCAAGCCCGGGCCCATATAGCCCATTTCGCGCCCGCCCATGGCATTGGGCTGCCCGGTCAGCGAGAACGGTCCGGAGCCGGTGCGGCAGATGGCTCCGGTGGCCAAATGCAGGTTGATGATGGCATTGCTGGTCCAGGTGCCGTGCGTGGACTGATTCACGCCCATGGTCCACAGCGACATCCATTCGCCCGCCGCGCCGATCCATTCGGCGGCGGTGCGGATATCGGCCTCGGGCACCCCGGTCAATGGCGCGACCAGATCGGGGGAGTAGTCGGCCAGGAATTCCGGCATCGACTCCCAGCCCTCGGTGTGCTCGGCGATGAATTCGGCGTCCACGTCACCGTTTTCGACCAGCAGATGCAGCAGCCCGTTCAGCAGCGCCAGATCGGTGCCCGGCTTGATCTGCAGGAACAGATCCGCGCGGGCCGCGGTATCGGTGCGGCGCGGATCGACCACGATGAGTTTCGCGCCCGCCTTGAGCCGATCGGCCATGCGCAGGAACAGAATCGGATGGCAGTCGGCCATATTCGCGCCGATGGCGAAGAACAGATCCGCGTGATCGAGATCGTCATACGATCCGGGCGGCCCGTCCGCGCCCAGGGACTGCTTGTAGCCGGTGGCCGCGCTCGCCATGCAGAGCCGGGAATTGGCCTCCATATGCACGGTCCGGATATGGCCCTTGGCCAATTTCGTCGCCAGATACTGGGCTTCGATGGACATCTGCCCGGAAACGTAGAGCGACACCGCATCCGGGCCGTGCGCGTCGAGGATCTCGCGCAGTCGCCGCCCCGCCTCCAGCACGGCCTCGTCCACCGGCACCGGTACCGGCGGCTGTCCGCGTTCGGGACGCCGGTAGGCCGATTCCATCCGCCCGTCCGCGCGCATCATCTCCGCGTGCGTGGCGCCCTTGGTGCACAATCGGCCCGCGTTCACCGGATGCAGCCTGTCGCCGCTCACCTTGGCGATCACGGGTGCGCCCGCGGCATCGAGCGTGGTGTGCACGGTCATACCGCAGCCGACCCCGCAGTACGAGCACGCGGTCCGGACGCTCGTCGAGGGTGCGCTGGAATCCGGCATGGTTCCGATCTTCGTCATCCCCGATTGCGCCGGATTTACCGAAGGTTATCTCCAGGTGACTTTTACCCTCACAATCGTTCACCGCCGCCGTGAGGTGCGGAAACAGTGTGAAAACGGCCACACGGCCCGGCGGCTCAGCCCAGCTTGTAGCCGCGATGCAGGGCCACCGCGCCACCGGAGAGATTGCGCCACTTGACCTGCGACCAGCCCGCGTCCGCGATGCGCAGCGCCAGCTGCGACTGGGTCGGCCAGGCCCGAATGGAGTCGGCCAGATAGATGTAGGCCTCCGGATTGCTGGACACCCGCTTGGCGACCGCGGGCAGCGCCTTCATCAGGTACTCCATGTAGACCGTCCGGAACAGCGCGAAGGTCGGTGTGGAGAACTCCGCCACCACCAGCCGCCCGCCCGGCTTGGTCACCCGCAGCATCTCGCGCAGCGCGAGATCCGGATCGGACACATTGCGCAGGCCGTACGAGATGGTCACCGCGTCGAAGGACTCATCCGCGAACGGCAGCGCCATGGCATCGCCCGCCACCATCGGCACCCTGCGGAACCGCCCGGCGGACAGCATGCCCTGCGAGAAATCGGTGGCCACGCACCACGCCCCGGACTTGGCGAGCTCCAGGGTCGACACCCCGGTTCCGGCCGCCAGATCCAGCACCCGCTCACCGGGCCGCAGCGCCAAGGCTTTCCGGGTCGCCCACCGCCAATAGCGGTCCTGACCACCGGAAATCAGCGTATTGGTGAGGTCATAGCGCTTGGCCACCCCGTCGAACATGGAAGCGACCTCATGCGGCTGCTTATCCAACGAAGCCGTAACCAATTCCCGCCGCTCTGTATTCGCCACACCCGCACATTAGCTCGCGTCGCGCGTGCGCGACCAACGCCTGCGCGCCGCGCCGAACCAGCGCGCCGGAGGGGATCCGAGCAGCCACAGCGCGGGCAGTGCCACCAGCCACGTCACCACGATCACCGAGGCCGCCGGGATGATCGCGACACGGGCGTCGCGGCCCGCGACACGCACCAGGTCCGGATCGCCGCGCCGGTACTCGACATTGATGCGCTCACCCGCGGTCAGCTTGGTCGGGTAGAGCACGCCGACCTTCGGATTGTGGGTCTCGCCATCGGGCGTCACGAAGGTGACCGCGGAACGCAGCCGCCCGGCCGACAGCACCTCACCGCTGGTGGTGCCCATATCCGAGCTGATCAGATGGTCATCGCGCCAGGCCGCGAGCACCAGCAGCACCGAGAGCACGCTGATCGCGCAGGCCGCGACGGCGATCACCATACGGGTGCGCCGGAAGCGACTCGCCGATGGCTGCGCCTGTGCGCCGCTCGTCTCCGGCGCGGTGACAGACTGGCTGGTTTCCGACACTTCACCAGGCTATTCCATGACTGGACTACGGTAGCCGCCATGTCCCGTAAATTCAGCTTCACCGTGCAGTACAGCGTTCCGGTAGAAGAGCTTCACCGGGCACTGACCAACGACGAGATGTGGAACGCCCGCTTTGCGGACGCCACCACGGCAACACTGGACCTGTCCCACCCGGACGGCCCGGGCACGATTCGCATCCATATGACCGAAAAAGCACCCGAAGACAAGATTCCCGGCCTCGTGAAGAAGGTTCTCAAGAGCGACCTCGTGCTCGAGCGCACCGACACCTGGGGCGCACTGGAAGGCGATATCGCCAAGGGCACCTTCGCGGGCGCCTCCGGCGGCATCACCACCGAAATGGAGGGCACCTTCGAATTGCGGCCCACCGCCGAGGGTTCCGAGCTCGAGGCCGCCGGCGTCGTGACCGTCAAGGTCCCGCTGGTCGGCGGCGCCATCGAGCCGCTGGTGGAAAACCTGCTGGAGAAGGTGATGAACAGCGAGCGCAAGTCCGTCGAGGCCTGGTTCGCCGCGCAGAACGCCTGATCGGCTCGTAACTGTTCCAACCGAGAACCGTTGATAGCGGCGGTTTCTCATGTTCGAGGGGTACCCCGTGGCTGCGCCCACCCGCAGCCACGGGATTCCATGACCGCCCAGCCCGCGCCGGGCGGTGAGTGTGACGTAACCCGCGGGAAATACTTCGGCAAAGCCAGCTCTACATGAGCCGACCAGTCTCGATCACGAAAACCGCTCACCCACGAGCCTGATCGAGGAGTTATCGGTGGTCGAAGTACAAACCCGCGCGGCGAATTCCGTCGCGGCGACCAAGGAGACGCTGGAGGACTACACCCTCCGGTTCGCCCCGCGCAGTTACCGCACCTGGAGTCCGGCGGTGGTGGGCGTCTCGGCGCTCGGCGGTATCGCGTACCTCGCCGACTTCTCCATCGGCGCGAATATCGGCATCGCCAACGGCACCGGCAACGCGCTGCTCGGCATCGGCATCTTCGCGATCGTCATCATGCTGACCGGTTTCCCGCTCGCCTACTACGCCGCGCGCTACAATATCGACCTGGATCTGATCACCCGCGGCAGCGGATTCGGATACAAGGGGTCGATCGTCACCAATGTGGTGTTCGCGTCGTTCACCTTCATCTTCTTCGCGCTCGAGGGCTCGATCATGGCGCAGGGCCTGAAACTCGGCCTGCACGTACCACTTCCGCTCGGCTATCTCGCTTCGACGCTGCTGATCTTCCCGCTGGTCATCTACGGCATGAAGACACTCACCAAACTTCAGGTGTGGACCACCCCGCTGTGGCTGCTGCTGATGGTGCTGCCGTTCGTATTCCTGCTGGTGCGGCATCCGGATTCGGTCGGCACCTTTCTCGCTTACGGGGGCAAGGACGGACAGGGCGTGAGCCTCACCGGCGCGCTGCTCGCCGCCGGAGTGTGCCTCTCGCTCATCGCGCAGATCGCCGAGCAGATCGACTACCTGCGCTTCATGCCGCCCAAAACCCCTGAGAACAAGCGCAGTTGGTGGGGCTGGATGCTGCTCGCCGGGCCCGGCTGGGTGCTGTTCGGCGCGATCAAGCAGGTCGTCGGCCTGTTCCTCGCGGTCTACCTGATCGCGAATCTGCCCGGCGCACAGGACATCGCGAATCAGCCCGTGCACCAGTTCCTGGAGATCTACCGGGATATGATGCCCGCCTGGCTCGCCATGACCCTCGCGGTCGTGCTGGTCGTCATCAGCCAGATCAAAATCAATGTCACCAACGCCTATTCGGGCTCGCTGGCCTGGACCAACTCCTTCACCCGCATCACCAAGAACTACCCCGGCCGACTGGTCTTCCTCGGACTGAATCTGCTCATCGCGCTGATTCTGATGGAAGCCAATATGTTCGACTTCCTGAACAATATCCTCGGCTTCTACGCCAACTGCGGCATCGCCTGGATCGTCACCGTCGCAACCGATATCGCGGTCAACAAGTACCTGCTGAAGATCTCGCCCAAGCAGCCGGAATTCCGGCGCGGCATGCTCTACGACTACAACCCGGTCGGCCTGGTCGGCTTCGGACTGTCCGCGGTGCTGTCGATCATGACGTTCTTCGGGATCTTCGGTGAGACGCTGAAGCCGTACTCGCCGATCATCGCGGTCATCGTGTCCTTCGTGGCGACACCGCTGACCGCCATCCTCACCAAGGGCAAGTACTACCTGCGCCGCACCGACGACGGCATCGACGCGCCCATGTTCGATGAGCACGGCAATCCGTCGGGGGAGACCCTCACCTGCCACATCACCGGTATCGACTTCGAACGACCGGACATGATCGCCTCGCCGGTGCCCGGACCCGAAGGGGAGATCCAATACATCAGCTCACTGGCGCTCTCGACCGACAAGACGGGCGTTCACGTACTGCCGCCGCAGTGAAACCCGCCGCCGGAGCGGTCACGCGAAGGGCCGGAGCCTATCGAATCGCATCGAGGCCCGGCCCGCACCGCGCCACAACCGCGCGGTCAGATCCAGATCCTCATCGGTGACCAGATTGCCCATCACCCGGACCGCGGTGCGCTGCAACAGCTGTGAGCGCATCACCGGCGGACCACCGAACGGCACCGCGCGCGGATGCGTGGCCAGCGCCGCCAGCCGCCGCGCCACCGAATAGGTGCGGCCGTAGCGCTCGCGCAGCATATCCGGCCAGATACGGGTCAGATCCGGCTCGTCCAGCAGGCCCGAAAGCATATGGCCGCCTTCGAGTCCGTAGTCGATGCCCTCGCCGTTGAGCGGATTCACACAGCCCGCTGCATCGCCGACCAGTACCCAATTGCGGCCCGCCACATTGGATACGGCACCGCCCATGGGCAACAGCGCCGAAGCCACCGCGCGCGCTTCACCTTCGAAGCCCCACTCCTCCCGGCGCAGCGAGACATAGTGCTGCAAAAGCGGTTTCAGCGCGATATGCGAGGGCCGCTTTTCCGTCGCCAGCGAACCGACGCCGATATTGACCTCGCCGTTGCCGAGTGGGAACACCCACCCGTAGCCGGGCACCAATTCATTGTTCGCGTCCCGCAATTCGAGATGCGAGGAAATCCACGGATCATCGTGCCGCTCGGACCTGATGTACGCCCGCGCCGCGGTCCCGTACGCGTATTCGCGATGCCAGGTGCGCCCCAGCAGTTTTCCGACCGGCGACCGCACCCCGTCCGCCACGATGAGCACCTTGCAGGACACCGCCCGCAGCCCGCCCTCGGTCTTCACGGTGACCCCGGTGACCCGATCCCCGTCCCGCGCCACCTCCACGACCTTCGCGCCCTCGACCATGCGCGCGCCGAACTTCACCGCGGTATCGCGCAATTTGTCATCGAGTTCGGTTCGCGGAACGGCGCTTCCGTACACCGGGAACGATCCGGCGGGCCACGGCAGCAACGCCTCGTGCCCGAACCCGGCCATCCGCAGCCCGTGATTGACCGTATGCCCGCGCACCCACTCCCCGAGCCCCAAATGCTCCAGCTCGGCTGTGGCACGCGGAGTCAGCCCATCCCCGCACGTCTTGTCCCGCGGAAACACCGCCGAATCCAGCAGCAGCACATCACGCCCCGCCTGCGCCGCCCACGCCGCCGCCGCCGACCCCGCCGGGCCCGCCCCAACCACCAGCACATCGGCATGCGCGGGCAGAACATCCGAGGTGTGCCCCTGCTCCGGCGCGATTTCCGCTGAACCCATGGCGTCAATACTTGCAGCCCATCGTGATCGGTGTCGATGCGGCTGCGCCTTGTGCACGTGCATATCGTCACCCGCGACGGCGACCGACGCCATACTGCAGTGTTCTATTCATCGCACTACGGTGGTGTCCATAGGGGGCTGGGTGTCTACACGCTAGGTTCTTTGGCGTGGGGTCGGACGCGGCACTGGGAGATGAAATGAGCGCATCGGCTGTGAGCGATGAGAGCACGGTGGTGGCGGGGGTGGATCTCGGCGATCCCGAGCTCGCGGTGACAGTGCGTAAGGGCCTGGTCCAGGTAGAGGATCTGCTGATCACCGAACTGTCCGACGGCGAGGATTTCCTGCAGGAGGCGGCGCTGCATCTGGCCAAGGCCGGAGGTAAGCGCTTCCGGCCGCTGTTCACCATTCTCACCGGACAGCTCGGCCCGAATCCGGACAGCCCGGACCTGATCACCGCGGGGACGGTGGTCGAACTCGTGCACCTGGCGACCCTCTACCACGACGACGTCATGGACGAGGCCCCGATCCGGCGCGGTGCACCCAGCGTGAACTCCCGCTGGGGCAACAGCGTCGCCATCCTGGCCGGCGACTACCTGTTCGCACACGCCTCGCGCCTGGTCTCCACCCTCGGCCCGGACGCGGTGCGCATCATCGCCGAAACCTTCGCCGAACTGGTCACCGGCCAGATGCGGGAAACCATCGGCGCCCGGCAATCGCAGGATCCGGTCGAGCACTACCTGCGCGTGGTGTGGGAGAAGACCGGTTCGCTCATCGCGGCCTCGGGTCGCTTCGGCGGCACTTTCTCCGGCGCGGACCTGGACCATGTGGAGCGCCTGGCCCGGCTCGGCGACGCGGTCGGCACCGCCTTCCAGATCTCCGACGACATCATCGACATCTCCTCGGTGTCCGAACAGTCCGGCAAAACCCCCGGCACCGATCTGCGCGAGGGCGTGCACACCCTGCCCGTGCTCTACGCGCTGCGCGATGAGGGTTCCGAGGGCGATCGCCTGCGCAAACTGCTGGCCCGCCCGCTGGAGACCGACGCCGAGGTAGACGAGGCCCTGGATCTGCTCTCCCGCTCCCGCGGCATGGTGCTGGCCAAGGAGAAGCTGCACGGCTACGCCGATATCGCGCACGCCGAACTGTCCGCGCTGCCCGGCGGCCCGGCCAACGAGGCCCTCGAGCGGCTGGTCCGTTACACGATCGAACGAGTCGGCTGACAGGGGAACTTCGGAGCCGCCTTCCATCGTTGAGCAGGAGTAACGCAACGATGGAGGGGGCGCGGCAAAGGAGATCGGATGCACTCGCACGGGTATGCCAACGGCCTGAAGACCTTCGGGCTGTTGGTGGGCATGTCGGCGCTGATCGTGTTCGCCGGGGCCCTGTTTCGCAGTCCGACGATTCTGATCCTGTCGATCCTGATCGCCGTGGGCATGAACGCCTACGCGTATTTCAACAGCGACAAGCTGGCTCTCAAAGCCATGCACGCACAACCGGTGACCGAACTCGAGGCGCCGGTCATGTATCGCATCGTGCGCGAATTGGCCACCGCCGCAAGGCAACCCATGCCGCGGCTGTACATCAGTCCCACCAACGCGCCCAATGCCTTCGCCACCGGGCGCAATCCGCGCAATGCCGCGGTCTGCTGCACCACGGGCATTCTGCAGATCCTGGACGAGCGCGAATTACGCGCGGTGCTGGGCCATGAACTCTCGCACGTGTACAACCGCGACATCCTGATCTCCTCGGTCGCGGGAGCGCTGGCCTCGGTCATCTCCGGTCTGGCCAACCTCGCCTTCTTCGCCAGCGCCTTCGGCGGCAATCGCGATGGCCAGGGCCCGAATGTCATTGGCATTCTTCTGGTTTCGCTACTCGGGCCGATCGCGGCCTCGCTCATCAAGCTGGCCGTCTCGCGATCCCGCGAATATCAGGCCGACGAGGACGGCGCGGCCCTCACCGGCGACCCCCTGGCGCTCGCCTCAGCGCTCCGCAAGCTCGAACGCGGGGTGCAGGCCGCCCCGCTCCCGCCGGAGCCGCAGCTGACCGCACAGTCGCACCTGATGATCGCCAACCCCTTCCGCGCCGGCGACAAAATGGCGCGCTGGTTCTCCACCCACCCGCCCATGGCCGACCGCATCGCCCGCCTGGAAGCCATGGCGGGCGGCGCGAGCGGGCCGACCCCGGGTCCCCGCGAGTACTGATTCGAGGCGCGCCGGGCACGAAAAAAGGGGTCCGGAGGCTTGGGGCTCCCGGACCCCCTCTCCGGGGGTATGGGGGCGTAGCCCCACGGTTCCCGCTGCTCTAGCGGTAATTCACGAACTGCAGCGCGACCTCGAAATCGCCGTTGCGCAGCAGTGATTGGACCGCCTGCAAATCATCGCGGCTCTTGGAGCTGACCCGCAGCTCCTCACCCTGAATCTGCGCCTTGACGCCCTTGGGCCCCTCGTCGCGGATCTTCTTGGTGATCTTCTTGGCCTGCTCGGTGGTGATGCCCTGCACGAGCTCACCTGTGATTTTGTACACCTTGCCCGACGCCTGCGGATCGCCCGCGTCGAACGCCTTCATGGAGATATCCCGGCGAATCAGCTTCTCCTTGAACACATCCAGAGCCGCCTTGACGCGGTCTTCGGAATCGGCGGTGAGGATGATCTTCTCCTCGCCCGACCATTCGATGCTCGCGCCGGTGCCGCGGAAGTCGTAGCGGGTGGCCAGCTCTTTGGCCGCGATGTTCAGCGCGTTGTCCACCTCCTGACGGTCGACCTTGCTGACGACATCGAACGACGAATCGGCCACGCGTGTGCTCCTGTCCGAGATCGGAAAGTTGGGGGTTGCCCCGCCGAAGGTAGTCCGTCCGGCACCGCGTTTTCCAGCCGGTTTGCATTCCGGGCGGGTGTTCGATGTATTCTCGTCACCGCGCTGCAAGGCGTACCCAGGCAGATTGCCCGAGCGGCCAATGGGAGCGGACTGTAAATCCGTCGGCGAAAGCCTACGTAGGTTCGAATCCTACATCTGCCACCGCGAAACCCCCCGCGACCGGATCCGGTCTCGGGGGGTTTCGTGTTTTTCACCCTCGGTCGCGGGTGTGGTCGACGCCGTTGTCGACCAGCATGCGGCCTTGAGGTGGGAGTACCCACTCCAAACGCAGTAAAAACCTCTGATGACCAGCCGGTTTGGAGAGTGGGTGAGATGTTGTGTAACCTCGTTCAAGTCTTCAGCGCCCGGTTCGAAAGACCGGAGCAACGCAGACATGCCCCCTTAGCTCAGTCGGCAGAGCGTTTCCATGGTAAGGAAAAGGTCAACGGTTCGATTCCGTTAGGGGGCTCGCCGGATTGCCGGTGGTGTCACTCGGCATCCAGATCGATGGACCGGGCTCGCGCCGCCGCGAATCCTCGCATGGCGGTGTAGCTCAGTTGGTAGAGCAAACGACTCATAATCGTTGTGTCGCCGGTTCAAGTCCGGCCATCGCTACCCATACTGATTAACCACATCAGGCTTACCGGAAAGAGGGCGCATCGTGGCCGCGAAGTCCACTGATATCCGGCCAAAGATCACCTTGGCCTGCGAGCAGTGCAAGCACCGTAATTACATCACCAAGAAGAACCGGCGTAACGACCCGGATCGTCTCGAGCTCAAGAAGTTCTGCCCGAACTGCGGTACCCACCGGGCCCACCGCGAGTCTCGCTAACTTAACCCCGCGCGTTCTACCGCGTGGAAGAAGTGCCGGATCGGCTCGTCACTACGTCCTCCCTACCAGGGGTCAGTGGCACTCGGTCCGGCACTTGGTGTATATAGCGGTGGTTCAGCGCTCTGCCGATTCCGGTGACGGGATCAGATAGGTGACTTCCTGCCGTGACAATCAACACCGAAATCGAGATCGAATTGGGCAACTCCGAGGCGCTCGACCCGAGCGAGGTTTTCGACCCCGCCGCGCATGCCGCCGCCATGGTCGGCCACCACTACCGGGTGGAGGACTACTACGAGGTCGGCCGCGAGAAGGTGCGTGAATACGCCCGCGCCGTGCAGGACTACCACCCCGTGCACTGGGATGAGGACATCGCCCAGGAATACGGCTACGACAGCCTGGTCGCCCCGCTCAGTTTCATCTCCCTGGTCGGAATCCTGGCCCAGCGCAAGCTCTTCGAGCAGATCGTCACCGGCTACGACCTGAGCCAGATCATGCAGACCGATCAGATCCTGGAATTCCACCGCCCGATCAAGGCCGGCGACCAGTTGACCTGCATCGTCTACCTGCACTCGTTCCGCCAGGCGTTCGGCGGCGACATCATCGTCACCAAGAACGATGTGGTCGACCAGCACGACGAACTGGTGCTCACCACCTACACCACCCTGATCGGCCGCAGCGGTGGTGATATCGATCCCAATGTCGGTGACGCGGTACGCAATGTGCTCATGCACGGCGTCGGCCCGGAGGAGACCCCGGATCACAAGCCGCGCACGCTCGCGGTCGCGGATCTGCGGCCCCAGCCGGTGCCGGTCACGCTGCCGGGCAAGATCGTGCCGAGCAAGCACGCGCTGCGCTTCGAGGACGTGACCGTCGGCGATCCGCTGCCCACCCGCGTGGTGCGCCTCACCCGCGGCGATCTGGTGAACTACGCCGGCGTCTCCGGCGATGCCAACCCGATCCACTGGAGCGATGAGGTCGTCAAGCTCGTCGGCCTGGAAAACGTTGTGGCGCATGGCATGTTGACCATGGGCCTGGGTGGCGGCTTCGTCACCTCCTGGCTCGGCGATCCGGGCGCGGTGAAGGAGTACAACGTCCGTTTCACCAGTCCGGTGTACGTGCCCATCGACCAGGCCGCGGAGATCGAGTACACCGGCAAGGTGAAGTCGGTCGATCCGGAAACCCGCACCGCGGTGATCGCCATCGTCGCCAAATCACAGGGTCGCAAGATCTTCGGCCGCGCCACCGCGACCGTCCAATTGGCCTGATTCGACCGGTGACCCCCGATTGGCGATTGCCGCGCGAGGTAACGTAGACTCGGCAATCTGGGGTCACCAGCCGCTGCGCGCTGCTCCGAGGAGCGGCGCGTATGTATGTCAGGGCCCTGCTGTACAACTGAAGAGATACTGTGGTCGGACATTGAGCAATCGGCGTCCAACCGAAGGGGCGTAGCTCAATTGGCAGAGCAGCGGTCTCCAAAACCGCAGGTTGCAGGTTCAAGTCCTGTCGCCCCTGCCCTTAATGCCAGCGACGAGGAAGGATCGACGTGAGCGACGAGCGGGATACTCGCCACGAAGATGGCGATGACACCGCCGCAGTGGCTCGTCCGAGCGGCAAGCGGTCCGCCCGGCGTCGAAATGCGTCGGCCACGACCGTGGCGACGATCGATCGGCCCACGTCATCGGCGAAGGCAAGCAAGAAGTCCGGCAAGGCCGGTCGTGGCGGTACGGGCAATCCGTTCAAGCGCCTGGTGAAGTTCCTCAAAGAAGTAATCGCGGAACTGCGCAAGGTGATCTGGCCGAACCGCAAGCAGATGGTCACCTATACGAGCGTTGTTCTGGTGTTCGTGATCTTCATGATCGCGTACATCAGCGGGTTGGATCTGGCGTTCATCAAGGGTGTCAACTGGCTGTTCGGCTAGCTGACCGTCGGCGCCGGTAACCGTTCCCCGAGCAGAGGCGGGGCGCGGGGCCATCCGCCGGGTACCCCCCGGCGCGCACAGGATTACGTGACGACAAGGAAGCGAGTGCCCCAGTGAGCACCCCGGAGAACGGCACAACCGACGAATTCCAGGTCGACGAGCTGGTGGAGGAGACCACCGACGTCGATGAATTCGTGGACCCCGCCGACACGGAGGACGCTGAGCCGACCGCCGCAGAGCTGGCCGCACCCGTCGATGCCGAACCCGCCGATCCCGTCGCCGAAATGAAGGCCGCGCTGCGCCGCGCCCCCGGTGACTGGTACGTGATCCACTCCTACGCCGGTTACGAGAACAAGGTGAAGACCAATCTCGAGACCCGCGTGCAGAACCTCGGTCTCGAGGACTACATCTTCCAGGTCGAGGTTCCGACCGAAGAGGTCACCGAGATCAAGAACGGCCAGCGCAAGAACGTCAATCGCAAGGTGCTGCCGGGTTACATCCTGGTCCGCATGGAGCTGAACGACGAGTCCTGGGGCGCCGTCCGCAATACCCCCGGTGTGACCGGTTTCGTCGGCGCCACCTCGCGCCCGTCGCCGCTGTCCATCGACGATGTGGTGAAGTTCCTGGTCCCGGCCGCCAAGCAGCAGAAGCCCACCGCGGCAGCCGCTTCCGGCTCCGGCGAGACCTCGGGCGAGACCCCGATCATCAAGCCCACCATCGATGTGGACTTCGAGGTCGGCGAGTCCGTCACGGTCATGGACGGTCCGTTCGCCACCCTTCCGGCCAGCATTTCCGAGATCAATGCCGAGCAGCAGAAGCTCAAGGTGCTCGTCTCGATCTTCGGCCGTGAGACCCCGGTCGAGCTGGCGTTCACTCAGGTCGCCAAGATCTGACACCGACTTGCAAACCGCAAGAACCTAACCAAGGAAGAAAGATGCCCCCGAAGAAGAAGAAGGTCTCTGGGCTTATCAAGCTCCAGATCAAGGCCGGTGCGGCCAATCCGGCTCCGCCCGTCGGCCCCGCGCTGGGTCAGCACGGCGTCAACATCATGGAGTTCTGCAAGGCTTACAACGCCGCGACCGAGTCGCAGCGCGGGAACATCATCCCGGTCGAGATCACGGTCTACGAAGATCGTTCTTTCGATTTCAAGCTGAAGACCCCGCCTGCCTCGCAGCTGCTGCTCAAGGCCGCCGGTGTGCAGAAGGGCTCCGCCGAGCCGCACCGCAACAAGGTCGCGCAGGTCACCATGGATCAGATCCGTGAGATCGCCAAGACCAAGGCCGAAGATCTGAACGCCAACGATATCGATCAGGCCGCCAAGATCATCGCCGGTACCGCTCGCTCGATGGGTATCACCGTCGCGGAGTAGCCCTTTCGGCTGCAACTCCCGTGGGAGGGCCCGCCTGGCCCGAAAACCACGTCTGAACTTACGAACAGGACAGAACAACATGGCAAAACGAAGCAAGGCTTATCTCGAGGCGGCCGCCAAGGTCGACCGCGACTCGCTGTACGCACCGCTGGCCGCCGCGCGGCTCGCGAAGGAGACCGCCACCACGAAGACCGACGCGACCGTCGAGGTCGCCGTCCGTCTCGGTGTCGATCCCCGCAAGGCCGACCAGATGGTCCGCGGCACCGTCAACCTGCCGCACGGCACCGGTAAGACCGCCCGCGTCATCGTGTTCGCCGTCGGTGACAAGGCCGCCGAGGCCGAGGCCGCCGGTGCGGACGCCGTTGGCGCCGAGGACCTGATCGAGCGCATCCAGGGCGGTTGGCTGGACTTCGACGCCGCGATCGCCACCCCGGATCAGATGGCCAAGGTCGGTCGTATCGCTCGCGTGCTGGGCCCGCGTGGCCTGATGCCGAACCCGAAGACCGGCACCGTCACCCCCGATGTGACCAAGGCCGTCAACGACATCAAGGGCGGCAAGATCAACTTCCGCGTCGACAAGCAGGCCAACCTGCACTTCGTCATCGGCAAGGCGTCCTTCGACGACAAGAAGCTGGCGGAGAACTACGGCGCCGCCCTCGACGAGATCCTGCGCGTCAAGCCCTCCACCGCGAAGGGCCGCTACCTCAAGAAGGTGACGTTCTCGACGAACACCGGACCGGGCATCCCGGTGGATCCGAACCGCACCCGCAACTTCGCCGAAGAAGACTGATTTCTTCGACGGGCGAGCGTAGCAACGCATGAAGCCTGAAGGGCCGGTACGAATTTCGTACCGGCCCTTCGCTCGTTCACAGATCGTGGAGATTGCAGACGCCGCTGCCCGGAGCGAGCCCGCACAGCAGACGTGAGAACAATGACGGCAGTGGATTGACGGAGGCGGCCGATCCGGCTCGGAGCAGGCTGGATCCCGCGTCGACCCCGGCCGAACCGGTGCTTGCCGGCGGTATGACGTCGGCGTTCGCGGGGGCGATGGCCATTCCCGCGATGCCTGAGCAAAGTACTACGGCGGCAAGGGATTTGGTGAGTATGTGGCTCATGATGAGGACCTCCGGGGGTTCGTGTTCCGAACTCTAACGAGTCTCCACCAGATTGAAATACTGCAGTTTCACTGTCTTGTCACGGACCCGTTTTGGCGGATAGATGCACGTCCGCTATGCTGGTCCACGGTCACCGACCCGTTCGATGGCCACCCAATCGTTCTACCGAAGACCGTTGGTTGCTGCCGCGAGGCAGTCGAAGGTCCAGCGTTACTGCTGGCGGCCCACGCAGGGAGAGCCGAGGTTGGGAAACCGCTGCGAGTAATCGCCTTGTGTTTCTTATGCGCCCCGGGACTCTGCGTCCGCGGGGCGTTTGCTTTATCGCTGGCCCCTGGCGGAAGTCGGTAGTTCATCACGAACCGACCATCCAGAGAGGAGGCGAAGTATGGCAAACGCAGAGAAGGTCACCGCGGTAGCGGAGATCACGGAGCAGTTCAAGAGCTCGACGGCGACTGTCGTCACGGAATACCGTGGCCTGTCGGTCAGCAAGATCACCGAGCTGCGTCGTGCGCTCGGCAGCAATGTCAGCTACTCCGTCGCCAAGAACACCCTGGTCAAGCGTGCCGCCGCCGAGGCGGGCGTCGAAGGCCTGGATGACTTGTTCGTCGGTCCGACCGCTATCACCTTCATCAAGGGTGAGCCGGTCGACGCCGCGAAGGCGCTCAAGGCCTTCGCCAAGGACAACAAGGCGCTGATCATCAAGGGCGGCTACATGGACGGCGTCGCGCTGTCCGTTGCCGAAGTTGAGCGGATCGCCGACCTGGAGTCCCGCGAGGTCCTGCTGGCCAAGCTGGCCGGCGCCATGAAGGGCAACCTGTCGAAGGCCGCGGCGCTGTTCGCAGCCCCCGGCAACCAGCTCGCCCGCCTGTTCGCGGCGCTCGAGGAGAAGAAGGCGAACGAGGGTGGCGCTGCCGCTCCCGCCGCCGAGGCTCCTGCGGCCGACGCCGAATAAGTCACCACCCCAAACCTATTCGTCACCGCTCGCGCGGGGATGAACCACCGAAAGGAAACATCAATGGCTAACGTTGACGAGCTGCTCGAAACCTTCTCCGGCATGACCCTGCTCGAGCTCTCCGAGTTCGTGAAGGCGTTCGAGGACAAGTTCGAGGTCACCGCGGCTGCCCCCGTGGCCGTCGCCGCCGCCGGTGGCGCTGCCCCGGTCGAGGCCGCCGAAGAGCAGGACGAGTTCGATGTTGTCATCGAGTCGGCCGGCGACAAGAAGATCCAGGTCATCAAGGTCGTTCGCGAGATCGTCTCCGGCCTGGGCCTGAAGGAAGCCAAGGACCTCGTCGAGAGCGCCCCGAAGGCCATCCTGGAGAAGGTCAACAAGGAGGCCGCCGACGCCGCCAAGGCCAAGCTCGAAGAGGCCGGCGCCAAGATCACCGTCAAGTAAGAAATCCCCAACTCTCGGGACTCTCAGGGGCTTCGCCCCTGAAACCCCAAGAGCGGTTCGGGGCCCGGTCCCGAAGCCCGGATTCTGTTCGGGCGGCTTACTTGAAAAAGAGCGGTTCCCTTTGGGGGACCGCTCTTTTCGCGTATTCCAGTCCTCGTAATAACGTCGTTATTGCCCGCTCCGGAATGTTTCGTTACTGACCGGTCAGGTCTCGGTGTCCGAGACGGGGCTTATGCGATACAGTGACCGGACCTACTGTGATGCGCCACACCGCGCAATGCATCAGTGCAATTAGTGCAAGTGAGGGTCGCCGCAGTGGGGCGCTCGTCGGAGAAATTGTGGAGGTTGGCGTGGGCGTCGAGGTCAGGACCGAAGGCATCACCAAGTCGTTCGGTTCGCAACGGATTTGGCAGGACGTCTCACTGACGCTGCCGTCGGGGGAAGTCAGCGCGTTGCTCGGCCCCTCCGGTACCGGTAAGTCGGTGTTCCTGAAGTCGCTGATCGGCCTGTTGCGGCCGGAGCGCGGTTCCATCTACATCGACGGCACCGATATCACCACCTGCTCCAACAAGGAGCTCTACGAGATTCGTAAGTTGTTCGGCGTTCTGTTCCAGGACGGCGCGCTCTTCGGCTCGATGAACCTGTTCGACAATGTCGCGTTCCCGCTTCGTGAGCACACGAAGAAGAGTGAATCCGATATCAAGAAGATCGTCATGGAGAAGCTCGAGCTGACCGGTCTGCTCGGTGCCGAAGGCAAGCTCCCGGGCGAGATCTCCGGTGGTATGCGCAAGCGCGCCGGCCTGGCTCGCGCCCTGGTGCTGGACCCGCAGATCATCCTGGTCGACGAGCCGGACTCCGGTCTGGATCCTGTTCGTACCACCTATCTTTCGCAGCTGTTGATCGATATCAACGCGCAGATCGACGCGACGATCCTGATCGTCACGCACAACATCAACCTGGCGCGTTCGGTGCCGGACAACATCGGCATGCTGTTCCGCCGCAACCTGGTCATGTTCGGCCCCCGCGAGGTGCTGCTGACCTCGGACGAGCCGGTGGTGAAGCAGTTCCTGAACGGCCGCATGCAGGGCCCGATCGGTATGTCCGAGGAGAAGGACGAATCGCAGATGGCCCGCGAGCAGGCCATGTTCGACGCCGGTCACCACGCCGGTGGCGCGGAAGAGGTCGAGGGCATCATCCCGCAGATGAAGGCGCAGCCGGGTATGCCCGTGCGTGCCGCCGTGGGCCGTCGCCGCGAGCGCGTTCGCCAGATCCTGCACACCCTGCCGCCCGCCGCGCAGGAGGCGATTCGGCACTCCATGGAGGAGAACGGCGACGCCGACACACAGGTGATGCCCGCCTACACGGGCGGGTATGACGCCACCGTTCGCCACAACCTGACTAACGGGTAACATACCGCCCGTGAATCAAACCCTGACGCGGCTGCGCACCCCGGTCGAGTCGGGTCTTGCCCAGGCCGGCAACATCTTCGCGCTCCTATTGGATGTTATGCGGAAGACTTTCCGCCGGCCCTTCCAGTGGCGGGAATTCATCGAACAGTCGTGGTTCATCGCGAGTGTGTCGATCCTTCCCGCCGCCCTGGTGGCAATCCCGTTCGGCGCAGTGGTAGCCCTGCAGACCGGCTCGCTCATCAAGCAGCTCGGCGCAGAAGCATTCACCGGTGCCACCAGCGTGCTCGCAACCGTGCAGCAAGCCGCTCCGGTGGTCACCGCCCTGATCATCGCCGGTGCCGCCGGCTCCGCCGTGGCCGCCGATCTCGGCTCGCGCACCATTCGCGAGGAGATCGACGCCATGGAGGTGCTGGGCATCGATCCCATTCAGCGCCTGGTGGTTCCGCGCGTGCTCGGCATGATGCTGGTCGCGCTGCTCATGAACGGCTTGGTCGCGGTCGTCGGCATCTGCGGCGGCTATTTCTTCAATGTGGGTCTGCAGGGCGGTACGCCCGGCGCCTACCTGGCTTCGTTCTCCGCGCTCGCCCAGTTGCCCGACCTTTGGATCGGCGAGATCAAGGCCCTCATCTTCGGACTCGTGGCCGGCGTTATCGCCGCCTACAAGGGTCTGCATCCAAAAGGGGGACCGAAAGGAGTAGGTGACGCCGTGAACCAGTCCGTGGTTATCACGTTCCTGGTGCTGTTCTTCCTGAACCTGGTGCTGACCCTGATTTACCTTCAGGTCGTCCCGGCCAAGGGCGCGTGATCCATGGTTGTTTCGCAGCGCACCAACGCGATTCAGCGGGGGGCGCGCCGGTTCTCCGGTGTCGCCAAAGCGCCCATCAACCTGGTCGATCGCGCGGGCGATCAGATGTCGTTCTACACCCGGGCCGTCACCTCGATCCCGAAGACGCTGGTGCACTACCGCAAGGAGGTCATGCGGCTGCTGGCCGAGGTGACCTTCGGTTCGGGTGCGCTGGCGGTCATCGGCGGCACCATCGGCGTCATCGTCTTCATGTCGGCGTCGGTCGGTGTGGTCGTCGGCCTGCAGGGTTTCAAGGCCCTGGATTCGCTGGGTTCCGGTGTGCTCACCGGCTTCCTGACCGGGTACATCAATACCCGTGAACTCGCGCCCCTCGTTGCGGCGCTGGCACTTTCGGCCACGGTGGGTTGTGGTTTCACCGCGCAATTGGGCGCCATGCGCATCTCCGAGGAGATCGACGCGCTCGAGGTGATGGCGGTGCCCGGTGTGCCGTTCCTGGTGTCCACGCGCGTGATCGCCGGTTTCATGGCGGTGATTCCGCTGTACATCGTCGGCCTGCTCGGCACCTATGTGGCGTCGCGGTTGATCAGCATCTACTTCAACGGGCAGTCGAGTGGTTCCTATGACCACTACTTCCAATTGTTCCTGCCACCCGAAGATGTCATCTATTCATTCCTGAAGGTGCTCGTCTTCGCGTTCGTCATCATTCTGGTGCACTGCTACTACGGCTTCAATGCCAGTGGCGGCCCGGCGGGCGTGGGTGTCGCGGTGGGCCGCGCGGTGCGCGCCGCCATCGTGCTGATCAATGTGCTCGATTTCTTCCTCAGCCTTGCCATTTGGGGCACGACCACGACGGTGCGGGTGGCCGGATGAGTAATCCAGAGCGCGTGCTTTTCTGGCGACGGACCGAGAAGCTGCGCAAGCGCACCATGGGCGTGCTGTTCTTCGTGGTGGTCGCGGTGTTCCTGTGGAGCACCATCGCCATCTACAACAAGCAGTTCGTGGATACGGTCCGGGTGAACCTGCTGACCGATACCGTCGGAAACGCCTTGACCCGCAACGCGGATGTGAAGGTCCGCGGTGTGACGGTCGGCGAGGTGCGCTCCAGTTCCTATGACGGCCATCAGGTGAAGCTGGACCTGGCGCTGGATCCGGCCAAGGCCGACAAGATCCCGGCCAATGTCACCGCGCGCCTGCTGCCCAAGACGCTCTTCGGTGAGCGCTATGTCGAATTGGTGTGGCCGCAGCAGCCGGACGGCAAATTCATCACCGAGGGTATGACCCTGCATCAGGACACCAGCGGGCACGCCATCGAGGTGAGCCAGCTGCTCGATCATCTGCTGCCGCTGCTGCAGGCGCTGCCGCCGCAGTACCTGGCCTCCACGCTCGGCGCGATCTCGCAGGCGCTGCAGGGGCAGGGCACCGAACTCGGCAAGACCATCGATCGCCTGGACGACATCTTCACCCAGGTGAATACCGAACTGCCGACGCTGCAGGAAGACTTGAAGAGCTTCGCCGATGTGGCCGCGGTGTATTCCGATGCCGCACCGCAATTGGTGGACGCGCTGGACAATCTGCGCACCACCAACGCGACCATCATCCAGAAGCGGCCGCAGATCGATCAGCTGCTCGCCACGCTGACCCCCAGCTCCTCGGATCTGGCGGACTTCCTGCAGGCCAACCGCGACAACATCATCGATGTGGCGGCGGATTCGCGGCCCGCGCTGGAAGCGCTGGCCAGGTATTCGCCCGGCTACACCTGTGCGCTGAAGAACTTCGCGCAGATGAAGCCGCGCATCGACGACCTGTTCGGCAAGGGCACCGATCTGCCCGGTTCGCGCGTGACGGTGGAGATCGTCAATCCGCGCGGCCGCTATGTGCCCAATCAGGATGAGCCGCGCTGGTTCGATCCCCGTGGCGCCATGTGCATTCCGGAGTACCCGCTGACGGTCGACCCGGGCCAGTACACCAACGGTTCGGCCAATGACGGCTCCTATCAGCCGCCCAGCCGCACCCCGGGCGATCAGGCCATCGGGCTCATGCCCGCGCCGCAGTACAAGGTGTTCGGCCCGCACGCGCCGACCACCGCCGGATCTCCGCAGGAGCAGCAGACGCTGAACACGATCTACGGTGCGGCCAACGGTGTTTCGCCGGAGCAGGTGCCCAGCTGGATGTCGCGCATCGCGGCCCCGGCCTTCCGCGGCAGCGAGGTGACCATCCGATGAGGGATCTGCTGCGCGGTCTCGGCGGCACGCTGACCAAACTCGTCATCTTCATCGTGGTGACGGTGCTCGCGACCGGCATGCTGGCGCTGACCATCGCCAATTACGGTGGCGGCGGCACCAAGTTCAATGCCCGCTTCACCGATGTGACCTCGCTGAATCCCGGTGACGAGGTGCGCATCGCCGGTGTGCGCGTCGGCAAGGTGACCAAGGTCGCCATTGTCGACAAGCGGCTGGCGAACGTGGAATTCGAAGTGACGGACCGCAATTGGCTGCCCGCCTCGACCACCGCGACGATCAAGTACCGGAACCTGGTGGGCCAGCGCTATATCGCGCTGGAACAGGGTGCGGGGGAGCAGGGGCGCAAGCTCAACAAGGGCGGCACCATCTCGCTCGAGCACACCAAGCCCGCGCTGAATCTGACCGAGCTCTTCAACGGTTTCCGGCCGCTGTTCCAGACGCTCACCGCCGATGATGTGAACAAGCTGTCCTACAACATCATTCAGGTGTTCCAGGGCGAGAAGGGCACCATCACCGATCTGGTCGCCAATACCGCCGCGCTGACCAATAAGCTCGCCGACAAGGACGCCGTCATCGGTGAGGTGGTCAAGAACCTCAACGCGATCCTGGACGCGGTGAATCAGCATGACGGACAGCTGGATCAGCTGATCGTCAATACCGAAGCGCTGGTCACCGGATTGAACGCGGATCGCGGCACCATCGGCTCCGCGGTCACCTCGCTCGGCAATCTGGCCTCGGCCACCGCCGATCTGCTGGTGCCGGTGCGGCCGAATCTGCAGGGCGCGATCGCGGGCCTGAACCAGTTGACCGGGACGCTGAACGATCGGTCCGACGAGGTCAACGAGGGCCTGGCGAATCTGCCGATCAAGATGGACAAGCTGGGCCGCGCCGCGAGCTACGGCTCCTGGTTCCAGTTCTACCTGTGCGGTATCGACATCGTCGCGGGTCCGGGTACGGCCGACGCGCCGCAGCTGAATCTGCCCCCGGCGATTCAGAACATGCCGACCGTCAATCAGCCGATCTACACGAATCCGGCTCCCCGCTGCCATGGAAAGGGAGGCCGCTGATGGATGACCGGGTCGTGCTCGGTAAGCGCAGTCCGGCGTTCATGGGCGGACTGGGCCTGGTCCTGGTGCTGTTGGTCACCATGTCCGCGTTCAGCCTCGACAAGCTGCCCATCCTGGGCGCCGGAACCAAATACACCGCCGAATTCTCCGAGGCCGCGGGCCTGAAGAAGGGCAATGAGGTCCGCATCGCGGGCGTCAAGGTCGGCCAGGTGCAGGATGTGCGCCTGGACGGCGACAAGGTGCTGGTCGACTTCCGCACCCAGGACGCCTGGATCGGCAATGAGACCACCGCGTCCATCCAGATCAAGACGCTGCTCGGGCAGAAGTATCTGGCGCTGGATCCCAAGGGCGCGGATCCCGCCGATCCGTCCAAGGCGATTCCGTTGTCCCGCACGGTTTCCCCCTATGACGTGGTGGACGCGTTCAGCGATGCCGCCGCCGAAATCGAGGACACCAAGACCGATCAGCTGGCGCAGAGCTTCCGGGTGCTCTCGGAGGCGTTCTCCGGCACCCCGGCCGATATCCGCGGTTCCATCGACGGCGTCGCCCGGCTCTCGGAGACCATCGCCAAGCGCGATGACCAGCTCAAGAAGCTGTTCGGCGCGACCAAGAAGACCACCCAGGTGCTCGCGGATCGCAATGCGGAATTCGAGCGGCTCATCGGCAATGGCGGGCAGCTGCTCGCCGAGCTGAATATGCGGCAGCAGTCCATCGCGCAATTGCTCACCGGAGCGAAAACCATTGCGGCCGAACTGACCGCGCTGGTGCACGATAACGAGGAGCAGATCGGCCCGGCGCTGACCAACCTGCGCAAGACCATCGATCTGCTGAACGCGAACCAGGCGAACATCTCCAAGACGCTCACCCTGGCGGCCCCGTTCTACGGTCTCTACGCGAACGTGCTGGGCACCGGCCGCTGGTTCGACGCGGTGATCACCAACCTGATCCCGCCCGCCCTGCCCGATGTGCCGGGCGACCGTGCGCCGATCCGAAAGATGGGAGGCTAGCGATGGCGACCAATCCGCTGACCGCCCTGCGGGCGTCCAGTACCAAGAGCAAGCTCATCGCCGGTGTGGCGGTGCTGGCCGTACTGGCCGCCGGACTGGCGTGGTGGGGGCTGGACAAGCTCAACACCACCACCATCACCGCGTACTTCGATAAATCGGTCGGCATCTACGAGGGTTCGGATGTCCGGATCCTCGGTGTGCCGGTCGGCAAGGTCGCCTCGGTGACCCCCGAGGGCGAGCAGGTCAAGGTGGTGCTGAACGTCGATCGCAAATACGACGTGCCCGCCGACGCCAAGGCCGCCCAGATCACCCCGTCGGTGGTCTCGGACCGGTACATCCAGCTCGCGCCCGCCTACAAGGGCGGTCCGAAGATGGGGCGCAACGCCACCATCCCGAAGGATCGCACCGCGACCCCGGTCGAGGTGGACCGGCTGTACAAGAGCATCACCGAACTCTCCGATGCCCTCGGACCCAATGGCGCGAACAAGGACGGCGCGGTCAACGACCTCGCCCGCACCGCCGCGCAGAACCTCGCGGGCAACGGTGACGCGCTCGCCAACAGCTTCACGCAGCTCTCCAAAGCCGCTGCGACGCTGTCGGATTCGCGTACCGACATCTTCGATACGGTGAAGAATCTGCAGTCCTTCGTGCGCATGCTCTCCGATAACGACGCGCAGGTGCGGACGTTCAATTCGCAGCTGTCCTCACTGGCCGGATTCCTGGCCGATGAGCGCCGCGATCTCGGTGACGCGCTGAGCCTGCTGTCCGTCGCCCTCGGCGATGTGGCCCGGTTCATCGACAACAATCGGGAACTGGTGCAGTCCAACGCCGATGCGCTGACCTCGCTCACCAAAACCCTCGCCGATCAGCGCGACGATCTGGCCAAGGCGCTGCCGCTCATCCCGACGGCGCTGAGCAACCTGATCAACGTCCACAACGGCGAGACCGGCACCCTGGACATGCGGCCCAACTTCACCGATCTGCAGAACCCGTTCGGGGTGATCTGCAAGATGCTGGATCTGGGCAAGCTGCGGCCGGGCGATCCCAAGTTCGACGCCATCTCGCGTCAGCTCAAGCCGATTCTGGACAACTGCGGGATCATCACCGATCAGCTCACCGCGGGCGTGAAGACGCCGTCGCTGGTGCTGCCGTTCGGCATCCTCAGCGGTGACAATGTCCAGCGCAATACGGTGCCCGGATCCGTACCGGGTGTGCCGTCCGATCAGCAGCCGCCGTCGACGCAGGAAGGTGGACAGCGATGAGCCGCAAGCGCATTCCCGCGCGGGCGCGCACCGCCGCCCTGGCGCGCCGCAGCACCGTCGCGCTCGCGGCGACGCTCGGCGCGGCGACGTTCGCGGTCGCGGGCTGCGGCAACGGCGCGTTCAGCGTGCCGCTGCCCGGTGGCGCGGACGTGGGCGATCACCCCATGCACCTGGATATCCGCTTCTCCGATGTGCTGGACCTGGTCCCGCAGTCGACGGTGAAGGTGGACGGCGTCGCCGTCGGCCGGGTCGACAAGATCGAACTCGCGCCGGACGGCTGGACCGCCAGCATCAAGGCCGTGGTGAACAAATCGGTGAACCTGCCCGCCAACGCGCGGGCCGAGGTGCGCCAGTCCAATCTGCTCGGCGAGAAATTCGTCGAATTGTCCGCTCCCGCAAACGATCCCGATCAGGCGCGGTTGCAGGACGGTTCCACCATCAAGGTCGAGAACACCCGCACCGCCACCGAGGTGGAGCAGGTGCTCGGCGCGCTCTCACTGCTGCTCAACGGCGGCGGCGTGGCCCAGTTGCAGCCCATCGTGGTCGAGCTGAACAAGGCCCTGGACGGCCGCGACGCCAAGGTGCGCTCGCTGCTGGAACAGGCCAACACCCTCATCAACGGGTTGAATCAGCAGGTCGACGACATCACCCGCGCGCTGGACGGGCTCAACACCCTCGGCAGCCGGGTCGGTCAGCAGACCGAGCAGATCGGCAAGATCCTCGACGAGCTGCCGCAGGGCATCAAAATCCTCGAGGAGCAACGGCCGCAACTGATTCAGCTGCTCACCCAGCTGGATCGGGTGGGCCAGGCCGGGTTCGACGTGCTGGATCACTCCAAGGAGAACCTGATCACCGACCTGAGCTCGCTGCGGCCCACGCTGCAGGAACTCGGCAAATCGGCGGGCGATCTGGTGACCGCGTTCCCGCTCATCCCGACCTATCCGTTCCCGGACGAGGCGATCAAGTCCGCGTTCGGCGGTCAGGTCAACACCTGGCTGTCGGTGGACCTCGAGGTCGGCACCCTGCTGTCGAATCTCGGTGTGGGCAAACCGGATCCGGTGTACCTGCCGCCCAACGGCCGTCAGGTCAACGTCGATCCGAGCAACCCGTACTACAACGGCAACGGACCGCGCGGTGGCTGGCCCACCGTCTCACTGCTGCCGCTGCCGCCCACCGTGGCCCGCCCGACCGGGGCCCCCGCACCGTTCGATCCGCTGGGATCGATTCTCGACCAGCTGGGAGTGGGTGGTCCGCGATGAGCCGTCTGGTACGCAACCAGCTGATCCTGTTCGTGATCATCGCGGTACTCGGCGTCACCTTCGTGGGCGCCAAGTACGTGCGGTTGAACAATATGCTCGGCTTCGGGCTGTACAAGGTCACGCTGCAGATCAACAACACCCCCGATCAGCCCGCGGGCACCGGCAACCTGTCCAAGGGCGCGGAGGTCACCTACCGCGGTGTGCCGGTCGGCCGGGTCGGCGATCTCGACATCACGCCCGACGGCGTCATCATCACGCTCGAAATGGACTCCGGTAAGCCGAAAGTCCCGCTCAGCGCGAAGGCCGTCATCGCGGACCGCTCCGCCATCGGTGAGCAGTACGTGGATCTGCAGCCCACCAACAACGGTGCGCCGTACCTGAAGGACGGTTCGGTCATCACCGGCGCGGTGCTGCCCATCCGGGTCGAGGAACTGCTCGCCAGCGTCGACCACTTCGCCCAGACCACCGACCTCGCGGCGCTCAGCACCGCGGTCACCGAACTGGGTAAAGCCTTCGACGGCAAGGGCAATGACCTCAAGGTGCTGGTCGAATCGCTCAACAAGTTCACCGCCACCGGCGTGGACTCGCTGCCGCAGACCCTGGCCCTGATCCGGGACGCGCGCGGCGTGCTCGCCACCCAGTCCGAGCAGGGCCCGGCCATCCGCAATTTCAGCGACGGCCTGGACAAGCTCTCCGCGCAGCTGCGCTCCAGTGATCCGGATATCCGCCGGCTCATCGGCACCAGCACCAGCGCGGGCGCGCAATTGCAGAAGCTGATCCAGGAATCCGGCCCGGCCCTGACCCAGGACCTTACCAACCTGCGCACGCTGCTGCTCACCATCTCGCCCAAGTTCTACGCCCTCGGCCCGGTGCTGCAGATGCTGCCGCTGCTGTCCATCGGCGCGTCGGCCACGGCCCCCGGTGACGGCACCACCCACTTCGGCCTGGTGCTGGAAACCAACAACCCGCCCGCCTGCACCGTCGGCTACGAGGGCACCCAGGCCATCATCGACCAGATGAAGGCGCAGAACCCCAACTTCGACGATTCGCGCGACGACTTCCCCTTCAATACCGAGGCGAAATGCGCTGTCCCGCAAGGCAGTGAGACCGCCGTCCGCGGCGGCGCGCACGCCGAGACGGCCGATCCCAGTGTCCCGCAGCCGTGGGATGACAAGCCCAAGTACGACCCGGAGAAGCTCAACCTGAACCCGGTCGCCAATCAGTTGGCCACGCTCATGGGCGTGACCACCAAGCGGTGACGCGCCGCGCCGTAATCCGGCCGCGCGTCCGCCGTCAGTACCCCGGCGTGTGCCATCGACCACGATGGCGCACGCCTCAGGCGTGGAAATGCGCATAGCCGACGTGGTTCGGCGCGGAGAGGAAAGTATGGTGGCGGCGTGAGCCAGCAAAAGGACAGCAACCAGGGAGAACGCCCCGGCGACCCGATCGGGACCCCGGCCGGACCGACCCTGGAGCCGAACTCCCCAGCTGGCTCCGCGCCCGCGGACGCCCCCGTCGACGCGGCGGCGGGCGATGCCACCGTCGCCCTCGGCAAGGCCGAAGCCGCCGATGTCGCCGACGACGGTGACTCCGACGCTGCCACCGCGGCGGCCGACGCCCCTGCCGATGCGGCGGATGCCGACGTGGATTCGGCGGCCGCCGCGGACCGGGCCACGCCCGATGCGGACGCGGTTCCGCTCGGCGAGTCCGGCGATGCGCCCGGTGCCGGAGCCGCCCGCGGCAAGGGTGCGGGAAAGAGTGAAACCGCCTCTGCTGCAAAGGAATCCAGCATTTCGGCGGCGAATTCGGCTGCGGCCGAGGCGAGTACCCCGCGCCGGGTGATCACCCTCGCGTCCATCGCACTGCTGGCCGTCGCGGCCGTCGCCGCGGCCTGGTTCGGCGGCACCTGGATCGTGGGCGGGCTGCTGCGGGACAAGCCGCGCGCCGACGCCCGCGATGCCGCGCTGGCGGCCGCACAGCAGGCCGCCATCAACATCACCTCGATGAACCTGAACGACATCGACGGATCGCTGGCGCTGGCCCGCTCCTCGATGACCGGTGATCTGCTGGACGCCTCCACCAAGAACGAGGCGCAGATCAAGAAGACCGCCGCCGATTCCAATGTCAACACCACCTCCAAGGTGGTGGGCGGGGCTATCACCGAGCTCAACTCGGAGCGGGATCAGGCCGGTGCGCTGGTCGTGCTGGAGGTGACCGAATCGGGGGCCGGTAAGCCCACCGGCCGCCTGCGCTACACCTGGTCGGTGGACGTCGTCCTGAAGGATGGCGTCTGGAAGGCCGATCAGGTCGAGGCGGTGGCCGATCCGGTCTCGGTCGGCGGCAGCGCCCCCGCCCAGCAGGCCCCGGCCGACCCGACCACCCCGCCTGCCCCGCAACCGGGTAACTAGGAGACCGCGATCATGGCCAATCGACGCCCCGTCAATCGCGTCAGCTCCAAGCGCCGCCCCGCCGCCCAGCGCGGCAGCGGTAACCGCACCACTGCCGCCGACGTCCAGAAGACCGAATCATCGCGCGGCGCAACGGGTTCCGGCCGCGGCGCGATCACTTCCGCGCAGGGTGGCAGCACCCGCGCCACCGGCCGCCCCGGTGCGCCCCAGCGCGGTCCCGGCCTGTCGAAGAACCAGTCCGCGCCCGCGCGGCGCCCTCCGGCCCGTCCTGGCGATTTCTGGCGCAACTGGCGGGTCGCGATCATCTGCGGTACCGCGGCGGTCCTGCTGGCCGCCCTGGCCGTCGTGGGGGCCCTGAAACCGGGTGTGGACGACGGCAACCGGGCCTATGTCGACAACTCCTCGACCGATGAGGTGAAGGCGGCCGCCCGCAACGCCCTCACCACGATCTACGGCTACAACGCCAAGGACATCGACAAGTTCCGCGATACCGCCCGCGGGGTGATGACCGGCAAGATGCTCGAGGAGTTCGACAAGGACAAACTCCTGGACACCGGTATCGACGCCATCAAGCAGACCCAGACCGACACCAAGGCCACCGCCGACCCGATCGGGGTGACCCTTCTCACCGGCGACCATGCGGAACTGCTGGTCAACCTGAATATCGCCGCCATCAAGGACGGCAAACCGCAGCCCCTGGCCGCGGGTCCGATCGTGCTGCGTATGCAGAAGGTCGGCGGTAAATGGCTCGCGGCCGAGATCGCCGACCGCTGACCGCCCCGCTCCGGCGAACGCGCCGGTGAGGGGTGGTATCCGGTGACCGGACATGACATACCCGGCGACGGCCCCCGATTTCCGGGGGCCGTCGCGCCGTTTCCGGGCCCATTGCGCGACGTAGCCGGGTGATCTTGTACTGGGGCAGGGGATCTCGCGGTTTGTCAACTTCTCGCGCCACTTGACGAGTTTCGTCCGACCCGTCACGCTATTCACAACAGCGGCGGCTGTCACAGGGGACAAGACGCCGACGAGGGCCTCGAGGAACGCAGCCAGCGGACACCGAGCCCGGTCGGCAGAAGGTTTGGCACCGCCTCTATGCGGCACCGATCTCATCGCGGTAGCGGTGTTCGATCCGGCCGCGACGTGGTCTTCACATCGCAGCGATGCGGTGTGGTCACCACCGCGACACGCTTCGGCGCGTTAGCCCTCCGGGGCTCGCCACGGGTGGTACTTTGACACCCCCGTAGGTTTGGGTGTAGTTTTGGACGTTGCGCTGGCTGCCTCCTGTCCATACCTTGATCGCATCGACGAAAGTTCCACCTTCCGGTGTTACTTCCGCTGTTTGCTGCCTCGGTTTCGGTTGGGTCGTCACCAGCGGAATTCGTAGCAGACAAGCGACGGTCGCGGACCACCACGCGACGCGCGTGAGGTGCTGGAAGGACGCATCTTGGCAGTCTCCACCCAGACCAAGGCCGGTATTCCCGGAGCCCCGAAGCGGGTGTCTTTCGCGAAGATTCGTGAGCCCCTCGAGGTTCCGGGTCTTCTCGATCTACAAACCGATTCGTTCGCCTGGCTGGTCGGTGCACCGACTTGGCGGGAAAAGGCAGTCGCCCGAGGCGACGTCAACCCCTTCGGCGGGCTCGAGGAGGTGCTCGAGGAGCTCTCGCCGATCGAGGACTTCTCCGGTTCCATGTCGCTGTCCTTCTCCGACCCGCGCTTCGAAGAGGTCAAGGCCTCCATCGAGGAGTGCAAGGACAAGGACATGACCTACGCGGCGCCGCTCTTCGTGACCGCGGAGTTCATCAACAACAACACCGGTGAGATCAAGTCTCAGACGGTCTTCATGGGTGATTTCCCGATGATGACCGACAAGGGCACGTTCATCATCAATGGCACCGAGCGTGTTGTCGTTTCGCAGCTGGTCCGTTCGCCGGGCGTGTACTTCGACGATTCCATCGACAAGTCCACCGAGAAGACGCTGCACTCCGTGCGCGTCATCCCGTCCCGTGGCGCGTGGCTGGAATTCGATGTCGACAAGCGCGACACCGTCGGCGTGCGTATCGACCGCAAGCGCCGGCAGCCGGTCACCGTGCTGCTCAAGGCGCTGGGCCTGACCACCGAAGAGATCGTGGAGCGCTTCGGCTTCTCCGAGATCATGATGTCCACCCTGGAGAAGGACAGCACTCCGGGTCAGGACGAGGCGCTGCTGGATATCTACCGCAAGCTGCGTCCGGGCGAGCCGCCGACCAAGGAGTCCGCGCAGACCCTGCTGGAGAACCTGTTCTTCAAGGAGAAGCGCTACGACCTGGCGCGCGTCGGTCGCTACAAGATCAACAAGAAGCTCGGCCTGAACCTGGACAAGCCCGTCACCGGTTCGACGCTGACCAAGGAAGACATCGTCGCGACGATCGAATACCTGGTCCGTCTGCACCAGGGCGATCGCATGATGACCGCTCCCGGCGGCTCCGAGGTCCCGGTCGACGTCGATGACATCGACCACTTCGGCAACCGTCGTCTGCGTACCGTCGGCGAGCTGATCCAGAACCAGATCCGCGTCGGCCTCTCGCGTATGGAACGCGTCGTGCGCGAGCGCATGACGACCCAGGACGTCGAGGCGATCACGCCGCAGACCCTGATCAACATCCGTCCCGTCGTGGCCGCGATCAAGGAGTTCTTCGGAACCTCCCAGCTGTCGCAGTTCATGGACCAGAACAACCCGCTCTCGGGTCTGACCCACAAGCGCCGCCTGTCGGCGCTCGGCCCGGGTGGTCTGTCCCGTGAGCGCGCCGGCCTGGAAGTCCGTGACGTCCACCCGTCGCACTACGGCCGCATGTGCCCGATCGAGACCCCGGAAGGCCCGAACATCGGCCTGATCGGTTCGCTGTCGGTGTACGCGCGGGTCAACCCGTTCGGTTTCATCGAGACCCCGTACCGCAAGGTCGAGAACGGCCGCGTCACCGATGAGGTCAAGTACCTCACCGCTGATGAGGAAGACCGTCACATCCGCGCCCAGGCGAACTCGCCGGTCGACTTGGACGGCAACTTCCTCGAGGCGCGCGTCCTGGCCCGCCACGGCAACGAGGAAATGGAATACGTCGCCGCGCAAGAGGTCGACTACATGGACGTCTCGCCGCGCCAGATGGTGTCGGTCGCGACCGCCATGATTCCGTTCCTCGAGCATGACGACGCCAACCGTGCCCTCATGGGCGCGAACATGCAGCGTCAGGCCGTGCCGCTGATCCGTTCCGAGTCGCCGCTGGTCGGCACCGGTATGGAGCTGCGCGCCGCCGTCGACGCCGGTGACGTGGTCGTGAACCAGAAGGCCGGTGTGGTGGAAGAGGTTTCGGCCGACTTCATCACCGTCATGCATGACGACGGCACCCGCCGCTCGTACCGCATGCGCAAGTTCGAGCGCTCCAACCAGGGCACCTGCGCCAACCAGCGTCCGATCGTGGACGAGGGCATGCGCGTGGAGGCCGGGCATGTGCTCGCCGACGGCCCCTGCACCGAGAACGGTGAGATGGCGCTCGGCAAGAACCTGCTCGTGGCGATCATGCCGTGGGAAGGCCACAACTACGAGGACGCGATCATCCTGTCGCAGCGCCTCGTGGAGGATGACGTGCTCACCTCGATTCACATCGAGGAGCACGAGATCGACGCTCGCGACACCAAGCTCGGTGCCGAGGAGATCACCCGGGATATCCCGAACGTCTCCGACGAGGTCCTCGCGGATCTCGACGAGCGCGGCATCGTCCGCATCGGCGCCGAGGTTCGCGACGGCGACATCCTGGTCGGCAAGGTCACCCCCAAGGGCGAGACCGAGCTGACCCCGGAAGAGCGCCTGCTGCGCGCCATCTTCGGTGAGAAGGCTCGCGAAGTTCGCGATACCTCGCTCAAGGTGCCGCACGGTGAGTCCGGCAAGGTCATCGGCGTCCGCGTGTTCTCGCGTGATGACGACGACGATCTGCCCCCCGGCGTGAATGAACTGGTCCGCGTTTACGTTGCACAGAAGCGCAAGATCCAGGACGGCGACAAGCTCGCCGGTCGCCACGGCAACAAGGGTGTCATCGGCAAGATCCTCCCGCAGGAAGATATGCCGTTCCTCCCGGACGGCACCCCGGTCGACATCATCCTGAACACGCACGGTGTGCCGCGTCGTATGAACATCGGTCAGGTGCTGGAAACCCATCTGGGTTACATCGCCAAGACCGGCTGGCAGGTCGAGGGCACTCCCGAGTGGGCCAAGCGCCTGCCCGAGGAGATGATCGGCCAGCCCGCCGACACCAATATCGCCACCCCCGTCTTCGACGGTGCGCGCGAGGAAGAGTTGACCGGCCTGCTCGGTTCGACCCTGCCGAACCGCGACGGCGAGAAGATGATCGACGACAACGGTAAGGCTGTACTGCTCGACGGCCGCTCCGGCGAGCCGTTCCCGTACCCGGTCTCGGTCGGCTACATGTACATCCTGAAGCTGCACCACCTGGTGGATGACAAGATCCACGCGCGTTCGACGGGTCCGTACTCGATGATCACGCAGCAGCCCCTCGGTGGTAAGGCCCAGTTCGGTGGTCAGCGCTTCGGTGAAATGGAGTGCTGGGCGATGCAGGCGTACGGCGCCGCCTACACCCTGCAGGAACTGCTCACCATCAAGTCCGACGATGTCGTTGGCCGCGTGAAGGTTTACGAGGCGATCGTCAAGGGCGAGAACATCCCGGAGCCGGGTATTCCGGAGTCGTTCAAGGTTCTGCTCAAGGAACTCCAGTCGCTGTGCCTGAACGTCGAGGTGCTGTCCTCGGACGGTGCCGCGATCGAAATGCGCGATGGCGATGACGAGGACCTGGAGCGCGCCGCGGCGAACCTGGGCATCAACCTGTCCCGCAACGAGGCTGCGACGGTCGACGACCTGGCGCAGTAAGAGCGATCGGTCTGGGAGCGCTCTGAGCGCATTGCGAAAAGCGCTCCCAGGCAACGGATTTAGCGACTTTTGCTCATACTCAACCCGAACAGGGGAAAGGAAGTTACGTGCTAGACGTCAACTTCTTCGATGAACTCCGGATCGGCCTGGCGACCGCTGAAGACATCCGCCAGTGGTCGTTCGGCGAGGTGAAGAAGCCGGAGACCATCAACTACCGCACGCTGAAGCCGGAGAAGGATGGCCTCTTCTGCGAGAAGATCTTCGGTCCCACCCGGGACTGGGAGTGCTACTGCGGTAAGTACAAGCGTGTCCGCTTCAAGGGCATCATCTGCGAGCGCTGTGGCGTCGAGGTAACTCGTGCCAAGGTGCGCCGTGAGCGGATGGGTCACATCGAGCTGGCCGCTCCGGTTACCCATATCTGGTACTTCAAGGGCGTTCCGTCGCGCTTGGGCTACCTGCTCGACCTGGCGCCGAAGGATCTGGAAAAGATCATCTACTTCGCCGCCTACGTCATCGTCGGCGTCGACGAGGAACTGCGGCACAACGAACTCTCCACCCTCGAAGCCGAGATGGAGGTCGAGAAGAAGAACGTCGCCGACCAGCGCGACGCCGATCTCGAGGCCCGCGCCCAGAAGCTCGAGGCGGATATCGCCGAGCTCGAGGCCGAGGGCGCCAAGTCCGATGTGCGCCGCAAGGTCAAGGACGGCGGCGAGCGCGAAATGCGTCAGCTGCGCGACCGCGCCCAGCGTGAGCTGGACCGTCTCGACGAGATCTGGACCACCTTCACCAAGCTTTCGGTGAAGCAGCTGATCATCGACGAGGTCATCTACCGCGAGCTGCAGGACCGCTACGGCGAGTACTTCACCGGCGCCATGGGTGCGGAAGCCATCCAGAAGCTGATGGAGAACTTCGACATCCCGGCCGAGGCCGAGAACCTGCGCGAGATCATCCGTACCGGTAAGGGCCAGAAGAAGCTTCGCGCGCTGAAGCGTCTCAAGGTCGTCGCCGCGTTCCAGACCAACGGCAATTCGCCGATGGGCATGGTGCTGGATGCCGTTCCGGTGATCCCGCCGGAGCTGCGCCCGATGGTGCAGCTCGACGGTGGCCGCTTCGCGACCTCCGACCTGAACGATCTGTACCGTCGCGTGATCAACCGCAACAACCGGTTGAAGCGTCTGATCGATCTGGGTGCGCCGGAGATCATCGTCAACAACGAGAAGCGCATGCTTCAGGAGTCCGTTGACGCGCTGTTCGACAACGGCCGTCGTGGCCGTCCGGTCACTGGTCCGGGTAACCGCCCGCTGAAGTCCCTGAGCGATCTGCTCAAGGGCAAGCAGGGTCGTTTCCGTCAGAACCTGCTCGGTAAGCGTGTCGACTACTCGGGCCGTTCGGTCATCGTGGTCGGTCCGCAGCTCAAGCTGCACCAGTGTGGTCTGCCGAAGCTGATGGCGCTCGAGCTGTTCAAGCCGTTCGTCATGAAGCGTCTGGTGGATCTCAACCACGCGCAGAACATCAAGTCCGCCAAGCGGATGGTCGAGCGTCAGCGCGCTCAGGTGTGGGATGTCCTGGAAGAGGTCATCTCCGAGCACCCGGTGCTGCTGAACCGCGCGCCCACCCTGCACCGCCTGGGTATCCAGGCCTTCGAGCCGCTGCTGGTCGAAGGTAAGGCCATCCAGCTGCATCCGCTCGTGTGTGAGGCGTTCAACGCCGACTTCGATGGTGACCAGATGGCCGTGCACCTGCCGCTGTCCGCGGAGGCGCAGGCCGAGGCTCGCATCCTGATGCTGTCCTCGAACAACATCCTGTCGCCCGCCTCGGGTCGTCCGCTCGCCATGCCGCGACTGGACATGGTGACCGGTCTGTACTACCTGACTCGCCTCGAAGAGGGCGCGAAGGGCGAGTACCGTCCGGCCGCGAAGGATTCCGCCGAATTCGGCGTGTACTCCTCGCCGGCCGAGGCGCAGATGGCCGTCGACCGCGGTGAGCTCACCGTGCGTTCGCTGATCAAGGTCCGCCTGACCACGCAGCGTCCGCCGAAGGAGATCGAGGCCGAGCTGTTCCCGAACGGCTGGCAGCGTGGTGACGCGTGGACCGCGAAGACGACCCTGGGTCGCGTGGTCTTCAACGAGCTGCTCCCCGCGGATTACGCGTACATCGACGAGCCGATGCCGAAGAAGCGTCAGGCGGCGATCATCAACGATCTCGCCGAGCGTTACCCGATGATTGTCGTGGCGCAGACCGTCGACAAGCTGAAGGACGCGGGCTTCTACTGGGCGACTCGTTCCGGTGTCACCGTCTCCATGTCGGACGTGCTCGTTCCGCCGGAGAAGGCGGAGATCATGGCGCGTTACGACGCGCAGGCCGATCAGATCGAGAAGAAGTACCAGCGTGGTGCTTTGGACCACCAGGAGCGCAACAACGCCCTGGTCAAGATCTGGCAGGAAGCCACCGAAGAGGTCGGTAAGGCGCTGCGCGCGCACTACCCGTCCGATAACCCGATCATCACGATCGTCGACTCGGGCGCCACGGGTAACTTCACCCAGACCCGTACCCTCGCGGGTATGAAGGGCCTGGTGACGAACCCGAAGGGTGAGTTCATCCCGCAGCCGATCAAGTCCTCCTTCCGTGAGGGCCTGACGGTTCTGGAGTACTTCATCAACACCCACGGTGCGCGAAAGGGTCTGGCCGACACCGCGCTTCGTACCGCCGACTCGGGTTACCTGACCCGTCGTCTGGTGGACGTGTCGCAGGACGTCATCGTGCGCGAGACCGACTGTGGCACCGAACGCGGCATCGTGGTGCCGATCGCGGAGCGGCAGGCCGACGGCTCGCTCATCCGTGACGCGCACGTCGAGACCAGCACCTTCGCTCGTACGCTGGCCACCGACGCGCTGGACGCCAAGGGCAACGTCATCATCGAGAAGGGTCACGATCTCGGCGACCCGGCCCTCGAGACGCTGCTGGACGCCGGTATCACCGAGGTGAAGGTCCGCTCCGTGCTGACCTGCACCACCGGTACCGGTGTGTGTGCCACCTGCTACGGCCGTTCGATGGCCACCGGCAAGCTCGTCGATATCGGCGAGGCCGTCGGTATCGTCGCGGCGCAGTCCATCGGTGAGCCGGGTACCCAGCTGACCATGCGTACCTTCCACCAGGGTGGTGTCGCGGGTGACGACATCACGGGTGGTCTGCCCCGAGTGCAGGAGCTCTTCGAAGCTCGTGTGCCCAAGGGCAAGGCGCCCATCGCGGAGGTCTCGGGTCGCGTGCGGCTCGAGGACGACGATCGCTTCTACAAGATCACGATCATTCCGGACGACGGTTCGGAAGAGGTCTTGTACGACAAGCTCTCGAAGCGTCAGCGTCTGCGCGTGTTCAAGCATGAGGACGGTTCCGAGCGTCTGCTCGCCGACGGCGATCATGTGGAAGTCGGCCAGCAGCTGCTGGAGGGCTCCGCGGATCCGCACGAGGTGCTGCGCGTGATGGGTCCCCGTCAGGTGCAGATCCACCTGGTCCACGAGGTCCAGGAGGTCTACCGCTCGCAGGGTGTGTCGATCCACGACAAGCACATCGAGGTCATCGTCCGGCAGATGCTGCGTCGCGTGACCATCATCGATTCGGGTGCGACCGAGTTCCTGCCCGGTTCGCTCGTCGAGCGCGCCGAGTTCGAGAACTCGAACCGTCGCGTGGTCGCCGAGGGCGCCGAGCCGGCCGCAGGCCGTCCGGTCCTGATGGGTATCACGAAGGCGTCGCTGGCCACCGATTCGTGGCTGTCGGCGGCCTCCTTCCAGGAGACGACTCGTGTCTTGACGGACGCGGCGATCAACTGCCGCTCCGACAAGCTGATCGGCCTGAAGGAGAACGTGATCATCGGTAAGTTGATCCCGGCCGGTACCGGTATCAACCGCTACCGCAACATCCAGGTGCAGCCCACCGAGGAAGCCCGCCAGGCCGCGTACGCGGTGCCGTCCTACGACGACACCTACTACAGCCCGGACGGCTTCGGCACCACCACCGGTGCCGCGGTTCCGCTGGACGACTACGGCTTCAGCGATTACCGCTAAGCCTTAGCTGGACAACAGCATTCGGCCCCCGCTCCGATTTCGGAGCGGGGGCCTTTTGTGTTCGCGGGTGTCTCACCTCGGGTTTTTCGTTCACGCCGGAGAGCGATGCGAGTACGCTGCTGATTGCCTGGACCCGGTGATTCCTCAGCGAGAGGGGTTGGTGTGCGAGCTTTTCGGCGTATCCCCGCGGTGCTGCTCGGTGCCGCGCTGCTTTCCGCGACCATGGTGGGGACCGCCGCCGCGGGACCGGGGGACGGGCTCGGCGGGTGTTCGAAGGGCAACGTGCTGACTTCGAATCGGGTGCCGGGGACCGGGAGCGCGGGGCAGAGTGTGCGGCGCACGGCGGAGCTGTGGGAGTGCTCGAGCCCGCTGTTGCCCGGAATCGTGTCCGGGCGGTTCACCGGCGAATTGCCTTGGAACTCTTTCGGTGTCACGACCGCGGCGACATTCACGTGGTCGGATGGGAGCGTCAGCACGGCGACCGGATTGCCGAATACGCTGTGGGCCATCACCTCCGGGCCCGCGACCGGTCATACCGTGCAATTCCAGCTGTCGATGCCGATGAACGGCGACTGGTATTACACCGACAACAGTATGGCGGTCGTGGGCGCGAGGTTCCTGGAGTAGCCGGGGGTCAGTTGCCCTGTTGCGGTGCCGGGAGGGCCTCGAAGGCCGGGCCGAAGGTCTGGGACGCGCCGGGGACGATGGCGTTGGCGTAGTCGAGGGCGGCATCCACCGCCTGTTGCCCGCCGCCCTGCTGCAGGCCGATGGCCGCGCCGATGAGACCGCCGACCACCGCGCCGATGGGTGCGGTGATGATGTCGAAGACGAACAGTCCGGCGGGGAAGCCCAGCAGGAAGCCGATGGCAGCGCCGATGGCCGCGCCCTGCAGGACCGTCGGCATATTGGCCTGGACCACCTCGAAGAAGCGCTGCTGGGCGTCGATATTCCGCAGCGGAGTGGGGGATTCGGCGACGGGGGTGAGGGTCAGGCTCTTGTGATCCGCGCCGATGACCGGGGTGAATTCCAGGTTCTTACCGGCGATGTCGTATTTCAGAGGGACGGTGGCGAGCACGCGGCCGCCGTCGTCGGTGGCGATGACGGCCTGGCCGTCCCAGGTGGCCAGGAAGCGTCCGGCCTGCAGGGTGCTGACGGTGGCGCGCTTATCGTCGGTGAGCGCCACCTGGTAGCCGATGCCGTGATCGGTGCCGTTGATCTGGAGTGGTTGCGCCGGTGTGGGTTCGGCGGTCGCGGTGGCCGGTAGTCCGGCGGCGGACAGTGCGACCGCAGCGGTGAGGCTCAGTAGCACTGGCGCAATGGTCTTGGTTATAGCCATGGTGGTGCCCCTAGCGATTGCGGGCTGCGCGGAGCCCGATGTTTGCCGACGAACGTACCCGGGGGGATGGATAAGCGAAACCCTTTCGTCGCATATGCGCCGTTCCCCACACTCGTGGTGTGCGGAGTTCCGTCGCGAATTCGGCTATCTACCGCGCTATTCCGATTTCCCGGTCGAATTCGACACCGCGTGCGCTATCCGGTCGGCGGCCGCGCGCAGTCGCTCCTCGAGTTCGGGAGAGTCGCGCACCTCGAACGGTACGTTCAGCGAAATAAGCCGCGTCGCAAGCCATTCCGGGTCGTCATCGCGTTCACCCCGGAGCCGGCAACTGTCCGCCCGTGAGGTGTCGAGTTCACCGGGGGTGTCGCCGAGCCGCCCGGCGATCCGATACCCGGGCGCGTGGATGGTGATATCCATCCGATAAGGCGTTGTACCCCAATCGGTTCGGTCTCCTATGACATAGGCGGCGGCGTCCGCGGCGGGCAATTCGCGCGGTGTGAACCGTGCGCCGGTCGGCTGCGGCTTTTCGATTCGGTCGATTCGAAAACTGCGCCAGGCGTCGCGATCCACATCGAATCCGACCAGGTACCAGCGCCGGTGCACGGTGGCGAGGCCATTGGGTTCGACATTGCGGCGGGTTTCGTTTCCCGCGGCATCGCGATAGGCGAAGCGGACGCGTTCCCGGTTGGTGGCGGTGGCGGCCAGTATCGCCAGTACTTCCGGATCGGCGACGGGGCCGTCGCCGCCGAAGGTGGCGGTGGCGGCCCCGATCACCCGTACGCGCCGCCGAAGTTTGTGCGGCAGCACCTGTTCCAGTTTGGCGAGTGCGCGCACCGAGGCTTCCTCGATACCGGCCACGGCCTGTCCGGCCGCCGCGCGCAGGCCGACCGCGATGGCCACGGCCTCCTCATCGTCGAGCAGCAGCGGGGGCAGTGCCGCGCCCGCCGCGAGCCGGTAGCCGCCGGTGACGCCGAGGGTGGCTTCGACGGGGTAGCCGAGATCGCGCAGCCGGTCGATATCGCGCCGCACCGTGCGATCGGTGACGCCGAGCCGGGTGGCGAGTTCGCTGCCCGGCCATTCGCGCGGTGTCTGCAAGAGGGACAGCAGTCGCAGCAGCCGGGCGGGTGTGTCGTTCATGGTTTTCATAATGCCGCAGAACTAGGACGCGAGTGGTCCTAGATGCTTCCTAACGTGGTTCTCGAACGACATATTCGCTACTTCAGGAGCTCACGATGAATGCCATTCGCCCCTTCCGCATCGATATCCCGCAGGCGGATCTGGATGATCTGCGCGAGCGGCTGCGGAACACCCGCTGGTCGGCGCAGACCCCGGGCAAGGGGTGGGAGCGCGGTGTTCCGGTCGACTACCTGCGTGAGCTGGCCGGCTACTGGGGCACCGAATTCGATTGGCGCGCACAGGAAGCCGAACTGAATCGGTTCCCGCAATTCCGGACCGAGCTGGACGGCCTCGACGTGCATTTCCTGCACGTGCGCTCATCAGAGCCGAACGAGGTGCCGCTGCTGCTGGCGCACGGCTGGCCGAATTCGTTCGTGGAGTTCAGCCGCACCATCGGCCCGCTCACCGATCCGCGGGCGCACGGGCTGGATCCGGCGCTCGCCTTCGATGTGGTGATCCCCTCGATCCCCGGTTTCGCCTTCTCCGAGGCCCCTCGCGAGCTGGGTATGACGATCCCCCGGGTGGCGCGCATGTTCACCACGCTGATGGCCCGCCTCGGCTATGACCGCTACGGGGTGCAGGGTGGCGATCTGGGCGCGTACATCGTGCCCGAGATGGCGCTGGCCGCACCGGAACACGTGATCGGCGCGCATATCGACGGTGGCCTCGGCATGCCGACGGCCGATGACGTGCCCGGTATGACGGCGGATGAGCGCGCCGAATGGGATGCCATGCAGGGGTGGATGACCGCTCTGAACCATCACTCCCTGTTGCACGCCGCCCCGCAGACCTTCGCGCACGCCTGGACCGATTCACCGGTGGGGCTGGCGGCCTGGCTGATGCACAAGTTCAAGGATTTCACCCCGCTGGCCGATCAGGTGGAGGACGTCATGCCCCGCGATCTGCTGCTCACCAATATCAGCCTGTACTGGTTCACCAATACGATGGCCAGTTCGTCGTGGCCCATGTTCGATGGTCCGGCCCCGATCGGTTCCAGCTGGCCGCGGGGTCAGCGGGTGGTTCCGACCGGCGTGTACGGCGGCGGTTCGGCCCTGATGCGCCGACTCGCGGAGCGGGACAACGACATCGCGCACTGGCCGTCCGGCAATACCGGCAATCACTTCATCGCGATGGAGGTGCCGGATATGCACGTGGCCGATATTCGCGCCTTCTTCAGCGTGGTTCGCTGAGGGTCGGTTCGTCGGCGATCTCGGCGGGTTCGCCGAGTCGCACGACCACGACACCGGCCAGAATCAGTACGCCGCCGAGCAATTGGATCAGGTGCGGGGTCTGGCCGAGCAGCGCCCACGCGAAGATGATCGCCGCCAGCACTTCGGACAGGGCGGCGAAGGAGGCCAGCCGGGAGCCGAGCGCGCGGGTGGCCGCGATACCGGTGACGTAGGCGAGTGCGGCGGTGATGACGGCGAGCGCGAGCAGCGGCAGCCACCATTGCGTGGTGAAACCATGGAAGGCAACGGGTTTCGTGCTCGCGTCCAGCGGGACGATGCCGATCAGCCCGGCCAGCAGGATGCCGGTGCCGCCGACCAGCAGGCCGCCGGTGGCGAGCACGGTGCCGGGTACGGCGTCGCCCGCACTGCCGGAGAGGATGAAATAGCCTGCCGCGCCGACCATCGCGCCCAGCGCCCACAGGATGCCGACCCAGCTGGTCGGCACCTCGGAGTTCAGGTCGAGCACCAGGATGAGTCCGGCGATGCCGATGAGTGCGCCGAGAATCGTTACGCGGCCGGGCTTTTGGCTGTGCCGCAGCCACAGCCAGGCGATGACGGCGATGGGCGCGGTGTATTCGATGAGCAGGGCGACGCCCACGTCCATATGCGCGACGGCGTTGAAGTAGGAGAGCTGGGCTCCGGCGACCGCGAGCAGGCCGTAGCCGATGAGCAGGGATTTATTGCGGCGCAGCAGCTCCCAGTTCCCGTGCAGCTGGTAGACGGCGACCGGTGCGAGCACGGCCGCGCCGATCAGCACGCGCACGATGACGACCGCGGCGGGACTCCAGCCCGAATCGATGAGCCCGCGCGCGAGTGCGCCGGATAGGCCGAAGGACGATGCGGACAGCGCCGCGAGGAGCAGGCCGTTGCCGAGTCGGCTGCGCACGGGGGTGTCATGTGTCAACGTCGCCATGACCAATGACGCTAAGCGGCGTGTGTGTAATATGTCAACATGCTTTTTGCTGATGACACGGTGGCATCGCTGGCCGCCGCCGTAGATCTGGTGAATTCGGCGGAACCTCCGGATACGATGACCGAAATCGCCCAGTTGAAGGACTTCTTCGTCCGGCACGGCTACACCGGCACCCGCACCGGCGGCGCGGCCGAATTGGCGGCGGTGCGCGCCCAGCGCGCCCCCATGCGCCGCCTGCTCACCAGTGACCGCGATACCGCCGTTCTGCTGGTGAACGACATCCTGGCCGAACATCGCGCCGTCCCGCAGCTGGTCCGCCACGACGACCTCGACTATCACATCCACGCGGTACCCGCCGCCGACCCGCTGCCGGTCCGCATCGCCGTGGAAACCGCCATGGCCATGATCGACCTCATTCGCGCGAATGAACTCAGTCGCCTGGCGATCTGCGCCGACGACACCTGTGAGGGCATAGTCCTGGACCTGTCCCGCAACCGTTCCCGCCGCTACTGCAGCACCGCCTGCGGCAATCGCAATGCGGTGGCGGCGTATCGCGCCCGCCAGCGCTGAAAGTCGCTACGCCAGCCAGGAATTCACCCACGCGTTCCCGATGCGCGCCGCGCGGTCGGGCGGCATGCGCTCAGGTTCGGTGATGACCGAGATGGAGAGTCCGTCGAGCAGGGCCAGCAGTGCCGCCGCGGCATCGGCGGATTCGCTCTCGCGTTCCGGATTCGCCCGGGCCAGTACGCGATTCAGCAGTTCTTCGGTGCCCTGCCACTGTTCCCGGTGCAGCGCCGCGATCTGCGGATCATGGGCTGCGCGCGCCGCCAGCGCGAACCAGACCCGGGAGAGCCGATGGTCGTGGGCCGGGGTGAGCAGCAGTTCGGTCAGCTTGCGCAATTGGTCCGCCGGGGCCATATCGGCGATCCCGGATGCGGTGAATCGGCGCGCGGCATGTTCCCGGACGTACAGCCAGACCGATTGCAGCAGATCGCTTTTGGTGGCGAAGTAGTACTGCACGGTGCCGATGGACACCCCGGCGCGGGTGGCGACATCGCGAATGCTGACGCCCTCCATACCGTTCTCGGCGATGGCGTCGGCGAGGCGTTCCAGCAGATCGCCGCGCCGATCGGCCTCGCGGCTAGTAGCGGCCATGACGTCCTCGCGAGCCTCGGTAGTACCGCCACGCCTGCGCCCCGGCCTGCTGGGCGAGCGCGAGTGGTTCGCGGCGTTGATCCCCGCGTGCGGCCCGGTCGGCGACCGCCGCGAAGAACAGCAGCAGCAGTCCGATGCCGCCCACGCCGAAGTACAGTGCGTCGCCGATCATGCCGACCAACAATCGCGCCGAATCATGTTCCTCGCCTTCCAATCCCGGCATGATGACGCCGATCTGCAACCAGTGCAGGCCCTCCGCGATCAGCCAGGCCAGCGCGCCGAGCAGCAGCGCCGCCCCGGCGACCGGATAGCGCCGCAGCATGCTCACTCCGGCCACGAGCGTACCGGCGGCCAGGGTGAGCACCGCGATCTCGCTCACCTCGAACAGCAGTGGCGCGCTCACGCCCGGACCTCCCGCCGCAGTCGCACGGCAACGAGTAGCAGTAGCCAGGCTCCGGCGAGGAACAGGTTGCGCAGTCCCGCACCGAATTCCATCCGCTCGGTCATGCCGTGGGTTCCGCCGCCGCCGAACCACATGGCGCGTTCGGTGAGCATGCCGATGCCGGAGCCGAGCAGTGCGAGCACCGCGGCGATGAGCGCGTAACCCAGTGCGGCCCCCATGCGCCGCCGGTAGTACAGCACCAGTCCGGCCCCGACCACCGGCGCGCAGAGGCCGAGAAATTCGATGACGCGAAGCATGATCACACCCCTCTCATACGACTGTATGGGTCGAACCATACGCTCGTATTACAGCTCGGGCAATGGGTCACCCGGCGGGAAACGACGACGGGCGCGGGAACGGGATGCTTGTTAGCGTGCTCCGAACGCTCTACAAGTCCAATGGGGTTCTCCGGAGACAATGACTATGAATACGCAAGCGGCCCTGCGTCCTTACGATGTGGTGCTGGTCGGCGGTGGGATCATGAGCGCGACACTCGGCATCCTGCTCAAACATGTGGAACCGACCTGGTCGATTGCGGTGTACGAGCGATTGCCCGAACTCGCGGCGGAGGCGTCCGCACCTTGGAACAATGCCGGTACCGGGCATGCCGGACTGTGCGAACTCGACTACACACCCGAGAATCCGGACGGCGGTATCGATATCGCCGAGGCGATCCGCGTCAATGAGCATTTCCAGCAGAGCCGGCAATTATGGGCGTCGCTGGTCGAGGCCGAAATAGTGGGTAAGCCGGACACTTTCATCAATCCGGTGCCGCATATGGCCCTGGTGCACGGCACCGACGATGTGGACTATCTGCGGCGCAGATTCGAAACCCTTTCCGCCCAGCCGCTTTTCAGTGGAATGCGGTTCAGCGCCGAATCCAAGACCATCGAGGGCTGGGCGCCGCTGCTCACCGAGCGCCGCGGCCTGTACGAACCGTTCGCGGTGACCCGCGATGTCACCGGCACCGATGTCGATTACGGTTCGCTCACCCGGCAGATGTTCGCGCACCTGGAGGCGTCCGGGGTGGAGATTCATCGGCGGTGCGAAGTCCGCGGGATGCGCAAGAACAATGACGGCTCCTGGCAATTGCGCATTCACCAGTTCACCGATAACGATCGCCTCACCCGCTGGGTGGATACCCGATTCGTCTTCGCGGGCGCGGGCGGCTGGGCGTTGAAACTGCTGCAGAATGCCGGACTTCCGCAGGTGCAGGGCTACGGACTGCTTCCGGTGAGCGGGCGATTCCTGCGCTGCGACAATCCCGAACTCGTCGCCCAGCATCATGCCAAGGTGTACGGCCGGGCCAAGCGCGGGGCGCTGCCGATATCACTGCCGCACTTGGACACTCGCGTGATCGACGGTAAACGCGCGCTGCTGTTCGGGCCCTATGCCGGGGCGAATCCGAAACTCCTGAAGCATGGTTCGATGCTGGATACCGCGGCCTCGCTGCGCTCGCACAATGTGGGTTCGCTGGCCTCGGTGCACAAGGGCGATTCCGGGCTGATCCGGTTGCTGCTGACCCAGATGACCGCCACCCGCGGCCGAAAGATGGCCGTACTGCGCGAGTTCGCGCCCGCCGCCAATAACGGAGACTGGACCATGATCAAGGCCGGGCAGTACGCCCAGCTGGTCAAGCGCGATGCGAACGGCAGGGGTGTACTGCGATTCGGCACCGAGGTGGTGTCCTCCGCGGACGGCAGTATCGCGGGGGTGCTGGGCGCGTCGTCCGAGGCGTCCTCGGCGGTGTCGATCCTGCTGGATGTGCTCGAGCGGTGTTTCCCGCGCTACCGCGGATTGTGGACGGCGTCGCTGCGCGATCTGATCCCCTCGCTGGGGCAGAGTCTGGCCGCGGATACCCGGCTGGCGCGGCACACCATGTCGCGGACGGCGGAGGTGCTGGGGCTGGTGGCCCCGGACAATCTGCCGTGACCATGGACAACATCGCCCCGCACCCGGTATAGAAATTGGAACACGTTTCAATTTCTGTAGGAGATGCGATGGACAGCGCCACCATGGGCGATCTGGTGATGGCCGGATTCAAAAAGCTCGGCTTCATCCAGTTCACCGGGATCGAGGCGGTGGAATTCGCCAGCGGCCGCAATGCGGTCGCCATGGCTCCGCGCCCCGAACACCTCAACCACAATGGCGATATCCACGCCGCCCTGCTGTTCGGCCTCGCCGAAACGGCCGCCATGGGCGCGTCCATCTCCGGCATCGTCGACCTGATGGGCGAGACCTTCATCGTCGCCCGCGACGGCCGCATCACCTATCTGGCCCGCGCCAAGGGCGAACTCGGCCCGTTCACCGCGACCTCCGTGCTCGACCCGGACCTCGTCGCGAAAACTCGCGCGGATATCCAGTCCCACACCGAAATCGAACTCGAGGTCCCGGTCACCATCACCGACAGCACCGGAAAGGCCGTAGCCTCGGCTGCTTTCACCGCCGTCATCCGCCCCCGCCGCAAGTAGCAGCCCCGCCCTTCATCGTTAGCGGATCAGCGCTCGCTGTCCAGCATGGCCATTTGGGCTTCGGCGTAGCGGCCACCGGCGACCTGATCCGCGGGAACCGCCGCCTCGATCGCGGCCAGTTCCGCCTCGGACAGCTGGATATCCACGGCCGCAACGGCTTCGGTCCAGCGTTCGGGACGGCGCGCGCCGATGATCGGCACGATGTCCGCACCGCGCGAGAGCACCCAGGCGATGGCCAGTTGCGCCACGCTCACCTGGTGCGCCGCCGCGATCTCGGCGAGCGCCTCCACCAATCGCAGGTTGGCGGTGAGGTTCTCGCCCTGGAAGCGCGGGCTGTGTGCGCGGAAGTCGGTCGGGTCGAATTGCGCTCCGCCGCGCAGGGAATCGCTGAGCAGGCCGCGCGAGAGCACCCCGTACGCGGTGATACCGATGCCGAGTTCCCGTGCGGCGGGCAGGATTTCCTTCTCGATACCGCGCGTGACGAGCGCGTACTCGATCTGCAGATCGGCGATCGGGTGTACGGCGGCGGCTCGGCGCAGCGTCTCCGCGCCCACCTCGGACAGGCCGATATGCCGAATGTATCCGGCCTGCACCAGCTCCGCGAGCCCGCCGATGGTCTCCTCGATCGGCACGTTCGGGTCCAGCCGCGCGGGGCGGTAGATATCGATGTAATCGGTGCCGAGCCGCTGCATGGAGTACGCCAGGAAATTCCGCGTCGCCGCGGGCCGGGTATCCACCCCGCCGAATTCGCCGCCCGGTCCGCGCAACGCCCCGTACTTCACGCTGAGCAGCACGTCTTCCCGCTTGCGCTCGGTCAGCGCCTGCCGAATCAGCGCTTCGTTATGCCCCATCCCGTAGAAGTCGCCGGTGTCGATGAGGTTCGCGCCCGAGTCGATGGCCGCGTGCACGGTGGCGATCGAGGTCGCCTCGTCACTGGCCCCGTACATTCCGGACATTCCCATGGCCCCGAGGCCGATGCGCGAAACGACGGGCCCGGTCGTGCCGAGCTGAACGGTGCTGAGGTTCTTGGTCATGCCACGAGCCTGCGCCCCGAATCCGAGGATCGGGAGAGGACCGCTCATCCAGGGATCGTCGGTACCTGGATAGGTGGGCGCGGACGCGGGAGAGTGGGGGAGTGAATCGCGACGAATTAGCCGACTTCCTGCGGCGGCATCGAGAGGCCCTGCAACCGGCCGCCGTCGGATTGCCCGAGGGCCCGCGGCGTCGCACGCCGGGACTGCGCCGCGATGAGGTGGCGATGCTCGCGGGCATGTCGACCGATTACTACACGCGGCTGGAGCAGGCGCGCGGGCCGCGACCGTCCACGCAGGTGCTGGCCGCGCTGGCGCGGGCGCTGCGGTTCACCGATAACGAGCGTGATCACCTGTACTACCTGGCGGGGCAGCAGCCGCCCGCGCGCGGCGGCGATACGCACGTGGGGCCGGGCATTCTGCACGTGCTCACCAAACTCGATGACACGCCCGCCTGCGTGGTCTCGGACCTCGGCGAGTTCCTGGTGCAGAACCGCATGCACACGCTGATCTCCGGTGACTATTCGCAGCGGCGCGGCCTGGACCGCTGTGTCCCGTGGCTGTGGTTCACCTCCCCGCCGGAGCGCGAGAAGTTCCCCGTGGAGGATTGGGACACCATGGCCCGCAATCACGTGGCGGGCCTGCGCGCCACCGCCGCGGCCCGCTCCGGCGATGCCGACGTCACCGAGCTGGTGGCTCGATTGCGTTCCGCCAGCGTCGAATTCGAGGCACTCTGGGGCGAGCACGAGATCCGCGACCGCTCCGGCCACAACAAGCGCATGATCCACCCCGAGGTCGGCCTGCTGGACCTGGTCTGCGAACCCCTGCTCACCCCCAGCGCCACTCGCCGCCTCCTGGTCTACTACCCCAAGCCGGGCACCGACACCCAGGAAAAGCTCGACCTGCTCCGCGTCATCGGCACCCAAACGCTCACGCTCTGAACGACTTTCACGCATTCGGCCCCGGACCGTACGGTCCGGGGCCGAATCATGGTGCGGGGCAAGCGTTCAGCAGCGTCGTTTGCGTGGCTTCAGATGCAGCGGCGGCAGCGGCGGTGCGGGGATGCGCTGGTCCGGGGTGTGGCCCTCGATATCCGGGAAGCGCACGAGATCGTGTGCCTCCCAGGCGTTTCGGGCGTCCTCGATCTCCTCGTGGCTGCGCGCCACGAAGTTCCACCACATGACCAGGTCATCGGCGAAGGGTTCGCCGCCGACCAGAATGGCGTGCCCGCCTGCGCCGCTGGTGAGCGGCAGTTCGGTGCGATCACTGCCCAGGTAGAACAGGCTTCCGGGGGTGACCTCGGTGCCGTCGGCGGTGATCGAACCCTCGATGACCAGCAGCGCGTGCTCGAATTCGGGGTTCAGCGGCAGTGTCAGGTCCGCGCCCGCGTCGACGTTCAGGTCCGCCCCGACGATCGGGGTGTATGCGGTGGCGGGCGAGGTGTGCCCGGCCAGCGAGCCGATCAGCACCACAGCGTGCAGCCCGTCCAGCTTGAACTCCGGCAGATCCCGATGCTGTTCGAAATGCGGTGCGACACCGGCGCTTTCCCGCGGCAGCGCGATCCACAACTGGAGTCCGGCCCCCGATTCGTGCCCGGCCACCCGATATTCCGAATGCGCGATCCCGCGCCCGGAGGTCATCAGGTTCAACTGTCCCGGCCGGATCTCCACATCCGAGCCGACACTGTCGCGATGCCGGATGCGCCCGTTCAAAGGCCAAGTGACGGTTTGCAATCCGATATGCGGATGCGGATCGATATCGTGCCCGTCCGGATGCGCCTCGGACCCGGATCCGAAATTGTCCAGGAAGCACCACGCGCCGACGGTCGGCAGATCGCGCTGCGGCAGCGACCGGAATACGGTCACGCCGCGCACGCCGCCGAGCGGCACCTCACGGGAGGGGAAGAAGACCGCGCGCGGACCGGGTCGCCCGGAGGCCTCGCACAGCGATTCCTCCGGATGCGATTCCAGGTCACTCATCGTTTGATGCCCTTGCCGACCACGTGCTCATCGTAGTCGGGGTGCTTGTCCAGCCAGGCTTTGATGAACGGGCAGCGCGGCACGATGACGCGCCCGCGCGCGATCACATCCTCGATGGCTTGGCGGGCGAGCACGCTGCCCAGGCCCTTGCCGCCGAACGCGGGATCCACCTCGGTGTGGATGAAGATGGTGTCGTTATCGCGCTCGCGGTATTCGGTGAAGCCGGCGAGCGAGTTGCCGTACCAGACTTCATAGCGGTGTTGCGAGTCATTGCGGACGACGGTCGCCGCCACGGCTTGTTCGCTCATTGTTCAGTTCTCCTTTCGTACCCGCACCGGATGCTTGCTCATGATCGATACCCGGTTGAAGGCGCCGATCGTGGTCGCGGCCCAGATGAGGACGGACACCTGGTCATCCGACAGGTGTTGCCGCGCAGCAGCATACTGAAGTTCGATGGCCGCTTCGCCCGGTAGCGCGGTGACGGTTTCGGCGAGGACGAGCGCGGCCCGCTCCTGGTCGGAGTAGAGGTGCGGGCTACGCTCCCAAGCGTCCAGTACGGCGAGTTGCTGGGTGGTGACCCCGGCCTCCCGCGCGGCCCGGAAGTGCACATCGAGGCAGTAGGCGCAGCCATTGAGCTGGGAGACGCGCACGTTCACCAACTCCATCACCGCCCGGCCGAGATCGACTGCGGCAGCGGCGTTTCGCACGGCGGCGGCCACACTGTTGAGCGCGTGAAAGACCTCTGGTGTCTGTTTGTCTATCCAGACACGGTCATGGGATACGAGCGACTGCATAGTGGAGGCATCGTATGCCGCGAAGCTGAACCCCGCCCTCCGGTTCGGCGATCACGGCCTGTGATTCTGAATTGGGGCGTGTTCGGAATACCGGGCGGCCTGCCGAGGTTGCGACACCGCAGAATGTCGATCACGAATCCCGGAGCGGCCATGAGCCCAACAGCGAGCGATGGTGCGCGGGTCCGCACCCGCGTACGGATACCGCTGACCTTCGCCGACGGCTACGCCACCACCGCCGAGGCCGTCACCTTCGACGGTCTCGGCGACGGACGCGAACACCTGGCACTGATCCTGGGCGAGGCGGGGGACACCCCGCTGGTGCGACTGCATTCGGAGTGTTTGACCGGCGATGTCTTCGGGTCCGCCCGCTGTGACTGCGGACCGCAACTGCGCGAGGCCGTGCAGTTGATCAGCGAGGCCGGGGGCATCCTGCTCTACCTGCGCCAGGAGGGCCGCGATATCGGGCTCTACAACAAGCTGGACGCCTACGCGCTGCAGGACGGCGGCCTGGACACCTATCAGGCCAATGCCGCGCTCGGCCTGCCCGAGGACGCCCGCGACTACACCGCCGCCGCGCAGATGCTCGGCGCGCTCGGCGTCGGCGAATTGGATCTGCTCACCAACAACCCGGAGAAGGCGCGCCAGCTGACCGAACTCGGTGTGCGGCTGCGCGATACCGTCCCGACCGGTGTGCATTCCACGCCGGACAACCTGCGTTACCTGCGCGCCAAGGTCGACCACACCGGCCACACCATCAGCCTCGCGGGCTGAGTGGCCCAAATGCGTTGAGCCCGTCACCTTTCCGGTGACGGGCTCGATTCGTTTCATGCTCCTGCGGCGGGCGTGCTCAGGTCGTGCGGGTGAGTTCCTGATCGGCGATCGGAGCGCATGCGAGCACGGTGCGCCAGTCCGGTCCCGGAACGCCCTCGTAGTGGGCGATCTTGCAGTCCAGTACGGCGACAGTCTGTTTCAGCTCCTCGATCTGGGCGAGCACCTCCGCGCGGGTGTGCCGGAACATGTCCAGGCGTTCGGGGAAGGTGTGCTCACCCGCGCGCACGAGTTCGGCGTAGCGCACCATATCGGCCACCGACATGCCGGTGCGCCGCAGTTTCCCGATGAGCGTGAGCCAATCCAGATCGCGATCGTTGAACCGGCGCTGCCCGGCGTGATCGCGGCCGACGTAGTTCAGCAGGCCGATGCGCTCGTACCAGCGCAGGGTGTCCCGGGTGAGCCCGCTGCGCTCGGACACCTCACCGATCGAATAGCGCGGCCGCTCGTACTCGGGGCCGTGCTGAACCGACGCCTCCAACGATGCTGCTGTACCCATCGGCCCGCCCTTCCGTGCTCGAATCCCGCCGCCGGGGCGCTCGCCCCGATATCGACGCTAGCGACTTGGAGTGCACTCCAAGCAAGCTCATTCTGCCGGAGATCGCTCCGGCGTGCCGGGGTGCGAGGTTCGTTTCCGCACTGAATAGCCGCCCATACGCGCCTACGCTGGGGGCATGGCAAAAGACATTGATCGGGTGCGGGCGCGCTCCGCGCTGGAGACCGTGAAGGAACAGCCGGTCATCGCGGCCATCGCCGCTCTGCCGGTGGTCGCGGTATTCGGCGTCGTGTGGTGGCTGCTCGGGTTCTTCCCGGCGCTCCTGCTGCTGCTCGTGGTGGGCGGCGTAGTGGTGTGGCGGGGCAAACTACTCGGCTAGCCGACCATTATCGAGGCACGTGGAAGTGGATCAATTCGCCCGTGCCCGGGTCGACGTCTGCCCAGGGGCGGTCGAATTCCAGGACGGCCAGCGCCGAGGTGGGGAATTTCGTGCTGAGCTGATCCGCCGCGGCCGAATCCCGATTGGCGGCCAGTTCCCATGCGGTCCACGGCATCCCGGGGGAGTGCCCGATCATCAGCAGCGTCCGCACGGATTCGTCCGTCAGCCGCGCCAATTCGATGAGCGCGTGCGGCGACGCCTCGTAGATGGATTTCTCGTACGTCACCGGTGCGGTGATACCGGTCGCGGCGAGCGTTTCGCGGGTGCGGGTGGCGGTCGAGCAGTACACCGCGTCGATGGGCGGCTGGGTGGCGCGCAGCCAGTCTCCGGCCAGTCCGGCCTCGCGCAGACCGCGCGGCGCGAGCGGTCGTTCATGGTCCGCCACGCCGTCCGGGTAGCCGGATTTGCCGTGACGCATCAAGATGAGAGTCCGAGCCATATGCACTACGGTATGCCCCACCGTTCTACCTGCCGAGACTGGTCTCACATCAACCGATCCCGCTCCCGGCAGGAGACGCGCCTCACACTCGAGGCACACTGAATGGTGGCGCCACACCTGCGTGCCGCAAGGCGCCGGAGCGCCGATATATTAGAACGTGTTCTACCCGCCCTGCTCGAACCCCGAGCGGAGTAGTACCACGCGACTGTTTCGAGGATCTGCGAGATATGGCCTATGTGATCACGCAGCGTTGTTGCAACGACGCCAGCTGCGTACCCGAGTGTCCGGTCGATTGCATTCGTCCCACCCCTGAGCAACGCGAGTTCGCCACGACCGAACAGCTCTACATCGACCCCGATACCTGCATCGACTGCGGCGCGTGCGTAGACGCCTGCCCGGTCGACGCCATCTTCTCCGAGGACGACCTACTGGCGTCGCTGGCGAGATTCAAGGACATCAATGCCGCGTACTTCGTGCGGCATCCCCTGGAATCGAACTTCGAACCGCTGGTGCCGCCGACCCGCGCGCCCAAGGATCTGGGCACCCTGCGGGTCGCGATCGTCGGTGCGGGTCCGGCCGCCTGCTACGCGGCGGAGGAGCTATTGCGCCGGGCCGATGTCGAGGTCGAGCTGTTCGATCGGCTGCCCACCCCGTACGGCCTGGTGCGCGCGGGCGTCGCCCCCGATCACCCGGGCACCAAATCGGTGGCGAGCCTGTTCGAATCCGCCTTCCGCCGGGACGCGCTGCAGTACCGCCTCAATGTCGAGGTGGGCAAGCACGTTTCGCACGAGGAGCTGCTCGCGCATCATCACGCGGTGCTCTACGCGCACGGCGCCTCCACCGACCGCAAACTCGACGTACCCGGTGAGGACCTGCCCGGCAGCCACTCCGCCACCGAGTTCGTGGCCTGGTACAACGGGCATCCGGATTTCGCGGACCGCGAATTCGACCTCTCGGGCGAGCGGGCCGTCATCGTCGGCAACGGCAATGTGGCCCTGGATGTCGCGCGCGTGCTGACCGTCGATCCGGACGAGCTGGCCAAGACCGATATCGCCGATCACGCCCTGGACGCGCTGCGCCGCAGCAACATCAAGGAAGTGGTGGTACTGGGTCGTCGCGGTCCGCTGCAGGCCGCGTACACCTCCTCGGAGTTCCTGGCGCTGGCGCATCTGAAGGGCGTCGACGTGATCGTCGACCCCAACGATCTGGTGCTCGATCCGGCCAGCCAGGCCGAATTGGATCACGCCGACGTGGAACCGTCGCTGGCGCTCAAGTACACCCTCGCCAAGGAGTACGCGGGCGCGACGGCCAAGCCGGGCAATAAGCGAATCGTCTTCCACTACCTGGTTTCCCCCACCGCCATCACCGGTGACGGCAAGGTGGAGACGGTCGAGTACGTGCACAACGAACTCGTCGAGGAGAACGGCCGCACCGTGGCCCGTCCCTCGGAGCGCACCAACAAGCTGGATGCCTCACTGGTGTTGCGGTCCATCGGCTACCGCGGCGCGCCCATCGCCGATATCCCGTTCGACGAGACCCGGGGCGTGGTGCCCAATGCCGCGGGCCGGGTCGTGGACGCCGACGGCAATCCGGTGCAGGGCGTGTACGTCTCGGGCTGGATCAAGCGCGGCCCGCGCGGCGTCATCGGCTCCAACCGGGTCGATTCGCAGGAGACCGTCGATCATTTGATCGCCGATTTCACCGCTGGCAAACTCACTGCCCCGCAGTCGAATCGCGCGGACCTGGACGCGCTGCTCTCCGAGCGGCAGCCCGATATGGTCGGCCGCGAGGGCTGGAAGGCCATCGATCAGGCCGAGCGCACCGCGGGCAAGGCCGCCGGCCGCCCGCGCGTGAAGTTCACCAGCCTGGCGGATCTGCTCAAGGCCGCCAAGGGCTAGTCGTGGCGCGGCACAGCCACATTGGCCGCGGCCCATCCGATCCCGGATGGGCCGCAGTCGTATTCGCGGGGTGATCAGTTGGCGCGCAGGGCGATGGTGAGGCCGTCCTTGGCGCACATCGAGGGGACCGCGGCATCGGGCTGGGCATTACAGGACCAGCCGTCGATGGTGGCCACGTCCGTATCGCTGATGGTTTGGACGTAGCTGGTCGCCACGTTGATCGCTTCGGTGCAGCCGACGCGGCCGGCGGCCGAGCCGACGGCGATGACGGTGCGGGTGCCGCCGCCGGCATCGGTGACGGTGCCGCAATTTACGTCCTCGACGGTTTTGTCGGGGGCCGGGGCGGGTGGTTCGGTGCGATCACCGTTATGCGGCTGATTGTTCGGGTCCACGGTCCGGATCGGGGTGGGCGCGGGTGACGGCGGATTGCTCGGTGCCGCGGTGCCCCGCAGGCCGATGGTGAAGCCGTCCTTGAAGCAGACGTGCGGAATATTGGTGTCCGGCTGTGGCTGGCAGGTCCATCCGTCGACGGGGACCGCGTCCCCGGTGCGTGCCGCGCCGACGTAATCGCTTGTGACGGTGATGGCTTCGGTGCAGCCGGTGCGGCCCGCCTGGCTCGCGAAGGCGATGACATCGGCGGTCCCGCCATTGGCGCCGGTGATCTGCCCGCAATCGATATCGGCGAGCGGAGTGGGCGCGGGTGCGGGCGGGTGGGTCGGGCTGGGCGGCGGCAGCGGAGCCGATGACGGCCCGACCAGTTTTGTCGCGGTGGCGACCACCGTCTTCGTGGTGGTGGGCGGCGCGCTGCTGGTGGTGCTCTTGGCGGTGTCCGAGGAGCTGCCACATGCGGCCACCGCGGCAATCAGCGCGGGTGCGGTCGCGAGCAGCGCGAACCGTGTGAGTCTCATACCGGCGATCTCCTGTTCTCGATCACCGTGCGGCGATCGGACTGGGGAGAGTGTGCCAGGGCAAACATTCAGCGATCGGCATTTTGTCGGGAATGTCCGGCGGTCAGGCGATTTCGGCCGCGGCCGCTCAACCGCGCCGCCCCGCATCGAGCGCGAGCCGTCACGTGAGTCACACGGTCGGCAGCGGCCCGATCCGCACCGTCGTGGTGGTGATGCCGCCGACCACGAACCACAGCCGCAGCACCGGATGCCCGGTCCGATCACCGGGCTCATAGCGGCTGCGCACGGTTACATGCTGGCGGGCCAGCACCGGCGCGATGTATTCGATGACCGCGCGATGCGGTCCCGCCACCAGTTTCGGATAATCCACCAGGTACTGCTCCACGGCCTGCCAATACGCGGCATTGTTCACGTGGTTGTACTGGTCGATATCGGTGGCGCGCACCGGATAGATCAGATCGGTATCCGATTCCGGCGGCGTGTGATCGACGAGCCAGGGCCGCCAGCGCAATCGATGCTCACTGGTGGTGCGGGCGAGTTCGGCCAGGCCCTCATCGCTGATGCGAGTCGGCATATTGGTGAACTCGTTGATATTGATCCAGAAGCCCTCGGTCTCGATGAGACCGCCGTTCTCGCTGGTGATGCGCACCCGCATATTCGTCCACCGCGTCGACATGGCCGAACACCAGCGGGTCAATTCCACCCGGTCCGGCCAGTGGATCGGTTTGACCACATCCACCACGGTGCGCCGTACGATCCAGGCCGGATCGGTGCGATGGAAGAACCCGGAATGCATTTCCTCCCAGGCGATATCTTGCAAATAGCGGGCGATGGCATCGAACCGTAACCGCTGATAGGGGTCCACGTCGCCAGCCCGGACGGGCCACGCCGAAGCGAAGCCCATGCCCTCCTGGGGAAGCGGGGCTAGTGGCTGATCGTGTGACACTGGTGCTCCTCGCGCTGCACGGTGTGCCGCGTTTCGTGCGGTGCTTGCTGTGACATGACTTTACGGGGCGTGCGTCACACACTCGCGTCGAGTCGTCCGATACTCCTATCAGCCGGGACCGACGTGCGCCCGGGAATGACAGCCGGAAGCCCGGCCCGTAGCCTTTTCACGTTGAGGACAGCACCATGGGAGGGCACACGGGTGGCCGCAACGAACAGGGCCGGAACGCGATTCGGGCAATATGAATTGCGGCGACTATTGGGCGTCGGCGGTATGGGCGAGGTGTACGAGGCCCACGACACCGTTCGCGATCGCACGGTCGCGCTGAAACTGCTCGATACCCAGTTGGCCAAATCACCCACCTATGTGGAACGTTTCCGGCGCGAATCCCGCACCGCCGCCCGCCTGCAGGAACCGCATGTCATTCCGGTGCACGACTGGGGCGAGGTGGACGGCGTGCTGTTCATCGATATGCGCCTGGTGCGCGGACAGGATCTGCACGACCATCTCGCCGCGCACGGACCGCTGCGGCCGCATCAGGCCGTCGAGGTGATCGAACAGGTCGCCGCCGCCCTGGACGCCGCACACGAGAGCGGTCTGGTGCACCGCGATATCAAACCCGCGAACATTCTGCTCACCGGCGAGTTGTTCGCGTACCTGGTGGATTTCGGCATCGCGCACGCGGAATCGGATGTGCAGCTCACCAGTGCCAACAGCGCGATCGGCTCCTTCGCGTATATGGCGCCCGAACGTTTCGAACACCACACGACGGTCTCCGCGAGCACCGATATCTACGCGCTCGCCTGCGTGCTCTACCAAAGCCTCACCGGGCGGCCGCCTTTCCCGCGGGACAGCAATCTGGCCACCGTGCACGCGCATATGCTCACCCCGCCGCCGCGCCCCAGCGCGCGGCCGGGGGTGCCGCCGAGTTTCGACCGGGTGGTCGCCACCGGTATGGCGAAAGACGCGGCCGACCGGTACGCCACGGCCGGAGACCTGGCCCGCGCGGCGCGCGCCGCCCTCGCCGAGTTCGCGCCGGTGCGCCCCGGCGACGAGCAGCCCCTCCCCGAAACCCGGCCGCAAATCACCACGCCACCGGAATCCGCTGTCCCCCAGGCGCTTCCGCAGGGACGTCCGCGGCCGGGGCCTCAGCATCCCGTCCCGGGATCCGGGCAGCGGGCTTCCGGCCCGGTGGAGCGACCGCTCGTACCGGCAGCGGTTCAGCCGCCACGCCTGGATGCGCAGCGCGCGTATCCATCCGTGCCGCCGCAGGTTCAGTCGCCGAACCCGACTAGGCCGCGTGAGCACCCGTCCGCGCCGTTGCCCTCGTCGCCGCGGGACCGTGGCTCGCGGCCGATTCTCATCGGGGCACTGCTGGTGGGGGTGCTGATGACCGGTGGTGTGCTCGCCTGGCTGCTGGTGCACGGTAGCGGCGGCGGGGGCGGGACCACCGCGACCGGCACCACCGGACCCGCCACCCGCACCCTCGCGCCCTTCAGCGGAACCGTATCCGCCACGGACGCACAGGGTTTCATCGATGAGCCGCGCTGCAATGCCTACGATCCGGCGTACGCCATCGGCCGCACCGCCGCCTCCCGGGTGCTCATCTGCCGGACCAGCGCGGGTCGCTACTACTACAAGGGTTTCCGGATCAGCGACAGCGCGGTCAAGGAGATCGACGATCCGACGCCGGACGGGTCCGGCGGGTTCACCGCGGTCAACACCGCCGACAACACCCGATATCACCTGTCCGCGTCCGCGCTGTCCATCGACAAGGACGGCACTCAGCTCGCGAACGAGCAGATGATCGAATACGCGCATCGCTGAACCCGGTTCCTTCAGGGTCATGACACCGGGGCTCGCGCGCCGTAGCCTTTTCCTGGGGCTGGAAACAGACAGGGGAGGCTGCGCCCGTGGCCGCAGGAGACAGGGCCGGAGCTCGGTTCGGACAATACGAATTGCGACGCCTGCTCGGCGTCGGGGGGATGGGCGAGGTCTACGAGGCCTACGACACCGTCCGCGATCGCACGGTCGCCCTCAAACTGCTGGATGTGGAACTGGCGAAATCGCCCACCTACGTGGAGCGTTTCCGCCGCGAATCCCACACCGCCGCTCGCCTGCAGGAACCGCATGTCATTCCGGTGCACGACTGGGGTGAGGTGGACGGTGTCCTGTTCATCGATATGCGCCTGGTGCGCGGCCGCGATCTCAAGGCCCACCTGTCCGAGCAGGGACCGCTGCCGCCGCAGTCCGCGGTCACCGTGGTGGAGCAGATCGCCGCCGCACTGGACGCTGCGCATCAGATCGGCCTGGTGCACCGCGATATCAAACCCGCGAACATTCTGCTCACCGGCGAATTGTTCGCGTACCTGGTGGACTTCGGTATCGCGCACGCGGAATCGGATGTGCAGCTGACGAGTATGGGCAGCGCCATCGGATCGTTCGCGTATATGGCCCCCGAACGGTTCGAGCAGAGCGCCGCGGTCTCGGCGAGCGCGGATATCTACGCGCTCGGCTGTGTGCTGTACGAAAGCCTCACCGGCGAAATACCTTTCAAGACCGACAGCAATCTGGCCACCATCCGCGCGCATATGATGACCCCGCCGCCGCGCCCCAGCGCCCGCCCCGGCATACCCGCCGGATTCGACCAGGTCATCGCGACCGCGATGGCGAAGAACCCGGCCCACCGCTACGCCACCGCCGGACAACTCGCCCGCGCCGCCCGCACCGCGGTCCTGCACGCCGAGAACCAGATCACCCGCGCTTCCGCCCCGGCGACCGTGGTCGTTCCGCCCAACCCCTACCCGGGCTCCGCGCACCCTTCGCAGCCGAACCGCAGCTCCGATCAGCGATCCGGTCCCCTCGGCTTCGCCGATCCGGGTTCCGGTGGTTATCCCGGCCCGGGTTCGGCGCAGGGCTGGTCCGGCCAGGGTTCCGGCCCGCGGGGTTTCGCCGATCCGGGTTCCGGTCCGGTCGGCTACCCCGATCAGGGGTCGCTGGGGTTCGCCGGTCAGGGCGGCGGCACGCTCGGGTATGGCGGGCATCCGTCCGGTCCGGTCGACTATCAGGCGTCGCAGCCGACGCGGTACGGCGTGCCGACCGGGCTGCCAGGCGAACATCCCTCGGCCCCATTGCCTTTGCCGCCCCGGCCGCGCAGCAGTATGCCGGTGGTGGTCGGTGCGCTGGTCGGCATGGTGCTGGTGCTCGGCGGGGTGCTGGGCTGGTTGCTGTTGTCCGGCAAAGACAATGGCGGCACCGCTACGGGCGGAGGCGGAACGTCGATCGCGCCGCCCACCATGCTCACCGCGACCAATGCGGGCACCGCCAGCTCCGGGGCGATATCGCGGCCCACCACCCCGGTCACCACGCCGAGCCCCGCGCTGTCGCCGTTCATCGGAGCGGTATCCGGCACGGACGCACAGGGTTTCGCGGGCAGCCCGCGCTGCGATGCCGATAACCCGGCCTACGCCATCGGCCGCACCGCCGCCTCCCGGGTGCTGGTGTGCCGCACCGGCGTCGGCCGCTACTACTACAAGGGCTATCGCATCAGCGACGGCGCGGGCATCGAACTCGACGATCCGGTCCCCGACGGCAGCGGCGGATTCACCGCGACCAATCCCGGCGACGGCACCCAATATCGACTCACCGCGGCCACCCTGACCATCGTGAAGGGCGGAAATGTGCTGGCGAACGAGACGATGATCGAATACTCGCATCGCTGAGCGAAGCAATCTCCGGCACGCCGACGGTGACACGCCGCAGGTCCATGGGTTACGTTCGGCGGAGTATCCAAAGGTGGATTGATCGGAGTGTTGGCATGCGCGCAGCCGTGGTGAGCAAGCTGGAAGGCCCGGAGAGCATCGAGGTGCTCGATATGCCCGAGCCCGCCGCCTATCCCGGCGGCGTGGTCATCGAGGTGCACGCCGCCGGCATCGCCTTCCCGGACGTGCTCATGACGCGCGGCCAGTACCAAATGAAGCCGCAGCTGCCGTACATCGTCGGCTGTGAGGTCGCGGGCATCGTGCGCGAAGCCCCCGAGGGCTCGCACGTGGTGGCCGGGGATCGCGTGGTCGCGCTGACCCTGCTCGGCAACGCCGCCGCCGAACTCGCCGTCACACCCGCCGAAATGGTGTTCACACTGCCCGACAACGTCTCCCTGGAGGCCGGCGCGGGCGTGCTGTTCAACGATCTGACCGTGCACTTCTGCCTCACCAAGCGCGGCCGCCTGGCCCCCGGCGAAACCGTGCTGGTGCACGGCGCGGCCGGCGGAATCGGCACCTCCACGCTGCGCATGGCCAAGGCGCTCGGCGCGGGCCGGGTGATCGCGGTGGTCAGCACCGAGGAGAAGGCGGAGGTCGCGCGCGCCAACGGGGCCACCGATGTGGTGCTCACCGACGGCTGGCTGGCCGCGGTCAAGGAACTCACCGGCGGGCGCGGTGTGGATATCGTGCTCGATCCCGTCGGCGGCGACCGCTTCACCGACAGCATTCGCTCGCTGGCCTCGGCGGGCCGGGTGCTGGTGGTCGGCTTCACCGCGGGCGATATCCCCACCGTGAAGGTGAATCGCCTGCTGCTCAAGAACGTCGAGGTGATCGGCGCGGCCTGGGGCGAATGGGTGATGTCGCATCCCGGATATCTGCAGGAGCAGTGGGCCGAGGTCGCGCCGCTGCTCGCCAACGGCGATATCGCGCCCCCCGAACCGGTGCTGTACAGCCTGGCGCACACCGCCGAGGCGGTTTCCGCGCTCGATAAGCGCACCGCCACCGGCAAGGTCGTCGTCACCCTGCGCTGAGCACCCGCGGACCACCGGACTCCCGTAGCGTGCGTGAATTGTGAAGCTCACCAACCGGGTTCTGAATCGCACACTGCTGGCGCGCCAGCACCTGCTGGAGCGATCCACGCTCACCGCGCCGCAGCTGTGCGACCACCTGATCGGCCTGCAGGCGCAGGACATGCTGCCTCCGTTCATCGCATTATGGAGTCGCACAGTCGATTTCGATCCCGCGGTGGTGTCGGCGGCGCTGGACGACCGGTCACTGGTGCGAATCACGTTGATGCGCGGCACCATTCACCTCGTCACACCGCCGGACGCGTTGCGCATCGCACCGCATATCCAGCCCGAGCTCGAAAAGGTGCCGTTCCGTAAGGGATTCAACTATGGGGCCATGGTCGGCCTCGACCCGGACGAGGTGCGCGCACACGGCGAGAAGGTGCTCGGCGACGAACCCATGAGCGCCGCCGATATGCGCGCCCAGGCCGCGGCGCTGTACCCGGACCGCGATCCCGGGGCGGTCTTGCAAACCTGGCTGTACCAACTCCCCGTCCTGCAAACCCCGCCGCGCGGCCGCTGGAAGGACAGCAGCCGCCCGGTCTGGTCGCGCGTGGAACCCTGGCTGGGCGCACCCCTGGACCCCGGCTATCCGGTCGAGGAACTGCTGCTCCGCTACCTGCGCGCCTTCGGCCCCGCGACCACCATGGACATGCAGACCTGGTCCCGGCTCACCGGCCTGAAGACCGCCGTCGCGAAACTCGGCGACCGCGTCCGCACCTACACCGACGATCGCGGCCGCACCCTCTACGACGCCGCCGACGCCGAACTCGCCGACCCGGACCTGCCCGCGCCCGTCCGCCTGCTCGGCTGGTACGACAACGCGCTGCTCTCCCACCAGGACCGCACCCGCATCATCCCCGACGGCGCGGCACCGCCATTGCGCGCCTTCGCCTCCCAGGTCTCCGCCATCCTGGTCGACGGCCACCTCTCCGCCCTCTACAAGACCTTCCCCACCGGCGACACCGCCCGCCTCCGCATCAGCCCCACCCGCACCCTGACCCGCCCCGAACACGCCGACATCGAAGCCGAAGCCCACGCATTGCTGTCCTTCGTCGAACCCGACCGCACCCCCTCCGTCGAAATCCTCGCCCCGGGCGCAGATCTCAAACCTTGACCGCGCCACCCCGGAAGGGTGTCCCGTCGCGCGGGCTCGGTTGGATGCAATTCAGGTTTCGTGGGTGGCATCCAGGGTTAACCGGCATGCAATACATGCTCGATAGGCTCGATTCACGGCGTTCATGGCTGAAACGGACGCATGTGCACCGCTCCGACCGGGCGGGCGAACCAGCCGCATTTCCCGGAGGAATGCCGCATGGTGCCCAGCGCAGCCCTGTCCACCGTCATCTCTGATGTCACCGTCTATGCCGCGACCGAATCCGGCCCGCAATGGGTTTCGGGGCGGGACGTGGTCGTCGAGGACGGTCTGATCACCGCTATCGGTCCGGCGGGTGCGTCCATCTCTCCCGAGGCATTCGCGCCCGGGCCGGGTGGCTCGGTGCCGCGTGGCGTCGACGGGCGCGGTGGCCATCTGATTCCCGGGTTCGTGAATACGCACACCCATCTTCAGCAGTCCGTGCTGCGCGGGGCGGGGGAGGGGCTGCCGCTGCTCGAATGGTTGCACTGCGTGGGCGAATTCACGGTGGCGGCCACACCGGAGCAGACGTATATCGCGGCGCTCGCGGGTGGTCTGGAGCTGCTGCGCAGCGGGGTGACGACCGTGGTCGAGCATATGTGGCCGAATTCGTCGGAGCAGGTGCACGCGGCCGCGCTGCGGGCGCTGGATGAGCTCGGTATTCGGGTGGTCTTCGGCCGCGGCCTCGCGGATCGCGCGGACCCGACGCGCAAATGGGGGATGGATCCCCGCCTGGTGCAACCGCTTTCGGAGGTGTTCGCGCACATCGACGAGCTGGACAAGGAGCTGGCGGGGTCGCGCATCGGCACCGCGCTGGCCGTGCCGAATCCGCGCTGCCTCACCCCGGAGGGCATGGCCGCCGTGCGCGATTACGCCGGCCGCACCGGCAAAACCCTGTCCATCCACCTGCTGGAAACCAGCACCGACGAGGATATGTGCCGACTGCATGCAGCCTGTTCGGCGGTCGAGTACCTGGACGCGGGCGGCCTGCTCGGCCCGCGCACGCTCGCCGTGCACTGCTGCAAGCTCGATGAGCGCGGGCGCGCGGTGTTCGCCGAACGCGGAGTCGCGGTGTCCTACAACCCGCTGAGCAATATGCGGCTCGGCAGCGGTGTCGCACCGATCCCCGAAATGCTTTCCGCTGGAATCGATGTCGGCCTGGGCGTGGACGGCGCGGCCTCCAATGACACCCAGGACATGCTGCTGGCGCTGCGCATGGGCGCGTACCTGCAGCGCGCCGCGCATCAGCGCGCCGATCTGCTCGGTTTCCACGACATGATGCGCCTGGCCACCCGGGGCGCGGCCCGCGCACTGGGTTCTCCCGCAACGCATTCCGGCCTGGCCGTAGGCGACCGCGCGGACCTCACCCTGCTGCGCTTCGACCGCGATTTCGCCTGCCTGCCGGTCCGTGAACCCGGCGCGACGCTGCTCACCACCGGCTCACCCCGCGTGGTCGACACGGTGTGGGTGGACGGTGAGCCGGTGATCCGCGACGGCCGCAGCACCCGGGTGGACGAACGGGAGCTCGTACGGATGCTCAGTCACATGCAATGACAGTTAATCAACTGGAAACAGTCGCACGATTGCATGTAATTCAACTCGATAAGACTGTTCTCACGCACACGGTGCACGCAATGCCCGGCAGTGCGAGGTACTCGATCCGAGAGAGAAGGTGAGCGCGGTGGTCCTGCACGACACGGTGCCCAGCCCGGCCGCAACCCGTCCGCGTACCCCGACGGCGAATACCCCGGACTCCCCGGAGATCTCGTTCGCGGGCATCGGTAAACGCTTCGCGGACAAAGGTTCCGGCGCGGTCGTCGCACTGACCGATATCGACCTGGAAGTCCGGCGCGGTGAATTCGTCGCCGTCGTCGGCCCTTCCGGATGCGGTAAGTCCACGCTGCTGCGACTGGCCGCGGGCCTGGAATCGCCGACCTCGGGAACCGTTGCGGTGCAGACCGATTCGGTCGGCTTCATCTTCCAGGAAGCCACCCTGCTGCCCTGGCGCAAAGTACTGCGCAATGTCGAACTCAGCGCCGAACTGCGCGGTATCGACCGCACGGCCCGGCGTGAACGCGCCACTCGCGCCCTCGCCGCCGTCGGACTCGCCGATTTCGCGGGCAAACTCCCCGGTCAGCTCTCCGGCGGTATGCGCATGCGCGTCTCGCTGGCCCGCGCGCTCACCCTGGAACCCGAACTCATGCTGCTCGACGAACCGTTCGGCGCACTCGACGAGATCACCCGCCTGGGCATGCAGGAGGAATTGCTGCGCCTGTACCGCGACAACGCCTTCACCGCCCTGTTCATCACCCATTCGGTCTCCGAGGCGGTCTTCCTGGCCAGCAGGGTGGTGGTCATGTCGGCCCGCCCCGGCCGCATCCACCAGATCCTCGATATCGATCTGCCGTATCCGCGCGACCGTGAGCTGCGCTTCGAGCCCGCCTTCACCGAACTGGTGGCCCGGGTCTCGCATTCCCTGAAAGAGGCTTCGTGATGGTAGGACTGGCCGTCTCCGCCCCGATGCGCTCGGCTCCCGCCTGGCGTATCCCGTATCACCTGCTGCGCAAAACCGTTGTGCCGCTGGTCTGTACCGGTTTGGCACTGGCCGCCTGGTACACCGTCTCGCTGGTGCTACTGGCCCCCGAGCGCCGATTCCTGCTGCCGCCGCCGCATCAGGTGTTCCGCGAATCCCTCTCGGACCCCGCGAAACTGGAGGCGATGCTGCGCGCCCTCGCGGTGACCGCGCGGGTGGCGGTCACCGGCCTGTTCTTCGCCGCCCTGATCGGCATCGCCGTCGGCGTGCTGATGAGCCAGGCGAAAGCGGTCGAACGCGTGGTGTATCCGTACGCGGTTGTGCTGCAAGCCATCCCGGTGCTCGCCGTGGTCCCGCTGATCGGCCTCTGGTTCGGGTACGGCCTGACCGCCCGCACCATGGTCTGCGTACTGATCGCGGTGCACCCGATCATCGCCATGACCCTGTTCGGCATCCAATCCGTCGACGGCAATCTGCGCGAACTCTTCACGCTCGGGCGAGCGAATCGATTGCGCCGCTTGATATCCCTGGAACTCCCGGCCGCCCTGCCGTCCATCATGACCAGTCTGCGCACCGCCGCCGGGCTCGCCGTGACCGGCGCGGTGATCGGCGACATGTTCTTCGCCAAGGGCAAACCCGGTATCGGCACCCTGCTCGACACCTATCGCGCCCGGCTGCAATCGGAGGATCTGCTCGCCGCGCTGCTGCTGGCCGCACTCTTCGGTGTCGCGGTATTCGCCCTGTTCACCGCCATCCAGCGGCTGACCGTCGGCCGCTGGCACGCCTCCGGTCGCTGAATCGCCCTCGCCCCCTTCATCTCCTCTATCAACAGCCTGTGGAGAACTCATGCACAACTCCCTGCGCCGACTCGGCACCACCGCCCTCGCCGCCGCCGTAATCATCACCGCCGCAGCCTGTTCCAGCTCCGATGAGGACTCGGCGGCGGTGCAACTCCCCGCCGCGCCCGCCGAACAACAACTCGCCGGGGCCTGCCCCGCCACCGTGGTGGTGCAGTTGCAATGGGAACCCGAAACCGATTCCGGCCCCATCTTCGGCCTGCTCGGACCGGGCTACCGCGTCGATTCCGATAACAACAAGGTGGTCGGACCGCTGGTCGTGGACGGTAAGGACACCGGCGTCAAACTGGAGATCCGCGCCGGCGGACCGGCCATCGGCTTCCAGACCGTGCCCTCGCAGATGTACGTGGACTCCTCGATCACACTGGGCCTGAGCCATTCCGAGCACGCCATCGCCGCCGCGGACAAACAACCCATCGTCGCGGTCACCACCCTGCTGCGCGGCAGCCCGCAAATGCTGATGTGGGATCCCAAAACCCATCCGGACTGGCACGGCATCGCCGATATGGGCAAAGCCGGTGTGCCCGTGGTGGTTTCCCAGGGCCAGCTGTATCCCGACTGGCTGGTCTCGCGCGGCCTGTTGCGCGCCGATCAGATCGACAACTCCTTCGACAACGGCCCCTCCCGCTTCGTCGCCGATCCCCGCATCGCCCAGCAGGGTTTCGCCAACTCCGAACCGTACGTGTACGAGCACGAGGTGCAGGCGTGGAACAAGCCGATCGCCTATCAGCTGCTGCGCGATACCGGCTATGAGGGCTACGCCCGCACGGTCAACGTCCGCAAGGACAAGCTGAACGAGCTGCGCCCCTGCCTGCAGAAGCTGGTGCCCATGATCCAAAGGGCCACAGCGCAATTCCGCGCCGACCCGTCCCACGTCAATGATCTGGTCGTCGACGTGGTCGCCAAGAGCGCCAACTTCACCCCGTACAGCGCGGGCCAGGCCGCCTTCGGCTCCAAGGCCCTGATCGACAACGGCCTCATCGGCAATGACACCGACGGTGTGCTCGGCAGCTTCGACGAAGCCCGGGTACAGCGCCTCATCGACCAATTCGCGCCCATCCTGCGCAAGGGCGGCTCGACGGTCCCCGCCGGACTCACCGCCCGCGATCTGGTCGATAAAGAGTTCCTCGACACCACCGTCACCGCGAGCTGACCGAAACCCGCTACCGGACAAGGAATCCCATGAGCAACGACACCGCAGAAATCGCCCGCGAGAAGCAGATGGGCGGGCTCGGCGCGGAAGCCGCCCGGGCGATCGCCGTCATCGACCTCACCGATTTCGAGGACCGCCGCGCCGAGATCACCGAACAGCTGTGGACCGCCGCCACCGAGATCGGCTTCTTCCAGCTCTCCGGACACGGCATCCCGCAGGAACAGATCGACGCCGTATTCGCGCTCACCGCGGGCTTTTTCGAACTTCCCGAATCGGTGAAAGCCCAGTACCCCCTGGTCAAAGCCGATAACGCCGGATGGGAGAGCCTGAGCCAGGTGCGGCCCTCCATCGGCGTCCCCGATCAGAAGGAGTCGTACCAGATCACCCGGCCGCATATGACCGGGCGCTGGCCCAGCGAAGCCGAACTGGCCGGATTCACCGCTGCCATACTGGATTTCGAGAACCAGTGCTGGCAGGTCGCCATGCGAGTGCTCTCCTGCTTCGCCGACCGGCTCGGCCTGCCCCGCGAACACTTCACCGCCGCACACGATCCCGGCTCCGAGCACTACCAATCCACGCTGCGGCTGCTGCACTACTTCGCCGTCCCGCCCGAGCTGCGTGATGTCCCCGGCCGCTGGCGGGCGGGCGCACACACCGACTTCGACTGCCTCACACTGCTTTTCCAGCGCGACGGGCAGGGTGGCCTGCAGGTCTGCCCCGGCAAGGAGATGGACGCGCAGCAGTGGACCTCCATCACCCCGTCCTCGGCGCTCATCACCTGCAATATCGGTGACATGCTCACCCGCTGGAGCGATGACCTGCTGCCGTCGAACTTCCACCGGGTGCGCAGTCCCGGCGCGGACGAATACCAGGGCGAGCGCTACAGCATCGCCTACTTCGCCCAGGCCGACCGCGACGCCATAATCCAAGGCCCGCAGGGCGTCTACCCGCCCGTCACCGCCGCCGACTTCCTCGCCGAGCGGGTGCGCGCCAACTACCGGCCGCAAGGGTAATTTCGTACCGAATCAGGAAGGACGGCCATGACCGAACCGGACAGCGAGCTACTCGGCCCCTCGGTACACCGGCAGCTGCGCCAGCTCGTCCTGTCCGGGGAACTGGAACCGGGCGCACCGCTGAGCGTGCTCGCCCTGTCCGCCCGTCTCGGGGTGAGCCGCAGCCCGGTGCGCGAAGCCGTTCAACAACTCATCTACGAGGGTCTGGCCGTGAACGTCCCGCACGCGGGCGCTCGGGTCGCGGTCGTCGACGACGGACAGATCCGCGATGTCCTCGAGGTGCGCGCGGTGCTGGACGGTCTCGCGGCGGCGGGCGCGGCCACCCGCGTCACCGAATTCGATCTCGGCAAACTCAGCACCATGCTCACCGGACAGGAGGCCAACCTCCGCGATAACGCCGACCCCGCCCGCGACGCCACCCTGGACCTGGAATTCCACACCTTCATCCGCGACCGCTCCGGAAACCGCACGCTCGCCGACGAACTCGCCCGCCTCGAAGCCCAGGCCCATCTCTACCGCGGCGACCTGTGGACACACCCCCGCAACCGCCGCACCGCCCTGCGCGAACACCGCCGCATCCTCGAAGCCCTCGAATCCGGCGACCCCCGCGAAGCCCGTACCGCCGCCGAAGCCCACGTCTGCGGCCTGATAACCCGAATGACCCGGCTCTGAGCGTCCCCCGTCATCCCGGCATGCTCTTGGCCGGGATCCACACCTAGCTAGTGCGAATTGCGGTACGCCGGAGCCTTACTCGATCCGGACGGCGCCAGCGTGCGCAACAGCGGCAGCGTGCGCTGGGTGACCACCGTCGACAGCACGATCACACTGTGCGACCGCGAAATGGACGTGCTGCGATCGATGCTCAACAGCACGCTCTGCAAACCGGCATGCGAATCCGCGCCGATCCGGCACAGCACATCGCTGGACCCGGTGGTGGCGTACGCCTCCAGCACACCGGGGATGGCCTCCAGATCCGCCGCCACCGCCTCCAGCGCGCCCTGCGCGATCTCCAGCGTCACGAACGCCTGCACATCGAAACCCGCTGCGGTGACATCGATCTGGGGATCATAGGAGGCGATCACACCCGCCTCCTCCATGCGCGCGATGCGTGATTGCACCGTCGCGCGCGCCACCCGGGTGCGCCGGGACAGCTCGAGAATCCCAGCCTTCTGGTACTCGTGCATGGCGGTCAGAATGGCCAGGTCCAATTCGTCCAGCTTGGCCGGAGTGCGTGCCATGGCGGGACCTCCGCTTCAGGGGTGTCGAGGTATTCAAATTGTCCAGCACGAGGCCCGAGATGGTGGCGTAATCCGCCAGGGTGTCTACTCGAACTCGCCGATATTGCTCAGCTGACCCCCGTGACGATTTGCTGAACACATGAGCATCGAGGTTGCTGCACAGCGGCTCGCCGAGACAGAGTCCGATGATCTCCGCCAACTGGTCGGGCTGATCGATCACGACGCGGCCGCCGACCCATTCCCCGTCATCGGCTGGGACGCGCTGGTCTGGACGGTCGGCAACGCCACCCAGACCGCGCACTTCCTGGAATCCGCCTTCGGTATGCGCCTGGAGGCCTACTCCGGCCCCGAAACCGGAAACCGCGACCACAAGGCCTTCGTATTACGAAGCGGCGGAGCACGTTTCGTGGTGCGCGGCGCGGTAGACCCGGACAGCCCGCTCATCGCCCACCACGACCGGCACGGCGACGGCGTCACCGATATCGCCCTCGAGGTCCCCGATGTGGACCGCTGCATCGCCCGGGCCCGCGAACAGGGCGCGACCGTCCTGATCGAACCGCATGACGACACCGACGAATTCGGCACCGTTCGCTCCGCCGCCATCGCCACCTACGGCGACACCCGGCACACCCTCATCGACCGCTCCCGCTACGACGGCCCCTATCTCCCCGGTTTCATCGCGCGCCGTTCGAATTTCGAACCCCGCCCGGGCGCACCGAAGCGCGTCTTCCAGGCCATCGATCACGTGGTCGGCAATGTGGAACTCGGGCGCATGGACGAATGGGTCGAGTTCTACCGCCGCGTCATGGGATTCGAGAACATGGCCGAATTCGTCGGGGACGATATCGCCACCGAATACTCCGCGCTCATGAGCAAGGTGGTCGCCAATGGCAATCACCGCGTCAAATTCCCGCTCAACGAACCGGCCGTGAGCCGCAAGCGTTCCCAGATCGACGAATACCTGGAGTTCTATCGCGGCCCCGGCGTCCAGCACATCGCGCTCGCCACCGGTGACATCCTCACCGCCGTCGACACCCTGCGCCGCGAAGGCGTCGAATTCCTGGACACCCCCGACACCTATTACGAAGACGCCGAACTCCGTTCGCGCATCGGCCACGTCCGCGCGCCCGTCGAGGAATTGCAGAGCCGCGGCATCCTGGTCGACCGCGACGAGGACGGCTACCTGCTGCAGATCTTCTGCAAGCCCATCACCGACCGCCCCACCGTCTTCTTCGAACTCATCGAACGGCACGGCTCCCTCGGCTTCGGCAAGGGCAATTTCAAGGCCCTCTTCCAAGCCATCGAACGCGAACAGGAGGCCCGCGGAAACCTCTGAGCCGAGCGCCCGGGGCCGAACCCAGTAGAGTTCAGGCCATGCGGATGACGTCGGCCATCGTCACGGGGCTGAGCCTCGCGCTACTGCTGTCGGCGTGCGGGGGAAGCGGCGATTCGGACACTCCCAGCGGGCCTTTGCGACCACCTCCGAAGGTGGCGACGCTGGGGCCGTTCGTGGGCGAATGTGGCCACCTCACCGACGACGAAGTACGCGATATCGGCGGTTTGGGCACCGTGTCCTCGGTCTTCAAGAACGCGGTCGGCTGCAATTGGCAGGCCGCCGGAATGACCTCGGCGAGCGTCACCTTCGCCTCCTACCGCGGCAGCCCCATCGACCGCGAGAAGGCCTGGGTGGCCAGCGTCGGCCGCAATCCGCAGACCATCGACGTCGGCGGTAAGAAGGGCTTCCAGGCCCTGGACCCGCGCGGCAGCGTCTGCGACCTCGCGGTCCAACTCGATGACGACTTCTTCGAATGGTCCATGTCCTACGGCGTCTTCGGTGCGGGCAATCTGGGCAATCCGTGCGACCGCACCCACAAGATGGCCGAACTGACCGTGCAGCGGCTCGGATGAGGGGGAGTACGGGCATGCGGCGAACCCGGGGCGCGGCGCTGCTCGCGGTGCTGGCCCTGACCACCGTGGTCGCCGGTTGCGGCAAAACCGTGCCCGGCACCGCGCTGCCCGCGGGCGGGACCACGAGCACCGGCGGCGGCAAGATCAACACCAATTTCGACAAGCTGCTGCGCGAATGCGAGGTCGTCTCCAATGACGACATCGCCAAGACCGTCGGCGAGGGCACCTATGCCAACCCGTCCTTCAACGGCGCGGTCTGCATGTGGGATCTGTCCGGCGGCACGGCGGGTAGCGGCATGGTGACCCTCAGCTGGTACGAGGAGGGTTCGCTCGCGAACGAGAAGTCCAATAACGACCGGCTCGGATATGTGACCAATGACATAACCGTGCAGGGTCGTCGCTCACTGGAGACCCATCGCCCCAATGACCCGGATTCCTGCGGTGTCAGCGCGCCCGCGGCCGACACCGGGATCGTCGGCTGGTGGGTGAACTATCGGGCCGGTTCCAGTCACGGCGATCCGTGCGAAGCGGCCCGCAAGCTGGTGGAGTTGACTCTCAATCTCGCCCGTTAGCCCCTTTACCAGCCCCGGTGTGGGGACCCCTTTTTGCCCCCTTGAAAGCGTGCGGGTATCGTGGACCGCTGTGCCCGGAAGCATTCGGGCAGGTTTGTGCGCAGTACGTAGGCCAGCGAGAGCGGCTGACCGTTCCAGCGTGCCCGGATTCCGGGAAACGCGCTGCGCATGACACGCCCGACCTCGTGGCAAGGAAATGCCGTGGGAACTGGGCGGAAAGCTCGAATGACCAAGACATGAAGTTCCAGACACCTGGTTACTAATAAGGAAAGCCGGTCTATGCCAACCATCAACCAGCTGGTCCGCAAGGGTCGTCGCGACAAGGTCTCCAAGACCAAGACAGCGGCCCTGAAGGGGAGCCCGCAGCGTCGTGGCGTGTGCACCCGCGTGTACACCACGACCCCGAAGAAGCCGAACTCCGCGCTGCGTAAGGTCGCGCGTGTTCGCCTGACCAGCGCGGTCGAGGTCACGGCGTACATCCCCGGCGAAGGCCACAACCTGCAGGAGCACTCGATGGTGCTCGTTCGCGGCGGTCGTGTGAAGGACCTCCCGGGTGTGCGCTACAAGATCATCCGCGGTTCGCTCGACACCCAGGGTGTGAAGAACCGCAAGCAGGCTCGCAGCCGTTACGGCGCCAAGAAGGAGAAGAGCTGATATGCCACGCAAGGGCCCCGCACCCAAGCGTCCGCTGATCAACGACCCGGTCTACGGGTCCCCGCTGGTCACTCAGCTGGTCAACAAGATCCTGCTGGACGGCAAGAAGTCCACCGCCGAGCGCATCGTCTACGGCGCCCTCGAGCAGGCGCGCGAGAAGACCGGCACCGATCCGGTCGTCACCCTCAAGCGCGCGCTGGACAACGTCAAGCCCGCCCTCGAGGTGAAGCCCCGCCGCGTCGGTGGCGCCACCTACCAGGTGCCGATCGAGGTCCGTCCGGGCCGCGCGAACACCCTGGCGCTGCGCTGGCTGGTCAACTACTCGCGCGCACGTCGTGAGAAGACCATGGTCGAGCGTCTGGCCAACGAACTGCTGGATGCCAGCAATGGTCTGGGCGCTTCGGTGAAGCGTCGCGAGGACACCCACAAGATGGCCGAGTCCAACCGGGCGTTCGCGCACTACCGCTGGTGATTGGACGCCCGGCCCGTCCCCTTGCGGGGATGGGCCGGGAGTCGAGTCACAGTCCGGCGCCGCGGTCGAGTCACCTGTTCACAGGGCACTCACCTGCTGCGCCGGGCGTTGACACAGTGATGACCGCTGGAGAAGCCAGGGTCGTTCCCGAAGTTCCCAACTAGCTACGAGCGGGGAAGATTTCCGTGGCACAGGAAGTGCTCACAGACCTGAACAAGGTCCGCAACATCGGCATCATGGCCCACATCGATGCGGGTAAGACGACCACGACCGAACGCATCCTCTTCTACACCGGCATCACGTACAAGATCGGTGAAGTTCACGATGGCGCCGCCACCATGGACTGGATGGCGCAGGAGCAGGAACGCGGCATCACGATTACGTCGGCCGCGACGACCTGTTACTGGAACAACAACCAGATCAACATCATCGACACCCCCGGGCACGTCGACTTCACCGTCGAGGTGGAGCGTTCGCTCCGCGTCCTCGACGGCGCCGTCGCCGTCTTCGACGGTAAAGAGGGCGTCGAGCCGCAGTCCGAGCAGGTGTGGCGTCAGGCCGACAAGTACGACGTGCCGCGCATCTGCTTCGTCAACAAGATGGACAAGCTCGGTGCCGATTTCTACTTCACCGTGCAGACCATCAAGGACCGCCTGGGCGCGCGCCCGCTGGTGATCCAGCTCCCGATCGGCGCCGAGGATACCTTCGAGGGCATCGTCGACCTGGTCGAGAACAACGCCAAGGTGTGGCGCGGCGACACCAAGCTCGGTGAGGCCTACGAGGTCGTCGAGATCCCGGCCGACCTCAAGGAGCGCGCCGAGCAGTACCGCCAGGAGCTGCTCGAGACCGTCGCCGAGTCGGACGAGGCGCTGCTGGAGAAGTTCTTCGGTGGCGAAGAGCTCTCGATCGAAGAGGTCAAGGGCGCCATCCGCAAGATGACCGTGGCCTCCGAGCTGTACCCGGTGCTGTGTGGTTCGGCGTTCAAGAACAAGGGCGTTCAGCCCATGCTCGACGCCGTCGTCGACTACCTGCCGACCCCGCTGGACGTCGAGTCCGTGCAGGGCCACGTGCCGGGCAAGGAAGACGAAGTCCTCACCCGGAAGCCGTCCGTCGACGAGCCGTTCGCGGCGCTGGCGTTCAAGATCGCCACGCACCCGTTCTTCGGCAAGCTGACCTACGTGCGCGTGTACTCCGGCCGGGTCGACTCCGGTGCCCAGGTCATCAACGCGACCAAGGGCAAGAAGGAGCGTCTGGGCAAGCTGTTCCAGATGCACTCCAACAAGGAGAACCCGGTTCCCGAGGGCGTCGCCGGCCACATCTACGCGGTCATCGGCCTCAAGGACACCACCACCGGTGACACCCTGTGCGATCCGCAGAATCAGATCGTGCTGGAGTCCATGACCTTCCCGGACCCGGTTATCCAGGTCGCGATCGAGCCGAAGACCAAGGCCGATCAGGAGAAGCTCGGCGGCGCGATCCAGAAGTTCGCCGAAGAGGACCCCACCTTCAATGTGAAGCTGGATCAGGAGACCGGCCAGACCATCATCGGTGGTATGGGCGAGCTCCAGCTCGACATCTACGTGGACCGCATGAAGCGCGAGTTCAAGGTCGAGGCGAACATCGGTAAGCCGCAGGTCGCGTACCGCGAGACCATCACCAAGACGGTCGAGAAGCACGAGTACACCCACAAGAAGCAGACCGGTGGCTCGGGCCAGTTCGCCCGCGTGATCATCGCTCTGGCCCCGCTGGTCGATGCCGAGGACGGCGCGACCTACGAGTTCCAGAACAAGGTCACGGGTGGTCGCGTTCCGCGCGAGTACATCCCTTCGGTGGACGCCGGCATCCAGGACGCCATGCAGTACGGCGTGCTGGCGGGCTTCCCGCTGGTGAACGTGAGCGCGTCGCTGCTCGATGGCGCCTACCACGAGGTCGACTCCTCGGAAATGGCGTTCAAGATCGCCGGTTCCGCGGCCCTCAAGGAAGCGGCCCGCAAGGCCGGTCCGGTGATCCTCGAGCCGCTGATGGCGGTCGAGGTCATCACGCCCGAGGATTACATGGGCGAAGTGATCGGCGACCTGAACTCTCGCCGTGGCCAGATCCAGGCCATGGAGGAGCGCAGTGGTGCCCGTGTCGTCAAGGCGCTGGTTCCGCTTTCGGAGATGTTCGGCTACATCGGTGACCTGCGGTCCAAGACCCAGGGCCGGGCCAACTTCTCCATGGTGTTCAATTCGTACGCAGAGGTTCCGGCCAATGTGTCGAAGGAGATCATCGCCAAGGCGACCGGCGAATAGCCTCCGGTTTCCTGATCGACCCCCAGTTATTCAAACCTGCACTGCTGCAAAAAAAGCACGCACTAACTAGTCCAGGAGGACCACAGTGGCGAAGGCGAAGTTCGAGCGGACGAAGCCCCACGTCAACATCGGCACCATTGGTCACGTCGACCACGGCAAGACCACGCTGACCGCGGCGATCACCAAGGTGCTGGCTGACAAGTACCCGGACCTGAACGCGGCGTTCGCGTTCGACCAGATCGACAAGGCGCCGGAGGAGAAGGCTCGTGGTATCACGATCAACATCTCCCACGTCGAGTACCAGACCGAGAAGCGCCACTACGCCCACGTAGACGCCCCCGGCCACGCCGACTACATCAAGAACATGATCACCGGTGCCGCGCAGATGGACGGCGCGATCCTGGTCGTGGCCGCCACCGACGGCCCGATGCCGCAGACTCGCGAGCACGTGCTGCTCGCCCGTCAGGTCGGCGTGCCCTACATCCTGGTCGCGCTGAACAAGTCGGACATGGTCGACGACGAGGAAATCCTCGAGCTCGTCGAGATGGAGGTCCGCGAACTGCTGGCCGCTCAGGAATTCGACGAGGATGCGCCGGTCGTGCGCGTCTCCGGTCTGAAGGCGCTCGAGGGCGACGCGAAGTGGGCCGAGTCCATCGTCGAGCTGATGAACGCCGTCGACGAGTCGATCCCGGACCCGGTCCGTGAGACCGACAAGCCGTTCCTGATGCCGATCGAGGACGTCTTCACGATCACCGGTCGTGGCACCGTCGTCACCGGTCGTATCGAGCGTGGCATCATCAACGTGAACGAGGAAGTCGAGATCGTCGGCATTCGTGAGAAGACCACGAAGACCACGATCACCGGCATCGAGATGTTCCGCAAGCTGCTCGACAACGGCCAGGCGGGCGACAACGTCGGTCTGCTGGTTCGTGGCATCAAGCGTGAAGATGTCGAGCGCGGCCAGGTCGTCGTGAAGCCGGGCACCACCACCCCGCACACCGAGTTCGAGGGCCAGGCGTACATCCTGTCGAAGGACGAGGGCGGCCGCCACACCCCGTTCTTCAACAACTACCGCCCGCAGTTCTACTTCCGTACCACGGACGTGACCGGCGTCGTTACCCTCCCCGAGGGCACCGAGATGGTCATGCCCGGCGACAACACCGAGATGAGCGTCAAGCTGATCCAGCCGGTCGCCATGGACGAGGGCCTGCGTTTCGCGATCCGTGAGGGTGGCCGCACCGTCGGTGCCGGTCGCGTCACCAAGATCGTCAAGTGATTTAGTTTCCTGAATCGCTGAGAAGGGCCGTTCCCCTTGGGGAGCGGCCCTTTTCGCTGTCTGAAAGACTTTCCCGGTGCGCTCTCCGCTGACTCTCGCCGCTGCTCAGATCCCCTGCGTTCCCATCGATATCGAGCAGAACGTGGCCGCGCACGCGGCCGTGCTGGCCGCAGCCGCGGCGGCGGGCGCGCGGGTGGTGCTGTTCACCGAGTTGTCGCTGACCGGCTATGAGCTGGAATCGATCGCCACCCGGCTTCCGGAACTCGCTGTGCGCGAGGATGATTCGCGATTGGAGCCACTGCGCGCGGCGTGCGCGCGGTATGGCGTGTACGCCATCGTCGGCGGAATACTCGCGGTCGAGAACGGATATACCCTGTCCGCCTTGGTATTCGATGATCGTGGCGCGCTCAGCGCCACCTACGCCAAACGGCATCTACACGGCATCGAAGCCGAAATATTCACTCCCGGAACAGATTTCACGGTGCTGGAGGTCGACGGCCACCGTCTCGGCCTGGCCATCTGCGCGGATGTGAATTACCCCGAACACGCGGCGGGAGTGGTGGCCGCGGGTGCGGAGATCTATCTGGCGGGCGCGCTCTACCTGTCCGGCAAGGAAATCCGCCGGGACGGTCACATGAGTGCGCGAGCTGTCGAAAACAATTGCTGGACAGTTCTTTCCGCGTACACGGGCGAGTTCGAGGGTAATCGCACCACCGGTGGCAGCGGTATCTGGTCGCCGGACGGCGTGCTGTTCGCGCGTGCGGATCCGGGCGCGGATCTGGTGGTCGCGACGCTGGGGAGTCAGTCCGCGGCGGGTTCGTCCCGGCCGTAGATGGGGTCGCCGTTATCGTCGACCCAGTCCGATATCGCCGTTCCGGAGATCATGCCGCCGGTGCCCGGCAGTACCGTCATCGGCCGGTTGTCCGCGTAGGTTTCGGACATGCGGGCCGCCTCCGCTCGATTCTCGTCGGTGACCTCCGGCTCGGGGACGGCCGGGCGTTCTTCCTCGCGTCCTGCTGTACTCATAGTGCAGACCTGCCCGAATCCGAGCAGGGCAAACGCCGATTCAGGCGGTGGGTACCGAACCGAGTCGTTGGGCGCCGAGCAGGCGGCCGGAGTCGAAGGCCGCCGCGGCGGCGGGCATGACGCCGGGGCGGTTGCTGGTGAGCACCCGGGTGACGGCGGTGCCCGCGGTGGGGCGGCCGAGCGCGTCCATGCGCCGCAGGGTTTGGGCCGCAACGGCTTCGGCGCTGTCGAAGACCCGGATGCCCGGCGGCAGTGCGGCCAGGATGGCGTCGATGACCAGGGGATAGTGTGTGCAGCCCAGTACGATGCCCTCGGTGTCGGCGGGGGTGCGTGCGGCGGCGCTGGTGATGGCCGCGGTGACGGCGGGCAGATCGCCGCGGTCGATGGCGTCGGCCAGTCCGTGGCAGGCGACCCCGGTGACCTCGGCCTCGCCCGCGAACCGGGCGATGAGGTCGGCCTGGTAGGCGCTGGCGGTGGTGGCGGCGGTCGCCCAGACGGCCACTTTCCGGCAGGCCGCGGCGGCGGGTTTGATGGCCGGGACGGTGCCGATGACCGGTACGCCGGGCCCGACTTCGGCGCGCAGCGGTTCCAGTGCGGTGACGCTGGCCGTATTGCAGGGCACCACAATGACTTCCGCGCCTTCGCGCAGGGAGGCGCGGGCGGTTTCGAGCACGCGGTCGATCACCCACGGCTCGGGTTTGGGTCCCCAGGGCGCGCCGTCGGGGTCCATTTGCAGCAGTAGATCGATATCGGGCCGCAGCTTGCGCAACCACGCCCCTGTGGGCAGCATCCCGAGTCCGGAATCGATGAGCGCGACGATCACACCTGCCACGGTAGTGAAGGGCTCCGGTCCCTCGCGAACCGCGGGTCCGGATTGCGGCTTTACCTGCGAGGTAATTGGGTTCGGCGCGGGGCGGTTCTAGCGTTCGAGGCGGTCGCCGTGGATTGGCGGCCGGTTCGAGCGAAGGAGTGCCTCATGTCCGCGTATGGGTTCGCGCATCTGCGGGTTCGGCGACCGCATCCGGAGATTCTGGAGTATCTGGAACGCATTCAGGACACCCTGGATCCGTTCGGCGGCCGGTTCGTCATTCACGGTGAGCCGGTGGAGGTGGTGGAGGGGGAGTGGCCGGGCAGCATGGTGCTGCTGGAGTTCCCGACCATGGAGCGGGCGCGGGCCTGGTACCGCTCGCCCGCGTATCAAGAGATCTTGCATCTGCGGTCGGATCACATCGACGGTGACCTTTTGTTGATCGAGGGCGTCGGCCCGGACTACGACCCGAGCGAGCGCGCCGCCAAGCTGCGCGCCCGGGCTCAACAGCGCTGACCGGGTGCGGTCCCGGTCAGTCCGGTAGGCGAAAGCGCGCCGGAATGACGGGAGCGCCGGGCGGTCGAATCGGTCTCAGCCGACCGGGGTTTGGCGCGCGGCGGCGAGTTGTCCGCGCATTTTCATGACCTTGCCGGTCATGCCCGCCCCCACGACCGCCACGAGGGTGCCGTCGCGGAACATATGGGCCAGGAATTTGCGTCCCTTGTCCTCCACGATCCGCACCTCGTCGGCGAGCGCGGGGGTGCCGAGCACCTGGATCTTGACGTCGTACTGATCGCTCCACACGTACGGAACCCGCACGGCGGCGGGCGGTTCGGTGCCCAGCAGCGCGGCGGCCAGCAGCTGTGCCTGTTCGCCCGCGTTGGTCCAGTGTTCGACGCGCCGGTTGCGCCCGGCTTGGTGCGCGCCGCGCCAGGCCGCCACATCGCCGACCGCCCAGACGCCGTCGACGCCGGTGTGCCCGTTCTCGTCGGTGAGCACGCCGCCGCCCTCGGCGGGTGCGGCCAGTGGGATGCCGGAGTCGGTGAGCCATTCGGTGACGGGTACCGAGCCGACGCCGATGACGACGAGATCGGCGTCCACGACGCTGCCGTCGCCGAGTCGCACACCTGTCACGGTCTCTCGCGAATCATCCTGGCCCGCAGCGGATTCGGTGGTGATCAGCGCGTCGACGCCGACGCCGCAGCGCACATCGACGCCTTCTTCGCGGTGCATGCGCGCCACCAGTTCGCCGATCTCGGTGCCGAGCGCGGCGGCCAGGGGAGTGGCCTGCGGTTCCACCAGCGTCACGTTCACTCCGCGCGCCCGGAAGCTCGCGGTGAGTTCGCAGCCGATGAATCCCGCGCCGACGACGACCGCGTTCCGCGCGTCCGCCAGCTGTTCGCGGAGTCCGGTGGCGTCGTCATGGGTGCGCAGTACGTGCACGCCGGCCGCGTCGGGGAAGCTGGGAATGCGCCGGGGCCGCAGTCCGGTGGCGATGACGAGCTGGTCGTAGCCGATGGTGTCGCCGTCGCCGAGCCGTACCCGCCGGGCGGTGGTGTCCACGCCGGTGGCGGTGACTCCGAGGCGCAGGTCGATGCGGTTTTCGGTGAAGAATTCGGCGGGCCGCAGGGCGGTGTCGTCGATTTCGCCGCGGACGAACTGTTTGGACAGCGGGGGCCGGTCGTAGGGTGCGTGCGGTTCGTCGCCGAGCAGGGTCAGTTCCCCGTCGTAACCTGCGCGTCGCAACTCTTCGGCGGTTCGTAGTCCGGCCAGCCCGGCCCCGACAATTAGAACGTGTTCTACCGATTGCGACATGGTGCTCACCATATCGGTTCCGGAGGGGCCTTGACGCTGTGTCACGGGTCACATCCGATCAGGTGCTGAATCGTAGCCGGGAGTTTATTGATCGGGCGGTCAATCAGGACTAAACCGGAAAGTAGGACATATCCTCAGCCTTTAGGAGGCACCCCATGTTCACCGAGAGCCGCTCCCACGCGGTGACCGTTATCCTCGGCGCCGTCGCCGCCCTGTCGCCCCTGTGGGTCGGCCACAACGACAAGGCCCTGTGGTCCCTGGTCGTGCTGGGCGTGCTGATCGCCCTCACCGGTCTGGGCCTGATCGGCGATCTGCTCGGCGGTATCGCCGACTACGCGCTGCTGGTACTGGGCGCACTGCTGTTCATCTCCCCCTGGGTGATGAGCTTCGATTCCTACAGCGGGGCCTCGTGGACCGCGTGGGTCGTCGGCGCGCTGAGCGTCGTGATGGCACTGTCGGCCATGCCCGCGGTGTCGGGCCGTCTGCACCTGGGCGCCAGCCACTGATGCAGATGCGTCGACCGGGAGCGGGGCGCCGCCGGACCAGGAAGCTGGACGGCGACGCCCGTCAGCTCATTCTCGATGCCGCCGAAAAGCTTTTCGCGGCACAGGGATTCGATGCGACCCCGACTGCCGCGATCGCCGCGGCGGCCGGGGTTCCCAAGGGTTTGGTCTTCTATTATTTCCCCGCCAAGGACGCCATTCTGTCGGCGTTGATGGCCGAGCGGGTCCCGGCGCAGCCGATCGATGACATCGAATCATTGGTCGCCCCGGGCGATCCGGTGAAGAGCCTGGTGAATCTGGATGCGGCGCTGAATCTTCGGGATACCCGCTCCGGGGTGTTGCGGGTGATCATGTGGCGGGAGGCGGATACGCATCCGGACGTCCGGAAACAGTTGCGCCGCATGCGCGATCAGATGCTCGATATCACCGCCCGGGTATTGCAGGCGAGTGCGCCGGATCCGGTGCGGCCCACTACGCTGCGGGCGTGTGCGGCGGCCTTCGTCTCGGCCATGTTCGCCATCGCGAGCACCGATCGATTGCATGCGCTGGACGGTCTGCCGCTGCCGACCTCGGACGAGATATTCACTGTGGCGCAGGTGGTCGCGGCCGGTATGGCACAACTCGGCTAGCGCATTTGCTGGTGTGTCGCTGAAGCATCTGAAACGTTTCGCTGTGACACTCGATGTGGGGCAGAAAATGCACCACGACGAGGTAAATCATGGTGGAGGTGCGGATGCGGTCCGGATGGTTGCTACGCAAGGTCATGCTCGTGGGGGCGGTCCTGGTGAGCGTGGTCATCGCCGCCCCGGCCGCCACGGCGGAACCCGTATATCCCAGACCGGATCCGGACCCGTTCTACGCGCAGCCCGCCGATGTGGCGCGGCACGATCCGGGCGATGTGCTGGATTCGCGAATCATGCCGCCGCTGCCGTTCTTTCCGGACACCACCGTCACGGTGATCAAATTCCGTTCCACGAATTCGCGGGGCGCGCCGATCGCCGCGATTACCACCGTGCTGACCCCGCGTGAACATCGCCCGGACGGTCCGCTGCTGTCGTATCAGCACATCATCAATGGCCTGGGCAGCCAGTGCGCGGTGTCGAAGGTGCTGTTCACCTCGGACCCGAATCTGTTCGTCAAGGAATCGGTCGCTTTGAATGTGGCGCTGCGGCGTGGCTGGTCGGTGGCGCTGCCCGATCATCTGGGCCCGAATTTCGCCTATGGCGCGGCCAAATTGGGTGGTCAGATCACCCTGGACGGTATTCGCGCGGCCCAGCGCCTGCCGCAGTTGGCGGTGGCGAACAGTCCGGTGGCGATGGCGGGTTATTCCGGCGGCGGGATGGCGACCGCGTGGGCGGCCGCGCTGGCCCCGTCGTACGCGCCGGATCTGCGCATCGCGGGCGCGGCCACCGGCGGTGTGCCCATGAATATGCTCAAGATGGTGAATTCGCTGGGCTGGCAACCGCATCCGGCCTTCGGTCTGGCGATGGCGGCGGCGATCGGCCTGGAGCGCGAGTATCCGGATCGGCTGCCCATCAGCACCCAGATGAATCGTCAGGGTCTGGCGGCGCGCGATGCCATGGCCAATGGCTGCACCAATGAGATCATGGCCGTCGGGGCCGGTCACAGTGCTCGCGAATTCGCCGCCAGTACGTCGATGATCGATGATCCGGGCGTCCAGGACGTACTGCGCGAGAACAGTCTGGAGCTGTTCGACGGGGTGCCGAATATGCCGGTGTTCGAATGGCATTCGCCGAGTGATCCGCTGATTCCGGTGGATGCCATAGTCAATACCGATCGACGCTATTGTGCGGCGGGGGTGCGGCTGCAAATGGATGTGAACGCCTCGCCCGAGCACCTGTCCGCCGCGGTGTTCGGGGTGCCGTCGGCGCTGGCCTGGGTGGATGCGCGGTTGCGGGGTGAACCCGCACCGTCGAACTGCTGATATACCGTCAATCCCCCAATACTGTTGCTCGTGAATCGCTTTCGCCGCGGCCCGACTCGCATGGGCCACGGTGGAGCGGTAAGAATGTCGCCCATGGATGCCGATTTCACCAACGGCTCGAGTTCTTCGCGGAACTCGCGTCAGGAGAACTACCGCCTCACCAATCCGAATGGCGCCGATTCGAACGGTTACGGCTCTCCGGCGCTGACCGGCGTCGATACCGGCTCCCCCGCCACCCTCGGGCGCACCGCCCTGGACCAGCCGGAACAGCCGGTGCAGTGGTCATCGCCGATGACCCGCCGCACCGCCGAATCGGATCCGCCGCAGCGGCGTTCGGTCCAGGATTTCGCGTCGACCCCGCGCCTGTCGACGCCGGAGGTGGATACGCCCGCGCGTCGCTCGGTGCAGGATTTCGATGCCGCGCCCAACTTCACGGCGGATTTCCCCCCTGCCACCAATGGGCACGCGATCACCGAAGCGGATTCGCGTCGCGCGTCCCAGGATCTGGAATCCTCGCGCCGCGCCGCACAGGATCTGGAGGCGTCGCTGCGCCGTGCGGCAGAGCTCGAGGCGGCGGTGCGGCGTGCGGCAGCCGAATCCGATTCCGCCCCGCAGGCTCTCGCGGAGCCCGAATCCGGGTCGCGGCGTGCGATTCCGGAGCCGGAGCTCGCCTCCTGGCGTGCCACGCCCGAGCCCGAACTCGCGTCCTGGCGTGCGATTCCGGAGCCGGAACCCGCCTCCCGGCGTACCGCTCCGGAGCCCGATCTCCCGTCCCGGCGTGCGGCTCCGGAACCCGAACTCGCATCCCAGCATTCGGCCGCGGACGCGGGCACCTCGCACCGCGCGGTCGCCGAGGTCGACGCGCCCGCACGCCGTGCCGCCCCGGAGGTGAACACACCCGCCGGTCATGCCGCGCCGGAGTCGAACGGGATCTCGCGCCGGGCGGAGCGGTCGAACACCTCGTCGGGCCGCCGTGCGGCGCCGGAACCCGAACTGCCGCAGCCGGTTCCGAATGCCGATGGTGAGCGTGCCCGGCAGTTCCGCGCCGAGGACGCCCCCAATATCGATCTGCACCACATCATGGGCCTGCTGGTCGCCAGCCATGACCTGGAGGTGGCGGCGCAGGCGGCGGAGTCCGGTGCGGGTTCGGTGGCGGATTTGGCCGAGGCCGCGCGCCGCACGCGTACGGCGGCGGTGGATTTGGTGGCGGCCTGGTACGGCGGCCCGGATCATATGCGCCGATTCGGCGAGGTGCTGTTACAGGCCGCGGCTGAAACCGCTTGATATCGCGCATCGTCCGGTGCGCTCCCGAATTCGGGAGCAGGGACCAGATGATGCCGGTTGACGATTTACCGCTCCGGCGTGGAGCGGAGTTGGTGTCGGTGCCCTGCCCGATCATGGTGGGGTGACTGGCGAATTGACCGCGGCGGCGGTGCAGGGGGAATTGTCGAAGGTCGCCGATGCGGGAGACGCAGTGCATCTGCGGCGCTTCTTCAAAACCGGGCCGGGTGAGTACGGCGCGGGGGATGTGTTCATCGGGGTGCGGGTGCCCAAGACGCGGGCGGTGGTGAAACCGTTCGCGGGTATGCCGCTTTCGGAGATCGATCTATTGCTCGACAGTGCGGTGCATGAGCATCGGCTGGCGGGTCTGATCATTCTGAATGGGGAGATGGCGCGGGCCACGCGCACCAGGAGTGCGGATGTAGCGGCGCAGCAGCGGATCACCGATCTGTATTTGGCGGCGGTGCGTCGTGGCCGGGTGAACAACTGGGATCTGGTGGACGCTTCGGCGGAGTTCGTGCTGGGCCCGTGGTTGCTGGCGCGCCCGCGCGATGTGCTGTTCGAGTTGGCGGCCGCGGATTCGCTCTGGGAGTGGCGGGTGGCTTTGCTGACGACTTTCGCGTTCATCAAGGCGGGGGATACCGGTACCACGCTGGAACTGTGTGAGCGATTCCTCGAGGACAAACGCGATCTGATTCAGAAGGCGGTGGGCTGGATGCTGCGCGAAATCGGTAAGCGGGTGGATCGCGCGATTCTCACCGGATTTCTCGACGCACATGCCCCAGCTATGGGCCGGACAGCTTTGAGCTACGCCACAGAACACCTGACTTCGGAGCAGCGGGCGCACTATCGATCCCTGCGCTGAGCGGGGGAATCGGTGGAACGCGTGACAGTCACGCCCACTGTGCAACCCATCTGTTCATCTTCAGTTAAGTTTACGTTAACCTAGCGCAATCATTCTGTGACTTACCAAGAACAGACCGCGCGTCCGGTTATAGCCGGACGTACTCGACCTTCATGCGGAATCCTCCGCGATCCGAGACGCCTCCGGCGGCGGTGTTCACCACATAAGTCAGCAGGTCATCAGAATGCGAAAACTGTTTCCCCTAGCCGTACTCGCCGCGCTCGCCGTGGTGCCCGTCCAGGCGCATGCCGATGTCCCCGGCGTCCCGGCGGAGCTGCAGCAGCCCGTCGAGCAGGCTCAGCAGTTCGCTCGCACGCTGCCCGCGCCGCAGCAGGATCAGATCCGCCAGTTCACCCAGACGCTGCCCGCGCCGTACACCGAGCTGCTGCCGCCGACCTTCACCGATGATCTGGACGGCTGGATCAAGAACGCCCTCTACGTGATGGGCAAGAACAACATTCCGGGCGATTACGACAGCATCTTCCGGAACATCATCCGCGAGTCCGGCGGCAACCCGCGCGCCATCAACCTCTACGACTCGAACGCGGCGGCGGGCATCCCCTCCAAGGGCCTGCTCCAGGTCATCGACCCCACCTTCCAGGCGTACCACGTCGAAGGCACCTCCTGGGATATCTACGACCCGGTCGCCAACATCACCGCCGCCTGCAACTACGCGGCCCACCGCTACGGCACCATCGCCAACGTCTTCTCGGCGTACTGAGTTATCCCACCTCTCGGGGGCGCTGCCCCCGAACCCCCCTGTCGCGCAACACAATCGGCCGCCGCGTCCCTGACGCGGCGGCCGACTGTGGTTCCGGGGTTTCGGGGGGCGGAGCCCCCTGAGAGTTCCGAGAGTTGGTCAGAACTGGATCTTCAGGCGATCCGTCGTCGGCCGCGCCTGGCAGCCGAGGATGTAGCCGTTGGCGATGTCCTCGGGATCCAGGATCTCCGCGTTCTCCATCTCGACCGAGCCCTCCACGACGGTGCAGGCGCACGAGCCGCATTCGCCTTCGAGGCACGAGTAGGGCACGTCCAAGCCCTTGGAGAGCATGATGTCGACCAGCGTCTGACTGCGCGGCCAGGTGAGTTCGTGTGTCTCCCCGTCGAGTTCGACCTCGACGGTCGCCGCGTCGGCCGCTTCCTCTTCGCTGATCTCGGCGGGCGCGACCTCGGCGAACGGATCGCCGGAGAGCGAGTTGAACACCTCGGCGTGAGTCCGGTTGCGCGGCATCTCGTTCTGCGCGAGCGCGTCGTGCACCCGATCCATGAACGGCTTGGGTCCGCACATGAACGCCTCGTACCCGGCGTAGGGCGCGGTGAGGGTGGCGAGCGCGTCGGCGGTCGGCAGCCCCTGCAGATGCTCCAGCCAGTGGATGACCACGAGCCGCTGCGGATGCTTGTCCGCGAGTTCGCGGAGCTCCGAGGCGAAGATGACCGATTCGTGGTCCCGGTTGGCGTACACGACCACGATGCGCCCGTTGCCGCGCGCGAGCCCGGACTTGAGGATCGACATCACCGGTGTGATGCCGGAGCCCGCCGCGAACAGCAGCAGATCCTCGTCGAGGTTCTTGGGCGTGAAAACGCCGGAGGGCGGCAGTACTTCGATCTCGCTGCCCGCGACGAGGTTGTCGCACACCCAGTTCGAGGCGTAGCCGTCGACGGTGCGCTTGACGGTCACCTTGGGCTGGTCGTCGGTGTGGGGTGAGCTGGCGAGCGAGTAGCAGCGCGCGACGGACCCGGTGAGGTCGCTGGGAATGCGCAGGGTCAGGAATTGGCCCGGTTGGTAGGCGAAGCGTTCGCGCATATCCTCGGGGACGTCGAATACCAGCGATACGGCGTCGGCTGTCTCATTGATGACCGCGGAGACCCGCAGCACAACCGATCGTGAGCTGTGCGGTACGTCGACGGTGGTCATAGTGTCCTCTCGAACCCGGCGCGGTAAGCGATTCCGGCCCAGTGTGCCCAAACTAGAACGTGTTCTAGTTTAACTATACGGTGCTGTCTCGCTGCCGGACAAGCTGAGCCTCGAGACCGGCGACCAGCACATCCATCGAGAAGTCGTAGGAATACTTTCCACGCAGGTCGCCCAGGTGTTTCATGGCTCTTTCCACCGCCTCGGGCAGCGCTCGATCCTGGAGTGCCCCGCGATCGCGCGGATTCACTTTGCTGCGCCCGAACAGATAGGTGTGGATGGTCGCATAGGCGGCGAGCACATTGCGTTCGCTGAATCCGGCGTCGAACAGGATCTCCATCACTGCGGCGATGAGGTCGAGCTGTTTGCCGAGCATCTGCTCGATCAGCACATCGCCGAGTCCCGGGTGCCTGCGCAGTTTTTCGTCGATCTGATCGATGAGGTCGCGCAATCGCATTTGCCAGGGCCCGAATTCGGGTGGCTGCTTGCGTACTCCGGTGAGGGCGGCGGTGGCGACGAGATCGAGTAGCTCGCGCTTGTCGGCGACGTAGTAATAGGGAGCCATCGGGGAGACGCCGAGTTCGCGCGAGAGCCGGCGCATGGAGAGTTTTTCCACGCCGTCCTGACGAACCACCCGCAATGCGGCTTCGACGATCTCTGCTTCGGAGAGAGTGTTACTCCCGCCCCCGCTGGTCTGCATACGTCCTACTCCCATGCCACCGGATTTCCGTTCCTGCCTGTTCACCTGCCGGTTTTTCCGCCCCCGCAGTGTAGAGCGCCGGGTGTTCGACCGGTTCCGCCACTGTGATCCGCACGGACTTATGGACTATCGGTGATAGTGAGCGGCGCGCCAATCATGATTGCCGGTGGTGTGCTGACCTAGCATTTCAGGAATGCGCCATGATCGCCTTCCCGATGGTTTCGGGGTGCGAATCGATCCGCGGGTGCGCACTTACTCCGGTGGACGGTTCCTGGTCGGCGGCACGCCGAACCGGTTGCTCCGCCTTGCGCCGGAGGCTGCGGCCATGATCGGTGACGGGTACCTCGAAGTTAAGGACCCTACTTCCGCCCGGGTTGCCAGACGTCTGCTCGATTCCGGTGTCGGTAATCCGCGGCCGCGGTTGCTGCCTTCGCTGGAGGACGTCACGGTTATCGTTCCGGTGCACAATGATCCGGATGGTCTGACTCGGTTGCTGTCCGCTTTGCGCGGTTATGCGGTGATCGTCGTCGATGACGGATCAGACCGACCGGTTCGAATTCCGGTGGCGCGCGCCAATCGCTGCCGGGTGACCGTGCTGCGCCGCGATAAACGCTACGGCCCGGCCGCCGCCCGCAATTTCGGATTGCGCTGCGCCTCGACCGAATTCGTGGCCTTCCTGGATCCGGATGTGGTGCCGCGCACCGGCTGGCTGGAGGTCATGCTCGGACATTTCAGCGATCCGAAGGTGGCGCTGGTGGCCCCGCGCATCCTGGCCATGGATCCGGACTCCACACTGCTGGCCCGCTATGAGCACACCCGCGGTTCGCTGCATCGCGGCCGCCGCGAATCGGCGGTGCAGGCGCACGGCCCGGTGCCGTACGTGCCGAGCACCGCACTGCTGGTGCGCCGCTTGGCCCTACTGGCCGAGGGCGGTTTCGACGAGTCCATGGCGGCGGGCGGCGATATCGACCTGTGCTGGCGGCTGGATCGAGCGGGCTGGCGGTTGCGCTACGAACCGGCCGCCCGGGTGGCGCACAGCAATCCGGTCTCACTGCGAAAGTGGTTCGCGCACAAGGTGACCCACGGCACCGGGGTCGCGCCGCTGGGCCAGCGGCACGCGGGTATGGCCGCACCGCTGTCGATTCCGATCTGGACGGCCGTGGCCGCACTGCTCTTCGGCACCCTGACCCGCTGGGGTGCGGTCGGCGGTGTGCTCACCCTGGTGGCCACGCTCTTCCGATTACGCCGCGTCTTCGCCGAACTCGACAACCCGACCCGGGTCTCCGCCATATATATGGCGCGCGGATTCTCCGGCGGCCTATGGCGTCTGGCGTCGTCCCTGTGCCGGCACTACTGGCCGGTGACCCTGCTCGGCATGCTGTGCTCGCGCCGCATCCGCCACCTCGCGGTGACGATCGCGGTGGCCGACGGCCTGGCCGACTGGTTCATCCACCGCGAGACCGGCAGCCTGGACCCGACCCGCTACGTGGCCTGCAAACGCCTGGAGGACGTGGCCTACGGCACCGGCCTCTGGTGGGGCGCGGCCAAACTCCGCGACCTCGCCGCCCTACGACCCACCCTGCCCCCCAACTGATTTCGCCCCACCTCCCCGTCATTCCGGCACGCTTTTGGCCGGGATCCACACCCCGCAGCGCACCAGCCGCCCGCGACTCACCAGCGCGCGGTCAACTGCACCGGCATATGCCGCACACCCGTGTGCTTATTACTCCGCGTGTATTCGATCGCGCCCGTGAGTTCCACGTCGTCGACCTGATCGAGCAGTGCGGTGAAGACCACGCGCATCTCCATCCGCGCCAGCGCCGCACCGAGGCAGAAGTGGCCGCCGCGCCCGAATGCCAGGTGCGGGTTGGGTTTTCGGGTGATGTCGAAGCGGTGCGGGTCGGCGAAGACCGCCGCGTCGCGATTGGCGGAGGCCCACCAGAGGGTGACCTTGTCCCCGGCGCGAATGCGCTGTCCGTGCAGTTCGTGGTCGCGGGTGGCGGTGCGCCGGTTGTAGGGGGTGGACGAGGCCCAGCGCAATATCTCCTCGACGGCCCCGTCCAGCAGCGTGCGATCCCGCTGGAGGGCGCGCCAGAGTTCGGGCCGTTCGATGAGCGCCGCCATGCCCAATGCGACGGAGTTCCTGGTGGTTTCGCTCCCGGCGGCGATGAGCAGGCTGAACAGCATGGCCTGTTCCATATCCGAGAGCGGTGCGCCGTCGATGGTCGCGGTGGCGGCCAGCGACATCAGATCGTCCGCGGGTTCGCGTTTCTTGGCCGCCAGCAACCGCGTCCCGTAGGCCCGGGTCTCCGCAACGGCCTGCCGGGTGCGCTCGGTGATTTCGCCGAGTTCGCGATCCTGGTAATCCAGCGCCACATTCGCCCAGCCGAACAGTTGATGCCGGTCTTCCTGCGGCACGCCCAGCAATTGCGCGACCGCCTGCAGCGGTAGCTCCGCGGCGAGGTCGATCAGGAAATCGCATTCGCCCTTCGCGACCGCCGCCGCGACGATGGCATCGGCCCGCTCGCGCAACTCGTCTTCGATGAGCCGCAGCGTGCGCGGCGCGACGCTCGGTGCCAACAGGCGTCGTACGCGTGCGTGCCGAGGGTCGTCCATCATGTTGAGCAAAACTCCGGCGGCCCAGTCGGCGGGCAGGTCTTCGATGAGTGTGCCGCCGCCGGAACGGTTTCCGCCGCCCTGTGAGGAGTAGGTGCTGGAATCTCCGGCCGCGGTGACGATATCGGCGTACCGGCTCAGTACCCAGAAGCCTTCCCCGTCGGGGGTGTGCGCGGTGGGCGAATGCCAGTGGACCGGGGCGTTTTCCCGGAGCCGATCGAAGTGCGCGTGTGGAAACCCGGCCGTGAAGAGGTCCAGTGCGGTCAGGTCGATATCGTCCACAACCCCGTGCTTACACCGTATGACGCAGTCCCGTGGCGGATCCGCAATTAGACGGGGCTCACATTCTGCGTGGTTCGGTTTCCGGTGTGACCTGCGGGACAAACGATCGGTCTCGTACTTGTGTGCGGTAGCCGGTCGGTACTCTTCGGGTACGGAAAGAAAGGCAAATGGTCAGCAATCTCGCAGGTGGGAGCAGTCCGCAGCACGGTGCCGAACCGGGCACTCAGTTGGGTGCGCTCGAGGCCTATGCCGCGCAAGCCCACGGATATCTCAGTGTGGGCGGCGAACAATTGGGTCAGCTGCCTGGTTTGTTGCGACCGATGGTGCTCGAGTCGTGGCTGCGCAGTGTGCGCGGCGGCGTCGATCCCATGGACGACAATGACGGCCGCGGACTGCGCGGCGCTGATCTCGAACGTTATCGCGACGCGCACCCGATCGCGGCGGTCATGCCCCTGGTGGACAAACTGCTGCTGCGCGACGCGACCAGTACCGGTCTGATCGTCGTCATCGCCGATCAATTCGGCCGGGTGCTGTCGGTGCACGGTAATCCCGATCGTGTGCAGGCGGCGGCCGATGCCGGTTTGCGCGAGGGCAATGATCTGAGCGAGCGCCGGGTGGGCACCAATGCCGTTGGGCTGGTGGTGCGTACCGGTCGCGCCGCATGGATTCACGGTCCGGAGCATTTTTTGCATCGCATGCATCAGATCACCGGTGCGGCCGCGCCCGTTCACGATCCGGATGGCCGCCTGGTGGGCGTGCTGATGATCGCGGGTGGGGTGCGGGTCGCGCGCCCGGAGATTCTGGCGCTGGTGAAGGCGGCGGCGACGGCGGCGGAGATGGATCTGCTGCTGGCGGCGGTGCGTTCGGGTCATGATCGCCGTGCGGGCGCGGACGCCCCGATGCCCGAGCGTCTCGGTCTCGAGGTGCTGGGCCTGGGGCAGCCGCAGTTGACGGTGGCGGGTGAGCGAGTTCCGTTGTCGCAGCGCCATGCCGAGATCCTGTTGCTGCTGGCCGAACATCCGGAGGGTTTGTCCGCGGATCATCTGGCGCTGCTGCTCGATGACGCGGATCTGGACAACGCCACGATTCGCGCCGCCATGTCGCGGTTGCGGTCGGTGGTGGGTCCGAATGTGTTCGGTTCGCGCCCTTACCGTTTGCGCGTTCCGATCGCCACGGATGTGGAGGCTTTGCGGGCGGCCCTGGATTCCGGGGACGTCGACGCGGCGGTGCGGCTCTACGCGGGTCCGGCGCTGCCGCGTTCGAATGCGCCGGGAGTTATAGACATTCGCGATGAATTGCGAGTGCGTCTGCGGACCGCCGTGTTGCGTTCCGGTGAAGCGGCGGTCCTGAGCAAGTGGACCGCGGGTGCGGAGGGCCGGGACGATGCGGCCGCGTGGGCGGTGTATCGATCGACCGTCGACCGTGATTCGCCACTGTATTCACAGATCGAGGCGAAGATTCGCGTGCTGGATCGGCGCATGGGCGCCGATGCAACGCAGATGCAACGTTTCGACTCATAGTCTTCGCAACCGAAAGTGTGCTCGGTCACACGTTGGCCTCGCCATGTGGTTGCACCCACATTCTCTGCGGTCTCCGCGTAATCTCCGGAACCAACTAGACGCTCGTCCAACTTTTTTTCGGGAAAAAGTTCCGTTTTATTCACTTTGCCCCTAGTCTTCGCAATGCATGGACGGCATCCATGTGATGCAGGCGACAGGGCACCGCTCACCAAGATCGAGTGGGCGCGGTGAAGTTGGAGGAGATCGACAGCACGACAAACCGATGCGGATGACCCGGAGGCACCCGCATCCCGGCCGAGAACAACGGGCACCCGGCCGGAGCGAGAACCAGTAGGAATCACGCGCGAAAGCGTCATCCCCGACGCCGCGCATTCGTCGAATCACCCAGGGCAGTGCGGTTTTCCGCGACCTGGCGGCCGGTTTCCCACCGGCACGCACAGGTCTATTTCGCGATGCCCGAAAGCGTTCGGCCACAAAGCAATTCGGGCAAATCGAGGAGGCTCTGGTGCAGGGTACGGAGTTGGGTGGTTTCGGACCGGGCAGCGATCGGGCGGTGGGCAGCGGCCCCGCGCCGGAGGCTTTCGAACTCACCCCCGGGCAGCTCGGACTCTGGTACGCCCAGCTGCTCGATCCGGATGTGCCGATCAATGTCGCGCAGTACGTGGACGTACAGGGCGAACTCGATCCGGCCGCCATCGCCGAGGCCACCGGCCACACCATGCGCGAGTATCAGGCGCTGGTCACGCGCCTGATCGAGGTCGACGGCCAGCCCCGGCAGATCGTCGATCCCACGCTGCCGGTTCCGGTGCCGTACCTGGATATGCGCGATGCGGCCGATCCGATCGCCGCCGCCCGCGAATGGATGCACGCCGACTTCTCCGCACCCGCGGATCTGCTGCGCGACCGCCTGTTCAACGGTGCGGTGCTGCAGGTCGCGGATCACCGCTACTTCTTCTACCTGCGCTGCCATCACATCCTGCTGGACGGATTCGGCGCGCTCAACATCACTTTGCGCGTGGCCGATCGGTACAACGCGCTGATGACCGGCGGTGAACCGTCGGCCATCGATCCGGGCGATATCCCGGTGCTGGTCGAGAACGAGCAGCGGTATCGCGCCAGCGCGCAGTTCGCCGGGGATCGCGAGTACTGGGCCGATCGGGTGCTGGGCCTGGAGGCCACCACCCTGGATCGCCGCACCGCACCGCCCGCCGCCGCCAATCTGCGGTTCGGCCGGCAGCTGCCGCAGCGGGTGCTGGATCGCGTGAACCAGGTTGCCCGCGAACGGGATTCGAAGCCCGTGGTGGTGCTGCTGGCCGCCTTCGGGGCATATCTGGCCCGGCTCACCGATCAGCGCGAAGTGGTGGTGAGCCTGCCGGTGACGGCGCGCACCGATGACTACACCCGGCGTTCGGCGGGCATGCTCTCCAATATCGTGCCGTTGCGCCTGGCCGTCGGCGATCAGGACAGCTGGGGTGCGGTACTGGCCGGGGCGCGGCAGGAATTGTCGAACGCGGTGCGCCACCAGCGGTATCGGCACGAGGACATTCGCCGGGACGCCGATCGCGACGGGCAGCAGACCCGGCGCGCGCTGTTCGGCCCGCTGGCCAATTTCATGCTCTTCGATATGGCCCTGCCGCTCGGTGCGGCGACGGCGCGCTATCACGTGCTCACCACCGGTCCGGTCGAGGATCTGAGCCTGCAGGTGTACTACGCGGACACCGATCAGCTGCACCTGGAGCTGGAGGCCAATCCGAATCTGTACGGCAGCGACGATCTGGCCCGCCATCACGCGCGCTTCACCGGTTTCCTGGAGCGGCTGCTGGAGCTGGATCCGGCGACCCCGCTCGCCGCGGTCCCGGTCATCACCGAGCTGGAACGCGAAGTGAGCCTGCGGATTTGGAATGACACCGCGCGGGACTTCGGCGCGGCGGAGCCGCCGGTGGCCGAGGACGCGACGCTGGTGTCCATGTTCGCGGCGCAGGCCGCGCGCACCCCGGACGCGGTGGCGCTGCGCTACGCCGGCGAACCGGCCGCCGAACTGACCTACGCCGAACTCGCGGGACGGGTGAATCGTCTTGCCCGGCATCTGATTTCGCTGGGCGTCGGCCCGGAGACCACGGTGGCGCTGCATCTGCGCCGTTCGGCCGAGCTGGTGACGGCGCTGTACGCCGTGCAGGCGGCGGGCGGGGCCTATGTGCCGCTGGATCCGGATCATCCGGCCGATCGCACCGCGCATATCGTGGCGACCGCGCAACCGGCCGTGGTGCTGACCACCTCCGCCGATCGGCCCGCCGCCGAATTCGACGCACCGGTGCTGCATCTGGACGAACTCGCGCTGGACGCGTACTCGGCCGCACCCTTGAACTCGGCGGAACTGCTTGCGCCACTGCGGCCTTCCAACACCGCCTATGTCATCTTCACCTCGGGTTCGACCGGCCTCCCCAAGGGTGTGGCGGTCACGCATCGCGGCATCGTGAACCGACTGGCCTGGATGCAGTCCGAGTACGGCCTGACCGCCGCGGATATCGTGCTGCAGAAGACCCCGGCCACCTTCGACGTCTCGGTGTGGGAGTTCTTCTGGCCGTTGCAGATCGGCGCGACGCTGATCGTGGCGACCCCGGACGGGCATCGCGATCCCGGCTACCTGGCGGAAACCATTGTCCGCGAACGGGTCACGGTCGCGCACTTCGTGCCCGCCATGCTGGCGGTGTTCCTGGGCGAGCTGGTCGCGGCGTCCGCGCGCGATATGCGGCTGCGCCTGGTCTTCGCCTCCGGTGAGGCGCTGCCCGCCGCCACCGCGCAGCGCTTGCGCGCGCTCACCGGCGCGGCGCTGCACAACCTCTACGGACCGACGGAGGCGGCGGTCGACGTCACCTTCCACGCGGTCACCGACTTGGATACCGAGGTGGTGCCGATCGGCGCGCCCGTATCCAATACCCGGCTGTACGTGCTTGATTCACGTCTGCGGCCGGTCCCCGTGGGGACCCCGGGTGAGCTGTATCTGTCGGGGGTTCAGCTCGCCCGGGGCTACGTGGCACGGCCGGGGTTGACCGCGGAACGCTTCGTCGCCGATCCCTTCACCGGGCGCGACGGTCACGGCGACGCGGGTGAATTGATGTACCGCACCGGCGATCTGGTGCGCTGGACGCCGCAGGGCGAACTGGTCTATCTGGAGCGCACCGATTTCCAGGTGAAGCTGCGCGGTCTGCGCATCGAACTGGGTGAGATCGAAACCGTGCTCGCCGCAACGGATTCCGTGCGTCAGGCGGTCGTGGTGGTGCGCGATGAACAGCTCGTCGCCTATCTGGTTCCGGCCGCCGATCGAGCGCCGGATGTGGCGGCGTTGCGCATCGCGGCCGCCGAGGCGCTGCCCTCCTATATGGTGCCGTCCGCGTACGTGGTGCTGGATGCGTTGCCGCTCAATGCTTCCGGCAAGCTGGACCGCCGGGCGCTGCCCGCGCCGGAGCCGACCGTCACTGTCTATCGCGCCCCCGTTTCGGTGGTGGAGCAGGCGATCGCGCGGGTCTTCGGCGAGGTGCTCGAGCGCGAGGGCCTGGGGCTCGACGACGATTTCTTCGCCATGGGCGGCAACAGTCTGATCGCCACCCGGGTGGCGGCGCGCATCAGCGGTGATCTGGGCTGCCGAATCGGGGTGCGCGAGCTCTTCGGCGCGCCGACGGTGGCGACGCTGGCCGAGCTGGTGGAGCGGCAGTTCCTCGATGACGATGCCGAATTCGGCACGAGGGTGCCGGAACTCGCGGCGCGTGAGCGTCCCGAGGTGCTCCCGCTCTCGCCCGCTCAGCAGCGCATCTGGTTCATGAACCGGTTCGCCACCGGCAGCGCCGACTACAACATGCCGTTCGTGCTGCGCCTGCACGGTGAGCTGGACGCGGACGCCATGCGGGCCGCGATCGCGGATCTGGTGGCCCGGCACGAGGTGCTGCGCACCGTCTTCCCGCAGACCCCGCAGGGTCCGTGCCAGCGCGTGATTCCGGCGGCCTCGCTGTCCCCGCGCGGTGCGCTGGCCACGCTTGCTGATCAGTTGCTGACCGATGCGGTGGCCGAGTTCGACGCCACCGCGACGGGTCTGATCGCGGGCACCGATCTGATCGCCGTGGTCGAGGAGATCGCGGCCGCGGACCTCGAGGCCGAATTGCTCGAGTTCGCCGCTCGCGGTTTCGATCTCGAGACCGAGATCCCTTTCCGGACTCGCCTTTTCGACATTCGGGACGAAATGGACAGTGGCGAGGCGGATTTCGCGCTCGCCGTCGTCCTGCACCACATCGCGGCGGACGGTCTGTCGCTGCCCGTGCTGGCGCGGGATCTGGTGGCCGCGTACACCGCGCGCTTGGCCGGTCACGCGCCCGGCTGGGCCCCGCTGCCGCTGCAGTACGCGGATTACGCACTGTGGCAGCGGGAACGGCTCGGTGACGCGGCCGATCCGAATTCCCTGCTGGCGCAGCAGCTGGAGTTCTGGACGCGCACGCTGGCCGGCGCGCCGGAGCAGTTGGATCTGCCCTCGGATCGGCCGCGCCCGGCGGTGGCGAGCGGTCGCGGCGGTACCCACCATCTGGAAATACCGGCCGGTCTGCACTCTCAATTGCTGGAAACCGCTCAGGAACATGGGGTTTCGGCCTTCATGCTCATGCACGCGGTGCTCGCGGTGCTGCTCGCGCGCTTGTCCGGGGGTGATGACATCGTCATCGGCACCCCCGTCGGCGGCCGCGGCGAACGCGATCTCGACGAACTGATCGGTATGTTCGTCGGCACCCTCCCGCTGCGCACGCATATCGACACGCGCAGCACCTTCGCCGAATTGCTAGGCGCCGTACGGGAATCCGATCTGGCCGCCTTCGCGCACGCCGATGTGCCGTTCGAGCAGCTGGTCGAGACCCTGAATCCGGCGCGCTCACAAGCCCGCCATCCGGTCTTCCAGGTGACGCTGTCTTTCACCGGTACCGGGAATATCGACATCGAACTGCCCGGATTGCTTGCCATGCCGGGTACGCTGGACACCGGAGTGGCCAAGTTCGACCTATCGATCGCGGTCACCGAAAGCTTCGCCGGTGCCGGTCCCGGGGAAGGTCCGGCACCGGCGGGGATCCAGGCGGAGTTCGCTTTCGCCACGGACCTCTTCGATTCCGCCTCCATCTCCGTGCTCGCCGCGCGCTTCCTGCGCCTGCTCGAGTCCGTCACCGCCGCCCCCGCGACCATGGTCGCCGATCTACCGCTGCTCTCGCCGCGCGAATACGCCAATCTCACCACCCGCTCCGGTGGCCCGGTCGTCGCGACCGGTTTGCTGCCCGAGGTGCTGGCCGAGGCGGCCGAGGCCGATCCGGACGATATCGCCCTGTGCGATGAGCGCCGCGCCCTCACCTACGCCGAACTCGACGCCGCCTCTTCGCGTTTGGCGCGACTGCTGATCGACCGCGGCATCGGCCCGGACGATCTGGTCGCCGTCGGCGTGCCGCGCTCCATCGAACAGGTCACCGCGGTCTGGGCGGTCATCAAATCGGGTGCGGGCTGGCTCCCGGTGGATCCCGCCTACCCGGTGGACCGCATCACCCATATGGTGACCGATTCCCGTGCGGTCCTGGGCCTGACCACGGCCGCGTCCCGGGCCGCGCTGCCGGGCCCGCTGCCCTGGCTGCTGCTGGACGATCCCGCGTTCGAGGCCGCCTGCGCCGGATTCTCGGCCGAGCAGATCACCGACGCGGACCGGCTGCGCCCGCTGCATCCGCAGCACATCGCGTACGCCATCTACACCTCCGGTTCCACCGGTCTGCCCAAGGGCGTGCTGGTCACGCATGAGGCGCTGGTGAGCCTGGCGGCCGAGCAGACCGTGCACTACTTCGGTCATCCGGGCGCGCGGGTGCTGAGTGTGGCCTCGCCGTCCTTCGATATCTCGGTTGCCGAACTGTTGCTGGCTGTCAATTCCGGGGCCACCCTGGTGATCGCGCCGGCCGGTGCGACCGTCGGTCAGGAGCTCGCGGATTTCGCTCGGGTACAGCGGGTCACGCATCTGGCCATGACGCCGTCCGCCGCCGCCTCGCTGGATCCGGCGGATCTGCCGGATGTGCAGTCGGTCGCGGTCGGCGGTGAGGCCGTACCGGCCGAGCTGGTGCGCCGCTGGGTCGAGGCCGGGCGGACCATCGTCGACGCCTACGGCCCGACCGAGACCACGGTCATCGTGAATATGTCGCAGCCGCTGCGCGCGGGTGAGCCCGTGCACGTGGGCCGCCCCATCCGCGGTGTGCGCGAATGGGTGCTCGATGCCGCGCTGCAGCCGGTGCCGGTCGGCGCGATCGGCGAATTGTATGTGGCCGGACCGCAATTGGCGCGCGGCTACCACGGTCGCCCGGAGCTGACCGCGAATCGTTTCGTGGCCTGCCCGTGGGCGCCGGGCGAGCGCATGTACCGCACCGGCGATCTGGTGCGCTGGGCCGCCGACGGCTCCGTCATCTATGTGGGCCGCAACGACTCCCAGGTGAAGGTGCGCGGCTACCGCATCGAACTCGGTGAGATCGAATCCGCGCTGGCCGCGCACGAGCAGGTGCGCCAGGCCGTCGTGGTGGTGCACAGCGATGCGGTGCGCGGTGATCAGCTGGCCGCCTACCTGGTGCCCGCCGACGCCGCCGCGGGCGTGCGCACCGAGTCGGTGCGGGCGAGCCTGGCGGGCCGGTTGGCCCCGCATATGGTGCCCGCCGCCTTCACGGTCATCGCCGAACTGCCGATGACCCCGAACGGCAAGCTCAACCACAAGGCGCTGCCCGCACCGGTATTCGCGGCTCGCGAATACCGCGCGCTCACCACCTCGGCCGAACGCCTGGTGGCCGCCGCCTTCGCCGAGGTGCTCGGCGGCAGCGCCGCCATCGGCGCGGACGACGACTTCTTCGATCTGGGCGGCAATTCCCTCATCGCCACCCGCCTGACCGCCCGCCTCGGCGCGGCCCTGGACGCCCGCGTCCCGGTGCGCCTGATCTTCGACGCCCGCACGGTCGCCGAATTGGCCGCCGCCCTCGGCGATCTCGCGGGCACCGGCGGCCGCCCGCCGCTGGTCGCGGGCGAACGCCCCGCCACCGTGCCGCTGTCCTACGCCCAGCAGCGCATGTGGTTCCTGAACCGCTTCGACACCGCCTCGGTGGCCGATAACCTGGTCGCCGCCATCCGCCTCTCCGGCGACCTGGACCGCGAAGCCCTCGCGGCGGCCCTCGACGATGTCATCGAGCGCCACGAAACCCTGCGCACCATCTACCCCGCCACCGATGGCATCGGCCGCCAGCAGGTACTCCCGCGCACCGAAGCCGCCGTCGGCCTGCGCACCGAGGATGTCGCCGCCGCCGATCTGGATGCCCGCATCCGCGAACTGGCCCTCCAGCCCTTCGCTGTCGACACCCGAGTCCCGTTGCGCCTCAACCTGCTTCGCACCTGCGATGACGAGCACATGCTCGTGTTCGCGGTGCATCACATTGCCGCCGACGGTCTGTCGGTCGCGCCGCTGACCTTCGATCTGATGGCCGCGTACGCCGCTCGCCGTCGCGGTGAGGCTCCGCAGTGGGCCGCGCTGCCGGTGCAGTACGCCGATTACGCGCTGTGGCAGCGGGAGCTGCTCGGCGACGCCGGTGTGCCGGAGTCGCTGCTGGCGCAGCAGATCTCGTTCTGGCGGGATGAGCTGTCCGGGCTGGCTCCGGAGCTGTCGCTGCCATTGGATCGGCCGCGTCCGGCCACCGCCTCGGGGCGTGGCGCGCGGTATGAGTTCACCCTCGACGCCGGGCTGCACGAGCGGCTGCGGGAGATCGCGGAACGCTCGAACGCTTCGCTGTTCATGGTGGTGCACGCGGCCCTGGCCACGCTGCTGGCCAAGGTGTCCGGACAGTCGGATATCGCGATCGGCACCCCGGTCGCGGGCCGTGGTGAGCAGGCGCTGGACGGCCTGGTCGGCATGTTCGTCAATACCCTCGCCCTGCGCACCGAGGTCGCGTCGCGAAACTCGTTCGCGGACTTGGTCTCCGCCGTCCGCGACGCCGACTTGCGCGCCTTCGCGCACGCCGACGTCCCGTTCGAGCGACTGGTCGAGGCGCTGAACCCGGTGCGTACGCAGGGTCTGCACCCGCTGTTCCAGGTGGTGCTGGACTTCCAGAACATCGCGGGCGCGGCCCTCGAGCTGGAGGGCCTGGAGGTGTCGCGGCTCGATATCGATACGCACACCGCCAAATTCGACCTGCAACTCTCCATCGGTGAGCAGGCCGACGGCGGCCTGGCCGCCGTATTCACCTACGCCACCGATATTTTCGACGCCGACGGCATCGCGGCGCTGGCTCGCCGTTTCGAGCGCGTGGTCACCGCGGTGGCGAATGACGACCTGCTGCCGGTCGGCGATATCGAGGTCCTCGATGCCGATGAGCGCGAGCTGGTACTGCACGAATGGTCGGCCACCGGTGCGGATATCGCCGAAACCGCCACGCTGGCGGATCGTTTCGCTGCCGCCGCGCTGATCGATCCGAACGCCGTCGCCGTCCGCTCGGGCGAGACCACCCTCACCTACGCTCAGCTCGACGCCCGCGCGAACCGCCTGGCCCGCCGCCTCATCGCCGCCGGTGTCGGCCCGGAATCGCTGGTGGCCGTTGCGCTTCCGCGCACCGCCGAACTCGTCGTCGCGTTGCTCGCGGTGCTGAAGTCCGGTGGCGGTTACCTGCCCATCGATCCGAACTACCCGGCCGATCGCATCGAGTATGTACTCGATGACGCCCGCCCGGTGTGCGCGCTCACCAGCGCGGCCGCGAATCTGCCCGCGGGCTGGTTCGGCGGTCCGGTGCTGGATCTCGACGCCCTGGATCTGGCGGACCACTCCGACGCCCCGGTCACCGATGCCGATCGTCGCGCCACGCTGAACCCGGCGAACACCGCCTACGTCATCTACACCTCGGGTTCCACCGGCCGTCCCAAGGGCGTGCTCATCCCGCATCTGAATGTGGTTCGGCTGCTGGACAATTCGCAGCGGCACTTCGAATTCGGCCCGTCCGATGTCTGGACCATGTTCCACTCCTACGCCTTCGATTTCTCGGTGTGGGAGCTGTGGGGCCCGCTGCTGTCCGGCGGCAGCGTCGTGGTGGTCGACTACTTCACCTCGCGTTCGCCGCAGCAGTTCCGGGAACTGCTCGCCGCCGAACGGGTTACGGTGCTCAACCAGACTCCGTCGGCGTTCTACCAGCTGATCGCCGCCGATCAGGAGCGGCAGGCCGACGATCTCGCACTGCGCGTGGTGATCTTCGGCGGCGAGGCCCTGGAGCCGCAGCGGCTGCGCGAGTGGTTCGCCCGCCATCCGCAGGCTCCGGCGCTGGTGAACATGTACGGCATCACCGAGACCACGGTGCACGTGTCGTACCGCCCCATCACCCCGGACACCGGTTCGGCCAGTGTGATCGGCGGTGCGCTGCCGGGCCTGGTTGTGCGCGTGCTGGATTCGCGCCTGCGCCCGGTTGCGCCGGGTGTGCCCGGTGAGGTCTACGTCTCCGGCGGGCAGCTCGCGCGCGGTTATCTGTCGCGTCCCTCGCTGTCGGCGGCCCGCTTCGTAGCGGACCCGTTCGGTCCCGCCGGTAGCTCCGCCTACCGCACCGGCGACCTGGCCCGCTGGACCGCGACCGGTGAACTGGAATACCTGGGTCGCGCCGATCAGCAGGTCAACCTGCGTGGATTCCGCGTGGAACTCGGCGAGATCGAGGCCGCGCTGCTCGCTGAGCGTGGTGTGCGCGAGGCCGCGGTGGTGGTCCGGCACGACGATATCGTCGCCGAGGACCGCCTGGTCGGTTACGTGGTTGCCGAGGCGACCGTGGACACCGCTGTGCTCCGGCAGGCGATCGCCCGTCGTTTGCCCGAGCATATGGTGCCTTCCGCCATCGTGGTGATCGATCGAATTCCGCTGACGGTCAATGGAAAACTGGATCGCGCCGCTCTGCCAGCCCCGACTTTCGAGGGTGCGGCGTACCGGGAGCCCGGCACACCTGCCGAGATCGCGGTGGCCGGTGTGTTCGCCGAACTGCTCGGTCTCGAGCGGGTCGGCGTCGACGATGATTTCTTCGCGCTCGGCGGCAGTTCGCTGCTGGCGGCGCGCGCGGTTGCCCGCATCGGTGTGGCCCTGGATTGCGAGATCCCGGTGCGCGCGCTGTTCGAAACCCGCAGTGTGGCAGCGCTGGCCGAGTACGCGCACGAACGCTCCGGCGGCGGCGCGCGCAAGCCGCTGCTGCCGCGCATGCGCCCGGAGCGGTTGCCGCTGGCCCTGGCACAGCGGCGCATGTGGTTCCTGAACCGGTACTGGGCGGCGGAGGAAACCGCCGGACCCGGTGCGGCGGCGGACAATATCCCGCTGGTCATCCGGTTCTCCGGACAGCTGGACACGGTCGCGCTTGCGGGTGCGCTCGCCGATCTGGTGGCGCGGCACGAAACCCTGCGCACCGTGTACCCGGACGGGGCGGAAGGTCCCGAACAGGTGATTCTGCCTGTCGCGCAGAGTGTTCCGGCGGTGGTCGCCGAGCAGCTCGACGAATCCGAACTGGATGCCCGCCTGGTCGCCGCCGCCACCCACGCGTTCGACCTGACCGCCGAAACCCCCGTGCGCGCGGAGCTTTTCCGGCTGTCGGGCACCGAACACGTACTGGCCCTGGTACTGCACCACATCAGCGCCGACGGTTTCTCGCTCGGCCCGCTGGCACAGGATCTGATGGCGGCGTACATCGCCCGCCACACCGGTCAGGACCCGGCCTGGCAGCCGCTGCCCGTGCAGTACGCGGATTACACGCTGTGGCAGTCCGAGGTGCTCGGTGCGGACACCGATCCGGAGTCCGAGGCCGCGCGTCAGCTGAACTACTGGCGGACCCGCCTGGCCGGGCTGCCCGATCAGCTGGACCTGCCCGCCGATCGCCCGCGCCCCGCGCTGTCGACCCAGCGCGGCGGCACGCACCACTTCACCGTGGACGCGGGCCTGCACGGTGACCTCGCGGCGCTGGCGCTGAAGCTGGACACCACCATGTTCAGCACCGTGCACGCGGCGCTGGCGGTACTGCTGTCCCGGCTGTCCGGCGCCACCGATATCGCCATCGGCACCCCGGTGGCCGGACGCGGTGAACAGGCCCTGGACGGCCTGATCGGCATGTTCGTCAACACCCTGGTGCTGCGCACCGAGATCGATCCGCGCACCGGGTTCGACACCCTGCTCGGTCAGGTCCGCAGCGGGGACATTGCGGCCCTGTCGCACACCGACATCCCGTTCGAACGCGTGGTGGAGGCGCTCGCCCCCGCCCGCGCCCAGAACCGGCACCCGCTGTTCCAGGTGCTGCTGACCTTCCAGAACTTCCCGCTGCCCACCCTGGAACTGCCCGGTCTGCGCGTGCACCCCGCCCAGATCGAGTCGGGCATCGCCAAATTCGACCTCCAGTTCACGGTGACCGAATCCTTCGCCGCCGAGGGTCGCACCGGCGGCATGGATATCGAGATCACCTACGCCACCGACCTTTTCGACGCCGACAGCATCGCCCTGCTGGCCCGCCGCTTCGAACAGGTGCTGGAGACGGTCGCCTCCGACCGCATGATCGCCGTCGGCGATATCGACCTGCTGCGCGCCGACGAACGCCGCCGCGTCCTCACCGAATGGAACGCCACCGCCCGCGACATCACCACCGTGCTGCCGCTGAACAGCGGAGCGGCGGACGGTGTTTCCGCCGACGCGCGGCGCGCCGCCACGAACTTGGTCGCACTGTTCGAGGCGCAGGTGTTGGCCACGCCCGAGGCGACCGCGGTCATCTTCGAGGGTGACACCGAGGCTCGCGTGGAACTGTCCTACGCCGAGTTCGCCGCCCGGGTGCACCGCCTGGCCCGGCATCTGATCGCCCAGGGCATCGGCGCGGAAGCGACTGTCGCCCTGGCGATTCGCCGCTCGGTCGACCTGGTGATCGCCATGTACGCGGTACTCGAGGCCGGTGCGGCCTACGTTCCGCTGGATCCCGATCAGCCCGCCGACCGCATCGACTACGTCCTGGATACGGCGCGCCCCGCCGCCATCCTGACCACCGGTCGCGATGCCGTCGCGACCGCCAGCGGTGCCCTGCTCGTAGAGGTCGACACCCTCGACCTCGCCGAGTACTCGGCCGCGCCGATCACCGATGCCGAACGCGGACAGGCGATCAGCCCGTCGCACACCGCGTATGTCATCTTCACCTCCGGTTCGACCGGTCGCCCCAAGGGTGTGGCGGTGGAGCACGGTGCGATCGTGAACCGCCTGCTGTGGATGCAGCACGAGTACCCGATCTCTGCCGAAGACGCTGTGCTGCAGAAGACTCCGGCCACGTTCGATGTGTCGGTGTGGGAGTTCTTCTGGCCTTTGCAGACCGGCGCGCGTCTGGTCATCGCGAAGCCGGATGGCCACCGCGATCCCGCATACCTCACCCGGGTGATCGCTGAAGAGGGCATCACCACAGCGCATTTCGTGCCGTCCATGCTGGCACTGTTCGTTGCGGAACTCGGCGACGCCGCTGCCGCCACGATCGGCGATACCGCCGATACGGCTCTGCGCCAGGTGTTCGCGTCCGGCGAGGCGCTGCCCGTCACCATCGCGCAGCAGTTGCGCGAGTTGACCGGTGCCCGCCTGCACAACCTGTACGGCCCCACCGAGGCCGCCGTCGACGTCACCTTCCACGAGGTCGTCGACGCCGACACGCTGTCGGTGCCGATCGGCCGCCCGGTGTGGAATACCCGCACCTACGTGCTCGACGCCCGCCTGAACCCGGTCGCCCCGGGTGTCGCTGGTGAGCTGTACCTCGCGGGTGATCAGCTCGCCCGCGGGTACCTGGGCCGCCCGGACCTGTCGGCGGATCGTTTCGTGGCCAACCCCTTCGGCACGTCCGAGCGCATGTACCGCACCGGTGACCTGGTGAAGTGGAACGCCGAGGGTGAGATCGAATACCTCGGCCGCACCGATTTCCAGGTGAAGCTGCGCGGTCTGCGCATCGAGCTGGGTGAGATCGAATCCGCTTTGACCGCACAGGATTCCATCGCCCAAGCGGTGGTCGTGGTCCGCTCCGATGACCGTCTCGGTGACCAGCTGGTCGCCTATCTGGTCCCCGCGATCTCCGCCGTCCCCGTCGCGAATATCACGAACGCCCCGGAAAGCGCCGCGACTGCGAGCACAGGCATCGCGGACACCGCCGCGAATACTCGCGGCGCGGGTGCCGGTGACAGCGCACAGGTTTCGGCGCACGCCGCCGATCGCGTACAGCTGGATCAGATCCGCTCCACACTCGCGGCCGCACTGCCCGGCTACATGGTCCCGGCCGCCTTCGTGGTGCTGGACGCGTTCCCGCTCAATGCCTCCGGCAAGCTGGATCGCAAGGCGCTGCCCGCGCCGGTGTTCGAGGCCAAGGTGTTCCGGGCCCCGTCCACACCGGTGGAGGAGATCGTGGCCGGGGTGTTCGCCGATCTGCTCGGCAGTGAGCGCGTCGGCGTGGACGACGACTTCTTCGAGCTGGGTGGCAGTTCGCTGCTGGCGGCGAAGGCGGTCGCGCGGATCGGGCAGGCGCTCGGCACCACCGTGGGTGTGCGGGCGATGTTCGAGGCGTCCGCCGTCGGCACGCTGGCGGCCCGCGTCGAGGTCGCGCCGCAGGGTGTTTCGCGTCCCGCGCTGGTGGCGGGGGAGCGGCCCGACAGCCTGCCGCTCTCGCCCGCGCAGCAGCGCATGTGGTTCCTGAACCGCTTCGACGGCAGCTCGACCGCGTACACGATTCCGCTGGCGCTGCGCCTGCGCGGCGATCTGGATATCGCGGTCATGCGCGCGGCCGTGGCCGAACTCGTCGAGCGGCACGAGACGCTGCGCACCGTCTATCCGGAGACCGCCGCCGGACCGGTGCAGGTGGTGTTGTCCGCCGACCAGGCCGCACAGCCGCTGGATGTCATCGACTGCACCGCGGCCGAACTGCCGCGGCGCATGCTGGAGCTCGCCGGGACCGAATTCGATGTCACCACCGCGGTTCCGGTGCGGTTCGCGCTGTTCCGGATCACCGACGCGGTCGGCCCGGAATACGTGTTCGCCGGTGCGCTGCACCATATTTCGGCCGACGGCTCCTCGCTGGTGCCGTTCGTGCGCGATCTCATGCACGCCTATGACGCGCACCTGGCCGGGGCCGCCCCGGCGTGGTCGCCGCTGGCGGCGCAGTACGCCGATTACGCGCTGTGGCAGCGCGCGCTGCTCGGTGCCGAGAGCGATGCGGAATCGATTGCGGCACAGCAGCTCACCTTCTGGCGCGAGACCCTCGCCGGTCTGCCGGATCAGCTGGATCTGCCCGCCGATTTCCCGCGCCCGGCGCGGCAGAGCCTGCGCGGTAAGCGCATCGCGTTCGGTGTGGACGCCCAGCTGCACGCCGAGCTGACCCAGGTGGGCCGCCGGCACGGCGCGACCCTGTTCATGGTGGTGCACGCGGCGTTCGCGGCCCTGCTGGCCCGGTTGTCCGGTACCGCCGACATCACCGTCGGCACCCCGATCGCCGGTCGTGGCGAGGCCGCCCTGGACGACATCATCGGCATGTTCGTGAACACCCTGGCGCTGCGCACCGAAATCGATGCGGCGGAACCGTTCTCGGCCCTGCTCGGCCGGGTGCGCACCGCCGATATCGCGGCCTTCACGCACGCCGACGTCCCGTTCGAGCGTCTGGTGGAGGTGCTCAACCCGCAGCGCTCCACCGCCCGGCATCCGCTGTTCCAGGTCGGCTTCTCCTTCCAGAACCATGAGCGCGCCGCCCTGGAGCTGCCCGGTCTGACGGTCTCGGAGGTCGAATTCGACAATGAGATCGCCCAGTTCGACCTGCACCTGTTCGCGGTCGACCACTACGGCGACGCCGGTGTGCCCGCCGGGGTCGAGCTGACCCTGGGCTATGCCACCGATCTGTTCACCGAGGCCACCGCGCTGCGCTTCGCCGCCGCCCTGCGGCGGGTGCTGGAAACCGTTGCGGCCGAACCGGACAGCATTGTCGGCTCGATCGATCTGCTCGGCGCGAACCTGCGCGAGCGGGTGCTCACGGAGTGGAATGCCACCGCGCACGCGGTCGCTCCGGTCACCCTGGTGGATCTGGTCGACGCCCAGGCCGCCGCCACCCCGGACGCGGTCGCACTGCTCAGCGCGGATGGCGAAATCGCGCTGAGCTACGCCGAATTCGATGCTCGGGTGAACCGGCTGGCCCGTCGCCTGATCGCCGACGGCGTGGGTCCGGAACAGACGGTGGTGCTGGCCATGCGCCGCTCCGTCGAGCTGGTCATCGCCATGTACGCGGTGGTCAAGTCCGGTGCCGCGTACGTGCCGATCGATCCGGACCATCCGGCCGATCGCATCGCCCACATCGTCGAGACCTCGGCTCCCGCAGCGGTTCTCACCACCTCGGCCGATGGCGTCCCGTTCGAGTCGGTGCTCCCGGTGCACGAGGTGGATCGCCTCGACACCGCCGCGTTCTCGGCCGCGCCGATCGCCGACGGTGAGCGGGTGCGCCCGCTGCGCCCGCACAATCCCGCCTACCTGATCTTCACCTCCGGTTCCACCGGCAAGCCCAAGGGCGTCTCCCTCCCGCACGCCGCCATCGCCAACCAATTGCAGTGGCTGCGTGACACTTTCGCGCTGGGCACGGGGGATCGCGCACTGCTCAAGACCCCCGCCACCTTCGATCTGTCGGTGTGGGAGTTCTGGTCGCCGCTGACCACCGGCGGCAGCCTGGTCGTCACCGCCCCCGGTGACGAGCGTGATCCGGACCGCCTGCGGGAACTCCTCGACACACACGCCGTGACCGTCCTGCACCCGGTCCCGTCCCTGCTCGGCATGCTGCTCACCACCGGCCCCCTCCCGGCTTCGGTGCGCACGGTGCTGGCCATCGGCGAGGCCCTGCCGGTCGCCACCGCCGCCGAGTTCCTGCGGCTGCACGCCCCGGCCGCCGCGAGTCCGGAAGGTGCCGGATCCCCGGATTCGACCGCCGTCACGGGCGCGGACGCTGCCTCGGCTCGCCTGTTCAACCTGTACGGCCCGACCGAAGCCGCCGTGTCCATCACCGCGTTCGAGGTGTCGGAGCAGCCCGAGCAGGTCGTTCCGATCGGCACTCCGGCCTGGAACAGCGGTGCGTACGTACTGGATTCGCGCTTGCAGCCGGTGCTGATCGGCGTCCCCGGCGAGCTCTACCTCTCCGGTGCGCAGCTGGCGCGCGGCTACCACGGCCGCCCCGGCCTGACCGCGGATCGCTTCGTGGCCAACCCGTTCGGCGCGGGCCGCCTGTACCGCACCGGCGATATCGTCCGCCGCCGTGCCGATGGCGCACTGGAATACGTCGATCGCGCCGATTTCCAGGTGAAGATCGGCGGCTTCCGCATCGAGCTCGGCGAGGTCGAGACGACGCTGCGCCGGCAGGACGGGGTGACCGCCGCGGTGGCGGTGGCCCGCGATGACAGTGGCAATGGAGCCAGGCTGGTCGCCTATGCGGCCGTGCCGGGTGCCGACCCGGCCGGCTACGACGAGGTGGCGGCCGGGTTGCGCACCGCGCTCGCGGCCGAACTGCCGCACTACATGGTCCCCGCCGCCCTGGTGGTGCTGAACGCGTTGCCGCTCAACGCCAATGGCAAGGTCGACCGGGCGCGCCTGCCCGAACCGGTCTTCACCGCCGCCGCGTACCGCGCTCCGGTATCGCGGATCGAGCGCCTGGTCGCGGCCGCGTTCACCGAGGTCATCGGTCTCGCCGCGACCGATACGGCTGTCGCCGAGGTAGCCGCGACCCCGGAGTCCGATGCCGCAGTCGGCCTGGACGCCGATTTCTTCGCCCTGGGCGGTAATTCCCTCATGGCGACCCGGCTCGCGGCCCGCCTGGGCGCGGATCTGGGTGTGCGGGTGCCGGTCGCGGCGGTGTTCGAAGCGCCGACCGTATCGGCGCTGGCCGAGCGGCTGGCCGCGATCGATCCGTCGAATACCCGGCCCGCCCTGGTCCGCCGGACCGGTACCGGACCGGCTCCGCTGTCGCTGGCACAGCAGCGCATGTGGGTGGTGAACCAGCTCTACCCGGAGTCGGGCGCGTACAACGTGCCCGCCGCAATTCGCCTCACCGGCACGCTGAATCACGCCGCGCTGGCCGCCGCCCTGCGGGATCTGGTGCAGCGCCACGAGATCCTGCGCACCCGCTACCCCAAGCTGGACAGCGGTGAGGTCCAGCAGGTGCTGGCCGTCGACGACGTGCATTTCGACCTGACCCCGATCCCGGTGTCCGCCAACGGCGTCGACGATCACATCGCCGAAATCGTCGCGGCCGGTTTCGATGTCACGATCGCTCCGCCGGTGCGCATCGCGCTGCTGTCGGTATCGGCGACCGATCACGTGCTGGTCGTGGTCATGCACCACATCAGCACCGACGGCTATTCGGTCGCACCGATGGCGCGAGACCTGGTGTCGGCGTACACGAGTCGACTCGGCGGGGTCGCCCCGTCCTGGGCTCCGCTGGCCATCCAGTACGGCGATTACAGCGACTGGCAGCGCACCGTGCTCGGCGCCGAGGCCGACGCGGACAGCCTGCTCAACACCCAGCTCGGCTTCTGGCGCACCGAATTGGCCGGTCTCCCGGAGCAGCTCCCGCTGCCCACCGACCGCCCGCGCCCGGTTCGCCGCGAAATGCGCGGTGATACGGTCGATTTCGAGATCTCCGCCGATCTCACCGAGCGCCTGTCCACGCTGGCCCGCGAGCACAACGCCACCCTGTTCGGGGTACTGCACGGTGCCTTCGCGGTGCTGCTGTCGAAGCTGTCGGGCCTGAGCGATATCGCCGTCGGCACCCCGGTCGCCGGTCGCGGTGAACGCGCCCTGGACGACCTGATCGGCATGTTCGTCAACACCGTGGTGCTGCGCGCCGAGGTAGACACCCGAGCGCCGTTCACCGATCTGCTGCGTCAGGTCCGCGATCGCGATCTGGCCGCCCTGGCCCAGGCCGACGCCCCGTTCGAGCGGGTGGTGGAGGCGGTGCTGGCCGCGTCCGGCCGCGCCCGTTCCACCGCGTACACCCCGCTCTTCCAGGTCATGTTCACCTACCAGAACATGAACACCGGCACGGTCGCCCTGCCCGGCCTGGATGTCGAGGTGCTGGAACCGCGCTTGGCAGAGGCCAAGTTCGACCTCCAGCTCACCGCGCTGGAGCAGTACGACCCGCGCGGCCGCGTCACCGGATTGCGCATGCAATTCGCTTACGCGACCGATATTTTCGACGCCGCCACCATTCGCCTGCTGGCGGAGCGGCTGCTGGGCGTGCTCACCGCGATCGCTGCGAATCCCGCGATCACGGTGCGCGCCATCGATATTCGTACCGAATCGGAGCGGCCTCGCAGCGGCAACTCCGGTCCGGCGTCCACCCCGGTGCCGTCGCGTGCGGCGGCCGGGGCGGAGCGGACACCCGCCGAGGTGCCCGCGGCCGAGCTCCCGGCGCTCATCGCAGCCGCCGCCGAGCTGGCTCCCGACGCTGTCGCCGTCACGCACGGCGCGCACAGCGTCACCTACCGCGATCTGGCCACCAAGATCGCCGCCGTCGCCCGGGCCATGGGCGCCGCGGCGAAGCCGGAGGCCCTGGTGAATATCGCGCTCGCCGGTTTGGTGCCCGGCATCCTGGCCGCCCTCGGTGCGGGTGGCCTGTCCCAAGTCCTGCACACGCTTTCGGGCGCGGCGCAGGCGCTGGTTCAGTCAGAAGGAGACCTCTGATGTCTCGTGTGGAGTCGGTCGCCCTCAACCGGTTCGGTAACCATGCGGCGCTGCGCAGCGCCTACGGCGCCGCGGACCTGCCGAATCTGATCGAAACGGTGGCAGCCCTGGACCCGGATCGCATCGCGGTCCGGCACGGGGATCTCACCGTCGCCTACGGCCCGCTCGCGGCCGAGCTGGGTGCGCTGGCCGAGGCCATGGGCGGCGCACTCGAACCCGAGGCCCTGGTCCAGGTCGTCATCTCGGGTCAATTGCCGGCGCTCATGGAGGGGGAGGAGGGCGCGCTCACCGCCGTCCTGGACGACCTGCTCGATGACGCCGTCGAGGCCGCGGCCGCCGTGCTCACCCCGCACCTGGCCCCGGTCGAAACCCTCGCGACGCTGTTCGAGGAGCAGGTGCGCCGCACCCCCGACGCGGTGGCGCTGCAATTCGGCGGCGAAAGCCTGACCTACGCCGAATTCGACGCTCGCGCCGACACTCTGGCCCGCCGTCTGATCGCCGCGGGCGTCGGCCCGGATGTGCTGGTGGGCCTGGCCGTGCGGCGTTCGTTCGAACTGCTGGTCGGCATGTACGCGATCATCAAGGCCGGTGGCGCGTACGTGCCGCTGGATCCGGATCATCCGGCCGAGCGCCTGTCCTACGTGCTGTCGGTCGCGAATCCCGCCGTGGTGCTGACCACCACGGCCGATGAGCCGGATTTCGAGACCGCCGTCCCGGTGCTGCGCATCGACGAGTTCGAGCGCACGGTCACCACCTCGGCGCTGTCGCCCAGCGCGGATCCCGAGGTGCCGCAGGCGATGGCGGACAATATCGCCTACGTCATCTTCACCTCCGGTTCCACCGGCCGCCCCAAGGGCGTTGCGGTCTCGCATCGCGCGATCGTGGCGAATCTGCGCTGGCGGCAGCGCATGTACCGGCTGCACGGCGATGACGCGGTCTTGCAGAAGACCCCCTTCACCTTCGACGTATCGGTGTGGGAGTTCTTCTGGCCCTTGCAGATCGGCGCGCGCCTGGTGATCGCGGAGCCGGACGGGCATCGTGATCCGGCGTATCTGCTGCGCACCATCGCCGACTACGGCATCTCCATCGCGCATTTCGTGCCGTCCATGCTGTCGGTGTTCGTGGCCGAGGCCGCGCACGAGGGCGTATCCGATTCGCTGCGCGCGGTTTTCGCCTCCGGTGAGGCGCTGCCCGCCGCCACCGCGGCCGGATTCCGCGATGTCAGCGGTGCGACGCTGCACAATCTGTACGGCCCCACCGAGGCCGCGGTCGACGTGACCGCGCACGAGGTGACCGCCGCCGATACCGTGCAGGTGCCGATCGGCGCGGCCGCCGACGACACCGATCTGCTGGTGCTGGACGAGAACCTGCGCCCGGTCCCGATCGGCGTGGTCGGTGAGCTCTACCTGGCCGGTGTGCAGCTGGCACGCGGCTATGTGGCGCGCACCGGCTTGACCTCCGAGCGCTTCGTCGCCAATCCCGAAGGCGCGCCCGGTGATCGCATGTACCGCACCGGTGACCTGGTGCGCTGGCAGCCCGCCGTGGACGGTGGCCCGAATGAACTGGAATACCTGGGCCGCACCGATTTCCAGGTGAAGCTGCGCGGTCTGCGCATCGAACTCGGCGAGGTGGAGGCCGCGCTGCTGAGCCATCAGCAGGTGACGCAGGCGGCGGTGCTGCTGCACCACACCGCGACCGGTGATCATCTGATCGGCTACGTGGTGCCCGCCGCGGCCGAGCTGGATACCGCCGCGGTGCTGGCGGCGGCGCGGGATCGGCTGCCCGAGTACATGGTTCCGGCCGTGCTCATGGCGTTGCCGGAATTCCCGCTCAACCCGAACGGCAAGCTGGACCGGCGCGCGCTGCCGGAGCCCGAATTCACCGATGCCGCGGTCGAATTCCGGGCGCCGGAGACCACCGCCGAGCTGGCGGTGGCGGCCATCTTCGCGGATCTGCTCGGTACCGACCGGGTCGGCGCGGATGACGATTTCTTCGCCCTGGGCGGCAATTCGCTCATCGCCACCCGGGCCATCGCCCGGGTCGGCGAGGCGCTGCGCATCACCCTGGACGTGCGCGATTTCTTCGAGCGCCCGACCGTCGCCGCGCTCGCCCTGCTCGCCGATGATCCCGCCGCCCAGCTGGATTCGGATGCCGAACTGATCGGCCCGGCCGAATTCGACGCCGATCGCCCCGTGCTCGCGGCGGGGGAGCGGCCCGCCCTGGTGCCGCTCTCGCCCGCACAGCAGCGCATGTGGTTCCTGAACCGCCTCGCGCACGACGAATCCGTCACGCCCGCAGACGGTTTCGACGCGGCGGCGGTCGACAATGTGATCGTCGCGCTGCGCCTGCGCGGTGATCTGGACACGGCCGCGCTCACCGCCGCGGTCACCGATCTGATCGCCCGCCACGAGGTGCTGCGCACCTCCTATCCGCAGACCCCCGCCGGTCCGATCCAGCTCGTGCACGCCGCACCGCTCGGCCCGATCGCGGCCGGGCATCCGATCGCCGCCGAGCTGACCCCGGCCGATACCACCGAGGGTGAGCTGCGCGCCGCCATCGAGGCCGAGGCGAAGCGCGGATTCGATGTGGCGGCACAGGTTCCGCTGCGCCTGCGCCTGCTGCGCGCCGATGCCAGCGATCACACGCTGGTGCTGGTGGTGCACCATATCGCCGCCGACGGCGTCTCCATGGCCCCGCTGGTGCGCGATCTGGTCGAGGCGTACACCGCGCGCCGGGCCGGGGAGCGGCCGGACTGGGCTCCCCTGGAGATCCAGTACGCCGATTACGCCCTGTGGCAGCAGCGCCTGCTCGGCGATGACGCCGACCCGGAATCGCTTGCCGCACGCCAGCTCTCGTTCTGGACCCGGGAACTGGCCGAACTGCCCGCGCAATTGGATCTGCCCGCCGATCGCCCGCGCCCCGCGGTCTCCGGATATCGCGGCGCGACCGTCGGTTTCGCACTCGACGCCGATTTGCGCGCCGCCGTGGACGCACTCGCCGCCCAGGCCCGGGCCACCCCGTTCATGGTGCTGCACGCCGCGCTGGCCGCCCTGCTGGCGCGGTTGTCCGGCACCACCGATATCGCCATCGGCACCGCCGTCGCGGGTCGCGGCGAACGCGCCCTGGACGATCTGGTCGGCATGTTCGTCAATACGCTGGTGCTGCGCACCGAGGTGCGCGGCGAACTGTCCTTCGCCGACCTGGTCTCGGTTGCCCGCGAACGTGATCTGCGCGCGTTCGCGCACCGCGATGTGCCGTTCGAGCGCCTGGTCGAGGTGCTCAATCCGGCCCGCGCGCGCAATCGCCATCCGCTGTTCCAGGTCGCCCTGGTCTTCCAGAACCTGGGCGTCTCCACCCCCGAACTGCCCGGGGTGGACACCGAAACCGTCGAATTCGACGCCGGTTTCGCCAAATTCGACCTCCAGCTGACCGTGGCCGAGGACGGCGACGGCTATCGCGCCGAATTCAATTACGCCACAGAACTGTTCGAGGCGCCCACCGTCGCGGAGTTCGCCGCCAAATTCACCCGACTGCTGACCGCCGCCACCGCCGCGCCCGAGCGCGCGATCGGCGATCTCGAACTGCTGGACGCCGGTGAACTCGACTATGTCGTTGACTCCTGGAACGCCACCGGCCACAAGGTCCCGGATCTGTTCCTGCACGCCGGTTTCGACGCCCAGGCGCAGCGCACCCCCGCGGCGCGCGCCCTGGTATTCGGCACGACCGAGCTGACCTACGCCGATCTCGACGAGCGCGCCAATCGACTGGCCCGCCTGCTCATCGAATCCGGTGTCGGTCCCGAATCCCTGGTCGTGCTGGCCATGGGCCGTTCGGTGGAGCTCATCGTCGCCATGTACGCGGTACTGCGCGCCGGTGGCGCGTACGTCCCCGTCGACCCCTCGCATCCGATCGAGCGCATCGGCCATATTCTCGGCACCGCCGAGCCGCAGCTCGTATTGACCACCGCCGGTGACGGTTTCGCGCTGCCCGCGCATATCGACGTCCCGCTGCACCGCGTCGACGAACTCGATCTCGCCGAGTACTCCGCCGCCAAGATCACCGATCGCCAGCGCCGCGCGGTGCTGCATCCGGAGCACCCCGCGTACGTGCTGTTCACCTCCGGCTCCACCGGTAAGCCCAAGGGCGTCGCCGTGAGTCACCGCGCCATCGCCAACCAGATGGCGTGGATGCAGGCCGAATACGGTATCGGCCGCAAGGACGTCTACCTGCAGAAGACCGTCTCCACCTTCGACGTCTCGCTGTGGGGCTACTTCCTGCCGCTGCGCGCCGGTGCCACCATGGTGCTGGCCGCGCCGGACGGGCATCGCGATGCCCGCTACCTCGCCGAAACCGTCGCCGCGCACGGTGTCACGCTCACCGATTTCGTGCCATCCATGCTGTCGGTCTTCGCCGCCCACGCCGAGGCGGGCGAACTCGATTCCCTGCGTGCGGTTTTCGTCGCCGGTGAAGCGTTCCCGCCGGAGACCGTCGCGGCGTTCCGCGCGGTCTGCGACGCCGATCTGCACAATCTGTACGGCCCCACCGAGGCGGCGGTCACCGTCACCTACCGCGAGGTGGGCGATGAGCCGCACGCGGTCCCCATGGGTGAGCCGGAGTGGAACACCCAGGTCTACGTCCTGGATTCGCGCCTGCGCCCCGCCCCCATCGGCGTCCCCGGTGAGCTCTATCTGGCCGGTGTGCAGCTGGCGCGCGGCTACCACCGCCGCGTCGACCTCACCTCGGATCGCTTCGTGGCCAACCCCTTCGGGTTCGGCGGCGAGCGCATGTACCGTACCGGTGATCTGGTGAAGTGGACCCAGGACGGTGAACTGGTCTACCTGGGCCGCATCGATTTCCAGGTCAAGTTCCGCGGCCAGCGCATCGAACTCGCCGAGATCGAGACCGCGCTGCTGACCGCCCCCGAGGTGGCGCAGGCCGCGGTCCGGGTGATCGCTGGCGATACCGGCGACTACCTCGCCGGATACGTGATCCGCACGGCCGGAACCGAACTCGACATCGAGGCGCTGCGCACCCGCCTCACCGCACTGGTGCCCGCCTACATGGTGCCCACCGTCATCGTGGAGCTCACCGAGTTCCCGCTCGGCACCAGCGGCAAGCTGGATCGCGGCGCACTGCCCGTTCCGACCTTGACCGCCAAGCGTTTCCGCGCCCCCGTCGATGCCGCGCAGCGCCTGGTCGCCCGCGTCTTCGGTGAGGTGCTGGGCCTGGAGCGGATCGGCCTGGACGACGATTTCTTCGCCCTCGGCGGCAGCTCGCTCTACGCCACCCAGGTCACCGCCCGCGCCGGAGCCGAACTGGGCGTGCGCATTCCGGTGCGCACCCTGTTCGACGCGGGCACCGTGGCCGGTTTCGCCGCGGCCGTCGGCGAATTGGCCGGTGCCGCAAGGCGTCCAGCGCTGGTCCCGCAGCCGCGTGTCGACCGCGTCCCGCTGTCCTCCGCCCAGCAGCGGCTGTGGTTCCTCAATCGCCTGGAGAGCGAACAGGAACTCCCCAGCAGCTACAACCTGCCGATCGTGCTGCGCCTGTCCGGCCGGCTCGATGTGACCGCGCTGGAGCAGGCCATGCTGGACCTGCTGGCCCGGCACGACGCACTGCGCACCTACTTCCCGGACACCGAATTCGGCCCATACCAGAAGACCCTCGATCCCGCCGATGTCGGTCTCACCCTGAACCCGGTTCCGGTCCGCGAATCGGAGATCGTCGCCGCCGTCACCGCCATCGCCGAGGCCCCGTTCGACGTGGTCCGCGAACTCCCCTCGCGTATCGCCCTGCTCGTGGTGGATCGCGGTGCGGACGCGCCCTTCGACTCCGATGAGTACGTGCTGGTCATCGTCCTGCACCACATCGCGGGCGATGCCCTGTCCATGACGCCCCTGCTCGGCGATGTGGTGCGCGCGTACACCGCCCGCCTGGCCGGACAGGCCCCCGGCTGGGAGCCGCTGGCCATCCAGTACGCCGATTACAGCCTGTGGCAGCGCGCGCTGCTCGGCTCGGACATCACCCCCGGCGATCTGGCCCACCAGCAGCTGGAATTCTGGCGCGACACCCTCGCCGGCCTCCCCGCCCAGCTGGCCCTGCCCACCGACCGCCCGCGTCCCGCCCAGCCCCGGAACACCGGTGGCGCAATCGATTTCGAACTCGGCCCGGATATCCTCGCCGCCCTGCGCGATCTCGCCGCCACCCGGCAGGCCACCCTGTTCATGGTGCTGCACGCCGCCTTCGCGGCCACCCTGGCGCGCCTGGCCGGCAGCACCGATATCGCCATCGGCACCCCCGTCGGCGGCCGTGGCGAGCGCGAATTGGACGCGCTCATCGGCATGTTCGTCAACACCCTGGTGCTGCGCACCGAGGTCGACCTCGCCGCCCCCTTCGCCGAACTGCTCACCCGCGCCCGCGATACCGATCTGGCCGCCTTCGCCAATGCCGACCTGCCCTTCGAGCGCCTGGTCGACGATCTGGTGGTGGACCGCTCCACCGGCGCGCATCCGCTCTTCCAGGTCATGCTCAGCTTCGGCGAAGACCGCGGCACGACAACGGATCTGACGCTCCCCGGCCTGACCGTCACGCCCGTGGAACTCCCCGACTCGGTAGCCAAGTTCGATCTCCAATTGGTCATCAACGAGCGTTCCACCGTCCCCGGCGACGCCCTCACCGGCAGCCTCCGCTACGCCACCGAACTGTTCGACCCGGCCACCGCGACCGCCCTGGCCACCCGCCTCACCCGCGTCCTGGCGGCGGTGGCCGCCGACCCGACCGTCCGCGTCGGCGATATCGACCTCCTCGACGCCACCGAGCGGGAGTTGGTTCTACACGGTTGGAACGACACCGCCACCCCCGTCGACACCACCGCGACCCTGGTCTCCCTCTTCCAGGCCCGCGCCCTGACCAGCCCCGACGCCCCCGCACTCGAATTCGAGGGGACAGTCCTGTCCTACGCCGAATTCGCCGCCCGCGTCAATCAACTGGCCCGTTACCTGGTGGCCCAGGGCGTCGGCGCGGAATCATCGGTGGCCCTCGGCATGCGCCGCTCCCTGGACCTGGTGATCGGCATGTACGCCATCATCACCGCCGGCGGCGCCTACGTCCCACTCGATCCCGATCACCCGGCCGACCGCACCCGCTACATCGTCGAGACCGCGCGCCCGGTGTGCGTGCTGACCTCCGGCTACGACCTGAAACAGGTTGCGGCACAGCAGGTTCGCATCGACACCCTCGACCTGTCCGGCTATTCCGATGCCCCGCTGACCGATGCCGAACGGGTCACCCCGCCGCGGCCGTCGAATACCGCGTACATCATCTTCACCTCCGGTTCCACCGGTCGCCCCAAGGGCGTCGCGGTCTCGCACGCCGCCATCGTCAACCGTCTGGTGTGGATGCAGGCCCGGTATGGCCTGACCGCCGCCGATGTGGTGCTGCAGAAGACCCCCGCGACATTCGATGTCTCGGTGTGGGAGTTCTTCTGGCCCATGCAGATCGGGGCCCGACTAATCGTGGCCAGGCCGGACGGGCATCGCGATCCGGCGTATCTGGCCGAACTCATCGCCGCCCGCGGTGTCACCGTCGCGCATTTCGTGCCGTCCATGCTGGCGGTGTTCGTCGCCGAGCCCACTGCCGCCGAATGCGATTCGCTGCGTATGGTTTTCGCCTCCGGTGAGGCGCTGCCCGCGCCGACGGCGCAGCAGCTGCGCGCGCTGACCGGTGCGGCGCTGCACAATCTGTACGGCCCCACCGAGGCCGCCGTCGACGTCACCCATCACGAGGTCACCGATGCCGATGCGGTGTCGGTGCCGATCGGCGCGCCGGTGTTCAACACCCGGCTGTTCGTCCTGGACGCGCGCCTGCACCCCGTTCCCGTCGGCGTTCCCGGCGAGCTGTACCTCGCCGGGGCGCAGCTCGCCACCGCGTACGCCGCCCGCCCCGATCTGACCTCGGATCGCTTCGTGGCCAACCCGTTCGGCGCGTCCGAGCGCATGTATCGCACCGGTGACCTGGTGAAGTGGAACGCCGAAGGTGAGCTGGAATACCTGGGCCGCACCGATTTCCAGGTGAAGCTGCGCGGTCTGCGCATCGAACTCGGCGAGATCGAATCCGCCTTGACCGCACAGGATTCCATCGCACAGGCGGTGGTCGTGGTGCGTTCCGACCACAACACCGGTGACCGCCTGGTCGCCTATCTGGTACCCGAGGCCGATGCCCGCGTCGAGATCGATCTGCTGAAGATCGCCCTCGATCAGCGCTTGCCCGCCTATATGGTGCCCGCCGCCTTCGTGGTGCTGGACGCGCTGCCGCTCAATGCTTCCGGCAAGCTCGACCGCCTCGCGCTGCCCGCGCCCGTGCTCGCCTCCCGCGCCTTCCAGGCTCCCGCGACCCGGGCCGAGCGCATCGTCGCCCGCATCTTCGGCGAGGTGCTCGGGCTGGAAGCCCCGGTCGGGGCCGGGGACGACTTCTTCGAACTGGGCGGCAATTCGCTCATCGCCACCCGTCTGGTGGCGCGACTCGGCGCGGCCCTGGACACCCGGGTGCCCTTGCGCGCGCTGTTCGAGCACAGCACGGTCACCGCGCTGGCCGCCGATGTCGGCGATCACGCCGGTGCGGGCGCACGGCCCGCGCTGGTCGCGGGTCCGCGCCCGGATGAGATCCCGCTGTCGCTGGCGCAGCGCCGCATGTGGTTCCTGAACCGCTTCGACACCGAATCGGTCGTCGACAATATTCCGCTCGCGGTGCGGCTCACCGGCGCTCTCGATGTCGATGCGCTGCTGACCGCGGTCGCCGATGTGGTGGATCGGCACGAGGTGCTGCGCACGATCTATCCCGAGACCGCGACCGGGCACGGCGTGCAGGTGATCCTGCCCTCCGGACGGGGGCTGCCGGACCTCGGACCGGAACCGGTCACCGCGGCCGAACTGCCCGCCCGCGTCCGTGAGCTGGTGCTCGCCGGATTCGACGTGACGGTGGAGGTTCCGGTGCGCGCCCGGCTGTTCCGGGTGACCGACGCCGAAACGCCCACGTACGTCATGGCGCTGGTGGTGCACCACATCGCCGGCGACGGCTGGTCCGTGCATCCGCTCGCCCGCGATATCATGGCCGCCTACACCGCGCGCACCGAAGGCCGTGCGCCGCAGTGGAATCCGCTGCCGGTGCAGTACGCCGACTACGCGCTCTGGCAGCGCTCGGTGCTCGGCTCCGAGGACGATCCGGATTCGATCATCGCCCAGCAGGCCGCGTACTGGTCCGGCGCCCTGGCCGGCCTGCCGGATCAGCTGGAACTGCCCGCCGATCGCCCTCGCCCGGCCGTTGCCTCGTATCGCGGTGATGTGCACGGCTTCTCGATCGACGCCGAGCTGCTGGACGCGCTGAACGGCCTGGCCCGCAGGCACGGGGCCAGTCTGTTCATGGTGGTGCACGCCGCCTTCGCCACCCTGCTCGCGCGGCTGTCCGGACAGGACGATCTCGCCATCGGCACCCCGGTCGCGGGGCGCGGTGAGGCGGTGCTGGACGACGCGGTCGGCATGTTCGTCAACACCCTGGTGCTGCGCACCGCCGTCGATTCCGGCGCCACCTTCCCCGAGCTGCTGGCCCGGATCAAGGACGTCGACCTGACCGCGTTCGAGCACGCCGAACTGCCCTTCGAGCGGCTCGTGGAACTGCTCGATCCGGCCCGATCGCAGGCCCGGCACCCGCTGTTCCAGGTGATGCTGTCGTTCCAGAACACCGGCAGCACCACCTTCGAGGTGCCCGGTCTGGACGTCACCGGGCTGCCGGTGGAGGTGGCCTCGGCCAAGGTCGACCTGCAGCTCAACTTCTCCGAGGTGCCCGGTGTCGACGGCCTCGCCGCCGAATTCACCTATGCCACGGATCTTTTCGACGCCGACACGATCGCGGCCATGGCGGACCGCCTGCTGCGCGTACTACACGCCGCGATCGCCGAGACCGGCGAGCCGATCGGCGATATCGAACTGCTGCGCACCGCCGAGCGCGATCTGGTGCTCTCCGAATGGAACTCCAGCACCGTCGAACTCCGGTCCGCGCTGCCCGAGAACGCCGCGGCGACCCTGGTGTCGCTGTTCGAGGCGCAGGCCCTGACCAGTGCCGACGCACCCGCGCTCAGCTTCGACGGGACAACTCTGTCCTATGCCGAACTCGCCACCCGGGTACACCGTCTGGCCCGCCACCTCATCGCCCAGGGCGTCGGCCCGGAAACCACCGTCGCCCTTGCCATTCGGCGCTCATTGGACCTCGTCATCGCGATGTACGCGGTGCTGGAGTCCGGCGCGGCCTACGTCCCGCTCGATCCGGATCAGCCCGCCGACCGCATCGAATACGTGCTGGACACGGCCCGACCGGTCGTCATCCTGACCACCGGTCGCGATGACTTCCAGGCCAGCCGCTTCACCCCGGTCCTGGCGGTCGATGCCCTCGACCTCACCGGATACCCGAGCACGCCGATCGTCGATGCGGAACGCCGCACCGCGCTGCTGCCGTCGCACCCCGCGTACGTCATCTTCACCTCGGGTTCGACCGGTCGCCCCAAGGGTGTCGCGGTGGAGCATCGCGCCATTGTGAACCGTCTGCTGTGGATGCAGCACGAGTATCCGATCGACGCGAATGACGCTGTGTTGCAGAAGACTCCGGCGACGTTCGATGTGTCGGTGTGGGAGTTCTTCTGGCCCTTGCAGACCGGTGCTCGTCTGGTCGTCGCCAAGCCCGATGGCCACCGCGATCCGGCTTACCTCGCCCGGGTCATCGCCGAAGAGGGCATCACCACGGCGCATTTCGTGCCGTCCATGCTCGCGCTTTTCGTCGCCGAGCCGACGACGGCCGAACGTACCGCGCTGCGTCAGGTATTCGCCTCCGGTGAGGCCCTGCCCGCCTCGACCGCGCAGCGCCTGCGCGAGTTGACCGGTGCCCGCCTGCACAACCTGTACGGCCCCACCGAGGCCGCCGTCGACGTCACCTTCCACGAGATCGCCGACACCGACACCCTGTCCGTGCCGATCGGCCGCCCGGTGTGGAACACCCGGCTGTACGTGCTGGATGCACGGCTGCACCCGGTGGCCCCCGGTGTCGCTGGTGAGCTGTACCTCGCGGGCGATCAGCTCGCCCGCGGCTACCTGGGCCGCCCGGACCTGTCCGCGGATCGTTTCGTGGCCAACCCCTTCGGCACGTCCGAGCGCATGTACCGCACCGGTGACCTGGTGAAGTGGAACGTCGAGGGTGAGATCGAATACCTCGGCCGCACCGATTTCCAGGTGAAGCTGCGCGGTCTGCGCATCGAGCTGGGTGAGATCGAATCCGCTTTGACCGCACAGGATTCCGTCGCCCAAGCGGTGGTCGTGGTCCGCTCCGACGACCGCCTCGGTGACCAGCTCGTCGCCTACCTGGTCCCCGTGGATTCCGCCGCACCGGCCTCGACCGAGGTGAGCTCCACCGGTGCGGGCGTTGTTGACGGCGTATCTGTTTCGGCGGCCGCCACCGATCGCGTACGGGTGGAACAGGTGCGTGCCGCGCTGGCGGATGTGCTGCCCGGGTACATGGTTCCGGCCGCGTACGTGGTGCTGGATGCCATGCCGCTCAACGCCTCCGGCAAACTGGACCGCAGGCAGCTGCCCGCGCCGGTGTTCGAGGCCAAGGCGTTCCGCGCGCCCGCGACTCCAATTCAGGAGATCGTGGCGGGCACCTTCGCCGAGGTGCTCGGCGTCGAGCCCGCGCTGGGTTCGGTCGGTCTCGATGACGACTTCTTCGGGCTCGGCGGCAATTCGCTGCTCGCCACCCAGGTGACCGCCCGATTGTCGGCCGCCGTCACCGCCGAGCTGTCGGTGCGCGATCTGTTCGAGGCGTCCACCGTCGTCGCGCTGGCGGCGCTGCTGGAATCCCGTGCGGGCGCGGGCAGCAACCGCCCTCCGCTGGTGGCGGGGGAGCGTCCGGCCGAGCTGCCGCTATCGCTGGCGCAGCAGCGCATGTGGTTCCTGAACCGATTCGATCCAGAATCGGCGGTGGACAATATTCCGCTGGCCGTGCGGTTGCGTTCGGACACTGCGGGTTTCGGCGCGCTGGACACCGAGGCGCTGCGGCTGGCCGTCGGTGATGTGATCGACCGGCACGAGGTGCTGCGGACCGTCTACCCGGCCACCGAGAGCGGTAATGGCGTTCAGGTCGTGCTGCCGCCCGGGCAGTCGATCGGCGATCTCACCCCGATCCCGGTGACCGAGGACGAACTGGCCCGTCGCATTGCCGGACTCGTCGGCACGCCGTTCGATGTAACATCCGAGATCCCGGTGCGCGCGGCGCTTTTCACCCTGTCCTCGGGTGCCGAACATGTGCTCGTGGTGGTCCTGCATCACATCTCGGGCGACGGCTGGTCGCTCGGCCCGCTGGCCCGCGATGTCATGGCCGCCTATGCGGCGCGCTGCGAAGGGCAAGCGCCGCAATGGAATCCGCTGCCCGTGCAGTACGCGGACTTCGCACTGTGGCAGCGTGCGGCACTGGGCTCGGAATCCGATCCGGAGTCCGTCCTCGCGCGTCAGCTCGACTACTGGAGCGATGCGCTCGCCGCCCTGCCGGACGAGCTGCGGCTCTCCACCCGCCCGCGCCCGCCGGTGGCTTCGGGACAGGCCGGTACGCACCGGTTCGAGGTGCCCGCCGATGTGGTGACCGCACTGCATCGCGTCGCGCGATCGCACGGCAGCACGCTGTTCATGGTGGTGCACAGCGCCTTCGCGGCGCTACTGGCCCGGCTCAGCGGCAGCGACGATATCGCCGTCGGCATTCCGGTCGCCGGACGCGGTGAGCAGGCACTGGACGCACTGGTCGGCATGTTCGTCAACACCCTGGTCCTGCGGGCCCGGGTCGACACCGGCGCCACCTTCACCGAACTGCTGCAGTCGGTGCGCGATCGCGATCTGCAAGCCTTCGCGAATACCGATGTGCCGTTCGAGCGTCTGGTCGAGGCGCTCGACCCGGCTCGCTCCCAGGCCCGGCATCCGCTGTTCCAGGTCATGCTGTCCTTCCAGAACCAGGGCGGCACCGCCCTCGAACTGCCGGGCCTGGCCGTCACCGAATACCGCCTGGATCAGCAGGGTGCGAAGTTCGATCTCCAGCTCGCACTCGGCGGTGGCACCGATTCGGAGCCGATGCGCGCCGAACTCGTCTACGCCACCGACCTTTTCGACGCCGAGTACGCGGACTCGTTCGGACGCCGTCTGCTGCTCATGCTGGCGGCGGTCGCGGCCGATCCGGCCGCCCGCATCGGCGATGTGGAACTGCTGGACGCCGCGGAGCGGTCGCGGGTGCTACACGGCTGGAACGACACCGATGCCGACCTGTGGCTGGAGGGCGTCGCCCCCACCCTGGTTTCGCTGTTCGAGGCGCAGGCCGCGCGTTCGGAACAGCGCACGGCGGTGAGCTTCGACGGGACGGGTCTGTCCTACGGCGAATTCGCCGAACGGGTGAACCAGCTGGCCCGGCACCTCATCGCGCACGGTGTCGGACCCGATTCCCTTGTCGCCCTGGGCATGCGCCGTTCCCTGGATCTGGTCGTCGGCATGTACGCCGTGCTTACCGCCGGTGGCGCGTACGTGCCGCTGGATCCGGATCAGCCCGCCGAGCGCATCGAATACATTCTCGCCACCGCCGACCCCGTCGCCGTACTGACCTCGGGTGCGGATCTGTCCATCGATACCGCGCAGGTGCGCATCGACCTGCTGGACCTGTCCGGCTACGCGGCCGATCCGATCGCCGACGCCGAACGCCGCCGCCCGCTGCGCGCGGACAACATCGCCTACGTCATCTTCACCTCGGGTTCGACCGGGCGCCCCAAGGGTGTCGCGGTGCCGCACTCGGCGATCGTGAACCGCCTGGTCTGGATGCAGTCCGAATACCGGCTGGCCGCCGATGACGTCGTGCTGCAGAAGACCCCGGCCACCTTCGACGTCTCGGTCTGGGAGTTCTTCTGGCCGTTGCTGACCGGCGCCCGCCTGGCGCTGGCCAAGCCGGAAGGTCATCGCGATCCCGCCTACCTGGCCCGGATCATCGCCGAGGAGGGCGTCACCACGGCGCATTTCGTACCGTCCATGCTCTCGGTGTTCGTCGCCGAGCCGGGTGTGGCCGAATGCGTTTCGCTGCGTATGGTTTTCGCCTCCGGTGAAGCCCTGCCCGCCCCGACCGCACAGCGACTGCGCGCGCTGACCGGAGCGGCGCTGCACAATCTGTACGGTCCCACCGAAGCCGCCGTCGACGTCACCTATCACGAGGTGACCGACGCCGACACCGTCACCGTGCCCATCGGCGGCCCGGTGTGGAACACCCGGGTGTACGTACTGGATTCGCGCCTGCACCCGGTGGGCGCCGGTATCGCGGGTGAGCTCTATCTCGCGGGCGACCAGTTGGCCCGCGGCTACCTGGGCCGTCCGGAGCTGTCCGCGGACCGCTTCGTCGCCAATCCGTTCACCCCCGGCGAGCGCATGTACCGCACCGGTGACCTGGTGGTCTGGACCGCCGACGGTGAGCTGGAATACTTGGGCCGCACCGACTTCCAGGTCAAACTGCGCGGCCTGCGCATCGAACTGGGTGAGATCGAGGCGGCGCTCACCGCGCACGACTCCGTCGCCCAGGCGGTGGTGGTGCTGCGTTCGGACGTGCGCACCGGCGATCTGCTCGTCGGCTATGTGGTTCCGTCCGCGGCCGGGTCGGTCGATGTGGCAGCCCTGCGCACTCACCTGTCCGCGGCGCTGCCGTCGTACATGGTGCCGTCGGCCCTGGTGGTGCTGGAATCCTTCCCGCTCAATGCCAACGGCAAGCTGGACCGCAACGCGCTACCCGCTCCCGAGATCACCGCGGCCACGTTCGAGGCCCCGGACGGTGAAGTCGAGGCGCTGGTCGCGGCGATCTTCGCCGATCTGCTCGGCGCGGAACGAGTCGGCGCGGGCGATGACTTCTTCGCCCTCGGCGGCAATTCGCTGATCGCCACCCAGTTGGCGGCGCGCCTGTCCAAGGCCATGACCACGCCGGTGCCGGTGCGCACCGTCTTCGATGCCGCCACGGTGCGCGAACTCGCCGCCCGGGTGACCGCGCTCGCGAACGAAGCGGATGCGAATCTGCCACTGCCCCCGCTGGTTTCGCAGCCGCGCGAAGGCCGCATCCCGCTGTCGATCGCACAGCAGCGGATGTGGTTCCTGAACCGCTTCGACGCACAGGGCGGCGGCTACAACATCCCCTTCGCCCTGCGTTTGACCGGTGCGCTGAACGTGCCCGCGCTACAGGCCGCCATCGCCGATGTGATCAACCGGCACGAGACGCTGCGCACCCTGTACCCCGAGCGCGACGGCGAGGCCGCACAGCTGATCCTGCCCGCCGGAACGCATCTGGTGGAGCTGGAGCCGGAGACCATCGCCGCGGCCGAACTCCCCGCACTGGTGGAATCGGTGTCCGCCACCGTTTTCGACGTCACCGTGGAGGTGCCGATTCGGGTGCGGCTGCTCGAACTCGCCGATGAACACCCGCAGACGCACATCCTGCTGTTCGTGGTGCACCACATCGCCGCCGACGGCTGGTCCTTCGCACCCCTGGCCCGGGATCTGGCCAAGGCGTACGTGGCCCGCTGTGCCAATACCGTCCCGAATCTCGGTGTGCCGCAAGTGCAGTACGCGGACTACGCGCTCTGGCAGCGGGCCGCGCTCGGAGCGGTCACCGATGAACACTCGGTGCTGGCCCGGCAACTGCGCTACTGGAAGCGTCGCCTGGCGGGCGCGCCCGAGCTGCTCACACTGCCCACCGACCGTCCCCGCCCGGCCGTGGCGAGCACCCGCGGCGCGGCGCTGCTCGGCACCCTGGACGCCGAATTGCATTCCGATATCGTGGAATTCGCGGCGGAGCACCGGGTGACCCCGTTCATGGTGCTGCACACCGCATTGGCCGTGCTGCTGGCCCGGCTGTCCGGAAGCGCCGATATCGTCATCGGCACCCCCGTCGCGGGTCGCGGCCAGCAGGAGCTGGACGAGCTGGTCGGCATGTTCGTCAACACCCTGGTGCTGCGCAGCGAGATTCGCCCCGGCGCTGCCCTGGGTGAGGTGCTGGCGCAGGTGCGCGATACCGATCTGGCGGCCTTCGATCACGCCGCTCTGCCGTTCGAAGCACTCGTCGACGCGCTGAATCCGGCACGCTCACAAGCACATTCGCCGATCTATCAGGTCGCGTTCACGCTGCAGAACCACGCCAAGCCGGAGTTCCGGTTGCAGCGGCTGTCCATCACCGGCCTCGACGCCGGGGTGCCGCCCATCCAGTTCGATATGGACTGGACCCTGCACGAGCATTTCGCCGACGGTGTGCCCGCCGGACTCGACGTGCACGTGCACTATGCCCGAGATCTGTTCGACGAGAACACCATCGGCGAATTCCTGGTCCGCTACGAGCGGGTGCTGCGCGCCCTGCTCACCGATCCACGCACCACCGCCGCCGATGTGGAACTCATGTCGGTGGCCGAGCGCGGCGTGGTGCTATCGGACCGCAACGCCACCGCGCGGATGATCCCGCGCGAAACCCTCGCCGATCTGCTGGACCGGCGCGCCGCCGTCGATCCGGCGGTGACGGCCGTGGTGCTCGAGGACGAAACCCTGAGCTACGGCGAACTGGCCGCCCGCGCGAATCGACTGGCGCGCTGGCTGATCGGCCAGGGGGTCGGCCCGGACGATATCGTCGGCGTGACCGCGCAGCGTGGATTCGATATGGTCATCGCGCTGTACGCCGTGGTCGCGGCGGGTGCGGCCTATCTGCCGGTGGACCCGGCGCATCCGGCGGATCGCCTCGCGCACATTCTCGGCACCGCCGAAACCACCCTGGTGCTGGCTGTCGACGAGCTGCTCCCGCCCGTGCTGGACGGCGTGCGCACCGTAACCGTCGCGGATCTGGATCTGAGCGGCTACGCGGACACACCCGTCACCGATGCCGAGCGGATCGTGCCGCTGCGCCCGGACAACCTGGCGTACGTGCTGTTCACCTCCGGCTCGACCGGTCTGCCCAAGGGTGTGGCCACCAGCCACCACGCCATCGTCAACCAGCTGTACTGGCTCGAACACCGCTACGGCGTCACCGCCGCCGACCGCATCATGCAGCGCGCGCCGCTGTCCTTCGACGTCTCGGTGTGGGAGTGCTTCCTGCCCGCGCTGGTGGGCGCGCCGCTGGTGCTGCTGAAGCCCGGCGGGCACCTGGACCTGGACTACCTGGCCGGGAAGATGCGCGAGCACGGCATCACCATCGCCGAGCATGTGCCGTCCGTGCTGGCGGCCCTGGTCGCCGAGGGCCAGGGGTCCGCACTGGGTTCGTTCCGGCATCTGCACACCGGTGGTGAGGCGCTGCCCGCCGAACTGCTCGCCGCGCTGCGCGAGCACGTCGGCGGTGCGGTGCACAACGCCTACGGACCCACCGAGGCCGCCGTCTCGACCATCTACCACGAATTCACCGACGCCGATCCGGATCACGAGGTCGCCATCGGCCGCCCCAACTGGAACACCCGCGCGTACGTGCTCGACGCCCGGCTGCGCCCGGTGCCGACCGGCGTCATCGGCGAGCTGTACCTCGCCGGTGATCAGCTGGCCCGCGGCTACCAGGGCCGCGGTGCGCTCAGCGCGGAACGCTTCATCGCCGATCCGTTCGGCGTGCCCGGTGCGCGCATGTATCGCACCGGCGATCTGGTGCGCTGGAACCGCTCCGGTGATCTGGTGTACCTGGGCCGCAACGACTTCCAGGTGAAGTTGCGCGGTCAGCGCATCGAGCTCGGCGAGATCGAGGCGGCCCTGCTGACGGCCGCCGATGTCGCCAATGCCGCTGTGCTGCTCGCCAAGGACTCCGCCGGCACCGATGCCCTGGTCGGATACGTCTCCGGCCCCGGTCTTTCCGCCGAAGCGGTACTGGCGCATATCCGCGAGCAGTTGCCCGCGTATATGGTGCCCGCGCACCTGGTGGTGCTCGACGATATGCCGCGCACCAGCGTCGGCAAACTGGACCGCAAGGCCCTGCCGCCGGTCGAATTCACCGCCGCGGCAACCGTTTTCCGCGCACCGCGGGAAGGCTCGGAGTCGATGCTGGCCGGACTGCTGCACGATCTGCTCGGCGGCGATCCGATCGGCGCCGAGGACGACTTCTTCGACCGGGGCGGTAACTCGCTGCTGGCCATGCGTCTGGTGGCGCGCGTCAACGCGGCCTTCGGCTGCGAGATCGGCGTGCGCGAGATCTTCGAGGCCCCGACCGTTGCCGAACTGGCCACCCGGGTCGCGGGCGGTGGCCGCACCCTGCCGCCGCTGACCGCGGCGCCGCGGCCGGATCGAATCCCGTTGTCACTGGCGCAGACTCGTATCTGGCTGCTGAACCGCCTCGATCCGGAATCGGCCGCGTACAACATCCCGGCCGCCATCCGGCTGATGGGCGATCTCGACGTTCCCGCATTGCGCGCCGCCCTCACCGATGTGATGACCCGGCACGAGGTGCTACGCACCATCTACCCGATGGACGCCGAGGGCGAGGGCCACCAGGTGATCCTGCCCGCGGGCACCGCCATCGAGTTGCCGGTCGAACTCGTCAGGGGTTCGGTGCTGCCGCGCATCTACGAATTCGGTTCCACCGGTTTCGATATCACCGCCGAACTGCCGATGCGCGCGGTGCTGCTGCGCGAATCCGAGCACAGCACCGTGCTGGTCGCGGTGCTGCACCACATCGCCGGTGACGGCGCGTCCATGGATCCGCTGCTGCGCGATGTGATTCTGGCGTATCTGGCGCGCACCTCCGGGTCCGCACCGCAGTGGGAACCGCTGGCCGTGCAGTACGCCGATTACGCCCTGTGGCAGCACGATGTGCTGGAAACGGTTGCCGCACCGGAACTCGCGTACTGGCGCGAACAGCTCGCCGGGCTGCCGGACGAGCTCCCGCTGCGCACCGACCGGCCGCGTCCGGCGGTCTCCTCCTATGCGGGCGCGGTGGTGCGCGGTCGCATCGGCGGCGATGTCGGCGAACGAGTGCGCGCGGTTGCCAAGCGGCACAACGCGACTCCGTTCATGGTGTATCACGCCGCGCTGGCCGTACTGCTGGCCCGGCTCTCGGGCACCGAGGACGTCGCGATCGGCACCCCGGTCGCCGGCCGCGGCGAGGCCGCCCTGGACGACCTGGTCGGCATGTTCGTCAACACCCTGGCGCTGCGCACCCGCCCGGCCCTGGACCGCTCCTTCGCCGACCTGCTGGCCGAGAGCCGGACCGTGGACCTGGCCGCCTTCGCCAACGCCACGGTGCCGTTCGAGCGCGTGGTGAACGAGCTCGGTGTCGAAACCAATCGGTCCCGGCATCCGCTGTTCACGGTGACGCTGAACTATCTGAACCTGGACGGCGATACGCACGGCGTGCCCGGACTGGTGCTGGAGAACGTCGAATTCGACGACACCATCGCCAAATTCGACCTCACCTTCTCCATCGGCGATGAACTCGACGATGACGGCCATCTGATCGTCGAGGTCACCTACGCCACCGATCTGTACGACGAGGCGACCGCGGCGGATCTGCTGCGCCGCTTCGGCCGGGTGCTCGGCGCGGTCACCACCGATCCGGCGGTGACCATCGGCGAGATCGAACTGCTGGCTCCGGTGGAGCGTGCCGAACTGCTGGCCCGGCGTGGCCCGCGGGCGCTGCCGCCGCGCACCCTCGCCGAGCTCATGCGTGCCGCGGTCGAGCTGAATCCCGAAGCGACGGCGCTGATTTCGAGCGGTGCGACGCTCACCTACGGACAGCTGGACGAGCGCTCCTCGCGGCTGGCCCGGTTGCTCATCGGCTTCGGCGTCGGCGCGGAGGATTTCGTTGCCGTCGCGGTGCCCCGCTCCATCGACTCCGTGGTGGCGCTGTGGGCGGTCGCCAAAACCGGCGCGGCCTTCCTGCCGGTCGACCCCACCTATCCGGCCGAGCGCATCGCCTACATGCTGACCGATTCCGGTGCCACCCTCGGGCTGACGCTCACCGCGCATGTGGAACAGCTTCCGGCGCAGGCGACCTGGATCGTGCTCGACGGCGAATCGCTGTCCCGCGATCTGCTCGCCTTCGATGCGAACCCCATCGCGGACACCGAACGGGTACGCCCGGTGCGCATCGGCAACGCCGCCTGGATGATGTACACCTCCGGTTCCACCGGCCGCCCGAAGGGCGTGGTGGTCAGCCACGCCGGTCTGCCGGGCGTCGCGGCCATCCATCAGGAGCACGCGCCGACCTCCGCGTCGGCCCGCGTCCTGCACCGGGCCTCGCCCAGCTTCGACGCCTCGCTGATGGAACTGCTGATGGCCTTGCCGGTCGGCGCGGCACTGGTCATCTCGCCCGCCGACGTCTTCGGCGGCGAAGAGATGAGCGAACTCATCCACCGTCAGCGGGTGACCCACGCGCTCATCACCCCGTCGGTGCTGCAAACGCTCGATCCGGAGCGACTGCGCGGCCTGCGGCACCTGTCGGTCGGCGGCGAGAGCTTCGGCCCGGAACTGGTGGAACGCTGGGGCGGCGGCCGCGATCTGTACAACTCGTACGGGCCGACCGAGGTCACCATCACCACGCATATGAGCTCGCCGCTGCGGCCGGGCGACGGTGTGGTGCTGGGCGGGCTCGCGCACGGTCTCGGCGCGGTGGTGCTGGATGCCCGGCTGAGCCCGGTGCCGGACGGCGCGGTCGGCGAAATGTATCTGCGCGGACCGGGATTGGCGCGCGGCTATCACGGTCGCGCCGATATCACCGCGGACCGCTTCATCGCCGACCCGTTCGGCGAGCCCGGCGGGCGGCTCTACCGCACCGGTGATCTGGTGCGCTGGGTGCGGCGCTCGGTCGGCGGCATCAGCTACCCGGTGCTCGAATACCTGGGCCGCTCCGACGATCAGGTCAAGGTGCGTGGTCTGCGCATCGAACTCGGCGAGATCGACACCGTGCTCACCACCCATGAGAGCGTCGATTTCGCGGTCACCATCGGCCACACCGGTCGGTCCGGCGATATCTCGCTGGTGTCCTACGTGGTGCCCGCACCGGGCCGCGTCGTGGACACCGAAGAGTTGCGCGCCTTCGCGGGCCGCTCGCTCATCGCCTATATGGTGCCCGCCGCCATCATGGTGATCGACGCCATTCCGCTCACCCCGACGGCCAAACTGGATCGAAAGGCGCTGCCGGAACCGGTATTCCGCACCGCGGAGTTCCGGGCCCCGGTCACGGTCGCCGAACGAGCCATCGCGACCGTCATGGCCGAATTGCTCGGCGCCGCCGATCCGGTCGGACTGGATGACGATTTCTTCGCACTCGGCGGCAATTCGCTGAGCGCGGTGAAACTTTCGGCCCGGTTGTCCGCGCGCCTCGGTGTCGCGGTGGCCATGCGCACCGTCTTCGAACATCCGACCGTGGCCGGACTGGCCGCCGTCATCAGCACCTCCGGCGAAATCGTCGCGACCGGTCCGGAGCTCGTGTCGCGCCGCGAGCAGGGCCCGGTGCCGCTTTCGCTGGCACAGCGGCGCATGTGGTTCCTGAACCGGTTCGACGGTGAATCGGCGGCCTACAATATGCCGCTCGCCATCCGGCTCACCGGTGAGCTGGACATCGCCGCCCTCGACGCGGCGTTCGCCGATGTGGTGGCCCGGCACGAGGTGCTGCGCACGCTGTACCCGCTCACCGAATCTGGTCCGGTGCAGGTGATCCTGCCCGCCGCCGAGGCGCGCGGGCCGCGGCTCAGCCCGATTCCGGTGGCGGCGAGCGAATTGCTCACCGTCGTCAGTGAATTCGTTTCCGAGGGCTTCGATGTCACCGCCGCGGTGCCGCTGCGCGCCCGGCTCTACCTGCCCTCGGATGCCGCGGATGAGCACGTGCTGGTCGTGGTGCTGCACCATATCGCCGCCGACGGCGCCTCCATGGCCCCGCTGGCCCGCGATGTCATGGCCGCCTACGCCGCCCGGCACGCGGGCGCCGCGCCCGCGTGGGAGCCATTGCCGGTGCAGTACGCGGATTACGCGCTCTGGCAACGGGATCGGCTCGGCTCCGAAGACGATGCCCAATCGCTGCTGGCACAGCAGCTGCGGTTCTGGACCGAGGCCTTGGCCGGGCTGCCGGATCAGTTGGAGTTGCCCGGCGATCGACCGCGCCCGGCGGTGGCTTCCACCGTCGGCGACGGGATCAATTTCGGCATCGACGCCGGGCTGCACGCCCGGCTCGCCGAACTGGGCCGCGCCCAGGGCGCGACGCTGTTCATGGTGGTGCACGCGGCCTTCGCGCTGCTGCTGTCCCGGTTGTCCGGGAGCGCCGATATCGCGGTCGGCACACCGGTCGCGGGTCGCGGTGAGGACGCGCTCGACGATCTGGTCGGCATGTTCGTCAACACCCTGGTGCTGCGCGCCGAGATCGATCCCGCGCTCGGCTTCAGCGACCTGCTGAACCAGGTCCGCGCCCGCGATCTGGCTGCCTTCTCGCACGCCGACGTGCCGTTCGAGCGCCTGGTGGAGGTGCTCAACCCGGAGCGCTCCACCGCCCGGCATCCGCTGTTCCAAGTCGGCTTCTCGTTCAACAACACCGAGCCCGCCGCCTTCGAACTCGACGGATTGCGCGTCGGCGCGGTCGATTTCGAGACCGCCATCTCGCAGTTCGATCTGCACCTGGTGGTCGTGGACCGCTATGACGCGGACGGCACGCCCGCCGGACTCGCGGTCTCGCTCACCTACGCGACCGCGCTGTTCGACGCGGATACCGTCGCCGGATTCGCCCGGCGCTTCGAACGGCTGCTGGCCACGGTGGTCGCCACCCCGGAGCTCGCGGTCGGCGCACTGGAACTGCTCGCGCCCGACGAGCGCGTCCGAATCCTGGAGTCCTGGAACGGCACCGCGCAGCCGGTCGATACCGAGGCGACCCTGGCCACCCTGCTGGACCGAGTTGTCGCCGGCGATCCGAAGGAGATCGCAGTCGTCGCCGATACCGCCACCGGGCGCGAGGAATTGACCTACGCCGAGCTCGACGCGCGGGTGAACCGTCTGGCGCGTGAGCTGATCGCGCGCGGTATCGGTGCGGAAGACCGTGTGGCGCTTGCCATCCGGCGTTCCACCGATCTTGTGGTCGCGATGTACGCCGTCGCCAAGTCCGGTGCGGCGTATGTTCCGATCGATCCGGATCAGCCTGCTGATCGCACCGGTTACATCCTCGAAACCGCCGCTCCGGCGGTGGTGCTGACCACCTCGCGGGACGGCTTCGAGCATGAATCCGCATCGGTAGCGCGTATCGATGAGCTGGATCTGTCCGGATACTCGGACGAGCCGATCACCGCTGCCGAGCGGGTGCGGGAGCTGACCTCCGCGAATACCGCGTACGTCATCTTCACCTCCGGTTCCACCGGCCGTCCCAAGGGCGTGGCGCTGCCGCATGCGGCGGTCGTGAACCAGTTGCTCTGGAAGGTCACCGAATTCGGCCTGGATCCGGCCGACGCGGTGCTGCTCAAGACCGCCGCCACCTTCGATCTCTCGGTGTGGGAGTTCTGGTCGGCCGTGGCCTGCGGTGGCCGCCTGGTCATCGCACAGCCGGACGGGCATAAGGATCCGGCGTATCTGAACGAGCTCATGGCCCGGGAGTGGGTGACCACCCTGCACGTGGTGCCGTCCATGCTGGACGCGCTGCTGGCGGACGGTCTGCCGGATTCGTTATGGCGCATCCTGGCGATCGGTGAGGCGCTGCCGGGCGCACTGGCCCAGCGAGTGCTGGCCGAGCGTCCGCGTACCGAGCTGTTCAACCTGTACGGTCCGACCGAAGCGGCGGTCTCGATCACCAATCACAGGGTCACCGATGCGGATCAGACCGCGGTGTCCATCGGCGCACCCGAATGGAACAGCCGGGTGTACGTGTTGGACGCACGGCTGCGTCCGGTGCCGGTCGGGGTCTCCGGTGAGCTGTACCTGGCGGGTGCGCAGCTGGCGCGCGGCTACTTCGGTCGCGCGGATCTGACCGCGGATCGCTTCGTGGCCAACCCGTTCAGCGCGGGCGAGCGCATGTACCGCACCGGTGACCTGGTGGCCTGGAATACCAACGGCGAGTTGGACTATCGGGGTCGTACGGACTTCCAGGTGAAGATCCGCGGTTTCCGCATCGAACTCGGCGAGATCGAGGCCGCGCTGCTGGCGCTGCCGGAGATCGCGCAGGTCGCGGTGCTGGCCAAGTCGGATCAGCGCACCGGTGATCGCCTGGTCGCCTACCTTGTTCCCTCCGACGCGAATGTCGATGTGGCTCAAGTGAAGTCGGTATTGTCGGCGATCCTGCCGTCGTACATGGTGCCTTCGGCGTTCGTGGTGCTGGACGCGTTGCCGTTGAACGTCAACGGCAAACTGGATCGAAAGGCGTTGCCCGAGCCCGAGTTCGAGACCACCGCCTTCCGTGCGCCGTCCACCCCGATCGAGGAGATCGTGGCGGGTGTGTTCACCGATGTGCTGGGCGTCGAGCGCGTCGGCGCGGATGACGATTTCTTCGCACTCGGCGGTAACTCGCTGCTGGCAACGCAGATCGTCGCCCGGATCGGCGCGGCCCTGGACAGCCGCATTCCGGTGCGCGCGCTTTTCGAGGCGTCCACCGTCGCCGGACTGGCCGCGAATGTCGCACGGCAGTCGGGTGCGGGTGACCGCCGGGCCCTGGTGGCCCGGTCGCGCCCGGCGGCGATTCCGCTTTCCCCGGCCCAGCAGCGCATGTGGTTCCTGAACCAGTTCGACACCGAATCCGCCGCCTTCAACGTGCCCATCGCGGTCCGGCTGTCCGGTGCGCTGGATGTGCCCGCGCTGCGGACCGCCATCGCGGATCTGATTGCCCGGCACGAGATTCTGCGCACCGTCTACCCGATGACGGGGGAGTCGGACGCCGTGCGCCCCGCCCAGGTGATCCTGGCCCCCGCGCAGGCGACCCCGGAGCTCGAACTGCGCGTCGTCCCCGGCGCCGAACTCGAGGCCGTACTCGACGAATTGGCCCGCATCACCTTCGACGTCACCGTGCAGGTGCCGGTCCGGGTGCTGCTGCTCGATATCGACGGCGCCGGAAACGATTACGTGCTCGCCATGGTCGTGCACCACATCTCCGGCGACGGTTCCTCGGTCGGCCCGCTGACCCGGGATCTCATGACCGCCTACGCCGCCCGTTCACGCGGTGTCCAGCCGGGCTGGACGGCGCTGCCCGTGCAGTACGCCGATTACGCCATCTGGCAGCGCGAGGTGCTCGGCGACGAAAGCGATCCGGAATCGCTGTTCACCACCCAGGTCGGCTATTGGAAGTCGGCGCTGGCGGGGCTGCCCGATCAGCTGGATCTGCCGTTCGATCGGCCGCGTCCGGCATCGCAGTCCCTCGAGGGCGGCAAGACGCCGGTGCTCATCGACGCCGAAACCCACCGTGCGCTGGTCGAACTCGCCCGCGCACAGGGCGCGACGCTGTTCATGGTGGTGCACACCGCCATCGCACTGCTGCTGGCCCGGTTGTCCGGCACCGGCGATATCGCCATCGGCACCCCGATCGCGGGTCGCGGCGAGGCCGCGCTCGACGATCTGGTCGGCATGTTCGGCAATACGCTGGTGTTCCGCACCGAGGTGGACGCCGCGGCCGCGTTCACCGAACTGCTGGCCCGCCAGCGCGAGATCGATATCCAGGCGTTCGCGCACGCCGACGTGCCCTTCGAGCGTCTGGTCGAGGTCCTCAACCCGGTGCGATCGACCTCGCGCAATCCGCTCTTCCAGGTCGGCCTGTCGTTCCAGAACCTGGCACGCACCCGGCTCGATCTGCCGGGGCTGACCGTCTCCGAGGTCGACTTCGACAATGTGATGGCGGCACTGGATCTGCACTGGATCCTGTCCGACGGGTACGAGCAGGACGGCACGCCCGCCGGTATCGCGGGCAATCTCGTATACGCCGGTGATCTGTTCGACGCGAGTACCGCGGTCGGGTTCACCGAGCGACTCGGTCGCCTGCTGGCCGCCATCGTGGCGGATCCGACCCGCCCGGTCGGTGATATCGATATTCTCGATCGCGCCGAGCTGGATCGAATCCTGCTGGGCCGTAACGAAACCCGACATGAGATCGTCGACGAGCCGCTGCTCGCCGGTTACCGCCGGACGGTGGCCGCGCATCCGGACGCGATCGCGGTGGTCTACGAGGGCATCGAGCTCACCTATCGCGAATTCGACGAGCGGGTCAATCGACTGGCCCGGTTGCTCATCGCCCAGGGTGTCGGAACGGAATCCGTTGTGGCGGTGGCGATTCGGCGCTCGCTGGATCTTGTGGTCGGACTCTATGCCGTGCTGTCGGCGGGTGGGGTGTACGTACCGCTGGATCCGGACCACCCCGCCGACCGCATCGCGAATATCTTCGACACCGCCCAGCCGGTCTGCCTGCTCACCAACACCGCCGACGCGGTGCGCGCGCCCGCGGGCGTTCCGGTACTGAACCTGGACGAACTCGAGCTCGACCGGTTCTCGGCCGCATCGGTACGGCCGGAGGAACTGCTGCGCCCCATCACCGATGAGAACCTGGCCTACATCATCTTCACCTCGGGTTCCACCGGCAGGCCCAAGGGCGTCGCCACCGGGCACTGGGCCATCCACAACCAGATCGAGTGGATGCTCGCCGAATATCCGATGACGCCGGCGGACGCGTATCTGTTCAAGACCGCGACCACCTTCGACGTCTCGCTGTGGAGCATCTTCATGACCATGCGGGTCGGGGCGACACTGGTGATCGCCGCGCCCGGCGGGCACCTGGACACCGCCTACATCGCGGATGTCATCGCGGCTCAGCGTGTCACGATGGTGGACTTCGTGCCCTCCATGCTCACGGTCTTCGCCGCGCACACCCCGGCGGGTTCGCTGACGACCCTGCGCGATGTGTTCGTCATCGGTGAGGCATTGCCGCCGGAGACGGTGACCTCGACACTGGCGCTGGGCGCCGGGGTGCAGGTGCACAACCTGTACGGCCCGACCGAGGCCGCGATCTCGACCACCTACTGGAAGGCGACCGGCGGCGAGACCCGCTCGGTTCCGATCGGCCTACCGCAGTGGAACACCCAGGTCTACGTCCTGGACGCGCGGCTGCGTCCGGTGCCCGCCGGGGTGCCCGGCGAGCTCTACCTGGCCGGCGACCAGTTGGCGCGCGGTTATGAGCGCCGACCGGATCTGACCTCGGATCGGTTCGTGGCCAACCCGTTCGGTGTCGGCGCGCGCATGTACCGCACCGGCGATCTGGTGCGCTGGAACGCCGCCGGAGCGCTGGAGTACATCGGCCGCACCGATTTCCAGGTGAAGTTCCGCGGCCAGCGCATCGAGCTCGGCGAGATCGAGATGGCGCTGCTGGCGCATCCGGCGGTGAGCCAGGTGGTGGTGCTGGTGGTGCCCACGGCGCTGGGCGACCAGCTCGTGGCGTACGCGGTGCCGGTGCCCGGCGCGGTCATCGACCCCGCCGGACTGCGGTCCACGGCGGCGGAGGCCCTGCCCGCCTACATGGTTCCGGCCCAGGTCATCGTGCTCGAGGCATATCCGCTCAACGCCAACGGCAAGCTGGAACGCCGGGCGCTGCCGGAGCCGGTCTTCACCGGCCGCGAATTCCGGTCGCCTGAAACCGAGCTGGAGATCAAGGTCTGCGCGGCCTTCGCCGAGGTGTTGAAGTCCGAGCGAATCGGCCTGGATGACAACTTCTTCGAGCTCGGCGGAACCTCGCTGGTTGCCGTGCAACTGGCGGCTCGGCTCAGTGCCGCTGTCGGTGAGCGGGTTCCGGTGACCTGGTTGTTCTCGGCTTCCACCCCGGCGGCCCTGGTCGCCGAATTGGAAAGGGCCACCGGCGGTCTGGGCGAGAGCGCCTTCCAGGTGCTGCTGCCGCTGCGCACCGGCGGATCCGGCGAACCGCTGTTCTGCATCCACCCGGTCGGCGGCATCTCCTGGTCGTTCGCCGGTCTGGCCGCACACCTGGACGAGGACCGCCCGATCTACGGTCTGCAATCGCCCACCCTGGCCTCGGATGTCCCGCTGCCGGCCTCCATCGACGAATGGGCGGCGCGGTACGTGCGGGAGATTCGCGCCGTACAGCCCGAGGGCCCGTACCACCTGCTCGGCTGGTCGCTCGGCGGCGTGCTGGCGCATTCGGTCGCGGTGCAGCTCCAGGCGCTGGGACAGGAGGTGCCGACGCTGGCCATTCTGGACAGCTGGCTCGGCGGGGACACCGAAGCCACCGGGCCGGTACGTATTCCGGTCGCCGAGGTGCTCGGCGGTCTGTTCGCCGGACAGGTCGAACTGGGCGACGGTGATATGGATCCGGAGGAGCTGGCCGAGAAGCTGGCCGGACTTCCCGAACCGTTCGCCTCCCTGGGCACGGACCGGCTGACCCGGATGGTGCGCACCGGTGTCGACTCGCTCGCGCTGATCGGCGCGTACCGGCCCGAGCGCTTCAAGGGTGAGCTGCGGTATTTCGCCGCCGCCCTTGATGATCCGAGCTGCACGGAAGGCGTGTCCACCTGGACCGACGCCATCGACGGCGTGCTGCACACCCATGCGGTGCAGGCCACGCACTGGCGCATGACCGAACCCGCGGCGCTGGCCGATATCGCCCGGGTGCTGAACCACTCTTCGAATCCCTTGTGAGAAAGGCACTTCGCGATGAGCAATCCCTTCGATGACGACGACGCGCAGTTCTACGTACTGGTGAACGAGGAGGCGCAGCATTCGCTGTGGCCGATCTTCGCCGCCATCCCCGGTGGCTGGACCATCGCGCACGGACCGGCGCAACGTCGTACCTGCCTCGACTACGTCGAAACCCATTGGACCGATATGCGCCCCAAATCCCTGGCCGACGCCATGGCCACCGAGGCCGACTGAATCGGTTCGAAAATCTCTGCGGCCCAACAACTCCGCAGTAAGGACTCGGGGCGCGAGCGCGCCCCGTGCGGCGGTCCCGGCGCATTCACTGGTGATCCAGGCGAACAGTTTTCGGGGGTCTGTCCGCGAACGAAGAAAGGAAACACATGACCACTCCTCCTGCTACCGATCCCACCGGCGGCGTCGACATCGGCGGCATCCTGACCACCCTGCTCAAGTTCCTGAGCGGTGGCTCGACCGCCAGCTACACCCCGCACTGATCCGTAGCCCCCCAACACCTTTCGAAAGGAAAACACAATGCTCAGTGGCAGCGGCTTCACCGACCTGCTCATGGCTTTCGCCCACCTGGTCGGCTCGGGTTCATCCACCTCGGTAACCCAGCCCACCCCGCCGGTGACCACCCCGGTCGTCTAGGAGCTCAAATGTTCACTGGCAGCATGGTTAACGACCTCTTCGCCACCCTGGCCAAGATGCTCGGCACCGGCTCCTCCTACACCTTCCCGCCGCAATAGCGATCGGAAAGGTCGTGAGGCCGCCAGCGCGCAACGCCCTGGCGACCCCACATTCCACCTGAATAAGCGCCGCGATGTACCGTTCCACCACTCCCTGCCGGACCGGTACATCGCGGCGTCCAGGCATTCCGAGTATCTCAGCTACCTCGCTCCGGTAGTCCCGCTCGCGCCGATCGATACAGTGCGGTGATATCCCCGCGTCGGATAGCGGCGGTCGATGACATCGAATGCGGCGGGCCGCCGGCATTTGCGGAGTTCCCGATCCCGGCGTCCGGGCGGCCCGTGATACCCACTATTTGCAACCGATTGGTATCTAATACGGACGCGGTTTTCGGCGGTATCCGGCCCTCGCTCGTGTGGAAGTTCTCGCGGTGTGTCGACCGATTCGTGCGCGAGTCGCGGTGCGCAACCGGATAATTCGGACATCTTATGGTGTGGGGGTTTGCGCCGCGGCCGATCGGATTCGACATGATTCCGCATGTCGGTCCGGCATTCCGGCCGGATAGCGGTTCCGAAAAGTGGAGCTTTATTCTTCGGCGAATTCGACTCACCCCCTTCACTTCCTGCATCCGCGAATGTTTGGCAAATATATTTGTGCGGAAGGCAAGGCATAGTCGCCGCGAAACAGGCCCGGAAGTGTGGGAGCGAATACTTTTCGATAGCGCGCAACGAAGGGATTTCCAATGATGACGGTTACGGAATCCACTGAGCAGCCAGCGGTCACGGAGAGGAACACCATGAGCCGGAGCATTACGGTCGAGCCGCGTACCGTCGGTCTCTACTGGGACCGCGACGGTGATATCTGGCAGCGCGAGGAAGCCGGTTGGCGCCTCATTCTGCAGAGCGGCGTCGCCGTTGATCCGATCTCATTGTGGGAGTGGGAGGACGGGCACGTGGCCGACTACGCGCCGTTCACCCCCATGTCCGTCTTCACCCCGGCATAAGACCCCGCCGGTGCGGCGCGATTACGCTCGCGCCGCACCGAAGAGGGTGACCTCCATCAGCCGGATCACCCTTTCCTGCGGGCAGATTCGCGGATCGTCACCGAAGACGCGCCCCATATCGACCACCAGTCCGAACCCGGCGTGCACCAGGATTCTGGCCTCGCCCTCGGACAGTTCCGGGCGCACCGCAACCAGCAGCCGCACCCATTCGGCCACGATCAGCCGCTGCACATTGCGCAGCATGGTGCGCTCATCGGGCGAAACATGGCTGAACTCCGCGTAATACACATAGGTCAGCTCGCGTTCGGCGAATGAGCCCGCGACATAGAGGTCGACGAGCTTGCCGAGCGCCTCGGCCGGAGTCGCGGACGACGACACCGCGGGTCCGATCGCCCCGGACACCCGATCGGCCGCGCGCCGGAAGGCCGCCGCCAGCAGATCACCCTTGCTCCGGTAGTACCGGTACACCGCCGACGCCGCGGACAGATCGGCCGCCGAGGCGATGTCCTCCACGCTCACATTGGGGTATCCGCGCTGATGGAAGAGCTCGACGGCCTTCTTCAACAGCAACTCGTGCTTGAAGGACTGCGGGATCTCGGTGGCCCGCGGCAGGCTGGCATCGGTGCCGGGCGGCGGTAGTTCGGCGGCTATGAGGGCATCGCAGGCCGAATGCAGCAATGCGGTCAGCGCTTTCACCGGCAGCGCCGCGTGATGGTCGCCGATACTGCTGACCACGCTGAAGATGGCCACCGCGCGCACCGCGCGATCCTGTTCGTCCAGCTCCGGTCGCACCGCGCCGATGAGATCGCGCAGCACCTTCAGCGCCGCGGTGAACTGATCGGACAGCGTCTGCCGATCGGCGTCGTCGAGGTACCGCTGCTCCCAGCGCAACAGGGTGACCGTGGCGCGATTGGCGATGGTCTCGGCGATGATCCGATCCAGCACGCTCGACAGTCGTGCGGCCGGATCCAGACCTTCGGCGTCCTCCGGCGGCGTGGTCGCGTCGACGGTGAGCTGACCCAGCCGCAGCAGCTCCTCGCGGAACAGTGCGTACTTGCTCGGGTAGTGCCGATACAGTGCGGCCGAGGAGATTCCGAGTCGCGCGGCGATATCCTCCATGCTCACCCCGTGATAGCCGAGCGAGCCGAAGGCGGCCGCCGAGGTGGCGGCGATCTGGGCGCGCCGGTTCTTCGGGCGGCGGCGGATCACACGCTCCTCCTCGACATTCATGCCCGTAATGGTAGTCACCAGGTCTTTTGCCGCCCTGCCGGGTTGGGGAGGGCTGTGCTTGCAGGCGAAAGCGCAAGGCGCTCACCCGATTCGGCGTTTCGCGCGCGTTTCGTTCTACGATCGGCGGCCCATCTCGTAGGCTGCGCAGAGGTTAGGGCGAGATCAGGATGGAGCCGGCATGCGCACGGTCGATGTTCAGCGCACGATCCGGGCTCCACTCCCGGATGTCTTCGACTGGCTCACCGATGCGACCAATTATCAGCGCGTACCCATGGTCCGCCGGGTAACCCTGGTCCGCCCCGGCAACACCACCGGTCACGGGGCCGGAGCGGTCCGGCTGATCGTGACCCCGCTCATTCGCCTCACCGAAGAGATCGTGGAGTACGAGCCCCAGCGCCTCATGCGCTATCGACTCCTGAAATCCGTTCCGCCACTGCGACATCAAGAAGGTTTCATAGCTTTCGAGGAGGTCGCCCGCGGCACCCGCGTGCGCTGGTTCTCCACCTTCGAAATCGCCTCGCCGATGTGCGGCGGTCTGGCCACCACCCTGTTCCTGCCCGTCATCCGAGGCGGATTCCTCATGGTGCTGCGCACCGCCGAACGCGAACTTCGCGGTGCCTGAACACAATTCGAGCGCGTTCGGGGTGTAGATCACGCCAGGGCGGCCACGGCCATGCGGCGCAGCACCGGCCGGGCGCGGGTCGCGGTCGCGGCCGGGGCGCTGTGCGGGGTGGAGTTGATCAGGCCGAAGATCGCGTGCGCCTGCACGCGGGCGGTGGCCTCGGGGAGGTCGGGCCGGACTTCGCGCAGTACGGCGACCCAGACCTCCACATATTGGCGCTGGGTGCGGCGGACCTGGCGGCGCGCGGCTTCGGGCAGGTTCTCCAGATCGCGATCCTGGATGCGAATGAGCTCCGGCTCACCCAGGGCGAAGTCGAGGTGGAAATCGATCAGCGCGTCCAGCGCCTCGGCGGGCCCGGTGGCCGCCGCCGCGACCGCCCGGCCGCCGTCGAGCAGCCGCTGACTGATGCCGACCAGCAATTCCACCAGCAGCGCTTCCTTATTGGGGAAGTGGCGGTAGACCGCCGGGCCGCTGATGCCCGCCGCCGCGCCCAGATCGTCCAGGCGCATACCGAGGAAGCCGCGGTCCGCGATCAGCCGCGCGCCCGCGTCCAGCAGCTGCGCGCGCCGCTGCGCCTTCAACTGTTCGCGCCGGGTGAGCGGCGCTGCCGCCAGCGCGGCTCGGGTCGTCGCGGTGGTTTCGGCCGGTGCCGAGGGCACGGTTTCCGCGCTGTTCACCGTGGCTCCCTCCTGCGGTTCTGGACAACTCAGTTAGTGAAGATTATCTTACATTTGAGTTATTGGTGATTAACCGAGCCTGAGGATGACGTCATGACGGTGGCTGGGGAGGTGCGCTCCGGGAACCGGGCCGCGCATCACGCGCTGGTCGAAGAGCTGCGCGAGCGCTTGGCCGTGAGCGCACTGGGCGGACCGGACAAGGCCCGCGAGCGGCATCTGGCCCGCGGCAAACTGCTACCGCGGCAGCGGGTGGATCAGCTGCTCGATCCCGGCTCGCCGTTTCTGGAGCTGTCGCCGCTGGCGGCCACCGGGCTGTACGGCGATGAATGCCCGGGCGCGGGCGTGATCGGCGGTATCGGCCGGGTCTCCGGGCGCGAATGCGTGATCATCGCCAATGACGCCACGGTCAAGGGCGGCACCTACTACCCGATGACGGTCAAGAAGCATCTGCGCGCGCAGGAGGTGGCGCTGCAGAACAACCTGCCGTGCGTCTACCTGGTCGACTCGGGCGGTGCGTTCCTGCCCAAACAGGATGAGGTCTTCCCCGATCGCGAGCACTTCGGCCGCATTTTCTTCAATCAGGCGAATATGAGCGCCAAGGGGATCGCGCAGATCTCCGCGGTCATGGGCTCCTGCACGGCGGGCGGCGCGTACGTCCCCGCCATGAGCGATGAGACCGTCATCGTGCGCAATCAGGGCACCATCTTCCTGGGCGGCCCGCCGCTGGTGAAGGCCGCCACCGGCGAAGTGGTCACCGCCGAGGAGCTGGGCGGCGGCGAATTGCATTCGCGCACTTCCGGTGTCACCGATCATCTGGCCGAGAGCGATCAGGACGCGCTGCGCATCGTGCGGAATATCATCGCCACGCTCGGCCCGAAGACGCCGACGCCGTGGGAGGTCCGGCCCACGGTCGACGCCATCGCGCCGCAGGATGAGCTGTACGACATTGTCCCCGTTGATCTCCGGACGCCCTACGACGTCCGCGATGTCATCACCCGCATGGTCGACGGCGGCGAATTCGCCGAGTTCAAGGCCGAATACGGCCGCACCCTGGTCACCGGCTTCGCGCACATCCACGGTCATCCGGTCGGCATCGTGGCCAATAACGGCGTGCTGTTCGCCGAATCCGCCATGAAGGGCGCGCATTTCATCGAACTCTGCGATAAGCGCAAGATCCCGCTGCTGTTCCTGCAGAACATCACCGGCTTCATGGTCGGCCGCGATTACGAGGCGGGCGGTATCGCCAAGCACGGCGCGAAGATGGTCACCGCGGTGGCCTGCGCGCGGGTGCCCAAACTGACCGTGGTCATCGGTGGCTCCTACGGCGCGGGCAACTACTCCATGTGCGGGCGCGCGTATTCGCCGCGCTTCCTGTGGATGTGGCCGAACGCGCGCATCTCGGTGATGGGCGGCGAGCAGGCCGCGTCGGTGCTCGCGACCGTGCGCGGCGATCAGCTGGACGGCTCCGGCAAGCCCTGGTCGGACGAGGATCAGGAGGCGTTCAAGGCCCCTATCCGCGATCAGTACGAGGCGCAGGGCAATCCGTACTACTCCACCGCCCGGCTCTGGGACGATGGCGTCATCGATCCCGCCGATACCAGAACAGTTGTCGGCCTGGCGCTTTCGGCGTGCGCGCAAGCGCCGCTGGAGGACGTCTCCTACGGCGTCTTCAGGATGTGATCGCCTTGATGAACAAAGCTCACCCCGTCGCCTTCGATACGGTGCTGGTCGCCAATCGCGGGGAAATCGCGGTACGGGTCATCCGCACCCTGCGCGCCATGGGAATTCGCTCGGTCGCGGTGTACAGCGATGCCGATGTGAACGCCCGGCACGTGCACGAGGCCGATATCGCGGTCCGGCTCGGACCGGCCCCGGCCCGCGAGTCGTATCTGGATATCGCCAAGGTGGTGGACGCGGCGGTGCGCTCGGGTGCGCAGGCCGTGCACCCGGGCTACGGATTCCTCTCGGAGAACGCGGCTTTCGCCGCGGCGCTGGACGCGGCCGATATCGTCTTCCTCGGCCCGCCCGCGCGGGCCATCGAGATCATGGGCGACAAGATCGCCGCCAAGAACGCGGTCTCCGCGTACGGCGTCCCCGTGGTGCCCGGTATCGCCCGCCCCGGTCTCACCGATGCCGAATTGATCGAGGCGGCAACGGAAATCGGCTATCCGGTGCTGGTCAAACCGTCCGCCGGTGGTGGCGGCAAGGGTATGCGCCGGGTCGAGGATCCGGCGCTGCTGCCCGAGGCGCTGCTGAGCGCACGCCGCGAGGCCGGTTCCGCGTTCGGTGACGACACCCTGTTCCTGGAGCGATTCGTGAACCGCCCCAGGCATATCGAGGTGCAGATCCTCGCCGATGAATTCGGTCAGGTGCTGCATCTGGGCGAGCGCGAATGCAGTCTGCAGCGCCGCCACCAGAAGGTGATCGAGGAAGCGCCGTCACCGCTGCTGGACCCGCGCACCCGCGCCCGCATCGGCGCGGCGGCCTGCAATACCGCGCGCAGCGTCGACTACGTGGGCGCGGGCACCGTGGAATTCATCGTCTCGGCCGATAAGCCGGATGAGTTCTTCTTCATGGAGATGAATACCCGGCTGCAGGTGGAACATCCGGTCACCGAACTAGTCGCCGGCGTGGATCTGGTGGAATGCCAGGTGCGCATCGCGGCCGGGCAGAAGCTGGCGGTCAGCCAGGAGGACATCAAGCTGACCGGGCACGCCATCGAGGCGCGCGTGTACGCCGAGGATCCGGGTCGCGGCTTCCTGCCCACCGGCGGCACCGTGCTCGCGCTGTCCGAGCCGGAAGGCAAGGGCGTGCGGGTGGATTCGGGTCTGCGCGCCGGAACGGTGGTCGGCACCGACTACGACCCGATGCTGTCCAAGGTCATCGCGCATGCGGGGGATCGCGCCACCGCTATCTCGAAACTCGATGCGGCACTTCGCGATACCCAGATTCTGGGCGTGCGGGACAATATCGACTTCCTGCGCTTCCTGCTCGCGGACACCGATGTGCGGGCCGGAAATCTGGATACCGCCCTGCTGGACCGGCGGGTGGTCGATTACACCCCGCCGGTGGTCTCCGATGCCCAATTCATCGCCGCGGCAACGGATCTCTGGTTGTGCCGGTGGCCGAGCGCGCCGGCCGATCTGTGGGCGACGCCGAACGGCTGGCGGATCGGCGCGCACGCGCCCACCGTATTCCGGCTCACCGCCGGTGATCGCACCGCGCACGTCTACCTGTCCGGCACGCCCGGCAATGCGTTGGCATGGGTGGAGGACGGTGAAAAGCATTCCCTCACAGCCACTTCCGATGCCGAATGGCTCACCCTCACCCTCGACGGCCTGCGCACCCGCTACCGCGTCGCCACCGGTGACGGTCAGCTCTGGGTGGCCGACGCCACCGGCGTCGCCCAGCTGCGCGAGGTCGCCGAGGCCGATATTCGCGGCGGCGGCGAACACGTCGGCGATGCCGAAATCAAGAGTCCCATGCCGGGTTCGGTCATCGCCGTGCCCGCGGTACACGGCACCGAGGTCGAGGCCGGGGCCCCGATCGTCATTGTCGAAGCCATGAAAATGGAGCACACCCTCACCGCCCCCGTGGCCGGTCGGGTGGAGGTGCTCGTCGAGCCCGGTGCCCAGGTCAAGCTGGAAGAGCTGCTGGCCCGCATCATCACCGCCGATTCCCAGGAGAACACCGCGTCATGACCGACTTCCTGTCCACCGGCACGCTGCCGGACGAATACCGCGAACTGGCGCTCACCGTCCGCGATTTCGCCAATCAGGTGGTGGCCCCGGTCGCCGCGAAACACGATGCGGAGCACAGCTTCCCGTACGAGGTCATCGCGGGCATGGCGGATATGGGCCTGTTCGGCCTGCCGTTCCCGGAGGAGTTCGGCGGTATGGGCGGCGACTACTTCGCGCTCTGCCTGGCCCTGGAAGAGCTCGGCAAGGTCGATCAGAGCGTGGCCATCACCCTCGAGGCCGGTGTCTCGCTGGGGGCCATGCCGATCTACCGCTTCGGCAATGACAAGCAGAAGCAGGAGTGGCTGCCGCTGCTCGCCAGCGGGCGCGCGCTCGGCGCGTTCGGGCTCACCGAACCCGGCGCGGGCAGTGACGCGGGCGGCACCCGCACCACCGCCGTACAGGACGGCGACAGCTGGATCATCAACGGCAGCAAGCAGTTCATCACCAATTCGGGCACCGATATCACCCGGCTGGTGACCGTGACCGCGGTGACCGGCACGACCGAGGGCAAGAAGGAGATCTCCACGATCATCGTGCCCGCCGACACCCCCGGATTCGTGGCCGAGCCCGCGTACAACAAGGTCGGCTGGAACGCCTCGGACACCCACCCGCTGAGCTTCACCGATGTGCGCGTCCCGGCCGAGAACCTGCTCGGCGAACGCGGCCGCGGCTACGCCAACTTCCTGCGCATTCTCGACGAGGGGCGGATCGCCATCGCGGCGCTGTCGGTCGGCGCGGCACAGGGCTGCGTGGACGAGAGCGTCAAATACGCCAAGGAGCGCGAGGCGTTCGGCCGCCCCATCGGCAGCAATCAGGCCATCGCGTTCAAGATCGCCCGCATGGAGGTGCGCGCGCATATGGCCCGCACCGCCTACTACGACGCGGCCGCGCTCATGCTGTCCGGTAAGCCGTTCAAGAAGCAGGCCTCGATCGCGAAACTCGTGGCCAGCGAGGCCGCCATGGACAATGCCCGGGACGCCACCCAGATTTTCGGCGGCTACGGCTTCATGAACGAATATGCTGTGGCACGGCACTATCGCGACAGCAAGATTCTCGAGATCGGCGAGGGCACCACGGAGGTGCAGTTGATGCTTATCGGGCGGGAGCTGGGTCTGTGACCGAACAGGATTCGCAGGCGCGCCGGATCGTTCAGCGCGGCCTGTGGTTCGAGGAGTTCGAAACCGGTGTGGTGTACGAGCACCGGCCCGGCCGCACCATTACCGAAGCCGACAATGTGCTGTTCACGACGCTCACCATGAACACCCAGGCGATGCATCTGGACGCGGCGTTCGCCGCCACCCAGGAGCCGTTCCGGCAGGTGCTGGTGAACTCCATGTTCACCCTGTCCACACTGGTCGGCCTGTCGGTGGCGCAGCTGACCCAGGGCACCATCGTGGCCAATCTCGGCTTCTCCGAAATCGCCTTTCCCAAACCGCTTTTCCACGGCGACACGCTGTACGCCGAAACCGTGGTCACCGACCTGCGGGAATCCAAGAGCCGTCCCGGGGAGGGCATCGTGACCTTCGCGCACACCGGCCGCAATCAACACGGGGACGTGGTGGCGACGGCCGTCCGCAAAACCCTGGTGAGAAAGCAGAAATAGATGAGCTGGGAGCTGCCCGGACCGGCGTGGCTGTTCTGTCCCGCGGATCGCCCCGAGCGCTACGCCAAGGCCGCCGCCGCGGCCGATGTGGTGATCATCGATCTGGAAGACGGTGTGGCCGAAGCGGATAAGGCGGCCGCCCGCGAGGCGCTGATCGCCACCCCGCAGGATCCCGAACGCACCGTCATCCGGGTGAACGCGGCGGGCACCGTCGAGCACATGCTCGATCTGGACGCGCTGCTGCGCACCGAGTACCGGCGACTCATGCTCCCCAAATGCGAATCGGCGGAACAGATTACGCGACTGGCCGATTACGAGGTGATCGCGCTCATCGAATCCCCGCTGGGCGCGATGGCGGTCGGACGAGCGGTCATGGTGCGCAATGCCATCGGCGTCATGTGGGGCGCGGAGGATCTGGTCGCGGCGCTGGGCGGCAATTCCAGCAGACATGCCGACGGCGGCTATCGGGATGTGGCGCTGCATGTGCGGTCGCAATCGCTGTTGGCGGCCAAAGCATATGGCAAATTCGCACTCGATTCGGTGTTCCTGAATATCCCGGATCTGGATGGGCTGGCGGCGGAGTCCGAGGACGCGGTCGCCGTCGGCTTCGACGCCAAGGTCGCCATTCATCCGAGTCAGATTCCGGTCATCCGGCGTGCCTACGCACCGGCGCCCAAGGAAGTCGATTGGGCGCAAAGGCTTTTGGCCGAGGTGCCGAACCATCGGGGTGTGTTCACCTTCGAGGGCCGAATGGTGGATATGCCGGTCATCCGGCATGCCGAGCGAATCGTGCAGCGCGCGCAGGTCGCGGACAGCGCCGGATTCGCGTCATAGGAGGTAGTGCGGGTGGAACCACAGTGGATGCCGACCGAGGCCGATATCGCCGGGGCGCGGGTCACCGATTTCGCGGCGTTCGTGACGGCGCGGACGGGGGAATCGTTTCCGGACTACCACTCGCTCTGGCAGTGGTCGGTCGACAATGTGGCGGGCTTCTGGGGTGCGCTCTGGGACTATTTCGAACTGGGGGAGCGCACCGGCGCGGTGCTCGTCTCCACCGAAATGCCCGGCACCAAATGGTTTCCGGCGGCGCAGCTGAACTATGTCGAACAGGTGGTGCGGCAGGCGCGCACCGATCGGCCCGCCATTCTCGGCGTCGATGAGGACGGCAGTGTCATCGAGCTGTCTTGGGCGGAATTGCTCAGCAGCACCGCGGCTTTCGCCCGTGCCCTGCGGGAACTCGGTGTGGGCCGGGGTGATCGGGTCGCCGGCTATCTGCCGAATATCCCGCAGGCCGTGATCGCGTTCCTGGCCACGGCCAGTATCGGAGCCGTCTGGAGCGCTTGCGGTCAGGACTATTCCGCGCAGGCCGCGCTGGACCGGCTCGGTCAGCTCCAGCCCAAGGTGCTGGTCACCGCCGACGGCTACCGCTTCGGCGGCAAGGTGCACGATAAGACCGGCGATATCGAGGCGCTGCGGGCGGGGTTGCCGTCACTGGCCGCCACCGTGCTGGTATCGCGCATCGGCGCGACCCTGCCCGATGTGCGCGCCTGGGATGAGCTGCTCGACGCACCGGGCGGCGAAATCGATATCGCGCCGGTGGATTTCGAACATCCGCTGTGGGTGCTGTACTCCTCCGGCACCACCGGCAAACCCAAGGGCATCGTGCACGGTCACGGCGGGGTACTGCTCGAACATTTGAAAGCCGTTGCCCTGCAATCCGATATCGGGCGCGACGACACCTTCTTCTGGTACACCAGCCCGAGCTGGATGATGTGGAACTTCCAGATCGCCGGATTGCTGGTGGGCGCGACCATCGTCACCTACGACGGCAGCCCGTCCGCGCCGACCACGGATGCGTTGTGGGCCATAGCCGCTCGCACCGGTGCGACGGTGGTGGGCACCAGCCCGGGCTATGTGCTGGCCTGTATCAAGGCGGGGGTGGTACCGCGCCGCGATCACGATCTGTCGGCGCTGCGCATGGTCGGCATCACCGGTTCCTCGCTGCCGCCGTCATCCTCACTCTGGTTGCGCGACAACGTCGGTGAGCGGGTTCCGGTCGCCTCCATCAGCGGCGGCACCGATGTGGTCTCGGCCTTCATCGGCGGTGTGCGCACCGTCCCGGTGTGGCCCGGTGAACTCTCCGCCCCCTACCTGGGTGTGGCATTGGACGCCTGGGACGAGAAGGGCCATCCGGTGCGCGGTGAGGTAGGCGAACTCGTCATCACCAAACCGATGCCCTCCATGCCCGTGCACTTCTGGGACGACCTCGACGGATCCCGTTACCACGACGCGTATTTCGACATGTACCCCGGCGTCTGGCGGCACGGCGACTGGATCACCGTCAACGACCACGGCAGCATCACCGTGCACGGCCGCTCCGACTCCACCCTGAATAGGCACGGCATCCGCATGGGCAGCGCCGATATCTATCAGGTCGTCGAGGCGCTTCCCGAGGTGGCCGAGGCGCTGGTGCTGGGCATCGAACTCCCCGAGGGCCGCTACTGGATGCCGCTGTTCGTGGTGCCCGCCCCCGGCGTGGAACTCACCGATGAGGTCAAGGCGCGCATCAACGCCACCATTCGCGCGGAAGTGTCCCCGCGGCACGTCCCCGACGAAATCATCGCCGCCCCCGGCATTCCGCACACTCGCACCGGTAAGAAACTCGAAGTCCCGCTCAAGAAACTCTTCCAGGGTGCGGAACTATCCAGGGTGGTGGCCCCCACCGCGGTGGACGATCCGGCGCTATTGGGCTGGTACGCGCAACATAGCCCGCCGAAATAGCGCGGATCCCAATGATTTTCCGACTTCGGCTCCCCGCCCGCTAATGCGCGCCGGGGAGCCGCCGTCGTCCGGTGCACACCTCGGACGCCAAATCCTCGTAACCGACGGCCAATTCGGCCAGTCGTTCCCAAATTCTGGTCAATTCCGGCCCCGGGGCGTGGGTGAGCGCCGCATAAGCGTGCGCGGTCAACTGCGCCAGCCGATCGATAACGGCCCCCATGGTCTCGGTATGCACCCGAGCAGCCCCGTGCGAGGGAGGTAATCGCGAGGTAACCCAGCAATCGATGGCCTGCACCAATTCATCTCGCAAACCATCGAATTCATCCTTGGCGTCCGGCCCGGCGGCCATCCGCCGCCCATGCAACTCCGTTAATTCATGAGCCGCACTAAGTACCGGATGCCCCGGAAAACTGGATCCCCGGCACGCCAGCAAAACCTGCCTCTTACTGGGAAGCGCTTCCCTCATCGCGACCACTCCTCTTCCGAGAACTGCGAATTCCGAGAACGCTATTCCATCAAAATGACCATCCCGTAACCTCCACCCCAACACCCCATTTCGCGATCATCCGAACGGTGCGGGCGCCGGGGTGAGCCGCTGTGCGACCCGGTCGCGCAGCGCGGATTTATCGGATTCGTCCAGCCAGGAACCCTCGACCGCGTTCATCGTGAAGGTGAGCAGTTGATCGGCGCCGTACCCGAGAGTCCGGTGCAGGACCTCGAAATCATTGGTTGGATCGGTGCCGAACATCGGTGGATCATCGGAGTCGATGGTCACCCGCAGACTGGCTTCGACCATGGCGGCGATCTTTTCGTGTTTGCCATTGCCGCTGCCGGAGTAGCGGCCGATATCGGAGCTGACCGGGGTGCAGGTGAATGTTATGCCCGCGTTTCGGCAACGCTCGGTGATACGGGGGCTGTCGACAACGTGATAGCCGTGGTCCACGCGGGTGCAGCCCAGGACATCGAGCAGCACTTCGATATTCGGCGGTGGACCGGATTCCGAATGTGCGGTGCGATGCAGGCCCGCGCGGCCCGCTATCCGGTACGCCTCGTGGAACAGTTGGGGCGGTCCGTGCACCTCCGCGTAGTCCAGGCCGATGCCGACCACTTCGTCGCAGCGGTGCTCGATGACCTGCCGCACCAGATCGACGGCCGCGGCGGGGGTGTCCTCGCGATTGATCGCGACGATGATGCGGCTGCCGATCCCGGTGTCCTGCTCGGCTTCTCGCATTCCGGCGCGGACGCCATCCAAGAGGGTGCGGTAGTCGGCGAACGGATGCGCGGGCGGGCTGACGAATATCTCCCGGTACAGCACACCGTGTTCGGAGCCCAATGCGGTCAGGGATTCGTAGGTGATGCGGCGGAAGTCGTCGGCATCGCGAACGACCTGGCCGACCATATCGTAGACACGCAGGAATTCGTCCAGATCCTCGTGGCTGTCGATATCGTAGAGATCCGTGGCGGTGCGGCCGCCGGGCATCGGGATACCGTGCTTACGGGCAAGTGCGGCAACGGTTTCGGGCAGCACCGAACCGGTGAGATGACAGTGCAGGCTGACCTTGGGCAGGTCGCGGAAAGAGAGTGTCACGCCCGGTCTCCGGTCTGTTCGGCCGCTGCCAGCACTCGGGCGGCCTCACGGGTGGCATTGGTATTCGGTTGTCCCGCACGCGAGCCCGCGAGTTTGGCGCGGATGTGGTCGGCGACCGTCACCGGCTCGTATTCGCTGCCCTCACCCACGCAGGACGGCAGCGTCTCGATGAGCGCGTCGATATTGCCGTCGTGGAAATACGCGGCGCTGCGCCGGCGCTGAATCGTCCCGTCCACGATCGGTGGCTTGACCCGGTGCAGCGTGGACAGCCACCGCTCATTGGTCCAGCGAGCCATGAGATCACCGAGATTCACCAGGAGCGCGCCGTCGGCGGGCTGTACGTCATGCCAGCGGCCGTCCGCGCCGAGCACCTGCAATCCGGGCGCCTGATCGGCCCACAGCACGGTGACGATGCCGTAATCGGTGTGTTCGCCCATGCCGATCAGATCGCCGTCCAGATCGACGGTGCCGGGCGGGAGCGCGTAATTGTTCATGCGCAGCACATCGAGCGAATGATCGGTGTAGTCGCCGAAGTAACCGGCGGGCAGGTCGAGCGCATCGGCGAAGGCCGTGGTGAGGGTGCGCGCCACCCGCGCGGCCTCGGCATAGTATGCCTCGACGGGTGCTCGATACCGCGGAACCTCCTGCGGCCACACGTTTTCCGCGTAGTCGGTGGCCGGTAGATCCAAACCCGGGTAATCGGCGAGCGATGCACCGATATTGAACGCTTCGAAGAAATCGTTCATCCGGGTCGCGGATTCCACGCCGAGGCTCAGGCTCAGACTCTCGCTCTTGGGCGGCGAATAGCCCCGATTGATCTCGGGCGCGGTCCGATACCGCTTCTTGGTCTCCAGATCCAGGGCGAAGAACTCGTCCAGCGCGCCGGTGAATCCGTCGATCACCCGCTGCGGCACCGCGTGTCCGACGATCTGCATGAAACCGATCGTGCGAGCGGCCTCATCGATCTGCCGTGCGACCGCACCGCGCGCGCTCATATCGCCGTCTCCGACGTATGGCGAGATATCGATGACCGGTACTCGGAATTCCACGGAATATCCCTTCCTTCAGTGTGATTCGGCGATGACGGGGCGGCGGGCGGCGAGGTAGTAGGTCACGCCGCCGACGAGCAGTCCGGCCGGAACGCTCAGATCCGCTCCGCCACACAGGTTTGCGATAGGTCCGATGAACACCGAGGTGTCGATACAGCACAGCGCCGCGATCATGCCCGCCGCCTGCGCCAGCACGCCCGGCAGATGCAGGCCGCCCGGCCGCAGGTACCGTCCGCCGGTCTCGGCGAGCGAATCCAGGTCGTAGCGGCCGCGGCGCAGGAAATAGTCGACCACGAAGATCGCCGCCCACGGCGCGAACCACACGATCATGAACAGCAGGAAGTTGCTCACGAAGGTGTTGAAATCGGAGGAGAACACCACGATCGACCCGATCGCCGCGCAGATGACGCCGTCCAGCACCACCGCTTGCCAGCGGCCGATGCGAACGCCGATGGCCTGCAACGTGACTCCGGACGAGTACAGGTCGATGGCATTGAGCGAGATCATCTGCGCGATCACCAGCACCAGATACGGTGCCAGGAACCAGCCCGGGTACACGCTCGGCAGTCCGCTGATGGGATCGGACGCCTGCTCGGTCAACAGGGCCACACCGACGCCGAGCAGCATGAGCAGGGCCTGCGGGATCGCGCCGCCCAGGGTCACGGCGGCGACCACCTTGCGGCGTGGCGTGGCGGTCGGGAGATAGCGGGAGAAATCGGTGGCGTTGGGGGTCCAGCCGAGCCCACTCGCACTGGCCGCCAACGCGATTCCGCCGAGGAAGGCGGGCCAGCCCGCCGCCTGGCCGACGGTGATGTCGAGTTTGTCGGCGGTCAGCCAGGCCATGATCAGGAACAGCGCGGCGAACGGTGCGACCAGCAGGTTCAGGACTTTGGTGATGGCGGCGTGGCCCAGACTCGGCAGCAGGCTCTGCGCGATCGAGAACACCACGAGCAAGACGACTTTCGTACTGTTCGACACCTGCACCCCGGCCATATCCAGCAGCGCCGAACCGGCGAGCACCAGGATCACCAGATCCAGCACCTCGTAGCCGATCTGCTGGAGCCAGTTGCAGAATGCGATGGGGCGCATGCCATTGCGGCCGAATGCCGCCCGGCTCACGGCGAAGGTGGTAGTGCCCGCCGCCGGACCGGGCAGGCTGGCCAGCCCCGCGAGTACCCAGGTCGCGGTACCGATGGCCACGGCGGCCAGCGCCTGCCAGAGGTTCAGCCCGATGGCGATGAGCAGGGTGCCGTACACCACCACCTGCACATTGAGAATCACTCCGCTCCACATGAGGCCGAGCCGGCGCACGGTGCCCGTGCGCTCCGCCTCCGGGATGTGGTCGATGCCGCGCTGTTCGACCAGACCGGTCGCGGTGGCAGACGGGTCGTCTTCGATGACCGACATCGGGCACCCTCCGAGTAAAGCAGTACTGATAAGTGACAGCAATCAGATTGGCCCACTTGTATGGCGGTAGCGTTCACTCGCGTCACGAATGTGTAAACGCCCGCGTATCCGCCGGAATCATTCATCGGGCACACTGGCCTGTGTGAACGACACATCGACAGCACCCGGCGATCCCGACGAGTCGAGCCTGGCCGAGCTCGTCGGCGGCGTGGTCCGCGAACTTCGTGAGAAGTCGGGACTGTCAATGCGCGAGCTCGCCAAACGCGCCGGCATCAGCCAGCCGTTCCTCAGTCAGATCGAGCGCGGCATCAGCGCCCCCTCGATGATCACCACCTATCGACTGGCAGCCGCCCTCGAAGTCACCCCCGGCGATCTGCTTCCCAGCCCCGCCCCCGACCGCGTCACCGTCGTCCGCTCCGATGAGGGCCTGCGCCTCCCGGTGGCGGACCGCCCCGACGCCGCGGTCGGCCGCGCCCTCCATATGCGCCCCAACAGTCCCCTCGAAGTCATCGAATACCTGGTGGAGCCTGGCCAATTCATCGGCGGCTGGTTCGAATCCACCGGGGTCACCGGCGTTTACGTCGTCACCGGTCACCTGGACGTGGAACTGGTCGGCGTAGGCAGAATCCGGCTGGGCCCCCGAGACTTCGTGGACTTCCCCTCCACCCTGCGAGACCGCTGGCACCTGGTGGACGACCACCCCGCGCACGTGCTGCTGGTCATCGCCCAACCCCGATAGTCGAAGCCGGACAACCGATTACGAGGTGGCGGTGCGCGGCCCGCGCAATGCGGTGAGCAGGTCGCGAAATTGGTCATCGTCGTCGGTGGTCGGCGGGATCTGCAGCGCTATCCCGTCGCAGTGCGAGCCGTACCAGCGGTCCAGCACCGTCGGCAGATCGGCGTAGATCGCTTCGGGGACAAGGGTTTCCAGTACCTCATCGGTCAGGATGGCGGGCAGGTCGGTCCATGCGCCGGCGTGCGCGGCGGCGCTCAGGCGATCGGCGGTCTCGGGATGGCCGACCAGGTCGAGGGTGCCCCGGTAGGCCGGGGTGGAGTAGAGGAAGGCCAATTCCGAGCGCAGCCGCTCGCGGGACTCCGCCAGTGATTCGGCGTCGGGGCCGGTGATCATCTTGGGGACCACGATGATTCGGGGGCCGCCGTCGGTGCGCCCGGCGCGCTCCGCGCCCGCGCGGAGGGCGGGCAGCACCCGATCGGCGAGGGAGAGCGGATGTGAACCCGTCGGGTGGGCCACGAAGCCGTCCGCCGCCGCCCCGGCCAGCTCGCACATGCGCGGGCCTACGCCGCCCATCCAGAGGGACGGCGGGGTCACGTCCAAGGGGCCGGGGTTGAAATATGGCTGCAGGCGGGTGAATTCGTAGTGCGAGCCGTGGTGGTCCAGGCGCGAGCCGGTCTGGAAGGACGCGAAGATGGCGCGGAGGGCGGCGGCGTAGTCCGAGAGCTGGGCTACCGGATCGGTCCAGGGGGTCGAGTAGCGGCCGACCATATTGCCCCGGACCTGGGAGGCGATGCCGAGCTGGAAGCGGCCGGCGGAGAAGCGGGCCAGATCCCAGGCGGCGTAGGCGGTGAGCATGGGGCTGCGGGGGAAGGCGACCACCATGCTGGTCCGGATGGTCAGGGTGGTGCTGTGTTCGGCCGCGAGGGCGCAGACGCCGAAGGGATCGCGCACGGTCTCGGAGATGTGCACGGTATCGAAGCCCAGGGCCTCTATCCGACGGATTCGTGTCGCCACCTCCGACAGCGGAGTGTCGGCGGGTAGCGATGTCACGAGTTCCATGACGGTCCTTCGGGATCGGCGCGGCCACCGTGCTCGGCACACGGAAGCCGCTCGATCCTGTCAGACCGCGTGGGCGGCTCGGTTCTCGGACTCCAGGGTCAGGCTGCCGTCGACCATGCGGTGCACGGTGTCCATCTGATGCAGGTGCGCGCGATCGTGCGTGACCAGCAGGGTGGCGGCATTGTGCTCACGGGAGATGCGCACGATCAGGTCGATGATGGCTGCCCCGCGCTCCTGGTCGAGGGAGCTGGTCGGCTCGTCGATGACCAGCAGGGCCGGATTGTTCATCAGGGCGCGGGCGATATTGACGCGCTGGCGCTGACCGCCGGAGAGCTGGGCGGGCCGCTTGTTCTCCTGACCGGCGAGGCCGACCGCGTCGAGGAGTTCCCGTGCGTGCGAACGGGCTTCGCGACGGCGGGCGGGGGAGACGAAGAAGGTCTGCCCGAGATGGACCATGGCCTCCAGCTGCTCCAGCGAAGTCAGCGCCGGAACCAGATTGGATTGCTGGAACACGATGCCGATGGAGTTCCGGCGCAGCGTGGTGGCATCACGACGGCTCAGCTGCGCCAGATCCACGGTGCCATCGGAGGTTTCGAGTTCGATGCGGCCGGAATCGGGACGGATGAGGGTCGACACCGTGGCCAGCAGTGTCGATTTACCGGAGCCGGACGGCCCGGTGATGGCGGCGATCTCACCGCCGCGCACCGCCAGGTTGACCCGGTTCAATGCGGTGATGCGTTCGGCGCCGTCCGGGAAGGTGAGGGTGAGGTCGGCGACCGTGAGGGCGTTGGTCATCGCAAAACTCCTGTGGGACAAGGTGATCAGCGTGCCTGGTTGAGGGCGGTGAGCGGATCGGTGGTGGCGAGGAAGCGCAGCGCGAAGGCCGCGCCGAGCAGGCCGAGCAGAATGAGCGCGGCCGCGGGGAAGAGCGTGGTGCTCACGCTGAGCACGAAAGGCAGTGCGTCACCGAGGAATAGGCCGGCCAGCGCGGTGATCCCCACGCCGACACCGACACCGGCGACCAGCACCACCAGCGCCTGACCCAGCGCATCCCGGACCAGCGAACCGGTGGTCGCGCCGAGGGCTTTCAGCGTGGCGATATCGGGTGTGCGCTGCACGGTCCAGACCGTGAAGAACGCGCCGATCACCAGCGCCGAAATGGCGAACAGCATGCCGGTCATCAAGGTCAGCGATCCGTTCTCGGCTTGGTACGAACTCATGGCCGACAGCGAACCCTTGGAGGATGTCGTGGTGGTGTGCGCCGCCGCGTTGACCGCGGACTCATCGTGCACCCCGGAGACAGCCATGATGGTCGCCGCACCCGAGCGCGGATTGAGCGTCTGCCAATCGCCGAGCGTCATCCACACCACCGGGGTGTGCGCGTACCAGTCGTCCTCGGTCACGCTCCGCACCGTGAAATTGCCCGCGCCCAGCGCGACGGTGTCACCCGGCCCGGCCTCGAGATCCTTGGCGGCGGCCTTGGACAGCACCACCTGCCCGGCATCGGTTGCCACACGATTGCCAAAGGGTGTCCCCTGCACCCCGAACAGTGCGACCTGTGCGGGGGAGGCCCCATCGTGCGTGGCGCGAGTGCGGCTGATGCCGATCGGGTCGACCGTCCCGTCCGATCCGGCGGCCGACTGCCAGGCCCGCACCTGCTCATCGCTGAGCGTGGAGGAATCGAAGGAGGCCGCCGACCCGGTGTCCGCGAAGACGACCGTGCTGGTCTGCAGCGATTGGATGGCGGAGATGTTTTGGTGCCCGAGCCCGGCGGTCAACCCGCTCAAGAAGCTGACGAGCAGCGCGACCATGGTCACCACGAGGGCAATGAGGAGGAAGCGGCCGCGGGCGGCCCGCAGATCCCGGAGTGCTACGAACATGACTCCACTCTGGTGCGGATGCCCGGTGAATCCATCGCGCCGCGGGACGAATCCGGCCCCAGCCAAGGGAGGTCCGGCGTTTCCTACTTTCGATGGATGCCGGTGCGGTTGCCCGGCATAAGCTGGTCGACGTGCATCGATCGCCCCTCACCCCCGTCCTTTCCGCCGTGCAGCTCGGTCTGCACGCGCTGGTGGTGGCGCTGACGGCGGTGGTGGCGGCGCGGGCCATCATCGCCGACGCGCACCCCTATCTGGTGGTGGTGCTGTCCGGGGCGTTCCTCGGGGTCTACTTCGCCGGTGGCCTGTTCCGCCGCAGGCTGGTGGCCGCGCGGGTGTGGCTGGTCGTGCTGACCGTGCTGTGGCTGGTGCTGGTGGCCTTCGTGCCCGAGGCGGTCTATCTCGTCTTCGGCCTGTTCTTCCTGTATCTGCATCTGCTGCCCCGTAACTGGGGTCTGGTGGCGGTCACCGTCACCACGGTGGTGTCGGTGGTCGGCTTCGCCCTGCATCGCGGCTGGACCTTCGGCGGCATCATCGGCCCGCTGCTGGGCGCGCTGGTGGCGGTCGGCATCGGTCTCGGCTACGAGGCGCTGTTCCGCGAGGCCGCCGAACGCCAGCGCCTGATCGACGAATTGCTCACCACCAGAAACACTCTCGCGGAACAGGAGCGCACCGCGGGCAAGATGGCCGAGCGCGAACGCCTGGCCCAGGAGATTCACGACACCGTCGCCCAGGGCCTGAGCAGCATCCAGTTGCTGCTGCACGCGGTGGAGCGCGCGGCCCCGGATCACCCGGCACTGGCCAAGATTCGGCTCGCCCGCGAAACCGCCGCCGACAGCCTGGTCGAAACCCGCCATCTCATAGCCGAACTCACCCCGGCCGCCCTGGAGGGCCAATCCCTCGCGGGCGCGCTCACCCGAATCACGCAGCGCGCCACCGCTCCCGGCCTGCACGCCGAAATGCTGGTCGAGGGCGATCCGCACGCGCTGCCCATGCCCATCGAGGCCGCCCTGGTGCGCATCGCGCAGGGCGCGGTCTCGAATGTGGTGCGGCACGCGCAGGCCCGGCGCATGCGGGTCACCCTCACCTACGCCGGTGACGCCGTGTACCTGGACGTGGTCGACGACGGTATCGGCATCGCTCCCGAGGTGCTGGCCCAATCACCCTCCGGCAGTTTCGGTCTCACCGCCATGCGCAATCGGGTGGAGCAGCAGGGCGGCACCATGGAGGTGGAGTCCGAACCCGGTCACACCGCCGTCACCGTCTCGTTCCCGTTGGAGGAGCAGTGACTTCCGTTGGAGGACGAATGATTCGCATCCTGCTCGCCGACGATCACGCCATCGTGCGCGCGGGCCTGCGTGCCCTACTGGATTCCGGTGCGGCGGAAAGCGATTCCGGTGCGGAGATCGATGTGATCGGCGAGGTCGCCACCGCCGAGGAGGCCGTCGCGTTCTGTTCCACCACCCGGGTCGATCTGGTGCTGATGGATCTGCGCTTCGGCCCGGGCAAATCCGGTGCGGACGCCACCGCCGCCCTGCGTGAACTGCCCGATCCGCCGAATGTGCTGGTGGTCACCAACTATGACACCGACGCCGATATCCTCGGCGCGATCGAGGCGGGCGCGGTCGGCTACATCCTCAAGGACACCCCGCCCTCGGAATTACTGGCCGCGGTCCGCTCGGCGGCCGAGGGCGAGAGCGTGCTGTCCCCGTCGGTGGCCTCGCGGCTGATGACCCGCGTCCGCAAACCCGACACCACGTTGAGCCCGCGCGAGATCGAGGTGCTCCGGCTGGTCGCGGACGGTCACTCCAATCGCGAGATCGGCCGCCGCCTGTTCCTGAGCGAGACCACCGTGAAATCGCACCTCGTGCACATCTACGCCAAGCTCGGCGTGAAATCGCGGACCTCCGCCGTGGCGCGTGCTCGCGAACGCGGGGCCATCTGACCCTACGGTGGGTGCATGGCCTCCCTCTCCGATCCCGAAGTGCGCGAATTCCTCTCCGAGGGCACCCGCACCGGCAAGGTCGCGTTCATCGCTGCCGATGGACGTCCGCTCGTCACCCCGGTCTGGTTCGTCCTCGATGGTGACGCCGTCGTTTTCAATACCGGTGCGACCTCGGCCAAGGGCAGATCCATCGCTCGCGACGGCCGGCTGACCATGGTCGTCGATCTCGAGGCCGCCCCCTACGGCTATGTCCAGGTGCAGGGCACGGCCGAGGTCTCCGAGGATCTGGACGAATTGGTCCGCACCGCCACGCTCATTGCCGCTCGCTATATGGGAGCGGACCGGGCCGAGGAATTCGGCAAGCGCAACGGGGTTCCGGGCGAGCTGGTGGTGCGTTTGGTGCCCACCAAGGTGACCGCGGCCTTCAACGTCAGCGACTGAGACCCGTCCGCACGCCCGGTCTCGGGGGTGCGAGACGGCGGCGGGCCGCGGCAATGCCAGACTCGGCGGCATGACTGTGCACTTCATCGGGGCCGGACCCGGAGCCGCGGACCTGCTCACGGTGCGCGCGGTGGGTCTGCTGCGCGAGTCGCCCGTCTGTCTCTACGCCGGGACCTATCTCGACCCCGAGGTGCTGGCGCACTGCGCGCCCGATGCCGAACTCATCGACACCCAGGGCCTGGATCTGGATCGGATCATCGAGCACTGCGTGCGCGCCACGGCCGCGGGCAAGGACGTCGCCCGCCTGTGTTCGGGTGATCCGTCCATATATTCGGCGCTATCCGAGCAGACCGGCAGGCTGGACGCCGCAGGTGTGCCCTGGGATGTCACCCCGGGCGTTCCCGCCTACGCGGCCGCGGCGGCGCTGCTCGGCACCGAACTGACGGTCCCCGAGCTGACCCAGTCCGTCGTGCTCACACGCACGCAAGCGCGTTCCACCGCGATGCCCGAGTCCGAGGCGCTGTCCAACTTCGCCCGCACCCGCGCGACCCTGGTATTGCATCTCGCTATCACCCGCATCCGAACCCTCGCCGATGAGCTGATTCCCGACTATGGGAACGACTGTCCGGTCGCGGTCGTCTACCGGGCCAGTCAGCCCGATCAGCTGGTTCTGCGCGGCACCCTGGCCGATATCGCGGACCGCGTCGAGGCCGCCGAGCTGCGTCAGGCGGCGGTCATCCTGGTCGGTCGCGCACTGGCGAAATCGGTGGATTGCGCCCAGTCACACCTGTATGACCCCGCCCGGGACAGGACGCATATCACTGGCTGAGACCGCGAAATGCGGTGATAGTTCGCAGCTATGGTGCTTCTTCGTTAGGGGTTGCAAGCTGCCGGTAGATTGGTCCGAGTGTTCAGCAGCATTGTGCCGATAGCGGCCGGAAGTCCATTGGACGTTCGTACGCCCATGTAACAAGTTCGGTCGACTGGGTAGATAGCCCAGGGGATCTCAAAAATACGTGAAGTGAGCCCCGAGCATCGGACGCCACCCTGGCTGGTGTGGCGTCCTGTTCGGGTTTTCGGTGGGGAGCGCTGTGGTGTTCCAGAAGCGAGGTTTGGGTTGGACCGGCTAGATTTCGGCGGCAACGGCGAAGCTGGCAGCGAAATCGCGCCGGGATCGGGCGAGGCGTTTCCGCTGTCGCCTGCTCAGCTGGGCATTTGGTACGCCCAGCATCTCGACCCGCAGGTGCCGATCAATATCGCGCAGTACGTCGAACTGCGCGGTGTGATCGACGTTCCGCTGCTGGAGCAGGCCATGGTCGACGGCTCGCTCGAGGTGGGTTCGGGCTTCCTGCGCATCATCGAGCGCAATGGCGAACCGCTGCAGCTGATCGACGAGTCGCTGGACCGCACGATCTATCAGGTCGACGTCCGCGATGCCGAGGATCCGCGCGCGGCCGCCCTGGAGTGGATGCGCGCCGACTACAGCCGGCCGCTGAACATCACCGAGGATCGCCTGATCCGCTCGGCGATGATCCAGGTGGGCGAGGACCACTACTACTGGTACGCCCGCGTGCACCACATCGTGCTCGACGGCTTCAGCGCCATGACCTACCTGGGTCGCGTCGCGGAGATCTACACCGCGCGCTACAACGGCGAGGAACCCGCCGCCTCCAAGGCGACCCCGCTGCGCACCATGGTCGAGCAGGAGTTCGCGTACCGCGAGAGCACCCGCTTCGCCGGGGACAAGGCGCACTGGGCCGAGCGAGTGGCCGGTCTGGAAGAGGGGACATCGCTGTCCGGGCGCAGCGCGCCCCCGGCCGCGATGAACCGCGTCGCCTCCGCCTTGCTCACCGATGATCAGAGCTCACTGCTCGATACCGCGGTGGCCGTTCATGATTCGTCTCCGGCGGTGCTGCTGGTGGCCGGTTTCGCGGGTTATCTGGCGCAGTGGACCGGCACCGAGGATGTCATCCTGTCGCTGCCGGTGACCGCGCGCACCACCGCGGCCATGCGCCGCTCGGGTGGCGCGGCATCGAATATCGTGCCGCTGCGCCTGCGGGTCGGGCACGGCACCACCATCGACGAGCTGGTCAAACAGGTCACCGTCGAGATCTCCGGCGCGCTGCGGCATCAGCGCTACCGGCACGAGGACATTCGCCGCGACAGCGCGGGCGAGGGCGTGGTGAACCGGGAGTTCTTCGGCCCCTGGGTCAACATCATGCTGTTCCACAACGAGGTGACCCTGGGCCCGGTCACCGGTGAGTACAGCGTGCTGTCCACCGGTTCCATCGAGGATCTGGGCATCAACTTCTATCAGTCGGTGGCGGGCACCCGGAACCACATCGATTTCGAGACCAACCCGAACCTGTACACCGAAGACGAGACGCGTCAGCATCATTCGCGTTTCCTGGAGTTCTTCGACAACTTCCTGGCCGCGAGCGCCGAGCAGCGGGTGTGGGGTCTGCCCATCACCACCGCCGCCGAACGCACCCGCACCCTGGTGGAGTGGAATTCGGCGAGACATGAGGTCCCGACCACCACGCTGCCGGATCTGCTGGACGCGCAGATCCCGCTGACGCCGAACAATATCGCCCTGGAATTCGAGGGCGCGACGCTGACCTACGCCGAATTCGGCGAGCGCGTCAACCGCCTGGCGCGGTTCCTGATCGCCGACGGCGTCGGCCCGGAATCGCTTGTCGCCCTTGGCATGCGGCGCTCGCTGGAGCTGGTCGTCGGTATGCACGCGGTCCTGCGCGCCGGTGGCGCGTACGTGCCGATCGACCCGGATCATCCGGCCGATCGCACCGCCTACATCCTCGAGTCCGCGGCACCGGTCTGCGTATTGACCACCGCCCGCGATGAACTCGCGCTGCCGGATTCGGTGCGGCGCTTGGAGATCGACACCCTCGACGTATCGGGCTATTCGAACAACCCGGTGACGGACGCGGATCGGATCGCCCCGCTGCGCCCGCTCAACACCGCGTACGTCATCTACACCTCGGGTTCCACCGGCCGTCCCAAGGGCGTCGCGGTCACCCACCACGCCATCGTCAACCAGGAACTCTGGATGCTGGACGAGTACGGCTTCACCGCCGACGACGTCTACCTCCAGAAGACCGCCACCACCTTCGACGTCTCGCTGTGGGGTTACTTCCTGCCGCTGATGGTGGGCGCGAAGATGATCATCGCCACCCCGGACGGGCATCGCGATCCGGTGTACGTCGCGGAAACCATTCAGCGCCACGGGGTCACGGTCACCGACTTCGTGCCGTCGATGCTGACCGTGTTCGTCTCGCATGCCAGTGCCGCGCAGTGTGTTTCGCTGAAGACCGTCTTCGTCATCGGTGAGGCGTTGCCGCCGGAGACCGGCGCGAGCTTCCGGGCGCTGAGTTCGGCGGGCCTGCACAACCTGTACGGCCCCACCGAGGCCGCGGTCTCGGTGACGTACTGGGAGAACACCGATGCCGACACCGTCACCGTGCCGATCGGCGTGCCGGAGTGGAATGTCGATGTCTACGTACTGGATTCGCGCCTGCGCCCGGCCGCGATCGGTGCGCACGGTGAGCTGTACCTGGGCGGGCGTCAGCTCGCGCGCGGGTACAAGGGCCGCCCGGATCTGACCTCGGATCGCTTCGTCGCGAATCCGTTGTCGGACACCGGCGAACGCATGTACCGCACCGGTGACCTGGTGCGCTGGAATGCTTCCGGCGCGCTGGAGTACATCGGCCGCACCGACTTCCAGGTCAAGTTCCGCGGTCAGCGCATCGAGTTGGGTGAGATCGAGACCGATCTGCTCGCGCATCCGTCGGTCAGCCAGGCCGCCGTGCTGGTGATGGACACCGCGACCGGTCAGCAACTGGTCGCGTACGTGGTGCCGATGCCGGGCCAGAGCATCGAACCGGCCGAGCTGACCCGTTTCGCCGCCGAGAAGCTGCCGACCTACATGGTCCCGGCCTCGATCATGGTGCTGGCGGCATTCCCGCTCAACACCTCCGGCAAGCTGGATCGTAAGGGTCTGCCCGATCCGGTGTTCAGCGTGGACGCCGCCGGGTACCGTGCCCCGCGCACCGCCGCCGAGGAGATCGTGGCGGGCATCTTCGCCGATGTCCTCGGCCACGAGCGCGTCGGCATCGATGACAATTTCTTCGATCTGGGCGGTAACTCGCTGGTCGCCACCCAGGTGGTGGCCCGAATCTCGGCCGCGTTCAGCACCCGCCTCGGTGTGCGCGCGCTGTTCGAGACGCCCACCGTCGCGGGCATCGCCACCCGCATGGAGAACACCGCCCCGTCCGAGGTTTCGCGGCTGCCGCTGGTGGCGCAGCGGCGACCGGAGCGGGTGCCGCTGTCGCTGGCGCAGCAGCGCATGTGGTTCCTGAACCAGTTCGACCCCAATGTGCCCACCTACAACCTGCCGTTCGTGGTGCGGTTGCGCGGCGGCGTCGATCTCGACGCGCTGCAGTCGGCGCTGCACGATGTGGTGGAGCGGCAGGAATCGCTGCGCACCGTCTTCCCGGAATCCGGTGACGGCGGCCTGCAGCAGGTGCTGCCCATGTCCGAGGTGGATCTCGGCATCGAGGTCCAGCCCATCGCCGAGAGCGAATTGTTCTCCGCGCTGGCCGAATTCGCCTCGCGCGGGTTCGATGTCTCACGTGAACTGCCCATTCGGGTGCGGGTGTTCCAGGTGGGCGAGGCGACAGCCGAATCGGCCGATTACGCCGTGGCTTTCGTGGTGCATCACATCGCGGCGGACGGTTTCTCCTTCGGTCCGCTCTCGCGGGATATGACCGCCGCCTATCTGGCGCGGGTCGGCGGGCAGGAGCCCGCGTGGGCTCCGCTGCCGGTGCAGTACCAGGACTTCTCCCTCTGGCAGCGTGAGGTACTGGGTTCGGAATCCGATCCCGAATCCATGGCCGCACGCCAGATCGCCTACTGGCGTTCGTCTTTGGCGGGGCTGCCCGATCAGCTGGACCTGCCCGCGGATCGCCCGCGCCCGCCGGTGCAGTCGTTCCGGGGTAGCCGCGTCACCTTCGAGATCCCGGCCGAGCTGCACGGCAAACTCGCCGGATTGGCTCGCGCGCAGGGTGTTTCGCTGTTCATGGTGATGCACTCCGCGCTCGCGGTGCTGCTGGCCCGGTTGTCCGGGACCTCCGATATCGCCATCGGCACCCCGGTCGCCGGTCGTGGCGAGCAGGCCCTGGACGACCTGATCGGCATGTTCGTCAACACCCTGGTGTTGCGGTCGGAAGTGCGCGGGGCGGAGAGCTTCTCCGAATTCCTCTCGCGCACCCGGGAAACCGATCTCGCGGCGTTCGCGGCCACCGATGTGCCGTTCGAGCGCCTGGTCGAGGTCATCAACCCGACCCGCTCGCAGGCGCGGCATCCGCTGTTCCAGGTGATGCTGTCCTTCCAGGAGATGTCGCACGGCTCCATGGAGCTGCCCGGGCTCACCGTGTCCGCGGATGAGCTCGAGGTCGATATCGCCAAGTTCGACCTGCAGTGGACGTTGACCGAACAGCGCGATGTGTCCGGCGCTGCCGCCGGACTGTCGGTGGTGCTGTCCTACGCCACCGATCTGTTCGATGCCGAGACCGTGGCCGAGTTCGGGCACCGCTTCGTGCGCGTGCTCGAAACCGCCGTCACCGCACCGGAAACCGTGGTCCGCGATATCGACATCCTCAACGAGGATGAGCGCGCCCAGGTGCTGGGCGATTGGAGCCGCAACGAACACGCGCTGCCCGGCGCGCGCACGGTGCTGGACCTGTTCGAGGAACAGGTCCGGGTGCGCCCGCACGGCACCGCCCTGATCTTCGATCCGGGCGAGCGCAGCGGCAGCATGTTCGGCGCGGCCGCCGAACTCAGCTACGCCGAGTTCTCCAGCCGGGTCAATCGCCTGGCGCGCAAGCTCATTGCCGAGGGCGTGGGTCCGGAGACGCTGGTCGCGGTCGGTATCCGCCGTTCCATCGACATGCTGGTGGCCATCTACGCCACCCTCACCGCCGGTGGCGGTTATGTGCCGGTCGATCCCGATCATCCGGCCGAGCGCACCGATTACGTCCTCGGCAGCTCGCGTCCCGTGGTCCTGCTGACCACCACCGACGACGCGGTCGAGAACGCCGAATGCACCGTGCTGCACCTGGATTCGCTGGATCTGAGCGAATTCGACGCCGCGCCGATCACCGACGCCGATCGACTGGCTCCGCTGCGCCCGTCGAACACCGCGTACGTGCTCTACACCTCCGGCTCGACCGGCCGCCCCAAGGGCGTCGCGGTCCCGCACGGCGCGGTACTGAACCAGATCGCCTGGATCACGAGCGAATACGGTATCGACGACACCGATGTGATCCTGCAGAAGACCCCCGTTACCTTCGACGTGTCGGTGTGGGAACTCTTCGGCTCGCTCGCCGTGGGCGCACAGCAGGTCATCGCGGCCCCGGACGGACACCGCGATCCCATGTACCTGTCCGAGGTCATCGGACGGCACCGGGTCACCATGACCTCGTTCGTGCCGTCCATGCTGAGCGTGTTCGCCAGCAGCGCCTCGGCGGCCGAATGCCTGTCGCTGCGTGCGGTTCTGGTCGCCGGTGAAGCCCTGCCGCCCGCCACGGTCACCGCGTTCCGGCGCTTCTCCACCGCGGCCGTGCACAACCTGTACGGCCCCACCGAGTTCACCGTGCACGCGACCTACGCCGCGATCGCCAACCCGACCCCGGCGCAGGTGCCGATCGGGCGTCCGGTGTGGAACGCGCACACCTACGTCCTGGACGAGGGCCTGCGCCCGGTCCCGGCCGGTGTCCCGGGTGAGTTGTACCTGGGCGGCACCCAGGTCGCGCGCGGCTACTACGGCCGCCCCGACCTGAGCGCGGAACGGTTCGTCGCCGACCCGTTCGGCACCCCGGGTTCACGCCTGTACCGCACCGGTGACCTGGTGCGCTGGAACGCATCCGGCGCACTCGAGTACATCGGCCGCACCGACTTCCAGGTCAAGTTCCGCGGTCAGCGCATCGAACTCGGCGAGATCGAAACCGCCCTGCTCGGCCACCCGTCGGTCAATCAGGCCGTGGTGCTGGTCATCGACACCGTCGCCGGTGATCAGCTGGTCGCCTATGTGGTGACCCGCGGCCCGGTGGACCTGGACAGTGTGAAGGCGCTGCTGCATCGCACCCTGCCCGCGTACATGGTGCCGTCGGCTTTCGTTGTGCTGGAAGCCTTCCCGCTCAATGCCTCGGGCAAGCTGGACCGCCGGGCGCTGCCCGCGCCGGTGTTCGAGGTGCGCGAATTCCGCGCTCCCACAACGCCTATCGAAGAGATCGTGGCGCAGATCTTCGGCGAGGTGCTCGGCATCGCGCGCGTCGGCGTCGATGACGACTTCTTCGAACTTGGCGGCAACTCGCTCATCGCGACCCAGGTGGCGACCCGCCTGGGCACCGCCCTCGATACCCGCGTGCCGGTGCGCATGCTGTTCGAGGCCGCCACCGTGGCCGCGCTCGCGGCCCGGGTGGAATCGCATGCCGGTGACGGTGCGCGCAAGGCCCTGGTGGCCCGTGAGCGGCCCGCCGATATCCCGCTTTCCCTTGCGCAGCAGCGCATGTGGTTCCTGAACCGGTTCGACACCGCGTCGGCCGTGAACAACATCCCGGTCGCCATCCGGCTCTCGGGTGAACTCGATGTGGCAGCGCTCCAGGTCGCGGTCATCGATGTCATCGACCGGCACGAATCGCTGCGCACCGTCTTCCCGGAGACCGCGCACGGCCCGGTGCAGCGCGTGCTCGACGCCGCGCAGATCGTGCCCGACCTGACCCCGGTGCCGGTCACCCAGGCCAACCTCATCGACCATCTGGTCGAGCTGGCGTCGATGGCGTTCGACGTCACCGATGAGGTGCCGATGCACGCCGCGCTGTTCGAACTCAGCGAGTCCGAGTTCGTATTGGGCATGGTGGTGCACCACATCTCCGCCGACGGCTGGTCCATGGGACCGCTCGCGCGCGATGTCATGGTCGCCTATGCCGCCCGCACCTCGTGGGAGGCTCCGGCGTGGGCGGAACTGCCCGTGCAGTACGCCGACTACGCGCTCTGGCAGCGCGAGGTGCTCGGTGCCGAGGATGATCCGAACTCGTTGATCGCCAAGCAGATTCGGTACTGGGCCGACACCCTGGCCGATCTGCCGGACGAGCTGGTGCTGCCCTCGGATCGCCCGCGCCCGGCCACCGCCTCGTATCGCGGCGGCACCTACCCGTTCGCCATTTCCGCCGAGACGCAGCAGCGCCTGGTGGAATTGGGCCGCAGGCACAATGCCTCGCTGTTCATGGTGCTGCACAGTGCGCTCGCGGTACTGCTGGCCCGTCTGTCCGGCACCAGCGATATCGCCATCGGCACACCGGTGCACGGTCGCGGTGAGGCCGCGCTCGACGATCTGATCGGCATGTTCGTCAACACCCTGGTGCTGCGCAGCGAGGTGGAGTCCGAGAAGACCTTCGCCGACCTGCTGGCGCAGGCGCGCGAGAGCGATCTGCACGCCTTCGCGCACGCCGATGTGCCGTTCGAGCGCCTGGTCGAGGTGCTCAACCCGGCACGCTCGCAGGCCCGCCACCCGCTGTTCCAGGTCATGCTGACCTTCCAGAACACCCGGCAGGCCAGCCTGGAACTGCCCGGACTCTCGGTCAACGGCATCGACTACGACGCCCAGCTGGCCAAGTTCGATCTGCAATTGACGTTGCAGGAGGCGCAGGACGCGCACGGCGAGAACGCGGGCATGTCCGCCGAGTTCTCCTATGCCCGTGACCTTTTCGACGAGGCCACGGTCGCGGCGTTCGCGCACCGGCTGGACCTGATTCTGGCGGCCGTCGTGGCCGATCCGTCGCAGCCGATCGGCGATATCGATCTGCTGATCGACGGTGAGCGCGACAGGGTGCTCGAGGGCTGGAACAACACGGCCTTCGACCTCGCCGAGGTACTGCCCGCACTGCCCGAAGGCGATGCGGCGACGCTGGTTTCGCTCTTCGAGGCCCAGGCGCTGACCAGCCCCGATGCGATTGCCGTCGTCTTCGAGGGGACAAGTCTGTCCTACGCCGAGTTCTCGGGCCGCGTCCATCGCCTGGCCCGCAAGCTCATCGCCCAGGGCGTCGGCGCGGAATCGCTGGTGGCCCTCGCCATCCGCCGTTCGGTGGATCTCGTGGTCGCCATGTACGCGGTGCTCGAGGCCGGTGGCGCGTACGTGCCGCTGGATCCCGATCAGCCCGCCGAGCGCATCGACTACGTGCTCGACACCGCACGCCCGGTCGCCATCCTGACCACCGGCCGTGACGACTACGTCACCGGCCGCAATGTGCCCGTGCTGGAGATCGATTCCCTCAACCTCGAGGGCTATTCGGCCGCGCCGATCACCGATGCCGAACGTGGACGGGCGATCAGCCCGTCGCACACCGCGTATGTCATCTTCACCTCGGGTTCGACCGGTCGCCCCAAGGGTGTGGCGGTGGAGCACGGTGCGATCGTGAACCGTCTGCTGTGGATGCAGCACGAGTATCCGATCTCTGCCGAAGACGCTGTGCTGCAGAAGACTCCGGCGACGTTCGATGTGTCGGTGTGGGAGTTCTTCTGGCCCTTGCAGACCGGTGCTCGCCTGGTCGTCGCCAAGCCCGACGGCCACCGCGATCCGGTGTATCTGGCGCAGATCATCGCCGAACAGGGCATCACCACGGCGCATTTCGTGCCGTCGATGCTCTCGGTCTTCGTTGCCACCCTGGGCAATGAGAACGGTGACTCCACCGTTGCCGCGCCGCGGCTGCGGCAGGTCTTCGCCTCCGGTGAGGCGCTGCCCGCCCCGACCGCGCAGAAGCTGCGCGAGCTGACCGGTGCCCGCCTGCACAACCTCTACGGCCCCACCGAAGCCGCCGTCGATGTCACGTACCACGAGGTCGTGGACGCCGACACCGTCTTCGTGCCGATCGGCCGCCCGGTGTGGAACACCCGCACCTACGTCCTGGACGCCCGCCTGAACCCGGTCGCGCCGGGTGTCGCGGGTGAGCTCTATCTCGCGGGCGATCAGCTCGCTCGCGGGTACCTGGGCCGACCCGATCTGTCCGCGGATCGCTTCGTGGCCAACCCCTTCGGCGTTCCCGGTGCTCGCATGTACCGCACCGGCGACCTGGTGAAGTGGACCGGCGCGGGGGAGATCGAATACCTGGGCCGCACCGACTTCCAGGTGAAGTTGCGCGGTCTGCGCATCGAACTCGGTGAGATCGAGGCCGCGCTGCTGTCGCAGCAGGGTGTCGCCCAGTCCGTCGTGGTGGTCCGCGCCGATGCCCATGCCGGTGATCAGCTCGTCGGTTACGTGGTCCGTGAGCCGGAGGCCGTCATCGATCTGGACGCGGTCAAGGCCGCGCTCGGTCGTTCGCTGCCGGGCTATATGGTCCCGGCCGCGATCATCGTGCTGGACGCCTTCCCGGTGAACGCCTCCGGCAAGCTGGATCGCAAGGCGTTGCCCGCACCGGTCTTCGAGGCCAGGCGTTTCCGCGCCCCCGCCACCCCGATCGAGGAGATCACCGCCTCGATCTTCGCCGAATTGCTCGGCATCGACCGGGTCGGCGTCGACGACGATTTCTTCGAACTCGGCGGCAACTCGCTGGTCGCCACCCAGGTGGTCGCCCGGCTCTCCGCCGCGCTCAATGCCGAGATCGGCGTGCGCGTGCTGTTCGAGGCCCCGACCGTGGCCGCGCTGGCCGCCCGCGTGGAATCGCACGCCGGAACCGGTGTGCGCCAAGCACTTACGGTGCGCACCCGGCCCGAGCATCCGCCGCTGTCGCTCGCCCAGCAGCGCATGTGGTTCCTGAACCGGTTCGACACCGATTCGGCCGCCAATAACATCCCGGCCGCCGTAAGGCTCACCGGCGCACTGGATCTCGCCGCCATGCGGGGCGCGATCGCCGATGTGGTGGCACGGCACGAATCGCTGCGCACCATCTACCCGTCCTACGAGGGCGTCGCCTATCAGAAGGTGCTGCCCACCGCCCGAGCGATTCCGCAGCTTGACGTGCTGGACGTGGCCGAGGGCGAATTGTTCGCCGCCGTCTACGATTTCGCCGGTCGCGGCTTCGACGTCACCGCCGAACCGCCGGTGCGCCTGCGCGCCTTCCGCCTGGCCGACGACGATCACGTGCTGGTGCTCGTCGCGCATCACATCGCGGCGGACGGTTTCTCGATGAACCCGCTGGTGCGCGATCTCATGACCGGATACGTGGCCCGCAGCAACGGCGAGGCCCCGGGCTGGCCGGAACTGCCGGTGCAGTACGCGGATTACGCGCTGTGGCAGCGCGAAACCCTCGGCTCCGAGGATGATCAGCGCTCGCTCATCACCGAACAGCTGGACTACTGGCGGCGCACGCTGGCCGGACTGCCGGATGAGCTGCGCCTGTCCGCCAAGCCGCGCCCGGCCGTGGCCTCCTATGAGGCGGGCACGCACCGCTTCCGGGTGTCCGGTGAGCTGATCACCGGTCTGCAGCGGGTCGCGCAATCGCACGGCACCACGCTGTTCATGGTGGTGCACAGTGCTTTCGCCGCGCTGCTGGCCCGCCTGAGCGGCACCGATGACATCGCGGTCGGCATTCCGGTCGCCGGTCGCGGTGAGCAGGCGCTCGACGATCTCGTCGGCATGTTCGTCAACACCCTGGTGCTGCGTTCGCCGGTCGATACCGAGGAGAGCTTCGCCGAACTGCTGAAGAAGGTGCGCGAGCGCGATCTCGCCGCCTTCGCGCACGCCGATGTGCCGTTCGAACGCCTGGTGGACGTGCTGAACCCGGCGCGTTCGCAGGCCCGGCATCCGCTGTTCCAGGTCATGCTGTCGTTCCAGAATCTGGGCCGCACCGCATTGGAACTGCCGGGGCTGAGCGTGTCCGAGCTGGGCATCGACCAGCAGTCGGCCAAATTCGATCTGCAACTGACGCTGTCCGAGGTGCCTGCCGCCGCTGCCGATGCGGCGAATCCGGCCGGTATGGACGCCGAACTCGTCTATGCCACCGATCTTTTCGACGGCGCGTTCGCCGAGGTCTTCGCGCAGCGATTCGAGCGCATGCTCACCGCCCTGATCGCCGATCCCACCATGCGGGTCGGCGATGTGGAACTGCTCGGCGATTGTGAGCGCCAGCGGGTGCTGCGTGGCTGGAACGACACCGCGTTCGAGCTGGACGCGGCGCTGCCCGAGATCGTGGAAGGCGCCGCGGCGACCCTGGTTTCGCTGTTCGAGGCACAGGTAGCGCTGACTCCGGACGCGACCGCCGTCACCTTCGAGGGCACGAGTCTGTCCTACGCGCAGTTCGCCGGACGCGTCCGGCAGCTCGCGCGCTGGCTCATCGCCGCGGGCGTCGGCCCGGAATCCTTTGTGGCGCTGGGTATGCGCCGCTCCATCGATCTGGTGGCGGGTATGTACGCCGTCACCGTCGCCGGTGGCGCGTACGTGCCGCTGGATCCGGATCATCCGGCCGAGCGCACGCAGTACATCCTGGAGACCGCGCGGCCGGTCTGCGTGCTGACCTCCGGGGATGATTTGGACGGCGTCGCGGATCTGGAAGGGTCTGCCGCACGCCGGGTTCGGATCGATCAGCTGGATCTGTCCGGTTTCGCGGACACCCCGCTCACCGATGCCGACCGCATCGCCCCGCTGCGGCCGCGGAACACCGCGTATGTGATCTTCACGTCCGGTTCCACCGGTCGCCCGAAGGGCGTGGCGGTCAGCCATGCCGCCATCGTGAACCGCCTGGTGTGGATGCACGCCCAGTACGGCCTCGCCGCCGACGATGTGGTGCTGCAGAAGACCCCGGCCACGTTCGACGTGTCGGTGTGGGAGTTCTTCTGGCCCTTGCAGGTCGGTGCGCGCCTGGTCGTCGCCAAGCCGGACGGCCATCGCGATCCCGCCTACCTGGTGCGCCTCATCACCGCCGAGCACGTCACCACGGTGCACTTCGTACCGTCCATGCTGGCCGTGTTCGTGGCCGCCGAGGGCGCCGCCGACTGCACCAGCCTGCGCAATGTCTTCGCCTCCGGTGAGGGCCTGCCCGCGCCGACCGCACAGCGGCTGCGCGCGCTGACCGGTGCGCGCCTGCACAACCTGTACGGCCCCACCGAGGCCGCGGTCGACGTGACCTTCCACGAGGTCACCGATGCCGACACCGCCACGGTGCCGATCGGCGCGCCGGTCTTCAATACCCAGGTGTACGTGCTGGATTCGCGGCTGCGGCCGGTTCCGGTGGGTGTCGCGGGTGAGCTCTATCTGGCGGGCGATCAGCTCGCCACCGCGTACGTGGCGCGTCCCGATCTGACCGCGGATCGCTTCGTGGCCAACCCGTTCGGGGCCGGTGCGCGTATGTACCGCACCGGCGACCTCGTGGTCTGGACCGGTACGGGTGAGCTGGAATACCTGGGCCGCACCGACTTCCAGGTCAAGCTGCGCGGTCTGCGCATCGAACTCGGTGAGATCGAATCGGCGCTCACCGCGCTGAACTCGGTCGCGCAGTCCGTGGTCGTGGTGCGCAATGACGAGCGCACCGGTGAAGCGCGGGGAGGCGGAGCGCAGCTGGTGGCGTACCTGGTCGCGGCGGACGGTCATATCGACCTCGACGCCGTGAAAGACGCGCTGTCCCAGCAGCTTCCGGCCTATATGATCCCGGCCGCCTTCATGGTGCTGGACGCCTTCCCGCTCAATGCCTCCGGCAAGCTGGATCGCAAGGCGCTGCCCGCCCCGGCCTTCGCGGCCAAGGTGTACCGCGCCCCGGAGACCCCGGTGCAGCAGACCGTCGCCGGTGTCTTCGCCGATGTGCTCGGCGGCGATACGGTCGGCCTGGACGACGATTTCTTCGAACTCGGCGGCAACTCGCTGATCGCCACCCAGGTGGTGGCGCGCCTGTCCACCGCGCTCGACGCCGATGTGCCGCTGCGCACGCTGTTCGAGGCCACCACCGTTGCCGCCCTTGCGGCGCAATTGGAATCGCGCGTCGGCACCGGCAGCCGCGCACCGCTGGTCGCGCAGGAGCGCCCCGCCCCGGTGCCGCTGCCGACCGGTGAGACCGCCGCGCTCGCACCGCTGTCCCCGGCGCAGCAGCGCATGTGGTTCCTGAACCGCTTCGACAACCGCACCGCCGTCAACAACATCCCGGTGGCGCTGCGCCTGACCGGCGAGGTCGATATCGCGGCCTTCAATGCCGCCGTCGGCGATGTGCTGGCGCGGCACGAGGCGCTGCGCACCGTCTACCCCGAGGTCGCCGGTGACGGCTTCCAGCGCGTGCTGGAGCTGTCCGAGATCGATTTCGAGGTGCGCACCGAGACGGTCAACGTGGCCGAATTGCCTTCGCGCATCACCGAACTCGCGAGCGTGTACTTCGACGTCACCCGTGAGCTGCCGTTCCGCGCCACCGTGCTCTCGGTGACCCCGGAGGGCAAGCACGCCCGCGCCACCCATGTGCTGGTGCTGGTGCTGCACCACATCAGCGCGGATGGTTTCTCACTGCGTCCGCTGCTGCGCGACGTGGTGGGCGCGTACCTGGCCCGCAGTGGCGGTTCGGCTCCCGAGTGGACGCCACTGCCGGTGCAGTACGCGGATTACGCGCTGTGGCAGCGCGAGGTGCTCGGTGATGAGCGCGATCCGGAATCGGTCGCCGCCCAGCAGGTGCACTACTGGAGCGAACAGCTGCGCGATCTGCCCGAGCAGATCGAGTTGCCCGCCGACCGGCCGCGTCCCGAGGTCGCCACCAATGCCGGTGGCACCTACGACTTCTCGATCGACGCCGAGCTGCGCCGCGCGCTCACCGGGCTCGCCCGCGAGCACGATGTCACGCTCTTCATGGTGCTGCACGCCGCGCTGGCCACCTGGTCCGCGCGCCTGTCCCGCTCCATCGATATCGCCGTCGGCACCCCGATCGCCGGTCGCGGCGATCGCGCGCTGGACGATTTGATCGGCATGTTCGTCAACACCCTGGTGCTGCGCACCCCGGTGCTGCCGGACGCCTCCTTCCGCGAGCTGCTCGCGCAGGTGCGCCGCACCGATCTGGCCGCCTTCGCGCACGCCGATGTGCCGTTCGAACGCCTGGTGGATGTGCTCAGCCCGGTGCGCTCGCAGGCGCATCACCCGCTGTTCCAGGTGGCGCTGACCTTCGAGGCCGCCGGCGCCAAGGACGCGGGCGCGGTCTCGCTGCCCGGGCTGGAGCTGGAAGCCGTCGAATTCGATCCCGGCACGGCCAAATTCGATATTCAGCTGACCGTCGGCGAACGCGCCGACGATTCGCTGAGCCTGTCCTGGAACTACGCCACCGATCTGTTCGATCCCGAGACCGTGGCCTCGTTCGCCGAGCGCCTGGTCCGTATCCTGCGCGCGGTCACCGAGGATCCCTCGGTGCCGCTCGGCGATATCGATCTGCTCGGCGGCGTAGAACGTCACGAGGTGTCCGAGCGCTGGGTCTCCGCCGGTGACGACATCGTGGAACTGGCCGCGGTCGCCCGTGCCGCCGTGCGCGCCAAGGATATCGCCGTCGAGACGAACGGCGCGGCGCACACCGCGGGCACCAACGGCGTCGCGATCACGCACACCGGCAACGCCGATATCTCGGCCGAAGAGCTGGCCGAGGTGCTCACGCCGGGTGGCGTGCTCGGTGCCGTCGGTGAGCTGTTCACCGATCCGGTGGCGGCGCTGTCCAGCCCGTTCGTGGACGCGGACGCCACGCTGTCGAGCCTGTTCGATCGGGCCGTCGCGGCGCATCCGGAGCGGATCGCGGTGCGGTTCGGCGAGGACGAGCTGACCTATGACGATCTGGATCGGCGCTCGAATGTGGTGGCGCGCAGGCTGATCGAGGATGGCGCGGGTCCGGAATCGCTGGTCGCGGTGCTGCTGCCGCGTTCGCTGGATCTGGTTGTCGCGCTGCTCGCGGTCATCAAGACCGGTGCGGGTTATGTGCCGGTCGATCCGACCTACCCGGCCGATCGCATCGCGTACGTGCTGTCCGATGCGAAGCCGACCAGCGTGGTCGTGGATTCGACCGTGACGGTGGAACTGCCCGCCGGGCTGCCGACCGTATCACTGGACGGGTACACCGTCGAAGCGGGCGATGTGGTGGACGCCGACGATTCGCCGATCACCGATGCCGATCGCACGGCGGCGCTGCGGCCCGATCACGTCGCGTACGTCATCTACACCTCCGGTTCCACCGGCCGCCCCAAGGGCGTGGCCGTGGCGCACCGGAATGTGGTGCGGCTCATGGCCAATACCGATCGCGAGTTCGGATTCACCGCCGATGACGTGTGGACGCTGTTCCACTCCTACGCGTTCGACTTCTCGGTCTGGGAACTCTGGGGACCGCTGCTCTACGGCGGCAAGCTCGTGGTGGTCGACTACTACGTCTCGCGCTCGCCGGAGCAGTTCCTGGAATTGCTGCGCCGCGAACGGGTTACGGTGCTCAACCAGACCCCGTCCGCGTTCTATCAGCTGGCCGAGGCCGAGCGGATCGCCGTCGCGGCGGGTGACGAGCAGTCGCTCGCGCTGCGCTACGTGGTCTTCGGCGGTGAGGCGCTCGAGCTGCGTCGCCTGAGCGATTGGGTTGCGCGCCACGGTGATTCCTCGCCGTACCTGGTGAACATGTACGGCATCACCGAGACCACGGTGCACGTCTCGCACCGGGTCCTGGACGCCGACACCATCGCGGCCGCCACCGGCAGCGTGGTGGGTCGCGCCATCGCGGGTCTGCGCGTGTACGTGCTCGATGAGCGCCTGCACCCGGTCCCGGTCGGTGTGGCGGGCGAAATGTACGTCGCGGGTGCGCAATTGGCGCGCGGCTACCTGGGTCGCCCCGACCTGACCTCGGCTCGTTTCGTGGCCAGCCCGTTCGGCGCGCACGGCAGTCGCCTGTACCGCTCGGGTGACGTGGCGCGCTGGAACCGCTTCGGTGAGCTCGAATACCTCGGCCGCGCCGATGATCAGGTCAAGGTGCGTGGTTTCCGCATCGAGCTCGGTGAGATCGAAGCGGCCGTGCTGGCCCAGCCGGGTGTCGCCCAGGCCGCGGTCATCGTGCGCGAGGACGCCCCGGGCGATCAGCGCATCGTCGCCTACGTGGTGCCCGAGGCCGGTGTCGAGCCGACCGATATCCGCCTGCTCGAGATCCGCGACGGTGCGGGCGAGCGCCTGCCGTCGTACATGGTCCCCGCCGCCATGGTGGCCATGGATCGAATCCCGTTGACCGTCAACGGCAAACTCGATCGCCGTGCCCTGCCCGCCCCCGCGGTGCAGGCGCGCGCCTTCCGCGCGTCCGAGACCCCGATCCAGGAGACGGTCGCCGCCGTCTTCGCCGAGGTCCTGGACCTGCCCCGGGTCGGCCTGGACGACGACTTCTTCGATCTGGGCGGCAACTCGCTCATCGCGACCCGGGTGGTCTCGCGCATCGGCGCGGCCCTGGACACCACGGTCGCGGTGCGCACGCTGTTCGAGGCGAGCACGGTGGAGGCCCTCGCGGCCCGCATCGAATCGCATGCCGACGGTGCGTCGCGCGCCAAGCTGGTGGCCCGCCCGCGCGTGCCGGGGGAGCTCGCGCCGCTGTCGTTCGCGCAGCAGCGCATGTGGTTCCTGAACCAGTACGACACCTCCTCGGCGGCCTACAACCTGCCGCTGGCGATTCGCCTCACCGGTGAACTCGACACCGCCGCACTGGAACTCGCGGTCGCCGATGTCGTGCGCAGGCATGAGTCGCTGCGCACCCGCTATCCGGAGCACGGCGGCACGCCGATGCAGGTGGTCGTCCCGGCCGAGCAGATCGCCCTCGATCTGCGCCCGGTCACGGTCGCGGCGGGTGAGCTCACCGAGACGGTGACCGCCTTCGCCACCCTCGGATTCAATGTGGCGGACCAGGTTCCGCTGCGCGCCCGGCTGTTCCGGGTCGGCACCGAGGACGCGTCCGAACATGTGCTCGTGGTCGTGGTGCACCACATCGCGGGCGATGGCTTCTCGATGGCCCCGCTGACCCGCGATGTCATGGTCGCCTACTCGGCGCGCACCCAGGGTGCTGTCCCGGGCTGGGCCCCGCTCGCGGTGCAGTACGCGGACTTCGCCGTATGGCAGCGCGAAGTTCTCGGTAGCGAAGAGGATTCGTCCTCGCTGATGGCCCGCCAGGTGGGCTACTGGCAGCGCACCCTCGACGGCGTGCCGGATGAGCTGGCGCTGCCGATCGATCGCCCGCGCCCGGCCGTGGCCACCCATCGCGGTGCGACCTTGCAGCGCAGCCTGAGCCCCGAACTCATCGGCGCGCTGGAAGACATCGCGCGCAAGCGCGGTTCGTCGCTGTTCATGGTTATGCACAGCGCGCTCGCGGTGCTGCTGGCCCGGCTGTCGGGCGGCGATGACATCGCCGTCGGCACCCCGGTCGCCGGTCGCGGTGAGGCCGCGCTGGACGATCTGGTCGGCATGTTCGTCAACACCCTGGTGCTGCGCACCGGAATCGATCCGGCGGAATCGTTCTCGGATCTGCTCGATCGCGCCCGGCATACCGACCTCGACGCCTTCGGCAATGCCGATGTGCCGTTCGAGCGCCTGGTGGAGTTGCTCGCACCGGAGCGGTCACAGGCCCGGAACCCGCTGTTCCAGGTCATGCTGGCATTCCAGAACCTGGATCGCGCCACTCTGGAACTGCCGGGGCTGACCGTCGCGGCGCTGGATCTCGACGAGAACATCTCGCGCTTCGATCTGCAATTCACGCTGTCCGAGCAGGACGCCGGTATGGCGCTCGCGCTGACCTATGCCACGGATCTGTTCGACGCGGACACCGCCGCCGGGTTCGCGCAGCGCTGGCTGCGGGTGCTGGAAGCCGTCGCCGCCGATCCGGAGGTCACGGTCGGGGCGATCGATATCCTCGATCGGCCCGAGCGCGCCGATCTGGTGGCGCGTTTCGGCGCTCCCGCCATCGCGGGCCGCACCCTGCCCGAACTGCTGGCCGAGGCCGTGGCGCGGGATCCGCAGGCCGTGGCCGTCCGCTTCCAGGGGCGAGGTCTGTCCTATGCCGAGCTGGATGAGCGCTCGAATCGCCTGGCGCGCCTGCTCATCGAGCGCGGAATCGGCACCGAGAACCTGGTCGCCATCGCGGTGCCGCGTTCGGATGATTCGTACTTCGCCGAATGGGCGGTCACCAAGACCGGTGCGGCGTTCGTTCCGGTCGACCCGAACTATCCGGCCGACCGCATCGCGCATATGGTCACCGATTCGGGTTCCCCGGTCGGCCTGACCGTGGCCGCGGTGCGCGCCGATCTGCCGGAATCGGTGGAGTGGCTGGTCCTGGACGAACTGGACCTGAACGCCTTCTCCGCCAACGCCATTGGCGATGCTGAGCGGGTGCGCCCGCTGCGCCCGGAGCATCCGGCGTACGTCATCTACACCTCCGGCTCCACCGGCGTCCCCAAGGGCGTCGTGGTCTCGCATGCCGGTCTGGCCAACTTCAGTGTGGAGCAGGTCGAGCGCTACGGCCTCGATTCCTCCTCGCGCGCACTGCATTTCGCCTCGCCGTCGTTCGACGCCTCCATGCTGGAGTTCCTGCTCGCCATCGGCGCGGGCGGTGCGCTCGTGGTGGTGCCGCCGGGCGTCTACGGCGGTGACGAGCTGTCGGAGCTGATTCGCTCCGAGGGCGTCACGCACGCGTTCATCACCCCGGCCGCGCTGGCCACCTTCGATCCGGCCGGACTGGATACGCTGCGCGTACTGTCCGCCGGTGGTGAGGCGGTCCCGGCCGATCTGGTCGCCAAGTGGGCTATTCCGTTGGCGGACGGCACGATTCGCGCCTTCCACAATGGTTACGGCCCGACCGAGACCACCATCATGACCAATATCAGCGATCCGCTGGTCGCGGGCGATCTGGTCACCATCGGCGGCCCGACCCGGGGTATGCAGTCGCTGATCCTGGACAACCGGCTGCGTCCCGTGCCGGTCGGTGTCGCGGGTGAGCTCTATCTGTCCGGCATTCAGCTGGCGCGCGGCTACCACGCGCGGCCGGGCCTGAGCGCGGACCGCTTCGTCGCCAACCCGTACGTGGACGGCGAGCGCATGTACCGCACCGGTGACGTGGTCCGCTGGACCCGCACGGGTGAGGTGGAATACGTCGGGCGCTCGGACTTCCAGGTCAAGGTGCGCGGTTTCCGCATCGAGCTCGGTGAGATCGACGCCGCGCTGGCCTCGCACGAGAGTGTTGACTTCGCGGTCACCATCGGCCACAAGAACGCCGCCGGTGCGACCTCGCTGGTGTCGTATGTGGTTGCCGCGCCGGGTCATTCGGTCGATATCGCCGCGGTCACCGCGCATGTCGAACAGCGCCTGCCCGCGTACATGGTGCCGTCCTCGGTCATGATCATCGATCGGGTGCCGCTGACCCCGGTCGGCAAGCTGGACCGCAAGGCGCTGCCCGAACCGGTGTTCGCCACCGAGGTGGTGTTCCGCGCCGCGCGAAACACCCTCGAGCACACCATTTCCGAGGTGTTCGCCGAAGTGCTGGGCCTGGAGCGGGTCGGCATCGACGATTCGTTCTTCGCCCTCGGCGGAGATTCCATCGTCTCCATTCAGCTGGTGTCGCGCGCCAAGGCGCGCGGCGTGATCTTCAGTCCGCGTGACGTTTTCGAACAGCGCACGGTCTCGGGTCTGGCCGCGATCGCGGAAACCGCCGACGGTCAAGGCGATTCGGCTCCGCAGCTGCTGGAACTGCCCGGTGGCGGCGTCGGTGTCATGCCGCTCACCCCGGTGGTGCGGTTCATGGTGGAGCGGCCCGGCGAGTTCGGGCGTTTCAACCAGACCATGGCGCTGGAACTCCCGATCGGCATCGACCGGGCCGGTATCGCCGCCACGGTCGGCGCGGTCATCGACCGGCACGACATGCTGCGGGCGCGCCTGCGGCGGGTGCCGGGTGCGGACTGGATCGTGGAGACCGCGGCGGCGGGCGCGATCGATGTGGATTCGCTCATCGACCGCACCGAATTCGATCCGAGCGTTGATGCGGAGGAGTTCCTCGAAATCGCCTCGGCCGCACTGGATGCCACCCTGGACAAGCTGGATCCGACCGCCGGGGTGGTTGTTCGCTTCGTCTGGTTGGCACCGACCACGGCGAGTCGTGAATCCGGTACCGATCAGTCGCGTGCCGGTCGCCTCATCGTGGCCGCGCACCACCTGGTGGTGGACGGTGTCACCTGGCGCATCCTGGTGCCGGACTTCGTCGCGGCTTGGGGGCAGATCTCCGCCGGGCAGACCCCGGAACTGGTCGCCCCCGCGACCAGCATGCGCACCTGGGCGCACGCCCTCGAGCGGGAGGCCGCCACCGAGGATCGGCTCGCCGAACTCGACTTCTGGCGCGGCGTCGTCGACGGACCGGATCCGCTGCTCACCGAGCGCGCCATGGATCCGGCGGTGGATATCACCGCCGTCGTCGAGAAGCACAAGGTCGAGGTTTCCGCCGAGACCACCAAATCGCTGCTCACCACCGTGCCCGCGCTGTTCCACGGCGGTGTCAATGACGGTCTGCTGACCGCGCTGGCGCTGACCGTGGCGAAGTGGCGCTCGGACAAGGGGATTGCGGCGGGGGAGAAGGCCGGGGGGCAGAACACAGCCCTCGTTCGCCTCGAAGGCCACGGCCGCGAGGAAGAGGTCGTGCCCGGCGCGGATCTGTCCCGCACGGTCGGCTGGTTCACCGCCATCTTCCCGGTGCGCTTCGATCTCTCCGGAATCGATGTGGACGCCGCCCTCACCGGCGGCGACGCCATGGGCCGCGCCATCAAGGCGGTCAAGGAGCAGCTGCTCGCCGTGCCGGACAAGGGCATCGGCTACGGCCTGCTGCGCTACCTGAACCAGGCCACCGCCGATCAGCTGCCCAAACAGCTGCCCGGTCAGATCAGCTTCAACTACCTGGGCCGCGTCAACGAGGGCGATGTGCCCGAGGCGCTGCGCGGCTTCGGCTGGATTCCGGCTCCCGAGCTCGGCAATCTGGGCGGCGCGTACGACGCCGATATGCCCGCCATGGCCCCGATCGATATCAACGCGATCGTGGTCGGGGACAAGCTGACCGCGAATATCGGTTACCCGAGCACCCTGCTCGACGCGGCCGCCGTCGCCGAATTCGGCGCACTGTGGATCTCCGCGCTGGATGCCGTCGCGCACCACGCGGAATCGGCGCAGGCCGGTGGGCACACCCCGTCCGACTTCGGTCTGGTGAATATCACCCAGCGCGATATCGACGGCTGGGAACAGCGTTTCGGCGCGATCGACCAGGTGTGGCCGCTGTCCGCGCTGCAGGCCGGTCTGCTCTTCCACGCCCAGCTCGCCGCCACCTCGGTGGATGTGTACACCGCGCAGGCGGTGCTCACCCTCACCGGTCGCGTCGACGGCGACCGCCTGCGCGCGGCCGCCCAGGCGCTGCTGGATCGGCACGAAATCCTGCGCACCGCATACGTTTCCGATGCCAATGGCGTTCCGGTGCAGGTGGTGCTGGACGGCGTGCACGTGGCCTGGGCCGCGCACGATTTCAGCGATATCGCCGATGCGGACGCTCGCCGCGCCGCCGTGGAACAGGTCATCGACGCCGATCGCATGACCCGGTTCGACCTCACCGCGCCGCCGCTGATTCGCTACGCGCTGGTGCGGACCGCCGCCGATGAGTGGCAGTTGGCCGTGGCCAACCATCACATCCTGCTCGACGGCTGGTCCATGCCGCTGCTCATGCAGGATCTGCTGGTGCTGTACGCCACGCATTCCGATGTGAGCGTGCTGCCGCCGGTGCGGTCCTACCGGTACTTCCTGGAATGGGTTGCGCAGCAGGACCGTTCGGCTTCGCTCGACGCCTGGAAGCAGGCGCTGCGCGGGGTGTCCGAGCCGACGCTGCTGACCCGCCCGGACGCGGGCCGCGAGATCACCGCGCTGTCCGGTGAGTACTTCTTCGATCTGGACGAGGCCGCGACCGCGCGCCTGACCGCGCTGGCCGCCGATATCGGCGTCACGCCGAATACGGTGCTCCAGGTGGCGTGGGGCATTCTGCTCGGCCGCCTCACCGGCCGCGAGGACGTGCTGTTCGGCACCACCGTGTCGGGCCGGCCGGCGCAGCTGTCCGGTGTGGAATCCATGGTGGGCCTGTTCATCAACACCGTGCCGGTGCGGGTCGCGTTCGACCGGGGCGAATCGGCGCGGGCGCTGCTCAACCGCACCCAGGGCGAGCAGGCCGATCTGCTCGATCACCACTACATCGGCCTGGCCGATATCCAGTCGGCCGCGCGCATCGGCGGGCTCTTCGACACCCTGGTGGTGTTCGAGTCCTATCCCGTTGACGCCGAGGGCATTCGGTCGCAGGCCGCGGATATCGACGGTATGGCCGTCACCGGTCTGGACGCCGCCGATGCCACGCACTACCCGCTGACCCTGATCGCCCAGCTCGACACCCGCCTGCGCGTTCGCGCGGGTTATCTGCGCGATCTGTTCGACGAGGACACCGTCCACCGGATCGCCGATCGCCTGATCCGGGTGCTCACCGCGATCACCACCGAACCCGAAGCGGCGGTGGGCGATATCGAACTGCTCGATGCCGATGAGCTGGCGCTCGTCACCACCGAGTGGAACGAGACCGGATACGACGTCGACACCGCCCTGGCCGTGACCTACGGGCTGGCGGACACCGATCGTGTTGATCCCGGCCACAAGCACGCCGGGATGACGGGGGCGGAGCCCGACGCCGCGAAGACGCTGGTCGCGCTGTTCGAGGCGCAGGCAGAGCGGACGCCCGATGCGATCGCGCTCAGCTTCGAGGGCACAGCTCTGTCCTATGGCGAGTTCGCCGAGCGGGTGCACCGCCTCTCGCGCTGGCTCATCGAGCGTGGTGTCGGCGCGGAATCGTTTGTGGCGCTGGGTATGCGGCGCTCCATCGATCTGGTGGTCGGTATGTACGCCGTCACCGTGGCCGGTGCCGCGTACGTGCCGCTGGATCCGGATCATCCGGCCGAGCGCACCGAATACATCCTGGCCACCGCCGATCCGGTGACCGTGCTGACCTCCGGTGAGGATCTGCCGGTGCAGACCGCGCAGGTGCGGATCGATCTGCTGGATCTGTCCAGCTACTCGGCCGCCCCGCTCACCGACGCGGATCGCGTTGTGCCGCTGCGGGCTTCGAATACCGCGTACGTCATCTTCACCTCCGGTTCCACCGGTCGCCCGAAGGGTGTGGCGGTGCCGCACGCGGCGATCGTCAACCGCCTGGTGTGGATGCAGTCCGAATACGGGCTCACCGCCGATGACGTGGTGCTGCAGAAGACCCCGGCCACCTTCGACGTATCGGTGTGGGAGTTCTTCTGGCCCTTGCAGATCGGCGCGCGCCTGGCCATCGCCAAGCCGGACGGTCATCGCGATCCCGCCTATCTCGCGGAACTCATCGCGAGCGAAGGCGTCACGGTCACCCACTTCGTGCCGTCCATGCTGGCGGTGTTCGTGGCCGAGGAAGCGGCGGTGCGGTGCACCAGCCTGCGCATGGTCTTCGCCTCCGGTGAAGCGCTCTCGCCCAAGCCCTCGCATAAGCTGCGCGAGATCACCGGTGCGGAACTGCACAACCTGTACGGCCCGACCGAAGCCGCCGTCGACGTCACGTACCACCATGTGACGGCCGTGGATGTGGACTCGGTGCCGATCGGCCGCCCGGTCTTCAATACCCAGGTCTACGTACTGGATTCGCGCCTGCGCCCGGTTCCGGTGGGTGTCGCGGGTGAGCTCTACCTGGCGGGCGATCAGCTCGCCACCGCCTATGTGGCGCGTCCCGATCTGACCTCGGATCGGTTCGTGGCCAACCCGTTCGGCTCCTCCGAGCGCATGTACCGCACCGGCGACCTCGTGGTGTGGAACGCCGACGGCGAGATCGAGTACATCGGCCGCACCGACTTCCAGGTGAAGCTGCGCGGTCTGCGCATCGAACTCGGCGAGATCGAATCCGCGCTCACCGCACTGGGTTCGATCGCCCAGTCGGTGGTCGTGGTGCGCGGGGATCAGCACACCGGTGACCAGCTGGTCGCCTATGTCATCGCCGCGCCGAACCGCACCGTGGACAGCGAGGGCGTGCGCGCCGAACTGGCCGACCGCCTGCCCGCGTACATGGTGCCGTCGGTGCTCATGGTGCTGGACGAGTTCCCGCTCAACGCCTCCGGCAAGCTGGACCGCCGCGCGCTGCCCGCACCGGTCTTCGAGGCCGCGGTCTTCCGCGCCCCCACCACCCCGATCGAGCAGATCGTGGCGGGCGTGTTCGCCGAGGTCCTGGGCCTGGAACGGGTCGGTCTGGACGATGACTTCTTCGCCCTCGGCGGTAACTCGCTCATCGCCACCCAGGTGGCGGCGCGCCTGTCCGCCGCGCTCGACACCCATTTGGGTGTGCGGGAGATCTTCGAGGCGTCCAGCGTCGCCGCGCTGGCGTCGCGCGCCGAATCGCATGCCGGGACGAACGCGCGTCAGGCCCTGATCGCGCGGGAACGCCCAGAACGCCTGCCGTTGTCGCTGGCCCAGCAGCGCATGTGGTTCCTGAACCGGTTCGATCCCGAATCGGCGGTGGACAATATCCCCGCCGCCGTGCGCCTCTCGGGTCTGGTCGACCGGCAGGCGCTGCAGATCGCCGTCGCCGATGTGCTGGCGCGGCACGAATCGCTGCGCACCCGGTACCCCGAGATCGACGGGACCGCCTACCAGGAGATCGTGCCGACCGGCCAGGTCATCCCGGACCTGACGCCGGTCGACGCCACCGAAGCCGGACTGCCGCAGGCGCTTTCGGAATTCCTGAGCACCGGCTTCGACGTCACCGTCGATGTGCCGTTCCGGGCCCGCCTGTTCGAGGTGAGCCCCACCGAACATGTGCTCGCACTGGTGGTGCACCACATCTCCGCCGACGGTTTCTCCATGGGCCCGCTCACCCGGGATGTCATGACCGCCTACGGCGCTCGCGTCGAGGGCGGCGAACCCGCCTGGCAGCCGCTGGAAGTCCAGTACGCGGACTACGCGCTGTGGCAGCGCGAGGTGCTCGGCGACGAGGCCGACGCGGAATCGGTTATCGCACGGCAGATCTCGTACTGGGGCCGGGCGCTGCGCGGACTGCCGGATCAGCTCGACCTGCCCGCCGACCGGCCGCGTCCCGCGGTCGCCACCGGCAAGGGCGCGACGCACACCTTCGCCATCGACGGCGAAACCCATGCCAAGCTGGTCGAATTGGCGCGTCAGCGCGGGGCCACGCTGTTCATGGTGGCGCACACCGCGCTCGCGGTACTGCTGTCCCGCCTGTCCGGTGAAGAGGACATCGCCATCGGCACGCCCGTCGCGGGCCGTGGTGAACGCGCCCTCGACGATCTGATCGGCATGTTCGTCAACACTCTGGTGTTGCGCACCCCGATCGACGCCGGCGCGGGCTTCACCCAGCTGCTGGAATCGGTGCGCGCCACCGATATCCAGGCGTTCGGTCATGCCGATCTGCCGTTCGAGCGGCTGGTGGAAATCCTCAACCCGGCCCGTTCGCAGGCCCGGCACCCGCTGTTCCAGGTCATGCTCTCGTTCCAGAACATGGGACCGGCCGAACTGGAGCTCCCGGGTCTGACCGTGAGCGGCGTGGATCTGCCGCTGGACACCGCCAAGTTCGATCTGCAACTGGTCCTGACCGAGGCCACCGCCGCGCACAATGTGTCCGGCAACGGTTTCGGCGGCACCCCGTCCGGCATCACCGCCGAACTCATCTACGCCACCGACCTGTTCGACGCGGCCACGATGGAACGCTTCGCGGCGCGGTTCAACCGTTTGCTGGAAGCCATTGCGGCACAGCCGGAAACGCCGGTCGGCGATATCGATCTGCTCGCCGCTGGCGAGCGGTCGCGGGTCGTGCTGGATTGGAACCGCACCTACTACTCGGTCGACGAGGTCGTCGCCGAGCAGACCGATGCGGTCGAGCGCGACGATATCGACTGGGCCGCACTGGAAGTCCCGGGCGCGTCCCGGCACGACCTGTGGCAGCTGCCCGAGACCGGTGACGCCGCGAACACGCTGGTCGCGCTGTTCGAGGCGCAGGCCGCGCGCACGCCCGACGCCGCCGCGCTCGGCTTCGAGGGCACAGGTCTGTCCTACGGCGAGTTCGCCGGGCGCGTGCATCGGTTGGCGCGCAAGCTGATCGAGGCCGGAGTCGGCCCGGACAGCCTGGTGGCGCTGGGTATCCGCCGCTCGCTCGACCTGGTCGTGGCCATGTACGCGGTGCTGGAGGCCGGTGGCGCGTACGTGCCGCTGGACCCCGATCAGCCCGCGGACCGCATCGATTACGTGCTCGAGACGGCGCGGCCGGTCTGCGTGCTGACCACCGAGCGTGACGGGTTCACCCACGCGAGCGTTCCGGTGCTCGCGGTGGACACGCTCGACCTTTCGGGCTACTCGGACGCGCCGCTCGGCGACGCGGATCGTGTTGCGCCGCTGCGTCCTTCGAATACCGCGTACGTCATCTTCACCTCGGGTTCGACCGGTCGTCCCAAGGGTGTGGCGGTCAGTCACGCGGCGATCGTGAATCGTCTGGTGTGGATGCAGGCCGAATACGGTCTGACCGCCGAAGATGTGGTTTTGCAGAAGACCCCCGCCACCTTCGATGTGTCGGTGTGGGAGTTCTTCTGGCCTTTGCAGGTCGGTGCGCGCTTGGTCGTGGCCAGGCCCGACGGTCATCGCGATCCGGCCTATCTGGCGGAAGTCATTGCCGCCGAAGGGATCACCACCGCGCACTTCGTGCCGTCGATGCTCGCGGTCTTCACCGCCGAGCTCGAGGCCGGTGGTGGATCGCTGCCGTTGCGCCTGGTTTTCGCCTCGGGTGAGGCGCTGCCCGCTACCACCGCGCAGCGGTTGCGGGCGCTGACCGGTGCGGAGCTGCACAATCTGTATGGCCCGACCGAAGCCGCGGTCGATGTTACCTACCACCGGGTGGTTGACGCCGATACCGAGACGGTGCCGATCGGCCGTCCGGTCTTCAACACCCAGGTCTATGTATTGGATTCGCGCCTGAACCCGGTCGCGCCGGGTATGGCGGGTGAGCTCTACCTCGCCGGTGATCAGCTCGCTCGCGGCTATGTCGCGCGCCCGGATCTGACCGCCGACCGCTTCGTCGCCAACCCGTTCGCGGCCTTCGGCGCGTCCAAGCGCATGTACCGCACCGGTGACCTGGTCACCTGGACCGCCGCCGGCGAACTGGAATACCTGGGCCGCACCGACTTCCAGGTGAAGCTGCGCGGTCTGCGCATCGAACTCGGCGAGATCGAGGCCGCCCTCACCGCGCACAACGCCGTCTCCCAGGCGGTCGTGGTGCTGCGCTCGGACGCCCGCACCGGTGACCAGCTGGTCGCCTATGTGGTCCCGTCCGGCTCGGCGTCGGCCGCCGCCGGTGCCACCGCGCAGCTCACCGATTCCGACGCTGCCGCCGCGACGCCGGGGAACCCCGGTTCTCCGGCCGCCGGTGACACCGCCGTATCGGCTGCTCCCGGCACCGTGGCGCTGGCCGCCGGTGCGGTGGATGTGGATGCCTTGCGCGAGCACCTCATCGCGCAGCTGCCGTCGTATATGGTTCCGGCCGCGTTCGTGGCCGTTGCCGAGTTCCCGCTCAACGCCAATGGCAAGCTGGATCGCCGGGCGCTGCCCGAGCCGGAGTTCGCGGCGCGCGAATTCCGTGCTCCCGCAACGCCCGCCGAGGAAATCGTGGCGAGCGTGTTCGCCGAGGTGCTCGGACTGGAGAACCCGGTCGGCGCCGATGACGACTTCTTCGAGCTGGGCGGCAACTCGCTCATCGCGACCCAGGTGGTCGCCCGACTGGGCGCGGCGCTCGATACCCGCGTGCCGGTGCGCACCCTGTTCGACGCCCCGACGGTCGCCACCCTGGCCGCCCGCGTCGAGGCGCAGTCCGGTACCGGCCGCCGCCGGGAGCTGGTGGCGCAGGAACGGCCGGCAGAGATTCCGCTGTCCCTGGCGCAGCAGCGCATGTGGTTCCTGAACCGCTTCGACACCGCTTCGGCCGTGAACAATATTCCGCTCGCGGTCCGCCTCACCGGCGATCTCGACGCGGACGCACTGCGCCTGGCCGTCGGCGATGTGCTCGAGCGCCACGAGGTGCTGCGCACGGTCTACCCCGAGAACGCCGAAGGCCGTGGCGTGCAGGTCATCCTGCCCGCCGAGCAGGTCAGCGTGGCCGCCGAGGCCGTCGACGTGACCGAGGCGCAGCTGCGCGATCGCGTCGCGGAGCTGGTGCTCACCGGGTTCGACGTGACCGTGGCCCCGCCGGTGCGTGCGGGTCTGTTCCGGGTGACCGATGCCGAAACGCCAACGCACGTGCTGGTTTTCGTGGTGCACCATATTTCCGGTGACGGCTGGTCGGTCCGACCGCTGGCCCGCGATGTGATGCTCGCGTACGCCTCGCGCGCGAATGGTGTTGCCCCGCAGTGGGAACCGCTGCCGGTGCAGTACGCGGACTTCGCGCTGTGGCAGCGCGAGACGCTCGGCGACGAGTCCGATGCCGAATCGCTGATCGCCCAGCAGGTCTCGTACTGGTCCACCGAACTGGCGGGTCTGCCCGATCAGATCGATCTGCCGTCGGATCGCCCGCGCCCGGCCGTGGCCTCGAACCGCGGTGGCGTGCACGAGTTCGCCATCGACACCGCGCTGCTGAACAGCCTGAACAACCTCGCCCGCGAACACGGCGCGTCGCTGTTCATGGTGGTGCACGCGGCGTTCGCGGCCCTGCTGGCGCGCCTGTCCGGTGGCGATGACATCGCCATCGGCACCGCGGTCGCCGGTCGTGGTGAAGCGGCAGTCGACGATGCCATCGGCATGTTCGTCAACACCCTGGTGCTGCGCACGGCGGTGGACGGCGGCGAGAAGTTCACCGAACTGCTGGCCCGCACCAAGGACACCGATCTGTCGGCGTTCGGTCACGCCGATCTGCCGTTCGAACGCCTGGTGGAGATCCTCAACCCGGCGCGCTCGCAGGCCCGGCATCCGCTGTTCCAGGTCATGCTGTCGTTCCAGAACACCGGTGAGGCAACCTTCACGCTGCCGGGTCTGGAAGTGGCGGGCGTGCCCCTGGACGTGGTGACCGCCAAGTTCGATCTGCACCTGAACCTGACCGAACGGGTCGGCGCGGACGGCACGGCCACCGGTATGACCGGTGAATTCGCCTACGCCACCGATATTTTCGACGCCGCCACGGTGTCGGCGTTCGCGGATCGCCTGCTGCGCACGCTGACCACCATCGTGCTGGAGCCGACCACCCTGGTCGGCGATATCGAACTCCTGGACGACCTGGAGCGCCGCCGCGTGCTGCGGTCCTGGAACGCCACCGAATACGACGTCACCCGTGTCGCGCTGGCGGGCCGCAAGTCCGCCGCCGATGTCACGCTGGCCTCGATGTTCGCGGTGCAGGCCGCACAGACGCCCAAGGCCCCGGCCGTGGCGTTCGAGGGGACGACCCTGTCCTACGGCGAACTGGCCTCGCGGGTGAACAAGCTGGCCCGGCACCTCATCGCCAATGGTGTGGGACCGGATTCGCTTGTCGCACTGGGTATGCGCCGTTCGCTGGATCTGGTGATCGGCATGTACGCGGTGATCGCCGCCGGTGGCGCGTACGTGCCGCTGGATCCGGATCACCCGGACGAGCGCAACGGCTATGTGCTCGACACCGCACAGCCGGTGTGCGTGCTCACCACCGCCCGCGACGGCTTCGACGCCGCCCGTTCGGCCACGGTGCGCATCGATGAGCTCGATCTGTCCGAGTACTCGGACGCCCCGCTCACCGACGCGGATCGGATTGCGCCGCTGCGGGAGTCGAACACCGCCTACGTGATCTTCACCTCCGGTTCCACCGGCCGCCCCAAGGGTGTGGCCGTCTCGCACGCCGCGATCGTGAACCGCCTGGTGTGGATGCAGACCGAATACGGCCTGTTCGACGACGATGTGGTGTTGCAGAAGACCCCGGCCACCTTCGACGTGTCCGTCTGGGAGTTCTTCTGGCCCTTGCAGGTCGGTGCGCAGTTGGTCGTCGCCAAGCCGGACGGGCATCGCGATCCCGCCTACCTGGCGGATCTGATCACCGAATACGACGTCACCACGGCGCATTTCGTGCCGTCGATGATGTCGGTGTTCGTGGCCGAGGCCAAGGCCGCCGAATGCGTCTCGCTGCGACAGGTCTTCGCCTCCGGTGAAGCCCTGCCCGCACCGACCGCGCAGAAGCTGCTGGAACTGACCGGTGCGCAGCTGCACAACCTGTACGGCCCCACCGAGGCCGCGGTCGACGTCACCTATCACGAGGTGACCGCCGCGGACACGCTGTCCGTGCCGATCGGCCGCCCGGTCTTCAATACCCGTGTGTACGTGCTGGATTCGCGCCTGCACCCGGTCGCGGCCGGTGTAGCGGGTGAGCTCTACCTGGCGGGCGCGCAGCTGGCGCGCGGCTACGTCGCGCGTCCGGAACTGACCTCGGATCGCTTCGTCGCCGATCCGTTCCACGCCGGTCAGCGCATGTACCGCACCGGTGACCTGGTCAAGTGGACCGGCGCGGGTGAGCTGGAATACCTGGGCCGCACCGACTTCCAGGTGAAGTTGCGCGGTCTGCGCATCGAGCTCGGTGAGATCGAATCCGCTTTGACGGCAATCGATTCCATCGCCCAGTCGGTGGTCGTGGTCCGCTCCGATGATCGTCTCGGCGATCAGCTGGTCGGCTACGTGATCCCAGCCGCCGGACGCTCGATCGATGTCGAGGGCGTGCGCGGCGAACTGCAGGACGCCCTGCCCGGCTATATGGTCCCGACCGCGTTCGTGGTGCTGGACGCCTTCCCGCTCAATGCCTCCGGCAAGCTGGATCGCAAGCAGCTGCCCGCACCGGTGTTCGAGGCCAAGGTCTTCCGCGCCCCGTCCACCCCGATCGAGGAGATCGTGGCGGGCACCTTCGCCGATGTCCTGGGTGTCGGCCGCGTCGGCGTCGACGACGATTTCTTCGAACTCGGCGGCAACTCGCTGATCGCCACCCAGGTCACCGCGCGACTGGGCGCGGCGCTGGAAATCCAGCTCGCCGTGCGCGATCTGTTCGAAGCCTCCACCGTCGCGGCACTGGCCGCGCGGGTGGAACGGCACGCCGGTTCCGGCCGCACCCGCCCGCGCCTGGTCGCGGGGGAGCGCCCGGAGCACCTGCCGCTGTCCCCGGCACAGGCGCGGTACTGGTTCCTGAACCAGTTCGACACCAGCACCTCGGCCGTGGACAACATTCCGCTCGCGGTGCGGCTCACCGGTGCGCTGGACCTGAACGCCATGGGTCTGGCCATCGGCGATGTGCTCAGCCGCCACGAGGTGCTGCGCACGGTGTACCCGCGGGCCGCCGACGGACCGCACCAGGTGATCCTGCCCGCGACCCAGACCGATGTGGGTCTGGTGCCGGAGCCGGTCACCGAAGGTGAATTGCTGGGCAAGGTCATCGAATTCGCGATGACCACCTTCGACGTCACCGTCGAGGTGCCGCTGGCCGTCAAGCTGTTCCGCATCTCGGACAGTGCTGTGGAACAGCATGTGCTGGCCTTCACCATCCACCACGTCTCCGCCGACGGCTCCTCCATGGGCCCGATGGCGCGCGATGTGATGGCCGCGTACGTGGCCCGCGCCAATGGCGAATCCCCGCAGTGGGCGGCGCTTCCGGTGCAGTACGCCGATTACGCGCTGTGGCAGCGCGCGGTGCTCGGCACCGAGGACGATCCGGAATCGCTTGCCGCACAGCAGGTCGCCTACTGGACCCGCGCGCTGGCCGAGCTGCCCGATCAGCTGGAACTGCCGACCGATCGGCCGCGCCCGCCCGCGCAGTCGTTCCACGGCAAGGCGATTCGCTTCGATATCGACGCCGAACGGCACGCCAAACTGCATGAGCTGGCGCGCGCCAACAACGCGTCGCTGTTCATGGTCGTGCACGCCGCGCTGGCGATTCTGCTGGCGCGCCTGTCCGGCACCGATGACATCGCGGTCGGCACCCCGATCGCGGGTCGTGGCGAGCGCGAACTCGACGACCTCATCGGCATGTTCGTGAACACCCTGATCTTCCGCACGAAGATCGATCACGGGGTGCCGTTCGCCGATGTGCTGGCCGAGGTGCGCGAACGCGATCTGGAAGCCTTCGCCAATGCCGAGGTGCCGTTCGAGCGCCTGGTCGAGGTGCTCAACCCGGTGCGCTCCAACGCCCGCAATCCGCTGTTCCAGGTCGGCCTGTCCTTCCAGAACCTGGCCGAGACCGCGTTCGAATTGCCCGGCCTGCACGTGAGCGCCGTCCAGTTCGAATCGCAGCTGGCCAAGACCGATCTGCACGTCACGCTGTACGACCGGTACACCGATGAGGGCGCGCCCGCCGAGATCCTCACCGAATTCGGTTACGCCACAGATCTGTTCGACGAGAGCACCGTGCGTGCGTTCGCCGATCGGTTCCTGCGGGTGCTGGACGCGGTGCTGGATGATTCGGGCATCACCGTCGGCGATATCGATCTGCTCGACGCCGATGAGAACGAGCGGATTCTCCAGCGCTGGAACAACACCGCGCAGGACGTGGCGCAGGTGTTCCCGGAGGGGGCCGAGGCCACCCTGGTCTCGCTGCTCGACGCGGCCGTGGACTCGGACCCGAAGGCGGTGGCCATTGTGGCCGATACCGCCGCCGGGGTCGAGAACCTGACCTACGCCGAGCTCGACGCCCGGGTGAACCGTCTGGCGCGTGAGCTGATCGCGCGCGGTATCGGTGCGGAAGACCGTGTGGCGCTTGCCATCCGGCGTTCCACCGATCTTGTGGTCGCGATGTACGCGGTGGCCAAGTCCGGTGCGGCGTATGTTCCGATCGATCCGGATCAGCCCGCCGATCGCACCGGCTACATCCTCGAAACCGCCGCTCCGGCAGTGGTTCTGACCACCGTCGCGGATGCCTTCGAGCACGACATCGCGACGGTGCTGAAGATCGATGAGCTCGAGCTTTCGGAGTACTCGGCCAAGCCGATTACCGCCGAGGAGCGGGTGCGGGAGCTGACCTCCGCCAATACCGCGTACATCATCTTCACCTCCGGTTCCACCGGTCGCCCGAAGGGTGTGGCGCTGCCGCACGCCGCCGTGGTGAACCAGTTGCTGTGGAAGGTCACCGAATTCGGTCTCGATCCGGCCGATGCGGTGCTGCTCAAGACCGCCGCCACTTTCGATCTCTCGGTGTGGGAATTCTGGTCGGCCGTGGCCTGCGGTGGCCGCCTGGTCATCGCGCAGCCCGGCGGGCATAAGGATCCGGCGTACCTGAACGAGCTCATGGCTCGCGAATGGGTGACCACGCTGCACGTGGTGCCGTCCATGCTGGACGCGCTGCTGGCCGATGGTCTGCCGGATTCGCTGTGGCGCATCCTCGCCATCGGTGAGGCGCTGCCCGGACCGCTGGCCCAGCGCGTGCTGGCCGAGCGTCCGCGCACCGAGCTGTTCAACCTGTACGGCCCCACCGAGGCCGCGGTCTCGATCACCAACCACCGGGTGACCACCGCCGACGAGGTGTCGGTGTCCATCGGCGCGCCCGAATGGAACAGTCAGGTCTACGTGCTGGACGCGCATCTGCGCCCGGTGCCGGTCGGGGTCTCCGGTGAGCTGTACCTGGCCGGTGCGCAGCTGGCGCGCGGCTACTACGGCCGCAGCGATCTGACCGCCGACCGCTTCGTGGCGAATCCGTTCGCCACCGGGCAGCGCATGTACCGCACCGGTGACCTGGTGGCCTGGAATGCCAAGGGCGAGTTGGACTACCGGGGCCGCACCGACTTCCAGGTGAAGATCCGCGGTTTCCGCATCGAGCTCGGCGATATCGAATCCGCGCTGCTGCGTCAGCCCGCGGTGGCCTCGGCCGCCGTTGTGGCGCACCAGGATTCGGCGCTCGGCGATCGTCTGGTCGCATACGTCGTCGGTGCCGACGGCGATCTCGACAAGCAGGCGCTGCAATCCGCGCTCGCCGCGGAACTGCCGTCCTACATGATCCCGTCGGTGTTCATGCAGCTCGACGCGCTGCCGCTGAACGCCAACGGCAAGCTCGATCGCAAGGCGCTGCCGGAACCCACCTTCGAGAAGGCGGTCTTCCGCGCACCTGTCACCCCGATCGAGCAGATCGTGGCCGGCGTCTTCGCGGATGTGCTGCGCATCGAGGGTGGTCGGATCGGTCTCGATGACGACTTCTTCGCGTGGGGCGGCAACTCGCTGCTCGCCACCCAGGTAGCCGCTCGCCTCGGCGAGGCCCTGAACACCCGGGTGCCGGTGCGCCTGATGTTCGAGGCCTCCACCGTGGCCGCGCTGGCCGCCCGGGTGGAACTCGACGCCGGTGCGGGCCGCAAGGCGCTCACGGCGGGTGAACGACCGGAACACATTCCGCTCTCGCTCGCACAGCAGCGCATGTGGTTCCTCAACCGCTTCGACAACCAGTCCGCGGCCTACAACGTGCCCGTCGCGGTGCGCCTGTCCGGTGCGCTGGATATCGAGGCCATGCGCGCCGCCATCACCGATGTCGTCGCCCGGCACGAGATCCTGCGCACCATCTACCCGCAGACCGAACAGGGTCCGGTCCAGGTCGTACTCCCGGCCGCGCAGGCGGTCCCGGAGCTCGAGGTGCGCACCGTCACGGCCGATGAGGTCACCGGCGCGGTGGTGGCGCTCACCTCCACCGTCTTCGACGTCACCACCGAGGTGCCGCTCAAGGTCGCGCTGTTCCGCATCGGCTCCGACGAGTCCACGGAATACGTACTGGCACTGGCGATTCACCACATCTCCGGTGACGGTTCCTCCGTCGCGCCGCTGACCCGCGATCTGATGACCGCCTACGCCGCCCGCTCCTTCGGGGAGCGGCCGGGCTGGTCCAAGCTCGCGGTGCAGTACGCCGACTACTCCATCTGGCAGCGCGATCTGCTGGGCAGCGAGGACGATCCGGAATCGCTGTCCGCCAAGCAGGTCGCCTACTGGAAGCAGGCACTGGCCGAGCTCCCGGATCAGCTGGATCTGCCGTCCGATCGCCCGCGCCCGGCCGTGCAGACCTTCGCCGGTGACCGGGTCGAGGTGCGCATCGATGCCGAAACGCACCGTGCGCTGGTCGATTTGGCGCGCGCCGAGGGTGCGACGCTGTTCATGGTCGTGCACACCGCGCTCGCGGTACTGCTGGCCCGCCTGTCCGGTACCGATGACATCGCCATCGGCACCCCGATGGCCGGTCGCGGCGAGGCCGTGCTGGACGACCTCATCGGCATGTTCGTCAACACCCTGGTGTTCCGCACCCGGGTCGACGCGGGCGCGCCGTTCACCGAACTGCTGGCCCGCCAGCGCGAGACCGATATCCAGGCGTTCGCCAATGCCGATGTGCCGTTCGAGCGCCTGGTCGAGGTGCTCAACCCGGTGCGCTCCACCGCGCGGCATCCGCTGTTCCAGGTCGGTCTGTCCTTCCAGAACCTGGCCCAGTCCAGCCTGGAACTGCCCGGCCTGACGGTGTCCGGTCTGGATATCGACACCCAGATCTCGCAGTTCGACCTGCATCTCATCGCCACCGACCGGTACGACGAGTCGGGTGCGCCGGTCGGCATCACCGGCCTGTTCACCTACGCCACCGATCTGTTCGATCAGGCGACCGTGCAGGGCTTCGTGGACCGCTTCGTGCGACTGCTCGGCGCGATCACCGCCGCACCGCGCACCGCGGTCGGCGATATCGAACTGCTCGCGGGTGACGAGCGCGCCGATCTGGTGCTGGCGCGCAATGCGACCGCGCACGAGGTCGACCGCTCCGCGACCCTGGTCTCGCTGCTCGATGCGACGGTGGCGGCCATCCCGACCGCCGTGGCGCTCATCGGCCCGGACGGCGAGGTGCTCACCTACGCCGAGCTCAGCGCTCGGGTGAATCGCCTTGCGCGGCACCTGATCTCGATGGGTGTGGGTCCGGAGTCCCGGGTAGCGCTGGCGCTGCGGCGTTCGGTGGATCTGGTCGTGGCCATGTACGCGGTGTCGGTCGCCGGTGGCGCGTACGTCCCGGTCGATCCGGATCAGCCCGCCGAGCGCACCGACTACATCCTGGAGACCGCGGCACCGGTCTGCGTGCTCACCAATGCCGAAGCCCGCTTCAGCACCGAGGCCGCACCGCTGGTGCGCCTGGATCAGCTGACGCTGGAAACCGTTGCGGCCGAGCCGATCACCGATGCCGAGCGGGTCGCCCCGCTGCTGCCCGCGAATACCGCGTATGTGATCTTCACGTCCGGTTCGACTGGTCGCCCCAAGGGTGTGGCGTTGCCGCATGCTGCGGTGGCGAACCAGTTGCAGTGGAAGACGGCTGAATTCGGTCTCGGTGCCGATGATGCGGTGCTGCTCAAGACCGCCGCCACCTTCGACCTCTCGGTCTGGGAGTTCTGGTCGGCTGCCGCCAGCGGTGGTCGTCTGGTGATCGCCTCGGCCGACGGTCATCGTGATCCGGCGTACCTGAACGAGCTCATGGCGCGCGAGCTGGTGACCACGCTGCATGTGGTGCCGTCGATGTTGGATGCGCTGTTGACCGAATCCGGTGGGGCGCTGACGGGTTCGTTGCGGCGGGTGCTGGCCATCGGTGAGGCGTTGCCCGCCACCGTGGCGCAGCGCTTCCGCATCGCGAATCCGGCGGCGCAGCTGTTCAACCTGTACGGCCCGACCGAGGCCGCGGTCTCCATCACCAACCACCTGGTCACCGACGCCGACAAGGGTTCGGTCTCCATCGGCCTGCCCGAGTGGAACAGCCAGGTGTACGTGCTCGATGCTCGCCTGCACCCGGTCGCGGCCGGGGTCGAGGGTGAGCTGTACCTCGCCGGTGCGCAGCTGGCGCGCGGTTACTACGGTCGCGCGGATCTGACCTCGGATCGCTTCGTGGCCAATCCGTTCGCCACCGGTGAGCGCATGTACCGCACCGGTGACCTCGTTGCCTGGGCGGGCAATGGGGAGTTGGAGTACCGGGGCCGCACCGACTTCCAGGTGAAGATCCGCGGTTTCCGCATCGAGCTGGGTGAGATCGAGGCCGCGCTGCTGGCGCTGCCCGGTATCGCACAGGTCGCGGTGCTGGCCAAGTCCGATCAGCGCACCGGTGACCGCCTGGTGGCCTACCTGGTGCCGTCCGATCTCACGGCGGGCGTACAGATTTCGCAGGCCAAGGCGGCGCTGTCGGCGGGTCTGCCGTCGTACATGGTGCCCTCGGCGTTCGTGGTGCTGGACGCGCTGCCGTTGAACGTCAACGGCAAGCTGGATCGAAAGGCGTTGCCGGAGCCCGAGTTCGAGACCACGGCATTCCGTGCGCCGTCCACCCCGATCGAGGAGATCGTGGCGGGCGTGTTCACCGAGGTGCTCGGTACCGAGCGCATCGGCGCGGATGACGATTTCTTCGCCCTCGGCGGTAACTCGCTGCTGGCGACGCAGGTCGCGGCCCGGCTGGGTGCGGCCCTGGACGCTCGCGTCCCGGTCCGCCTGCTGTTCGAGGCGTCCACCGTCGCCGGACTGGCCGTCAAGCTCGAGGTGCACGCGGGTAGCGGCGATCGGCAGCCGCTGGTCGCACAGGAGCGCCCGGCCGCGGTGCCGCTGTCACTGGCACAGCAGCGCATGTGGTTCCTGAACCAGTTCGACACCACCTCGGCGGCCTACAACATCCCGGTCGCCGTCCGCCTCACCGGCGAATTGGATACCGTCGCACTGCAACAGGCCGTCGCCGATGTGATCGCCCGCCACGAAACCCTGCGCACCATCTACCCGCAGGTCGACGGCGCGGCATCGCAGGTCATCGTGACCGCCGCGCAGGCGGTCCCGAACCTCACCCCGATCGAGGTCGGGGCCGAGACGGTGCGCGATCGCATCGCCGAACTCATCTCCACCGGATTCGACGTGACCACCGAGGTGCCGTTGCGCGCCAAGCTGTTCCGTGTCGAAACCCCGGTCGTGGAAGAGCTCGGCGCGCACGAGGCCGCGGTGCTCGATGTGGCCGACGCCTTCGAGGCCGCGACGCTGCGCGCCGTCGGCGCACAGGCCGCGGGTGTGGTCGGCGTCCGGACCAAGGTTCCGGCCGCGCCGCTGATCGAGCATGTGCTCGTATTCGTGGCGCATCACATCAGCGCGGACGGCTGGTCCATGGGCCCGCTCACCCGCGATGTGATGATCGCGTACGCGTCCCGGGCCGCGGGTGTGCAGCCGGGCTGGGCTCCCATGCCGGTGCAGTACGCCGACTACTCGATCTGGCAGCGCGCGGTACTCGGCTCGGAAACCGATCCCGAGAGCCTCATCTCGGGTCAGGCCGACTACTGGCGGACCACGCTGGCGGATCTGCCGGACGAGCTGAACCTGCCCTCGGATCGCCCGCGCCCCAATGCGCAGTCGTTCCGCGGCGGCAAGGTGCACTTCCCGATCGGGGCCGGACTGCATCGCGGCTTGCAGGCCATCGCGCGTGAGCAGAACGCGACCATGTTCATGGTCGTGCACGCCGCGCTCGCGGTCTTCCTGGCGCGCCTGTCCGGCACCCAGGACATCGCCATCGGCACGCCGATCGCGGGTCGCGGTGAGGCCGAGCTCGACAATGTGATCGGCATGTTCGTGAACACGCTGGTGCTGCGTACCGACGTGCACCCGGATCTGACCTTCGCGCAATTGCTCTCGAACGCCAAGGACGCCGACCTCGGCGCCTTCGCGCACGCGGATATCCCGTTCGAACGACTGGTGGAAATCCTCAACCCGGAGCGCTCCACCGCTCGTCACCCGCTGTTCCAGGTGGTGCTCTCGTTCGAGAACCTGCCGGACAGCACGTTCGAACTGCCCGGATTGCGGGTCGCCGCCGTCGATTTCGAGAACGACACCGCGAAATTCGATCTGTCGCTGACCATTACCGAGGCCGGTACCTCGGGCGAAGGCATGTACGCCGAATTCGCGTACGCCCGTGACCTGTTCGACGACGCCACGGTGCAGAAGTTCGCGCAGCGTTTCACCCGCCTGCTGGAGCAGATCACCGCGCGGCCGCAGCAGGCGGTCGGCGATCTGCAACTGCTGTCCGCGGCCGAACGCGCGGATCTGCTGTCCCGCAACGGCGCGGCGGCGGTCGAGCCCCGGACGCTGCCGGAGATCATGGCCGCGGCCGTGGCCGCCAACCCGGTCGGCGAGGCCGTGGTGTTCGACGGTCAGGTGCTCGGTTACGCCGAACTCGACGCGGCGTCCTCGCGACTGGCGCGCATGCTCATCGAGCGCGGTGCGGGACCGGATATGCGGGTGGCCGTCGCCATTCCGCGCTCGTTCGAATCCGTGCTCGCGGTATGGGCGGTGGCCAAGTCCGGTGCGGCGTTCGTGCCCGTCGATCCGGCCTACCCGGCCGATCGCATCGCGCACATGATCTCCGACTCCGGTGCCATGCTCGGCCTGACCACCAATGCCGAACTGGCGGCGCTGCCGCCGGTGGCGAGCCTGGCGGGCTGGATCTCCCTCGACGACCCGATGGTCATCGCGGAGATCGAATCGCATTCGCCCGCGGCGGTTTCCGATGCCGAGCGGTGGGGTGCCATCCGGGCCGCGCACGCCGCCTACGTCATCTACACCTCGGGTTCGACGGGTCTGCCCAAGGGCGTCGTCGTCACCCACGCGGGTCTGGCGAACTTCGCCCGCGAGCAGGTCGAGCGCTACCGTCTCGACTCCTCCTCGCGCGCACTGCATTTCGCCTCGCCGTCGTTCGACGCCTCCATCCTGGAGCTGCTGCTCGCGCTCGGCGCGGGCGGCACGCTCGTGGTGGTGCCGCCGGGCACCTACGGTGGCGATGAACTGGGTGAGCTGATCGCCCGCGAGCGGGTCACCGCCGGTCTCATCACGCCGTCCGTGCTGGCCTCGCTGGAACCGTCGCAGCTGGCGGGCATGGAGGTCATCATCGCCGGTGGTGAGGCGGTCTCGGCCGACCTCGTCGCCAAGTGGTCGGTGAATCCGGCTGGGCCGCGCCGTTTCCACAACGCCTACGGTCCGACCGAGGCCACCATCGCGACCAATATCAGCGATGCGCTGAATCCGGGCGACAAGGTCGTCATCGGCGGTCCGGTGCGCGGTATGCGGGCGCTCGTCCTCGACGCGCGGTTGCAGCCGGTCGCCGAGGGCGTCGCCGGTGAGCTCTACGTCGCGGGTCAGCAGCTGGCGCGCGGTTACCACGCGCGTCCGGGTCTGACCTCCGAGCGCTTCGTCGCCAACCCGTACGGTGAACCGGGCTCACGCCTGTACCGCACCGGTGACGTGGTGCGCTGGACGCGTGATGCCAAGGGCGCTCCGGCGGTGGAATACGTGGGCCGCAATGACTTCCAGGTCAAGGTGCGCGGTTTCCGCATCGAACTCGGCGAGATCGACGCGGCACTGATGGCGCACGAGACCGTGGACTTCGCGGTCACCGTGGGTCATAAGACCGAGGTCGGCACCACCATGCTGGCGGCCTATGTGCTGCCGGTCGCCGGTGCCGTCATCGATATCGCCGCGCTCACCGAGCACGCCGCCGCGCGACTGCCGGAATACATGGTGCCCACCGCCATCACGGTGCTGGATCAGATTCCGCTGACTCCGGCGGGCAAGCTGGATCGGCGCGCACTGCCCGAACCGGTGCTCGCACCGCGCGAATTCCGGGCTCCGGTCAGCGATATCGAAGCCGCCATCGCCGAGGTCTTCGCCGAGGTGCTCGGCGTCGAGCAGGTCGGCCTGGACGATTCGTTCTTCGCGCTCGGCGGCGACTCGATTCTGTCGATCCAGCTGGTATCGCGGGCCAAGGCGCGCGGCATCCTGTTCAGCCCGCGCGAGGTCTTCGAGAAGCGCAGCGTGGCCGGACTGGCCGAAATCGCGGTGCTGGGCGGAGATAACGAGCAGGAGCGGCTGGCGGAACTGCCCGGCGGCGGCGTCGGTGATATTCCGCTGACGCCGATCATGACGGCGATTCTGTCGAGTGGTTCGACGTACCAGCGGTTCTCGCAGTCCATGGCATTGCGCCTGCCGGACAATATCGACCGGGCACTGCTGATCGGCACGCTCTCGGCGGTCTTCGACCATCACGATGTGCTGCGTTCGCGCCTGCGCGGGAACGCCACGGCAGGTTGGGAATTCGAGGCGCTGCCGCGCGGCGGTGTCGATGTGGACGCGCTCGTGCATCGCGTCGAGGTCGCGGCCGATATCTCCGACGAGGAGCTGTCGCGGGTCGCGAGCGCTCAGCTCGACGCGGCCCTGGGCCGACTCGATCCGGCCAATGCCTCGATGATCCAGTTCGTGTGGTTCGCCTTCGGCGCGGGCCGCCCGGATGTGCTGCTGCTGGCCGCGCACCACTTCGTGGTGGACGGCGTGTCCTGGCGCATCCTGATTCCGGACTTCGCGGTGGCGTGGTCGCAGCTGGCCTTCGGTCAGCCGGTCGCGCTCCCGGCCAACGGCACCTCCATGCGGCGCTGGGCGCACGCCCTCGTCGACGCGGCGTCCGCACCGGAACGCGTCGCGGAACTGCCGTTCTGGCAGGGCGTGGTCGGCACCGCCGATCCGCTGCTGGGCTCGCGGGCCTTAGATCCGGCGGTGGACACCTTCGCCACGGTCGAACGCGTCGAGGTCACGGTGCCCGCGGCGGTCACCGACGCGGTGCTCACCTCGATTCCGGGGCGCTACCGCGGTGGCGTGAACGACGGTCTGCTGTCGGCGCTGGCCATGGCGGTCGCACGCTGGCGCGGTGACGGCAGCGATGCCGCCCTCATCAAGCTCGAGGGTCACGGTCGTGAAGAGGAAGTCGTTCCGGGCGCGGATCTTTCGCGCACCGTCGGCTGGTTCACCAGCGCCTACCCGGTGCGGCTGGATCTGGCCGGGGCCGATCTCGACGATGCGTTCGCGGGCGGAAAAGCCCTGGGCCACATCGTGAAATCGGTGAAGGAGCAGCTGCTCTCGGTACCCGACAAGGGTCTGGGCTTCGGTCTGCTGCGCTACCTGAACGCCGAGACCGCGCCGCAACTGCGCAGTGTCGGGCAGATCAGCTTCAACTACCTCGGTCGCGTATCGACCGGTGAAGTGCCGGAACAGCTTTCGGAGCTGGGCTGGGTGCCGGTCGCCGATCTCGGGCAGCTGGACGCGGACATGGATCTCGATATGCCCGCCAACGCCACCCTCGATATCAACGCCATCGTCACCGATGGCGAGGACGGCCCGCAGCTGGGCGCGGCCTTCGCCTTCCCGACCGGGCTGCTCTCGCGCGAGCGGGTGCAGGAGTTCGCCGACCTGTTCGTGGCGGCGCTGACCGCGCTGGCCGAACACGCGAAGCGGCCGGACGCCGGCGGTTACACGCCGTCGGATATGGCGCTGGTCAAGGTGACCCAGGGCGATATCGAGGTCTGGGAGCGTGCCTACCCGGCCATGACCGAGGTGTGGCCGCTGTCGCCGCTGCAGTCCGGTCTGCTGTTCCAGGCGCTCATGTCGCAGAGCCGGGAGGCGATCGACGTCTACACCATGCAGGCCGTCCTGGACCTGCACGGCACCGTGGACACCGATCGGCTGCACGCGGCGGCACAGGCCATCGTCGACCGGTACGCGAGCCTGCGCACCGCGTTCGTCACCGATGCCGCCGGACAGGCGCACCAGGTCGTACTGGATCGCGTCGAAGCGCCGTGGAGCATTGTCGATCTCACCGATCTGCCCGAGGGCGAACGAGTTCCGCGCATGCGCGAACTCATCGACGTCGACCGGGCGCGGCACTTCGACATGGCTGCCGCACCGCTCATGCGGTTCACGCTGTTCCGCACCTCGCCGGAGCAGTACAACCTGGTGATCACCACCCACCACATCCTGGTGGACGGCTGGTCCATGCCGCTGCTCATGCGCGATCTGCTGGTGCTGTACGCGGTGCGCGGTGATCTGTCCGCCCTGCCGCGCGCGGTGTCCTACCGGAACTACCTGGCCTGGCTGGCCGGGCGGGACCGCCAGGAATCGTTGCGGGCGTGGGCGCGTGCGCTCACCGGTGTGTCCGAGCCGACCCAGCTCGCACCCGCCGGACGCGCGGACGAGCAGTACGAGGTCGGACGGCACGTGCTCGAAATCGACGCCGAACGCACGCGTCAGCTCAGCAAGCGGGCCGCCGAACTCAGCGTCACGGTGAACACGCTGGTGCAGACCGCGTGGGCCATCCTGGTCGGAAGGCTCACCGGCCGTGGCGATGTCGTGTTCGGCGCGACCGTCTCGGGCCGCCCCGCCGATCTGGCGGGCGTGGAATCCATGGTGGGCCTGTTCATCAACACCGTGCCCGTGCGCATTCGCATCGACGACCGCCTCACCGTGGGCGGCATGCTGGAGCGGGTGCAGCACGAGCAGGCGGATCTGCTGGATCATCACTACATCGGCCTGGCCGAGATCCAGCAACTGGCCGGCGCCGCAGCGGAATTCGACACCCTCGTGGTGTTCGAGTCCTACCCGGTCGACAAGGACGCCATCGCCGCCGCCAGCTCCATCGACGGTATGTCGGTGAACGGCGTCGGCATCAACGACGACACCCACTACCCGATGACGCTGGTGGTCATGGCGGGCGAGACCATCGAGATCTCCATGCGCTACCTGGACACCCGCTTCACCGCCGACGAGGTCGAAACCCTCGCCGCGCGCCTGAACCGGGTGCTGGAATCGCTGCTGGGTGAACCGTCCGCGCTGGTCGGCGATATCGATATCCTCGATGCCACCGAACGCGCCCGCATCCTCGCCGAAAGTGCCGTCACCCCGGCGGATTCGGCGGCGGAACCGGCCCGCGTCGGTGCTCGCACCGTGGCCAATGTGCTCGCCGAAGTGGTGGAAGAGGACCCCCAGGCCCCGGCCCTGCTCGATAACGGCCAGGAACTCGCCTACCACGTCCTGGACCGCCGCTCCTCCCAGCTCGCGCGACTGCTCATCGATCGCGGTGCGGGCCCCGGCGATATCGTCGCCGTCGCCCTGCCGCGCTCCGCCGATGCGGTCGTGGCGGTCTGGGCCATCCAGAAGGCCGGCGCGGCAACGCTGTTCGCGGAGGGACTGTCCTTCGGCGACATCCTCGCCGCGGGCGCGAACTTCGGCATCGCCCAGGACCCGGCGGCCAGCTCGGTCCGCTGGCTGGTCCCGGCCGACCCCAAGGTCCAGGCCGATCTCGCCACCCGTCCCGCCCACCCGGTCACCTACACCGACCGGGTCCGACCCCTCACCGAATCCGATCCGGCCTTCATCTACCGCGACGCCTCCGACACCTGGGCCACCCTCACCCAGGCCGAAGCCCTCGACCGCGCCACCGCGCTGCGCACCGAGAATGAGATCGACTACGAATCGACCACATTCACGACCGCGACCGTCGGCCTGCCCGCGATAGACGAATTCCTCACCTCCGCGACCGCGGGCGCGCTGTCGGTCCTGCCCACCGAGGACCTGGCGGCCGATCTCGACGAAGGTGAAGTCACGCACTGGTTCACCACGGCCGCCGATTCCACCGACGAGGCTCCGGAGGAAGTGCGCATCATCCCGGCCCCCTAGCGGGGTAGCGGAAACGACGACGCCGGGAGGAGGACGGTCCGCACGGACCGCCTCGCCCGGCGTTCGCCATATCCGGGTGAATCGGGGATCGAACCCGGCGCGGGGCCGGTCCGTATCGTGAAGCGAGAACTTTGGCTTCGGCGGGCTTGGAGGGGTTATGACCGCAGCGGGCACTGAGTGGGCGCTCGAGCTGGGCGGGTTGTTCAAGGCTTTCGGAGGACCCTGGGTGGTGGAGGGGGTCAGCCTCGCGGTGCCGCCCGGATCGTTCTTCGGGCTGGTCGGGCCCAACGGGGCGGGGAAGACGACCACATTGTCCATGGCCGTGGGGTTGTTGCGGCCCGATCGCGGGACGGCTCGGATCTTCGGAAATGACGTCTGGGCGGATCCGGTGGCGGCGAAGACCGTGGTCGGAGTGCTGCCCGATGGGCTGGCCCTGCCGGAACGGCTGACCGGGCGAGAGTTGTTGACCTACACCGGATTACTGCGCGGGATGGATAAGGCGACCGTGGGGGAGCGGGCGTCCGAGCTGCTCGCGGTGCTGGAGTTGACCGGCGCGGAGAACACCGTCGTCGTTGATTATTCGGCCGGTATGCGGAAGAAGATCGGGCTGGCCACCGCACTGTTGCACGCACCCAAACTGCTGGTGCTGGATGAGCCGTTCGAGGCCGTGGATCCGGTGTCGGCGGGGACCATTCGGACCATTTTGCAGCGATTCGTGGCGGCCGGTGGGGCGGTGGTGCTGTCGAGTCATGTGATGGCGCTGGTGGAGAACCTGTGTGATCGGGTGGCGGTGATCAATCGCGGGCAGGTGGTCGCGGGCGGAACCGTGGCCGAGGTGCGCGGGGAGGGGACGCTGGAGGAGGCGTTCGTGCGGCTGGTCGGCGGGCATGTGGGCGGAGAGGAGGGGCTGTCGTGGTTGGCGTCCTGATCCGGATGCGGTTGCGGCTCACGGCCAGAGCCATGCGCGAGGGGCGAGCGGCCGTGAATTTCTGGGTGGGGAGCCTGTTCGGGCTCGCCGCCGCACTGGTCACCGCGGCGCTGATCGGGTTCGCGCATGAGAGCTTTCACGGCGGAATAACCATTGCCGCAGCGCTTTTCGCGGGCTGGACGCTGGGCTGGATCTGCGGGCCGGTGCTCACCGGAAGCAGTGACGAGACCCTGCAACCGGAGCAATTCCGGTTGCTGCCGCTGACCGATCGGCAGTTGGCGTACGGGCTGGCGGCCGCCGCGTTCGCGGGTCCGGCCGCGGTCATCAATCTGCTCGCGTTTCTCGGGCTCGCCGTCCTGGCCGGGCCGAAAGGCATTGTGCCGGTGCTGATCGCGCTCATCGGCGCGGTGCTGCAATTGATCTTCGTGGTGCTGCTGTCCCGGGTGATGGTGGCCTGGCTGGGCGCGGCCATGCGATCGCGGCGCGGACGGGATCTGGGCGTGCTGCTGGCGGCGCTGCTCGGCCTCGCCTACTACCCGCTCAATCTATTGATCACCAATCTCGGTCCGGCACTGGAGAATTCGCAGGGCGGGGTGCCCACCGCGCTGCGCGCCGCACCGTCGGGCTGGGCGCCGTACGCGGTGGAATCCGCCGTGCGCGGCGATGCGCTGTGGGCGGTGCTGCCGCTGCTCGGGCTGGCCGCGCTCTGTCTGGCGCTGTGGCAGGCGTGGGCGGTGCTGCTGCATCGGCGGCTCACCCTGCCGCCCGCACCGGCGGGGCAGGTGCTCGACAGTTCCACCGGACTGCTGGACCGCTATCTGCCCGCCACCCCCGTCGGCGCGGTGGTCGCCAAGGAACTGCGCAGCTGGTGGCGGGACGGTCGCCGCCGGGCCGCGCTGCTGCCGCTGCTGCTCATCGGTTTCGCGCTGCCCGCGTTCCTGTCCTTCCAGCACAACGGCACCGGAACCATCGCGTTCTCGGGCGGCTTCGTGGTGTGGATGGCCACCATGGGCTCGGCGAATCTGTACGGCTTCGACGGCACCTCGGTCTGGCAGACCATCGTCACCCCGGGCGCGGCGCGCGCCGATGTGCGCGGGCGGGCCATCGCCTGGACGGTGCTGGTCGCCCCGGTCGCGCTGCTGGCCGCGGTCATCCTGCCGGGTGTGCTCGGTCGGCCGCGGCTGTACCCGTGGGTGCTGTGCACCCTGCCGGTACTGCTCGGCGTCGGCGTCGCGGTGGTGGTGTTCCTGTCCACGCACGCCGCCTTCGCACTGCCGCCGCAGCGCGGGAATCCGTTCGCGGGCAATGCGAATCCGGGGTGCGCGAAGGTACTCATACAGTTGACCGCGGGGCTCGGGCAGTTGCTGATATCGGTCCCGGTGCTGGTGATTCTGGGGGTGGGCACGGCCCTGGACAATCCATTCGTGCAGTGGGCGGCACTACCGGTCGGTCTGATCATCGGCGGGTTAGCCGCGACCGCCGGAATCCGCCTCGCCACCACCCGGCTGGAGGCCCGCGGCCCCGAACTGCTGGCCGAGGTAAAGCCGCGCTGAGCAGCCATTTCCCTTGAACAGACCGATGATTCGGTGCTACTCGCCCGAAGTGCGCGCACCGCGCGGTATTCGGGTAGCGCACTACTGCCGCAATTCGGGCGGCGAACCCGCACGCTGAAAACGGCGAGCGGTGGACTCGGCCGCGCTCGCTCGGACAGTACTGGGAGACAGCGGAAGTGGATCAGATCCTGTATTGGAATTCGGTGGCGCTGGAATCGGACCGCGTGGCGCACACCGAAATCAAACCCGTGGAACGCGGGTCACGCGGTCCGGTAGGCAGTTCCCGGGCGCTCGCCATGGTGCACCTGGCCATGCACGACGCCTACTTCAGCATTATCGGCGCGGCACACGGGACCTGGCTGACGTCCCCGCCGGTGGCGGCCAATGGCTCGTCCTATCAGGCGGCCATCGCGGTCGCCGCGCACAGCACGCTCACCGCGCTCTATCCGGCGCAGACCGCACGATTGGACCGGGCGTTGCGCGAGGCCGGATTACACGGACCCGGCATCGGACGGGGCGGGGCGCACGGGCAGGCCATCGGCGGCGCGGTGCTGCGAGCGCGCATGGGGGATCCCGGGCTCGGGGACCACGACTATCAGCCGGAGGTCGCGCCGACCGGTCACCGGCCCGATCCGGCGCAGCCGCGACAGGGGTATTACGCACCGCATTACGGGTCGCGCTCACGGTGTTTCGCGGTGACCGACCGCTACACGCTGGACGCCCCGCCCAAGGCCAATGACGCCGCCTATCTCGCGGCGCTGCGCGAGGTGCGCGCCAAGGGCATCACCGTGGAATCCGTTGCGGCACAACCGGCTCGATCCGCCGCCCGCACCCCCGACGAGAACCTCGCCGCGGTGTTCTGGGCGTACGACGGCGCGAAGCACATCGGCACCGCGCCCCGGCTCTACAACCAGATCGCTCGCGAACTCGCACTGGCGCAACCCAATACCGTGGAACAGAACGCCCGGCTGTTCGCCCTGATCAACGCGGGGATCGCGGATGCGGCCATCCTGTGCTGGGATGAGAAGTACCGGCACAATCTGTGGCGGCCGATTCTCGGCATCCGCGAATACGATTCGGCCACCGGTCCCGATGCCGTGCCCGGACATGATCTCGATCCGGATTGCGATCCGTTCTGGCAGCCGCACGGCTCACCGCGCAGTAATGAGATCGCCCCGAATTTCACGCCGCCGTACCCGTCCTACCCCTCCGGGCATGCGACGCTCGGTGGTACCGCATTCCAAATCCTCAGGCGTTTCTACGGTTTCGACGCGGACGGGCCCGACACCCTCACCAATGGCATGGGATTCGTCTCCGATGAACTCGACGGCCTGGCCGCCGACAATCGCGGCGTCGTGCGCACCCGGCACGTGCGCTGCTTCCCGGGCGGGCTCTGGCAGATGATGCGGGAGAACGCCCGCAGTCGGGTATTCCTGGGTGTGCACTGGTCTTTCGACGCCTATGTCGCCGATACCCGGGGCGGAATGGATCTGACCCGGAATATCGGCGGCGTCCGGCTCGGCCGCGAGGTGGCCGACAATGTGTGGGCGAACGGCCTGAAACAGGATCGCGCCGCGGCCGCGCGCCTGTCCTGACCCGCGGGTCGCCCGCCAGGGCACTCGGCCACGCAATGGCGCGTGGCTCTGTGCGCGCCGGTCAGCGGTGCGCCGTCAGCGCCGAGATATCCACGGCCCCAGCCATGGCGCGGTGTCCGTCGTCATTGAGGTGCAGGCCGTCGCCGCTGTCGAATTCGGCGCGAATGAAATCGCCGGTCTCCGAATCCTGCACCGCCGCCGCGATATCGAAGACGGCGTCGAAGACATCGGTGTGGCGCAGCCAGTCGTTCACCTCGCGGCGGACCCGGATGCCCTCTGCGACACTGAGATCCGGGTAGATCACGCCCGCGAACGGGCCGACGGTGTTGGCGTAGATGGGCAAGCCCGCCGCATGCGCGAGCCGCGCCAGTTCGATATATCCGGCGATGAGTTCCTCGGCCGGAGTGGTGCCGCCGACGATCAGATCGTTGATGCCGAAGTTCGCCCACACGCCCGCCACGCCGGGCACCGAGAGCACATCCCGCTCGAATCGATCCAGCCCGGATTCACCGACTTCCGCTGTGACCAAACGGTTTCCGCCGATGCCCTGGTTCACGGCCCAGCCGGTGGGCAGCTTCTCGTTGACCACATCCACTGATCGCCGGTTCGCGCCCGGGGTGGAACCGACGCCTTCGAACCAGGAGTCGCCGAAGGCCACCAGCACCGGGGCGGCGGCGTCGGTCAGCACGTCGATGCCGGTGAGGAAGAAACGGGAGACGGTCTCCTGGGCGTCGGGCCAGGCGGTGTCGCCGGTCCGATCACCGGGGGTGATCCAGCCGGGCTGGGCGGGCAGGTGCGCGTAGGCGGCGAAGCCGGTCGGCTCGGGCAGGTAGAGGCTCAGTGCCAGTTCATCACCGGCGGCTACTGGGAGATGAATGGGTTCGCTGACCAGCTCCGCGCCCGCCGGAACACGGGCCTCGGGGGATCCGTCGAAGCGCAGTTCGATATCGGTCTCGGCAACGATCTCCGCGCCGCTCTTGCTCAGCGCGATGCGGGCGGCTCCGATGACCAATGCCTGGTCGGAGTACCGGTTGGTGAGTCGCACCCGCAGTTGCGATCCGGCCCCGGCCACCCGCACCACCTGGCGCAGGGACTCCGCGGCGAATTCGCGGGGCTCCGCGAGCCGGATCTGTTCGGCCGGATTCACCAGCGGTGCACGGAATCCGGCCACCCAGCGCTGTGTGTTCATCGTCTTCTCCATTTTGTTGCGGTGCGGAATATTGCGTTGGCAACAACATACTGGATTTGTTCCGCGTGTCAACTATCCGCAGTGCAGTCATGTGGTTTACGCTGCTCAGCGTGGATCCCAAGCATCTGTTCGACGACCCCCGTCTCACCGCGGTCGGCCTGCTGTACGAGGCGCACGATGGTCTGCTCGCTCGGCTCGAACCCACCTGGAAGGGCAATGGGCTCTCCGGGCTGGATCTGAATGCCCTGATGCGGCTGAGTCGTTCGCCCGGCCGCAAACTGCGCATGACCGATCTCGCCGTGCAGACCAATCTCTCGACCAGCGGTGTCACCCGCCTGGTGGACCGGCTCGAACGCAATGGCTTCGTCCGCCGCGAAGCGGATCCGGGCGACCGCCGCAGCTCGTACGCCGTGCTCACCGCAGCCGGGGCGACCCGCGTCGCACGGGTGCTGCCCGCGTATCTGGCAGGTGTGGAGCAGTGGTTCACCGGGCTCTTCGAACCCGAGCAGCTCGACGCCCTCACGGCAGCGTTGCGGGTCATTCGCGACACCACCAACCCCGAAGCCACCCACACCTCGGACTAGCGGCGCGCAGCACCCGCCGTCGCTAGGCTTTTCGGCATGATCAACAGGTCGATCGAAACCCCGGACGCCGACCGTTGGAACACCAATATCCAGTACCACGGCCTACTGGTCGACGCGGTGGCCGGATCCGACACGGTCCTGGACGTGGGCTGCGGCGAGGGCATGCTCAGTCGCCGTCTGCGCCGGCACATTCCACACGTCACCGGCATCGACCTGCACGAGCCCAGCATCACCCTGGCCCGCACCCAACCCCCGGCGGACATCACCTACCTCCACGCCGATTTCCTGACCCACCCCTTCACCCCCGAATCCTTCGACGGCATAGTCTCGGTGGCCACCCTGCACCACATGGACCCCACCGCGGCTCTGACTCGAATGGCCGAACTCCTAAGGCCCGGAGGCACTCTCGCCCTGACCGGACTCGCCAAACCCAACTGGCCCGCCGACCTCCCCCGAGAACTGGCGGCGGGCATCGCCTACAACTGGTACCGCTTCACCAAACCCCGCTGGGAACACCCTTCCCCCATAGTCTGGCCCCCACCCCACACCTACGCCGAAATCCGCACCCTCGCCCACTCGCTCCTCCCCGCCTCCACCTACCGCCGCCACCTCTACTGGCGTTACTCCCTCATCTGGACCAAACCGAAGTAGCGCCAGGCGTTCTCGCTGATCAGAGCGCGCCGGCGGCGAGGGCGGCTTTCCAGCCGCCGTATTCGCTGATGTCCTTGGCGGTGGTGGCGGCCGCGCCGGTGCAGCTGAATCCGGTTGTCCAGGTAGTGTCTTCGAGTTCTACCGCGCCCAGTTGCATGGGGGTGGGGAGGGTGGTGAGGAAGGTGCCGAGGGCGGCGGGGGAGAGGAGCCAGCGTTCGGCGGCTACCGAGATGCCCTGTTCGCCTTCGGGGACACGGGTTACGGCGGGTTTGGGTGGGGTGGTGTCGAGGGCGGCGAGGCGGTAGTTGGGGGAGGTGCGGACGGGGCCTGCCCAGCGGGCTCCGAGGGTGGTGAGCTGGTGTTCCAGGGGCTGGCCGCGCAGGTGTGCGCCGAAGACGATCAGGTCTCGGACGGGGGCCACCGTGAGGGGCCAGGCGGGGGCGGGGAGGGAATCCTGCTGGGCCGTAACGAGAGTGGCGATGTCGTAGGCTACGGCGTCCTCGAAGGGGCGGGCCAGGATCGTGACGCCGAAGTGGGCGTCTCCGGCGGTGCCCGCGGGGACCGCCACCGCGCAGAGGTCGAAGAGGTTGCAGAAATTGGTGTAGGTGCCGAGGCGGGAGTTCACGGCAATCGGGTCGGCGGCGACCTCGGCGATGGTGGGGTGGCCGGGGACGGTGGGGGTGAGCAGGGCATCGGCACCCGCGAGGCTCGCCATGGCCCGGGTGCGCAGGCGCTCCAATTCGGCCAGGTCCGAAACCAATTGGTGGGCGGGGATATCCCGCGCGGCCCGCACGATCGAGGCGACGGTGGGATCGATGGAGTCCGGGTGGGCGTCCACGAATTCCCCTACGGCGGAGTATCTTTCGGCCACCAATGCGCCGTTGTAGAGGAGTTTGGCGGCGGCCAGGAAGGGTTCCGGGTCGATTTCGATGATGCGTGCGCCGCGCTCGCGCAGCTCGGCGACGGTGCGCTCGAAAGCGCCGCGCCACTCCGGATCCAGATCGGGCAGTTCGCTGAAGACCGCCACCACCGGGTTGGGCGGGGCGGCCAGGCGGACATCGGCGGGCCAGGGGCGGTCGGGTGCGCCCGATGCCATGACGCCCATGGCTCGGTTCGCGAGTTCCAGGGTGGCGGCGAAGATGGTCACGCAGTCGTAGGAGCGGCAGGCGGGGACGACGCCGTCGGTGGCGACCGTGCCTATCGTCGGTTTGATGCCGACAAGGCCGTGCAGGGCCGCCGGGACGCGGCCGGAACCCGCCGTATCGGTGCCGATGGCGATATCGGCCGCACCGCGCGCCACCGCCACCGCGGAACCCGAACTCGAACCGCCCGAGACGTATCCGGGGCGCGACGCGTTCTCCACCGCGCCGTAGGGCGAGCGGGTGCCGACCAGGCCGGTGGCGAATTGATCGAGATTGGTTTTGCCGACCACCACCGCACCGGCGGCGCGCAGCGCGGCGACCACCGCCGAATCCTGTTCCGGCGTATAGGCGTAGTCGGGGCACCCGGCGGTCGTCGCGAACCCCGCCACATCCACATTGTCCTTGACGGCCAACCGTAAACCGGCCAATGTTCCGGTGGCGGAGGCGATTTCGGCCGCCACCTCGGAGTCGGGGCGGCGCTGGATCCATACGGACATGCTCGATCTCCTCTTATGCTTCGAGTTCAGGGCGTTTCGGTGAGCTCGCCCGCTTCGCGCCACGAATTACGTTCCGCCGTAAAGGCTTCGGTCTGCATGGCGCGGAAAGAATCGATGGACGCGGCATTGTCGGCGAGGAAGCGGCGGTAGTCGGCGATCTTGAACTCGCCGTCCTCGGCCCGCAGTTCACCGCGCCCGGCGGCCACATCGGCGCGCAGGTCCAGCAGCTCCTCCCCGCTCACCGGATACCAGCTGATGCGATCGAAATACCGCAGCAGCCAAGGATCCTCACCGATACCGGTGGAGCGGTGATTCCACACCTGGGTGGTGCGGCCGACGAACTGATAGCCGCCCGGCCCCTCCATCCCGTAGATGCACAGGTACGCCCCGCCGATGCCGACCGCGTTCTCCGGCGTCCAGGTGCGGGCCGGGTTGTACTTGGTGGTGACCAGCCGATGCCGCGGATCGGTCGGGGTGGCGACCGGCGCGCCCAGGTACACATCGCCGAGCCCGAGCACCAGGTACTCGGCCGCGAAGACGGTATCGAAAACCTCGTCCACCGTGGCCAATCCATTCATCCGGCGGATGAACTCGATATTCCACGGGCACCACGGCGCATCGGCGCGCACACCGTGCATATAGCGGGTGATCGCCTCCCGGGTCGAGGGATCGTCCCAGGACAGCGGCAGCGAGACGGTGCGGCTCGGCACCACCAGCTGATCGGCGGACGGCAGTTCGGCCTCCACCTCACCGAGCAGATCCAGCAGTTTGCCGGTCGGCAGGCGATCCGGATCGGTGCGCACCTGCAACGAGCGCACGCCCGGGGTCAGTTCGGTGACACCCGGTTCGGCACGCTCGAGCAATGCCTGGTGCAGTGCGTGCACGCGGGCGCGCAACTCCAGATCCAGTGTCATATCGCCGTATTCGATGAGCATGCCGTCATTGCCCGCCCGGCGGTAGGTGACCGCGGTCTCGGCGCCCTCGCGGCGCGCCAGCACCCCGTCATCGCCGTCACCTCCGGCGGAGAGCACCACCGGCCAGGCCGCGCGCCGCTCGGCCCCCAGCTCGCGCAGCGAGGCCGCGCGATCCGCGCGCACCGGCACGAACCGCACCTTATCGCCCGGCGTGAGCTGACCCAGCTTCCAGCGATCGGCGGCCACCACGGTCACCGGGCAGACGAAACCGCCCAGGCTCGGACCGTCCGGGCCGAGCAGAATCGGAGTATCGCCGGTGAAGTCCAGGGCACCAATGGAATACGCGGTGTCGTGGATATTCGACGGATGCAGTCCGGCCTCGCCGCCGTCCTGGCGCGCCCACTGCGGCTTCGGCCCGATCAACCGCACCCCGGTGCGATCGGAATTGAAATGCACCTCGTAATCGGTGCCGATGATCGTGTCGAAATCGCCGCGCGTGAAGAACTCCGGGGCACCGTGCGGCCCCTCGGTGACCGCCAATTCCCAGCGCCGCGTGAACACCGGCTGATCGTCACCGGGCACCCCGGCGCTGACCCGCCCGGTCCCGCCGGGCGCGGGTACACCGTGAACGCCGAGCGCGAGGGCGTCACCGGCGGCCAAGGCCCGCCCGGTGCCGCCGCCGAACTTGCCGAGGGTGAAAGTCGAACGGCTGCCCAGGTATTCGGGCACTTCGATACCACCGGCGATCAGAATGTACGACCGCATGCCCGGACCGCGCACCATGCCCACGTCCAGCACGCCACCGGCGGGCACGAGCACACTGCGCCACTGCCGCACCGGCTTACCGTTCACCGTGACCGGTACCGGCGCACCCGTCACGCACACCCAGGTCGGCGCGTCGAACCGCAGCGCCGGTCCGCCCAGCGTGCATTCGAGCCCCGCCGCACCCTCCGGATTGCCGAGCGCCCGATTGCCGAGCCGGAACGACAGATCATCCATCGGCCCGGACGGCGGCACGCCCACGTGCCAGTAACCGATCCGCGCGGGCCAATCCTGCACCGTGGTCTGCATACCCGGCCGCACCACATGCATGGAAGTGGTTGTGACAGCCGGCAGTTCGGTATCGAGGGCGATGGCGTGCGGTTCGGGCAGCAGGGCGGTCATCGGGTCACCACCATGCGCACCGGGGTGGGGTCGAAACCATTGCAGGGGTTGTTGATCTGCGGGCAGTTCGAGACCAGCACCAGGGTGTCGATCTCCGCGCGCAGCGTGATCTTCTTACCCGGCGCGGAGAGCCCGTCCACGATGCCGAGCGTGCCGTCGGCCTCCACCGGAACATTCATGAACCAGTTGATATTCGACACCAGATCACGCTTGCCGAGGCCCCATTTCATGCCCTCGGCGAGGAAGTTCTCCACACACGCGTGCTGATGCCGGGTGTGATGGCCGTAGCGCAGCGTATTGGATTCCTGCGAGCACGCCCCGGCGACGGTGTCGTGATTGCCGACCTCATCGGCGACCACCGTCATGAGCGCGGTGCCGCCGTCGGTGAGCAGTACGCTGCCGGTGCTCAGGAAGATATTGCGCTGCGCGGTGACGGTGGCCTGCGCGCTGTACCGTTCGGTGTGATCGTCCGCCGCGTAGAGCAGGCAGTCCACCGCCTGATTGCCGTGCAGATCGATGATCTCCAGCAGGTCCCCCGCGCGCACCACGGTCGACCAGGGGGCGCGGGCGGGCACGGTCTCATCGAGCACGACGGTGCGAGCGGCGGCGATGGTGTCCGAAGAGATGGTCATGCGATTGCCTCCAGCGTGCGTGCGTGCCAATCCAGTTCGGTGTTCTCCACCGCGCGCAGATACTCGGGATCGGAATTGAATTGCCCGGCAAGGTCTTCCGGGGCCGCCCAGGCCACCAGATCGATGTCCGTGGTCGGGGTTGCGTCGAGCGGATGCTCGGCATTGGCGAGCAGCAGCGTCACCGGCAGGTGAATGAGCAATTCCACCGCCGCACCCGCACCGGCGCTGCCGGTGGCTGTCAGCCCGCCATCGGATTCCACCCGGACGCCCCGGAAGAACGAGATGGTCTGCGCGATATCGCGCGGCTCCAGCCCCTGTTTGACCCCGGCCATCCGCAGCCGGTCCCGAGCGTGCGCGGACGTTCCGCACAGGGTGTCGTGGTGTCCGGAGGAATCCGCGACCACCGTGGCCAGCACCCGCCCCTGATCCGACAGCAGCGGATGCCCGGCCCCCAGGTACGCCTGCCACGGCACCTTCACCGTATCGGCGACATTCATTCGCTCCCAGGGTGATTCGGCACGCACCAGCAGCAGATGCGCGCAGCCCGAACCCGCCGGATCGGAGATCCGCACCCGAGTGCCCCGGCCGAGCACCACATTGGCGTAGCCGCCGGACGGAATCCGCTGTGCGAAAGTGATTTTCGCCGTTTCGACGCCTTCCGGCAGTGCCGGACCGGCTATCGCGGCGGCTGCGGCCTGCGACCTCGCATGCGCTCGCGCTCCCGAGGTGTCTGCGGTGGTTGTCATCGGTACTCCTTCCGTCGGCCGCCGCGGGCGGCCGGTGCGATGCTCTGCCGGGTGTCGCTCAGGCGGGTTGGATGATCGGCTCGGTAGCGGTGGCCGTGCGCGCGGCCGTCACCAGCCGGTACACCAGCACGCCCGCCGCGACCGTCACGATCACGAAAAGCGGTGCGGCCCATTGCATCCACCAGCTGCCGCCGGTCGGGATGTAGACCTCGGCGCGCGGCCAGGCCAGATTCACCGCCATGGCGATGCCCCACACCACGGCCAGCGCGTTGATCGGAATCCCGTAGCGGCCCAGCCCGAACAGCGGTTTGCCGTTCTCGGTGGTGGCGTCATCGGCGGGCCAGCCCTTGATCCGCCGCACCAGCAGCGGCACCGTGACCAGCAGGTACGCCAGGTAGAGGGTGACAATGCAGACGCTGGCCAGGGTCGCGAAGATGGCGGCGTTGCCCAGATTCAGCACCAGCAGGCCGATGCCGAGCACACCGATCACCACCGCGGGCAGCACCGGGGTGCCGAAACGCGGGTGCACGGCGGCGAGCTTCGCGGCGAACGGCAGCTTGCCGTCCCGCGCCATGGAGAACATCAGGCGCGAGCCCGCGGTCTGAATCGCCAAGGTGCACACCGTGATAGCGCACGCCACACAGGCGAGTACGACCTTGCCCGCCGGGCTGTCCAGCTTGGCCTCGATCACGTACGCGAGGCCGCCGGTGCTCAGCGATCCGTCGGTGAGGCTCGGGGCCGCCATCAGCGCGCCGAGCAGAATGAGCCCGCCGCCGATGCCGGACACCGTCAACGCCGTCAGAATGGTGCGCGGCGCGACCTGGCGCGGATTCTTGGTCTCCTCGGAAAGCTCACCCGCGGAATCGAATCCGACCATCACGTAGGCGGCCATCAGACCGGACACCAGGAACGCGGCCCAGTACGGTCCCGGCGCGGCCTGATCGGTCTGGGTGACCACGCTCGGCCCGCGATCGGCGTGCGTGAAGAACACCGCGATCACCGCGAGCACGCCGACGATCTCGATGGTGACGCCGAGCGAATTGATCCGCGCCATCCAATCGATGCCCACCACATTGATGAAGGTGGTCACCACCAGCAGAATGCTGCCCAGCACAACGGCATTCACCGCACCGTCATGCGAGGTGAGCGCGCTGTCGGTGCCGACCAGCTGGAAACCGCTCCAGATCGTGGGCAGCACCACCTGCAGTGCGATGGCCGCCGCCGCGGCGGTGACGATCTGCGCGATGATCATCATCCAGCCCGCGAACCAGCCGACCAGCTCGCCGGCCAGATGCCGCGACCACTGGTAGATGCAGCCCGACAGCGGATAGCGCGCCGCCAATTCCGCGAAGTTCAGCGCCACCAGCAGCTGGCCCGCGAACACGATCGGCCAGGTCCAGAAGAAGGCCGCGCCGCCGAACGAATAGCCCAGCCCGAAGAATTGGAAAATCGTGGTCAGGATGGAGACGAAGGAGAACCCCGCGGCGAACGAGGCATAGCGCCCGAGCTTGCGGTGCAGTACGGGCTGATAGCCGAAGCTGGCCAGATCGGCGCTATCGGCGCTGGTGGCGGCGTTGTTCGGCGGGCGGGTGGGAACGATGGAATCGGCGGAGGCAACCATGGCGAATCCTTCGGGCGGCGAATATCTATCGATTGAAAGTTTTCCAATCCCGATCGCTCGCCCGGTGACGCCGATGTATCCGGCGGATGGCCCGCCGTAACTTCTGCGTTGCCGGTATTTCTATCGAGTGACAGAAACCTCACATCGGCGCGGTAGGACAGAATGAACCGCGTGACCCAACTCGGACCTGGACGTCCCCGCCTGGAACCCCGCCGCAGGGCAGGGCAGACGCCGCGCGCCGAGATCCTCGACGCGGCAGCCGAACTGTTCACCGGCAACGGTTACGGCAGCACCTCGACCCGCGCCATCGCCGATGCGGTCGGCATCCGGCAGGCATCGCTGTACCACCACTTCGCGTCCAAAGACGACATCCTGGACGCGCTGCTCGGTGAAACCATCACCGGACCGCTGGAACTGGCCGAACGCCTGGCCATCACGGACGCACCCGCCGCCGTGCGGCTCTACGCGCTGGCTCGATTCGACGTGGACCAGCTGTGCGCCGCACGCTGGAATCTGGGGGCGCTGTACCTGCTGCCGGAATTGCGCAGCGAACGCTTCGCCGCCTTCCGGGCACGGCGCGACGAACTGCGCCGCCACTACGAAATCTTGGCCGCCGCGGTCATATCCGAGGCCGGGAACCCGACGGTGCCCGGCGCTGATCTGCTGCCGTTCCGGCTCGTCGAATCGGTCATCAATATCCGATCCGACGAGGGCGCGCCGCCGGAGTACGCCGAGCGGCTCATCCCCGACGCCATGCTCCGGCTACTCGGCTACACCGGCGATTTGATGGAAACCCGTTCCGCCGCAATAGAACTCGGCTGAGGGCGCAGCTGCCCGCGACGGCTGTCGTCGCGGGCGCGTATTCAGTGTCTAGGACTTGCCCTTCGAGGTGCCCCACTTGAGTTCCCAGCGGTACGCCTGATCCACCGCGAGCTTGCCCCAGAAGCGGTGGCCGTCCGGCGGGCGCACGAAGACGCCCTCGCGGCGAACCACCAACTCGCCGTTCACATTCTCGATCAGCGCCAGCACCATTTCGCGGGAGTCGTCGACACAGCCGCTGACCTCCATCTCGATGGGCGGGGAATTGCGCGGGTAGAGCGTCGCGGTGGCGTGCACGCCACGGAAATCCTCCGCGCCCTCGTACAGCGAGGCGAACACCAGGATCCGGCGGAACTGCGCGGTGTTGTCCAGATTGATGGACAGGTTCTCGCCGCCCTGGCTCGCACCCGTGCGATCGTCCTGATCCAGTTCGATGAACGGCGCGCGATGCAGATTGCCCATGGTGTCCAGCGGGCTGATGCAGCCCTTGGAACCATCGGTGAGCTCCCAGAAGCAGCACAGATCCAGGTCCAGGCCGCCATTGCCGCCGCGCTTGCGGCCGAACAGCCCGCTCGACGCGCCCGGCACCGACCAATTCAGATTGACCCGCATGATGCCGCCGGTCGCGCCCTGCTTGGTCAGCGAGACCGCCGGGGCCTCCTTGGTGAGCGAGATCTTGCCCAGATTCACCTTGGGCTCCGCACTACCCGGCCCCTGCTGGAACTGCTGCGGCGGAACCGGATTCGTGCCCTGATACGGCGGGGGCGGCGGTTGATTCCCACCCGGCTGGAACGGCGGCACCGGTGCGCCACCCTGCTGATACGGCGGAATCTGGTTCCCGCCGGACTGATACGGGTTCGGCGGCGCGGGATACGGCGGCTGCTGCGGCGGTTGATACCCGCCGGGTGGCGGGTACTGACCACCGGGCGGGTACTGCCCGGCCGGATCCGGATACTGCCCCGGCTGCGGCGGATACTGACCGGCGGGCGGATAACCCTGCTGCTGACCGCCGGGCGGATACTGTCCGGTCGGGTCCGGGTACTGGCCCGGCTGCGGGGCATAGCCACCGGGCGGCGGGTACTGCCCGGGCGGCGGCGGGTACTGACCCGGCGCGCCGAACTGCTGATTCTGACCCGGCGCGCCATACGGCTGCTGATCCGGGGTGGGCGCACCGTACGGCGGTGGATTCTGGCCCGGCGCAGCGTAATTCGGCTGTGGTGCGCCGGTCTGCTGCGGCGGTGCGCCATAGGGCGGCGGGGGAGTCTGCGGCGGCACCGGCGGCGGAGTCGCCTGCGACGGCGCGGCGGGCGGGGGCGTGCCGAAGGACGGCTGTGGTGCGGACGACTGCGCGGGCGCGTCATCGACGGAGATGCCGAAATCGGTTGCCAGCCCGGCCAATCCGGTCGCGTAGCCCTGACCGACCGCGCGGAACTTCCAGGCGCCCTGGCGGCGATACAGCTCGCCGAGCACGTAGGCGGTCTCGGAGGAGGCGTCGGTGGGATCGAAGCGCGCCACCTCGGCGCCGCTGCTCGCATCCACCAAACGCACGTGCAGACCGGGCAATTGGGCGAAGGTGCCGCCGTCGGCGGAGGCGGCGATGACGATGGTCTCGATCTGCGGCTCCACCTGCCCCAGATTCACCGACAGCGCGTCGACGATCGTCGGCCCCTGTCGCTTGCCTTCGTGCCGGACCGCGCCGGACCCGTGCTGCGGCTGGTTGTAGAAGACGAAATCACTGTCCGAGCGGACCCGGCCGCCGGATAGCAAAAGCGCCGAAGCATCGGCGTCCGGAACGCCTGGACCCGACTGCCACCCCAGCTCGACCCGAACCGCGGACGCCGCCACCGGAACGTTGGAACCCTTCATCATCGACACGCCCTCAAACGTATCCGATTCGGACATGCGCTGTCCCGGTTCGGTCCTGGTGATCCGGTCGGCGACGCGGGTGTCCGCCCTGCCCGGCGTCAGCCCCCTGAACACAGTGGCAAATATTCGGCATCGATCGCCTCGTGGCTCGCCGCGCCGCAGTTCGCCATCCTACTTCGGTCATTGATAGCGCTCTGAACTGGCTATTCTTCGGAAACAGGTAACCGTCTCGTCACCTTGGGCCGCTGTCCAACGGGTTGCACATACACTTATCAACGGCCATGCGGCACCTCGATGGCTACTGCGAGATACCGATTTTTCGGACGGCTGTCCCATGCGCGGCGGGAGCGACGGATGACGGAAATGCAGCTGGACCTGGGTCGCAAGAAATGGATCACGCTCGGTGTACTGGCGCTCGGGCTCTCCATGGTGGTGCTGGACGGCACCATCGTCTCGGTCTCACTGCCGGTCATCATCGACCAGCTGAGTTTGAATTTCACCCAGGCGCAATGGGTTACCAGCATCTACGCGGTGGTGCTGGCCGCACTGCTGATCACCGCCGGGCGACTCGGCGACCGCTTCGGGCGGCGCAATATGTTCGCCCTCGGCGTGCTGATCTTCCTGATCGGCAGCGTGCTCTCGGCCTCGGCGACCAGCGCCTGGCCACTGCTCTGGGGCCGCGTCGTACAGGGCATCGGCGCGGCCGGTGTCATGCCGGGCACCCTGGCCACCATGAACGCGCTGTTCCGCGGCCGGGACCGGGTCATCGCCTTCGCGGTGTGGGGTTCGGTCATTTCGGGTGTGGCGGCCATCGGACCGTTGCTCGGCGGTTGGCTCACCACCTCGTTCACCTGGCCGTGGATCTTCCTGGTCAATATTCCGCTCGGCGCGGTGGTGCTCATCGGACTGTTCCTGTTCGTGCCGGAGACGCGCATGGGCAAGGCCGCGCCCGGACTCGATGTGGACGGATTCCTGCTCAGCGCCGCCGGTTTCGCGCTGCTGGTGTTCGCGCTCATCGAAGGCCAGACCTACGGCTGGTGGAAACCGCTGCGCGAGTTCCCGATGCCCGGCTTCCACTGGTCCGAGACCGCGTGGATCTCACCGATTCCGGTGTTCATCGCGCTCGGGGTGCTGGCGCTGGTGCTGTTCATCCGCTGGGAGCAGCATCGCAATCTGATCGGACGTTCGGCGCTGCTGGATCCGAAGTTGTTCCTGATCCCCAGCTTTCGCTGGGGCAACCTCACCGCGTTCGCGGTATCGCTGGGCGAATTCGGATTGCTGTTCGCACTACCGCTTTTCATGGTGAACGTGCTCGGATTCTCCACGCTCGGTGCGGGTTTCGTACTCGCGGCGATGGCGGTCGGAGCCTTCCTGGCGGCGGGCATCGCCGAGGGCATCGTGCGCAAGGTCGGACCCGTGCGAGTGGTGCGGCTCGGCCTGGCCTTCGAGGCGATCGCGATCGCGCTGGCGGCGCTGTTCGTCACCCCGCACATCTCCGGCTGGTGGCTGGCGGTGCTGCTCATCGGCTACGGCATCGGATTGGGGATGGCCTCGGCGCAATTGACCGGAATCGTGCTCGCCGATGTGCCGCCCGACAATTCCGGTCAGGGCTCGGCGACGCAGAGCACCGTGCGACAGGTCGGCTCCGCCTTCGGTATCGCGGTGATCGGCGCACTACTGTCGGTGGCGCTGGGCAACGATCTGCCGAAACGGCTCGAGGACGTCAAGGATCTGCCCGCGAGCGCCGCCGACACCCTCGCCACCGCCACCCGGGAATCCGCGGGCGGCGCGATCTCCGGGGTGCGCGATCACGATGGCGCTGCCGCGGTGCTGGACGCGCTCGAACGCGGCTTCACCGACGCCACCCGTACCACTCTGCTTGCGGCGGCGCTGTTCCTGCTGATCGGCTTGGCCGCGGCCACCCGCATTCCCTACCGCTCGCCGGACGCGCTGACCGACGACGAGTCAGGCGTCGATCAGGCCGAGGGCGTGCAGCCGCTGAAAGACCAGGAGTGAGCCCGGCGCGACATGATCCATCGCCCGGTATTCGGCGACGGTGAAATAGCGCAGCTCCGCGATCTCCCCGGACGGCCGCGGCTCCTCGGTGAGCTCACCGAGGAAGCAGGTCATATGCAACCGGGTGCCGGGCGCGTGCCCGTACGCCTCCGCCTCGAAGATGCCGAGTTCGGCGACCTGGACCGCGCCGACGCCCAGCTCCTCGCGAATCTCGCGGTGCAGCGCCGACTCCGGGGTCTCACCCGGATCGATCTTGCCGCCCGCCATGTAGAAGACGTCCTTACCGGTGGACCTGGTCTGCAGCAGACGACGATCCCGGATATAGGCCAGTGCCGCTGTGCGAATCACGGCATCGACCCTACCGAGCCGCGAATCAGCGCGTCGGCGGGGCCAAACGCCAGTGCACGGTGAGCGCGTCCGCGATCTCCGGCAGCACGGTGATCGGAATGCGCTTACTCCGCAGCATGCCGCGAATCTCATTGACCTGCTCGCGTTTACGCATGTCATAGGCGCTGCCGACGGGCTTCACCACCGGCGGGATGGACAGCAGCACCAGTTCGTGATGCGGCTCGTCACCGTCATTGAGGTCCAGAGCCAGCGACCAGCGCGCGTTCTCATCGAGCGCGAACCGGCCCGCCACCACCCGATCCCAGGCCAGGGTCGAGGCGCTCCACGGCGTGCGCCGCACGATCGACTGATCGGTCAGCACCACGCCGTCGCGCCCGAACAACAGGAACAGCAGCGAGATCCCCGCCGCGACGCCCAGCAGCAAACCGGTGAACACCCGATTCACCCCGAACAACCCGACCACGATCCCGCAGATCCCGGCGGTGACCAGCACCCCGGCCACCCCGTACCAGGCGGCCCGCCGTCCCGGCACCACCCCGGCCCGCACCATCGTCATCCCGCGCCTCCACCTCATGTGCTGCGCGTCACGGTACCGGTAAGCGCTGAGTTACGCCTCCAGGGCGACTGCCGCTTCGGCGGTGTAGACCAGGAAGGTCAGGCTCTCCTGGAAGTAGAGCTGCACCGATTCCGCATCGTGCGAGAGGTAGCCGATGGACAGGTCCTGGCCGATCTGGAGATCGAAATCGCCACCGCGGGTGGAGAGTACGAACGCGCCGTCGATGGCCGGGGCCCAGATGATCTCACCGTCGATGAGCCGCTCGATATGGGTGCGGATCGGATGACCGTGATCGGAGGTCTCGCTGACCGCCGTGTACAGATCGGCCGACAGCAGCACCGAATACGGCCCGTCCACGCCCGCCAGCCGCAGCTTGCTCAGCGCCTGGGTGACCGCCTCGGGCGCCAGCTTCGGATCACCGGGCAGTTTGACCGGCTCGCACGAGGTGCTGGCCCGAATGCCGACGATCCCGGCGGCCGGATAGCCCTCGAACAGCGCCCGGTCCTCGGCGAAGGCGATGCGCTTGGCCGCCTCCTTCACCGCGTCCAGATCGGTGTCCTTGGCCCCGCGCTCCACATTGTCGAGCTCATCGCGGGACAGCGTGAACGGCACCCGCAGCTCCACCAGCGGCACCACCACGCGCTGGCGCGCCTGCACCCCGTCGGCGGGGGCGGTGATCTCGGCGGTGCGGCCCACGCCCACCGCGGAGTAGTCCGGGCCGTGCGGGCCGGATACATCGACCACGCGCCGACCGGCGATATGCCGCTTGAAGGTTCGCGTCGCTTCCTCTTCGATCGCCGCCCAGGCGGAAGAGGTTATCGGCGCGAGTTCCCGGTGGAGGTTGTTCATGCTTCAGCTCCTTTTCAACGTGCCGATTCCGAGGGAACCATCGTGGGAGACAACACCATTGGTTGCCGGTGATTCCCGGTCTGCCACGGCCGCGGGCGCGGGTGCGTCCGGCAGCGCGTCGAAGAACGCCAGGGGTGGCGCGAAGAACGAGGTACCCGTTATTGCCGTGGAGAAATCGAGGATGCGGTCATAGGCGGCCTCATCGGTGCCCAGGAACATGCGCTCGAGCATCAACTCGGTGACCGCGGGGGTGGTCGAATAGGCCACGTAATAAGTGCCGAACTCGCCGTCCTTGACGCTGCCGAAAGGCATATTCGCGCGCAGGATGGTGCCGTTGTCGTCCTGATCATTCACGGCCACATGGGAATTGGCGGGCTTATCGGCATCGGACAGTTCGAAATCGTCCAACTTGGTGCGGCCGATCACCCGCTGCTGCTCCTCGATCGAGAGCGCTTTCCAGGCGGCCATATCGTGCAGGTACTTCTGCACGATCACATAGCTGCCACCGGCGAATTCGGGATCCTCGTCACCCACCAGCGCCGCCGAGAACGCCAGCTGACCCTCGGGATTCTCGGTGCCGTCCACGAAACCGAGCAGATCACGCTGTTCGAAATAGCGGAAGCCCACCGTCTGATCGACGATCGTGGCCGCCCCGGCCAGTCGCTCACCCAGTGTCATCGCCAATTCGAAACAGGCGTCCTGGTTTTGGGACTTGATGTGGAACAGCAGATCACCCGGGGTGGCGGGGGCCTGATGGCGCTCGCCGATATAGGACGGAAACTCGTGCAGTTCAGCGGGTTTCGCACCGGCGAACAGTCGATCCCACGCGGCCGAACCGATACTGGCGATACAGTCCAGGCCCGCGCCCGGAATCCGGAAGCCGACCGAGCGGCGGAGGCCGGGCAGATCCGCGAGCAGATCGCGGACCACCGTCTCACCGCCCGCATCGATCGTTGCGACGAGGAAGATCGCGGCGGGCGTAAGCGGGTCGAGGATTGGCTGCGGCTCACCCATGCGCTCAAGCCTAGAGCGCCCGGGCGACAGACCGTCCGCCCGGTTGCCCCGTGTCTGCCGGATGGCCCCGAACCGCCGGGGTACCGCCAGGTCGCGGCCTCACCGGCGCGACAGCGTGCCGTCGGTCACTTGGCCACCGTGAGCAGGAACGCCACATCGTCGATGGCCTTCACGCTGTGCCGCGCGTTCGGGATCACCAGCAGATCGCCGGCCGAACCCTTCCATTCGTTCGTACCGCTGATCAACGACAGCACCCCGCTGAGCACCACCATGGTGGCCTCACCCGGGTTCTCATGCTCGGCCAGGCTCTGCCCGGCGGTCATGGCGATCACCGTCTGGCGCAGGCTGTGCGCGTGACCGCCGTAGATGGTGAGCGAACTGCGTCCGCTCGATGCGGTCGCGGCCAGCTTGAGCTGCTGACGAGCCACCGCGGTCAGCGACTTCTTGTCCATGGACTGCCTTTCGCCGGAGTATCCGTGAGTATGCCGGACTACTTCCGGGGCGACCGGCAGATTGGGCCGTTCGTTGCAGGAATTGGCAGAGGTGGAATGCGCGCGTTATCGGTGATATCGGCGGAACCGGAAACGCGGACCCTTCGCCGATTCGCGCCACGGCTCCGGTGCGGCGGACCATTCCGGGCCGATGGCGGGGGCGTAGCAATCGCCCGCGATCTCCGCGTCCACCTCGGTGACCACCAGTTCGGTGGCGAAAGGCATTGCGGCTCGGTAGATCTCGCCGCCGCCCATCACCCACACCGGACCGTCGCCGCTCACTTCCAGGGCCTCCTCGAGGGAACCCGCGCGCTCGGCTCCCGATGCGGCCCAATCCGTTTGCCGGGTCACCACGATATTGCGGCGACCGTCCAGGGGGCGGAAACGCTCGGGCAGCGAATCCCAGGTGCGCCGCCCCATCACCACGGGATGACCCCAGGTGACTTCCTTGAAATGCGCCATATCCTCGGGCACCCGCCAGGGAATGGTGTTGTCCAAACCGATTACCCCGTCCGGGGTTTGGGCCCAGATCAGCCCGACCCGTCTGCTCACACCGCCACCGCGGCCTTGATGGCCGGATGGTGCTGGTAGCCCTGGATTTCCACATCCTCGTAGGCGTAGTCGAACAGCGTCGGCGCGGGACGCAGACGCAGGGCCGGGAACGGATACGGTTCGCGGGTCAGCTGTTCGCGCACCTGCGTGAGGTGATTGTCGTAGATGTGCACATCGCCGCCGGTCCAGATGAATTCGCCGGGCTGCAATTCGGTCTGCTGCGCCACCATCAGGGTCAGCAGCGCATAACTCGCGATATTGAACGGCACACCCAGGAACAGGTCCGCACTGCGCTGATACAGCTGGCAGGAGAGTTTGCCGTCGGCCACGTAGAACTGGAAGAACGCGTGGCACGGGGCCAGCGCCATCTTGTCCAAATCGGCCACGTTCCACGCCGATACGATCATTCGCCGCGAATCCGGATCGGTGCGCAGGGTTTGCAGCACCTGCGAGATCTGATCGATATGGGTGCCGTCCGGTGTCGGCCAGGACCGCCACTGCACGCCGTAGACCGGGCCCAGATCGCCATCGGCGTCGGCCCATTCGTCCCAGATGCTGACCCCGTGGTCCTGCAGCCACTTCACATTCGAATCGCCGCGCAGGAACCACAGCAACTCGTACACGATGGATTTGAGATGCACCTTCTTGGTGGTGATCAGTGGAAAGCTTTCGGACAGGTCATAGCGCAGCTGATGCCCGAAAATACTGCGGGTGCCGGTACCCGTGCGATCCGCTTTCGGGGTGCCGGAATCCAGCACCAGCCGCAGCAGATCCTCGTATTGGGTGTCATGCGGGGCGATGCTCTGGGGGTCTCGAGAGGCGCTGTCCACGCTTGCCAACCTTACGCACGCCCCGCCCTCGCGTATGACACCCTTCCCGCCTGGCATGCTGTGGCGCTGTGCGCAAGCTCTATGTGATCGGAATCGGCGCCGGTGATCCGGACCAGGTGACGGTGCAGGCCGTCAAGGCCATGCGCCGCACGGACGTGTTCTTCGTGATCGGCAAAGGGGCCGAGAAGCGGGAACTCGAGGAGGTCCGGGCGACCATCCTGGCCGAATACGCGGATCAGCCGCACCGGGTGGTGCAGGTGCTCGATCCGCCGCGCGATCGCAGCGTGCCCGGGGTCGGCGCGGACAGCGCGTACCGCGGGGTCGTGCAGGACTGGCACGAGGCGCGGGCCGGACTGCTGGAACAGGCCTTCGCGGAAACCGAAGGCGTGGGCGCGATTCTGGTGTGGGGCGATCCCTCGCTGTACGACAGCACGCTGCGCGTGGTCGAACGGGTGCTCGAGCGCGGGCGGGTCGGCTTCGACTACGAGGTGATTCCGGGCATCACCAGCGTGCAGGCGCTGGCCGCCGCGCATCGCATGGTGTTGCACGAGATCGGCGAACCGCTGCACATCACCACCGGGCGGCGGTTGCGCGAAGAGGGTTTGGCCGCAGGGCAATCCACCCTGGTGATGCTGGACGGGGATTGCTCGTTCACGCAGATTCCCGGTGATGACATCTACATCTGGTGGGGCGCGTACCTGGGCATGCCCGATGAGGCCATCATCGAGGGCCCGCTGCGCATCGTGGAGAGCCGCATCACCCGCCGCCGCGCCGCGCTGCGCGAATCCAAGGGCTGGATCATGGATATCTACGCACTGCGGCGCAACGGCTGAGGCGCTCGGTCAGATCTGCGCCGCCGAGGTCGCGGTGATCAGGCCGCCGTCGACGAGCAGATCCTGCGCGGTGATGTAGGAGGCTTCCGCCGAGGCCAGGAAGGCGACCGCCGCCGCGACATCCTCGGAGGTGCCCAGGCGCGCGGCGGGCACTCCCACCGTGACCGACGCCTGGATCTCGGGCGACGCCTCGGCGAAGAAGGCCGGGGTGGCGGTGTAGCCGGGGCTCACCGAATTGACCCGGATACCGCGCGGGGACAGCTCGGACGCCAGGGTGCGGGCCAGATTGTGCACGGCCGCCTTGGTCGCCGAGTAGAGCGCCGCGCCCGGACTGCCGCGGTGCAGTGCGAAGGACGCGTTGATCACGATCGCGGCGTTGTCGGCGAGCAGCGGCAGCGTCTTCTGGATGGTGAAGAAGACGCTCTTGAAATTGATGTCCAGTACGCGGTGGTATTCGGCCTCGGTGACATCGGTGAACGCTTGGAACGCACCGATTCCCGCGTTCGCGAAGACCACGTCGAGGCGTCCGAAGCGGTCGGCGATCGCGTCGGCGAGCTGCTCCAGATCGGTGATGCTCGCGGCATCGCCCGGTACCGCGAGCACTCGATCCCCGGCATTCAACTGCTCGACGGCGGCATCGAGCCGCGCCTTGTCCCGCCCCGTGACGACCACGCTCGCGCCCTCGTCCAGTAGCCGCCGCGCGGTGGCCAGGCCCATTCCGCTGCTGCCGCCGGTAATGAGCGCGATCTTGCCGTCGAACCGGGAACCGTTGGCTGACATGGCGAATCCTCCTACTGTTGAATTGTTCAAAGACTTACGTACAGTTCAACTGTTTGTCAACAGTGGAGGTATTCTGGGGCCATGATGACGGCACATCCGGAACGATCGCAGATCCAACTCGCGAACGTCCTTGCCGCCGTTGGGAATCCACTTCGGCTGCAAATCGTGCAGGCGTTGCAGGACGGCGGCGAACACACCTGCGGTTCGATCATCGACGGGGTTCCCAAGTCCAATCTGACCCACCATTACCGCGTGCTGCGCGATGCCGGTCTCATCTGGCAACGCCCCTGTGGCCGCGAAACCTTCCAATCCCTGCGCCGCGACGACCTCGACGCCCGCTTCCCGGGCCTGCTCGACACCCTCCTGGACGCCGCCCGCCGCGACGCGGAGGTCTGAACTGCCGTTTCTCCCGATCCGAGTGATCTGGCTCACCCGCTGTCACAGCGCTCAGCGACGCGGTGTCTTGTGCCCGAACACCCCGAAAGAGGAGAAACGCCATGAACGTCGCACTGTGGATCGCCACCGGCCTGCTGGCCTTCGTCGCCCTGATGAGCGGCACGATCAAAACCGTCATGCCGCAGGCGAAACTGGCCGAGGCACCGGGCGGGCAGTGGACCGCGGGCGTCAGCGCCGGGGCGGTCAAAGCGCTCGGACTGGTCGAGATTCTCGCCGCCGTCGGACTGATCCTGCCCGCGGTGCTCGATATCGCACCGGTACTGGTGCCGGTGACCGCGGTCTGCTGGATCGCGCTCATGATCGGCGCGATCATCACCCACCTGCGGCATCGGGATGGGCCCGTGGTGGTGCTGAACTTGATCTACCTCGCGCTCGCCGTGTTCATTGTGGTGGGGCGCTTCGGTATCGCGCCCTTCTGATCGACTTCGAAGAAGGACTCCGCTGTGCGCGACCCCGTCACCGATCCGGCCACCGCGGCCTTCGTCGCGCACCGCAATCTGCTCTTCACCGTCGCCTACGAAATGCTCGGTTCGGCCGCCGACGCCGAAGACATCGTGCAGGAGACCTGGCTGCGCTGGGCCGAGGTGGATCTGGGGCAGGTGCTCGATCAACGCGCCTACCTGGTGCGCATCACCACCAGGCAGGCGCTCAACCGGCTGCGCACACTGAGCCGCCGCCGGGAGTCCTATGTCGGGCCGTGGCTGCCCGAGCCACTGTTGACCACACCGGATGTGGCGCTGGATGTCGAACTCGCCGAGAGTGTTTCGACGGCGCTGCTGCTGGTTCTGGAAACCCTGTCGCCCACCGAGCGCGTGGTCTTCGTGCTGCGCGAGGTCTTCGATATCGGGCATGACGAAATCGCGGAGGCGGTCGGCAAGACCCCGGCGGCGGTGCGGCAGATCGCGCATCGCGCCCGGGAGCATGTGCAGGCCCGCCGCCCGCGAGCGGTCGCGTCCCCGAGTCAGACCCGGGCGGCGCTGGAATCGTTCCGGCACGCGCTGGAAACCGGGAACCCGCGGGGTCTGCTCGAGGTGCTCGCGCCGGACGTGGTGCTGTTGAGCGACGGCGGCGGCTTCAAGCAGGCGGCGCTGCGGCCGGTCATCGGCTTCGAGAACGTGTCCCGGTTCATCGTCGGCGGTATCGGCAGATCCACCGCCGTGCTCACCGTCGAATCCATTGTGGCCAATGGCAATCCGGCGCTGGCATTGCACCTGGACGGTGAGCTCGACGGGGTGATGTCACTGCGCGTCGATGGTGACCGCGTCGTGGGCCTGTACTACATGCGCAATCCGGAGAAGCTCTCCGGCATGCAGCGGGCGACCACGCTGCGTCGCTGACGCCGCTAAACGACCTTGGCCTCGATCAGCAGTTTCCAGATCTCGCCCTGGTCGACGACTTCCACTCCGAGTTTCTCGGCCTTGGCCAGTTTGCTGTCACCGACGCCCGCACCGGTGATGAGCATGTCGGTGTTCGCCGAGACCGAGGAAGCCGCTGTGGCACCGGCCTTTTCGCAGAGGCGCTGGAAGGTCGGGCGGGCGACCTTCTCGCCGGAGCGCGGGTCGGCGATCGCGCCGGTGATCACCACGGTCTTGCCCGCCAGGGGCGCGCCCGCGGCGACGACAGGGGGCAGATCCTCTTCGCGCACATCGAGATTGACGCCGAGTCCGCGCAGGCGATCCAGTTCCGGGCGCAACCGGGTGAGGTGGGCGACCAGCGAGGCCGCGACCTTGGGGCCGATATCCTCGACCGCCACCAGGCGTTCCTCATCGGAATCGGCGACCTCCTCCAGGGAGCCGAAGCCGGACCGGGCCAGGCGGGCGGCGGTGCCGTCCGAGGCCATGGGAATGGCCAGGCCGATCAGGGCGCGGCGCAGGCCGACCTCGCGGCTGGCATCGATGGAGTCGATCATGCGCTGCGCGGAAACCTCACCGACGCGGTCGAATTCGAGCAGGCGCTCCTTGGTCAGGGTGTAGAAATCCGATGGGTTCTCCAGATCGCCCGCCTCCGCGAGGCGTTCGATCCACACCCCGCCGATGGCATCGATATCCGCGGCCGCGCGCGAGGCCCAGTGGATGAGTCGCCGGACGGTCTGCGCGGGGCAGGAAACGTTGGTGCAGAACAGTTCTCGACTATTGCCCTGTTCGGTCACCGGCTGCCCGCAGGACGGGCAGACGGTCGGGGGAACGATCTCGATCTCCGCACCGGTGCGCTTGGCGGCGTCGAGCACGCCCGCGACGAACGGGATGACATCGCCCGCGCGGCGCACCAGCACCGTGTCACCGACCTTGATATCGCGGGCGCGAATCACCTCCTGATTGGCGAGCGTCGCCTTGGTGACCGTGGTGCCGCCCACGAAAACCGGCTCCAACCAGGCCACCGGGACGATCTTGCCGGTCTTGCCGACATCCCAGATGACCTCGCGCAGCAGGGTGGTCTTCTCCTCGGCGGCGAACTTGAACGCGAGCGCGCCGCGCGGCGAATTCGATCGGGTTCCGGCCGCCGCGTAGGCATCTCGATCGGCCAGTCGCAGCACCGCGCCGTCCAGGTCGTAATCCAGATCATTGCGGCCCTGCTCGATCGCGGTGATCGCGGCCTGCGCCTGTTCGGCGTCATCGCAGTGCCGCATCCGCGCACCGGCGATGCCGAGCGCGCGCAGGCCCTCCTCCAGATCGACCGCGGCGTCATCGGTCTCGGTATCGAGGTCGAAGCCGAAGAACTGCAGGCGTCGCTCGGCCACGGTCGCGGGATCCTTCGCCCGCAGCGTGCCCGCGGCGGCGTTGCGCGGATTGATCAGCGGCTTGTCCGGATGCGCCACGTTGTAGGCGGTGAAGGTCGAACGCAGCATCACCGCCTCACCGCGCACCTCCACCCGCCCCTGCGCGTCGATCTTCTCGGGAACGCCGTCGACCAGGGCGCGCACCAGCGGGGTCACATCGTCACCGGTGGTGCCGTCACCGCGGGTCACCGCCCGCGCCAGCCGGCCGTCTTCGTAAACCAGGGACAGCGACAGCCCGTCGAGCTTGGGCATCACCACCACGGACTGCCCGGGGAAGCGATCGAAGAACGCCACCACCTGCTCCGGCTTGGTCGCCTTCTCCAGCGACAGCATCGGCCGCGCATGCCGCACCGGGGCGTGCAGCACCGACGGCGCGCCCACCTGATCCAGCGGATTCGGATCGGGCGTCAGCTCCGGATGCGCCGCGATCAGCCCCCGTAGCTCATCCTCGATCGCGTCGTACTCGGCGTCCGCGACCAGCGGCGAGCCCTGATAGTAGGAATCGCGCAGCGCCACAATCCGGCCCGCGAGCTCTTCGATACGTTCCCCAATTTCCACAGACCGGACGTTACCGATACCCACCGACGTTTCGCCGCCGCATCGCTGCGGTCGCGCGTGTGACCACTGCGGGTGTCGGTGGAGGTCGGTAGGCTGCGGAGGTGCCTGAGCTACCAGAGATTGTGGCGCTCGAGCAGTTTTTGAGCGCGCATGCGGTGGGTGCGGTCGTGGGACGGGTCGATATCGCGGCGCTGAGCGTGCTGAAGACCTTCGATCCACCGGCGACCGCACTATCGGGGCGGGATGTCACGGGGGCGGGACACTGGGGCAAACATCTCGGGCTCGACTGCGATGGGCTGTGGTTGATCACGCATCTGTCGCGCGGGGGGTGGTTGCGGTGGCTCGACGATCCGTCCGCGACACCGCCCAAACCGGGGAAGGGGCCGCTCGCGCTGCGGGTGCATTTCTTCACACCGGAGGGGGATACGCCCGCGTTCGATCTCACCGAGGCGGGGACCAAGAAGCGGCTGGCGGTGTGGATCGTGCCGGATCCGCAGCTGGTGCCGAGTATCGCCCGGCTCGGACCCGATGCCATGGTGGTGGGGGAGCCGGAATTCGCGGAGATCCTGAAGGGCACGACGCAGCGGATCAAGAACGCGCTCACCGATCAGACCCTGATCGCCGGAATCGGCAATGCCTATTCGGACGAGATCCTGCACACCGCCAAACTCTCGCCATTCGCCAATTCCTCAACGCTGGATCAGGAGCAGGTGGCGCGATTGTACGCCACCATGCGCGAGATTCTGGCCGATGCCATCGCGCGCTCGGTGGGGCAGGATGCCGCACGCCTCAAGGGGGAGAAGCGATCCGGGATGCAGGTGCACGGGCGCACCGGTCTGCCCTGTCCGGTCTGCGGCGATATCGTGCGTGAAGTCGCGTTCGCGGACAAGTCCTTTCAGTACTGCGCGACCTGTCAGACCGGCGGCAAGATTCTCGCCGACCGGCGAATGTCGCGGCTGCTCAAGTAGATTCGCTAGACCAGCGCGGGCAGGTGAACTCCTTGCCAGGCCAGGCGTTTCGCGCGTTCGGGATCGTTCTCCACTCGCGACGGGTAGTCGATGATCATGGTGGCGCGGCGGTCCTCGGTATAGGCGGGCCAGTTCGGCAGGGGTGCGCCGGTGCGGGCGAAGGACAGCCAATTGTCTTGGAACTGACGGGAAACCGCGCGGAAGCCGCGGCCGCCACCGGCGGCGGTGAGCGCCCGGCCGACCGGCGTGGTCGTCGCACCGAAGACCGGGATCAGATCCAGGGCGTGCGTCGCGCCGAAACCCGCGAGTTGCATGGTGCGCGGGGCGAAGTCGTAGCGATAGGCGTACGTCGGCGCGAATCGGCTGTGGCCCGCCATGACCTCGAGCGAGGGCCGCCAGAAGGTGAAATCGCCGCCCATGCGCACCGTCGTCTTGCGGTCCGGGAAGCCCGGATAGGCCGCGGTGACCCGGGATTCGGCGTCGCCGCCCACCTGCTTCAGCACCCAGTGCAGGCGTTCGGGCGTGGTGGGCAGGGTGTCGTCGAAGCGTACGAAGAGCGTGCCCTCATCGCGGTTGGTGCCGATGATCAGCGGTACTCGATGCGCGTTCCCGCTGGTGAAGGCATTCGGAATGGATTGCGGCAGGAAATCGCCGTCGATCTCGGGCGCGGCCGGGAAGATGCCGGGCTGATTCCGCATCACCTCGTTGACCGCGCGATCCACCGCGCGGCGAATGTCATTGGGCCGCGCGCTGAGCAGCGCCTCGGCGGCCGTGCCGGCATCAGCGCCGAGGTTGGCCAGACAGCGCTGTGCGAACAGTTTGGCATCGGCCTGCGACGGCCCCCAGTCCGCGGGTGGACTCTGCGCGATGCCCCGATGGAACAGTCCCGCGGCGGCGGGCGCGGCCATCAGCGCGAGCACCGCGTGCGCCCCGGCGGATTCACCGAAAATGGTGACATTGCCGGGATCGCCGCCGAACGCGGCGATATTGCGCCGCACCCATTCCAGCGCCGCCACCTGATCCCGCAGGCCCAGGTTGGTGTCGAATTGTGCGGTGGCGGTGGAGTATTCGCTGAAATCGACATACCCGAACGCGCCCAGCCGATAGTTCATCGACACCACGATCACATCACCGCGCACCGCCAGCCGCGCGCCCGAATACAGGCCCAGCGCGGAGGTGCCGATGAAATAGCCGCCGCCGTGAATGAACACCATGACCGGGCGCGGTGTGGACGAAGGCGCGTTGGGCGCGGTGACATTGAGCGTCAGGCAGTCCTCACCCGTCGGCTGCTGCTGCCGCGCCCCGATCTGCGCACCGCGCCGGTGTTGCATTGCGGCGAAACCGAATTGGGTGGCGTCCCGCACCCCGCTCCACGGTTGTACGGGCTGCGGCGCCCGGAAACGGAGTTCGCCCACCGGGGGAGCCGCGAAAGGAATGGACCGCCAGCGTGACACGCGGCGGCCCTGGGAACCGCGCACGACGCCGTCCGCGGTCTTGATATCGACTGTTGCCACCATCAACCGATGGTAACGGGGTGCGCGGGTGCGCCGACCGCGAAATTCGGCCAGCTCCACCCTCGGGGTTATTGCAGATAGCCCTCTACCTGGCGGGCGGAGTTGGACTGCGCCTCCTCCGGATTGCGGCCCTGGTCGAGGCGGGCGCGGCGCTGCCGCAGCAGGTCCCAGCACTGATCGAGGGCGACCTCGAGCTCGGCGAGCTGACGGCGTTCGGTCTCCGGGTCGATCTCGCCCTGCGTGTTCTTGGTACGGAGCTCGTGTTCCTGGTCAACCAGGGTTTTGATGCGCGCGAGGATGTCCTGTTCGCTCATGGGCTCCACTGTACGACGTGTGCCAGCGCATCCCCGGCCAACCGCACCGCGACCGGGAGTTCGGCCCGGGACAGGGCGGCATAGCCGAGCGCGATGCCGAAGTTCTGGCGCGGGCCGCGGGTGTAGCGGCCCAGCCCGTCGAGGTAGACCCCCGCCTGCGCCGCCGCGGCCACCACGGCCTCCTCCTGGGCGGCCGTGGCCAGCGGCACCAGCAGATGGGAGCCCGCGTCATCACCGCGCACTTCGAGGCCGCGGCGGCGCAATTCCTCGGCGACGAGTGCGCGGCGCGGCGGCATCTCGCGGCGCAACCGGCGCAGATGCCGGGCCAGATCGCCATTGCGGGCGAATTCCGCCACCACCTGCTGACCGGCGGGTGCGGGGCCGGTGCCGGTGAGTTCACGATGCGCGCGGATCGCGTCGGTCACGGCCGGGGCCGCCACCAGCCAGCCCACGCCGAGGGTGGGGGTGAGGATCTTGCTGGTGGTGCCCAGGTGCACGACCAGTTCCGGGGCCAGGGCCGCCAGCAGCGGCAAAGGCGAGGTGTCATAGCGCAATTCGCCGTCGTAGTCGTCCTCGATAATGAGAGCGCCGGTGCGCCGGGCGAATTCGACGAGTTCGACGCGGCGCGCGGCGGGCATGCGCGCACCCATTGGAAACTGGTGTGCCGGAGTGCAATACACCATTTTGGCATCCAGCGGCAGCTGTTCGACCCGTAATCCGTCGGCATCCACCGGGACCGGTACCAGGCGAATGCCCGCCGCCTGGAAGGCCCCCGCGGCCCGCGAATATCCGGGATCCTCGATGGCGGCCACATCGCCGGGGCGCAGCAGCGCGGCCGCCAGTTCGCCCACCGCCGTACTGGTTCCGGCCGTCGCCAGCACCACGCTGCCGCGGCCGGCCACCAGTCCGCGATGCCGGAGCAGATGCTCCGCGACCGCCGCGAGATAATCCGGTTCTCCCGCACGGTCCCTGCGCACCAGGGGATTTCGATCCGCGACCGCGCGCCAGGCCCGTCGCCAGGCAGCCGGGTCGATCACCTCCACGCAGGGTGCGCCAGCGCCCAGATCGAGGAGTCCGACGGTCGGATCGGCCCGCTCGGTGGTGGCGGCCTGCGCCGCCACCGGTTCCGGCGCGGCCGTCAGATACGTCCCGGAGCCGTGCCGACCGCTCAGCCAGCCCTCGGCGTGCAACTGGTCGTAGGCGGCGGTGACCACGGTTCGGCTCACGCCCAGGCGGGCGGCCAGCTCCCGCGAGGACGGCAGCCGATCTCCGCCGCGCAGCGCACCGGTGGTCGCCGCACCGCGTAAACCGTCCGCGACCTGCACCGCGAGCGGCACGCTCGAATCGCGGTCGACAACCAGCGGTAGGTCGTCGACCACCACCGCACGGTTTTTGCCCGCCTCCGTCATGAAAGTGGTCTCCCCGTCGTCCGGAATCCAGTCGGGTTCAGCTTGCCACTGCCGAGGGTGGTCTGGTTCGAGCGCGGGGCGGTGTTTCGCGGTTCGAGCGCGGTGCCGCCGCGCGGTCCACAGCGGGTGTGTACAACGAAATCCATTGGGGTGCCGAACGGCAGCTGTGGATGACTGTGGAATCTCCTGGTGTGCAGGTGTTTACGGAACCAAGTTGGTTCACTCCGGCGCGGTGACGGTGTCCAGATCGGGCCGAGTTGCGAAACCCCGTTTGCGCCAGTTGCTTACGGTGACAAGCACTACCCAGGAAATGAAAAGCATTGCCGCGCCTCGCATTGCACCGACCAGCAGGTGCCGGACGCAGTCGTAGAGGCTGATGTCCACGACCGGGTCGGTGGCGGCGATGGCGGCACCTATCGCCGCGGCCGTCGCGATCCCCGTGACCACCCATTTCCGTTGCGCTGCTGTCGGTCCGGTCTCGGCGCGGCGGAACCAGCGCGTGGCCCACCAGGTGAGAACGAGCAGTCCGCCGACGGAGGAGAGGTAGCCGAGGACGTTGTACACGCGATGCGGGCCGATAACGGACTCGCGCATCGGCTCCCAGTGCTGGACCACCACACCGTCCGTATGGGTGAACGCGTCCCAGGCGAGATGAGTCAGCGCGCCGACCAAGATCGCGGCGCAGGCGCGCCACCAGCTGGTTCGGCTCGGCGCGGCCGACCGGCCGAGCAGGGACAGGACCGGGCGGCGGAGAATCGTGCCCAGTACGAGCAGGGCCACTCCGAGCAACAGATCGATCGGGAGCCCGAAGGGCGAATGGGTCAGCTCGCCATCCACGCCGATCGGGAGGTAATACGGCATATCGGGAACGAGACTGCCCGCCACCAGGCCGGGGAGCCACAGCTTGCGAGCCAGCGGCAGCACCGCGGCCGGATGCGCGAGTGTGAACGGCACGAGTGCTCCCCGGAAAGTGGTCTTTCATTCTTGCTTCGAATTGGCTATTCAGTAATGCCAATGCGCGCGCGATGCTGGACGTATGACCGAGCCAGCCACCCGGACGCCATTGTCACCCACCCCGCGCAGTGCGCTCAACCGCTCCAGGGAGCGCGGAGCCACCGACCGCGCCGAACTCGACGCGGTGCTCGACGCCGGACTGCTCTGCCACCTCGGCGTGGTGCTCGGCGGCAGCCCCGTCGTGATTCCCACTACCTATGGGCGCGAAGGGGACACGCTGTATCTGCACGGCTCCACCGGTGCGGGCAACCTGCGCGCCGCCATGACCGGGGACGTATCCGTGGCCGTCACGCACCTCGACGGCGTGGTCTACGCGCGCTCGGCCATGCACTTCTCGATGAACTACCGGTCGGCCGTAATCCACGCCCGCCCGGTCGAGCTCACCGATCCGGAGGAGCGCATGCACGGCCTGCGGGTGATCGTGGAACACGTGGCTCCCGGCGCGTGGGATGCGGTGCGCTCACCGAACAAGAAGGAAATGGCCGCCACCATGGTGCTCGCCCTCGACCTCACCGAGGCGTCGGTGAAGATGCGCACCGGCGGACCGCGCGATGAGGAATCCGATATCGCGGCGGGTGCGGCCTGGGCGGGCGTGCTGCCGCTGCGTCAGGTGTGGGACGCGCCGGTCGATTCGGCCGATCTGGCGGCGGGAATCGAAGTGCCGGAATATGTTCGGGCGCGTTCGGCGGAGAGCGTGAGCGCGGGATTCTGACGCGGTGGATTTGGGAGCTACCAGCGAGTTCCGGTGAGGCCGAGGTCCGCCAAAGCCTTGTCCACCAGGGCGGCGGGGGATGGGGCGGCGTCGGGGTCGAGGCTTACGACCGAAAGGGTGTAGGCGTCGGCTATGCGGGTGAGGTAGCCGGACAGGCGGGTGCGGGGGAGGCGGTCGGGGCGCAAGCCCGGGTGGATGGCGCGGGCGGCGACGCCGGTGCAGGGGTGCGGACCGAGGGACAGCAGTGAGTCGGGGAGGGTTCCGATGTTGGAGCACAGGATGTCTCGCTCGCCCGCACCCTTGGCCAGGGCGTAGGCCCAGCGGTCGGGGATGACCTGGAGCAGTTCCTCCGGGATACCGCCGGGGCTGGTCATGCGGTGCTCGTAGGCGGTGCGGGCCTTGCGGCGCAGGGTGGCGGGGGTGTCGTCGCGGGTGATGACGATTTCCGTCATGGCCATGTCATTGTCGACGCGCGGTTCGTCGCGGGTGTCGACGGGCAGGCTCGCGGTGAGGGTGGGTTCCTGGAAACCGCTGTCCCACAGCATATTCGCGATGATGTGCACGAAGAGACTATTCGCGGTGCCGTCATGGGCGACCGCGACCCGATTCCAGTCACGGGCGGATACCTGCGTGATCGCGCTGCGGGTGACCGGCACGGAACGACCGCCGGACCACGGTGCCGCGCTATCGAGCGACGAGAGTGCCGACTGATCGAGCGATGACAGTGCGGTCCGATCGCGCGGCGGCTCCGGGCGTTTCGGCAATCCTCGGCGCAGGGCGCGGGCGGTGCCGCCGATCACGGTGGCCCACTGCCTGCGGGCGTCGGCCCAATCCGTATGTCCCGCAACGGGTGCGGCCAGTGGGGTGCCCGCCAGTGCGTGATCGATGGCCAGGGTCAGTGCGCGGCCGTCGGCGAGGGCGTGCGAGCAGGTCAGCGACATCACGCAGCCGCCCTCTAGCAGTTCGGTCGCGGACACCCGCCATCCCGGCCCGATCTCCGGATCGAGGTCATCGCCCTGCGCGTCGGCCCAATCCAGCAGTGCCGCAGCGGGAATCGCCGTCTCCGTGAGTGCGGGCGGATGCGCCCACTCGGTGGTCTGCCAGCGCGGCCGCGCCCCCGGCACCCGGGATCGGATCACCCGCCGCCCCAGCGGTCCGGTTCGCAGGGCCGCGTGAATCCGCTCCAGTAATTCCCCATCGACCGGGTCGGCGGTACGCCAAAGACCCTGCAACGCGATCGGGGTACCCATGCCCCGATGCGCGCGCAGGAATATCTCGTCCACCACGCTCAGCCGATCCATCGCAGCGCAGCGTACCGGTCCGGGCCGTGGATCCGCCCGCCCGCGACCATCGACGGCTCGGCGGTATCGATGGGCCGATCCGGACGCGCTTCTCGCGCCCGGAAGTCAGCTGGGCTGACCGTGCCGTCCCGCGCCGGAGGCGAAGCGCTGCGCGCCCTCCAGCGCGCCGTCGGCCAGGGCTTTCAGGCCGTGGCGAAGTTCGTTGGTGATGGCGGTGGGCTCGTCCAGGCCGTCCTGTTCCAGGGCGGACATGCGGTCCGAGCGGAGGCAGGTTTGCGGGAGGGCGGCGAGTTGCAGGGCGAGTTCCTCTGCGGCGCGGCGGGATTCGCCGTTCGGGACGACCTGGGTGGCCAGGCCGATCTGTAGCGCCTCGGTGGCGGAGACGGCGCGGCCGGTGAGGATCAGGTCCATGGCGCGGCCGTGGCCGATGATGCGCGGCAGCCGGACGGTGCCGCCGTCGATGAGCGGTACGCCCCAGCGGCGGCAGAAAACGCCGAAGGTGCTGTCCTGCTCCGCGATTCGCAGATCGCACCAGAGCGCGAGTTCCAGTCCGCCCGCGACCGCGTAGCCGGAGACGGCGGCGATGACCGGCTTGGACAGGATCATGCGGGTGGGGCCCATCGGCCCGTCGCCGTCCTCGGTCACGACATTGGAGCGTTCGGTGCCGAGCCCCTTCAGGTCGGCTCCGGCGCAGAAGGTGCCGCCGTCGCCCCAGAGCACCGCGACCGCCGCGTCGGGATCGGCGTCGAATTCACGGAAGGCGTCGGCCAGGGCCCGGGCGGTGGGTCCGTCGACGGCATTGCGGGCCTCGGGGCGGTGCAGGATCACGGTGGTCACGGGGCCATTGCGTTCGACTCGTACGCTCACGGGCTCGACCATACGCCGTAAATACGGGCGTCGAACAGGTCTTGCGCAAAGAAATGAATCAGTGGTTCACTTCTTGCGTGGCCTACCGCAGAACCCCCGCCGTACAGGCCCGCCTCGATGCCCAGGCCGGATCGATCGTGCGGGCCGCCATGACGGTGCTCTCCCGTGACGGCTTCGCCGGACTGTCCATGGCGGCGGTCGCCGCCGAAGCGGGTGTCGCCACCGGCACCGTCTACAAAACCTTCAGCGGCAAAGCCGAATTGGTCACCGCCGTCTTCCGCGAGGTGGTGACCCGGGAGGTCGCGGAAGTGGCCGCGGCGGGTGGTGCGCGCGGCACCCGAGCGGACGCCGACACCGCGGACGGCGGGTCGATCGCCACCGTCGCGGCTGATCCCGACCTCAGGTCGGCTCGGCAGCGGGTCATCGCCGCCGTCGAAACCTTCGCCGGACGCGCGCTGAAGAACCCCAAATTGGCCTACGTACTCCTCGCGGAGCCGGTGGACGCCGCCGTCGACGCGGAGCGGTTGCGCTTCCGCCGTGCCTTCGCGGAGACCTTCGAAGCCGCGGTGGCCGAGGGCGTGGCCAGTGGTCAACTGCCGCCGCAGGATCCGCGCACCAGCGCCACCGCGCTGGTCGGCGCGATCGGTGAGGTGCTGGTCGGACCGCTCGCCGAACAGTTGGAGAGTGAATCGGTGGTGCCCGAACTCGTCGCCTTCGCGCTGCGCGCGCTCGGCGTGCCCCAGGAATAAGGAGTCCTCGCATGCATACGCATGATGTGTTCAACCAGGCCCCGGACATCGTGCCGTTCGACAATTCGCACAACCCCGCGCTCATCGAGGGGCTGCATCGCGAGGGCGCGGGCTGGGCCGAGGCCGAAGTGCGCGAACTCGGTGCGCTCGCAGGCGGTTTCGAGGCGCAGGAGTGGGGACGGCTCGCCAACGCGTACCCGCCGGTGCTGCACACCCACGACCGGTTCGGCAATCGCGTGGACGAGGTGGAATTCCACCCGCACTGGCACGATCTGATGAAAGTCGCTGTGGCGCATGGCCTGCACGGCTCACCGTGGCAGGACGAGCGGTCCGGCGCGCATGTGGCGCGCGCGGCCAAGTTCTACACCTGGGGTGTGGCCGACGCCGGGCATATGTGCCCGATCTCCATGACCTACGCGGTGGTGCCCGCGCTGCGGCACAATCCGGAGCTGTCCGCGCGTTTCGAACCGCTGCTGGCCTCGCGCGAATACGACTACGGGCTGCGCGAGCCGTCCTCCAAAGCCGGTCTGATCGCCGGTATGTCGATGACCGAGAAGCAGGGCGGCTCCGACGTCCGCGCCAATACCACCACGGCCACACCGCTTTCCGACGGCACGTACCGCATCGTGGGCCACAAGTGGTTCACCTCCGCACCCATGTCGGATATGTTCCTGACCCTCGCGCAGGCGCCGGGTGGGCTCTCCTGTTTCCTGCTGCCGCGCGTGCTGCCCGATGGTTCGCGCAATACCCTTCGGCTGCAACGCCTCAAGGACAAGCTGGGCAATAAGTCCAACGCGTCCTCGGAGATCGAATACGAGAACGCCATCGGCTGGCTGGTCGGCGCGGAGGGCGCGGGCGTGAAGACCATTATCGAAATGGTCAATATGACGCGCCTGGACTGCGTGATCGGCTCCGCCACCGGTATGCGCGCGGGCGTCGCCTTCGCCGTGCACCATGCCCGGCATCGAAAGGCGTTCGGGGCCAACCTGATCGATCAGCCCGCCATGCGCAATGTGCTGTCCGATCTGGTGATCGAATCCGATGCCGCCACCACCGTCATGATGCGGCTGGCCGGTGCCACCGATCGCGCCGCCGCCGGTGACGAATCCGAGGCCGCGTTCCGGCGCATCGCCTTGGCCATCACCAAGTACTGGGTGTGCAAGCGCGCCCCCGCGCACGCCGCCGAAGCCCTGGAATGCCTGGGCGGCAACGGATATGTGGAGGAGTCGGGCCTGCCCCGCCTCTACCGCGAGGCCCCGCTCATGTCCATCTGGGAGGGCTCGGGCAATGTGGCGGCCCTGGACGCGTTGCGCGCCATGGCCCGTCAGCCCGAGAGCGTGCAGGCGTACTTCGACGAGGTGTCGCTGGCGCGCGGTGCGAATGCCGCACTCGATACCGCCATCGACCGCATCGGCAAGGAACTCACCGATCTCGCCGATATCGAATACCGCGCGCGCCGGGTCGTCGAGCAGATGGCGCTGGTGCTGCAGGGCTCCCAGCTCGTCCGGCACGGCAACCCCGCCGTGGCGGATGCCTTCTGCGCCACCCGATTCGGCGGCGACTGGGGCATCGCCTTCGGCACCCTGCCCACCGGCGTCGACACCGCGGCCATTATCGAACGCGGCTTCGTCGCCTGATTCGCGGGATCAGCCGAGTGCCAGGCCCTGCTCCGCGAGCGCCGCACCCAACAGGCGAATCGCCTTGGGTCCGACGCCGTGCAGGGCGAGCAGTTCGGCCTCGGACACTCCCGCGAGTTGTTCGAGCCGCCGATAGCCCGCGGCGGTGAGGGCTCGGGTCGCCGGCGCACCGATGCCGCGCGGCAGGGGCGAATCGCTCATGGCCCGCAGTGTAGGCCGGGGACCCGATACGCGTTCGGTTCCCAATGCGACCAAGCCCACGCTTCCGGCCCGGCCCCAGCGGTTATAGCGTCGGTGTATGCCTCGTACAACGATGTACAGCCAGTGGGTCGCCCTTCCGCCCGAGCGGATCTGGGCCGTACTGGGTGATCCGGCTCGCTGGCCCGAATGGAATCCGGCCGTCACCTCGGTGACCCTGCACGCCGCACCGGCCGTCGGGAGTACGGGCGACTATCTGCCGCGCGGGCGGGTGACGGGGGCGGTGCACGACCGGTTCGCCGAACCGTTCACCATCGCCACCTTCGTGCCCGAGCGGGAACTGACGCTGGAACAGCCCGAACCCGCGGGCACCATGCGAGTGCGCTGGACGCTGACCCCGCGCGACGGTGGCACCGAGGTCACCCAGCAGCTCACGTTCAGCGGAGCGTCGGCGGCGGTCGCGCGCAAGGTGGTCGGCGGGCTACTCGAGACCGACGCGCACACCTGTTTCGCGCGGCTGGCCCGCCTGGCCGGATTGCGTCCCGCCGCGGACGCGCTCACCGTGGTGATCGCGGGCGGCACCGGCGCGCTCGGCCGCACCCTGGCCGCCGACCTCACCTGCCGCGGGCAGCGGGTGCGCATCCTGACCCGGCGCGCGGTCGCCGAACTGCCGTACGCGCAGTTCGAATGGGATGGCCGCTCGATCGGGGAATGGGCTGCGGCACTGCGCAATCCGGGACCGACCGCGATCATCAACCTGGCGGGCAAGCTGGTGGACTGCCGTCCCACCGAACGCAATATCGCCGAATTGCGGCGCAGCCGAGTCGATTCCACCGCGGTACTGGTGGAGGCGTCGAAAACCCTGGAGCGCCCGATCGCCTACTGGGTGCAGGCGAGCACCACCGCCATCTGGTCCGATGCCGGTGAAATCCGCTGCACCGAAAGCACTCCGCTGCCCGACCCGGGACTGCCGCAGATGACCGGTGTCGCACAACCGTGGGAGGAAGTCTTCGAAGGCGCGAACGCCGAGCATCGCACCGTCCTGCGCACCTCCATCGTGCTCGATCCGGACGCACCCGCCATGAAGCGACTGGTGGCCCTCACCAAGGCCGGACTGGGCGGCAGCGTCGGCCCGGGCACCCAGTGGTTCAGCTGGATCCACCTCGACGATTGGCTGGGCATCGTGCGCGCCGCCCTGGGCCTGGATCCGACCGTGACCCTGCCCGATGGAATCGTGGTGGCCGCCACCGACTTCCCGGTGCGCAATAAGGAGCTGATGACCGCGCTGCGCCGTCAGCTGCGCCGCCCCTGGTCACCGCCCACCCCGGCGGCGGCGCTCACGATCGGCGCGATCTTCCTGCGCACCGATCCGGCGCTGGGCCTGACCGGACGCCATGCCACCTCGGAGGTGCTGCGGCACAGCGGATTCCGCTTCCGCTATCCGACCCTGGACGAAGCGCTGAGCGATCTGCTGCCCGCGCGCACGAAATAGCGGCGAACCAGAACGCCCCCGGACATCGAGATGTCCGGGGGCGTTCCGGTTTCGGGGAAGGCGGCCGGAATCCCAGGCACCCGAGCGGGATTCGACCGCTGCCGCCTCCATAACTATCGGCTATGGCGAACCGGATCGGAGGGTTTCGCCGGGATTGACACCCGATCGGACTGCTTCCGGGGGCAGTGACCTGCCAGATTAAGGCATTCGTCCGATACCGCCCCGGCCCGCGCGCCCCTAGCGTTCACGTTGCGGTACACCGCCCCGATCGGGCCCATCGTGCCGCTGTTGTGAGAGAAAGGGTTTGGCCGATGGACATCGCCGCCCAGCGTGATCCGCGCCGCTGGCTCATCCTGATCGTGCTGTGCCTGAGCACCATGGTGCTGGTCATCGACACCATGTCGCTAACCGTGGCGGTCCCGGCCATCGCGCGCGAGCTGGACGCGGACGCGGCGCTGATCCAGTGGGTGCTGGACGCGTACACGCTGGTCTTCGCGGGTCTACTGCTGACGGCGGGCAGCCTCGGCGATCGCTATGGGCGGCGCCGGGTCATGATCATCGGCCTGCTGCTGTTCGGCGCGGCCTCGCTGGCCGCCGCCCTGGCCGCGAATCCGGAACAGCTGATCGCGGCGCGGGTCGGCATGGGCATCGGCGCGGCGGTCATCATGCCGGGCACGGTATCCATCCTGACCACCGTCTTCGACGCGGACGAGCGCTGTCGCGCCATGGCGGTCTGGGGCGGCGTCTCGATGCTCGGGCTCATCGGCGGACCCATCCTGGCGGGTGCGCTCATCACGCAATTCGGGTGGGGCGCGGTCTTTCTGATCAATGTGCCGATCACCGTGGTGGCGGGCATCGGGGCGCTGGCGCTGCTGCCCGAATCCCGGGGGCCGTGGCGCACGCCCGATCCGGTCGGCGCGGTGCTGTCCGTGCTCACCACGGTCACCTTCGTCGCCGCCGTCATCGCCTGGCCGCGGCACGGTTTCGACGGCCACACCGCGCTGCTGCTGGTCACCGCCTTCGCCGGTGCGATCGGCTTCATCGCCTGGGAGCAGCACACCACCGCACCCATGATCTCGCCGCGCCTGTTCCACGAGCGGAACTTCACCGGCGGCGGGATCTCGCTGCTGCTGGTGCAACTCGGCAATGGCGGACTGCTGCTGGTGCTCACCCAATATCTGCAATTCGTGCGGAACTACTCGCCCGCCGAGGTCGGGCTGACCTTCCTGCCCATGGCCCTGGCCTCACTGCTGTGCAACGGCATCGCGGTCCGGCTGGGCGCGCGGATCGGCGGCGGCACGCTCATCGGCGCCGGAATGCTGGCCATGGCGGCCGGATCGGCGCTGCTGGCCGAACTCCCCGAACACGGACCCGGCTTCACGGTGCTGGCGCTGTGCGTACTCGGCGCGGGCAGCGGACTGGCCGTACCGGCGGCGGTCGCCATGCTCGCGGGCACCCTCCCGCCCGCCGACGCCACCCTCAACGACAGTGTGCAGCAGGCGGGCGCGGCCCTCGGCGTGGCCCTGCTGGGCAGCCTGCTCGCCGACCGCTTCAGCGCGCGCATGCCCGAGAACGCCCCGGAAGCCGTGCGGCACTCGCTCATCGGCGCGCTCTCCGAGGCCGCGCGCACCGAGGACACCGGCCTGACCGCCCTCGCGCACCGGGCCTACGGCGCGGCCGTGCACAGCACCTTCCTGACCGCCGCCGCCGGAATCGCGGTCGCCGCCATCGTCGTGCTCACCGTGCTGCGCGAACGGAAACCGCAGAGCCAGTGCGATTTCGAGAACGCCGGCGTGCCACGGGCGGCGCACCTCGCGGGCTGAACCGCACACACGACCGCCGAGAGGGGCGAGACCATGAGCATCAACCACCACATCGTGGTGCTGGGCGCCGGATACGCGGGCATGATGAGCGCGCTGCGGCTCTCCCGCCGGATGCGGCATCGCGGCGATGTGCACATCACGCTGGTCAACCCGTCTCCACGCTTCACCGAACGCCTGCGCCTGCATCAGCTCGCCGCCGGGCATACCCTGCACGACCTGCGGATCGAACACCTCGTCGACGGCACCGGCATCGAATTCATCTGCGGCACCGCGACGGTCATCGACACCGAGATCCGGCAGGTGCGCGTGGAAACCCTCGGCCGGGTGCGCGTGCTCGACTACGACACCCTGGTCTACGCGCTCGGCGGCATCACCGAGGTGAACGCGGTGCCCGGCGCCGATCAGCACGCCTACCCGCTCGATACGGTGCGGCAGGCCGCGACGGTGGCGCGGCGGCTCACCGACCTGCCCGCCGGTGCCGCGGTCACCGTCTGCGGCGGCGGGCTCACCGGCGTCGAGACCGCCGCCGAGATCGCGGAAGCCCATCCCGGACTGCGGGTTTCACTGATCAGCAACGGCGAGCCCGCCGCCACGCTGAGCCCCGCGGCTCGCGCGTACGTGTACGACCGGTTCGACCGGCTCGGCGTACGGGTGCGACGCGGCATGGTGATCAAGGTGCTGCCCGACGCCGTCGAACTGAGCGCGGGGGAAGCGACCGACCTGCTGTCCTCGGACCTCACGCTCTGGACCACCGGGGTGCGCGCGCACGCGCTCGCCGCGGAGTCCGGAATCGGCACGGACGCGGCGGGACTCATCGTCACCGATCCCAGTCTGCGAGCGCGTACCCATCCCGATATCTACGCCGCGGGCGATGCCGCCGCCATCCGGCAGAACTGGGGGCAGGTGCACGCGACCGCGCAGAGTGCGGTGCCTTCCGGTGCGCACGTGGCGGATTCGATCGCCCGGCAACTGAACGGCAAGGAGCCCAAGCTGTTTCGCTTCGGCTACCGGTATCGAGCGGTCAGCCTCGGCCGCGGCGACGGCGTCGTCGGATTCGTGCGCGCCGACGGCGCACCCCGCCGCCGGGTACTCACCGGTGAGTCGGGGGTGCGCTACAAGGAGCTCGTCAGCGCCCGGCCGCCCCGAGTGTTCGCGCACACCACGGGGCTTTTCGGCCTGCTCCGGCCCACGGGGGCGAGCAAGGGCGGCCGGGCCACCCGCAGGCCCGCCGGCGACCGGTAATGCGGTATTCAGTCCAGGCGCAACCGGGCCAATTCCACCCGGCTGGTGACGCCGAGCTTGCGGAACGTCCTGGACAGATGGTGACCGACGGTCTTGGGCGACAGGAACAGTCCCGCGCCGATCTCCTTATTGGTCGCGCCGGTGGCCGCCAACCGCGCCACCTGCAACTCCTGCGGGGTCAGATCGGCGACCGGACCGCGCGAACCCTCCGGAATCGCGCTCGCGCCCGCGGCCCGCAATTCCTGCCGGGCCCGCTGCGCCCACGGCTGCGTCCCCAGCCGCTCGAAGATATCGAGCGCCTCGCGGAGTTCGGTGCGTGCGGCGTCATTGCGCCGTTCCCGCCGCAGCCATTCACCGTAGAGCAGGCCCGAGCGCGCGCGATCGAACCATCGGGTGCCGATATCGTGCAGATCCATTGCGCGCGCGAAGGATTCGGCGTCATTGTGCAGCAGCCCGATACTGCGTCGCAGCAGCGCCTCCGCCCACGGCGCCTCCAGCGCCTTCGCCCACAGCCGCAGCTCATCGAGCGAATCCGTCACTCGCTCCGGCTGATTGAGGCGAACCGCGCATTCGATGCGATCGGCCCGCACCACCAGCCATTGCGCGGGCTGACTGGTCGGCAGCTCGACCAGTGCGTCCAGCCGGTCCAGCGCCTCGGCCCAGCGGCCCGCGCCCATATCCGAAAGCGCCAGCGCCCAATCGAAGTGGGCACGATGCGTGGACGCCAGATCGGTGCGCGCGAACGCCGAATCGGCCAGCTCCCGGCAGCGCTGCTCGGCACCGGACACCGCCGCGAGCATCGCCAGGTTCATATCGGCGTGCACCATTCGAATGGGCTGATCGGTGTTCTCGGCGATCCGCCTGCCCTCCGCGGAGAGCAATTCCGAATCGCGGAACCGGCCCGCCAGGAATTCCACCTGCCCCAGCATCAATTCGACCGGGGCCAGCCAGCCCAATCTGCCCTGCGCACGACAGAATTCGCTCAACTCCACCAGAATCCCGCGGGCGACCTCGACGTCGCCGATCACGATCGCCTGGGTGGCCAGCACGAAACGCACCGCAGGTTCATGATGCCGAATCTGCTCCGGCAGCAGGCTATTGCCGCGCAACAGGGCGATACCCGCCGACGGATCGGGTTCCAGCAGGGCCAGCGTGCCGTCATAGGCGCCCAGGAACTTGTCCCGGTCCGGGCTCGGCGGCAAACCCGCGAGCATGCCCCGCGACACCCGCATACCCGCGATATCGCCGTTCGTCCACGCCACCCGGCCCGCGTCCAACAGCATGGCCGCGGCCCGCAATGGTTCGGCCACAGCGGTTTCCGCCGCACCCTCCTGCAGGAGGCGCAGGGCGGTGGCGGGGGAGCCGTGCTCGAATTCGATATGCGCGAGCACCGAGGACAGCCGGGCGCGATGCACCGGATCCCCGGTCAGCTCCCGGGCCTGCCCGGCCAGCCGCCGCGCCCGGGCGAACTGCCCGGCATCCGCGGCGGTCTCCACCGCCCGCACCAGTCTGCGGGCGCGATCGGCCGGATCGGGGGTGAGCCGCGCCGCCCGCTCCCAGGCGGTCGCCGCCGCACCGTGCCCGGTCCGCACACAGGCGCGCTCGGCAGCGGCTTCCAACAGCGCCGCAACGGTTTCCACCGGTCCGGTGGTCGCGGCGGCCAGATGCCAGGCATGCCGATCCGGATCCGCCGCCAGCGCGACGGCCAAGGCCGCGTGCACGGTGACCCGATCGGATTCGGTCGCCGAGCGATAGGCCGCGGCCCGCAACAGCGGATGCCGGAAGGCCACGGACTGCCCGGTCACCGTCAGCATGGTGCTGTGCTCCGCCTCGGCTAGCGGCTCCGGGCCGATACCCAGGGCGGAAAGCACCCGCAGCACCACGCCGAGTTCACCCCCGGCATCGGCGGCCGCCACCAGCAGCGCCAGCCGTGCCCGCGCCGACAGATGCGCGATATGACCCTGATAGCCGGACAGCAGCCGCTCCGACAGCGCAGGCGGACCCACCGGCACCGAATCCAGGTTCATACCGGGCAATTCCAGCAGCGCCAGCGGATTACCCGCCGACTCCTCCACCACCCGATCCCGAATCTCCATGGGCAACTGCGGCATTCGATCCGCCAGCAGCGCCCGGGCCGCCTCGGTGTCCAGTGGCGAGAGCGTCAACAGCGGCAGCGCGGGCGCGGAGAAATCCGGGCGACCCGCGAAAAGTATGGCCACACCCTCGTTTCCGAGCCGCCGCGCGGTGAACATCAGGGCGTCGATGGACGGCTGATCCACCCACTGCGCGTCATCGACCAGCACCAGCACCGGTCCCAGCGCCGACAACTCCGCCAGCAGCGACAGCGTCGCCAGGCCGACCAGGAACCGCTCCGGATGCGCCGCGTCCTCCAGACCCAGCGCACCGCCCAGCGCCAGCCGCTGCGGCTCCGGCAGCAGATCCCGCAGATGCAGCGCGGGCTCCAGCAACTGCCGCAAGCCCGAGAACGCCAATTCCGCCTCGGTCTCCATCCCGGTGCAGCGCAGAATCCGCCACTGCGGGTCCACCAGCTCCCGCGCCCGCGCCAGCAGCGCCGACTTACCTTCCCCGGGACCGGCGATCAACGCCAGCACCCCGCTCCGCCCCCGCCCGGCCTCCGAAAGCACCGCTCCGATCCGCTGTTCTTCCCCCATCCGGCCGTACAGCACCCAGAAAACCTATCCGCTCGGCCCGACACCATTCGCCGCGAGGCTCCGGCCGGCCGCCGCGGCTGCCTACCGCGCCGGTCGATCACCGAACTCTCGAAGCACTCTCATCGCGGCCCGATGTGGCCGTATTCGCGACCACGGGGCCCCTCGGTTATCGCGGTCGGCGCGGTAACTCGTTAACGCCGTTCACGATTCGGCGCGAGCGGGTATCGCGCGGCGGTCGCGGGGCCGTCCGGTGCACGTACAGCTCAGGACCTCGCGAGGTGATGGCCGTGCGGCGGGAGAGTGTCCGGTCTCTCATATCGGCCGTGGACGGGGGGCCACGGCACCCGTGTGATGTGCGACGCCGGTGACTCGGAGCGGGTTGCCCCGGCGAGTCGGGTCCGACGCGCGGCCCGGGGATGAAAGCCGTTGTGCCGGTCGTCATCCAGTGCGCACCGCACCGCGCGCAGCGGGTCAGGCGGGTATTCGGCCGGGTCGCGGTCGCCGCGAACCGCAGCGCAACCGTCCGATTTCCGGACGTATCGGGTTTGCCGAATCGTCACACGATGCATAGGTTGTCGCATGTGCTGTACGGTCGCTTCCCCGAAGTGCAGCAGATCGGAACGCTGCTCGCCGCCGCGCGAAAGGGCCGCAGCGGCGCGCTTGCCCTGTCCGCCGAGGCGGGCGAAGGCAAATCCGCCCTGCTGCAGTACGCCGCCGCGCAGGCCGCCGAGTGGCGAATCCTGCGCTGCTCCGGCATCGAGAGCGAATCCGAACTACCCTTCGCCGGACTGCACCTACTGCTCGGCACCGCCCTCGATCGCCTCGATACGCTGCCCGAACCGCAGCGCAAGGCACTCGGCGGCGCACTCGGACTCGGCCCCTCCGACGGCGCCGACCGCTTCCTCATCGGCGTCGCCACCCTGACCCTGCTCGCCGAACTCTCCGCCGACGGACCCGTGCTCTGCCTCATCGACGACGCACACTGGCTGGATCGGCCGTCCGCCGACGTGCTGCGCTTCGCCGCCCGGCGACTCGGTGCCGAAGGCATCGTCATGCTCTTCGCCGGGCGCAAGGAATTCGAGCTCAGCGGTCTGCCCGCACTGCGACTCGGACCGCTCGACGCCGCCTCCGCGGCCGCCATGCTCGCCGAATGCAGTCCCGGACTCAGCCCCGACCAGCGCGACCGCGTACTGGCCGAGGCCGCCGGAAACCCGCTCGCCCTGCTCGAATTCCCGCGCATGAACCGCGACGCCTCACCCGCCGCGCCACTGCCGCTGCCGCTGCGACTGCGCAGCGGCTACGAACGCCAGATCGCCGAATGGACCATCGGCGCGCGCACCGCACTGCTCGTCGTGGCCGCCGAGGAAACCGGTGACCTCGGCGTCGTACTGCGCGCACTGGAGCTGCTGGGCCACCCGCCCGCCGCGCTGGACGAGGCCGAACAGTCCGGCATGGTCGCCGTCACCGAACACACGGTGAGCTTCCGGCATCCGCTCAAACGCTCGGCCGCCTACCACGGCGCGTCGTTCACCCAGCGGCTCGCGGTGCACGCCGCCATCGCCGAGGCGCTCGCCGACGATCCGAGCCGCAGCGCCTGGCATCTGGCCGCCGCCAGCACCGGACCCGATGAAAACGTCGCCGCCGCACTGGAATCCGCCGCCGAACGCGCCCGCGAACGCACCGGGCACGCCTCGGCCGCCGTCGCCCTCGAACGCGCCGCCAACCTCACCCCGGACCCGGCCACCCGGGCCCGGCGACTGGTGCTGGCCGTGGAAACCGCCGCCGACGCCGGGCATACCGAACGCGCCAGGCAACTCGCCGACGACGCCGAACAACTGCCGCTCGACGCCGTCGAACGCGCTCGCGTCGGAAGTACCAGGGCGCTACTGGAATTCGAGCACGGCTCACTGCACCGGGCACATCAGTTGATGATCGCCGCCGCCGTCGAAGTCGCCGAGATCGAACCCGAACGGGCCGCCTGGCTATTGGTCGAAGCTGGTCGAATCGCCTGGACCGCAGGCGATATCGACGGCGTGTACGCCGGACACAAACGACTCACCGCGCTGCCGGAGGAAGTGAGCGCACCGCTGCAGGCCGCACTGCGCGGCGGGCTCGCCATCCTCGAAGGCGAACTGGCGGAGGGCATTTCCCTGATCCGCGCCAATGTCGCCTTCAGTCGCAGCGTGCCGCTCGAAATGACCTCGCTGCGACTGGCTTTCGCATTGCAGGCCGCCCTCATCGGCGATATGCAGGTCGCGCGCGAACAATTGACCGAACTCGCCGACCTCGCCCGCGCGCGCGGCATGATCGGCTGGTTCCCGGCCATCGGCACCACCCTGGCCACCTCCGAACTCATTCTCGGGCGACTGCGCGAGGCCGAACTCATGGCCACCGCCACCGCCCGCATCGCCGCCGATATCGGCCAGCCCTCCCGGGTCGCGGGCGCCGAATCGGTGCTGGCCATGATCGCCGCCATCCAGGGCGACGCCGACCGCTGCCGCGAACTCGCCGACCGCAATCTGCGCAACGCGCCCGGCGACCACAATGCCGTCGACGTCACGCACTGCGAATGGGCGCTCGCCCTACTGGATCTGGGCCAGGGCCGGTACGAACAGGCGCTCGGTCGACTGGATGCCCTGCATCGCGCACCCGCGCAGGCCCGCGGCCACTGGACCGACCTGCTGCGGGATCTGATCGAGGCCGCCGTGCGACTGCGCAGACCCGAACGCGGCTCGGCCGCCATGGCCGAAATCGAAGCCTGGGCAGCGGCATTGGACACCCCGTGGGCATCCGGGATCATGCTCAGCTGCCAGGGCATGCTGCGCGGCGACGGCGCACTACTCGCACAGGCATTGGAATTGCATCTGGCCGCCGACCGGCGCTACGACCACGCGCGCACCGCCCTGGTCTACGGCGAATGGCTGCGCCGTGAGCGACGCATGAACGAGGCCCGCATCCACCTGCGGCAGGCCCTGGAAACCTTCGACCGGCTCGGCGCGGCGCCGTGGGCCGAGCACGCGCGCATCGAATTGCGCGCCGCCGGAGAGGGTTCGGTGCCCGAACCGGAGAACGATATGGCCGCGCGGCTCACCCCGCAGGAACTCCAGGTGGTCCGGCTCGCCGCGGGCGGCGCCACCAACAAGGAGATCGCCGCCCAACTGTTCCTCAGCCCCAAAACCGTTGGGCACCACCTCTACCGAGCCTTCCCCAAGCTCGGCGTCAGCAACCGCGTGGAACTCGCCCGCCTGCCCATCGGCTAGGCGCGGCGCTCCCGATACCAGCGGATCAACGCGTCGGTGGATGAATCAGACTGCGGTGCGGGATCTTCGGCGGAAGTCAGCAGCGGCTCCAACGCCAGGGCCTGCTGCTTGCCGAGTTCGACGCCCCACTGATCGAAGCTGTCGATACCCCAGATCGCGCCCTCCACGAACACCTGGTGCTCGTACAGCGCGATGAGCTGACCCAGCACCGACGGCGTCAGCTTCGGCGCGAGAATCGCCGTGGACGGGCGGTTGCCCGGCATCACCTTGTGCGGCACCAGATTCGGATCGGTGCCCTCGGCGGTGATCTCCTCGGCGGTCTTGCCGAACGCCAGCACCTTGGTCTGCGCGAACAGATTGCTCATCAGGATGTCGTGCATGCTGCCGGTGCCGTCGAGGGTCGGCAGATCGTCGGTGGGACGGGCGAATCCGATGAAATCCGCCGGTACCAGCCGCGTACCCTGGTGCAGCAGTTGATAGAACGCGTGCTGGCCATTGGTTCCCGGTTCGCCCCAGAAGATCTCACCGGTCGAGGTGGTCACCGGCGTGCCGTCCGAGCGCACCGATTTACCGTTCGACTCCATGGTCAACTGCTGCAGGTACGCCGGGAAGCGCGCCAGATCATTCGAATACGGCAGCACCGCACGCGATTGCGCGCCGAAGAAGTTCGAGTACCAGACACCGAGCAGGCCCAGCAGCACCGGCGCGTTCTCGCTCAGCGGCGCGGTGCGGAAATGCTCGTCGACCCGGTGCATACCATCGAGGAATTCGGCGAACCGCTCCTTGCCGATGACCGTCATCACCGACAGGCCGATGGCCGAATCCACCGAATAGCGGCCGCCCACCCAATCCCAGAAGCCGAACATATTCGCGGTGTCGATACCGAAATCGGCGACCCGCTGCGCATGCGTGGAGACCGCGACGAAATGCTTGGCCACCGCGTCCTCGCCGAGCGCGGCCACCAGCCAGCGCCGGGCGGCGGTGGCATTGGTGAGCGTCTCCAGCGTGGAGAAGGTCTTGGACGCCACGATGAACAGCGTCGTCGCCGGATCGAGGCCGTCCAGCTTCGAAATCAGGTCCGCCGGATCGACATTCGAGACGAACCGCGCCGAAATGCCCGCATCGGCGTAATGCCGCAGCGCCAGGTACACCATGGCCGGACCCAGATCCGAACCGCCGATACCGATGTTCACCACCGTGGTGATGCGTTCCCCGGTCGCGCCGCGCCACTCGCCCGAACGCACCGCATCGGTGAAATCGCCCATGCGGCGCAGCACTTCGTGCACCTGCTCGCCCGCGTCGACCCCGTCGACCATGACGACCTGCCCGGCCGGAACCCGCAGCGCCACATGCTCTACCGCGCGATCCTCCGAGGTATTGATGTGCTCACCCGCGAACATCGCGTCACGATGCGCCGCGACCCCCGCGGTTTCCGCCAATTCGACCAGCAGATCCAAGGTTTCGCGGGTCACGCGATGCTTGGAGTAGTCGATGTGCAGGTCCGCGACACCCACGGTCAACTCACGCCCGCGGCCCGGATCCTCCGCGAAGAACTCGCGCAGGTGACGTCCGGCCAGGGACGCATGATGGTCGTGCAGTTTCCGCCAGGCCGCCGATGCGGTGATGTCGCTGCTCACGCTCGCCGAGGTTACAACCACCCTTCGCTACGCGCAGGTAACACCGGTCAACCGCATCGGGTTCCCGGCGTGCCGGGGTGCGAAGTCGCAGGACCGAGCCGCGAACGCGATGTACGAGCCTAGGGTGGATTGCATGGTTTCAGAACGCGAACTACTCGAATCCATACCTACGAAGCTGTGGATCGGCGGGCCCGTCGATGCCACCGGGGGTGGCACCTTCCCGGTGCGCAATCCGGCGACGGGGGAGACCCTGGTCGAAATCGCCGATGCCACTCCGGAAGACGCGGTGCGCGCGCTCGACGCGGCCGTCGCGGTGCAGGCCGAATGGGCCGCCACCCCGGCCCGGCAGCGCGGGGAGATCCTGCGCGCGGTGTTCGAGGCGATCACCGCGCGGTCCGAGGAATTCGCCCTCCTCATGACCCTGGAAATGGGCAAGGCGCTGCCCGAGAGCCGTAATGAGGTCCGCTACGGGGCGGAGTTCTTCCGGTGGTTCAGCGAGGAAGCCGTCCGGGTGCACGGCCGGTATCAGTCCGCGCCCGCCGGTGTCGGCCGCATTCTCGTGCACAAACAGCCGGTCGGGCCGTGCCTGGCCATCACCCCGTGGAATTTCCCGCTGGCCATGGGCACCCGCAAGATCGGCCCCGCGCTGGCCGCCGGTTGCACCATGATCGTCAAGCCCGCGAGCGAGACACCGCTCACCATGTTGCTGCTGGCCCAGCTCTGCCGCGACGCCGGACTGCCGGACGGCGTGCTGTCGGTGATCACCACCAGCCATTCCGGTGCCGTCACGGCCCCGCTGCTGAACGATCCGCGCCTGCGCAAGCTCACCTTCACCGGATCCACCCCGGTCGGTAAGAAGCTCGTCGAGGCGTCCGCGCACGGTCTGCTGCGCACCTCCATGGAACTCGGCGGCAACGCGCCCTTCGTGGTGTTCGACGATGCCGATATCGATGCGGCGGTACAGGGCGCGGTGCTCGCGAAACTTCGCAATGGCGGCGAAGCGTGCACGGCCGCCAATCGCTTCCACGTCCAGAACTCGGTCCGGGAGGAGTTCACCCGGAAACTGGTGTCCGCCATGGCCGAATACAAGCTCGGCCCGGGCACCGATCCCGAGTCCACGCTCGGCCCGCTCATCAACGAGGATCAGCTGGACACCGTCACCGAACTGGTGGAGGACGCCGTATCCGCCGGTGCCCGAGTCGAATTGGGTGGTAAAGCGCCCGGCGGCCCGGGCTGGTTCTACCCGGCCACCGTGCTCACCGAGCTGCCCCCGCAGTCCCGCATCCTGCGCGAGGAGGTCTTCGGGCCGGTTGCCCCGATTGTCGGTTTCGAGACCGAGGAGGAGGGCCTGGCCGCCGCCAACAACACCGAATTCGGCCTGGTCGCATACGTTTACACGCAGAATCTGGACCGCGCGCTACGTATTGCCGAGGGTTTGGAAACCGGCATGGTCGGCGTCAATCGCGGCGTCATCTCCGATCCCGCCGCGCCCTTCGGTGGCGTCAAGGAATCCGGCTTCGGCCGCGAGGGCGGTTTCGAGGGCATCGAGGAGTACCTCAACACCAAGTACATCGCCCTGCCCTGATCCGGGCTCGGCTCCTGCGGAAATGAAGAACCGCCCCGGGGTAAGACACCCGGGGCGGCCTCTGGAAAGCGCTACTCGCTCGCACGAGTGTCGCGTGGTCTCTGCGGTGGCCTCTCGGCACACCGCACGTTGTATCGGCGGGAACGGTCTCCCGCGTTATCAACTTTCCTCAAAGAGGTGGATGACCGGCGAACACTCGGTGCCGATGAATCGATCTGCGGTACTGCTCGTGCCCGATTAGTCCTTTATCAGTGGCCGAGGCGGCCACGGCCCAAGCGCAGCAACAGCATGGCGAGGGTGTGACCCTCCTGGCCCAGCTCGCTGAAACGCTCCAGCACCTTCATCTCGCGCGAGTGCACGAGCTTGGTGCCGCCATTGGCCATTCGGGTGCGGCCGATAATGCGCGATACTTCGGTCCGGCGCTTGATGGCCGCCAGAATCTCGGCGTCGAGCTTGTCGATTTCCTTGCGCAGCTTGTCGATCTCCGCCTCCGAGGGCAGCGGCGCCGCCTCGGCGGGCATGGCGGAGTCCGCTCCGGTAGCAGGCTCGGATTGCCCCGTCGTCGAGATGCTCATACTTTCAACTCCTCGTGGTCCCAGAACGTCGATCGGCAGGCGGTCCCGACCCGTTACCGATCGGTTCTTCACCAAGAATCAGACCTCTTGCGCCCTACATTGTCCCCCGTACGGAGCGCTCAGGTGTATTCAGTAGCCAAAGCGCCGGTCATGGGGCCAAGTGTGCCATGCGGGGTAGGCAAACCAAAACGTCTTCGTTTGTGAATCTGCTGAGTTTTTCGTGCCGCGGCGTTCACTCCCGGTTCGCGAGACCGGCACTTATCGGACACCTTCTGCCGCCGGACTGCACACCTGTCGGTGGCCGCCGGTAGCGTGGATGGGCGATGAAGACGACGGTGGCACAGGATGAGCACAAGGCCGGGCAGACACTGCTCGAGGGGTTGAATCCGCAACAGCGCGCGGCGGTGGTGCACACCGGGACTCCGCTGCTGATCGTGGCGGGCGCGGGGTCGGGAAAGACCGCCGTGCTCACCCGGCGCATCGCCTATCTATTGGACGCGCGCGGGGTCCGCCCCGGCGAGATCCTGGCCATCACCTTCACCAATAAGGCCGCCGCCGAAATGCGCGAGCGGGTGGCCGGACTGGTCGGGCCGCGTGCGGCGGGCATGTGGGTCTCCACCTTCCACTCCAGCTGTGTTCGCATTCTTCGCACCCAGGCCAATCTGGTGGCCGGGCTCAACTCCAACTTCTCCATCTACGACGCCGACGACTCGCGCCGCCTGCTCGCCATGGTGAGCCGCGATTTCGACATCGACGCCAAGAAGTACACGCCGCGCCTGCTCGCCACCGCCATCTCCAACCTCAAGAACGAACTCATCGATCCGGCCCAGGCCGCCGCCGACGCCGAGACCGAAGAGGCCGAACTGCCGCGCCTGGTCGCCAAGGTCTACGACGAGTACCAGCGGCGGCTGCGCGCGGCCAACGCCATGGACTTCGACGACCTCATCGGCGAGACGGTCGCCATGCTGCAGCGGCATCCGCAGGTGGCCGAGTACTACCGGCGGCGCTTCCGGCACGTGCTGGTCGACGAATACCAGGACACCAACCACGCGCAGTACACGCTGGTGCGCGAATTGGTCGGGCATCACCGGAGTTCCTGGGGCGACGACGACACCCTGGAACCGGCCTCCGATGATCGGGTACCGCCCAGCGAACTCTGCGTCGTGGGCGACGCGGATCAGTCCATCTACGCCTTCCGCGGCGCGACCATCCGCAATATCGAGGAGTTCGAGCGCGACTTTCCGGACGCGGAAACCATTCTGCTGGAACAGAATTACCGCTCCACCCAGCACATCCTCGCCGCCGCCAACGCCGTCATCGCGCGCAATGAGAACCGGCGCGAGAAGAAGCTGTGGACCGACTCCGGCGACGGTGAACTGATCGTCGGCTACGTCGCGGACAACGAACACGACGAGGCCTCCTTCGTGGCGAAGGAGATCGACAAACTCGTCGATCAGGGCGAGGCCAACTACAACGACGTCGCGGTCTTCTACCGCACCAACAACAATTCGCGCGCCCTCGAAGAGATCTTCATTCGAATGGGATTGCCGTACAAGGTCGTCGGCGGCGTGCGCTTCTACGAGCGCAAGGAGGTCCGCGATATCGTCGCGTACCTGCGCGTGCTGGAGAATCCGGATGACGCGGTGAGCCTGCGCCGAATTCTCAACACCCCGCGCCGCGGTATCGGCGATCGCGCCGAGGCGTGCGTGGCCGTGCACGCCGAACAGCGCAATATCGGCTTCGCACAGGCGCTCCGGGATGCCGCCGACGGCAAGGTGGCGCTGCTGAACACCCGTGCCGTACGCGCCATCGCCGGATTCGTGGAACTGCTCGGCGAGATCCGCGCGGCGGGCGTACAGGAGGATCAGGACTTCCCGGATGTCGGCAATGTGGTCGAGGCGGTGCTCGATCGCACCGGCTACCGCCGCGAACTCGAGGCGTCGGACGATCCGCAGGACGGTGCGCGGCTGGACAACCTCAACGAATTGGTCAGCGTCGCCCGCGAATTCAGTTCCGAGGCGCGCAACAATGTCGAGGCCGCCCGCGCCGAGGGCCTGCTGCCCGAACAGGCCGAGGGCGAACCCGAACCCGGATCGCTCGCCGCGTTCCTGGAACGCGTGTCGCTGGTGGCGGACAGCGATCAGATTCCCGATGAGGGCACCGGCGTGGTCACCATGATGACCCTGCACACCGCCAAGGGCCTGGAATTCCCGGTCGTCTTCGTCACCGGCTGGGAGGACGGGCAGTTCCCGCATATGCGCGCCCTCGGCGATCCCACCGAACTGGCCGAGGAACGCCGCCTCGCCTACGTCGGCATCACCCGCGCCCGCCAGCGCCTCTATCTCACCCGCGCGGTGGTCCGCTCCGGCTGGGGCCAGCCTGTCTCCAATCCCGAATCCCGCTTCCTGCAGGAAATTCCGGGCCACCTGATGGACTGGCGACGCCTCGAACCCACCATCTCGCAAACCGGCCGGAGCATGCGCCGCCGCGGCGAAGACGATGGCTTCGAACGCGATTGGACCCGCGGCGACGGCTGGTCCGAAACCCGCCCCGGCCTGCGCGGTGGTGGCGAGCGCCGCCCCTCCCCATCCGCCTCCTCCGGCAGCGGCGCGGGTAAACGCAACAACACCGGCCTGGTCCTCGCCGTGGGCGACCGCGTCAGCGACGACAAATACGGCCTCGGCCGCGTGGTCGCCGCCGAGGGCTTCGGCACCCTCGCCACCGTCACCATCGACTTCGGCACCGCGGGCAAGATCCGCCTCATCCCGTCCTACAGCCGCACCCTCGTCAAACTCTGACCTGAAAAGCGTAGTGCCCACCCGATTGTCGATCGGGTGGGCACTACGAAGGTATTCGCTTATCGCTCAGTCGCGCTGGATGCCGAGCGAGATCCCTCGGGAGGCGAGCCAGGGGAGGGGGTCGATCTTGTCGACGCCGTTGAGCCAGACTTCGAAGTGGCAGTGCGGGCCGGTGGAGAAGCCGCGGTTGCCGACGGTGGCGATCTGATCGCCCGCGAGGACGCGCTGCCCCGCGGAGACGGTCGCGGTGTCGATGTGGCCGTAGATGGTGACCGTGCCGTCATCGTGCAGCAGACGGACCCACATACCGAAACCCGAAGCGGGACCTGCCTCCAGGACCGTTGCGTCGGCTACGGCGTAAATGGGGGTGCCGATGGGGGCTGCCACGTCCACGCCGAGATGCTGGACACCCCAGCGGATGCCGAAACCCGAGGTGAAGTTTCCGGCGGCGAACTTGGTGAAGAGCGGGCGCAGTTTGGCGGCCTCGGCGGCGGCCAGATCCGACGCGTACTTCTGGCCCTTCTGCAGGATGTCGTTGAACTGGGTCAGATCAACGGGGGCACCGGAATTCAATACCTGCGGGGAACCGGAGGTGTCGCCGATGGTCTCGTTGGCGGACACCTCGCGCACCTGGGCGGCGGCCTGATACTCGACACTGTCGGTGTGCGTACTGGTTTCCATACCGGTCTGCCCGGCGGCGACCACCGCACCCGCGGCCACGGCCACCACGGCGGCGCGGCCCTTGAGCGAGTTCGGCGGGGTCGGAATGCGGTGCGTGCCACCGGCGCGGCGGCGTCCGCCGGCACGGGTGGGACGGTCCGCGGCCGAATCCGCGTCGTCCGCGTGCTGATCCACGCGGGCGCCGTCACCGGAGAACTGGAGACTCGCGCCGGAGGCGGTGCGGAAGCTGTAGACCGGGCGGTACTCGCCCGAGGGTTCGGGATCGGCGGGCGCGTCCCAATCGGCGCGCGACTGCCCGGCCCATTCGTCGGGGCTCGGTGCGGCCCAGCCGTCGGCGGCGGGTGCGACCTGCGTCGCGGGAGAGTTCCACGCGCCCTGGTCATTCCAGTTCGCGGTGTTCTCCCACTGCGGCTGCGCTTCCCAGCGGGGTTCGGGCTGCCATTCGGTGGCGGATGCCGGCCAGCTGTCGGCCGGGGCGCTCTGCCAGTTCTCGGCCGGAGCCTCCCACTGCTGTGTGGGGGCGGCCACCCAGTTGGGCGCGGCGGGTGCCGGTGCGTCCCAGTTCTGCGAACCGGACCAATCACCGTGCGACACCTGCGAACGCGGCGCGTGGGCATCGAAGTGAGTTGCGCCGCCACCGTTTCCGGCCTCATCGCGATAGCGATGGCCGTGTTTGGCGCGACTGCGAGCTGGGAACGGACCTTCGCTCATCGGAGCTGGTCCGGAGACTGCCGCGGTGCTGACGGAGTGCCTGCGGAGCGGAGCTCTACCTGCGGAGCGCTGTGCTGCGTCAAGCCTGCCGTCCTCCTGTCGTGACCGGGTTGTGACATCGACCGCATCGACGGTAACGAAACGATTGCGGGTCAGCAAGCGATGGGAGTGGTTCGACGCGCACGTGTGACATTCATCACGTTGCGTGCCAACATTTCCTCACTGTGCTTTGGGTAACCGAGTGAGCATTGTCAACGACGACACGTAGTACCCCGTGTCACTCTCCGGGATTCGTGTGTCCCACCTGGCGCGCCGTCAACAAGCTACTCGCGAGTAGCATTGACCATGCGTTTTGCAAGCGTAGAGACAGTACCGTGACCTGCGCCACTTAGGCTGTATGCGGCTGATTTCGGCTCCATGTGACTGATTAGAGTCCGACCCGACCCGCTGGCTTTCGAGCGATCTGCACGCAGTCGCTACGGGGCCGACAACGGGCCGCCAACCCAGACGTTGTCACAACAACGCAGACGAGACGGTGAGTACATGGATCTCTTCGAATATCAGGCGAAGGAACTCTTCGTGAAGCACGGAGTGCCTTCGTCGGAGGGTCGCGTCACCGACACGGCCGAGGACGCGCGGGCGATCGCCGAAGAAATCGGCAAGCCGGTAATGATCAAGTCGCAGGTCAAGGTCGGTGGCCGCGGCAAGGCCGGTGGCGTGAAGTACGCCGCCACCCCGGACGACGCCTTCACCCACGCCCAGAACATCCTGGGCCTGGACATCAAGGGCCACATCACCAAGAAGATCCTGGTCGCCGAGGCGAAGGACATCGCCGAGGAGTACTACATCTCCTTCCTGCTGGACCGCTCCAACCGCACCTACCTGGCCATGTGCTCGGTCGAGGGCGGTATGGAGATCGAGGAAGTCGCGGTCAAGTCCCCCGAGCGTCTGGCCAAGGTTCCGGTCGACGCGGTCAAGGGTGTCGACCTGGCCTTCGCCCGTTCCATCGCCGAGCAGGGCCACCTGCCCGCCGAGGTGCTCGACGCCGCGGCCGTGACCATCCAGAAGCTGTGGGAGGTGTTCGTCAAGGAGGACGCCACCCTGGTCGAGGTCAACCCGCTGGTTCGCACCCCCAATGACGAAATCCTGGCCCTCGACGGCAAGGTCACCCTGGACGCGAACGCCGAGTTCCGCCACCCCGACCACGCGGAGTTCGCGGATATCGACGCGACCGATCCGCTGGAGCTCAAGGCCAAGGAGAACGACCTCAACTACGTCAAGCTCGACGGTGAGGTCGGCATCATCGGCAACGGCGCCGGTCTGGTCATGTCGACCCTGGACGTGGTCGCGTACGCCGGTGAGAACCACAACGGCGTGAAGCCGGCCAACTTCCTCGACATCGGTGGCGGCGCCTCGGCTGCCGTCATGGCCGCGGGCCTGGATGTCATCCTGGGTGATGCCCAGGTCAAGAGTGTGTTCGTGAACGTCTTCGGCGGCATCACCGCCTGTGACGCGGTCGCGAACGGCATTGTCGGCGCGCTGGAGACCCTGGGCGCCGAGGCCAACAAGCCGCTGGTCGTGCGCCTCGACGGCAACAAGGTCGAGGAGGGTCGCAAGATCCTCGCCGACTTCAACCACCCGCTGGTGACTCTCGCCCAGACCATGGACGAAGGCGCCGACAAGGCCGCCGAGCTGGCTGCGGCCAAGTAAGGACACGAACCAATATGTCTATCTTCCTGAACAAGGACAACAAGGTCATCGTCCAGGGCATCACCGGCGGCGAGGGCACCAAGCACACCGCGCTGATGCTGAAGGCGGGCACCAATGTGGTCGGCGGTGTGAACGCTCGCAAGGCGGGCACCACCGTGACCCACACCGACAAGGACGGCAACACCGTCGAGCTGCCGGTGTTCGCTTCGGTCGCCGAGGCCATCGAGAAGACCGGGGCCGACACCTCGATCGCGTTCGTGCCGCCGGCTTTCTCCAAGGACGCCATCATCGAGGCCATCGACGCGGAGATCCCGCTGCTCGTGGTCATCACCGAGGGCATCCCGGTGCAGGACACCGCGTACGCGTGGGCCTACAACGTGGAGAAGGGCAACAAGACCCGGATCATCGGCCCGAACTGCCCCGGCATCATCACCCCGGGTGAGTCGCTGGTCGGCATCACCCCGGCCACCATCGCGGGCAAGGGCCCGATCGGCCTGGTCTCCAAGTCGGGCACCCTGACCTACCAGATGATGTTCGAGCTGCGCGACTTCGGTTTCTCGACCGCCATCGGCATCGGCGGCGACCCGGTCATCGGCACCACCCACATCGATGCCATCGAGGCGTTCGAGAAGGATCCCGAGACCAAGCTCATCGTCATGATCGGCGAGATCGGCGGCGACGCCGAGGAGCGGGCCGCGGCCTACATCAAGGCCAACGTCACCAAGCCGGTCGTCGGCTACGTCGCGGGCTTCACCGCTCCCGAGGGCAAGACCATGGGCCACGCCGGCGCCATCGTCTCCGACGGTGCGGGCACCGCGCAGGGCAAGAAGGAGGCCCTCGAGGCCGCGGGCGTGAAGGTCGGCAAGACCCCGTCCGAGACCGCCGCCCTGGCGCGCGAAATCCTCGAAAAGGCCAGCATCACCGCCTGATACGCGAGAACACGCAGGGCCGCCTCCCACTCGTGGGAGGCGGCCCTCGTCGTTTCGGGGGGTTGATTTGGGCTGGCGGCGTGGTGAATTCGCCCTATTGCGGAATGGGCACGGCCGGTGGTAGGTGGTGCCGCTGGGGGATTCGTGCAGTAGCGTCGGTGGGAGTTCGTGAACGACTCGATAGGAGACGACGACATGTCATACCCGACCGGGGGCTCGGGATACAACGGGCCCGCGCCGACGCCTTCCAACGCACCTGGCTATGGCTCGCAGCCCGCGGGTGCTCCCGCAGCAGGGTCGAGTACGACGGGCGTGGCGGGCAAGGGCCTTCCGTTCCTTCTCACCGTGGGCGTCGCCGCGCTCGGTGTGATCAACTTCCTGCTGGGTTTCGCGCCGTACAAGGGCAGCAAGGAACTCAGCCTCACGTACAACCTCTTCGAGTCGAATCCGTCGCTGGTCGGGATTCTGCTCTTCTCGGGTCTGCTCGCCGGACTTTCGTTGCTGCCCAAGCAGAATTGGACCGGGGTCGCGGCGGCCGCCGCGGTGACGGGTTTCCTGTCGATCCTGTTCAACTCGTTCACCGGTGACCTCGCCACCAAGTGGGGCGGCTGGGTGCTGGTGTTCCTGTCGCTGGTGCAGGCCGCGGTCGCGGTGATCGCGGTGCTGTTCGAGGTGGGCATCGTCAAGCCGCCCGCTCCGAAACCGGCCGCGCCGCAGGGCTTCGGGCAGCAGCAGCCGTTCGGTCAGAGCAGCGGCGGCTATCAGCAGCCGGGCTTCGGTCAGCAGGGTGGTTTCGGGCAGCAGCCGCCGTCCTTCGGGCAGCCGCCGCAGCAGCAGGGCCAGCCGTCCGGGTACGGCACCGGTGGTCAGTACCCACAGCAGCCGTCCTACGGTCAGCAGCCCGCGGGATACGGCACCGGATCGCAGCCGCAGCCGAGCTACGGTCAGCAGTCGTACGGCCAGCCGCAGCCGGGTGGATACAGCCAGCAGCAGCCGTCCTACGGCCAGCCCGCCGGTAATGAGAACGCCACCCAGCACTTCGGCGCGCAGCCGCCGCGCCCGGCCCAGCCGTTCGGTGGCGAACAGGCCGCCGATCCGGCCGCCGACGCGACCCGCGCGTTCCGTCCGGGCCAGGACGACAAACAGTAGCGACACCCAGCTCGAAGGAACGGCCCCCGGTATTCACCGGGGGCCGTTCGCTATTCAGGTCCACCCCCGTCATCCCGGCCGGCAGCGCGCCGGGGTTGACGAGGGCTCTACCTGGCACAACGCCGGGAATTGTCCGGCGCGCCTGTCCCTTCCGGCCGGAGCGAACTGACAGGCTGGTTTTCCATGAGTGCGCCGAGAACTACCCTGGCTCGGGTGACCGATGAGGATGTGCGGAAAATGCCGCGGGGTCCGGTCTCGGTGGGCGGGGGCGGATTCGGGTCGCTCACACCGGAGCGGGCCCGGGTGTTGTTCATGGTGGCGGCGCGCGCGTCCGGCATCACACTGCTGATAATTTTCGCGCTGGTGTTCGGGACGCTGCTGGCCGCGGGGAGCGGGCTGTCGGGGGCTTCGGGGGCGATTTCGGCGAGCTGGCTTGCGGTGCATCAGGTTCCGCTGACCATCGGCCGCACCACGATCGGATTGTGGCCGCTGCTGCCGACCGGGCTGATTCTGTGGCTGGTGGCCCGCGATTGCGCGAAGGCGGCCGATCACTGTGCGGCCGAGGGGGATTGCACGCCGGTGGATCTGGCCTGGATCGCGGGCGCGGCGGTGGGCGGGCCGCTGCTGGTGACCGCGGTCTGTCTGGCGGTCGCCGATGACGCGTCCGCGGTGGTGGCATTGCAGCCGCCGCATACGCTGGTCGCGTTCGCCTGGGTGATCGCCCTGCACCTGCTGGCCGCGGTCGCCGGTGTGGGTGCGCGGCACTGGCGTGATTTCGCCGAACTGCTGCCGATTCCCCTGCCGCAGTGGCTGGTTCCGGGCGTGCGGGCCGGAATGCGCGCGGTCTGGCGGCTGCTGCTGGTGGCCGCCGCGCTCACGGTGCTGTCGTTCCTGCTGCACTGGTCGCGGATCGGCGATACCTATCACACGGCCGGAAATATCGCGGGCGCATTGGGTTTGACGTTGGTATCGCTGGCGTATCTGCCGAACGCGCTGGTGGACGCGGTGAGCGTGCTGCTCGGCGGTGAGGTGCACATCGGTGCGGGTTCGCTGAGCCTGTTCGGCATCGAGGGCGCGCCGGTTCCGGCGGTGCCGCTCATGGCGGCCGTGCCGTCGGGTCCGGTGGCGGCCTGGTGGCTGGTCTTGCTCATCGCTCCGGCCGCCGTCGGCGTGCTCGGTGGCCTGGATTGCGGCCGCACCACCGGTGATCGCCCCACCGCGCCCTGGGCGACCCTCACCTCCGCGGGTGTGGCCGCGCTGCTGCTCACGCTGCTCGGCGGTATCGCGGGCGGTGAGCTGGGCACCTTCGGCTGGATCGGCCCCAATGTGTGGATCGCGGCGATCCTGGCCTTCGTCTGGTTCGCCCTTGCCGGGTATATCGGCATGCTCGCGGCGCGTCGGTTCGCGCCCGCCCCGGCGGTCGAATACGACTACGACGATACGGAATACGACGTCCGATACGAGAACGCGGACTACGGCTACGCCGACGACTACTACGCGGACGACGAGTACGAGGACGACTACTACGACGATGACGATCCGGGTCACGTGGTCGAGGTCGACGGCGAACTGCTCGACGAACCCTTCGCGCTCGACGAGGAATCGCCGCGCGAATCGGACGAGAACTCCGACATCGTCGACGCCGAAGTGGTAGAGGGAGACCTGCCGGACCACCCGGGAGTGGACGGTCGTTAGGCTCTAAGGCGGCGGAGCGCATTCCGCCTTTCCCTTTCCGCCCGATACCCCAGGGAGTAGTGCGCTGAGTTCCACGCCCGCCCAGCTGCTACCGCCGACCGCGCCCGCGACCGTCGTCGTGCTCGCCTCCGGCACCGGTTCACTGCTGCGTTCGCTGCTCGAAGCCACTCGCGAGCCGGGCTATCCGGCCCGGGTCGTGGCCGTCGGCGTGGATCGCGATTGCGCCGCCACCGACCACGCCGAGGAGTTCGACATCTCGGCCTTCGCGGTGGAGCTCGCCGATTTTCCCGATCGTGCCGCCTGGGATTTCGCGCTGACCCAGATCGTCGACGCGTTCCAGCCGGATCTGGTGGTGTCCGCGGGATTCATGAAGATCCTCGGCCCGCAGTTCATGGCGCGCTTCGCCGGCCGGATCATCAATACCCATCCCGCGCTGCTGCCCGCTTTCCCGGGCGCGCACGGGGTGCGGGACGCGCTGGCCTACGGGGTCAAGGTCACCGGTTCGACCGTGCACCTGGTCGATTCGGGTGTGGACACCGGGCCGATTCTCGCGCAGGAGGCGGTCGCGGTGCTGCCGGATGACGATGAGGCGACCCTGCACGAGCGCATCAAGGTTGTGGAGCGACGGCTGCTGGCGGAGACCGTCGCCGCCGTCGCGATCCGAGGCATTGTCTCCGATGGACGAAAGGCAGTTATCCCAGATGAGGTTCTCCGGTGAGTGAACGTAAGCCGATTCAGCGGGCCCTGGTCAGCGTCTACGACAAGACCGGCCTGATCGAACTGGCCACCGGCCTGCACGCCGCGGGCGTGGAGCTGGTGTCGACCGGTTCGACCGCGAGCAAGATCGCCGACGCGGGCATCCCGGTCACCAAAGTCGAAGACCTGACCGGTTTTCCGGAGACCCTGGACGGTCGCGTCAAGACCCTGCACCCGCGCGTGCACGCGGGCATCCTGGCCGACACCCGCAAGGATGAGCACCTCGATCAGCTCGTCGAACTCGGTGTCGAGGCGTTCCAGCTGGTCGTGGTGAACCTGTACCCGTTCACCCAGACCGTGGCCAGTGGCGCGAGCATCGACGAATCGGTCGAGCAGATCGATATCGGCGGGCCGTCCATGGTGCGTGCCGCCGCCAAGAATCACCCGTCCGTCGCGGTGGTCGTGGACACCAGCGAGTACGACAGCGTGCTCAAGGCCGTGCAGGGTGGCGGTTTCACCTTCGCCGAGCGAACCGCGCTGGCCGCCAAGGCTTTCCAGCACACCGCCACCTACGATGTGGCCGTGGCCAGCTGGATGACCAGCGTCGCGGTTCCGGCCGCCGAGGCCGCCGACGGTGTGGAAACCGATCCGTCGCTGCGTTTCCCGGCCTGGGTCGGCGCGACCTGGACTCGTGATTCGGTGCTGCGCTACGGCGAGAACCCGCATCAGGGTGCAGCGCTGTACACCAGCGAAGCCGGTGCGCGGGGGCTGGCGCAGGCGACGCAGTTGCACGGCAAGGAGATGTCGTACAACAACTACACCGATGCCGATGCCGCCTGGCGGGCCGCGTACGACTTCGAACTGCCCGCGGTCGCGGTCATCAAACATGCCAATCCCTGTGGTGTGGCGGTGGCTTCGGATATCGCCGAGGCGCATCGCAAGGCGCACGCCACCGATCCGGTCAGCGCGTACGGCGGCGTCATCGCGGCCAATCGCGAGGTGAGCGTGGAGATGGCCGAGCAGGTCGCGGAGATCTTCACCGAGGTCATCGTCGCCCCCGGTTACGCCAACGGCGCGGTGGAAGTGTTGCAGCGCAAGAAGAATGTGCGCGTGCTCGTCGCCACCCCCGCCCAGCGCAAGGGTGTGGAATTGCGTCCGGTCAGCGGCGGACTGCTGCTGCAGGACCGCGATATCCTCGACGCCGAGGGCGACAGCGCGGCCAACTGGACGCTCGCCGCCGGTGAGGCGGCCGATGCCGCGACCCTCGCCGATCTCGAATTCGCTTGGCGGGCTTGCCGTTCGGTGAAGTCGAACGCCATCCTGCTGGCGCACGACGGTGCGGCCGTCGGCGTGGGCATGGGTCAGGTCAACCGGGTCGACTCCTGCAAGCTGGCCGTGGATCGCGCCGGTGAGCGCGCGCAGGGTGCGGTGGCCGCGTCCGACGCGTTCTTCCCGTTCTCGGACGGTCCGCAGATCCTGGTGGAGGCGGGCGTGCGCGCCATCGTGCACCCGGGTGGGTCGATCCGCGACAAGGACACCATCGAGCTGTGCCGCGAGGCGGGTGTCACGCTGTACCTCACGGGTTCGCGTCACTTCGCGCACTGAGTGAAAGCCCTACGGGAGTAAGAGTGAAAGCCCTGCGGGCGTAAGGAATTTCGGAGCCGGTTGCGGATCGTGAGAGCGATTCGCGCCCGGCTCCGCGTTTTTGGCGGTATCGGTGTGTAACTACTTGGCGCTGACCACGTTTCGATCACCGATCGGGGACTTCAGCGGGAGTTCCAGGCTACCGAAGACGGCGATCATGGTGCACATGCGGCCCACCGCGTCGGGCCGGGTGCCCGAGCGCAGCGCGATGCTCACCGTCTTATCCGTCTCGGTGACGGTGGCGTCGACGCCGTAGCATTCGGGGGAGCCGGTGGTGAAGTTGACCGCGATCCGGTCGGGGGCGACGCGGGTCCAGCTGTCGAAGGACAGCGGATGCGGGTTCACGATGCCGGGATCGGCGGTGAAGGCACGGCCTAGTTGACCCTGCGGCGCTTCGGTGGGGGCGGGATCCGCACCGGTGGTGGTGCTGCTGACTTGCGTTCGGTCGCCGGTCTTTTCGGTATCGCCGCAGGCGGCGACGGCCAGGCTGAGCAGCGCGGCGAGAGCGGTGGCGGTGAGGCGGCGGCCTCGGGTCCCGTACATGCGGACCACCCTAACGGTCCGACCGGTCGGGGCGGATATGACGCCATAGCGAACTCCTAGCGACAGTGAGCCAAATTATCCGGGGACTCGGCGCGTAATCCGCACCCGGACCGGGGCGGGAGCAGTAACCTCGGTAGGAGATGTGCGAATGCACTTACGCGCCATCGAATTATCTGTAGCTCTCCCCCTCCGGAAAGGACGCACCGTGGGCGACGCATTGAAGGTTGGCGAAGAACTTGGTCTCGGAGACTCGCTCAAGGGCGGCGCATATTCTCTGACTCTGCAGAATGACGGCAACCTCGTGTTGACCGATCCGAGCGGCAAGGTCGAATGGGCCTCCGCCACCAATGGCCAGGACGTCACGCGCGCGGCGCTGCAGGCGGACGGCAATTTCGTGCTCTACAAGGGTGACGGCAGCGCCGCCTGGTCCACCGAGACCAACGGCAAGTCCGTGGACCGTCTCGTGGTTCAGCCGGACCGCAACGTGGTCATCTACGGCGACGGCGGCCCCGTGTGGTCCACCGAGACCAACACCGACAACCCGATCGCCGCTCCGGTCGAAGAGGTCGCCACCCAGGCCGCGGCCGTCGAAGAGGTGCCCCCGCCGCCGCCGGCCGCCCAGACCTACACGGTCGAGTCCGGTGACACCCTGTGGGCGATCGCCGAGCGCTTCTACGGCGACGGCAACCGCTACCAGCAGATCGCCGACGCCAACGGCATCCCCAACCCCGACGCCATCAACGTCGGCCAGGTCCTGACCATCCCGTAAATCCCGGGATACCCAGAACTGACAGCGGCCCCCGAGTGCAAGCACTCGGGGGCCTCGTCATTCTCCGAGCCATTCCGAGACAAATGTGCCCCCGATGCGTAAGCATTGGGGGCACACAGGTTTTCGTCCCTCGGCGCGAGCTGCGTCAGCGGCTCGTGAAAGGCAGCAGGGCCATTTCGCGGGCGTTCTTCACGGCGATGGCGACCTGGCGCTGCTGTTGCGGGGTCAGGCCGGTTACGCGGCGGCTGCGGATCTTGCCGCGGTCGGAGATGAAGGTGCGGAGCAGGTTCACGTCCTTGTAGTCGACGTATTCGACGCCGGCTGCGATGAGTGGGTTCTTCTTGGGCTTGCGGCCCTGCTCGGCGCGGACCTTCTTCGACGGTGCTCGCTTCACTGCCATGTCAGCGGTTCCTTCTCACGAGATCTGTGGGTGCCTACCAGCTCGATTTGTGTACACCGGGTAATTCTCCGCGGTGAGCCATCTCGCGGACACGTATTCGCGAGAGGCCGAACTTTCGAAGATGACCACGCGGGCGTCCGTCCGCGGCGTCCCGATTGCGCAATCGTACCGGACTGGCATCGCGGGGCAGCCGCGCGAGGGCGGTCTGCGCGGCGGCCCGATGCTCCGCTGACGTGGTGGGTTTGCGGATGAGCTCCTTGAGTTCCGCGCGCCGTTCCGCATAGCGCGCGACAATCCGTTTGCGCTCTTCGTTCTTCATAATTTTCGACTTCTTGGCCATATCAGCGGCCTTCCTTGAAGTCGACGTGCCTGCGTACGACGGGATCGTATTTGCGCAGGGTCATGCGGTCGGGGTTATTGCGCCGGTTCTTGCGGGTGACGTAGGTGTACCCGGTTCCGGCGGTGGATACGAGTTTGATGATCGGCCGGAGTTCGGTCGATTTCGATGCCATCCGCTGCTCCTCAGATCTTCTGGCCGCCGGCGCGCAGCCGGGCGACGACCGCTTCGATGCCGTCGCGGTCGATGGTCTTGATGCCCTTGGCGGAGACGTTCAGCGTGATGCGCCGGTCCTCGCTGGGCAGGTAGTAGGTCTTGCGCTGGATATTGGGGTTCCAGCGCCGGTTGGTCCGGGTGTGCGAGTGCGATACGGACTTGCCGAATCCGGGCTTGCGTCCGGTGACCTGGCAGATTGCCGACATGAGCACCCCTTCCTGCAGATGACAATCGTTTTCGACAACGGGTTTATTCCAATGTACGCTGAGGCGTCTGTAAATGAAAATCGTTGTCGAAAGGGGTTCCGGTGGACGACCGAACACCCGTGCTGGTCATTGCGGGCCTGCCCGGCCGCGCAGCCGAGGGCGTACAGCGCGCCGCGCGGCGGCTGGGCGCCGAACCCGGCACCGTCGTGGTCCGGCACGACCTGTCCGAACTCCACGAGGGCGTGGTGCGCCGCACCGCGTATCTGAACGGCCGTGCGGACGCGACCGTGCTCGAACTCGCGCACGGCTGCGTCTCCTGTACGCTGCGCGCGGATCTGCTGCCGTATCTGTGCCTACTGGCGCAACGGGATTCGGTGCGCCGCATCGTGCTCGCCCTGGATCCGGCCTTCGAGGCGGAGGCGGTCTGCCAGGCCATCCGCGATGTGGTGGTGAGCGGGGTGCCGGGCCGGGTGGACGGTCCGGCCGGGCGCAGCGTGCGCATCGAGACGGTGCTCACCTGCCTGGACGCCCGCGACTGGCTCGCCGATGCCACCGGTGACGACACGCTCGCCGACCGCGGTCACGCCACCGCCGAGGACGATCGCACCATGGCGCAGCTGGCCGTCGGCCAGGTCGAATTCGCTGACGCCCTATTGGGTTTCGACGGCGGCACGGATCCGGGCGAGCGCATGCGCACCGCCGCGGTGCTGGCCCGGCTGGCCCCGCGCGCGCCGATCGCCTGGCTGGACGAACCCGCCTCGCTCGGACAGCACGCGCCGTCCGAAATGCTGCGTGCCGACGCGCTTTTCGGTCTGCTGGACCGGGTCCCGTCCGATGCCCGGCGCGGCGCGGCCTTCGATCCGCATGCGAGCCTGCTGCGCGGTGAGCCTCTGCTGGAGCCGGATTGCGGTGTGGCACTGCTGGAATTCGACACCGACCGCCCCTTCCATCCGGACCGCCTGCATTCGGCGATCGACGCGCTGCTCGAGGGTGTGGTGAGCGCGCGCGGCCGGGTATGGCTCGCCACCCAGCCCGACGAGGTGGTGTGGCTGGAGTCCGCGGGTGGCGGCCTGCGCATCGGCGGGGCCGGAAAATGGCTGGCCGCAATGACTTCCGCGGAGCTGGACGAGCTCGCACAGGTCGATCCGGAGCGGCACATGATGGCCTCGCTGCGCTGGGACGAGCATTTCGGCGATCGGCATTCGTCGCTGGTGATCCTGGTGCACGACGCCGATACCGAGGAGATCCGGCACGCACTGCACTGGGCGCTGGTCGACGAGGACGAACTGCGGCAGGTGCGTTTCGCTCCCGAGCGGGTGGCGCTGTGGCACGACCCGTTCGGTGATCAGCACGAGGATCCGTGCGACACAACCGTATCCACGCCGGGCACCGGTGACGCCGGTTCCCGCACGAACGAAAGGTGAGGCGATGAAAGCGGGAATCCATCCCGATTACCATCCGGTGGTCTTCGAGGACGCCGGTACCGGAAAGCGTTTCCTGACCCGCTCGACCGCGACGTCGGCGCGCACCATCGAATGGGAGGACGGCAATTCCTATCCGCTCATGGTGGTCGACGTGACCTCGGATTCGCATCCGTTCTGGACGGGTTCACATCGAGTCCTCGATACCGCGGGTCGCGTGGAGAAGTTCGAACGCCGCTATGGCAAACGCGTGCGCGGCAATTCCATCGTGCAAGAGGAGAATTGACATGGCGGTTCCGAAGCGGCGGATGTCGCGATCGAATACCCGCAGTCGGCGTTCGCAGTGGAAAGCGACCGCGCCGGATCTGATTCCGGTCACGGTGGGCGGTGTGGAGTATCGGATTCCGCGCAGGCTGGCGCGTGCGGTGCAGCTCGGCCTGCTGGATCCGGCCGACCTCTGATCGAGGGTGCGGATCGGGGCGGCGTCGCCGACGCCGGACCTTATCGGCGTGTTCCAAAAAGTCTTCTCAAAGTTGTGAATCCGTGGCCTGGCGACGGTATTCTCGGGGCCGAGGGCGGGTTCTTCTGACTACAGAAGAACCCGCTCATCGCCACTTTCGGGGCTGTTTGCGCGCATTGCGCACCGGATAAATTCCGACAAATCAGCCAATTCACTTGTCCACTGCGGCAATGGGACTCGCCGATTCGGTGGATTGTCCGTTCTTGGGCGAATCGCCCCATCCGGGTAGTGGCAGATCCGGCAGTAACTGCTCGAGCCGCCCCAGCCCGTCGGCCAGTACCGTCGCGGGTCCTTCGATGAGCGAGAACGGGAACGGCCAGTGATGTCCGGAGAGCCGGGCCACCTCGGCGGCCAGCTCCGCGGTGGTGGCCTCCAGATCGCTGACCTCCGTGCGCAGTTCGTCGATCTTCGTCAGCGCGGCGGCGAGTCCGTCCACCACGGTGCGATGGTTGCCCGCGGCATCGTCGCCGAGCTGCGGCCAGCCCGCGAGACCCGGACCGCGCAGCTGGGTCTGGATGTCCCGGAGTATTTCGTCCTGTTCGGGAGTCAAGTCCTGTTCCTCCGATTCGAAATCCCATTGGCCGAAATCCGCGTAGTCGGTTTCGTTCACATCGCATTCGACGCCGTCCACCACGACCTGCCTGCCGGTCTGGAACAGCTGGGCGCGCGGCTCGCGGTTACTTCCGGACCAGGCGATGGTCTGCCAGGCCCAAGTCGCGATGCCCGCGTCCAGCGCCCGGCTCACCGGCCAATAGCCGCCGTAGATACCGACATTCGCGCGCCCGAGCACCGAGGCCGCGCCGTCGAGATAGGCGTTGATCGGCTCCTGCTGCGGCGGGGTGGCGTCGAAATCGGCGGAGAAGTAGATGGGCCGGTCCGGCCGCCCGCCACAGCGCAGCACCCGCGCCAGCGCCGCGCGCGCGTCGGTGACGCCCGCACCATAGCCGTCCAGCATGCGGGCCGCCGTGGTCTCCCAGTTGGACACGATCGAAACACCGTGCGCGCGTAGATCGTCCGCTTCGGCGGGGGTGAGGATCTTGCCGGGCAGCGATGGCCCGCCCTCGGAGAGGTAGCGGACCACGAAGTCGAAACCGGCCGCCCGGATCGCGCTCGCGGCGGGGCGGCCTGCGGCGTAATCCAGCCCGAAACGCATGACACCCACTGTAATTCGCCGTGCGCGCGAACCGCGCGGCATTCCCGAAGTCGATCTGTCCGACCTGGTGAACTCCGTGAATTTGTCGACGTGCGGTGGTTGACTGGACGCGGCTGTGTGATCGGCGTCACTACAACCGCTATTGATTACTTTGCAGTACTTCAGAAACGGAGATGACCGATGCCTGTACGCGAGGAGGCGTGGCCCCCGGGCACGCCGTGCTGGGTCGACTGCCAGGTCGACGATCCGGCCAAGGCCGGTGAGTTCTACGCGGCGCTGTTCGACTGGGACGTTCAGGGCGGCGGGGAGGACACCGGGGGATATCTGATGGCGTTCCGCGACGGGCAGCCCGTCGCGGGCATCGGACCCAAACCCGAAGCGGGCGTGCCCTCGGTGTGGACCACCTATTTCGCGGTACTGGACGCCGATGCCAGTGCCGAGGCGGTCACCGCGGCGGGCGGGCGCATGCTGGTGCCGCCCTTCGATGTGATGGAGTTCGGCCGCATGTTCGTCGCCGCGGACAGCGCGGGCGCGCCGTTCGCGGTGTGGGAGGCGCGGGCGCACAACGGCGCGGCCGTGCACAGCGAACACGGTGCGTACACCTGGAACGATCTGCACACCGGGGACTACGACGCGGCGAAGGCGTTCTACGCCAGCGTCTTCGGATTCACCTGCGCCGAATTCGACGATGCCACCATGCGTTACGCGACGCTGGTGCCGCCGGGCCGCACCGATCCGGTTGGCGGTATCAACGACGACACCGCCAACGGTGCCGCGCCCGAACAGCCCTACTGGCTCACCTGGTTCCAGTTCGACGGCCTCGATGACGGCCTGCGGCGCGCTTCGGAACTGGGCGCGACGGTGCTGATGCCCGCCCAGGACGGCCCGTTCGGCCGCATGGCGGTGCTGGCCGCACCGCAGGGCGAACTGTTCGCCCTGCTCGATCCGAGTCGGATGACGGGGGAACCGCCCGCGATCAAGGACCGAGCCGAATCGGCCGACGGCTGAGCCGAATCGGCAACGGCGCGAAAGACATCGGGGTCGGTACCGCGACTGCGGTACCGGCCCCGAAACGTTTTCGGTGAATCAGCGCACGGATGTCTTGACGCGCCCGGACTTCCGCGACGACACCGCCAGCGACGCGCTGTGCGTGAGGTCGGGTTCGGCCGGTGCGGGCGCCTGCCGAGCCTCGCGGCGATCGGGTGCGACCAGGATCGCGGTGATCGGAATCGCCAGGGACAGTGAGCCGATGATGAAGAACGGCACGAAGAAGTTGAACAGCTCGTCACCCTCGGGAATCGCCGCCGTGGGGTCCACGTGCACCTGGAGTCCGGTGAGCCCGGCGTAGTGCATACCGGTCACCATGACCGCGTAGGCCAGCGATCCGGCCATCAGCACCGGAACCGTGCGGGCCCACAGGCTGAACCACATCATCAGCGCCGACAGCACCCCGGCGATCACGTACACCGCGACGACCGATACCAGGCTGCGCTCGGTGGTGCCCTGCACCCGGATGGCCGAGAGCAGCAGCAGGTGCACGGTGCCGAGCCCGCCCGCCATGATCAGCGCACCGGCCACCAGCCGCAGCCAGTTCAGGTTCTTACCGGCGACCACCAGGCCGACGAAGACGGTCAGCCCGGACAGCGCCGAGAACAGCGTGGTCATGGTGGTGTCGTAGCGCAGCGTGGTGCCCTTGACCCCGAACCCGAGCATCGAGACGAATACCGAAAGGGCAACGCCGACACCGCCGATGGAGCTGGCGGCCACGAACAGCCAGAGCAGCCGGAAGCGGGTCGTCACCGATTTGGTGGATTGCCGGATGCACGCGAGCCCGCATGACACCCCGGCAAGAGACACGATCAGCGCCAGGCCGATCACCCAGTAGCCCATCGAGAAGTAGATCACCCAGAAACCCCTGCCTGCCTTCGTATCTCCCGTGCGTGCGGCGAATGTCTAGCCGCGCCGGGCGGTTTCGCGCTGTGCGTTCATGAGTCGTTCGATGGCGTACTCGGTGACAGCCGCCAGCGACCGCCGCACCTCGCCCGGATCGCGGGCGTCGATATCGACGATCGGCACGCCCTCGCGCACGCTGAGCGCCTCGCGCAATTCAGCGACCGGGAAGCGCGGTGCGTCCGGGAAGCGGTTGACGGCGATCAGGAAGGGCAGCTTCTTGGCCTCGAAGAAGTCGACGGCGGCGAAACTGTCCTCGATGCGGCGGGTGTCGACCAGCACCACCGCGCCGATGGCGCCCTTGATGAGGTCGTCCCACATGAACCAGAAGCGGCGCTGGCCGGGCGTACCGAACAGGTACAGCACCAGATTGCCGGGCAGAATGATGCGCCCGAAATCCATGGCCACCGTGGTGGTTTCCTTACCGGGCGTGGCGGCGAGGTCGTCGACCCCGTCGGACATGCCGGTCACCATCGCCTCGGTGCGGAGCGGAACGATTTCCGAGACCGCGCCGACGAAGGTGGTCTTGCCCGCGCCGAAGCCGCCGGCCACCACGATCTTGGTGGAGGCCACGGTCCGGTACTCCTCGCCCGGGCGAGGCGGGTACTGCTGCGCTACAGCCGGATTCGCGTACTGCTGACCCGGATACTGGGGCCCACCGCTGGGGTACTGCGGTGCGCCCCCGTTGTAGCTCCCGCCGTCAAAGGGCGCGGAGTCCATGCAGTGTCCTCTCCATCAAAGAACGGCGCTCGTCGTAGGTCGCCTGGTCGCTCAGGGTCGAATGCACGCGCAGGGTCCCGGCGACGACGAGATCACCGATCACGACCCGGATCATGCCCAGTGGCCGCTGCAGGTGCGCCGCGATCTCGGCGACCGACAGACGTGCGGTACCCATACGCAGGATCTCGGTGCGGATGTCACCGGCGGGCCAGTCGAAATGGGCGGTGTAGGAAAGTGTTTCGACGACCGCCTCGAGCGGCAGGTCCACTGCCGGTTCGGTGCGGCCGGAGGTCAGCGCGTACGGGCGGACCCTGCTGGTCGGACGAGACCCGCCCACGCCCCCGTTTGAAGTTGTCATCGGCGGCTCATCAGGCAGTTCGGGCAGTGGCCTGCACCACCGACCCGACCCGGTCGACCAGCAGCGCCATCTCGTAGCCGATGCGGCCGATGTCGTGCTGCTTATTGGCCAGCACCGCCAGGTGCGAACCATTGCCGACGCTCATCACGAGTAGATAGCCGCGTTGCATCTCCACGATGGACTGCATCACCTTGCCGCCGTCGAAAAGCTGTGCGGCACCGGCCGACAGGCTCGCCAGACCGGCGGTGACCGCGGCCAGCTGTTCGCCCCGATCGCTCGGCAGGTGCGGGCTGGTCGCCTGCAGCAGGCCGTCGGCGGAGACCAGGACGGCGTGCGAGACGCCCGGCACCTCCCGGGTGAAACGGGTGACCAACCAGTTCAGGTTCTCATCGGTGGTGGTGCGCTGGGAGTCGGTCATACATGCCCTCCGTCTGTGTACTGCGAGTCTGCGCGTCCCGAACGGACGCCGCTGAGGTGCCGGGTCAAGCTGGAACGGATCTCCTCCGGATTGCGCGCGCCCGCCTCGTCCTCCTGCGCCACCGCACCGGGCACCAGTTGTGCGCCGGGCCGGCGGATGGGCAGTCCACCCTGCGTGCGGGAGCTGCTGGTCGGATTGGCGGCCTCCTCGGCCGCGGCCCAGCCTGCGTCCGAACTGGAGGACCATTCCGCGGCCGCATCCTGGCCGCCGCCCGCCGGTTCCACCAGCCACTCGGACACCATGCGCTGGTAGATCGGGCTACCGGACATGGCGTTCTCGCGCTGCTGGGGTGCGGGCGCGGGCGCAGGCGCCGGACCGCGCTGCGGCAGCGAAGCGGGAGCGGCGCCGTTGCCGCTGCCGAATCCGCCGTCGCTGGTGCCGAAACCGTTGTCGCCCGGGCCGTTACCGTCGCCGTCGGCGGGTGCTCCGCCATTGCCGTTGGCGGCGTTGCCGTTTCCGTTACTGCTGTTACTGCCGTTACCGCCGTTACCGCGAGCGTCGTCGCCGGTCAGACCGTTGGCGCCGACCGGATTCGGGAAGCCGTTCGCGGGTGTGCTCGGCGCGTTGTCACCGGATGCGTCCTCGTCGTTCCCGAAGGCGCTGTAACCGTTCGCGAAGAAGCTCCCGGTATCACCGCCGTTGTCCGCGCCGTACCCGTACCCGTTGCCCGCGCTGACCGGCGGGAGCGGTTCGGGTGACCGCTGTTCCTGCGGCCGCTGTATCTCGTGCTGTCCGGTATCGCCCCAGAAGTCCACCGGCGGCGCGGTGTTCGGCCCCACGACGCTGTAGGCGGCGGTCGGCGCACCGGCGGCATCGGCGAACGCGTCGACGAAATTATCGGTGAACGGCTGATCGCCGGTGTAAACGGGCTGTTCACCGGTATCGGAACCCGGTGTCTTGCGTTGCGGCAGACCGGAACTGGTGACCCCGAAGCGGCCGGTGGTGACGACCTCCGGCGGATTGGGCACCGGCATCAGCCGCGGCGGGGTGACCACCGGTTGCGGTGCGGACGCGGGTGCGTGCGCCAGCGGGGGCACCGCGGCGATCGCGGCCGGAGCCACCGGCATCGCGCCGGTCGCCGGGAACTGCCCGGTGCTGTTGTCATTACGTTCGGGCGCGGGCGAGACCAGCGTGCCCGGCAGGTGCACGCTGGCGGTGATGCCCGGCTGCTGCACCATGGCCGAGGTGCGGCGCAGGCTCACGGTGATGTTGTGCCGCTTGGCCAGTCGGCCGACGACGAACAGGCCCATGCGGCGCGCGGTCTCGACATTGACCTCACCACCGGAGGCGAGCCGGTCGTTGATGGACTGCAGGTCCTCGGCGTTCATGCCCAGGCCCCGGTCGGTGATCTCGATGAGGTAGCCCCCGTCCACGGCGCGCGCCACCGACACCGCCACCGGAGTGGACGGCGGTGAATAGCGCAGCGCGTTATCGATCAACTCGGCCAGCAGATGCTCGATATCGACCGCGGGCTCACCGGCGACGATGCCGTCGGGCACGGTGCCGATCTCGGCGCGCTGGTAATCCTCCACCTGCGAGACCGAGGACCACAGCATGTCGGACAGCGGCACCGGCGCGAGATGGCCACGGCGCAGCGCGGTTCCGGCCAGCACCAGCAGGTTGTCGCCGTTACGGCGCATGCGGGTGGCGAGGTGATCGAGGCGGAACAGCGATTGCAGGCGTTCGGAGTCGTCCTCGTCGCGTTCCAATTCCTCGATCAGCGTGAGCTGCTGTTCCACGAGGGATTGGCTACGGCGGGACAGGGTCTCGAACATATTGCCGATCTGCAGGCGCAAACGCGCCTGTTCGGCGGCCAGGTGCAACGCCTGGGTGTGGATATCGTCGACGGCTCGGGCGAGCTGTCCGATCTCCTCGGTGGTGTGCACATCGACCGGGGTGATCTCGGGGGTGACGCCACCGGCGCGCACCACCTCGAGTTCCTGCGGCAGGTCGATATGCGCCACCTGCAACGCGTCTCGCCGCAGGCGGCGGACCGGCACGACCAGCGAGCGCGCCACGATCAGCGCGAGCGCGAGGCCCGCCAGCAGCATGCCGATAACGATCGAGGTATCGCGGAGCACGGTATTGCGCGCGTCGGTGGTGAGCTGGCCCAGTTTGGCGTCCAGCTTCGCGCCGATGCCCTGGCCCTCACGGGTGTACAGGTCCTGGCTGGTCTTGATGGAGTCGACCATGGCCGGGATGGCGGCCGGATCGGGCGCACCCGAGGACAGGATGCCGATACGCATACCGGCGGCGTCCTTGAGCCCGTTGTAGTTCTCCGCCGCGTCCGGGACCAGGCCCTTGTAGACCTCGACCATGGTGATCTCGGCGCCGATCGCGGTGAGCAGCCGGACCTTCATGGCCTCATTGGTGCCGATGCCCGGCGTGGCCAGCATGAGGCGTTCCTGGGTGAGCAGGCGGCTGGCGGTCATGACCGTGCCCTGCATCAGGAAGAGTTGCTGCACACGCAGATCCGAGAGCGTCTGCGAGGTGGTGAGCGCGGCCTGCACCTTGTTGGAGACGGCCTGCGACTGATCGGCCACCGATTGCGGCGAGCTGGTGCGCAGGCTGTTGCGCATGTTCTTGGCGGCGCTGATCGAATCGGTCAGACCCTGGGTGACATTGGCTTCCACCTTCGAGGAGCGGAGCAGTGTCTCCAGATCGGCGACCGCCTGATCGAACCGGGTGATGGCATTGTCCAGCACCGGGTTCGCATCGGGGTTGCCCCAGCCCGCGATGGCCTGGACGGCGAGTTCCTGTGTGGCGGACTCGAATTTGGTTGATGGGCCCATTACGGCGGCCTGTTCCGTACCGGCGCTGAGGTTGTTGATCGTTTGCAGCTCGGAGTTGATACGCAGGACCGCGAAGGTCGACGCGAGCAACACCGGGAGCACCAGAACGATGCCGACCTTGCGTGTGACGGGCCAGTTGGACAGGCTCAATTGCCAGGACCGGGGTGTCGCTTCCATCCCGCTTCCGTCGCCTCCGCTTTCACGAGTGACCCCCAGGTCGTATGCGGTTGTATGGCGTAGGGGTCGAACCCCGCGCGGAACCAACTAGAGGTCTTCTTTTCCGGCCTGCAACATACCGCGCGGGCTGTGTAACGGCAATTCGAGGAACTCGCCATACACGACTCCGAATACAGCCGCGCGCAACGCCTTTCGAATGCCTTTACCCCGAGGCAATTAAAACGCGCTGGTCACCAGGCGATCCCGCCCGGCGTGTCGAAGTGGCCCTTCTCAGTCGCCTCTCAGTCGCTGTGGGCAGACTGGTGTTCATGCGCATTCTGGTAGTCGACGACGACCGCGCGGTCCGGGAATCGCTGCGCCGCTCGCTGACCTTCAACGGGTACACCGTCGACCTCGCCGTCGACGGTCTCGACGCACTGGAGAAGACCACCAGCCAGCGGCCGGACGCCCTGGTCCTGGACGTGATGATGCCCCGCATGGACGGGCTCGAGGTCTGCCGCCGACTGCGTAGCACCGGCGACGATCTGCCCATTCTGGTACTCACGGCACGGGATTCGGTCTCCGAGCGGGTGGCCGGACTGGACGCCGGCGCCGACGACTATCTGCCCAAACCGTTCGCGCTGGAAGAGTTGCTGGCGCGACTACGCGCACTGCTGCGGCGCACCACGGTCGATCAGGGCGAGGTCTCCGAGACCATGACCTTCGCCGATCTGTCGCTGGATCCGGTCACCCGCGAAGTACTGCGCGGAGAACGCCCTATCAGCTTGACCCGCACCGAATTCTCACTGCTGGAAATGTTGATGGCGAATCCGCGCCGGGTGCTCACCCGCAGTCGCATTCTCGAAGAGGTATGGGGTTACGACTTTCCCACCTCTGGGAACGCGCTCGAGGTGTACATCGGATATCTGCGCCGTAAAACCGAGGCCGAAGGTGAGCCGCGACTCATCCACACCGTGCGTGGCGTCGGCTACGTACTGCGCGAGACCCCGCCGTAGGGGATCGGGTCGTGGGTAGAACTGTTCCCAGGCGGCCGGTGGTCGCCGGGCTCGCGAAATCGCCGGAACCCGATATGCGTCCGCCGATGCCGCTCACGCGTTCGGTGTCACTGCGCTGGCGGGTGACGCTGCTGGCCGCCTCGGTGGTGGCGGTCGCGGTGGCCTTCACCTCCATCGCGGCCTACGCCATGGTGGCACGTTCGCTGTACGCGGATGTGGATTCGCAGCTCAAGGCGCGCGCCTCGCTGATGATCGACAATAACTTCGATTCGCTCGGATTCCAGTCGATCGTGCTGGCGGGGCTGTACTCCAATGACGTCGGGGTGGCGCTGATCTTCCCGGATCTGTCGCCGTACGTGCCGCCGCAGACCACCAATCCGCCTGTGGGCAAACAGGAATTGGCGGTGGCCCGCGGGGAGATCGCCTTCTCGCTGCGCACCGTCGATAATCAGCGGGTGCTGGCGCGGCGCACGCATTCCGGTTCCACGCTGGTGGTTTCGCAGCGCCTGCAACCGACCCGCGAGGTGCTCGATCGACTGGCCTGGCTGCTGTTCGTGGTCGGCGGCTGCGGCGTCATGCTGGCGGCGGCGGCCGGAACCGCGGTGGGGCGCACCGGTTTGCGGCCCATCGCGCGTTTGACCGCGGCCACCGAACGCGTCGCCAGAACCGACGATCTCACGCCGATTCCGGTAACCGGTGATGATGAACTCGCCAGGCTCACCGAGAGTTTCAACACAATGCTGCGCGCGCTCACCGAATCCCGGGAACGGCAGCGCAGATTGGTGGCCGACGCCGGACATGAGCTGAAAACGCCACTGACGTCTTTGCGCACCAATATGGAATTGCTGATCGCTTCCTCGCGTCCGGGCGCACCGCGCATTCCGGATGAGGACATGGCCGAGTTGCGCTCGGATGTGATGGCGCAGATCGAGGAATTGTCCACGCTGGTCGGCGATCTGGTCGATCTCGCCCGCGAGGACGCCCCGGAAACGGTCTACGAACAGGTCGATATCGGCGATGTGGTGGGCCGCGCGCTGGAACGGGTGCGCCGTCGCCGCAGCGGTATCGAATTCGAGGCGTCGTTGCGCCCGTGGTTCGTCTACGGCTATGAGGCCGGACTCGAACGCGCCATTCTCAATGTGCTCGACAATGCGGCCAAATGGAGTCCGGCGGGCGGTGCGGTGCGGGTATCCATGCACGAGAACGGGCGCGGACTGCTCGAACTCACCGTGGACGACGCCGGACCGGGCATTCCGCCCAATGAACGCGATCTGGTGTTCGAGCGCTTCTACCGCACCACCGCCTCGCGGTCGATGCCCGGCTCCGGCCTGGGCCTGGCCATCGTGAAACAGGTGGTGACCAAGCACGGCGGCACCATCACGATCGACAGTTCCGACCGCGGCGGCGCGTTGATCCGTATCGTTCTACCCGGTGAGGGCACGCCCTTCGCGGGCACCTGACCGTCTCGAGCTACTTCGCACCGAAAGCTCCGGAAAAAGCCAGCGCGATCTCAGTCCGCTCTCAGTCGTCACCGCCACGCTTGGCTACGAGACTCGAGGAGAAACGAGAAACATGACCGAGGATTCGAAGCGGGAGCCCGAAGACACTTCCGGCCCCGCAGCCGCGCAGCCCGATACCGGCGCTGCCGCGCAGTCGCCCGCCACCTCCGGCGTCCCCGCGACCCCGGCTCATGGTGCAACACCCGGCGCCGCTCCCGGCGCGCATCCCGACTTCGGTGTCGATTCGACGCCCGCGGGCGGTAGCGCGCCCGCCGCGGGGACCGATCGTCCCGCACAATCCGCGCCCGGCTATTCGAGTCCGTGGAGCCAATCCGCCGGTGCCGCAGCGACTCCCGCGTCCGGCGGCACGCCGCCGCAGGGCCCGCGCACCGAGGCGTTCGACGGTTTCGGCGGCGGTGGTCCGACCGGGCAGATCCTGGAAGGCAATGCGGCACAGCCGGGTTCGTGGCAGCACGGCCAGGGCCAGGGCAATCCGTACGGCGCTCCCGCGGGCTACGGTCCTGCGGGACAGCAGGGTTCGGCTCCCGGACAGTCCGGCCCGGCCACCGGCGCGCATTCGTACGGTGCGACGGAACAGCTTCCGGCCGCCGGGACCGAGCAGTCGCCGTACGGCCGGGCGTACGCGGCGTCGGGGGCCGGGTACGCCCAGGGCATGGGCGGCGCACCGCAGCACACCGAGCCGATGTTCGGTGGCCCCGGCGGTCCCGGTGGTCCCGGTGGTCCGGGCCAGCCGCCGCACGGCCCGGGCTACCCGGGTGATCCGGGCGCGCCCGCGCCCAAGCGGTCCGGTCGCGCCGGACTGGTGGCGGGCGCGGTGGTGCTCGCGCTGGTGAGTGGCGGTATCGGCGGTACGGTCGGCGCGCTGGCCACCCGCGACAACAACGGCGGTACCTCACTCACCAACGCGCTGGACGCGCCCAAGCCGAATGTGAGCACGGTGGCCAACGCCCCGGCCGGTTCGGTGCAGGCGGTCGCGCAGAAGGTGCTGCCGAGCGTGGTCATGATCCGGGTCGCGGGCGCCAAGGCCGAGGGCGAGGGCTCCGGCGTGGTGCTATCCACCGACGGTTTGATCCTCACCAACAATCACGTGGTCAGCGGTGCGGGCCCGAACGCCAAGATGGATGTGGCGTTCAGCGACGGCAGCACCGCCCCGGCGCAGCTGGTCGGCGCGGATCCGGTCTCGGATCTCGCGGTCGTCCGGGTGCCGAACAAGCAGGGGCTCAAGCCGATCGAACTCGGCGCCTCGGGCAATCTGCAGGTCGGTGAGTCGGTGGTGGCCATCGGTTCACCGCTCGGCCTGGCGGGCACGGTGACCACGGGCATCGTCTCCTCGCTGAACCGGCCGGTGTCGACCAGCGGTGAGGCCAATTCGCAGGGCACCGTCATCGACGCCATTCAGACCGATGCGGCCATCAACCCGGGCAATTCCGGTGGTGCGCTGGTGGATATGAACGGCAAGCTGATCGGCATCAACACCGCCATCGCCACGCTCGGGGTGTCCGAGGCCGCGGGCGGGCAGAGCGGTTCCATCGGGCTCGGTTTCGCGATCCCGGTGGATCAGGCCCGCCGGGTGGCCGATGAGCTGATCAAGAACGGCAAGGCCACCTACGCCCAGATCGGTGTGAAGGTGCGCGCACAGGACGACGTCAACGGGGCGCGCGTACTGGAGGTGACCCCGGACGGCCCGGCCGCCAAGGCGGGACTGCCGAACAACGCGGTCGTCACCAAACTCGATGACCAGGTGATCGATTCGGGCAATGCCCTGATCGCCGCGGTGCGCTCGCACCGTCCGGGCGACAAGGTCAAGGTGACCTTCACCGATGACCAGGGCAATAATGCGAAGACCGTCGAGGTGACCCTCGGCGAGGCGGCGGCGGAAGGCGGTCGATGATGCGACAGGACAGTAGCGGAACTCCGATGCCGGAGATCCGGGTGACCGCGGACGGCGGCTGGGAGCTGTTGTCGGACAACGGCACTGTGTTCCCGGGCGCAGCCGCCGGGCTGTCGGGTCCAGGCGCTACGGTTAGCACCATGGAAATCGATGCCGCTGTGGCGGGCCGTGCACTTGTCGTGGTCGTCGACGACCGAACCGCTCATGGCGGCGTGGACTCCTTCGGGCCGCTGGTCACCGAACTGCTCACCGAGGCGGGCTTCCTGGTGGACGCCTCGATCTCGGTGCAGGCCGATGAGGTCGAGATCCGCAATGCGCTCAATACCGCGGTCATCGGCGGCGTGGATCTGGTGATCTCGGTCGGCGGCACCGGTATGTCCCCGCGCGATGTCACCCCCGAGGCCACCGAGGAGGTGCTGGACCGTGTGCTCCCGGGTATCAGCGAGGCGCTGCGCGCGTCCGGTCTGGCCTCGGGTTCGCTGGACGCGGGCCTGTCCCGCGGGCTGGCGGGCGTTTCGGGGTCGACCCTGGTGGTGAATCTGCCGGGTTCGCGGGCCGCGATTCGCGACGGTATGGCCACGCTCGGCCCGCTCGCGAGCCGGGTTATCGATGAATTGTCCGGTCTGTCGGAATGATTTCCGAATCCCCGGATTCCACCCCTTCGGATTCCACACAGGATTCCACGGACGAACCCCGCCCGGCCGCGCGCCGGGCGGGGTCTCGCCGTTTATCGGCCGCGGACGCGGCCAAACTCGCGGCCATCTTCGGCGAGACCTTGCCCGCCACCACTTCCGATGAGCGCACCCCCGAACCGGATTCGAATCGGTCCGGCGATGACTGGTTGCGTTCCCAGGTGCCCCCGCATCACGGCTGAATTCCCGGCCGAATTCACTGAGCGCGCTCACTCTCGAGTGTGGTCACCATCGCAGCCGCGTGTCAGGTTCGCGGCATTCCCCCCGCTCGGCGGCGGATCTCACATTCATGCCCATTCATCGCGGTATTCGCATGTCCATCGCACTGTTGCCAAATAGTTGCAGATGTGGCTATCGTCTCGCTCTGGTCGATATAGATACGTGTCCAAAGGGTTTGAGCAGACTGCTTGATATTTGCTCACGGGGAGTTGGATGCGGCGGCGACCACATCGGCTCCGGTGGTCGGAGCTGAACGTGAGACAACCTGATGAGGGAACGAATGAGCGAGAACCGCACCAGCGGTATCCGTCGCGCCGTCCGCTTCGCGGGCATCGGCGCAGCCGCCTCGGTGGCGCTCGGTCTGATGTCGACCGGCGCCGCCAATGCCGATACCTTCGTGCCGTTGCCGGACGGTCAGAAGGTCGCTCCCGGTGGAGCAGTCACCATCACCCGCACGGGTGAGCACGCCGTCATCTCACCGTCGCTGGCCGCCAATGGCGCGGGCCGCGTGGTCTGGGTGTCGGGCAATGCCGTCGCCGATGTGGCCGAGACGCCGGAAGGCACCGTCGGCCCGAACAACGGCGCGGCCAATCTGCCGGGCTCGAACAACTCCTCCACCCACGGCGCCTCGCACCTGGCCACCGGCTACATCGTCGGCTGCCAGGTCGATATCGCGAGCAATGCGATCTCCGCGGGCGTTTCGGGCGGGGTCAACCTCAGCGGTGGCAGCCTCGGCGCCTCGGTCGGCCTGAACCTCGGCCCCGGCGAGGTCAAGTTCGTCGAGATCGACAGCAAGGACATCCTGAAGGCCGGCCACTACTCGGTCGAGTACCAGGACGCCCAGATCCAGGTCAACGGCTGCGCGGGCTATGCCCAGGCGCGGGCGTACACCGTGGTCGAGGTCATCGGTGACCACTACTCCAAGACCACCCTCTACGGGCAGCCGTTCAGCCTCGGCTGAGCCGCCCGGACATCCAATTCATTACTCGCGTAAGCGAATTCGACCCTAGAGGGATAATGCGATGAACATCCGCAAGACTTTGGCACGGGCGGCCGGTATCGGCGCCGTCGCCACCGCCGCGCTCGGCCTGTTCTCCACCGGCGCGGCCAATGCCGACACCTTCGTTCCGCTGCCGGGTGGCGAACTCACCAAGACCCTGTCCGATGGCACTGTCGTGACCGTGCGCATGGTCGGCGAATCGGCCAACATCAGCCCGTCCATGGGCAGCACCCCGGTGCACCGCAACGCCTGGGTTTCGGGCAGCGCACAGGTGCAGCTGTCGGGTGACACCACCGCGGTCGGTGGCAAGATCTTCCCCGGTTACGTGGTGGGTTGCCAGGTCGACATCTCCGGTGGCGGTGCCACCGGTGGCGCGACCGGCGGCGCCGACTTCTCCGGCAATATCGACCAGGGCGGCACCGGCGTCACCAGCGGCGGCAACCTGACCCTCGGCCCCGGCCAGACCCGGTCGTTCTACGTGCTGGACCTGGAGCAGGCCGATGATTTCGGCAGCGAACAGCACAAGGTTCGCAATGCGTTCAAGGGTTCCAACGGTTCGGTCACCTGGGCCGACGAGACCATCGGCCTGACCGGTTGCGGCGGTTACGCCCAGGCCCGCTCCTTCGTGAGCGTCGAGGTCGAGACCGACAATGTGATCACCTGGGTGACCCTGTGGGGTCAGCCCTTCAGCCTCGGCTGATTCGTTCCGCCCTGCGGAAACCTAAGGGGCCCGGCGCTTTTAGCGCCGGGCCCCTTTTGCTATCCATAGCATTCTCGACATACATCGGGGGATAGATCCGGGACTTGTGCGGGTGCACTGGATTCGGTTCTCTCACACCTCACGGATCACAACGGTGATGTAAAGTGCCCTGCGTCGCTACACATTAAGAATTTGTTAGCAGTAACACAGTGGCAACAATGTGGCGACAAACTTACCCGGGGTTCCCCAAGAGCCCCATTTCAACCTCGGTGGTCGAGGTTGACCGCAAGAAACCTGATGAGGGGAAGTATGAGCGAGAACCGCACCCACGGTCTGCGTCGTGGTGCCCGCATTGCGGGTATCGGCGCTGCCGCGGCCGTGGCCATCGGCCTTTTTTCGACTGGTGCCGCTAATGCCGATACCTTCGTACCGTTGCCGGACGGTCAGAAGGCTGCGCCCAGTGGAACTGTGACGATCACCCGTACGGGTGAGCACGCCATCATTTCACCGTCGTTGTCCTCCAATGGCGCTGGCCGCGTCGTGTGGGTCACCGGCAATGCCGTCGCCGAGGTCACCGAGACCCCCGATGGCACGATCGGACCCAACAACGGACCTGCCAATGGCAACGGCTCCAACAATTCCTCCACCCATGGCGCCTCTCAGCTGAGCACCGGCTACATCGTCGGCTGCCAGGTGAACATCGCCGATAACGCCATCACCGCGGGACTCTCCGGCGGCATCAGCCTCAGCGATGCCTCGGTCGGCGGCTCCATCGGCGTCAACCTCGGCCCGGGTGAAGTCAAGTTCGTCCAGATCGATTACAAGGACATCCTGAAGCCGGGTACCTACGCGGTCGAGTACCAGGATGCCGAAATCCAGCTCCAGGGTTGCGCGGGTTACGCCCAGGCGCGGTCGTACACCACCGTCGAGGTCATCGGCGATCACTACTCCAAGACCACCCTGTACGGCCAGCCGTTCAGCATCGGCTGATAGTGGTCACCCCCGCCAAATCACTTCTCGCGCAAGCGAATTCAACCCTCGAGGGAAAACTGTAATGAACATCCGTAAGACTGTGGCGCGGGTGGCCGGTGTCGGCGCCGTCGCAACCGCCGCTCTTGGCCTGTTCTCCACCGGCGCTGCCAACGCCGATACGTTCGTCGGCCTGCCGGGCGGCGAACTCACCAAGACCCTGTCCGATGGCACCGTCGTCAACATCAAGCTCGTCGGCGAATCCGCCAACATCAACCCGTCCATGGGCGCCACCCCGCTGCACCGCAACGCGTGGGTGTCGGCCTCGGCGCAGGTGAACATCTCCGGTGACACCACCGCGACCGGCGGCAAGATCTTCCCCGGTTACGTGGTCGGCTGCCAGGTCAACATCGCCGGTGGTGACACCAGCGCCGGAGCCACCGGTGGCGCTTCCTGGGACAGCTCGGGCAATGTCACCCCGTCGGCCGGCGCCACCGGCGGCGGCAACCTGAACCTCGGCCCCGGCCAGGCGAAGTCGTTCTACGTGCTCGACCTGGAGCAGGCCGACGACTTCGGCTCGGAGACCCACAAGGTCCGCAATGCCTTCAAGGGCAACAGCGGCTCGGTCACCTGGGCGGACGAGACCATCGGTCTGAACGGCTGCGCGGGCTACGCCCAGGCGCGTGCCTTCGTCAGCGTCGAGGTCGAGACCGACAATGTGATCACCTGGGTCACCCTGTGGGGCCAGCCGTTCTCGATCGGCTGATCTCGATCACGTAAGACGAACGGGCCCGGCGCATTTCGCGCCGGGCCCGTTCGTGTTCGCGTTTCTTTTGCGTAAATTCGCGCCCGGCTTCGGCTTTCGCGCCGACCTGGGGTTTCAGCTCTCGTGCCTGCCCCCGGCGGTGCCGTTCCGGCCCTCGGCGAGCAGATCCCGAATCTGCACCAGCACTTCATTATCCGAGAGCGGGGTCTCGGTACTGCCCCAGCGCGCCTTGGCCTTGGTGGCCGGAACCACCAGGATGAAGTACAGCAGCGCCGCGATGATGAGGAAGTCCAGCGCCGCGGTGATGATCGGCCCGATGGCGACGAAGGTCGCGGGTTTGTCCGCCACCAATTGGAACCCGAGCCCGAGTTCATTGCTGCCGCCGAATACCGCGAGCAGCGGATTGATGACCCCATTGCTGAAAGCGGTCACAACGGCCACGAACGCCGTGCCGATGACGACCGCCACGGCCAGATCGACGACATTGCCACGAAGCAGGAAATCCTTGAAACCCTTGAGCATTGCCGGAAACTCCTCTGCGTAAGGCGGGTGGAGCCTGCGTGATGCGCTAAGGGCGATGCTAGTGCCGTGTTCGCAAAGGCCCGTCTCCTCGTCATCCCGGCGTGTCTGTGACCGGGGTGCACACGGGAAGTTCAGTGCTGCGGGGGAATGGATCCCGGCCGAAAGCATGCCGGGATGACGAGGCGGCCTTCACTCGGCGACCGGGTCAATGGAACACAATGGTGAGTGCCGTGCGGAGGGATGCTGCGGCGACGGCGGTGGCGCGGCGGGAATCCAGGGCCACCAGGACCACGCGTTCGTCTTTGCCGGAGGTGCGGTTCGCGCCCGGAGCCAGGACCACGGCGGCGTCGGTGGCGAGTAGGCGAGCGGGGCGGCCGCCGCTGCCGGGCTCCTCGGCGGCGACCACGTCGACGCGGTCACCGGCGCGCAGGATATCGGCAACGGCGTTGTCGGCCAGGCGAATCGGGACGATGCGGGCATCGGGGGAGTGGGCGGCCACGGCGGCCAGGCGGGGGCCGATGACGCGCAGTTCGGTGAGGATCTCACCGGGTGCGACCGCGCCGGTCAGGGTCGCGCCGCGCAGTGCGCCGGGCTCGCGAATCGCACCGTCGGGGAGGGTGCTCGTCTCCCTGGGCGCGGGCCGCAGATCGCCATCGGCGAGGACGTGACCGGGCGGCAGTTCGCGGGCGGCGACCAGCACCTCGGTATGTCCGCCCGCCGGATCGCCGCGCACCGCGAGGACGGCGGCGAGCAGCAGTAGCGCGAGGGCCGAAATGCGCCGCAGCAGTACGCCATCGGCCCACGGCGGGAGCGCGGACGTGATGGATTCGAGGCGGGAACCGCGGCCGAGATCGGCATCGCGGCCGGGTGTGCGCAAGCGGATCATGCCAGGAAGCCTAGGCCCGGGCGCAGATCAGCCGACCCTCGAAAAGGGTCGGCTGTGGATAACTTCGACGCTGTGGATATCGGTCGGAACGAACCGAATTCGCCCCGGTCGGAGCTACGGTACGGGCGTGCGGATCAGGCCGCGGAGGTGCTGTTCGAGCTCGGGGCCGAGGTTGTCGCGGCCGGAGTGGAGCTACCGCCGCTCGCACCGTTGGAACCGCCGCCGGAACCGTTGGAGCTGCCGCTGTCCGAGGTGGACGCGGGCTTGGCGGCCTCGCTGGAGGTGGTGCCGTTGCGGCTGTCGGTGCGGTAGAAACCGCTGCCCTTGAATACGATGCCGACCGAGTTGAAAAGCTTGCGCAGCTTTCCATTGCAGCGATCGCACGTGGTGAGCGCGTCATCGGAGAAGGACTGCACGATGTCGAACTTGTTGTCGCACTCGGTGCAGGCGTACGAGTAAGTAGGCATCGGGAAACCTCTCCACGGTCTTCGTCGATCTAGCACTCTACAGATGACAGTGCCAACACTGCCAATCGGGTGTCAATTCCCGGGTTATTCGTCCAGCTCACGCAGTCCGCCGAACGGTGTCAGCGCCCAGCCCATTCGATGGTCGTGCGATTCGCGCGGCAAATGCGCGACAACCTCATCGTCCCGCACCACCGCGATCAATCGGGCATCGGCTCGGCTGGCGTGCAGACTTCGATCGTAATAACCCGCGCCGCGACCCAGCCGAGTCCCACTCCGATCCACCGCCAGCGCCGGAATCAGAATCACCTCCGCCAGCCGCAGGGCATCGGCGATGGGTGCGCCCTCGGGCTCGCGCAGCCCGAATCGCCCGCGCCGCAACCGCTCCGGACCTTCGTACTCGGCCCACTCCAGCGGACCCGGCTCACCGGTCACCGGCAGCAGCACCCGCGCGCCCGCGGCCCGCAGCGCGTCCAGCATCGCGAGCGATCCCGGTTCGCCGCCGACCGGCACATACGCGCAGATCCAAGTGGCCTCGCCCGCCGTGCCGGACCGACCGTCCGCGCCGGGTTGTCCGGCCACGCCCGGTCGTTCACGCGCGCCGGATGTTTCGATCAGCGCCGCGGCGTGCCGAGCCAGAGCCTGCGCCTCGCGGTCCCGTTGTCCGGGAGTGATCGCCTTGCGCCGCGCCAGGATCTCGCCGCGCCAGGCCGCCTTGTCCCGCACTTCGCTCACGCCCCAACGATATGCGCCCGCGCCGCGCGTCCCGATCACCGACTATGTGGCGCTCAGCACTGTTCGCGGTGGCGGGAGTGGGTATGAAGTGGTGGAAGGGGTGCGCACATGCCCGATGGGTATGGCTTCGCGCGCCCGCGGTCCCGCGTTCGGTGCGCTCGGTGCGCGCCGGACGCTTAGGCTCTCGGGGACGTCGGGGCGTTGCTTCGGCCGCGACGACGCTCCAGACGGATGGATAGGGTGAGCTCATGACAGCTAATGGCGGCGGAGCCGAGTCGTGCTTCCGCACCGCGGTGGTGCCCGCGGCGGGGCTCGGCACGAGGTTTCTGCCCGCGACCAAGACGGTGCCCAAGGAGCTGCTACCGGTGGTCGACACCCCGGGCATCGAATTGGTCGCCGCGGAGGCCGCGGATTCCGGCGCCTCCCGGCTGGTGATCGTGACCTCGCCCGGAAAAGACGGCGTGGTAGCGCATTTCGTCGAGGATCTGGTGCTGGAGAGCACCCTCGAGGAGCGCGGTAAGCATCACCTGCTGGAGAAGGTGCGCAAGGCCCCGGCGCTGTTGGACGTCACCTCGGTGGTGCAGGAGGAGCCGCTCGGCCTGGGTCATGCGGTGGCACAGGCGGAATCGGTGCTGGATGCCGATGAGAGCGCCATCGCGGTGCTGCTGCCCGATGATCTGGTGCTGCCCAGCGGTGTGCTGTGCGCGATGGCCGAAGTGCGCGCCACCTACGGCGGTTCCGTGCTGTGCGCCATCGACGTGCCGAAGGAGGAGGTCAGCGCGTACGGCGTCTTCGACGTCGAGGTGCTGCCCGGTGCGGATGCCGATGTGCTCAAGGTCAACGGCATGGTGGAGAAGCCGCCGATGGAGCAGGCGCCGTCCACTTTCGCCGCCGCGGGCCGATACCTGTTGGACCGCGCCATCTTCGACGCGCTGCGCCGGATCACCCCGGGCGCGGGCGGCGAGTTGCAGTTGACCGACGCGATCGCCCTGCTCATCTCCGAGGGACATCCCGTTCACGTTGTGGTGCACCGTGGGTCGCGACACGATCTGGGTAACCCGGGCGGCTATCTTCGTGCTGCGGTCGATTTCGCTTTGGAACGTGAGGAATACGGTCCCGCCCTGCGCGAGTGGCTGGAGCAGCGGCTCACCTCGCACGAATGAGCGATGCCGCCGACGGGGTGTGGTTAGTGCGCGAGACCAGGGAAGGGCGGCATGCGCTCGGTTGAGGATCAGCAGATCAAGGTGACCGCGGCGGCTGTGGCGCCGCGGCCCGTTCGGGTCGCTATCTCGGAGGCCCAGGGACTGCTGTGCGCCGAGGATGTGGTCACCGAGCGTCCACTACCGGGTTTCGATCAGGCCGCCATCGACGGTTATGCCGTGCGCAGCGTGGATGTCTCCGGCGCGGGCGCCGATATTCGCGGTGAGGACGGCGAACCGGTCGAGCTGACGCTGCCGGTGGTCGGCGAGGTCGCGGCCGGTTCGCGCCAGCCCATTCGCCTGCAACCGCGCCAGACCGTGCGCGTGGATACCGGCGCTCCGCTGCCGACGCTCGCGGATGCCGTTCTGCCGCTTGATTTCACCGATGGCGGGCGCGCCCGGGTGAAGGTGTACGAGCCGGTGCGCTCTGGCGATTACGTGCGCCGCATCGGCGATGACGTGCAGCCGGGCGATCTGGCGGTGCGTGCGGGCACCATCATCGGCCCGGCTCAGGTGGGCCTGCTCGCGGCGGTGGGCCGGGACAAGGTGCTGGTGCATCCGCGCCCGCGCCTGTCGGTGCTCTCGGTGGGCGGTGAGCTGGTCGATATCGATCGCACGCCCGGACCGGGCCAGGTCTACGACGTGAACTCCTATGCCCTGGCGGCGGCCGCGCGCGATGCGGGCGCGGATGTGAACCGCGTGGGCATTGTCAGCGCCGATCCCAAACGCCTGCGGGATGTGGTGGAGGGGCAGCTGGTTCGCTCCGAGGTCGTGGTGATCGCGGGTGCGGTGGGCGGCTGGGCGTCCGAGCAGATCCGCGAGGCCCTGGAGGGCCTGGGCGAATTGGAGATCACCCGCGTCGCCATGCATCCGGGTTCGGTGCAGGGTTTCGGCCTGCTCGGCCGCGATGAGGTGCCGACCTTCCTGCTGCCGTCGAATCCCGTTGGCGCGCTGGTGGTTTTCGAGGTGATGGTGCGGCCGCTGATTCGAATCGCGCTGGGGCGCAGGCATCCCATGCGCCGGGTGGTGCGGGCGCGCACGATTCTGCCGATCGCCTCCATTCCGGGTAGGCGCGGTTATCTGCGCGCACAACTGATGCGCGATGAGCAGACCGGCGATTATCTGGTGCAGCCGCTGGGCGGGCCGAACGGCGCGTCCTCGCATCTGCTGGCCACCATGGCCGAGGCCAACAGTCTGATCGTGATCGATCCCGATGTCACCGAGGTGCGTACCGGTGACGAGGTGCGGGTCGCCTTCCTCGCGCAGCGAGGCTGAGGCCTTGGACATGAACGTCTTCCGGGCCGCCCAGCATCCGGGCTGGCCCGCACATCTGGGACCGGTGCGCGTGGCTGCCGGTCAGGTCACGTTGCGGCCCATCCGGTTACGGGACGCGTCGGCGTGGAGCCGGATTCGCACCCGCGATCGCGAATACCTGGAGAAGTGGGAGCCGACCGGGCGGGGTTCCTGGGAGGCGCGCAATCATGCCGGGAACTGGCCGTCGCTGTGGTCGAGCCTGAAGGCCGAAGCCCGTCGCGGCGCGATGATTCCGCTGGTGATCGAGGTGGATGGCACCTTCAGCGGACAGATGACGGTCGGCAATATCGTGCGCGGCGCATTGCGTTCGGCGTGGATCGGCTACTGGGTCTCCAAGGAGGTCAGCGGTCAGGGCGTGGCGACGGCCGCGCTGGCGCTGGGCCTGGATCACTGCTTCGGTGAGGTGGGCCTGCATCGGGTTGAGGCCACGGTGCGCCCGGAAAACCTTGCCAGCCAGGCGGTATTGCGCAATGTCGGTTTCCGTGAGGAGGGGCTGCTGCGCCGCTACCTGGATGTGGACGGTGCGTGGCGGGACCATCTGCTGGTCGCGATGACGGTCGAAGAGGTGTCGGGGACCGTGGTGGACAAGCTGATTCGCTCGGGGCGCGCCGCACAGCCGTGACGTGCGGTGTACCCGTCGTTACCCGCGTGTCGCATGTCGCCGCACCGGTTGATCTGGACATCCGTACCGAGTCCGAGTCGTGTGACTACTGTGGCAGATGTTGACGGCGCGCCTGCGGGTTATTCCTGAGGCGCCGAACTAGCCTACGGACGTCGGTGGTGCGTCCTCGTATGACCGGCAGGTGCTGTGGTGCACGTCGATGGACGATGTACGAAGGGATGCGAGCCAGGCGGGGACGGAGGTGTTGGGCGCGATGCCGAATTCGATCTTGTGGATCGGACTGGTCGTGCTCTGGGTGTTCGTGCTGTTTCCCATGTTGGCCGGCCGCCACCCCCGCATTCGCCAGCACACCGACGCGGCGCTGGCCACCCGGGTGTTGCATCGCGGGGATACCGAGCGACGCATCAGAAAAGGTCCGGCATCCGGACATGACACCGACCCGGACTACGTGCCGGTTCGCAGGAAGCATCACCACGATGATCCGGAGGATCGGATGACCAGATCGGACGACAGCACTCGAGCTGAATCGGACGACGAGGATTTCGACACCGCCCGCGAACGCGATACCGAGAGCGCGGTTTCCGCGCCGGAAGCCGTGGTGGCCGACGCCGCCGATCCGGTGACCGAAGCGGCAGGTGATGAATCCGAGTCCGGGACAGCGGAATTCGACAGTGATACGCGAGCGCCCGGGGAGCCCGACGATATTCCCGGCGATATGAACGATGAGCGCCCCACGCGCACAGCGCATGCGGACGATGCGGAACCGGCCGAGGATGTGCGCGCGCCCCGCGAGGGTGACGGCGAACCGCGCAGGCGCGTGCGGATGGACGCGCCGCCGCGCAGCCGGGTGCCCGCGCTGCGTGAACCGGAGCCGGAGTTCGACGAGGACGAATTCGATGCGGACGACCCGGATTTCGTGCCGTCCCGGCGCGGCCGCGGTGGCTACGATCCCGAGGCCGATGCCATCGCGCGCGCGGCCCGCTACACCTTCCGCCAGCGCGCGGTGCTGGGCCTGGTGCTGAGCACCCTGCTCTTCGCCGGTGCGGGACTGGCGATTTCGGCCACCCTGTGGTGGCTGGCCGCGTTCTCCGGGACGGTGCTGGTCGGCTATCTGGCCTATCTACGCAAGCAGGTGCGGCTGGAGGAGGATATTCGCCGCCGCCGTGCCGCACGCCTATCCCGTTCCCGCCGTGAGGATGCCGAAGCCGAGGCGGCGGCCGAGGCCGATCGCCCGCTGCCGGATCGGGAGGAGACGCGCACGCAATTGCGGCGTGCGGTGCTGGTCGAACCCGATGACGAGGATCCGCTATTCGAGCATCTGGAATTGTTCGATGCCGCTACCGCACGGGCCGTCCGGGAACGGGCCGCCGGTCGCGTTCGCCGCGCGGTCGGCGAATAGCTCCGCAGCCCACGTAGTTAGGCACTGAAACTTCAATGGGTACCCGGCCATTGGCCGGGCACCCATTGTCTTGTCGTATCCGCTAGCGGGTTTCGGGCATTCGGGTGGTTACCGGGATCTGCTGTTCGATGAGTTCGGCGAGGGTGCGCAGTTTGGCCGCGAATTCGCGGGCCGCCACCGGATCCTCGGTGGAGCCCTTGACCACTTTGGAGGAGAGTGCGGCCAGCCGGGTTTCGGCGGCGCTGAATACATCGGGTGCGGACGGTGCGTCCTCGGCGAGATCGCCACGCAGCCAGGACTGCAACCGCCGCACCACCTCACCCTGTTCGTAGTCGCCGGGCAGCACCGCGATCGCTTCCCGGAGTTTGCCCGCGGTGACCTTCGCATCGGCCGCGAGGGTGGTGTAGACGGTCACCGCCGCGTCCTCGCCGTGCGCGGCCATGATCGGCAGCAGTTCGCGGATCTGGCCCTCGTTGATGGAGGGCGCGACCGGATGCAGCCGCGCCGCCAGCGGCCACGCGCGAATCAGCTTGTGCGCGTATGAGCGCTGCATATCCCAGCGCTTCTCGACATAGTCGTCGAAGGTGGCGTGCTCGGCTCGATAGAGGCGGCCGTCCCGCACGATCTGTAGTGCGCGCCCGGCCACCCAGAACGCGACCCGCAGTGCGTCGATGGAGGATTCGCATAGATCGAGCTGCTCCAGCTCGCTCGCGTTGAGCGGTCCCTCGCCCGCCGCGGGCAGCGGCATGGTGAGCACGCTCGGTGATGCGGTGGCCGCGCCCCGCAGTGTGGAGCCCACGCTGCGCAGCGCCGGATCGATGCCGCGCATGGCGGATTCGGCCCGCTGCACCGGTTTGGGCTTGGGCTTCGGCGACTCCGGCTGCTTCGCTTCCGCTTCGGCGCTCGGGGTGACGAACATGGCCGCCGGTGATTCCGATGTCATGGCGGGAGGCAGCACCATCTCCGGCTTCACTGCTTTCTGCGTGGGTTTCGTGGTGGCGGGAGTCGGTGCGGTGCTGTGCCATTCGGCGTCGCGCAGCGGGGAGACCGGGGGCGTGTGCTCGGCTTCGTCGGAGAGGGGATTGCGGGTGGGGGCGGGGTGGGTGCCGCCGATGCTGCTCTTGCGTCGCTGCGGGGGCATCAGGCCGATACCTCCAGTGCCTCGGTGGCGGTGCGGTTTTCGTGGTAGGGCCGCAGCAGTTCCTCGCCGACCTGGCTGTATTCGCCGAGATCTGCGATGGGGTTCTCCGCACCGTCGCCGACCTCACCGTCCGCGGCCTCGCGGTACCACTTCCACGCGCTCACATACGATTCGAAGACGTCGTAGCCCGCGCCTTCGAGATTGGTTCGCTGCGTGCGGTATTCGGTGGAGACGTTGACGCCGTTCTTCATGGTGACCGGAACCTTGGTCATGAGTACCCGCACCCGGATGGGTTTGGCGCTTTCGGCGGCGGCCTCCTCGGCGGCCCGGTAGGTACTGGGCACGCGCTTGACCTCCGACGGGCTCACACTGGTCACCAGGATCAGCTCATCGCTCTCGGGTACCGCGGCCTTGAAGATATCGGCCGATTCACCGCCCGCGTCGACAATGATCACCTGATATTTTCCGGCGTTGTCGGTGATGCAGTCGTTGACGTGCCGGGACGGGAAGGCGATGAGTTCGAAGGGGACCTCGATATTCTCTTTCCGCAGCCGCCGGTACCAGGAGTATCCGGTCTGACTGAGCGGGTCGGCATCGATGACGAGTACCCGGAGTCGATGCACGGTGGCGAAATACGAGGCGAGGAAGAAAGCCGACGTGGTCTTGCCGACGCCGCCTTTCAGATTCCCCAGGGTGACCACCAATGGCTCGGGTAGTTCGGGTAGCGCAGCGGAATCTGTCATTGAATCCTCCGGATTATGAGGAGGGAGCTCGTATACGCAAGTCTCACACGAGTCCCCGCACGGGCCGCGTATTGCCGGTCTGTTTCGCGAAAAAGCGGCTGTGTCCAATTGGACACAGCCGCTTTTGTTTACGAATCCGTTATGAATAACACGCGTGTCATTCGTTACCCGTCTTGCCGAACAGGCGTTCTATGCAATGTGGAACTGCCGCAGTACCGAGATGTTCGTGACCGGAAACCGGATAGCTGACGCTTGATGGAAGGACCGCATCATGGAAAGTATCGGTGATAGACAGAACCTGCCCCAGCTGCCGCGCCTGTCGTGGCGGAGCGTGACCACCGGCATTCTCGCCGCCGCCGGAATCGGTGCGGCACTGCTGTTCACAGCGGGTGAGGCCGAGGCGACGCCGGTGACCATCCCCGGTATCGGCCAATTCGAGGTCGCCGACGAACTCGCCGCCCGGCTCGGCATCATCGCCCCCGCACCGGAAGCGGCGGTTGTCGAGATCCCGGCCGCGGACGAGTCGATTATCGAAAGCTATGAATTCCGTCCCGTGACGATTCTCGGCGCGGGTGTGAATTCGCGGACTCCGCGCCTCGCGGCGATTCCGGAACAGCCCGGACGACCGGTGCTCCCCGAGTCCGCACCCGCGGCCCTGCCCGAATCCGCACCCGCGGTGATGCCGGAATCCGTCCCCGCGAATATCGCGGCGGAATCGCGTCAGGTGACCGTCGCCGGTCTGGGCGAATTCTCCATTCCGAGTGCGCTGCCGTCGCTCATGGGAATTCCGGGCGTGACCGATACCGCCGCCGTCCCCGCGCCGATGCCCGCCGCGATGCCGAAGAAGTCCGCGGGCGAGCGCGCGGTGGAGGCGGCCCGGACCAAAATCGGCTCGAATTACCGCGCCGGTGGGTCCGGTCCCGATAATTTCGACTGCTCGGGTCTGGTGCAGTGGTCCTATCACGAGGCGGGTGTGGATTTGCCGCGCACGAGTTATTCGCAGCTGGCAGCCGGCACCCCGGTCTCGGTGGATGAATTGCAGCCGGGCGATCTGGTGTCCTTCTATGGCGGCGGCCACTCCGCGCTGTACGCGGGCGACGGTCAGGTCATCCACGCCGCGACATACGGTTCCGGCGTGAAGCTCTCGCCGATGAGCGAGATGCCCGTCAGCGGCGCCCGCCGCTTCTGAGCCTTCAGGGCCAGCCGACCGCATTCGCCCGGAACACGAATTCCGGATACGAGACGCCACCGGTCCCACCCCACAACTGCTGTGCCATGACCCGCAGCCGGGCCCGCAACGGGTCGACGATCTGTTCGGGAGTCATGACCTCGGGATCATCGCACCAGAGGAAGAGCATGGAACCACGCAGCAGCCGTCGATCCGCGTCGGGCAGTCGGGAACCGTTCACGAAAAGTCCGGGGTCCCAGGCGTACAGGAGTTCGGGCGGTGCGTTCAGCGCCGCGGCCGGTCCGCCGGTGACGAAGTACGCCGGTGTGAAGGCGGCGTTCAGGATGGGATGTCCGGCCGCGGTGAGCTCGGCGGGTGTGCGCCCGCCGGGCAGCCACGGCAGTCCGCCCGCGCTGGACGACCAATACTGCATGACCACTTCGGTTTTCGGTGCGATGGTGACGGCCTGGTCGAAGCCGTCGTTCCAGGCGCGCGGTGTCCTGCCGAAGGATTCGACGATATCGGCGGCCCAGTTGGCGAAGGCGACGATGACATCGCCGGGTGCGGCATCGGGTCCGATGACCCGGGTGGCGTATTCGCTCAACTGTGGATATCGGCTGTAGTCGCTGATGTACTCATCGCAGCCCAGATGCCAGTAGCGGCCGCGGAACATGGGTACGAACTCGTGCAGGATATCGCTGATCAGTTGGTAGGCGGCGGGATTGGTGAGGTCGATCTTGCCGCCGACGCCGCCCGCGATGAGGTTGTCGCGCTGGGCATCTGCCGAGCTGGTGTGCGCCGGCCGCAGCACCAGGTCCTGATGTTGGGCGAGAATGGCGTTCATATGGCTGGGCATATCGATTTCGGGCACGATCTCGATGCCGTACGAGTCGGCGTAGTCGAGTATGTCCGCGATATCGGCGGCGGTGTAATGCAGCGGCGAGGTGATTTCCGGATGGACGCGGCTGTCCAGCCGGAAGCCCTGGGAATCCGAGAGATGCAGCTGCACCATATTCATGCGCAGGTGGGCGGCGTCCCGAATTCGGGCTTTCACCCAGTCGGCCGGGAAGAATTCGCGGCCGGTGTCGAGCATGAGCCCGCGCTCGGCGTAGTCCGGCCAATCCTGTGCGCTGCCACCGGGAATGGTGCCGGATTGCCGCAACCACTGCAATGCGGTCTGTGTGCCGTGCGCGATGCCGGGCAGGTCGCGGGCGCTGATGGTCAGCCGGTCGGTCGACGAAATGCGGTACGACTCAGCCGGTTCCGGTGCGTCACCGGTCTGGACCAGCACGATGTCACCGGCGCGTGCGCCCGTGCCGGTGACCGATACCGGTTTGCCGATGCCGGTGAGATCCTCGGCCAGTCGTTGGGCGGGTCCGCGCGATGCCGCGTCGGCGACGATGCGGGCGTCCGATCCGAGCGTGAATCCCGTTCCACCGGAGATCCATTGCTTGATACTCGGAATTGTCGGCGGAAGCTCTTGTGCGACAACAGGTTCCGCATTAGCGCCGGGCGCGGCGGCCATAACGCAGGCCGTCGCGGTCAGCCAGCGGGCGATATTCCGGGTGAATCGCGAACGGACCACCATCGAATTTCCTTTCGGCGCGTCGAGACCGGCATAAATTACCAGTCGCCTGTCACAATGCTGCGGACAACCACTTCATCCGGCACGGAGTAAGAGGTGCGAAATGAGTAAAAGGCAATCGATAACGCTCGCCCGGGCGGCGGCGGTGGCGCTGGCGACTTTCACGGTCGCGGCGCTCTCGACTTTCACCGCGGGTCCGGCGAATGCCGCCCCGGTCTGCGCGGGCGCGGGTCAGCCGACCGTCGTGGTCGCGAATCCGGGTGGCGCACTGGAGGGTTTGACGATCGATCCGGCCGGGCGCGCCTTCACCACCGATCTGCTCACCGGCCGGGTTTTCCGGATCGACTTCCCGGGCGCGGCCGCGGTGCCGATCGCCACGGTGCCCAGCGGCGGCGGTGGCGCGCTGGCCTGGACGCCCGATGGCAAACTGCTGGTCGGCTACGGCGCGGACGCCCGGGTGATCGCGGGTGACAGTCTGCGGCACGCCGGCATCGTCACGGTCGATCCGGATACCGGCGCGATGGCGCCGTACGCGTCGGGTTTGAGCGCGGCCGACGGTATGGCCGTCTCGCAGGACGGAATCGTCTACGCCACCAATGATTTCGCGAATCTCATCGGCCGGGTGTACCCGAACGGCGCGGTGCAGGCCGATTGGGGCAATCTGCCCAGCTCCAATGGCGCGGTGCTCAGCAGTGACGATCGCTTCCTCTATGTCTCGCGGACTTTCGTCAATCCCGGGGTGAGCCGCATCCCCACCGATGCCCCGTGGGCGCCGCAGTCGGTGCTGGATCTGGGTGGCGGTGACGCGCTGGACGCCCCCGACGGTCTGACGCTGGATTCGCTGAATCGTCCGGTGGTGCCGCTGAATCCGTCGGGGCAGGTGGTCCGCATCGATGCCAACAACCAGTTCTGCGTGCTCGGCTTCGGTAACAACCTGACCAGCGTGGTGAGTTACGGCCGTGGCGGGCAGGGCTTCTCGGCGGGCCGGTTGTTCGGCGCGACCTTCACCGGTGTGGTGTACGAGATTCCGGGCGGATTCGATCCGAACGCCCGCACCGCCGCACCCTGACCGGGGCGCGAAAACGTCGATCTGTTCGGGGCGGGGCGAACGCTACGTTGCGTTCGCACGCCCTGCGATCGCGATATGCAATCGAAAGTTGTATTACGCCAAGTTAATTCACTTTGCAGTCGAGCAATAATGCTGCAGCCTAATGCGATTGGGTTGGTGTTGTGTTGCAATAGATTTGGTGAGGGAGGTGGTGCCCATGCCCGGAGGGCGGCTCACGCCGGAGGATCGCCGGCGCATTGCCACGGGTTTGACGCAGGGACTGGGATACGCGGAGATAGCCCGCCAGCTGGGCCGTCCCACGTCGACGGTGAGCCGGGAGGTGACCCGCAACGGCGGACCGGGCGATTACCGCGCCGATCTCGCGCACGCCGCGACGGTGGTGCGCTCGCGGCGCCGGGTGGCGCGACCCCGGCGGATCGAAAAACCGCCGGGCGCAGACGAATACGGACGGTTACCGGCGGTGGTCGGCGATTTCAGCGCGCAGTTCGCGGAGCTGTTCGTGCGCACCGGGGTGCCGAAGATGGCGGCGGCGGTGCTGGCCCGGCTCTATGCCGCCGACTCGGGCAGTATCACCGCCGGTGAACTGGTGCGATATCTGCGGGTGAGTCCGGCGACCGTCTCGGCGGCCGTCGGCTATCTGGAGGGGCAGCAGCTGATTCGCCGGGAGCGCGATGCGGGCACCCGCCGGGATCGCTATTTCCTCGACGAATCCGCCTGGTACCGAGCCACTCTCGCGAGCGCCCGGGCGAATGAGGCGCTGGCGGCCAAGGCGCGCGACGGCGCGGCGACGCTGGGTATGAATTCCCCCGCGGGGCAACGTCTGCTGGGGATGAGCGAGTACCTGGAGAAGGTCGGCCTGGATATGGTCCGTTCCGCCGAGCGCTGGCGCACGCAGCTGGGGGCCTGACCGAATCCGGGTGCCGACGTGCCTGGACCATAGACATACATACGGTATGTATGTAAAAGTGGTGGGGTACCCACGGGCATTGGAGCAACGATGGCAACAAGCACATCACTCGGCCGTACCCACGAAATCGACGTCCCCGGCGGCCGCATCAGGTATCACGACACCGGCGAGGGCCCGCCGGTCGTCTTCATTCACGGATTGCTGGTCAACGCCGATCTCTGGCGCAAGGTGGTGCCGCGGATCGTGGCGGCGGGCTACCGCTGCCTGGCTCCGGACCTGCCGCTCGGCGCACACGAGATCCCGGTTCCCGCAGCGGATCTCACTCCCACCGGGGTCGCCGATCTGATCGCCGCGTTCCTGGAGCGGCTGGATCTGCGCGATGTCACCCTGATCGCCAACGACACCGGCGGCGCGATCACCCAGATCCTGCTGACCCGCGATCGCTCCCGCATCGGGCGGGTGGTGCTGGCCTCGGTCGACAACTACGAGCGTTTCCTGCCGCCGCCGCTGACGGTATTGCCCTGGCTGGCAAGGATTCCGGGTTCGGTCCGCCCGCTCACCGAGAGCATGCGCTGGCGCGCTCTGCATCGGCTGCCCATCGCCTTCGGCTTGGTCGCCAAACGACCGGTGCCGCCGGAGATCGCGGATTCGTATCTGCTGCCCAGTCGGCGCTCCGCCGCCATCCGCAAGGATCTGCGGCGGCTGCTGCTGACCTTGAACAAGCGCTACACCCTCGAAGCGGCACGGAGTTTCGGCGAAATCGAGATCCCGGTGCTCGTGGTCTGGGCCGCCCAGGACAAGTTCTTCCCGGTCGCAGGGGCCGAGCGGCTGGTCCGGGATTTCCCGAACGCCACCCTGCGCCTGATCGACGATTCGTACACCTTCCTGCCGGAAGATCAACCCGAGTTGCTCAGCGGCACGATTCTGGAGTTCACTCGGCTGCATGCCACGCCGTAGCCAGGAGGACCGCTCGCGCACCACCCGGGCCGCGCTCGAGGACGCCGGACGCCGGCTGTTCACCGAGCGCGGCTTCGCCGGTACCTCCGCCGAGGATCTGGTGGCCGCGGCCGGTGTCACCCGGGGCGCGCTGCACCACCACTACGGCGATAAGCGCGGATTGTTCCTGGCGGTGCTGGAGCAGGTGGAGGTGGAAGCCTCCGCCGAGATCGGAACCGCCATCGCCGCACACGATTCCGCCGATCTGCTGGGCGGGATGGCGATCGGCCTGGCCACCTTCCTGGAGATCTGCCGCCGCCCCGCCATGCTGCGGATCGTGCTGCAGGACGGCCCAACGGTGCTGGGCTGGCAGGCTTTTCGGGAATTCGAGGCGCAGCACGGGCTGGGCCTGATCGTCGATATGCTCGAGCGCGGCCGACAGGCGGGGCTGATCGTCGATGCCCCCGTACCCATGCTGGCCCAGCTCCTGATGAGCGCGCTGACCGAGGCTTCGCTCATGGTCGCCAATGCCGAGGATCCGGATCTGGCCCGCGCGCAGGCCCAGCAGTCCCTCATGCTGCTGCTCGCGGGCGTTCTCCGTACCTGATTCGCCGCGAAACCGCTACGGCGGCGGCGCCCCCGCGGTCCCGGGGAGGGGATGTATGGCAATTGCCGGGAACCGCCGGTGAATTCGATCCACATAGCGGCGCACCGAGGAGAGTTCGGCATCCAGGGATCGGTGGACATCGAGGGTGGCGCTGGACTGTAGTCGCCGGGCCAGGGCCGCGGCGTGCTTTTCCAGTTCGGCCAGAAAGACCCGGGCCTGCGCTAACTCGGGATCCTCGGCACTGTCGTAACTATCGAACATCGGCTACTCGGATCATGCGGTTCGGGTGCGTCATTGCGCGGCGCGACCCTCTGGGCTGCATAACGCGGAAGTATTCCACGCGGTTACCGGCCGCGCTGGCCGAATGGTTTGCGATCCTGCGACATTCGCGAATCGATTCGGGCATGTCTGCGCGGGAAGTCGAATTCGGGTCCGCCAACTAACGTCACTCCCATGGCCATCAGCTATCTGGAATCGATTGTCGTCGGCGCGCTGCAGGGGGTGAGTGAACTCTTCCCGGTCTCGAGTCTCGGCCACAGCATTCTGCTCCCGGCCTGGGTGGGCGGACAGTGGGCGGACGACCTCAGCATGTCCGCGAAGAACTCGCCGTACCTGGCGCTGCTGGTGGCCATGCACGTGGCGACGGCCATCGCGCTGGTGGTGTTCTTCCGGCGGGACTGGATCCGTATCTTCGGCGGGCTGTGGGAGGTCGCGCGCAGCCGGGAGATCCGTTCGCCCGAGGCGCGATTGGGGGTGCTGCTGATCATCGCCACGATTCCGGTCGGGGTGGCCGGGCTGCTGCTGGAGAAGGCGGTGCGGAACTATCTGGGCACACCGATTCCGACGTCGGCGTTCCTGATGCTCAACGGGCTGGTGCTGCTGTCCGCCGAATTGCTGCGCAAGCGCGAGACCCAGCGGGATCTGGCGCTGGTCAGTCCCACCGCGCGAACCGTGGATCTGTCCGCCGCGGACACCCTGGTGCTGCCGGCCACCGATCCGGCGTACGCCTCCGATATCCGGCTGGCGCGGCTGGGCGTGAAATCCGTGCTCATCATCGGCTCGGCGCAGATCGCGGCGCTGTTCCCCGGAATCAGCCGGTCCGGCAGCACGATCGTGGCGGGCGTATTCAAGGGGATGCGGCACGAGGATGCCGCGCGTTTCGCGTTCATGCTGGCCACGCCGGTGATCCTGGCGGCGGGCGTACTCAAGACGCCGGAGCTGTTCACCCCGGAGAACCACGCGATTCTCGGTCCGGCGCTGGTGGGCAGTGTGGTGGCAGGTCTGCTCTCCTATGTCTCGGTGAAATTCCTGACCGGATACTTCGAGACGAGAACACTCACACCGTTTGCCATCTATTGCCTGATAGCGGGTGCTGCTAGCCTCGCGTACTTCACCTTGGCGGGGTGAGAATCTGTACATGGCACTCGTACAGCCCTTCACTCGCTTCGTCGCCCTCGGCGACAGTCAGACCGAAGGCGTCGGCGATCCCGATGACAATGGCGGATTCCGCGGTTGGGCGGACCGGTTCGCCGGGAAACTCGCCGCCGCGAATCCGGGTCTGCTGTATGCCAATCTGGCCATTCGCGGCCGCCGCACCGCGCGCATTCGCGCCGAACAGCTCGGGGCGGCGCTGGCGCTGCGGCCGGATCTGGTCGCGCTCATCGCGGGCATGAACGATCTCATCCGGCCGCGTTTCGATCAGGCGGGCACGCTCGCCGATATCGAGGCCATGCTGGCGGCGCTCACCGAATCCGGGGCCCGGGTCATCTCGTTCACCTTCCCCGATATCGGCAGCGTCGCGCCGTTCGTGCGCCCGCTGTCCGGGCGGGTGCGCACCATGAACGCCGAATTGCGTGCGCTGGCAGCCAAATACGATGTCACGCTGGTCGATTTCGAACCGGTCGGCACCACCGTCGATCCGCGCGCCTGGGCGAACGACCGCCTGCACCTGAGCCCGCTCGGGCACGAGATCGTGGCGCAGGCCGTCGCCGACACCATGGCGATCCCGGGCGCGGACTCGTCCTGGCGCGATCCGCTCCCGCCCTCGGTGCCGCAGCCGCCCGTGGATCGGGTGGTCGACGAATTGCGCTGGGTCGCCGAGCATTTCGTGCCCTGGGTGGGCCGCCGGGTGCGCGGTCGCTCCTCCGGTGACTTCGTACTGCCCAAACGCCCGCAGCTGACCGCCGTCGCGCCCGAATGGCACGGCGGCTGGAGCACACCGCTGCCCTCCTGAGGCGTCAGTTCACCTGACGGCCGTCGACATCCCAATACCGCTTGCGCAGTTCGCGTTTGAGGATCTTGCCCGCGCCCGAGACCGGTAGCGCGTCCACCACCTCGATGGTGCGCGGGGCCTTGTATCCGGCGATCAGGGTTTTGGCGTGCTCGCGGATCTGCTCGGCGGTGACCCGCTGTCCGGGTTGGCACACGATGACCGCGTGCACCCGCTCACCCCACTCCTGGTCCGGGACACCGATCACCGCGCAGGCCGCCACCGCCGGATGCGCCGCCAGCGCGTTCTCCACCTCGGCGGAGTACACGTTCTCACCGCCGGTGACGATCATGTCCTTGAGCCGGTCCACCACGTAGACGTAGCCGTCCTCGTCCATATATCCGCCGTCGCCGGTGTGCATCCAGCCGTCCCGAATGGCGGCGGCGGTGTCCTCGGGGCGATTCCAGTAGCCGAGCATGACATGCCCACCGCCGACCACGATTTCGCCGACCGTACCGCGCGGGACCTCGACGCCGTCGGCGTCCAGAATGCGGACCTCGCTGTGCGGCATGGCGCGGCCCGCCGATCGCAGCCGCCCGTCGAGATGATCCTGCGGGCTGAGCAGGGTGGCGATCGGCGACAGCTCGGTCATGCCGTACGCCTGCACGAAACCCGCTGTGCTGAAAGCCTTCATGGCCCGCTCCAGCACGGCGGCGGAGATGGGCGAGGCCCCGTACATGACGTGCCGGACGCTGGTCAGATCGTGTTCGGCGGTGGCCGGATGATCGACCAGCAGCTGAATCATGACCGGTACCAACAGCGATGCCGTCACCCCGTGCCGTTCGATCGCATGCAGCGTGGCCACCGGATCGAAGGCCGGGATCATCACGTGCGTACCGCCGAGCATGACCGTGGCGTACCAGCCCGCGAGATCTGCCAGATGGAACATCGGCGCGGCGTGCAGGAAGCGCACGCCGGGGGAGAAGAGGTAACCGCTGGCCACCCCGCCCAAGGCCGAGGCGGTCAGATTGGCGTGACTGAGCATGACGCCCTTGGGGAATCCGGTGGTGCCGCCGGTGTAGAAAACTCCAGCCAGGTCCGCGCCGCCGCGCCGGGCATCGGCGATGGGCTCGGCACCGGCGATCAGCTCTTCGTAGCCGAGCGCGCCCGCGGGGGTGGGACCGTCACCGCAGTGGATGACGGTCGTCAATCCGGGATGCTGCTCCCGCAGCGCGGGCAGCATGGGTGCGAAGGCGTCGTCCACCAGCAGCACCTCGGTACCGGAATCGACCAGTGAATAGGCGATCTCGGCCGGGCTCCAGCGGATATTGACCGGGTTCAGCACCGCGTTCGCCCACGGCACCGCCAGCAGATATTCGTGGTAGCGGTCCGAATTCAGGCCGAGCATCGCCACCCGATCGCCGTCGCCGACGCCCAGTGCGCGCAGCGCGCCCGCCAGCCGGGACACCCGATCCAGCACCTCGCGGAAGGTCCGGGTGCGGTCCCCGCAGATGGTCATGACGGCGTCGGGAGTCTGTTGGGCGGCGCGGTGCAGTCCCTGGGTCAGGTACATGGGCGGATCCTTCGTCGAACGTCGGTGTCGGACGTCACAAGTATTTGCGGGCGGGTGTGACCCGGGCCATGGAGTCAGCCCCGGACTATGACCCTCGCGCTTTGTTGGTTTTTCCAAATCCCGGCCGTAGCCTCGGTGGTGAAATGACCGATTCCCGCGAGGCAGCGAAGCCGACCGCCCGGCGGCGGTTGATCACGCGCGTGCGGGAGCGCACCCCGGAATTGAGCGAGCGCATCGTGGCCCGGGCGCGCGCGGAGATGCCGGGTTATCTGGCGCTGCCGGGTGAGCAGATCGCCCGGGTGACGGTGGAGATGGTCGACCGGCTGCTGGCCGCGCTCGGCGATGGTCGCGATCTCACCGAGGATGATCGGCGCGCCCTCCGCGAATTCGGCGAAATCCGCGCCCGCCAAGGTGTTTCGCTCTCCGATGTGCAGAACGGATGGCGCATCGCCATTCGTGAGATGGTCGCGGATCTCACCTCCGCCGCACAGTCGGCCCGCGTCGCCGACCGCACGCAATTGGCCCTCGTGCACGATCTGCTCGATATCGTCGATCAGGCGACGGCCGCGTTCAGCGGCGGGCATCGCGATGTCGAGATCGAACTGGCCAGGCACGATCAGCAATTGCGCGCCGAATTCGCCCGGGCGCTACTGCTGGGCGGGCTCGGACCGGGCGATATCCATGTGCAGGCGCAGCGCTACGGCCTCGATCCGGCGGGGGAGTACCGCGCCTTCCGCGCTCGCGGCGATGATCCGCGCGCCACCGCCGACCTGCGCGGCCTGCTGCGCCCCGAGGTGACCGCGGTGCGGGTGTTCTCCACCGCCATGGAAGGTGATATCGCCGGATTCCTCTGCGGCAGCGGCACTCTCGACACCACCGGCACCATCGGACTGGGTCCGGTCACCGGTCTCGCCGAACTGCCGCGTTCCTTCCGGCTGGCCAGCCGCATGCTGGCCACCGCGCACCGCTACGGCCTCACCGGCTCCGCGGATCTGGACCGCCTCGGCCTGCTCCCGGCCATCGTCGCCGACACCGATCTGGGTGATGAGCTGGCCCGCCGCTATCTCGATCCGCTGGGCGGCGGAGAACAGGCGCGCGTCGTCATCGAAACCGTCGACCGCTATCTGCATTCGGGTATGCGCATCGAGGCCACCGCGGAGCGACTCATAGTGCACCAGAACACCGTTCGCTATCGCCTGGCCCGTTTCGAGGAACTCACCGGCACCGATCTGCGCGCACCGTACAGCGCCATGCGGGTGTGGTGGGCCATCCAGCATCGCAAAGCGAATCCGGCGGGCTGACGTATGCCCGCAATGTTCAATCAGTGATTGAACCGGTGATTGAAACGTGTTCTACTGGTCGGGTGGTGCGAGTGAACGATGATCTGTCGACACGGCAGAAACTGCTGACCGTGGCCGAGCGACTGCTCCTGGAATCCGGCTTCGACGCCGTATCGGTGCGGGCGATCAATGCGGCGGCGGGTATGAATCCGGCGTCGGTGCATTACCACTTCGGTTCCAAGGAAGCGCTGGTCGCGGCGCTGCTGGAGGATCGGCTCGGGCCGATCTGGCGCGAGCGGCTCGATACGGCGCTGGCGCGGCGACGGGAGGGCTGGATTCCGTCCATCGCCGAACTCATCGATGTGGTGGTGGATCCGCTCGCCGAACTGGCCGCCGATCCGGTGGGCCGGTTGCGGCTCAACCTGCTCGCGCGCGTGGTGCTCGGCGGGCGCGAACAAGCGTGGAGCGCACAGTGGTTCGTCTTCGACCCCTGGGTCGAGTTACTGCTCGCGGTGCGGCCGGAACTGTCCGAACGCGAGGCCGCGGGCCGCTGGGGCCTGGCCTTCACGCTCATCCTGGAGTACTTCGGCGATCCGCTCTCGGCCACACCGCGCGACCGGCACATCCCGGTGACCACCCTGAAATCCTTTGTAGCGGCAGGACTTGTACAACAGTGACCGAGATCTTCGCACCGGCAAAGCTGGGCCCGATAACGCTCCCCAATCGCATCATCAAGGCCGCCACCTTCGAGGGCCGCACCCCGCAGGCCCTGGTCACCGATGACCTCATCGACTTCCACGTCCGGCATGCCACCGGGGGAGTGGGCATGACCACGGTGGCCTATTGCGCGGTGCTGCCGGAGGGCCGCACCGACCGGCACCAGATCTATATGCGGCCGGAAGCCGTGCCCGGTCTGCGCCGCCTCACCGATGCCGTCCACGATGCGGGCGCGGCGGTGGCCGCGCAGATCGGCCATGCCGGACCGGTCGCGAACGCCGCCTCCAATCGGCTGCCCGCCGTTGCGCCACACCGCATTCCGAGCCCGCTCGGCATGCGCATGATGCGCCGCGCGGATCAGGCCGAACTCGATCGGGTGGTGGCCGCGCACGCCGACGCCGCTGTGCTGGCCGCGGAATCCGGATTCGATTCCGTGGAAATACATTTCGGGCACAACTACCTGGTGAGCTCATTCCTGAGCCCGTTCCTGAATCGCCGCCGCGACGACTACGGCGGTTCCACCCGCAATCGCGCGCGCCTGGCGCTGGATGTCGCCCGCGCCGTGCGGGCGGCGGTCGGTGACCGCATCGCGGTGACCGCCAAGCTGAGCATGGATGACGGTGTGCCCGGCGGCTTCTGGCTGGACGAGTCCATCCAGGTGGCGAAGTGGCTGCAGGACGACGGCAGCGTGGATGCCCTGGAACTCACCGCGGGCAGCTCACTGCTCAATCCCATGTACCTGTTCACCGGGGAAGCGCCGCGCCGCGAGTTCGCCGCGGCCTTCCCGCCGCCGATGAGCTGGGGTATGCGCGCGGCGGGCTCGAAATTCCTGCGCGAGTACGCCTTTCAGGAGGCGTTCCTGCTGGACCGCGCCCGCCAGTTCCGCGCCGAGTTGGACCTGCCGCTCATCCTGCTGGGCGGTATCACCCGCCGGGAGACCATCGAAAGCGCTCTCGCGGAAGGCTTCTCCTTCGTGGCCATGGCGCGCGCCCTGCTGCGCGAGCCCGATCTGCCGAACCGTATGCGCGCCGACGCGGCCACCCCGTCACTCTGTGTCCATTGCAACAAGTGCATGCCGACCATCTACTCGCGCACCCGCTGCGTATTGGTCCCGACCAGCTGAGCCGGTCCGAAAACGAAAGCGCCGCAGACCTTGTGGGTCTGCGGCGCTGTCATGGAACTAGCTTCAGATGTCGAACCGGTCCAGGTTCATGACCTTGTCCCACGCCTTCACGAAGTCCGCGGCGAACTTCTGCTTGGCGTCGTCGGTCGCGTAAACCTCCGCGACGGCACGCAATTGCGAGTTGGAGCCGAACACCAGGTCGACCCGGCTGGCGGTCCACTTGGTCGCGCCGGTGGCGCGGTCCTTGCCCTCGAAGGTCTCCGCGTCCGCCGAGGTGGGCTCCCACGTGGTGCCCATATCGAGCAGGTTCACGAAGTAATCGTTGCTCAGCGTGCCCGGCTTATCGGTGAATACGCCCAGCTGGGACTGGTTGTAGTTGACACCGAGGGCGCGCAGGCCACCGATCAGCACGGTCAGCTCGGGGGTGCTGAGGGTGAGCAGGTTGGCCTTGTCGATGAGCAGGAACTCCGCCGGGAGACGGCTGCCCTTGGCCAGGTAGTTGCGGAAGCCGTCGGCGTTCGGCTCGAGCGCCGAGAACGACTCCACATCGGTCTGCTCCTGGGTGGCATCGGTGCGGCCCGGGGTGAACGGCACCTCGAGGTCGAAGCCACCGGCCTTGGCGGCCTGCTCGACCGCGGCCACACCGCCGAGCACCACCAGGTCGGCGAACGAAACCTGCACGCCGCCACCGGCATTGAAGGATTCCTGGACGCCTTCCAGCGCGCGGATGACCTGCGCCAGCTCGTCCGGGTTGTTGACCTCCCAGCCGCTCTGCGGGGCCAGGCGGATACGGCCGCCGTTCGCGCCACCGCGCTTGTCACTGCCGCGGAACGACGAGGCCGCCGCCCACGCGGCCGACACCAGCTGCTGCACGGTGAGTCCGGTGGCCAGGATCTGCGCCTTCAGATCGGCGATCTCGGCGGCGCCGATGACCTGCGCCGGAGCCTCCGGAATCGGGTCCTGCCAGAGCAGCGTCTCGGCCGGCACCTCGGGTCCGAGGTAGCGGACCTTGGGACCCATATCACGGTGGGTCAGCTTGTACCAGGCCTTGGCGAAGGCCTCGGCCAGCTCTTCCGGATGCTCCAGCCAGCGGCGGGTGATCTGCTCGTAGATCGGGTCGACGCGCATGGCCAGGTCGGTGGTGAGCATGCCCGGAGCGCGGGTCTTGGACGAATCGAAGGCGTCCGGCACCAGGCCCTTGCCGGTGCCGTTCTTCGGGGTCCACTGGTGCGCACCGGCGGGAGACTTGGTCAGCTCCCACTCGTACTGGTACAGGATGGTCAGGAAGCTGTTGTCCCACTTGGTCGGCGTCCAGGTCCAGGTGACCTCGAGTCCGGAGGTGATGGCGTCCTTGCCGACGCCGGTGCCGAAGCTGGACTTCCAGCCCAGGCCCTGCTCCTCGAGCGGGGCGGCCTCGGGCTCGGGGCCGACGTGATCGGCCGGGCCCGCGCCGTGCGTCTTGCCGAAGGTGTGACCGCCGACGATCAGCGCCGCGGTCTCCTCATCGTTCATCGCCATGCGGCGGAAGGTCTCGCGGATGTCGGCCGCGGCCAGCAGCGGATCCGGATTGCCGTTGGGGCCTTCCGGATTCACGTAGATCAGGCCCATCTGCACTGCGGCCAAGGGGTTTTCGAGATCGCGCTGACCGGTGTAGCGCTCCTCGCCGCCCAGCCACTCGTTCTCCGGGCCCCAGTACACATCCTCTTCCGGCTCCCACTGGTCGACGCGACCGCCGCCGAAACCGAAGGTGCGGAAGCCCATATCCTCGAGCGCCACATTGCCCGCGTAGACGATGAGGTCGGCCCAGGACAGCTTGCGGCCGTACTTGACCTTGACCGGCCACAGCAGGCGGCGAGCCTTGTCCAGGCTGGCATTGTCCGGCCAGGAGTTCAGCGGGGCGAAGCGCTGCATACCCGCACCGGCTCCACCGCGGCCGTCATTGATGCGGTAGGTGCCCGCGGCGTGCCACGCCATCCGGATGAAGAACGGGCCGTAATGCCCGAAGTCGGCCGGCCACCAGTCCTGCGAGGTGTGCATGACATCGACGATGTCGGCCTTGACCGCGGCCAGATCGAGGGTCTTGAACTCCGCCGCGTAATCGAAGTCCTCGCCCATGGGGTTGGCCACGGCCGGGTTCTTCTGCAGAATCTTCAGATTCAGCTGGTTGGGCCACCAGTCGCGATTGCTGCCGCCCTCGACGGGGGGCTTCAAACGGGTGTGCGCGACCGGGCAACCGGTGGCGGGTTCGGTCTGGGCCTCACCGATGGGCGGATGTTCCTGTGCCACGGGGCAATTCCTTCCGGGAGTGGGATCGGGCTGTGATCACTTGTGAGCGGGCTGGGCTGAACAATCGGGGCACAGGCCCCAGTAGATGACCTCGGCCTCGTCCAGGACGAAACCGTTGTGGTTCGAAGGTTCGAGGCAGGGCGCCTCGCCGACGGCGCATTCGACATCGGCGATGACACCGCAGTTGCGGCACACCACGTGGTGATGGTTGTCCCCGACGCGCGTCTCGTAGCGCGCCACCGAGCCCATGGGCTGGATGCGGCGCAGCAGACCGGCATCGGTCAGTGCCCGCAGCACGTCGTAGACGGCCTGGTGCGAAACGGTGCCGAGGGTCTCGCGCACGCGGCGCAGAATCGAATCGGTATCGGAGTGGGGGTGGGCGTGCACAGCGGAGAGCACCGCGACACGCGGCGCCGTCACCCGAAGGTCGGCTCCGCGGAGCATGCGCCCGAAATCAGCTGCTGTGGACACGTTCGTAAGTATGACTGATTCCAGTCTTGGTGGGGGGTGAATTCCGCAAATAGGTCGCTGACCGGGCGAACGCCCGATCGCGATTTTCGGTGGTGAGGAGGGTCTCCACCCATTTCGCGGGGCCTGGGCTACCGTGAAAGGTGGTCGCACACCCGCGGCCCACTGGACGATCGGGACCGTACCCAGGCAGCGACAAGACGGTATTCACCGAAAGAGATACCTCTGTCATGGCCTGGTTGATTCTCGTCATCTCCGGATTCCTGGAAGCCGTCTGGGCGACCGCGCTCGGCAAATCCGAAGGCTTCGCCAAACTCGTTCCCACCGCCGTATTCGGCATCGCATTGGTCATGTCCATGGGCGGCCTCGCCTACGCCATGCGCACCCTGCCGGTGGGCACCTCGTACGCGGTGTGGGTCGGCATCGGCGCGGTGCTGACCGTCGTCTACGCCATGCTCACCGGCGATGAGACCGCCTCGATGCTGAAAATCGCCCTGCTGTTCCTGATCGTGGGCGGCGTGGTCGGCCTGAAACTCGCGCACTGAGGGTTCGCGCTAATGCGGTTCGGCGGCGGCCCGGCTGATCAGTTCGCCGAAGATCACCCGGTCGCCGCCTTCGCTCTTGGCCTGGTACATGGCGTCGTCGGCGCACTGGATGAGTTCCTCGGGGGCGGGCCGCGGGCAGATATGGCAGGCGGCCGGGTCGTAGACGGCGACGCCGATGCTGATCGTCACCGGGATGATGTGATCGGCCGCGACGGCCTGCCGGAACGATTCGGCCACCAGTCGCGCCTGCTCATCGGACAGTCGCCCGACGACCGTGAATTCCTCACCGCCGGAGCGCGCGACCACCAGATCGGCCGTCGCGCAGGATTGCAGCAGTTGCGCGGTGCGGATCAGCACCTCATCGCCCATGGAATGCCCGAAGCGATCGTTGACGCTCTTGAACTGGTCGAGATCGGCGATCATCACGCAGATCTCCGCCCCGTACGTGCTGGTGAAGACCCGGGTCAGGTGGAATTCCAGCCCGCGCCGATTGAACACCTTGGTCAGCGGGTCGGCGGTGGAATCGGATTGCACCAGCCAGAACATGAATTGCAGGGTGGGCAGGGACAGCACCACCGCCGCCATCATGATCAGCACGACCGCGACGGCCAGATAGACGTCGCCATCGCTGCGCACCATGCGCCAGGCCAGTACCAGCACCGTCAGCAGCGACCAAATGGTATGCACCGCAAGCGCTTTGGGGCCGTGAAAGAATGCCAGATAGCAGCCGGTAACCACCAGCAGCATGGCGTTGAGCGATCCGAACACCCGATTCGAATCCAGCATCGACGAGGTGGTGATCGCGATATCCCCCAGCGCGAACAACGCCAGCGATTCCACGGTCCCCGGCCACGACCCGAACCACCAGCGCACCGCCCACAGCACCCCGATCCCGATGATCACCGCCGCGACCACCAGCCCCGGCGTACCGGTGGGCCCGACCGGGGACAGCGCCGTGGCCACCCCGATGATCGCCATGGTGATTCCGCCCGCGCCCACGATCCAGCGCAGCCACCCCTGTATCGAATGCGACTCCAGCACGCGCACCGGCCAGTGGTGATTGACGGGATCCCGCCACCACGATGTCAACAGATCAGCGCTGCTACCCATGGGCTCCGTTCGGCCTCGGCAATCGAACCGGCACACCCCGCAACTTCCCGACCAGTGTAGGTGCGAACTTCCGGTTACGGCGAGGTGCGGCCGCCGCACCCCGCCGATTCCGCGCCGTCACGGTGGAGTTTGATATCGATCACGCCGATCTCGGCCCGAGTGGCCGCGCGGATCAGGCGGCGGATTCGCCGCGACGCGCGCCCGTGTCGGCGGAGCGCCGGGCCGCGGCCATGGCCAGGGGTACGGCCCAGCCCGCGGCCATCTGATCCATGGCGATCCAGCGCTCGTCGACTCTGTTCTGCACCAGCGCGATCGAGATGCCGGATTTCGGATCGGCCCAGCCGAAGGAGCCCCCGGCGCCGATATGGCCGAAACCGTTCAGCGTGCCGACGCTGGGCAGGCCGTGGTAGCCGAGCCGCCAGGTGAGCGGGAGCAGCAGGCCGCGGTCGATCTTGAAGGTCTGCACCCGGTTCAGGGCCGCGACGGTCTGCGGGGACAGGAATTGTTTGCCGTCGGCCGTGCGGCCCCGGCAGGCCAGCGCGCCGTACATGGTCGCCAGAGCCGATGCGGTGCACACGGCGTTTCCGGCGGGGAGCTCCGCGCCGAGGATGGTCGGTGCGTCGCCGTCCAGCATCTCCGCGATGCCCGGTGTGTAGAGAATGCGCAGCGGGTCGGTGAGCGGTCCGGGCTGTGCGGTGAGCCGGTCGGCGATCGGCTGGATGCGCCGCAGTGCGCCGATGAAATTCCGCGATCCGGTGAGATCCGCTGCGCGCGTGCGGGATCCGGGCGGCGGCGCGCCGAGGTGGATACCGTCCACGCCGAGCGGTCCGGCGATCTCGGTGCGGTAGAGCGTCGCCATCCCCTGTCCGGTCACCGCGCGCGCCAATCCCGCGAGCAGCCAGCCGATGGTCAGCGCGTGATAAATCGGCTTGTCCACCAACCGATCCGGCGCGGCCGCCGCCAGCCGCTTCTCCATCAGCAGGTGATCGAGCACCTCCGCGCCCTGCCCCGCGAGCCCGCGTAGCGACGACAGCCCCGCACGATGGCTGAGCAAGTGCCGCACGGTAATTCGCTGCTTCCCATTGGCCCCGAATTCGCTCCAGTATTCCGCCACCGGCACGTCGTAATCGATCAGTCCGCGATCGGCGAGGCGGTGAATCACCGTCGCGGTAATACCTTTCGACGCGGAGAAGATCATCGCCCCGGTATCCGCGTCCCACGCTGTCCCAGACGAATCCGATTCCCCCGCCCAGACATTCACCAGCGGCTCCCCATGCCGATGCACGGCCAGCGCCCCGCCACTACCGGCCCCCGCATGGGTGCGGGCGAAAGCCCTTACCACCCAATCGAATTGTGCATCTGCCCAACCGGAGACGCCTGACGGCAGTGCATATTCCCGAACCGTGCTCATCGATTCACGGTAACGCCGGATGCGGCGGCGAACAATAGTTGTCTGAGACAGATTTATCCGAGCGGCTCGAGTTGGTGGCATATAGCCAAAAGCAAATGCTTCTTGTGTGTTGCGCCGGGGGAGCCGCGGATCGGTGTCGGGATCCGGTACGGAGGTCGCTTCCGATACCGAGCGGCTCCGGTGGCGGTGCGGCCTATACCGTAGGGGGCATGTGTGGAGTGAGCGAAGAGGGTGGATCGCGGGATGTCTCAGCCGTTAGGTTATGACGCCGGCGAACATGCCGTCGATCTCGGCATACATGTGCGCACATTGCCCTCGATCGAGCCGATTGTCATGTGGGTCCCCGATATTCGATCGGTGATCGTGCAGGCCGAGCTGTCCCCGGTTCGACATAACGAGGCGGTCGCGCACGGTGTCGCCCATGCCATCCTGGAGAACAGCTGGACCGTCCGGCGCACCAGAATGGGGCGGCTGCCGCGGATCACTGTGGAACTCGCAGTCCACGATCTCGTTGCGCGCCGCCTGATTCCGATCGACAAATTGCAGGAAGCGCTGTCCCGGTTCGACTCGATCGAATCGTGTGCGGGCTGGCTCGGGGTCGGTGTTCCGATGCTGACGCATCGCCTGTTGAATCTGAAGCTGTTGGAGCGCAGGCTCATTCAACCCGGACGGCTGGATCGGCTGTCCTGGGCGGGTGCGGAGACGATACTGAGCGATATCACCTGTGTGTGGGTGGAAGCGCCACCCGCATCATTCCTGCCGCGACGGGTGCGACGTCGTGCGTGAGTGAAGGGGTGGCACAACCGAACTGCGCGTTGATCGGTGTCGAGATCGATCAGCGGGTATAGCGGGCCTTGAGTCCGGCGACGTAGCCCGCCACCAGATGCAGGTCGTTCTCGGACAATCCGGAAAGGTCGACGATGCCGCCCCTGGGCGGGGTGGTCGGCGCCGGTTTGTCAGGGGCGTCCAATCCAGCTTTGACCAGTACCACCTCTGGATCGAGTCCGACCGCCGCAGCCATTGATTGCAACGTATCGGCCGTGGTGCTGGCCTGGACCTTATGGTCCTTCTTGTACTGGACCCCATTCTCGATCTGAGTCCACAGGCTTGTGCTGATGTTGGCGAGTTGGGCTGCCTTCTCGCGCGACAGGATCCGTTGTTCGCGGGCCTCTCGCAGCGCTTCACTCACCTCCGGCGGGACCGGTGCGCTCCGTCGTCTGCTCATGGGCATTGATCCAATGCTGGGTAGTTGGTTGTAATTTAACCCCTTCTGCACGCACTATAACACGATTGCGCCCACGACCCGAGGGCCGCGCGACCCCCTCGCGGGCCCCCTCGGCGCTGTCCTTACCCGGCCCCTTCGCGGGCGTCGGTGCAGGGACTTGCCTGGACCCTACGCCGCACCCTTCCGTATACCTAAGCCGGACAACGAAACCGGAGCCTCTGACGAGGCTCCGGATGAGAACACGGCTGTATGCAAGATTGCGCCACCTAATTCTCGTTTGCGCACGCATGCGCACTACTTTCTGTTCTCTCTAGTTGCAACTACTTGCAACGAAATGTAGCGTCTGGAACGTTCTCGGGAGCGCGCAGCTCTCCGAGTTTGCCTGCGGGACAGCCATTTCCCTGTTCCGCCGGTCCCATCCAGAGAAAGTCATCCCATGGTTGTGTTTGTCGACGAGGTGCCCCCTCCGGTAACCCGCGCTCGGGAACGTGCGAATCGGGAGTTTGCCGAAGAGCTGCGCGCGAATCCTGGTCGCTGGGCTCGGTATCCGTGGCCCACCCGCTATCCGCATTCCACCAAGCACCGGATTCGGCACGGCCGCGCCGCAGCATTCGGCTCCGGTTTCGAAGCCGAAGTACGCGGCGGAGTCGTCCTGGTGCGGTTCAACCCCGGTCCCGCCCGGGATCGCGGTCATGCCGCGTGAATACGCCAAGCTCCGCATCGACATATGGGCTGATGAGGACTGGAGCGAACTGAGCGAACCCGCTCAACATCTCTATCTGCGCCTGCTGGCGCATCCCCGCCTGTCCAAATGCGGTGTGACCGACTGGCATCCCGCCCGACTGGCCGCCAAGACACGTGGCTCCACCGCACAGCACATTTCCACGGCCGCAATGGAATTGGTCGATCGGCAATTTGTCGTGATCGATGTCGGCACCGAAGAGATTCTGGTGCGCACGCACATCAAGCACGACGGGATCATGCGGTCGGTCAATGGCGCGATCGGCGTGGTCAACGATTACGCCGATATCAGCTCGCCGACCCTGCAGGCCGTGGTGGTGCACGAACTGCGGCGACTGCGCGATCGGTACCCGGACCTGGCCTGCTGGTCGGCCGCCGAACCGCGTGCCCCGCGCGTGCTGGCGCTGCTGCGCCGGCCCGCGGCGGATCCGGCCGCGCTGCCCAATCCATTCGTGGAATCGACTACGAAACCAATGGATTTCACAGAGACACCGGAACCGGAAATGGCCGCTCGCCGCCCCATCGCGCTACCGCACGGCTGGCAGCCCGACGCGGCGCTGGTGGAAACCATGCGCGCCGAATGCCCTGATGTCGATCTGCACGCCGAACATCGCAAATTCGCCGATTACTATCGGGCCACCGGCCGCACCATGGTGGATTGGCCTGCCACCTGGCGCAATTGGATCCGCCGCTCCGCCGAGTCGCGTACGCGACCGGCCGGAGGGTGGCTGACCGCACGGGAACGGCAGCATCGGCAGGCCGCGGCGGATTTCCAGTCCGCGCGCCTGCGTGAGCAATCCGGGGACGCCGCAACGCTTTCCGGCGTGGCGCTGCCGCACATCGATCCGATCGATGCCGAGCGAACGCACCTGGCGGTGCTGGGCAATCCCTTCGAATCCGTACCGCCGAAACAGCGGAATTAATGCTCGCGGAGTCGGAGGTCATAGCGCTCGTCGCATTGATAGCGGGCTATGACAACCGCTTCTGCAATGACGCGAGCACCAGGGCCGCATGGGGTTTCGCCGCCCGGGACGCGCACTGGGATTTCACCGCCGCCTGCCTCGCGATCCGCCGGTATTACAACCGCCCGCTGCGGCCGGATGAAACGCTGCCGCGCATCGCACCGGGCCATCTCACCTATTTGATCCGGGCTGCCCGTCCGGGCGGGCACGGGCCTCGGCCGGTCGCGGAGATACTCGCGACGCGCGGTCCGGGCTCCACCGTCGAACATCGCGAACGAATCCGCGCATATCTAGCGGAACGGCGCGCTAGAGCAGTGGGCGAAAACGTGACGGGCGGCGCTGGGATCGATAGCGCGTGAGCATATCGTCGACCAGCCGGAGATCGTGACTCGACAGCTGCGACAGGTCGATACATTTGTATCCCGGCATCGCCGCGGCCACGGTGCCGGGGTGGTCGTAGTAGGGAGCGTCGTGCTCGGAGGCCCATTCGGCCCGAGCTGCTTCCAGCGCTTCGTCGAACTCCTCTGGCACGCGGTTTCCTGTCTCTCGCCTTGGGCCAACCGGTCCGGGGTCGGCAATCAACGCGCTGCGGCGCGGAGATTGTTGCATGAATGCGGTATCACTCGCCACCGCTGCGACACCATTGCGTCAGACGTGAATCTCCGGTCATACGAACATCATTCACGATGCAATAACCGGTTCGGGCGGCGCGTGCCCGATGTCGGCGGCCGGGCGGTCTGAGCTGGCGCGATGCAAAAGGGCATGACTGTTATGTCCCTTTTGTCGGCATTTGCCGGTCGCCGTCGCCGGGGGTCGTTGAACTAATTACCCAACTGGTGGCCGAATATTCACACTCCTGTTGGTCATCTGCTCGAGGTGATCGCTCGGTGCGGGATAGGCTGCTGACATCGGCAAATAGATTGCACGCCAGTGCGGTTACGACAATTCGTGCCTATTTCCCTCCACAACGGCCCCTCCCGTTTCGTCTCCCGCCACCCCTGCGGTTGTAGGCGGCGCGGTAGCAGGGGCGGGACCCCGCCCCCGGACTTCCAGCGATTCGGGGGCGGGGTCTTCTCCTATTCGGGAAGAGATCGCTACAGTGATGCCGTTCGATCTCGGATGAGGAGCAGCGGCACAATGGGATTCCGGTATCGACGATCGGTGGCATCCTCCGAAATCCCCGCCACGTTGGCTATTGCCGGAGCGCTGATGCTCGGTGCGGCCCTGGTGCCCGCCGCCCCCGCACTGGCCGGTCCGGTGCATCCGTGGGCAGCCCCGCCGGTGAACAGCTGTGGTGAAACGGGATTCGATCCGCTCGCCAGGCAGGCCGACCCGATGCCCGGGCAACCGCAGCAGAATCCGGCCATCAAGATCCCGGTACCGTATCCGCAATTGGTGCCGGTCCAGGTGCCGGGCCCCAAACCGGATAACACCCGGATCGATTCGGTGGCACTCCCCGCGGATCCGTGTGCCAACCCGTGCCCGGACGTCCGGTCCGAAACACCCACGCCGACACCGCCGATCGGTTCCGGCAGTGGTCCGGCCCTGCCGCAGATCGAGATCAACCCCGAGGCCGAGCCGATTCCGATTCCGGTGCCCGGCGGCGACGGTCCCGATCCACAGCCCGCGCCCGTTCCGGATCCGCAGCCCGCCACACCGGGTCCCGCGGTGCCCGCTATCGCTGCGGCACAGGCGGATTCGGTCGAGCTGGTCAATCAGGTGACGGGGCAAGGCTCGCTCAACCGCACCGATATGCGCTGGTCCGTCGACGGCACCGATCTCGGCCTGATGTGGGAGAACAAGCCCGGACAGGTCGCGGTGGTATTCGGCGACACCTTCGGCAAAGGCTGGAAACCGGTGGGCGCGGGCACCGATCAGCAGGAATGGCGCAGCAATGTGATCGCGTACAGCAGTGAGCGCGATCTGAGCAAGGGTCTGGTGCTCGACGACTTCGTGCAGGATCGGCGCTGTCACGCCGCCGAGATCCTGGACAGCCGCAAGGTCAAGAACTTCGAGCACACCACCATTCCCACATCGGGATTCGCGATCGGCGATCGGCAGTACCTGACGTACATGTCGATCAACCACTGGAGCCGGATCCCCGGTATGTGGTGGACCAACCTGGGCGGCATCGCCTGGTCCGACGACAACGGCCGTACCTGGACCAAATCGCAATGGGCGCGCTGGGACAACCTTTTCGGGCTCGGCCGCTTCCAGGTCGCGACCATGGTGCCGCAGGGCGATTACGTCTATATGTTCGGCACGCCCAACGGACGGCTCGGCGTCATCGGCCTGGCGCGGGTGCCCGCGGCGCAGGTGCTGAACAAGTCGGCGTACCAGTACTGGGTGGACGGCGTCTGGACGCCCGCCGAGGGTGCCAACGAATTACTCGCCACGCCTCTGGTTTCCGGTACCGCCAGCGAATTGTCCATCCGCTACGACCGGGAATCCGGGCTGTGGCAGATGGTGTACCTCGATGTGGTGCGCGGGCAATTCGTGCTGCGCACCGCCGCGGAACCGCAGGGCACGTGGTCCGAGCCGGTGTCGCTGCTCAGCACCGAGGACTACCCGACCGCGTACGGCGGATTCATCCACCCGTGGTCGACGGGGAAGGATCTGTACTTCACCATGTCTACGTGGAACAGCTACAACGTTTACCTGATGCACGCGAAATTTAAGTGACGCAACACTATTGAGCATGTTCCGGCCGCACGACAGCGGTCAGGCGGCGCGCTGTTCGGCGCGCTTGCAACTGCTGCAGCGGCCATTGGATTCGTGCACCACATAGCCCTCGCGCTTGCGCCGCCGGGTGGTCATCGGCCGGTGGCAGCTGAGGCAGCGGTCCGGGCGCACCCGCACCTTGACCTCCTGTCCCAGGGCCAGTTGCAGGCGGCGGGTGGTCGCCTTGTCCCCGCGGCAGACCACCCCGGCCATCACCACACCGTCTGCGACGGAAGGGTTTTCCTCATCGATGAGGGTGCCGGCGCTGAGCGCGGCCTGCGCGCAGGCGCGGAATCGTTCGCGGGGGCATTGGGCGAGGCATACGCGCTGAGCCGCGGCCGTGCTCGGCCGGCGATCCCAGTCGAACGCATAGGCGGGTTCGACGAATCCGGGTAGGCCCAGGCATGGGGGTTCGAGCGTTGACGGTGCTGCGGCGGATGAGGTTGACACGCTCCGAAGATTACAAGCGCGGCTCTAAATTGCATACAACGAATTGGGCTGCAAATGTGTCCAATCTGGGGGAATAGCGCGTATGCATTGCTTGCAACCAATTGCATCGAATGTTAGTTTGCGGCAATGTCTCTCAGCATTCGCCTACGCCGCCGGGCCGCCTCGTGAACGGCGATCCACTCGATCCGGGACGGCGGGACGAGGTGATGCGCGCACTCGCCGCCCTACCCGGACTACTGGCCGAATTGGATACCACGCTGTCGCGCGGTGACGCGGTCGGCGCACCGAAGGTCACCGGCGCGGCGACCGGCGGTGCGCGCCGGCCCGCGTTGCCATACCACGGGGGCGCCTCCGACGCCCATGCCGAAATCGCCCGCGTGCTGCGCTATTACGCCGTGCGCGTCGCGATCCTGGTCCGGCGGCCCGCGCCGCGCGCACCGGGGGAGCAGGCCGTCTTCCTGCGCGGGCAACTCCCGCGCGTTCCCGATGACGCACCGGTGCTCGCGGGTATCCATCCGGCGCTGCCCGATGCCGTGACCGCGGCGCGCGCCACCATCGACCGGCCCGCGGAGCGGCTGTGTATCGGCCTGTGCGACTGCGGTTCCCGGCTCTACGCGGTCGACGAGCAGACCGTGGCGCGCTGCCCGGGTTGCGATCGTGAGTACGCGGTCGCGGAACGGCGCGGCGCGTTGCTGTCGCAGGCGCGCGATATGGTCGGCACGGCAAGCGAACTCGCTCGAATTCTGCCCTGGTTCTCGGGGAAACCGGTGACCGCGAACGCTATTCGGCAGTGGGCCGCGCGCGGCAAGCTGATCGGATTCCACGTCGCCGGGGAGACCGTCTATCGCATCGGCGATGTGCTGCGCGTGCACGAGAACGGGCACGGCTGAGCGGGCCGGTCCGAGAATGTTGGTCCGTTGCGGCAGCCCGTCACAATACCGACCCTACGCTGAGCGCAGCGAAAACGATTGTGCCACAACAGGGAAGGGGGTGATTCGGGTGCTCACCATTTTTCAGGACATCATCAAGCTGATCGGCGATCTCCTCCCGCTGGTTCTGCCGCTGCTGGGACTGTGACGCAGTCCGCGGCCTCGCAAGACCACTCGACAACACCGGAGACATCCATGACGCAAAACGACGACGGCGTCGACAATACAACTCCCACAGGCCAATTGGTCTGCGAGGTCCGCGTCCTATCCGTACACGAGGAGGCGGAATGACCACCCTGCAACGCGGCGAATTCCCGGATTTCGAACAGTTCCTCACCGATCTGCTCACCCCCATCGCCACCACGGTTATCACCCTCCCGCAGACCGCCGCGCTGATCCAGTCCGCGCTCCCGCTCATCTGGGTTCGCAAAACCGGTGGCGCACTTGATATCAACGCCATCACCTACAAGGCGCAGGTGCAGACCATCGTCTTCGGCACCGATCGAACTCAGGCACAGAACCTGGCGATCAAGGTGCGTGACGCGGTGCTGTGCGCCCCCGCCGCCACCACCTCTGACGGTGTGCTCATCGACTACGTGGAGGAAATCACCTCCGCGGAACCGAAGTTCCACGCCCCCATTCTCCGCCGCAGCCGCGGGCTCACCGAAGTCCCCGACCTCGACCCGCTCAACCAGATGGTCGATCTGGCCTTCAGCATCGAAGCGCGGCGCCAGTAGGAACGAGGTCTCCTCGTGACAGACGAATACTCCGATCCCGATGCGGATCAACCCGCTGAGCGCCCTGGTGAATCGCTGTACAACGGCATGTTCGCGCTCGACGGCGGGAACGGTTCGACGTTCGTGAACGGCATGTCCCGTGCGCTCGGCCAGAGCGCAGGCCAGATCGCCAGCCAGGGGATCGAAAAGTTCATCGCGAGCATCAGTCCCGAGGCGGCGCTGGCCGTCGAGGCCACCAAGAAAGCCTCCGAGTCGTTCCAGAATGTGAGTTCGACCGTCGGCAAGATCATGCGGATCAAGGGTCGCATCCCGAATCTGGATCCACACGTCTACGGCAATGACGGCCCGCTCTCGACCACCCGCACCGGCACCCTGTTCAACTTCCTGAACCCGCTCAAGTCCTATGTCGGCGGCAAGGTCTTCTCCGCCGTCGCACAGCAGGTACAGAGCACCCTGTCCGGCAACGGCAAAGCCGCCGGTGACGGCAAGGACGATGCCGGCGACGAGCAGCCGAACAGCGAGACCAAGCCGCCGGATATCGGCCAGCTGGCCTGGAACGCCCTGCAGAATGCCGGGCGCGATATCACCACGTTCACCACGCCCAAGCTCACCATCCCGACCACCGCGCTCGGTGACAACGTGCAGGTGAATCGCGCCTTCAGCATCGTCATGGATATGGCCCCGCAGGAGACGCTGCTGCGGGACTACCGCAACGACGTGATCACGGCCTTCCCCTACCGGTGAATTCCCTTACCGCACAGCGCTTCCGGTGATCCACCGGGGGCCGTTTCACGGTGCCCACTTCCGGGCGCCTGCTTCGCAATTCCGCCCGGCGCGCCGGGCCTTCGAAATGGAGACACATTGCCTACCACCACCCTGACGGCGTTGAAGGCTGCCCAGCGGTCGCTGCTGCTCAAGCCGCTCGATGCCGCCGTGTTCCTCGCGCCCTACGGCACCCAGGCCCCGCTCGGCGGTTTCACCGACGCCGCCGGCAATCTGCAGGCGCTGCCCGCCGCCTTCCAGTCGATCGGCCTGATCGACAAGAAGACCGGTGTCGCGTTCCAGCGCGGTATCACCGCCGCCCCGATCGAGTCCTACGGTGAACTGCAGGCGGTGCGCAACGACATCACCAGCGATATCACCACTTTGGAGTTCGAGCCGCAGCAGAACGCCACCGCGCTGAACCTGCAGCTGACCACGAGCGCCACCCTGTCGGCCATGACGCCGAGTACCACCAACGGAGAGGTCTGGTTCGCCCAGCCGTCGGCCGAGAACATCACCTACTACTCGGCGATCGTGATCGGCAAGGACGGCAACGACTCGCTGCCGACCTATGTGATCAAGATTCTCCCGAAGGTCGCGGTCTCGAAATTCGGTGGCGAGCAGTGGGTTCCGACCGGCGTCATGTCGAACAAGCTGACTATGGTCGCGTTCAAGGATGACGCCGCCGGCTTCGCGGTCGCACACGCCTACGCTGGCGCCGGCTGGCAGAAGCTGGTCGCCTCGACCGGCATGCCGTACGTGGTGAGCCAGCTGAACATCGCGCCCGCCGGGGCGCAGTCGCTGGTCAAGGGCAGCAACGGTTCGCTGCAGCTGATCGTGACCGACCAGTTCGGTGGCGTCATCCCGTCCAGCATGCTGAGCTACACCGCGCAGTCGGGTCTGACCGGCGCGGTCACCATCAGCTCGACCGGTGTGGTGACCCCGACCAATACGGCAGGCTCCGGCACCATCCAGGTCGCGTTCGTGCCTCCGGTGACCACGCCCGCGTGGCCCACCGCGACGGCGGCTCCCAAGCTGACCGGCACCATCTCCGTCGCGTAGCGACGGCCCGAACGTGGATGCGTGCCGTGCTTCTCCGGTCGCGGCACGCATCCACACTTTTCTGTCCTTCATCCGGAGAAGAAAGCGGGTCACCATGTCCGCCATTCCTGCCCATTTCCCCGTCACCATGACCGACGGCGAGCGCGAGTACCTCGTGCCCAACGCCACCGCCTATATGCACGCGGTCTTCTCGCTCGGCCACCGTCCGGTCGAGGCTGCCGAAGCGGCCGCCGCTCCGGCGAAGTCGCGCAAGCGCGCCTGACACCCCTCGTTCCCACACAACCGGAGAGTAAAGAAAGTGACTACCGAAAAGCCTTCCCCCGCAGTCGATAACGAAGGTGTTGGCCGGTTCTATGAGCTCCAGCAGGAGCTCTCCCCGCGTCGCCGCGCCCCGTACCGCCTCACCGCGGATATCGCCATCCCGCCCGTCACCCGCGGCCAACTGAAGGCCCTGCGCGGCACCCGCGACGACGACGAGCAGATGGCGATCGTCCTCGGTGAGCACGCCGACGCCGTGGAGGAACTGTTCGCCGACAGCCCGACCGACGACTGGTACGCCTTCCAGCGCGACCTCTACGCCCACCTGTTCGGCCAGGGCTCCACGGAGCTGCCGGGGGGATCCGAGGGCTCGTAGAGTTCTGGGAACGTTTCGGTGCCGCGCTCGACTACGACCTGCTCGAGCGCGGCATCGACGTCCGGGATTGCTTCGGGCCCAACGATATCCGCACCCGCGACTGGCGCACCATCATGTCCTTCAAGGACCGGCTGCCCACCGGCAGCCACTACCGCAGCGCCGTCCTGATGGACTACGAACTCGCCGAACAGCGCCTCAACGAAGAGGAACAACTCGGCGACGACCACGACGAGGACACCCCCTCCGGGCCGCGCCCCGAGGGCTACACCCTCGACACCTACATGCTGATGGCCATCATCGACGCCCTCAACGGTGTCCAAGCCACCATCATCGCCGCAGCGGGCTCCGACCCGCCCACCGTCCGCCCCCTGCCACGCCCGATCTCGGCGGTCGAAATCGTCAGGGAGGAACGCCGCGCCAACTCCATGCAGGCCCTGATCGACCTCTTCACCGCCCCACCGGTCCCGGACACCCCGGGCGAACTGGTCGAGGAAGTCGAGGCCGAAGCCGACGAGGACTGGTCCTGGTAACCCATCGATCGAAAGCACCACCATGCCCGACTTCCTTCCCGCCCCGATGCATGTCCCGATCAGGCCCTTGCCCGGCGCCGGCGGACTCTTCGGCACGAATCGTCAAGTACAGCAAGACAAACGAGTCGACGTCATCCTCAGCCAGAAGTCCCGCGCGCGCGGCGTGCCTCGAGACGAGCATCGCACCGCACTGATGCACGCACGACTGGCCAAACGCTGATATCGGACTTCTGAGAACGGAGGTACCCCAATGGGTATGTGGGACAAGCTCAAACACGCGGGAAGCAGTGTTGTGAACGCTGTCGAGCATCCGAGCACGGTCTACCGGCCGGTCATCAACGCCGCGGTGCATCCGAGCACTGTCGTGCCGATCGTGAGAGAGGGCGCGAGCAAGGTCGCCGACGCGGTGCTGCCGAGTGCTGTTGCGCCGGTGGTCAAGAACGGTGCGAATCGTGTCGTCAACGCCGTCGAGACCCACGGCGGTCAGGTTCTGAACGCGGTGGAGCATCCAAGCACCGTTGTGCCCGTGATCAAGAACGGTGCCAACCGCGTGGGCAACGCGATCGAGCATGCGGCGGAGGTGGTGAATCCGCTGTCCAGCCCGCTGCTGGCCGATGCTCCGAATTCACTGGGCGACCGGGTACTGCCCTGGATGGGCAAACAATGGAACAACACCGATCACCTGTGGTCCCCCGGCACGGTGCTGCGAAAGGGTATCGGCGGCACCAACTTCATCGGCGGAATAGCGATCGACGCGATCAAGGATCTGCAGGACAAGCACAATCACGAAGGCCGAATCGATGATTGGGGAGACTACTTCACCAAACTCGGTGGGCAGGCGACCGGGCGCATCGCGGGAACCCTGGGTGGTGCCATGCTCGGGCGCGCTGTCGGCACGTGGGGTGGTGAGCTCGTCGGCGGTGCCGCGGGGGAAGTGGTCGAACCGGCGGGAGGCGGTATCCCGGGCGCGTTGATCGGCGGTGTCATCGGTATGGGAGTCGGTGGCATCGCCGGCGGCTTCTTCGGTGGCAAGTACGGCTCGGAGTACGGCGGTGATTGGGCGCTCGACGCCAAGGATGGCATCGAGAAGTGGGCTGATCACCAGCAGCCCCGCACACCGCCCGATGATCCACGGCCGGTATCGCCCAATGCTCCCCGGACGGCGGTTCCGCCGACGCGCCAGCCGAGTGTGCCGACGATTCCGTCGAATCCGGTACCGCTGCCCGAGCCCCAGGCTCCGCCGCTGCCGCGCGCCGCCGGTGGGTCGATCAGTGCCGGTGACGTCAAGGGTCCGGGGTCGTCGATCGGTGACAAGATCCCCGCGTACCTCTCCGATGGTGAGTTCGTCGTCAAGGCGGCCTCGGCTTCGGTGAATCGTCCACTGCTGAAGGCGATCAACGACGATCCGCTGTATATGAAGAAGTACATGCAGCAGATGGAGACGATGGTCGCCTCGGCGCTGACGAAGGTGCGAGCCACCCCGAACGGTCCACATGGTCGTGGTCAGCAGGTGGATCGCTCTATGACGGTTCGGGTTTCGACCTATGACGTGCACGAGGCGTTCGCCAAGGCCAAGCTCTGGGAGCAGCGCCACACCCTGCTGGACTGACCGGCGAGCTGTTGGGCATTTCGCGGAGCTGCTCCGATCAGCTGGATAAAATTGCAGCGCCAGCGAGTCATGTTGCCGCCGTGCCGATTTCGGTCTTCCGAGGCGCATTCCGACTCCGCGTGATTCCGCGTATCGGTCGGCTGGTCCCACTGCAGTCGAATTTCCTACAGAAACAGAGGTGAACCTGTGGCGCCCAATGCTGCCATGATTACGTTGACGGGAGTCGATGGTTCGACGTGGACTCTCGCCGGATCGGGACGGGGCCGGGAGGGGGTCGAGCTCGGTACCGCGCCCAGCGGGTTGTACGACGCGCCGGTGACGACCATCTGGAACCAGTCGGCCTTTCAGACCGGATCCTCGTTCGGTGGTTACCGAACCAATAAGCGCGACTTGGTATTCGGGGTGAATATCTTCGAGTCGGCGGGACGCAGCTGGGAGGCTGTGGACAGCGCCTGGCGCAAGGCTTGGGCTTACGACCGGGACTGCACGCTGACCGTGACCACCGATTTCGGTTCGCGTTCGCTGGCGCTGCGGATGTCGGAGCAGCCGGATTTCAAGCCGGTGAAGGATCCGCATCTCAAGCAACTGGCGAAGGTCGTGATGACCTGCACCGCGGGCAATCCGTGGTGGGTGGAGAGCGATGCGACGGCAACCTGGGTATCGCCCGCCGACACCACCGGAACCAATCCGGCGCGATCGGGCACCGTCACGGTGTCCAACCCGACGGATCAGCCGATGTGGCTGCGCTGGGTGGTTTCCGCGCCGGGTCTGTGGACGCTGCCCGACTTCTCTTGGGCCGCAGATAATTTCGCAGCGCGAACCATCACGCTGCCGCAGACGGCTGCCGGTCAGGACCTCACCATCGACACCGATCCGATGGAGGAGATGATCGTCGCGCGTGACAACACCCCCGTGTGGGCGCAGATGAACGGCGTCAGCTTCATGTATCCGGTGCCGCCGTACACCCCGGCGACCGCGCTGCCCGTCACCGTCGACGGCGCGCCCGCGGGTGCCTCGGTCCTGGTTGTGCAGGCGCGCAACTGGTCTCGGCCGTGGGGGCTGCAGTGACCTACGTGACCGATCTGCCCGCGATCTATGCCACCGCGCAGGCCGCCAAGGTGCAGCGCAAGATTCAGCGCTACGCCCGCCCGCTGGTCCGGCTGTGGGACGGCAACTGGGTGCTGCGCGGTGTGAGCGGTGCGGAGGTCAGCGCCGACTTCCGCTGGACGCTCAACGACACCGGCGTCGGTGTGCTGGTGCTGCCCTACGACTACTACCTGGCCCGCTGGGCCATGGATATCTACAACGACGACCCGCGCTCCGGCCGCACCACCCAGAACATTCACATCACCGTCGACAAGGACGGCGCACGCTGGGATGGGCGGCTGGAGAAGGCGGTCCTCAAGACCGACGAACAGGGCACCACCACGGTCGAATTGAGCTTCCTGCACTCCTACGAGGAGCTCAAGCACATTATCTGCTGGTCCAACCCGTTCCTGCCCGAAGCCGTGCAGTTCCCGCGCGAATTCATGCTCGCGGGCCCCAGCATCTGGGTGCTCAAGACCGCCCTGATGATGAATCTGCTTCGCCTGCACGGCAGTTCGTGGGCGGTCCCGTCGGATCCGATGGATTCGGCGCAGTGGGGCAACCTCAATATGTCCCAGTGGTTGATCGCGGTGAAGCCGACCCCGTACAACACCGACAACTCGGTGTGGACGATCTTCGGCTCCCGCTTCAAGAACTGGCACGAATGTGCTTCGGGCACATTGCAAACCGGCGAGCTCATGGTGCAGACCCGGCGCTGGCTCAAGGGTGATCCGCTGCCCTGGCCGGGTGCCAACCTGCGCCACGGCTGCCTGGTTGTCGACATCATCGACAAATCCGGCTTCACCACCAACACCTCGCGCGGCGGTGACGTCTGGGGCGGCCTGGCGCATCTGTGGGATTCCTTCGAGAAGAACGCCGACGGCGTCTTCTACGATCAGATCGATCACCCCCTGCCGGACCCGAATATCCCTGCGGCATACAAGACTCCGGGCTATCTGGGCACCCTGCCCTCGAACCCGTGGGTCGTCTATCGGCAGAACGATCACTGCGGCATCCAGACGTCGTCGTTCATCGTGCAGCCGTCCAGCGCGGTTCAGGTCGTCACGGGTGGTCACTCGGCCCCCGGCGTCAACGAGGCCATTTCCTCGGCGATCCAGTTCGTCGGCTTCCTCATGGGCGGCATTCTCGGTGAGGTCCCGTTCGCGGGCCCGATCCTGTCGGCCCTCACCGAAGGCGCCACCGAGGTCGTCAACGTCATCGCCATGGCCCTGTTCACCGACACCCTGCTGGCCTGGCAACGCCACTATGCCGCGGACCGAGTCGCGGCCTCTGGCTGGTCCCACTACTTCGAACACTTCGAAACCAGTGCCGACCGCGCCTACACCCTCGGCGCCCTGCTCTCCCTCGGTGAGGGCATGTGGAAAACCCGCACCCACCACACCCACAAACTCACCGTCGCCAACGGCGAGCCCTACTTGATCGGCGACGCCGGCCAGGGCCACTTCTTCCTCGGCGACCGAGTCGGCTCCACCATCAAGGGCATGCCCGTAGGCAAGATCTACATCGACCAGGTAACCGAACTCGAACTCGCCTGGTCCCGAAATGCCAGCCCCCAGTGGCAAATCACCCTCGGCACCGACAAAGACCACGACATGCCCTTCGCCCAATCCATGCGAATCGTCGCCGACATAGTCGACGAAATCATGTCCCTCGCGGTGCAGATGTAACCCCACACCCCTCAACGCCGAAGGCGCTCCCAGCGAAAGCGGGGGCGCCTTCGCGCATTCACCGCGCCTTCGCGCGCATACGAGTCCAAATAGTTTGGAGCATCAGCGATGTCCGATGACGTAGGCGGGTTCGGCACCATGCCCGACACCACGGGTCACCACGTCGGCGATACGTGGTCGGTCACGAAGAACGGCTTCACCACTACCTACACGATTCCAGAAGGCAACGGCACCAACACCGTTGACCAAACCCTGACCACCTCATCCGGCGCGCAGGTCGGTCAGATGCGGATCGCGACCGATGGTCACGGCGCAACCCAGAAGTGGGGTGACTACAACGGCGGCTCCGCGTCCTACACCAGTCAGGATTCCCCCTCCGGGCCTACCTACAATCAACTCTACAATCCCGGAAGCTCCACCAGTGGTGCGCCGAACAGCGTGAACGCTGTACTGCCCGGTGAAAATCACGCCATTCCACTCATCCAAGACGGACAGCGGGTAGGACTTCTCACCACAGTGGATGAGGGCGGCGGCCTGTCCAAGAACGTCTACCAGGACAAGGACGGCAACCACTACATCTACCGGTCCAACCCGACCGAGCACGGCGATATGGTCACCAACCAGATCGGCCAGCTCGACAAGGCCGGCAATGGTTGGCTGGTCGGTGGATATCCGCAGGGTGGCGCGCCCGGATACGGGCTGCTCTGGAAGGTGACCGCTACGCCCGATGGCAATCCGATCCTCACCAATGACGAAAAGACCAACAGCGGACAGCATTTCCGGGTTCAGAATCCGGATGGTACCGCCACCGACCGCTACGTCGGTAATGATCCATACAACAGTTTCACCTCGGTTCGTGACGCCACCGGACTCACCACCAAAGTCGGCACCGACGGCTCATTCACGCAGTGGAACGCCAACGGCGAAGTCCTGATTCACCGAGACGGCACTCCCAAACCTGAGGAGCCCGACAACCGCAGCAATTGGGAAAAGCTCTGGGACGGAACCGGAAACATCCTCAAGGGCGCTTGGCACGGTCTGGAGCATGTCGGCACCGGTGTTGAGAACCTGACCGGATTCAATGGTGGCGACGCGTTCGATCACGCCTGGGATTCGGTTTGGGGCGGCATCGGAAATGTCGGCAAAGAGTTCTGGGGCGACGCGAAGGGTTTCTTCCCCGGCCTGTATCACATCGGCAATGATATCTACAACATGACCGGCATCAACGGTCATGACGCCATCACCGACAGTGCGTTCGACCTGCTGGCCAAAACCGCGGGCCCCGGATTGAGCTTAGCCCTCCCAGTACTCGACATCGTCGATGCCGCGCAAGGCAAGCCGGTCGGCTGGGGCACCTTCGGCAAAGATCTCCTCTACGGTCTCAATGGCGTCTCCGAAATGGTCATCGGCACCGACTGGAGCCATTTCAACGAACACCCCGGCGCCACCATCGGCGACGCTCTGTTCGGCACCGCACTCATCATGGCTCCCAAGGGGCTTCGTGCCATCGGCGTCACGGACGCCGTCACCTCCGCAGCCGTGGCGACCATGGACCGCATCGGGATGACGGATGCGGCCGCCTCCGTGGCAAGTGCCACCCGCGACCTACTCGGGTCAGCCGGAACCCGCCTGCCTGCCCTGCTCGATGCCATCGGCGTGAAGCTGCCCGGCTTCAACGAGGCGAAGCCCGGCAGCCCCGCATTGGCACACCCTGACGTCGATGGCGACTTGGCTAGCGGCGCAACGGATCCGCATCCACATGGTGCGGAGCCGACCCCGAACAGCCCGGGCGAGCGGTCGATTGCCCCCGGGGTCAACTCGACCCCGCTGTCCCCGTACCTGCAAGCCCTCCAGAGGGATCTCGGGATCAACTGGCAAGCAGGCGTCGACGGATTCGTCGTGGACCAGATGGCGCACCTCGACGCGGAACTCGCGGGTGTGCAGGCCCGGACACCCGCCTTGTCCGCTGTCGTCAACAGCATTCGCGACGGAATTCGAAACGCTGAGGAGCGCTTGGGAATCGGTGCCGAGGAGCGCAGGATCGGTGATCCCGAGCGGCCAGAGCCGGGTGGCGGTGACAGACCTCCGCCGGTCAAGCCACCGCATGACGAAAGGCCGGGTGGCGGCGGGTTCGACGAGGGTGCCGAAGGCAATCCTCCGGACGCAGGTAGGCCTGCCGGTGACCCTGAGCCGCTGGAGAGTCCGAGCAAACCTGCCAAGCCGCGACGCGATAGGCCACCGTGGTTGCGTACGCCGGAGGAACTCGCCAGAGAGAAAGCGCTGTACGAGGTATCCCCGACCGATGAAACCGGCCTGACTCGGATCGTACCCGGCAGGAGTACGAAGGCTAATCCGCACCCGAGGCCCTGGCGACCGAAAACCTTTCGGGGACTTTCGAATCCCACCCGTGGCCTGATCGGTGAGGCGCTGACCAGAGCGCGCCTGCGCGCACAAGGCTACGACATTCTGGCTGAGCAGGTCGAAATCCGACTGCCGAGCGGTGAGATCTTCAAACCAGACTTCCTTGCCATCAAAGACGGCAAGGTCGTGATGGTGGATTCGAAGATGGGAAGAGGAGCCGGTTTCACCGAAAATCAGCTGCCGGGATATGAGCACTACGCCGGAGGCAGCTCGAAACTCAACCTGGTGGACGCCGATCTGGCCGCGAAACTGAAAGCTCGAGGAATCACCGACCAATCGGTGGTCGATCGTGTCGAGGTCGACCGCTGGAACTCCCAACTACTGCCGAGTGCCGATATGCTGAAGGCGGCCGCTCGGGACTTCGAGAACGACTGGCTCGATCAACATCAGAGTGCGGAGCTGAGTGATACCGCGAAACAAGCGCAGCGGTGGCTTCAGAATCCGGACAACGCCTCATTTCTACAGAACCAACTGGACGCGGCCGCGGGGGCGGGTGGTAGGACACCCGGTCCAGGGTTGGCGCCGGCGCTCCTACCGGCATTGGTGTTTCCCGGTGCGGCCTGGGGCCTTGGTCAGCCGGACGGGCAACACGGCGATGGCTCGGATCTCCAGCAAACCTTGGGGCGATTCATCAATGACCTGCCGGCGGTGGTGAAGCCCTATCTACCCTCGACCCAGCTAGCTGGACAAGGTGCTCAGCCCGTGGCAGAGCAGATCAATCAGTCCGCGACACTCAATATTTCGATTCGGGAGCCGGACTTCGCGAGCCGAGCCGATCGACTCAAGGCGCACGCGGCTATCGCCTACCGCCTCTGATCCAGCAAGAGAATGGCGCTCGATGCGAAACCGTTCGCCGAGCGCGCCCCGGCGTAAGATCTCGCATGCAGCGATAGACATAGGAGGACTCCTTTGACCGTCGACAAGTTGGAACGGTTGCAGGTCAAGATCGTTCCGGCATTGACCGAGGCGATGGTCGTACGGGGGTACGAGGTATTCGAACCACCCGCCGCGTGGGTCGTCGATGATTCACGAACACGCTGCCTGTGGTTCGCTCAGCCCGCAGGCGCCGTCCAACCGGCTCGGCCGATGGTGGTCGCATACATCGGAAAGCATCGTGTCAAAGGCTCGGCGCTCAATGCGGCGATAAATGGTTTTGCGGTGATCGCGTCGGGCGATGTGTCCGAGATCAGGCGCGCGATGCCGATCGCGGCGCATCTCGAAGGAGATACGTCCGACGATCGGTACTTCCAGAATCTCGACAGCGTGGAGTTCGGTCTGCTTCGGGATCGGCCGAGCTCCGCCTTTCCCGGGTTTGTCGTGAAGACCGAGAGCGCGGCAGATATCGAGCACGCCGTCGGTGAGTTCGTGGAGTTGGCTTGCGGGCCACGGGTAATGCAATGGTTCGGTGATCGGGACTCGATCCCGAAACTCTTGGAGTTGGCGCGCCGGCCGTTGGATACAACCCCGTGGGATCAGGAAAATCCCGGAGCCGACCGCCTGCGCGGGGTAGTGGTGCTGTCCACGCTTGCCGGTCATGCGGGCGAAGGCGCGGCGCTGATGAACTGGTATCGGCAGCGCGCAACATTCCGAATGCGGGATTCATCCGAACGCGCATCGGAATTCGATAGGGCACTGTCCGAGCAATTGCCGGATTACAAGCAGGCGCGCACGTCCTCGCGCTGATCGGAGCGCTCGGGCCGCGACGAGATTCAGCGGCCGTGTTGGGCATCAGGGGCGGTTTGTCATGATCCCGGGGATAGGCTTTGGCTGTGAGTGGGTCACGATATGTCCCACATCGCAATTCACCGCGCGGTAAGTAGCGCGAATCTCGCAGTCATGCAGCGGTTTTAGCGGCCGCCCCCTTTTGCCTTTTGGAGACCTCTATGTCTATCCCACTGCACGAGCACTGTGACCAGGACACCCCGGAGGAGGCGTTCGTCTGGGCGCTGATCGGGTTGCCAGGGCCGCGCAATTCGCCGTTGATGGTGCATCCGAGCACCTTGGGGGAGTGGTCTAAGCATCTGTGGGACTTGGGGATTCGGCATTCGGTTGATGATCAGACCAAGGAATTCCATCCGCCGGCGCGCGGGCATCACCATTGGCTCAATGGGCTCGGGCAGTGGTTGCCGCAGGGGACGGAGCCGGTGCGCGTGCCGGATCTGCCGGATGTCACGGCGATGACGGCGGAGGAGCGGGCGCATGTGGTGCGGCAGTTGCGCGATCACGGTGATCTGGCGCATCTGGTGGACCGACCCGCGGCCGACTGATCGATCCCTTCTTCCCTGAAAAACGGAGTGTTCCATGGCTATTCCCCTGCACGAGAACCTTGATCCGACCAAGCCCGAAGAGGCATTTCTCTGGGCGCTCGTCGGCCTGCCCGGACAGCAGCGGGCCCCGCTGATGGTGCACCCCGATGTGCTGCGCAAATGGTCGAAGCACCTGTGGGAGTTGGGTTTCCGGCACTATCCGGATCTGCAGGTCAACGAATACCATCCGCCTGCCCGCGGCCACGGCCAGTGGCTCAATGGTTCCGGCGACTGGCTGCCGAAGGGCACGCCGCGCGCCGCGCATTCGACCGCGCCGAATATGACCGAGCTGACGCATCACGAACGTGCCCGGATCATCGAGCAGTTGCGTGCCAACGGCGATCTCGATCATCTGGCCGACCTGCTCGAGCTGCCCGCCGCCACGGCTTCGGAAGGGCACGCGGACAACACAATCGAGGCCGAAGATGACCTCACCCGATAAGCACGTACCCTCCGGCGCGTATGGCGGCTCCGCCGCGTCGGGGAACAATATCGCCAACCTCCAGGCCGTGACCTGGGCCGGTGCGCGCGATGCGGTCGTCGCCAATGTGATGGGCTCGTTCTCCGATGTCAGCATGGCGAACGCGGGCCTGATGGGCAATGCGCACAACGCGTTGTCCGCGGCGGACTCCGCCGCACAGGCCGCCGGAAACGCACAGCAGACGGCCGTGAGCGTGCAGACCACGACGGCCTCCAACGCCTCCGTCGTCGCGAGTCTGACCGCCTCCCAGGAGGGTCTGAACTACGGCGGCACCGTCTTCACCGATATCTTCGATCGGCAGTCGCTGCAACCTGGCTACAACACCTTCGCTACCGGTCAGATTGCGAATCTGGTGATCGCCAACCAACAGTGCGGACTGTCGAGCACGGGAAACCAGGGCTCCGGCAATGTGATCGCGCTGTCTGCCACCACCACGCAGACCGACGATCAGGCGGTCGCGGTCGTCATGGGCAGCGGTGGCGGACAAGGTAGCCCGGAAACATTCCTCGTCGCTCGCGCGGCAGCGGATCTGCGTACCTTCGCCTGTGCGAAGGTGGCCTCGGGGCGCATCACACTGGGCTACGGCACCCGGAAGGACATGGTCACCAACATCGTAGAGACCAGATCTGCTGTGGCGCGGGTTAATACGGGCGATACGGTGCTGCTGGAGGCGATCGGCTCCATCTACACGCTATTCGTGAACGGCCTGGAAATTCTGCAGTGGTCCGACGCAGAGCAGATGTCGCCGGTCAGTACATCCAATCGGTCTTTCGGGTTCGGAATCTCATACAGTGCAAGCCGATTCGGCAAGAGCCTCTCCTTCAATGCCGCCGGATTGACTGCAGTGGACATGAAGGCGCCTCCGACGGTCGGCACCGGGTGGTCACTGCAAATGGCCGCTCAAGGCAGCGTCGCCGCGCCTGCGGTAAGCGTGCCGACCGTGTTTCCCGTAGGTACTTTCAGCGGTCCGGTGACGTCCAACAATGTCACCGTGCTCGACCAAGGATCGGGACGTGTCCAGATCCAGAAGACCGGCTGGTACAGCGTCACGGTGAAGTTCCAGCTGGACCGGGGTATGACCTCCTTCCGTGCCTACGTGTGCACGGCGCCGGGGCCCGATGCAGCCCTTACCGCGGCCCGCAAGGGACCGCTCACGCCGCAGCCGCAAAGCATAAACACCAGCGCCACATTCGTGCTCTACCTGACTGCGGGCAACGTGGTTGCGCCCGGCTACTTCATTCCGAGCAACGCCAACATCATCGGTCCCACAACGTATTTCGACGGCTCGCTGCTCAGCTACTGACCCTAAGGACATTCGATGACCTCTCCCGACAGGAAGGTTCCCTCCGGCGCGTATGTCGGGTCGTCGGCGCCGAACAACGTCGCGAACCTGCAATCGGTGACCTGGGCCGGAGTCCAGCAGGCGACGGTCGCCAATCTCTTCGCCTCGTATCAGGGTGTGAACACCGCGAGCCAGAATATGAACGGCGACAACGATACTTCGGCGGCCGCAGCGAACGCGGCCACCGCCGGTTCGAACACCGCGCAATCGACCGGATCGGCTGCTCAGAACACCGCCGCCGCCAACTCGGCGGCCATTGCGACCCTGCTTCCGCCACCGCCTCCGGCGACTACGCCCGGGAGCACGTTCGCCGACAATTTCACCCGGGCCACGCTCGGGCCGAACTACGCCACCGTCAAATCGGGGGCAGTCGCGGATCTGATCATCTCGAGCAACCAAGTGCGGCTGGATCCCAACGGAAATACAGGCACCGGCTCCGTTATCGCTTTGAATATCAATCCTTTACTGACTGACAGTCAGTCGGTGTCGTTGGTGATGGGTGCTGCGAACAACGCGGCCAACGTCGCCACCGGGATCATCCTGCGCGCGGATCCCCAGCTCACTACGTTCGCCTATGCCTGGGTCTACTCGACCGGGATCTACATCGGATCTGGTACGCGCAGTGCCGGTACCAACACCTACAACGACTGGACGTCCCTCGCGACGACCGTGAACTCGGGCGACACCGTCACCTTCACCGCGGTCGGCAGCAACTATCAGGTCCTGGTGAACAACGCTCCGGTGCTCGGATTCTCGGATGCCGCCGGAACCGTTCCGACCGGACCCGGTCGTCGCGGAGTTGGTTTCGGATGCTCCTACAGTTCCGGCAAGTTCTCCTTCTCCGTCGCCGGTTTGACTGCCGCCGACCAGCAGACTGCGGCGCCCACCGGCACCGGCTGGAGTCTGTTGCGGGGAAGCACACTCGGCGCAAACCGGGGCGCGGGCTCGATGACACGTCTGACCGGTGTGTTCGACACGGTCCGGCAGGCCGCCAATGTATCGATCGTCAGCCTGGGGGCCGGACAGATTCAGGTGAATCGTGCGGGCTGGTATCTGATCAGCATCGCGTACAACTTCTCCGCGCTCGATTATTCGATGCGTACCGAACTGTGGAGCGCGCCGAGCATCGGCGGTAGCTGGGGCATGGTGCGGGCCGGAGCTGTCGGTAATCCCGGTAGTTCCGACGACAACGGCACCTATGGCGACTGTTATTCCAGTAGCGGCTCGTTCGTCGTCTACCTGTCGAAGGGCGCCCTCGTCGCACCGGGATTGTCCACCAACACATCCAATTCGCTGGTCGGCCCGTACACCTGTTTCGACGGCGCGCTGCTGAACTGGCTGTAGCACAGAGGATTTAGCATGACTTCGCCCGACAAGTCCGTTCCCGCAGGCGCTTACACCGGCACCGCGGGCGGGAATATCTCCGCGCTGCAAGCCGTCACTTTCGAATCGGCGCACGCATCGGTGGTTTCCAGCATTACGAACGCGTTCGCGGGCGCGGCGAGCGGTGGCGGCAGTTTGAACGCGGTCACCCAGCACGCCTTGAACGCGGCCACCAATGCGCAATCCAGTGCAGGAAACGCCAATTCGACCGCGACCGACGCGCAGGGTTCGACCACCGCCAACTCGACGGTGATCAGCGGTCTGCTCGCAGGCCAGCGTGCACAGGATGGCGGCGGAAGCGTATTCACCGACATCTTCGACCGCGCCGCGCTGGGCCCCGACTACACCACGTTCAAGGTGGGTCCGGTCGCGGACATCGTCATCGCCGACGGGGAAGCGGGTCTGGCCCAGAACGGTGACGAGGGTACCGGCTTCGTGGTGGCTGTGAACACCGCGCACACAACCAAAACCGACGATCAAGCGGTATCGGCGGTGATGGGGTCGGACCGCAATTCCGATCTCATCGGAGCCGTCCTCATCGCTCGCGCCGCTACCGACCTATCCACTTTCGTGTGGGCCGTGGCCAGCCGCACCCAAGCCTCAATCGGTTACGGCACTCGAATCAACGGCACCTTCAACTTCGTCACGTGGTCGACCGCTTCCACGCCTGTGCACACCGGTGACACACTCACCCTCGACTGCGTCGGCAGCACATACGCGCTGCTCGTGAACGGCGCACCGGTTACCTCGGCAACCGATCCCGGCCGGGCGACGCCCGTGGGCGCCTCGAACCGAGCTTTCGGGTTCGGTAGTCAGTACTACTGGACCGGCCTGCGCTGGTCCTTCTCCTTCAACATTGCGGGCTTGAACGTCGCCGACCTGGCCGCGCCCACCGTCTCCGGCACCGGCTGGAGTCTGATGTGCCTGTCCACCTCGGTCAGTGTGCCGAGCGGCGAACTTCGTTTTCCCGCAAACACATTCGACACCCTGCGCGTCCCGGCCAGCAACGTGACGATTGTCGACCAGGGTCGCGGCCAGGTAAAAGTGACAAAGGCTGGCTGGTATGCGATCTCGATCGCCTACAACCTCAACACCGCCGTCACCTATGGCCCCGCCTGCGACCTGTGGTGGGCACCCACCACCGCGGGCCCCTGGGCTGTCCTGCGCAACGGCCGCAACATGGCAGGCAACACCAGCAACACCGCTGCCGCGGACACTTTCACCGTGTACCTCCCGGCTGGAGCCCTGGTGTGCCCCGGCTACGCCATCACAGTCAACAACACCATCACCGGCCCCAACACCTACTTCGACGGCGCATTCATCAGCTACTGACTTCCAATATCCCGAAAGCCGAAGGCACCCAGCCCAGCTGGGTGCCTTCGGCTTTCTCATCCCAATCTTCAGACAAGCGAGTAGATAGCAATGGGCCTCTGGGACAAGGTAAAAAACGTCACCCACACCGCGGTGAATCAGGGCGCACCCAAGCGATATACGCACGGCAGAGGCGTACGGCGCAGGTTTGCTCAGATAGGTAGATGAATATGACCGCTGGTCGGCCGTATTATCAAGCGATGCAAGCTGATATCGAGCGTGCGCAGGAAATTGTACGTATGGGGGCAGATCTGGATTGGGTGTGGTCTGTCGACGACATCGACCGTTTCTGTTCCAACACTGGCTGGACGGTGACCAAGCGCTTCGAGTCGGGAGGAAGCCTGGCTACGGATCTGTCTGTGGCGGCACCGAGTGCTCGGTTTCTCGTCGACGGTGGCGTGCTCAACTACCTGTCGTTCACGGTCGTTGAGACCGATGACGGAGCACAGCTGTCCGACTCGTTCGCTGATCTCGGCCGCCGGATGGTCACCGTGTTGGGTGCGGCGAGTTGGCGCAACCGGGGTGAACAGCCGAAGGCCAGGTGGGATCTTCCGAATGTCGTTGTCTTTCTCGGTTGTCTGCGAGCTGCGATATTTGTCAAGCTGGTCCGTCCTGAGTATCAGCGAGAGGAGGACTACATCGATGAAGTAGTCATCCCCTGGATCGATGCGAACCCGCAAGAAGGCGAATAGGAGGATCAGCCGGCACTGCCGAGTGTTGACTGAATATCTGTTGGGCACTTCCCTGCTGCCGCAAATCGTCGTTGCTACGATTATCAGCGTCAGCGAATTATGCTGCCGCAGTCAGGTTTTCATCTGTTCATGTTGCCTCTGATGCGCTGATTTCTCATTCGCGGTGAAAGCCGCTTCAGCGCAATCCTTTCGGAGGCGGCGTGACGATATTCGGTATCGACATATCCAATAACAATGGGCCGGATGTTGATGTGGCTCAGGTGGCTCGGGAGGGCTTTCGGTTCGTTTTCGCGAAAGTGTCCGAGGGGGATGGGTTTGTTGATTACACGTGGCCCGGGTATCGGGAGGCTGCTCATGCGAATGGGTTGCTGGTGGCCGGGTATCACTATCTGCGCGGTGACTGTGCTGTTCAGGCGCAGGCCGAGTTGTTTGTCGAACACCTCGGGGATGCTGCCGCGATGGTGGACTTCGAGTCGAATTCCGGTGGGATCGAGACTTTTTGGGGCTTTGTCGACGCTGTGAACGCGCTCGGCCGCACCATCAATCTCTCCTATATTCCGCGGTGGTACTGGCAGCGGATCGGGTGTCCGGATCTGTCGCAGGTGCCGGGGCTTATTCAGTCCAGTTACGTGTCGGGGTCCGGTGCCGCGGCGGAGCTGTATCCGGGGGATGCCAGTGGATCGTGGAATGCGTTCGGGGGCAAGGCCGTCGATCTGCTGCAGTTCACCGATCAGGCGCGGGTTGCGGGGAAGCTTGTCGACGCCAATGCCTTCAAGGGCACGTTCGAGCAGCTCAGAGCGCTGCTCGGGTTGACTTTATCTACCGATCAGGGAGTTTTCATGGCGCTGACCGATGCGCAGCAGGAGGAGCTGTTGCAGAAGGTGCGGGAGATCTGGGAGCAGTTGCGCGGGCCCGACGGCGGCGGATGGCCGCAACTCGGGAAGAACGCGCAGGGGCAGAATCTCACACTCGTCGACGCGGTCACCGAATTGCGGGACTCGCTCGACGGGAAGGCCGATCAGGCCAAACCGGCTGCGTAGCAGCAGGTCTCATTCATCCGTGTTGGTTGTTTCGATCGGAATTCCACACACGCATTGTTACCTTATTTTCTAGGAGTCGCCCAATGGAATTCACCGATCCGCACCTGATTCTCACCGCGGCGTTATTCCTCGGCGGGACCGGCATATCGGCACTGTTCGCCTGGGTGCGGACGCGCAAATTCCAGCCCACCGAGAAAATGCGCTACGAGGTGGCGGCGGCCAAGGATGTCAACGACATGGCCATGACAACGCTATCTCGGGTCTCCGGCGAACTGCGGGATGTCACCTTCCGGCTCGATGCGGTGGAGGCGGCGCAGGAAGCGTCCATCCGCGAATTGAACCGTGTCACAGGGCTTTTCCGGGAAGCGCTCGGTGTACTGCGCGGCGTGATAGAGGCCGCGCGGGCGGGGCGGATTCCGGATCTGCACATGTCCCGCGAACTGATGGACGAAGTAGAACACAACGCCGGCTGACCCCTGGCCGGTCGGGCCGGAAACACCCAATACCGAAGGAACCTCATGACAGCACCGATCGACCCGGGATTCCTCGGGTATCAGCCGACCATCGAACCGCTGAAGCTGACCACCGGCGCCAGCTTCGTGCAGACCATCCAGCCGTCCGGCGGGGTGAATTTCCCCGCGGGAACCACGGTTTCGATCAACCTGACCTCCCCGAGCGGCGCATCCCTCGGGTCCTGGCCCGCGACGGTGACCTCGACCCAGGCCACCTGGAACGTCGTGAGCGCCACCTGCGACGCCATCCCGGCCAACTCGCGCTACATCATGCTCGTCACCTATCCGACCTCGCAGCCGACCACCTACGCCTGGTACGAGGGCGCGGTCATCCGCACGTAGCACGTCGCCGAAATCCGTTCACCCACACCATAAAAGGAGCGATCCATGCCTCTCATCGTCACCACCACCCAGGCCGCCCTGGCCAAGGCCTACACCCTGATCAACGGCGCCACCGGCCTGTTCCTGTCCATTCACAACGCCGACCCGGGCCCGACCGGCACCCCGGCCACCGAGGCCACCGGCGGCGGCTACACCCGTCAGCCCGTCACCTGGGCCCCGGTCACCACCGGCACCGCCTCGGGTAATCAGGTCTCCATGACCGTGCCGGCCGGCACCTGGACCTACGCCGCGCTGTGGACCGCCGCCACCGGTGGCACCATGGTCGACCGCGTGCAGATCGCCTCCACCCAGGTCCCCGGCCCGAGCACGCTGCTGGTCACCCCGAGCTTCACCATCAGCTGAGCCCGCTGGCGGCAGGTCGGCGCCGGGTATTCATCGAGCAGTCGAGATACCCGGCGCCACAGGCTATTACGAGCCACTGCCACCCGCCGGATCGGTCCCGTATGAACCACCTTCGGAGGCACAGTTGAGCTCTGCATCCGCGGCGATCGTGGCACCGCTGCCCGCGCCGCCCACCAATGTCGTCGCGCTGCCGAGCCCGCCGACTATCACCCGGACCGTGCCCGCGGCGCCGCTCGTCGTCATCGACGGAACCAAGGTCCTGGTCATCCCGCCGTTCATCCGCGCGAGCTTCACCGGCGCGGGCGTACTCGCGGCCGGTTACACGCTATCGAGCGCACTGCCGGTGCAAGCCGGTGCGACCGGCACCCTGACCGCTGCGGTCGCCGTCCAGCAGCCGATGCAAATCGGTTTCGGCACAACGGGTTCGATGGGTTACGCGCTCGCCTTCGGTGCGGGCGTCACCCGCATCCTGCCCGCGCAATTCGGCGCGACCGCCATCTCCACCGCCACTGACGCGGCCTTCGGCTGTAAGGCCGTACTCACCCTGACGGTGAACGGTGCGAGCGCTCCCGCCCTGGCGGCCTTCGGTGCGACCGGTGTGCTCACCACGCAGTCGGGACCGCCGCCCACCTTCAACGCGGCGGGCAGCGGTATGGGCACCCTGGCGGCCGTCACCGGCGTCAACGCCTCCTTCACCGGCGGTGGCACCGCCGCGGCCAGCCTGTTCGCTCCTTCGGGAATGACCAAGAACGGCAACCAGAACGGGCCGAACAATGGCAATTGGACCCAGCTCACCGGCTGGACGGCCGACACCGCGCACTACCCGGGCTCGACGGTGGTCACCGATGCCCTCGCGGCCCAGGGCGTCAAGTCGAACGCGCTGGTGGCGGTCAGTATCGCGTGGGCCCCGGCCGGGCAATTCGTCGCCAATACCCTGGCCGTGCGAATCAAGCAGAACGGCACGGTGATCGCGTTCTCCTCGAGCTCGACCACCAGTCCGGTGCAAGCCAGCGCGACGGTGCCGATCGTGCTCGGCGACAAGTTCACGGTGGAGGTCCAGGACAACTCGGGCTACCCACCGAACTGGCGAGCCACGATCACCGGCGGCGCCGCCAGCGCGCTGCAAATCACCTAGCACCCGAGCGAGGACTCCATGATCTACACAGTGACGCTGCCCGCCCAGGCCGCAGCGGGCGCGGACGCGGTGGTCGTGGCGGGCGTGTACTCACAGGCCTTCTACAGCGGCGACACCGTCACCGACCTGCAACTCATCGTCCCCGCCGGGTATCCGACGACCACGGGCGGCGCGATCAACAACGCCACCGTCAGCGTCCGCCAGTTGCGACTGGGCGTGCCCGTCGCGACCCTCGGCACGCTCACCCTGGGCGCGGGCATCACGCTCTCCGCCGAAACGGCGGTGACGATTCCGGTTGGCACACAACAGATTCTGCAGCCCGGCGACATCCTCGACGTGCAGTTGCATCAGAACGGCGCGGGGCAGGCCATTCCGGCCGGACTGATGGTCTCGACCTTCGTCAGCTGATTTCGCCGAATACGTTGCCGTGCAATTCGAATGGCTCCCGACCGATCCCGGTCGGGAGCCATTCTCACGTTGTGGGACCGAATGCGCTGAGGAAGGTGTCGACCGCGCCGTCCGCCACGGATTTCAGCTCCGCCACCGATACCTTGCGGGTGCCCAGGCGGGAGCGCGCCTCCAAGGGCGCGGTGAGCAGGGCGAGGAGTTGCTCGGCTGCTCGGTCCGGCGCGCAGGGCCGCAAGCGGCCGGCCAGGGAGAGCCTGGCCAGCCGGTCGGCCAGCGTTTCGGCGAGTTGGCGCGAGGTGCGGTCCTGGACCAGATCCGCGAGGTCGGGGTACGTCGCCAACTGCGCGTAGGTCAGGGCACGCAATGAACGCGCCCGATCGCTGTTGCAGACACGCAACAGTCGATAGGCGGAATCACGCAGGGCCGCTTCCAGTTCCGTGTTCGGATCGCGCAATTTCGATATGGCCGAAAGGCATTCGGCTCCCACCAGGTCCGCTGCCGCTTCCACGGCGTGCCGGTAGAGCGTCTCCTTATCGCCGAGGTGGTTGTACACGGTGGGTTTGGCCACCCCGGCCGCATCGGCGATCTCCTGGACGCACGCCTGCGCGTAGCCGCGGTTCGCGAAGACATCGAAGGCCGCCGCGAGAATGGCCTGCCGCTTGTCTATACGCCCTCGGCTCGCTGCCTCTCCCGTCACGACTCACATGCTATCGGGTCAACAATTTTGAACTTGCGGGTTCAATCCGTGCGATCTACCCTCAGGTGCACAAGATTGAACCGATGAGTTCAAAAAGTGAGGTAGATGTGATCGTTCACCAGCTCCGATTCCGTTTCCGTGATGAAACCGGCGAAGCGCAGCAGGCTCGGGTACTGGAACTGATGCGTGCCACCGCCGCGGTCGAGTCCGTCGCCTTCTCGACGGTCGGCCGACACCTCGGGACCCCGTCCGACGGTTATACGCACGCACTGTGCGTGGCCTGGTCCGACCTCGACGCGCTGGAGCGGTACATGCACGATCCGGTGCATCTGGCGGGCGATCCGGAGATCATTCCGCATCTGGCCGCGCTGGCGATCGGACCCGAGACCACGGATGATCCGGACCCCGAACTCGGGGCCAAGATCATGGCGGCCAATCAGCGCAAACTCGAGCTGTACCCGGAGTGGGCGGCGCTGATGAGCTCCATCCCCGAGGTGCGCGTCAATATCGCGGTCTGAATCAGCTACGCGCGGTAGGTGATTCGCTCGGCAGTCGGGCGGTGAGGCGTTCGCGGACATCCGGCCAGTCCTCGGCGATGATCGAGAACATGGCCGTATCGCGGACGCTGCCGTCGCCGCGGCGGAACTGACGGCGAAGTGTCCCTTCGTAACTCGCGCCGAGGCGGGCTATCGCCTGTTGCGAGCGATGGTTGCGGACATCGGTTTTGAGCTGGACCCGTCCGGTGTGGAGGGTGTCGAAGGCGTAGTCGAGGAGCAGTAGTTTGGCGGCCGGGTTGACCGCGGTGCCCCACACCGACGGTGTGTAGACGGTGAATCCGATCTCCAGCCAGGCATCATGCTGATGTGCGTCCAGGTAGGACGTGACACCCACGATCGCACCGGCCGGTCGATCACCGATCGGCCGCTGGGCGCGCACCGTCCACAGTTGCCAGTCATCACTCGAATCACGCTGGCGCAGTGTGTCTTCGAACTGTGCCGCGTCGGCGGGACGGCCCGGAATATGCGCCCACACCCTGTCGTGATCCAGTGCGGTGAACAATTCCGCCGCGTCCTCGGCCGGATCGATCGGTGTCAATCGCACTACCTCGCCGATGAGTTCGGTGTCGTCCGGGACCGGCCAGATCATGTCCGGCCAGGGCGCATCATCCGGTCGGGGATCGGGAAGCGGCTGAAAGCGATTCACCTCGCGAATGATGCCGCATCGCACGGCCGAGTCAGGCTGTCCGGCGACAAGATCACAACACCGGCGCGTCGGCCCCGCGGTGAATAAAGATCCGGGTGAATCAATTGGGGTGTGAATTAACGCAACTGCGTTAACTTGGGTGTATGGCGGCAAAAGACCAGATCCTCGCCGCGGCGGAACGGCTCTTCGCCGAGTTCGGCATCGAGTCGGTATCGCTGCGGCAGATCGCCGTCGCCGCGGGACAGCGCAATACCTCGGCGGTCGCGTACCACTACGGCAGTAAGGACGCGCTGGTCGAGGCGGTGTACGTGTGGCGCATGACCACCGTGAACGCGCAACGGCTGGCGCGCCTGGACGCGCTCGGGGAGACGGGAACGGTCACCGAACTGGTGCGGGCGCTGGTCGAACCGCTGGCCGCCACCCTGCATGATCCCGAGCGCGCGGGCGAACCCAGCTGGTATCTGCGCTTCATCGCCGAAACCCTGTGGCGGCCACAGTTCGATCCGGTCATCAACACCATGCGGCGACCCGAGGCCGAGAGTGTGCGGCTGGTGGTCGCGGCGCTCGCGGCCAAATTCGACGGCCTGGCGCGCGAGGTCTTCGACGAGCGCATGCGATTGGTCGCCATGCTCGTGGTCACCGCGCTGGCGGATCGGGAACGGCGGTTGCAGGAGCCCGAGCCGCCCGAACATCTCAGCGATCTCGGACTCGACGTGCTGGTCGACGCCGCCACCGCCATCCTCACGGCCCCGTGGCCACCCCAAAACTGAAGTCACCCAACGGAATAAGGATCCACCATGACTGCCGCCTACGCCACCCTCGGCGAGATGTTGACCGGCCGCTCCCTGGCTGCCGGGCCGCGCACGCTGCATCGACTGCCCGGCGGTGCGGAAAGCGCGCCGTACGAGTTGTTCACCCTCACCCCGCAGACCAATCTGATCGGCGCGGAGATCTCCGGCATCGACCTGCGCGAGCCCGTCACCCCGGAACTGTTCGCCGAACTCGATCGCGCGCTGCTGGAGTGGAAGGTGCTGTTCTTCCGCGACCAGAACCTCACCGGCACACAGCATCGCGATTTCGCGCGACTGTGGGGTGAGCTGGAAATCCACCCGTTCCTGCCGCAGGGTGAGGTGCCCGAGATTGTCCGCTTCGCCAAGGATGCGGAGAACCCGGGCGTCGAGAACGCCTGGCATACCGATGTCACCTGGCGGGAGCGGCCGGCGCTCGGCTCTGTGCTGCGCGCGCTGGAGGTGCCTGCTGCCGGTGGTGACACCATGTTCGCGGATATGGCCGCGGCGTACGACAATCTGTCCGATGAGCTCAAGGCGCGGATCGACGGGCTGGACGCGATCCACGACTTCACGCTGCCGTTCGGGCAGTTCCTCTCGGCCGACGAACTCGCCCGTCGCCAGGCCGAATTCCCGCCCGTCGCACACCCGGTGGTGCGCACGCACCCGCGGACCGGGCGCAAGACGCTGTTCGTGAACGCGGTGTTCACCACCCATATCGTCGGACTGGACGCGGCCGAGGGGGAGGAACTGCTGCGACAGTTGTTCCAGCAGGCCCGGATTCCCGAGTACCAGGTCCGATTCCATTGGGCCGCAGGGTCTATCGCGTTCTGGGACAACCGGGCCACGCAGCATTACGCGGTCAACGACTACTTCCCGAATCGGCGGGTGATGGAACGCGCCGCCATCCTCGGCGATCGGCCCTACCGCTAGTCGTCCGGTCGTGCGGGCTGGAGTGCGGACCCGAGACGCGGGTGTGCACTCCATGAAAACTGTGTGCGGATAAGCTAATTCATCGTTACCGTATGAGCGGATGTGGCATTTGCTCATATACGCCGCTCTGAAGATCCGAATCGCGGGTTCTCCTCTTCTCGAGATCTTGTATCAAGTGATTTGGTTAACTCTTAGAAACCTAAATCTCGCGGGAACCCGTGCGACAGGTGCCTGATTTTCGCGGCATACCGACCGTCATGCGTCATCCTGGGGACACCATGACCACCTACCGAATCGACGCAGGCACCCTGATCCCCGGCAGCGGTCCGGCCATCCCCGGCGGAGTCGTCATCACGTCCGGGTCAACCATCGGCTACGCCGGACCCGCCGCCGACGCGCCGCCCACCCCGGGGGCGACGACGATCACCGCGCGCACGGTCATGCCCGGTATGTGGGACTGCCACGGGCACTTTCTCGGTATCACCGCAATGGATCTCGCGAAACTGCCCATGGAACCGCCCGCGGTCCGCACCGCCCGCGCCACCGCCGATCTGCGCGCCGCACTCGACGCGGGATTCACCTCCGTGCGCGAGGTCGGCGGCGTCGGCATTCATCTCGCGCCGATCATCGCGGAGGGCACGCTGCCCGGTCCCGCCATCTACGCCGCGGGAGCCATCCTCTCCACTACCGGCGGGCACGGCGATCTGCACGCGCTACCGCTGGACTGGGTCTCGCATTTCGGGCATCACGGCGGCGAACTGCGACTGTGCGACGGCACCGCCGAATGTATGCGCGCGGTACGAGAACAGTTGCGGCGCAACGCGAAACTCATCAAGGTGTGCGCCTCGGGCGGTGCGTTCTCCGAAGTCGATCACCCGATGCACCAGCAGTTCACCACCGACGAATTACGCACCATCGTCGAAGTCGCCGGACTGGCCGAACGCGCGGTGGCGGCACACTGCCACGGCAAACCCGCGATCATGGCGGCGCTGGAGGCGGGCGTGCTCACCATCGAGCACGGCACCTACCTCGACGACGAAGCCTGCGCGGCGATGAAGGAAACCGGCGCCATCCTGGTGCCCACCCTGACCATCCTCTCCGAACTTCTCTCCACCCCCGAGTCGGTGCCGCCCTACGCCCTCGCGAAACTCCGCGCCAGCCGCGACCGGCACGCCGAGGCGATCGCACTGGCGCACCAGCACGGCGTCACCATCGCCTGCGGCACCGATATCGCGCTCTCCGGCATCGACACCCCGAATGGCTGGGGCCGCAACGGTATCGAACTCGAACTGATGGTCCGCACCGGCCTCACCCCCGCCCAAGCCATCGAAGCCGCCACCGCGACCGCCCCACTCACCCTCGGCCCGCAGGCCCCGCTCTCCGGGCAACTGCGGGCCGGGTACGACGCCGACATTCTCACCCTGGACATCGATCCGCTCGCCGATATCGGCGCTCTCGCCGACCCGCGGCACATCACTCGGGTGTGGAAGTCCGGGAAACTGGTGAAAGGCGCTGCCTGAGAGGGATGTTCGCGCGATATCGCGGGAAGTCTCTGTGCGGGAAAGCTTTTCGATCACCCTGTGCAACCGCGATTCCGTGGCCGGCCCCGCCACGCCACGGGCTGACCGCCTATCCCTCCCGGTGGTGGGAGCTGGCGCTGTTCAGGCCGGAGCTGCCTGCATTGAGCAGTGGGCTCAGGAAGTTCACTTCCGAGCAGGAGGAGCCGAGGATCATGGAGGTTTCCTGGCCGTTGGGTCCGGTGCACGTGCTGGGCTGATTGATCTGCTCGCCGGTCGAGGTGTCCGCGGCCGCGATCGCGGGTCCGATGAGTATCGCGAGAGCGGATGCGGCGATGGCCGCGGTAGCGGTGAGCGGACGAGCGTGCATGTGGTCTCCTCGGCGGGCCTGGCAATGTGGAATACATCTATTTAACTAGCCGTGGGGAAGTATGGGGAGACCCGCGAATTGGGGTGGGACAGAGCCGAAGCCGTCGTGGTAGCCGAAACGACGGAAGCCCGTGATCTCCAAGGAGATCACGGGCTTCCGACCGGTTGTGGAGCTAAGGGGAATCGAACCCCTGACCTTCTCGATGCGAACGAGACGCGCTACCAACTGCGCTATAGCCCCAGCCGCTGACCGTTACCGGCCTGCGGTGGAAAACTTTAGCAGGTGGGGTGGGGAGTCGACGAATCGGCTGGTTAGGGGTGGTTTTGTAGGGTGTGGGGGTGGATATGAGTGCGCATTCGGACCTGGTGGCTGATTGGGAGGGGCGGGTTCGGGGGATGCTCGCGGGGGCCGGGCGGGCGGAGATGGCGGGGTGGGGGATGCGGGTGCTGGGGGAGGGGCAGGAGAATGTGGCCGTACTTGTGGGTGACGCCTATGTGGTGCGACTGCCGAAGGATGCGGACGGGGCCGAGGGGGTTGCGCGCGAAGGGCGGTTGCTGGCGGAGTTGGCGGGTTCGCTGCGGCTCGCGGTGCCCCGGTATGAGTTCACCGCGCCCAATCCGCTCGGGCCGGGGGAGTGCTGTGTGTATCGGGTGGTGCCGGGGGAGGTGCTGCCCGAACGCGAGTGGCTGGCGCGCGGGATGCTCGACGATGAGACGGTCGCGCGGACCATCGCCGAATTCATCGAAGGCGTGCACGCGTTTCCGGCGGATCGGGCCCGGGAGTTCGGGGTCCCGGAGCGGGATATGCGGGCGGAATTCGCGGCACGTCTGGAACTGATTCGGGCGCAGGTGATTCCATTGCTGCCCGCCGCGGACGGACCGGAGTTGGCGGCGCGCTGGGAGAAGTATCTGGGCGAGGAACGGAACTTCGAGTATTCACCGGTGCTGATGCACGGCGATGTGAGTCTCGATCATCTGCTCGTGACGGGGAACCGGATCACCGGCGTCATCGACTTCGGGGATGTGCAGATCGGTGACCCCGACTATGACCTCAGCTATCTGTGGCCGGACGCGGGCCCGGAATTCGTTCGGCGCGTACAGCACTGGCGTGGCCGGCCGCTGGACGAACAGCTGATCGGGAAACTCGATTTCTGGGCGGTCGCCGATGCCGCCATCGATGTCCTCTACGCGATCGAACGCGGCATGCCCGAATTCCGGGACGTGAGTGTGAAACAAGTGCGTTCAATGTTGGCGCGGTTCGGGTATCACGCCGGTTCGGTATAGGACTCCAGCACCCGCATAAAAAGATCGACCCGGTATTCCCGCACCGCCGCACTGTCCGGCTCCAGCAGACACTGGGCCATGGTGCCGTCGTGCACGGCGATCAACGCCCGGCCCAACCCCACCGAATCCGTCACCGTGCGCCCCGCACGCGCCAGCAGCCGCAGCAGCACCGGAGCCAATGCCGCGCTGATCGACTCCTCGCGCGCCACCATCAACCGGCGCAGCGGCGGATTGCGCAGCGCGTGCGCGGTGAACTCCGAGGTGATCCGAAACCACTTGTCATCCACCGGAACCGCACTCAACACGAACTCGACCGCGGCCCGCTGATCCGGAATGACCGCATCACTCTCCAGCACCGCCGACACCTCGGCCAGCATCGCCGCCGACCGCTGCTCCCACATGGCCAGGAACAACTCCTCCAGCGATGTGAAATTCGAATAGAACGCCCCCCGCGTGAACCCGGCCCGCTCACAAATCGATTCGACCGTGCACCGCCCCAGCCCGTCCTCCGCGAACGCCTCGAACGCCGCATCCAGCAACCGCGCCCGCGTCTGCACCCGCCGCCGCTTCACCGGCTGCGCCTCCACACTCCCCGCATCCCCATCGGCCCTGCTCACGCCCGAATCGTATCCGGCCGCGAGCGATGGCCGCGATTTCCCATCAGGCCGGAGGCGGTTCCAACCCGGCGGCGCGGGCGGCGGCGGTGAGGACGGCTTCGAGCATGGGTGGGGTGAGGCGGCCGGTGAAGGTGTTCTGCTGGCTGGGGTGGTAGCTGCCGAAGAGGTGGAGGGGGGAGCGGTTGGGGATGGATGGGGATAGTTCGTAGTGGGCGGCGTGGGTGAAGCGGGGTTTGGGTTTCGGTATGGGCCAGCCGGATTCGGCCAGGGCGGGGAGCAGGGCCTGCCAGCCCCAGCCGCCGAGGACGACGATCGAGCGAAGAGTTGGGGAGAGCAGGGTTAATTCTTCGGTGAGCCAGCGGCGGCAGTTGTCGCGTTCCGACGGGAGGGGTTTGTTGTCGGGCGGTGCGCAGTGGACGGGGGCCGTCATGCGGGAGTCGATGAGGCGCAGGCCATCTCCGGGGTGGGTGCTGGTGGGCTGGTTGGTCAGGCCCGCCGCGTACATGGCGGCTATCAGGAAGTCGCCGGCGCGGTCACCGGTGAACATGCGGCCGGTTCTATTGCCGCCGTGCGCGGCCGGGGCCAAGCCGATGATGAGGACGCGGGCGTCGTCGGGGCCGAGGCCGGGAACCGGTTTGCCCCAGTAATTTTCGTCACGGAAGGCCGCCCGCTTGTCATGGGCGACCTGTTCGCGCCAGGCGACCAGTCGCGGGCAGGCTCTACACCCTGTGAGCTGCGCGTCCAGTTCAGCAATTGTGCGGCACACCAGGGTGACTCAACCACATCCCCCGCACGAGCGGGGCGCGTCGGCGCGGCGTGGCGGCGCGGCATACAGTGCCTCGATAGCCGAGTGTTTGCGACCGTGAAGGGAACCGGCCCCAATGAGTGATCTCGTCGAGCTCGGCAACGCCGTCGGTACGGCCCAGAAGGTCGGAAATATGGTGGGCGTGTTCGCATTCGGCGTTTCGGGTGCGCTGCTCGCGGTGCGCCGCAACTTCGATGTCGTCGGCATCGCGGTGCTCGCGGTGTGCACCGCCACCGGCGGCGGCATCATGCGCGATCTGATCATCGGCGAGATACCGCCCACCGCCTTCGTCACGCTGCGGTACGCGGCCGCGGCGCTGCTGGCCGCCGCGGTGATCTTCTTCTGGCATCCGCCGAACCGGCTGATCCGCACCCCGCTGCTGCTCGCGGACGGTATCGGACTCGGCATCTTCTGCGTCACCGGCACCGTCACCGCCTTCCAGCACGGACTCTCGGCCACCTCCGCCGCCGCGCTCGGTGTGGTCACCGCGGTCGGTGGCGGCGTCGTGCGGGATGTGCTGGCCGGAATCACACCCAGCGTGCTGAGTGACGGTGAGCTCTACGCGGTGCCCGCGTTGCTGGGCTCGGCCGTCACCGCCGCGCTCCTGCACTACGGCGAATACACCTACTGGACGGGCGGTTTGGCGGGTGCGGGCGCGGTGGCCCTGCGCTTCCTCGCGCTCTGGCGGCACTGGCGCGCACCGCTGGCCCGCTCGCATCGCCGCCGCGAATCCCTCTAGCCGAACCGGGCGCGGCGCACTGCGGGCGTAGTCGTGTTGCCCGGGCGCGCCGAACATGGTTGATAGCATGGCGAAGGTTGGCCAGCGGGCTGTGCATCACACCCAGAGAGAGTTCCTACCAATGCAGTTTGAGATCGTCGAGCGGGACGAGACGTGGGTCGCAGGGCTGCCGGTTCGCAGCCCCAAACGTGCTCTCGGGGAGCTGCGCGACCATGATCTCGAGGTGGCCTGGGCCGCCGTCCTGCATCAGGAACTCGGGGGCCCGCTCGCGGCCGCGTACACCGACTTCTCGCCCGAACTGGGCACTTTCAACACCCAGATCGTCGGCTATCAGTGCGAGTCCTTCGACGAGGTCACCCGCGGCCATATCGTGGCCCGGCTGCCGCGCGGGACGTACGCCAGATTCTCCGCGGTCGGCAGCTTCCCCCAGGTGATGACCGATCTCTGGACGCAGATCGCATACGCCGAGGAACACAATCAGATTCAGCGCACGCACAGCGGCGATTTCGAGTGCTATCCGCACGCGTACAAGATCGAGCTGTACCTGGCGGTAGAGGCCTCATGACCTATTCGATCGTGGTGCGCCAGGGCGGCGTCTATGGCGGTCTCGTGGTGCCGCGGGTGCGGCCCAGTTTCAAGGTTTCCAATAGTGAGCTCATCGAGTTCCTGCGCGACCGGCTGCGTGATCGCGGCGATGAGAAACCGCTGGCCACGGTGTACGTGCCCGATCCGGCCGGCAACTACAACGTGCTCGTCTCGTACGAGTACTCCTCGCCCTATGACGCGCCCGTCGGCGATGTGCTGATCCGGGTGCCCAAGGGCGTCTACGCGCGCTTCGAGCCGAATGGGGATTATCACGATCCCGCGGAAGATGTGTGGGCTCAGGTCGACGACGCGACCGCTTCGGCGGAGATCACGCGGGCCTACCGCGAGGAGATCGAGATCTGGTCCGGGCCGTCGGAACTGGAGCTTTTCATCTCCATCCTGATCTGATTGCTGATCGTTAGCTAAATGAGAACCAACCGGTCTTGTGGTTGTGTTTCATGACTGATAGCAATGGTTTGACCAGGGGTGATTTCTAGACGTCCATTCGGGTTTCGGGAGATTTGCCGGACGCCTGGACAATTTCTCACGGCTGGCGGATACTCCCCTAGGTGCCTGTACCGGGCCCGGTTGATACATGACCGTATCGGACGGGGGCTCGGTAGTCGCGCGGAAACCCGCGCAGCAACGGAGTAGGAACTGTATGGCTGTGGAAGTGGTCGCAGTCGTCCCGTCGGATTCGGCTGATGACGACTTACTGCGATTCCGGGATGCGTCGTCGGGGTGCACCTTCTGGGTCGGCACGCCGCAGGCACATCCGGGCCTGTGGCGCCGCAACATCACGGGTGCGCTGCGCGCTTATCGGCGGTACGGCGTGGATCCGGCGCTCGAATACGACAAAACCGTGAATGGTCACTCCAGCGCGCTGTTCGTGGCCGCGATCGATCCATTCGGGGATGTGGTCGCCGGTATGCGGGTGCAGGGCCCGTACTCCCATGTGGACGAGGTCAACGCATTGCGCGCCTGGGCCGGACGGCCCGGTGAATCGGCCTTGCGCAAACGGGTTGCCGACCGGATACCGGAGGGTGTCGTCGAGGTGAAAGCCGTGTGGGCGGACCGGGGTTTGGACCGCTCACAGCGCCGCGCGCTGGGCGCGGCCCTGGATCGCTGCGTCGTCCACGTGACCACCCTGCTGGGCGCCCGCTACGGCTTCGTTACCGCCGGCGAGCATGCCGCGGAGGGCTACCGCAGCAGTGGCGCGCGCTCGGACTGGTGGATTCCCGCGGTGCCGTTTCCCGATGATCGCTATCGCACCGTCCCGCTCTGGTGGGATATGCGGAGTTATCGATCGGTCGCCGCGGAATCGCAGTTGACCTTGATCGATGCGGAACAAATCGCTCTCGCGGACGGTGACGGCGCCGAGCCGGCCGACCTGACCGGCACCGGAGGACGCGCCAGACAATGAATTCCGACAATACCGCGGCCGCGGAATATCGACCGCTGTTTCTCGATGAATCCGATCCGGAGGATGCGCGCCGGATTTCCGAATTGCGCGCCGAAGCCGGTATCGAATTCACCGATTTACGGAATTTGCTGCGCGCGGAATTCGATGATCTGGTGGCACCGCCGGAATTATCCGAGGGGCCGGAATCGGATCGCTGGATTTATTATCCGTGGCGCAAGGCCGCTGTGGCATTGCCGGGACCGGAATTGCTGCGCATCGTCCGGCTGGACCGGAACCGCAACAAACTGACACGAACCGAACAAGAAAAGCTGACAAACCAGACAATTGGGGTGGTCGGACAGAGCGTCGGGCATGCCATCGCACACACCCTCGCCATGGAAGGCAGCTGCGGCCGGATAAAGCTCGCCGATTTCGACACCATCGAACTGGCCAACCTCAATCGGATTCCCGGCTCGCTCTTCGATATCGGCGTCAACAAGGCCGTCGTCACCGCCCGCCGGATTGCCGAGATCGACCCCTACCTACCGGTGGAGATCTTCACCGCCGGACTCACCGACGACAACGTCGACGACTTCTTCGCGGACCTCACCCTGGTGGTGGAGGAGTGCGACTCCCTCGATATCAAACTCGCCGTGCGCGAGGCCGCCAAACGCCATCGCATTCCGCTGCTCATGGAAACCAGCGATCGCGGCCTGCTCGATATCGAACGCTATGACCTGGAACCGGATCGGGAGCCCTTCCACGGCCTACTAGGCGGGGCCACGCGCGCCGACCTACGCGGCCTGACCACCCGCGAGAAGGCGCCCTACGTGGTCCGAATCCTGGACGCGCACGGCCTCTCCGATCGTTTCGCCGCCAGCCTGGTGGAAATCGATCAGACCCTGGACAGCTGGCCGCAGCTCGCCGGTGACGTCCAGCTCGGCGGCGCGACCGTGGCCGCCGCCGTGCGTCGCATCGGCCTCGGCGTCGACCTCGCCTCCGGCCGCACCCGCGTCGATCTGAGCACCGCGCTGGACGCCGTGGCCGAACCCGAACCGGTCGAAGAGTTCATCTGGCCCGCCGATCCCGCGCCCGCGACCGCACCGCGCACCGATGCCGAAGCGGTACTGGCCGCGGCGCAATCGGCCCCGTCGGGCGGCAATGTGCAGCCCTGGTCGCTGCGCGCCGAGAACTCCACCATCGTCATCGAACTCGATGTGCGGCGCAGTTCCGGCATGGATATCGGCTATCGCGGCAGCGCGCTCGCCGTCGGCGCGGCGCTGTACAACGCCCGCGCGGCCGCGGCCGCGCGCGGTGTCCTCGGCGAGGCCGATCTGTACACCGACGGGCAATACAGCCGACCCGCGAGCGGACGCCTCAGCGGCCCGGGCGGCCGGCTCAGCGGTTCGGCCCGCCGCGGCGCGCCGTTGACCGCGGTATTGCAGCTGAGTGATTGGAGCGAGCCGGAATTGGCGCGCGACTATCCCGATCTGCTCGAACGCGTCACCAATCGCAATTTCGGCACCGGCGAACCCGTCGACCCGGCCATCCTGGAAGCCCTGGCGGTGACCGCCGCCAAGGCGGACGGCGGCCTGCGCTGGATCACCGGCGCGGCGGATCTCGAGACCGCCGCTACCCTGCTGGCCGCCTCCGATCAGGCCCGCTATCTGACCCCGGCGCTGCACGCGGAGATGTTCTCCGAACTGCGCCGCCCGGTCGGGAACAAGCCGCTGGATCTGCGCACCGGCCTGGATCTGCGCACGATGGAACTGGCCGCGGACGAAGGCGCCAAGCTCGATATCGGCGGACGCGCCGACATCATGGACCGCATTCGGGATTGGAACGGCGGTATCGCGCTCGGTGACTACACCCGGGACCGGGTGCTGTCCGCCTCGGTGCTCGCCGCGGTCACCTTCACCGCCCCACCCGTCGGCGACCCCGGGGAATTGGCCGCCTACGCCCGCGCCGGGGAGACCCTGCAGCGGGTCTGGATCGAGGCGCAGCGGCACGGGCTGGCGGTGCATCCGGTGTCCCCGGTGTTCCTCTATGCCCGACAGACCGAGGATCTGAACACGGTTTCCCCGGAGTTCGCCGATACACTAACGTCACTTCAAGGCCGTTTCCTGGACCTGTTGGGAGTGCCCGAGCACGAGACCGTGGCGTTGGTACTTCGCCTGAGCTATGCGGCGGAGGTCACGGCGAGGAGCCGGCGGCTTCCGATACCGGGTGCGGAAACCCGCTGATGGGATCGGAGACAAGGTGCCTCGGCAGACGCTCGACTCACTGGTGACCCAGGTTGCCTCCGAGTTGATGGGTGTCGACGCCACCACGATGGTGGCGGCGAGTGAGCGGGTGCTGTCCTGGCTCGTCGATCATTTCGACGTCGACTTCAGCTATCTGCGCCATACCGATCGGGAGCGCCGCGCCTCGGTGCTGATCGCGGAGTGGCCGCGCCGGCAGGTCACCATTCAGCCGGATCCGTTGCGGGTCACCTACTTCGATCGCGCGGATTCGGTGTTCGCCAAGCTGGAGAACGCCACCGAACCGCTCATCGTGCGCCCGATTCCGGAGCACGCGGACTATCAGCACACGATTCATCTGTCCTCGGGTATTCCGACCGTGTCGATGGCGGCGGTGCCGCTGGTGTCGCGCGGGGAGTCCACCGGGGTGCTTGGTTTCGTCAAAGAGGGCGATCGCGAGTGGAGTACCCGAGAGTTGAACGTGCTCAAGGCGATTGCCGCGCTCTTCGCCCAGTTGCAGGCGCGCGTGGTGGCGGAGGAGCGGCTGCGCTATATCGCCATGCACGATGATCTGACCGGTTTGGCCAATCGGCGCGCGCTGCTCGAACATATGGAGGAGCGGCTGCGGGCGGGTAGTCCGGGTCCGGTGGCGGCGTTCTTCCTGGATCTGGATCGGCTCAAGGCGCTCAATGACTTCCTCGGGCATACCGCGGGGGACAACTTCATTCGGACGCTGGCGACGCGATTGCGCGATCACCTCGATCCCAATGATGTGATCGCGCGGCTCGGCGGCGACGAATTCGTCATCATCCCGGCCAAGCCGATGGACGCCAGCGCCGCCGATCTGGAGGCGACCCGGATTCAGCAGCTCATCGCGCGCCGGGTCACCGTCGGCGGTGAGACGGTCAGCCGCGGCGCGAGTGTCGGTGTGGCGGTGGGCATTCCGGGTGAGACCACGGTCGCGGACGTGCTGCGCCGCGCCGATCACGCACTGTTGTCGGCCAAGTCGAGCGGCGGCAATGGCGTGGCCGTGTTCACCGATGCCATGCGCGCGCAGTTCGAACTCCAGGACGATGTGGAGCTGAATCTGCGCGGTGCGGTCTCGGATGGTTCGCTGCTGCTGCACTATCAGCCGGAGGTGGATCTGCGCACCGGGCGCGTGGTCGCCCTGGAGGCGCTGGTGCGCTGGCAGCATCCCACGCGCGGTTTGCTGCCCCCGGGCGCGTTCGTCGGCGTCGCGGAGGCCACCAATCTCGCGGGTGAGCTGGGTCGCTGGGTGATTCGCTCGGCGTGCGAGCAGTTCGCGCAGTGGCGGCGGCGCGGTTTGGCGTCGAGCGTGGTGATCCGGATCAATGTGTCCCCGGTGCAGTTGGTGAGCCTGGATTTCGTGGAGACCATGGAGGGGATTCTGCGGCGCTTCGGCATCGACGGGTCCTCGGTGTGCCTGGAGATCACCGAGCACGTGGTGGTGCAGGATCTGGCTCGCACGCAGGTGACCTTGCGCGGGCTCAAGCGGATGGGCGTGCAGATCGCCATCGACGATTTCGGCACCGGGTATTCGTCTTTGTCGCATCTCAAAGCGCTGCCGGTGGACGCGGTGAAGATCGACCGCGGTTTCGTACAGCGCCTGGGCGCCAGTGCGGATGATCTCGCGATCGTGAAATCCATTGTGGGACTTGCCGGTTCGTTCGGCCTGGGGGTGGTCGGCGAGGGCGTGGAGACGACCGTCGCGGCGCGTACCCTGGTGGCACTGGGTTGTTATCGCGCACAAGGATTTCTGATCGCGCGGCCGATGCCCGCCGAAGAGGTGGAAACTCATCTGGCAGCGGGGCGGATAGCCCTCGACCTGGACCTACCCGGTACCGGCCGGTCTGTAACCCCCTAGAAGTATGGGGCTGATTGGGGGGTTGCATTGTTCGCGATGGAGTTTGAGCGCGTAGTAGGTTCGGTGGACAAACGGGGCAATCAAAGGGATGTGGACCGGCGTGCGAACCTTCAGTAGCAGGAAGACCCTGATCACCGGAGCCGCCAGCGGAATCGGGCGGGCCACCGCGCTGGCCGCTGCCCGCAAGGGCGCGCGCCTGGTGCTCACCGATGTGAACTCCGACGGCCTCGCCGCGACGGTCGACGAGATCCGCGCCGCGGGCGGGGTGGTCGACTATGCCCAGGCCATGGATGTCAGCGATTACGACGCCGTCACCGCCTTCGCGGGCAAGGTGCACGATCAGGTCGGCTCGCTCGACGTGGTCATGAACGTCGCGGGCATCTCCACCTGGGGCACCGTGGAGAACCTCGAGCACAAACACTGGAAGCGCCTGGTGGATGTGAATCTGATGGGCCCCATCCACGTCATCGAGAACTTCGTGCCGCCCATGATCGCGGCCGGGCGCGGCGGCGCGCTGGTGAACGTGTCCTCGGCCGCCGGGCTGATGGCCTTCCCGTGGCATGCCGCGTACAGCGCCAGCAAGTTCGGCTTGCGCGGGGTGTCCGAAGTACTGCGGTTCGATCTGGAACGGCATGACATCTCGGTGCACCTGGTGGTGCCGGGCGCGGTGGATACGCCGCTGGTGCAGAGCGTCGACGTGATCGGCGTGGATCGCGACGATCCGCGAATCCAGGCCTGGATCAAGCGATTCCGGCGGCACGCCAAGAAGCCGGAGCAGGTCGCCGATTCCATCCTGCGCGGGGTGGAGAAGGGCCGCTACCTCATCCACACCCAGTTCGACATCCGCTTCGGCTACTGGTGGGTCCGCAAATTCGCCTGGCCGTACGAATTCGCCATGCGCCGCGCCAACGCCCTGTTCACCACGTTCCTGCCCCGTGAGCAGCGCCAGTTGCCGCCGGCCAAGACTGCGGCGCAGGCCGAGGTGGACGCCGGTGTAGATGCGGTAGCGCCGGAACGAGTCCGTCCCGAGGTCTGAGGCCCCTCGTCATCCCGGGAAAAATGCATGCCGGGATGACGGGACGGGAAGGCTAGGCGCTCAAGAGGTCTCGGCGAGGGGCAGCGAGCAGCCCTGCTCCGGCTTCGTGCAGTTCTCGGCGGCGTGCACGTCCAGGACGCGCGCGCCCGGGCCCTCGTCGCCGAGGTGGTCGTGGGCGTTGACGATCTTGCACGTGCCCAGGGACAGGCAGCCGCAGCCGATGCAGCCGGTGAGGCTGTCGCGCAGGCGAATCAGCTGTTCTATGCGCTCGTCCAGGTCGGATCGCCACGCCGTGGACAGGGCTTCCCAGTCGCGGCGGGTGGGGTTGCGGCCGTCGGGGAGGTTGTCCAGGGCCTGGCGGATTTCGCCGAGGGGAATTCCGACACGCTGTGAGATGCGGATGAAGGCCACTCGGCGCAGGGTTTCCCGGGGGTAGCGGCGTTGGTTGCCGCTGGTTCGGCGGGCTGTGATCAAGCCCTCACGTTCGTAGAAGTGCAAGGCGGACACCGTAACTCCGGCGCGTTGTGCCAGCTGGCCCGGCGTCAGTTCCTTCGCCTGCCAGGACGCGGTCTGCATACCTGAAGGTTAGTCGAGGTTTTTACCCGGCGCGAATTGCATGCCTTCTTTGCCGCGGGGAACTACCGTCAGGATATGGGAATCAAGGCTGCGCCACCGGCGCGACCGTTCTCCGTCACCTCGGAAGTCGGCGCATTGCGCACGGTGCTGCTGCACCGGCCGGGTGACGAACTGCGCCGGTTGACCCCGCGCAACAATGATCAGCTGCTCTTCGACGCCATCCCGTGGGTGGAGCGGGCGCAGCAGGAGCATGACCTCTTCGCCGGAGTGTTGCGCGAGCGCGGGGTGGAGGTGTTGCTGCTGTCGGATCTGCTCACCGAAACCATCGGGGTGAGCGGGGCGGCGCGGATACAGGGCATCTCCGGTGCGGTGGACGCGCGCCGGCTCGGCCACGCGCTCGCCGATGAGCTGGCCGCGTACCTGCGCACGGTGCCCGCGCCGGAGCTGGCGCAGATTCTGATGGCGGGTATGACCTTCGACGAACTGCCGTTCGGGCCGGATCACACCTCGCTGGTGGTGCGCATGCATCACGGGCACGATTTCGTCATCGATCCGCTGCCGAATCTGCTCTTCACCAGGGATTCCTCGTTCTGGGTCGGTTCGCGGGTCGCGATCACCTCGCTGGCCTTGCCCGCGCGGGCGCGCGAGACCTCGCTGACCGATCTCATCTACGCCTTCCATCCGCGCTTCCTCGGGGTGCGGCGGGCGTACGAATCGCATACCGCGCCCATCGAGGGCGGTGATGTGCTGCTGCTCGCCAAGGGCGTGGTGGCGGTAGGTGTCGGTGAGCGCACCACCCCGGCGGGCGCGGAAGCGTTGGCGCGCAGCCTCTTCGAGGACGATCTCGCGCATACGGTGCTGGCGGTGCCGATCGCGCAGACTCGCGCCACCATGCATTTGGACACGGTGTGCACGATGGTCGACACCGATGCCATGGTGATGTATCCGAATATGCAGGATTCGTTGTGCGCGTTCACCATTCGCAAAGAAGTGGACGGCACGGTGACCATGTCCGGTCCGGATCCGTTCCTGCCCGCGGCCGCCAAGGCCATGGGCATCGGGGAACTGCGGGTCATCGACACCGGCCTGGACGGTGTCGCGGCCGAACGGGAGCAGTGGGATGACGGCAACAACACCCTCGCGCTCGCGCCCGGTGTGGTCGTCGCCTACGAACGCAATGAGATGACCAATGCGCGGCTCGTCGACGCCGGAATCGAGGTGCTACCCATCCCCGGTTCCGAATTGGGTTCCGGCCGAGGCGGTCCGCGCTGCCTGTCCTGCCCGCTGTCGCGTGACGAGGTGTGAAAAGCCATGCTGGACATCCCGGTTGACCATCATTCGACGGTGCCGCCGTACGAACAGCTGAGGCAGGGCATCGTGGCGCGGGTGCGCTCCGGTGAACTGGCCGCCGGGACCAAGATCCCCACCGTCCGAGCCCTGGCCGCCCAACTCAAACTCGCCCCCAACACCGTCGCCCGCGCCTACCGCGAACTCGAACAGGACGGCGTCCTGGAAACCCGAGGCCGCCTCGGCTCCTTCATCGCCTCCTCCGGCGACCCCACCCGGGACGTAGCGGGCCGCGCCGCAACGGAATACGTAGCGGTCATCCGCCGCCTCGGCTTGGACGACGAAGCCGCGGTCCGCTACTTACGCGCGGCGCTGGGCGAAACCCGAACCTGAACTCGAACCCGGAGCTCGGGGGTGTGGGGGCGAAGCCCCCACGTTCTGCCCTACCTCCAGCTGGGCAGCCAGAGGTGGTCGTGCCAGCTGCCCGGGGTGATGGGCGCGCCCGTGAGAATCGGCCACAGCCAGATGAAGTTGGCGATCACCAGCGCGAGGTAGAGGCAGACCAACATCAGGCCGAGCCCCTGCCGTTCACTCGGCGGGGCGAGATGCTGCCAATCCGGTTGCCCGGACAGCCGTCTGCCTATCGCGGGCGCGTGCCCGAGCACATCGCCGAGCACCAGCGCCACCGCCATCATCAGGAACGGCGCGAGCGGTACCGCGTAGAAGTAGTACATCTGCCGATCCAGCTGCAGGAACCAGGGCAGCAGTCCCGCGCCGTAGGCGACCAGCACCGCCGCGTACCGCCAGTCGCGACGGACGAAGCTGCGCCAGATCGCCCAGCCGAAGACCGGTAGCGCCAGCCACCAGATGGCGGGCGTGCCGATCAGCATGACCGCCTTCACGCACTGGTTCTGCCCGCAGTCCCCGCTGCTGCTGTCGGAGTAGTAGTAGAGCATGGGCCGCAGCCCCATCGGCCAGGTCCACGGCTTGGATTCCCAGGGGTGATGATTGCCCGCCGAATTGGTGAGCCCCTCGTGGAAGGTGAGCACCTCACCGCCGTAGTACCAGAGCGAGCGCAGGGCGTCCGGCACCCAGGAGAAGTCGCCGCCGCGCCCGACCCGCACCCCGACCGCGTACCGGTCGTAGCTGGTCTCGGCCGCGAACCAGGCCCAGAAGCTGGCCAGGTACACGAACACCGGCACCACCCCGAGCGCCCACGCGGTCGGCCCGAGATCGCGCACCGCGGTGCCCGCCCACGGCCGCCGCACCCGGTATCCGCGCCGCGCCGCGAGATCGAAGCCGAGGCTCAATGCCGCGAACGCGACCACGAAATACGCTCCGGACCATTTGGTTCCGCAGGCGAGCCCGAGCAGGATGCCCGCGCCGAATCGCCACCACCGCACCCCGAAGCGCGGCCCGAATTCGCTGTCGTCGAGTCGGCCTTCGGCGGCCACCAATGCCATGCGCGCCCGCATCTCGTCGCGGTCCACGATGAGGCAGCCGAACGCGGCGACCACGAACAGCGCCTGGAAGATATCGAGCATCCCGAGTCGGGAGGAGACGAAGGTGAGTCCGTCGGCGATCAGCAGAATGCCCGCGAACGCGCCGATCAGCGTGGACCGCGCCATCCGCCGGGTTATCCGAATCACCAAGAGCACCAGCAGGGTTCCCGAGACGGCGGCCATGAACCGCCACCCCCACGGCGAATAGCCGAAGATGGCTTCGCCGATCGCGATCATCTGCTTGCCGACCGGCGGGTGCACCACCAGCCCGTAGCCGGGATTGTCCTCGACGCCGCCGTTGGTGAGGGCCTGCCAGGCCTGTGGCGCGTAATGCTTCTCGTCGAAGACCGGCGTATGCCCCTCGGTCGGGTAGCCCAGTTGGATGAAGCGCGTCAGCCCGGCCACCGCCGTCAGGAACAGTGTCACCACCCAGCCGCGCGCCCAGTCGGTGGGCCCGAAATCCGGTGAGGGTCGCAGTGGCGCCGGACTGGACAGCGCCACCCCCGCCTCTACAGCTGGCGGTCGCGCGTCGGTCACCTGGGTCACGCACCCGATGTTATGCGGTGCCGCCCCGAAACTCCCGCCCCGGTCGGACCCGGGGCCCGGTCGGGGCGGAGAGTCGGGGTGCGGCCGCCCGTATGCTGGCACCGATGCCGGATCGCTGGTCCGGGCCGAGGGGGAGTGTGGCGACGAACAGGAGTGGGATGAGCGGCGAGCCGACCTCGGGCGGACGATTGGTGCTCGCGGCCACCCCGATGGGCGATATCGGCGATGCCTCGCAGCGCTTGCGCGATGCGCTGGGCTCGGCGGATATCGTGGCCGCCGAGGACACCCGGCGGACCCGGTCGCTGGCCAAGGCCCTGGGCGTGGAGATCACCGGGCGGGTGGTGAGTTTCTACGATCACGTCGAGACCGCGCGAATCCCCATGCTGCTGGAGGAGATCGAGGCCGGGCGCACCGTGTTGCTGGTCACCGATGCGGGGATGCCATCGGTGAGCGATCCGGGCTATCGCATGGTCGCCGCCTGCGTCGAGCACAAACTGCCCATTACCTGTCTGCCCGGCCCGTCCGCCGTGACCACGGCACTGGCACTGTCCGGGCTGCCGGTGGAGCGCTTCTGCTTCGACGGTTTCGCACCGCGTAAGTCCGGGCAGCGCAAGGAGTGGTTCCGCACCCTGGCGACCGAACCGCGCGCGGTGGCGTTCTTCGAGGCCCCGCACCGGCTCGCGGACTGCCTGGCCGATGCCGTGGAGATCCTCGGTCCCGACCGTCGCGCCGCGGTCTGCCGTGAACTCACCAAGACCTATGAGGAAGTGGTGCGCGGCCCCCTCGGCGAGCTGGCGGCCTGGGCGGTCGAGGGCGCGCGAGGTGAGATCACCGTGGTTCTCGAAGGCTCGCACAAGGTTTCGGCCGATCCCGCCGATCTCGTCGAGCGGGTGGAGGGTTTGGCGGCCGCCGGTCTGCGTCTCAAGGACGCCTGTGCGGAGGTGGCCTCCACCAGTGGAGTCTCGCGCCGCGAACTGTACGACGCGGTGCTGGCCGCCCGCGCCGCCGAATAGTCCACTGCGCGTACTCCACTCCGCCTATTCCACCGAAACCTTTGCCTCGGTGCTATTTTCGCGCACGGTCGCGGCGATCTGGCGCGGCCGGAACGGCGTCCACCAGTTCGCCGGTCCCATGAGTTTGACCAGTGCCGGAACCAGCAGCATGCGCACCAGGGTGGCGTCGATGATCAACGCGATCACCATGCCGAGGCCGAGGAAGCGCATCGGCGTCAGCGGGGAGAGCGTGAACGCACCGGTGATCAGCACGAGAAGCGCTGCGGCGGCGGTGATCACGCGCGCGGTCTGCACGGTTCCGGTGCGCACCGCCTCCTCGGTGTCCGCGCCCGCCTCATGCGCTTCGACCATGCGCGAGAGCAGGAATACCTCGTAATCGGTGGACAGGCCGAAGACCACGGCGATGATCAGCACCATCATGCTGGCCGAGACCGGGCCGACGCTCACGCCCAGCAGTCCGGCCAGATGCCCCTTGTCGAAGATCCAGGTGAGGATGCCGAAAGTGGCTGCCAGGCTGAGGAATGCCATGATGACCGCCTTGAGCGGAAGCACCAGGGAGCGGAAGGCCAAGCCCAGCATGAGCAGGGTGGCCAGCACCATGACGATGAGCATGAGCGGCAGGTTGTGCAGTACCGCGGTGACGCTGTCGGCGGTGGCGGCGCTCTGACCGCCGACCTCCAGGGTCACACCGTCGATGCGTACATCGCGCAGGTCGTGCACGATTTCCTGGGCGGCGGGGGAGCGGTCCGGCGCGGTCAGTACCGCGTGCAGGATGGCGGTGTTGTCCTTGGTGTCGAGTTGCAGCACCTGTTTGACGCCGGGAACGGCCCCGAGCTCACGCAGCGCCGTGGTGACGGCCGTGGAAGTCGGTGCGCCGCCATCGGATTCGCGCACCAGCACGGTGGCCCCGCTGTTCGCGGCCGGGAAGCGCGCCGCCAATTCGTCGACGGTGGCGCGGGTCGCATTGCCCGCGGGCAATGCGGTGTGGTCGATATCGCCGAGCCGGACGCCGGTGAGCGGAGCGGCCAGCACCAGCAGCAGTGCGCCGACGGCGATGGCGACCGCGCCCGGGCGGCGCATGACGGCGGTGACGACCCGGCCCCAGAAGCGCTGTGCGCGTTCCTCGGAACGCTCGAAAGCGTCCGCGCGCCAACTCCATTTGCCGATCCGGGGACCGAGCAGGGCGAGCGCGGCGGGCAGTGCGGTGATCGACAGCAGCGCCGCCAGGCCGACCGCCGCGATCGAGCCGAAGCCCAGTGAGCGCAGTACGGCCTGCGGGAAGACGAAGGTGCCCGCGAACGCGCACATGAGCAGGACGGCGGAGAACAGCACGGTGCGGCCCGCGGTATCGAGCGCGCGGGCGACGGCGGCCTCGGTCGAGCTGCCCCGGGCGAGTTCCTCGCGGAACCGGCTGACCACGAAAAGCCCGTAGTCGATGGCCAATCCGAGTCCGAGCAGTGACACCACGTTCATGGCGAACACGCTCACCTCGGTGAATTGCGCGATGATCCCGACCGCGCCGAGCGCGCCGATCACGGCGAGACTGCCCACGATCACCGGCAGCGAGGCGGCAACCACGCCGCCGAACACCAGCACCAGCACCAGCGCGGTGAGCGGAATCGAAATCGATTCGGCCACAATCAAATCGTGCCGGGACTGATCGCTGATGGTCTGCGCCAGCGCGCTGTAGCCGGACATCCGCGTTTCGACGCCTGGCACCTTGAGTGCTTCGGCCACTTCGGGATACACCGCGATCCGATGATTCTCATCGCCGGACGCGAACACCACGGCCACCGCCGATCGTCCGTCGGCCGACCGCATATATTGCGATCGCGAACTGTTCCAATAGCTTTCGACCGGCCGATCCAACAGCGCCGGATCCACCTTCTTGATCGCATCCAGCACCCGCGGCCCGATATCGGCCAGCGTTTGCCCTTCCGGCGCGGTGTAGATCGCGACGATATCCGGATTCTGCGGCCCCAGCTGATCGTGCACCCACTGGTCGACCGCGCTGGACTCACTACCAGGATCGGAATACCCCGCGGCACTGACCTTTTGCGCCAGCCCGGTGGCGAACAGCCCGCATGCGAGCGCGAACAGTACCGCGACCGCCAGCACGGTCTTCGGCCGTGCGACCACGACCCGAGCCCACGCGGTCATCATGCGGTCGGATCCGTTGGCGCGAGTTCTTTTTCGAGGGTGTTGACGATGCGGTCGAGCAGGGCGTCCAGGCGTTCGGGAATGCCCCGGCCGCTGCGCGCGGACACGGTGAGTTCGGTGCGGCCGCCGCCTTCGGTGAGGCCCATGAGCAGCGGCATGGCGACGCTGTGCTGGGGCAGCACCCGGACGGAGGTGGGTGTGAAACCGGGGACCGCCAGTGCGTCGAAGTCGTAGCGGCCCATATGGGAGACGGTGGCCGAGGCCAGGTTCCGGCCCAGGCGCGCACCGGTCCAGTTCAGCGAGCGCAGCAGGACGCGGCCGGGGGCCTGCGGCAGATTCGACAGCCGTGCGGCCTGCATTTGATTGAGTTCGCGGCGTTCCTGGAGGCCGATCTTCTTCTCCGCGTTGAGCTGTTTCCAATCGACGCCCGGCCGGGCATCGAGGAACAGTGGCAGCGCCAGGTTCGCGGTGGAGCGCAGTTCGGGATCGTGGCGGCGCAGATCCACCGGGATCATGATGCGCGAGAGCGGCCCGCCCTCATCGGCCAGAATCGCGGCGACGCGCACCATCGCGCCCGGTCCGGTGGCATTGATGGTGCGGTGGCGCAACAGATGCCGCGGCTGTCCCGGATCCTGCCGTCCGGTGCCCAGCGCGGAGCGGAAGCGCGGCAGCATGAGCGCCGGACGCCCGGGTGCGCCGACCTTGCGCTCCAGTTCGTCATCGGCGATGGGATCCGGCGCGCCGACCGGTTCCTGTCCGCGCAGCACCCGCAGCACATCGGTGGCCCACATGACCATGCCCATACCGTCCATGACGCCGTGGAACACCCGGAATACCAGCGTGGTCGGCGCGGCGGTGAGCAGCAGGATCTCCACCGTGGACTCCGGCGTCGGCCCGATCGGGCTGGTGAGCACCGGATCCGCTTCCAGCGCGGGGTATTGCAGCGCGTGGTCCACCACGCGCACGGCGGGGGCGACCCCGCTGTCCACCCAGAACTTGCCCTCCCGGACCAGTCGTGCGCCCGGATTCGCCTCGGCGGCAATGGTTACCGCGCGCCGCAGCTGTTCGGCGTCGATACTGCCGACGCCTTCGATGGCCAGCTGCATGAGGAACGGCGGCGCCAGCTCCCGCATCGGGAAGTACATGAACTCGGTGGGGGAGATGGGCCGCCGGAAGGTGCTCATTACCTGCCTCTTTCGCGCGCTGACTGCGTTATCGCAGGTTTTCGGTGAGTTTCACGACGCCGCCCTGGGCGTCCAGCCAGGCCAGGAAATCGGCCAGTCCGGTATCCCGGTCCACAACCGGCTGGTAGCCGAAATCCGTTGTGGCGGCGGCGGTGTCGTAGGTTGCGGTACGCGTCATGAGCGCCACCGCGTACCGCGACAGCGGCGGCGACCAGCGAGTCGCGATGAACGGCACCTTCCAGACGGCGTCCAGAATGGTGACGGCCGCGTTCAGCACTCGCTGGTTCGGCTGCCTGCTTGGCGCGGCGTAGCCGAGTCCGACGGCGACCTCGCCGAGGAAGCCCCAGACATTCGTCTGCTCCGCATCGGCGACGAAATACGCTTTGCCGCCGACCTTTTCGGACGCGGCCGCCCGCACCGAAGCCTCGGCGATATTCTCGACGTGGCACAGCGAGGCGTACACGGCCTTGCCGTAGGACAGATCCGGCAGCGATCCCGCGGCGGCCCGGCTGAGCAGTCGCACGATGGGCCCGGAGCGGTCGCCCGCACCCCAGATGGCCCGCGGCCGCAGCGCGCAGGTGGTGAAACCCGTGCCGTTCGCCGCGAGCACCGCGCGCTCGGCGGCGGCCTTGGTCTCGGAGTACAGGTTCAGGAACCTGGTCGGATACGGCACCGATTCATCGATGTTCACCTGATCCCCGCCATCGCGATCCATGAGCGCGCTGGGACTGGAGATGAACACGAACCGCTGTGCGCCGTTGCGGCGTGCGCCATCGAGCAAATGCTGTGTGGCGGTGAGGTTCTCGGCCACGAACTGGGCACGCGTGCCGCGTTCGTCGACCCGGGCGGCGCTGTGGAAGACCACATCGACGCCCTTGGTGGCGCGTTCCAGGGAGAGGTGATCGGTGAGATCGCCGTGCACCACCTCGACCTGATCGATGACATCGGCCAGATCGCGCAGATTACTGGTGGGGCGCACCAGAATCGCGACGTCATAGCCGCCCTCGCGCACCAGGCGGCGCGTGATGGCGCCGCCCAGGAATCCGGAAGCGCCGGTGACGAGCGCCTTCTTCCTGCTCTCGGACATCAGGCGGCCTCCTGCGTCTTCCACCAGGTGGCCCCGAAGATCTGGGTCAGGACAGCGGTTTCGACGGGTGAGCGGTCGGAGGATTCGGCCGCCTTCAACGCCGCCGGGATCTGCGCGGCGTGCACCACGATGCTCAGGAACGCGTCGATCCACCAGATCGCGCGCAGCACCCGGTTCGCGGGTGCGTGGCCGACCAGTGCGGCGATCAGCCCGGCGGCCAGGTACAGCCAGCCGAGAATCGGAATCGCCCGCAGGGCAGTGGTTTTCAGAGACATGTCACGCTCCCTCTCCGAGCTGCGCCGTCGCCCAGATGGCCAGCTGTTCGCGCCCGATCTTGGCATTGTGGCGGATGTCCACGGGGAACCCGGGATGGAACAGGAATCGGGACACAGTCGTCGTGACCTCGAATTCCACCGCCCGACTGCGCAATTCCGCCGCCAGCAGCACCGTGTCGGTGCCGGGTTCGGCTTCGACGCACAGCACCGGTCGCTGCGCACCGCGTTCGCCGACCCCGACCAGCGCGGTGCGGATGACGCCGGGCAGCGTATTGAAGACCTGCTCCACCTGCACCGAGAACATCGGCCCGGCGGCGGTGTGCACGCGCTGACTCTTGCGCCCGCAGAACCAGATCCGGCCCTCCTGGTCGATCCAGGCGAGATCGCCGGTGCGATGCCAGACGGTCTCGCCGTCGGCGATCTTGCCCGCCAGATTGGCGGACTGCGGCCAGTAGTACCGGGTGCTCACATTCGGTCCCGCGACCACGAGTTCGCCGATGCCGCGGGTGGCGACCAGTTCGGCCTCGCGCGCCTCGGCGTCGGCCCAGGTGGGCAGCGGTTCATCGGTGATGGCCACCAGCCGGGCGCGCACGCCCTCGGCGGGCCGTCCGATGCAGGTGCCCTCACCGCTGTGCGCCCGTTCGACCAAGCCGCCCAGCAGTTCCCGGGATTCGATGGTCGACATGGGCAGCGCCTCGGTGGAGCCGTATCCGGCGTGCACCTCGGAGTCCTCGGACAGCACCTGCCGCAATCCGGCGATGCACCAGTCCGGGACCGGTGCGCCACCGGAGTAAATGCTGTGCAGCGTGGGGATTTTCGTCCCGGTGCGCTCCAGATACCGCAGCAGCGGGATCAATACGGCGGGCGAGGCGAACATGGTCCGCACCCCGAACCGGTTCACCGCATCGGCCACGAACGCCGGATCGGTGGAACCGACCTGACTCGGCACCAGCGGCGGCAGTACGCACCGCGCGCCCAGCAGCATGTCCAGAATGCCCACCAGCGGCAGAGTGATCAGCGAGGTGTCCGGGGCCACCCGGCCGCGCGCCGCGTGCACCTGCTCGATCATGGACGACAGATTCCCGTGCGTCATCTCCACGGCCTTGGCGGGACCGGTGCTACCCGTGGTGTACGCGATCAGCAGCAGCTCGTCGGCGGGCGCGGGCACCCGATCCGCCAGTAGCGCCGAAGGGGCCACGGCGGCAACGGATCCTCCGGCGACCTGTTCCCAGCGCGCCCGTGCGCCCACGGTGGTGTCCCGCAGCGTGCGCAACCGCGCACCCACCACCGGCCGCAGCCGATCAGCGGTAGCGGCCGCCCGCGCGACGGCAACCCCGGGCTTGGACTCCGAATTCTCCAGCGAGACAAGCAATTCGCGCACCCGTGCATTGATCGGCCCGGCTACTCGCGGGGTTCGGCCCGCGCCACCGGACCCATCGCGCGCGGCGGCCGCGGCCGGGGTCGGAATGCCGGTGGGATCGGTGCCCACACTCGACGCTTCAGCGCTATCACCATGGGCGGCAACGGCTTCCGTGCTCGCGGGTGCACCCCAGCTCTGTAGCGTCTGCCCGCCCCAGAGCCAGCGCGGGCCGACGGTGATCTTCACCCGCACATCGCGGAAGTACTTGCGGAACAGCACGCGGGCGGCGTGCGCCTGCGGAATGCCGATGAAGGCCTCGGCATCGGCGGCGCGCAGGCAGTTGAGCATTTTGCGCAGGCCCATACCCGGGTCGATGACCACCGGGACCGCGCCGATCTTCAAGAGCCCCAGCATGATCGCGTAGAGCTCCGGGCTGGGCAGCACCAGCACGATGGTGCGGGTGCCGCGGCCGACCCCGGCCGCGGCCAGATGCGCGGCGATGGTGTCGGACCAGGCGTCGAGTTCGCGATAGGTGAGCTGCCGGTACTCCGGGAGGCCGGTGGCGGTCTGCCCCTGCGGGAAGATCACCGCCTCCCGGTCCGGCTGGTCGGCCACGACCGCGCGGAAGCGGTCGATGGCCTGCCAGTAGGTCGCGATGGTCACGCCGCGGCTCCGACGGCGGCCGGGAGCCGGTAGAGCACCGCCGCGGCGGACGGTCCGGCGCCGGCGGCGACGAACAGTACATGGCTGAAGGCGTCCAGGGAACGGTTCGCCACGGCCGCGTCGTACGCCAGCGGCAGCGCCGCGGTGTGCGGATCGCCCTGGGACAGATCGGGGGTGAAGACCGCGTTCGGCGCGATGCCGAGCTCGGCGGCCAGCAGCTCCGGGAATCCGGCGGTCGGGGTGGAGGCGATGAGCGCGGTGCTCGCCTGCTCCGGATCCGACTCGGACAGCGCGAGCCGGGCGGCGTCGGCGGCGAGCGCCAGCAGGCGCGCCTCGGCGTCGGGCTCGCGGACGACGGTCATGAGCTCACGACCGTTGGTGCCCATGGTCGCCACATCCACGTACGACTCGATGCCGGGGGTGCCGCCGCCGGAGACGGTGTGCACGCGGCCGAAGCCCTCTTCGTCCTCGCTGCGCGCCAGCAGCAGCGCCGCACCCGCTGTGGCATAGGGGAATTCGTCATCCGCCGCGCCCCGCTTCAGCGAGGGGTGGGTGTCGCCCGACACGATGAGCACGTGCTCGGCGCTGCCGGTCTCCAGGATGGACTGCGCCACCTGCACCGCGTTGAGCACGCCGACACCGGCGTTCATGAGATCGAAGGAGAACGACCGCGGATCGTCCTTGGTGTAGTCCAGCCCGATCCCGGCTTCCTTCTGAATCAGCGCCGACACAGCGGGTTCCACGGTGTTGGTATCGCGGAAGATGCCCGCGTTGATGAGCACGCCGACCTGATCGGGGCGAACCCCGGCCCGCTCCATGCTCTGGCGCGCGGCCGCGCCGCTGTGCTCGACAATGCTGAAAGTGCTTTCGGCCCGGCTGATTCCGGTGGATTTGATGCGCACGCCCATGATCAGACCTTCAGGGATGAAATCGTGGTGGACAGGAAGCCCCCGACGACGCCGGAGGCGGCCGGGACCATCAGGATCTTGGATCCCGCGGCGATGTTCTGCTGGCTGAGCTGATCGTGCAGCACGATGAAATGCGAAGTGGTGGAAGTGTTTCCGTACTTCTCGATGACGTTCAGATCCGGCGGCATCGGCGCGCCGAACTCGCGCTCGGCGATCGCGTTCATGAACGGGATCGCGGCGGCGCCGAACTGGTGGTGGATCATGTAGTCGAAGCCCTCGTCCGCGAAGGTCTTTCCCTGGCCCGCCATGAAGTTGCCCTGGGTGTCGGTCCACAGCAGGAAGCGGGATTCGTTGTGCATCTTGCGGTTATCGGTGTACAGCGACACACCCTGTGACTTCTCACTGGGCATGCCCAGGCACAGGTGCGAGAACTCCGACGCGGTGGCGAGTTCGATGTAGTGGATCTTGTCGTTGTCATCGACGGCCTCGTCGAGAACAATGGCCGCACCCGAATCGCCGACCGTCAGCGATGCGAATTGCAGATCGTATTTCTCGGTGATCTCGTTGACGGCCGTTTCGGCAATGGGCGTAATTGCCTCGCCGCTGACCACCATGCCGCGTTTCACCGCACCCGAGCGAATCATTCGATCGAGAATGTAGGTGCCGGTCATCATTCCGGCGCAGGCATTGGAAAGGTCGAAAGAAATGGTGTCCGGGCGCGCGCCGAGTTCACGGGCGAGGGAACCGGCGAATGACGGCTCCATATACATCCGGGTGCCCTTACTCCGCGTGATCGAGGTGGAGATGATCACGTCGAGATCCGAGGCCGCATACTGTGACCTGGAAAGACAGTCCTGCGCGGCATTCATCGCGAGAATGTAGGAGTCTTCGGCGTTTTCGGGGGTAGTATCGCGGAAGCGTCGTTCCTTGACGCCCGTGATTTTTTCGAGATCGAAACCCGGCGCCGTCTTCAATCGGGCGACGAGATCCTCGGTGGTTACACGATTTGATGGCAGATAAGCGCCTATCGACTCGAATCGAGAATGCGACACGGGGACTCCTGAAAGTACGAAGAAATGCAATCTGAATCGGTGACGGGCAAGACGCTACCCGACGGTAACTATCGCGGCGACCGGACACAGTGGCACGAAACTGTCTGAGACATTGTGGTTGGCAACAGTTTTCGCCGGTGAGAGCATCGTCCTATGAATAGCCGCGAATGCGCGCTGTGAGGGACTTCACGCGCCACACTGCGCGCTTGTGATGTAACTCGAAGTTACACATACTTCCAAGTGAAACTGTCTGGGCGACAGTGGATTTCGTATGCGGAGTACGGCATGGTTGTGCCCATGCGCATACGGAAAGCCCTGGTAGGTGGCCTGGTGGCCGCGCAACTCGGCGCGGGATTCACGCTCGGCGTGCCCGGAATGGCAACTGCCGCACCGGAATCCACGGTCTGCGGCACTTGGGCGGCCGCGACCGTCGCCTCCGGCTTCGGCAGCCTGGAGAACCTCGCCTTCGATGGCGGCGGCGGCCTGCTGCTCTCGGAGATCTCCCTCACCGGTAGTGGCGGCGGCCTGTATCGGCTCACCTCCGACGGCACGCATACGCTCGCCGCGGCGGTGGAATCGCCCGGTGGCATCGTCGTCAATGCGGGCAAAGCGTATGTGAACTCCGGTAATACATTCGCCAGCGGCGTCACCAACAGCCCGGACGGCAAGATTGTCTCGGTCGATCTGGCCACCGGGACCGTGACCACCGTCGCCACCGGCCTGCATATGCCCAATGGCCTGGCCCAATTGCCGGACGGCGGTTTCGCCGTGAGTCGCGATCTGGGCCCGGATGCGGTAATTACCCGGGTCGCCGCCGACGGTTCCGGGGCGCACGCGCTGGCCCCCGGACTGAATTCCACAAATGGCCTGGCCTACGACCCGGTGCGGCGCGAATTATTCGTGTCCACCACGTTCGATGCCGTCACCGCAATCGCCGCCATCGATATCGATCGTCCCGACGCCGCGCCGCGGCGAATTACCCTGCCCGGTTTCGGTCCGCTCAATTCCGCGGACGATTTGACCGTCGGCCCGGACGGCGCGGTGTATGTCGCGCTGAATGCCGCCGGTCAGGTGGTGCGAGTGGATCCGGACGCCGGAACCTTCTGCACCATCGCGACCGGCCTGCCGTTCGCCTCCTCGGTGCGTTTCGGTTCGGGTCCCGGCTGGGACCCGAACTCGTTGTACGCCACCGGTTTTCTCGGCACCGTCACCCGGTTGACGCGTTAGTTCCTGGGCTCCACGTACTTCGGGAACACCACTTCCGGATCCGGCAGGGCGGTGCCCGGCTGGATCGGGGTGGCGATATCGGCGAAGTCGCGGCCGGTCTGACCCAGCAGATCCAGGATCTTGGCGGCCGAACCCGGAATCACCGGCTGCGTCAGCAGCGTGACGATGCGGACGACCTCCATGGTCACGTAGAGGATGGTGCCCTCGCGCGCGATGTCCTCGGGCGTACCGGCTTTGGCCAGCGTCCACGGCGCCTGCGCGGAGAAGTACCGATTCGCTTCGCGCAGTGTGTTCCACAGGTGCTCGAGCCCCAAATGGATTTGCTGCTGGTCGAATTCGGCGCGCACCTGACCGAGCAGTTCACCCGCGAGCGCCAGCATGGCGTTGTCCTCATCGGTGAATTCGCCGGGGGCCGGGACCACACCGCCGAAGTCGCGAGCCACCATCTTCAGGCAGCGCTGGGCCAGATTGCCGTACTCGTTGGCCAGATCGGTATTGATCCGGCTCACGATGCTGTCGTGGCTGTACGCCCCGTCCTGCCCGTAGGAGATCTCGCGCAGCAGGAAGAACCGCACGGCGTCGAGCCCGTAGGTGTCCACCAGATCGGTCGGCGACACCACATTGCCGGTCGACTTGGACATCTTCTCGCCCTTGTGGAAGACGAACCCGTGCGCGAAAACCCGCTTGGGCAGCTCGATTCCGGCGGACATCAGGAAGGCGGGCCAGTACACCGCGTGGAAGCGCGTGATGTCCTTGCCGATGATGTGCACATCCGCGGGCCAGAACTTCCCGAAGGCGGCCGAATCCGTATCGGGGAAGCCCACACCGGTGAGGTAGTTGGTGAGCGCGTCCACCCACACGTACATGACGTGCGCCGGATCGCCCGGCACCGGCACACCCCAGTCGAAGGTGGTGCGCGAGATGGACAGATCCTTCAGCCCGGCCTTGACGTACGAGACGATCTCGTTGCGCCGGGTCGCGGGACCGATGAATTCCGGCTTGGTCTCGTACAGTTCGAGCAGCTTGTCCTGGTAGTTGGACAGCCGGAAGAAGTAGTTCGACTCCTCGGTCCACTCGACGGGGGTCTTGGTGTCGGTGGAGACGCGGGTGCCGTCCTCGAGCAGGGTGGTCTCGTCCTCGTTGTAGAACGCCTCATCGCGCACCGAGTACCAGCCCGCGTAGGTGTCGAGGTAGACGTCACCGCGCTCGGCCATCCGCTCCCAGATGGCGATGGAGGCGGCCTGATGGTCCGCGTCGGTGGTCCGGATGAACCGATCGAACGAGACATCGAGTGCCTTGTCCATGGTCTCGAACACGTCCGAATTGCGCGCCGCGTACTCCGCCTCGGATTCCCCGGCGGCCTTGGCGGCCTGCTGCACTTTCTGACCGTGTTCATCGGTTCCGGTCATGAAGAACACGTCGAATCCGTCGAGCCGCTTGAAGCGGGCCAGCGCATCGGTGGAGATGTACTCGTAGGCGTGCCCGATGTGCGGGGCGCCATTCGGGTACGCGATGGCCGTGGTGACATAGAAGGCGGGGCGTTCGGATGCGCTCATGGTGTGTCTACTCTAATCTGCGTGCCCGTAGTCGCTCGCGTGAATATCCCCGTGGCAGGTGTCGCCCATGCGTAACAGCCGACCCGCTCCCGAACCGCCGGAGCCGCTGTTCCCGCTCATCGACGCGCATACCCATCTGGACGCGTGCGGTGCCACCGACGCCGAATCGGTTGCGGCCATTGTGGATCGGGCGCAAAAGGTGGGCGTGCGCGAGGTCGTGACGGTCGCCGACGATCTCGACGCGGCGCGTTTCGCGGTACAGGCCGCGAACTGGGATCACCGGGTATTCGCGGCGGTGGCGTTGCATCCGACCCGCGCCAATGCCCTCCACGAGGCCGCCAAAGCCGAGCTCGAGCGCCTGGCCGCGGATCCGCGCGTGGTCGCGGTCGGTGAGACGGGTCTGGATTACTACTGGCCCGGCAAGCTGGAGGGCTGCGCCGATATCGAGGATCAGGTGGAGGGTTTCCGCTGGCATATCGATCTCGCCAAGCGCCTGGGCAAACCGCTCATGATTCACAATCGCGAGGCCGATCACGATCTGCTGACCGTGCTGCTGGATGAGGGCGCGCCGGAAACCGTTATCTTCCACTGCTTTTCGTCCGATGCGAATATGGCGCAGGCGTGCGTCGACGAAGGCTATGTGCTGAGTTTCTCCGGAACGGTGAGCTTCAAGAATGCTCATGAATTGCGGGAGGCCGCGAAAATCGTTCCGGAAGATCAGATTCTGGTCGAAACGGACGCGCCGTTCCTGACTCCGCATCCGTTCCGCGGTGCGCCGAACGAGTCGTACATGCTGCCGTACACCTTGCGCGCGCTGGCCGAGATTCGGGAACAGGATCCGGTCACACTGGCCAAGGTCACCACCGCGAATGCGCGCCGGGTCTACGGAATCTGAGAATCCGACCGCCCCGCTTTGCGGATGTGGTCCCGCTCACTATGATCCAGTGCGATCGTGATTTACCTGCGACTCGATATCGGTTCGTGATTTCGGTATCCGCCGGTCCGGGTGAAACGGTTGTCAATCCCTGACCGCCTCGTTATCGTACTGTGACCATGCCGGGATTTCCGATGAAAGCCATGACGAAGATCAACTCGTCGCGGTCGCCGATGCTGTACGGCGCCATCGCGGCGATGCTTGTCACGCTCATCGTCGGCGCGGGCCTGGCCATTGTGAACAAGAAGACCATCACGGTCGTGGTGGACGGGCAGGCCACCGTGCACGACACCATGTACCTGAATGTGCGCGGCATTCTCAAGGACGCCGGGTACGCCATCGACGCGCGTGATGACGTATCCCCTTCGCCCGGTTCACGAATCGGCGACGGCGCGACCATCCGGCTCAATCGCGCGCGCGAGGTCTCGCTCATCGTCGACGGCACCCGATCCAAGGCGTGGACCACCGCGCTCACCGTGGCCGAGGCCATCGTGAAGCTGAATCTGCCCCGCGACGTGTTCAGTTCGCCCTCGCGGCCCACCCCGCTGCCGCTCGAGGGCGCGCAATTGCTCATCACCAATCCGCGCACCGTGGAGCTCGCCGATAACGGCAGCGCGCCGTCGCTGGTGCGATTGGCCGCGCCGACCGTCGGGCAGCTGCTGGAGGTGCAGGGGCGTCCGCTGGTCAATCAGGATTCGGTCGAACCGTCTCCGACCACACCGCTCACCGACGGTATGAAGATCGTGGTCACCCGCAAGGTGATCGAAAAGCGCACCGAGCGGGTGCCTTTGGATCCGCCGGAGAGCATCATCCAGGATCCGACGCTCAATATGAGCCGCACTATCGTCGAGAATCCGGGCGTACCGGGCACCCAGGACGTCACCTTCGCCGTCTCCATCGTGAACGGCAAAGAGGCGGGCAAGGATCCGGTGCAATCCACCGTGGTCGTCCCCGCCGCACCCAAGACCATTCGCAAGGGCGCGAAACCCGGCACCGAGGTGCCCGAGGTCAAGGACGGCCCCATCTGGGACGCCCTCGCCAAATGCGAATCCACCGGCAACTGGGCCATCAACACCGGTAACGGCTACTACGGCGGCATCCAGTTCGACCAGAGCACCTGGGAACGCCAGGGCGGCACCCGCTACGCCCCGCGCGCCGACCTCGCCACCCGCGAAGAACAGATCGCCATCGCGGAGGTAACCCGCGCCCGCCAGGGCTGGGGCGCCTGGCCCGCCTGCACCAGCCGCCTCGGCATCAGTTAGCGCACGAGATATGGGTAAGCGCCCGAACCGAATTCGGGCGCGACCTTCGGGGGTTCGGGGGCTACATCAACGCGCCGCCGTCGACGCGCAGTTCGGTGCCGGTCATATAGCGACCGTCATCCGACGCCACCATGGCGACCGCGCCCGCGACATCCTCGGGCTTGCCCAGCGCGCCGCCCTCGATCCATCCGGGCAGTCGCGCCAGCAGCGACCAATCCGAATCGGCGGGCAGGTCCAGTCCTGCGGTGAGGCTGGTGCCGATGCCGCCGGGCACGATATTCACCGCGCGCAGACCCTTTTTCACGTATTCGAGCGCGATGGCGTGGGTGAAGGCGTTCACGCCCGCCTTGGACGCGGCGTACGCGGCCATGTACGGCACCGAGCCGAACGCGGAGGTGGAGGAGAAGTTCACCACCACACCGCCGTGCGGTGATTCGAGCAGCGTCGGCAGCGCGGCCTGGGTCATCAGGAAGGTGCCGGTGAGGTTGACCGTGAGCACCTGATTCCAGGTCTCCAGGGGCAGTTCGTGGGTGTGCCCGGCGCGCATGATGCCCGCGCCGTTCACCAATACGTCCAGCCCGCCGAGGAATTCGACGGCCTGCCCGAGTACCGCGCGCACGGATTCGGGATCGGCGACATTCAGATTCAGGGTGTGCAGCCGGTCCCGGGAATCGGCCGGGGTGGCGTCGATGGTGGCCTGCAGGCCGCTGTCATTGATATCGGCGGCGACCAGCTGGGCGCCTTCGGAGAGCAGGCGCAGGGCGATGCCCTGGCCGATTCCGGAGCCTGCTCCGGTGACGAGTACTCGACGTCCGTCGTATCTGCGCAACATGGCGCGAAATTAGAACAAGTTTCACTACGCGTCAATGGTTGGCCGAAATCGCCGATCACAGAGTTTTCTCATACTGGACGGTTGATCTAATAGCTAAGCTCAATCCCGCTGTCGAATTGTTCCAGGGTCGGGCCTGATGGAGGATTAATGCGGTTGTTCGGTTGGCGCGCGCGGATTTTCACCGCCGCCATGGCCTCGGCGGGTTCGCTGCTCATGATCCCGGGAGCCCCCGCGCACGCCGCGACGGCGGGCACCGTGATCGATACGACCGCACATCCCGACGGCTGGCGCGGTATGTCCAACGGCTCCAGCGTGGACTACTGGACCACCCGCTCCAACGGTGAACCCGTGCAGGCCAGCGGCGCGCTCATCATTCCGCCCGGCCCGGCCCCCGCCAACGGCTGGCCGATCATGGCCTACGACCACGGCACCTCCGGCCTCGGTTCCGGCTGCGGCGGGCAGAGCGATGTGAGCCGCTTCAGCCGCCCCAAGGAGGACGCGATCCTCCAGTACTTCGTGAACAAGGGCTTCGCGGTGGTCGCCCCCGACTTCCTCGGACTCGGCAAATTCGATACCGGCCCGCACCCCTATCTGGAGACCCGCACCGAGGCCACCGCCACCATCGATCTGGTGCGCGCCGCCCGCGAAGCGCATCCGGAACTGTCGAAAACCTGGGCGCTGACCGGATTCTCGCAGGGCGGGCACGCGGCGCTGGGCGCGGCGAACCTGCAGGCGAGCTATGCCCCCGAGCTGGATTTCCGCGGCACCATCGCCTCGGACCCGGCCTCGGATGTGGAGAAGTTCGTACCCCTGGCCGGTCCGTACGTGCCGGAGATTCCGGGCCAGAACGGTAATGCCATCGACGGATTCGTCGTCAGCATGCTCGCCGGATTGCGCGCCACCCATCCCGAACTCGATCTGAACAGCTATTTGACCCCGCGCGGTCAGGACGTGCTGGATCGCGCCGGGAGCCTGTGCTTCAACGACATCATGAAGGTTGTGGACGGCACCTCGGTCGGTGATCTGCTCGCCCGCCCGCTCGGCGACGATCGTTTCCGCGCCGCCATCAACGAGTACATGACCCTGCCGACCTCCGGCTACAACGCGCCGATCCTGTTGCTGATCAACGTGACCGACATGGTGGTGCCCTCACCGCTGCACGCCGCGCTGATCGCACAGCTCGCCGCGAACGGCCAGGACTTCGGCCTGGTCACCGGCACCGGCGGTCATACCGAACTCAATCCGGCCATGTGGTCGGCCATCGACGCCTTCACCGCGCGCGTACTCGCCACACCCACCGAATCCTGACCGCCGGATCCGGGCCACCGCGCAGCCCGGGACCCGCGGTCCGCCGGACGCCCGCCCGCCTCCCCTCGGCAGGCGGGCGTTCTCCATTCCGCCCGAATTTGTCCAGCAACTGCCAAGCAAATAGTTTGTCTGGTGAACACCTCGGAAGGGCAATCCCGCTTCCGAGGCGCAACCGGTGGAGGATTTGTGAGATTTACCAGCACTTTTGCTCGAAGGCTTACGATGACCGCCGTGGCGTTCAGCGCGCTGCTGATGCTGCCGGTGACCCCGGCGCAGGCGGACGCACCCGGGTCACTGATCTCGGCAACCCGTCAGCCCGATAGCTATCACGGCATCGCGAACGGCTCCCTGGTGGAGTACTGGACCACCCGATCCAATGGCGAACAGGTCCGGGCCAGCGGGGCCATGTTCGTCCCGGCGGGTCCGGCTCCCGCGGGCGGCTGGCCGATCATGGCCTACAACCACGGCACCACCGGCCTCGGCGCGAACTGCGGCGGCCAGTCCGATCCGGCGACCGCGCCGATGCCGGACGCGCTAGCGGCCGACGAGACGCTGATGCGGTACTTCGTCTCCAGGGGATTCGCCGTCGTCGCCCCCGACCATCTGGGCCTCGGCGTATTCGATACCGGCCCGCACCCGTATCTCGAACTGCGCACCGAGGCGACCGCCACCATCGATATGGTGCGCGCCGCGCGTGCCGCGAATCCCGGGCTGTCGCGCACCTGGGCGGTGACCGGTATGTCGCAGGGCGGTCATGCCTCACTGGGCACCGCGCACCTGCAGTCGTCGGCCGCACCGGATCTCGATTTCCGCGGCACCATCGCCATCGATCCGGCCTCGGATGTGGAGAAGGCGCTGCCCATCGCCGGTCCCTGGGTGCCGCGGCTGCCCGGTGAAATCGGCAGTGGCGTAGGCGCTTTCAGCACCAGCATCCTGGCGGGTATGCGCGCCGCCCGCCCCGACGCACAGGTCGACAGCTATCTGACCGAGCGCGGCCGACGACTGCTCGATGACATCGGGACCCAATGCCTGCCCGCCATCTCCAAGCGCATGTCGCAGGTGTCGATGGGCGAGCTGCTCGCGCGCCCGCTGTCCGAGGGCCCGTTCCCGGCGGTGCTACGGGACTATATGACCGTTCCGGTCCGGGGCTATGACGCGCCGATCCTGCTGCTGCTCAATGCCACCGACACCACCGTCCCGTCCCCGCTGCACGGTGCGCTCGCCGCACAGTTCGCGGCCAATGGCGTCGACTTCGACACGGTCGTCGGCACCGGTACGCACTGCCAGTTGAATCCGGCGATGTGGGCCGCCATCGAGGACTTCGGCAACCGGGTGCTGGCCACTCCGGTCCAGTCCTGACCGCCGCCCGCCCGATGCGGCCTGGAGGGGATCGCATCGGGCGGGCGCGTGTCGGCCGCGGGGCGAGGCCGGAGCGGCGCACGCGGGTTGATAGGTTTCGCAGGGTGTCCGAACCCGAAATCGCCGCTCGTGGAAAAGCCGCCCTGCTAGGTCCCGCCGAGGTGCGGGCGATGGCCGAGCGATTCGGTGTGCGCCCGACCAAGCAGCTCGGACAGAACTTCGTGCACGATGCCAACACCATGCGGCGCATCGTGTCGGCGGCCGGGGTCACCGGCGATGACGTGGCCCTCGAGGTCGGTCCCGGACTCGGCTCGCTCACCCTGGCCCTGCTCGATGTCGCGGATCGGGTGATCGCCGTCGAGATCGATCCGGTGCTGGCCGGACACCTTCCCGGCACCGTCGCCGACCGCGCCCCGGAACTCGCCGACCGGCTCACGGTTGTGGAGAAGGACGCCCTGCGGGTGCAGGCCGCCGATCTGCCCGCCGCACCCACGGCGCTGGTCGCGAACCTGCCCTACAACGTGGCCGTTCCGGTCCTGCTGCATCTGCTGGCCGAATTCCCCAGCATCCGAACCACTCTCATCATGGTGCAGCTCGAGGTCGCCGACCGCCTCGCCGCCATCCCCGGCGGCCGCATCTACGGCGTGCCCAGCGTGAAGGCGGGCTTCTTCGGCACCGTCCGCCGCTCCGGCACGGTCGGCCGCCAAATCTTCTGGCCGGTACCGCAGGTCGAATCCGGTCTGGTGCGCATCGACCGCTACGCCGAGGCGCCCTGGCCGATGGACGAGGATCACCGCAAGAAGGTCTTCGAGGTCATCGACGCCGCCTTCGCGCAGCGGCGCAAGACCCTGCGCGCCGCGCTCGCCGGTTGGGCGGGCTCTCCCGCCGAGGCCGAAAGGCGTTTGGTGGCAGCGGGAATCGCCCCCACCGCCCGCGGTGAGACCCTCGACACCGCGGCCTTCGTCCGCCTGGCCGCGCAGGCGTGAACCGAGTCGCTACACCTGGATTCGCAGGGCATCGAGCAGCCCGTCTTCGATTCCGTCGCCGTCGGCGCGCGCGGTCACGGTGAGCTGCACCAGGTATTCGTAATTGCCAACGGGGACAATCACATAGCGGGTGTGCACCCACAGGACGAGGGCGTCCACGGAATAGGTGCCGCTCACCGCCGCTGACGGAAAGCCTTGGTAGTCGGCGATTTCCGCGCCGAGCTCACGCCAGTCCGGCAGTTGGCGGGCATCGGCGAACGCCGACTCCAGCAGTTCGGCCGGGTTCGACGGCTTGGACAGCCGGCCCACCAGCAGCACGACATTGTCGGCCCAGCCGTTCTCCGGCGGGCGGGTGAAGACGCCGTACGCGCCCGGGAACATGGCGGCGTCCACGGCCTGCCAGCTGTCGGCGAGCGGCAACTCGACCCGCGGTGTCCCGGCCTCGCCCGGCTGCACCGGCGCGATCTCGATCTCCGCTGCGGCCAGGTACTCGGCAATAGTCGTCACGAACTCTGCTCCTCGGCATCGCGGGCGAGGCGGTCCCCACCGCGTTCGCCAGCCATTGAACACGAACCATTCCAGGCGCACACCACCCGCCCGCTACCGGTCACGATCGAAGGCGCTCCCGCCCCTCCGCGACGCGGAGCGACCGCTCCCCGTCATCCCGGCATGCTTTTGGCCGGGATCCACACCGTCCGTACCGCGACGGTTGCGGTGGATCCCGGCCATAGCGCCGGTGAGCCCGGATGCGCTCAGCCGCGGAAGCGGCGCAGGCGCAGGCTGTTGCTGACCACGAAGACGCTGGACAGCGCCATGGCGGCACCGGCGAGCATGGGGTTCAGCAGGCCGGCGGCGGCCAGCGGGATGGCTGCCACGTTGTAGCCGAAGGCCCAGAACAGATTGCCCTTGATGGTGCGCAGGGTGGCCCGGGACAGTTTGATCGCGGTCGGGACCGCGAGCAGATCGTCGCGCACCAGGGTCAGGTCGGCCGCCTGGATGGCGACGTCGGTGCCGGTGCCCATGGCCAGGCCGAGGTCGGCCTGCGCGAGCGCGGCCGCGTCATTGACGCCGTCGCCGACCATGGCGACCACCTTGCCCTGCTCCTGCAGCCGTTTCACCACGGCGAGCTTGTCGCTGGGCAGCACCTCGGCGATGACCTCGTCGATGCCGACCTGATCGGCGACGGTGCGGGCGGTGGCGGCATTGTCACCGGTGAGCAGCACCGGGGTGAGGCCGAGCGCCCGCATGTCCGAGATCGCCTGCGCACTGGTCGGTTTCACGGCGTCGGAGATGACCAGTACGCCGCGAGCGATACCGTCCCAGGCCACCGCGATGGCGGTCTTCCCGGCCTGTTCGGCCCGAGTCTTGGCGTCCGCCAGCATCTCCGGCAGCGTGATCGACCAGTCCTCGAGCAGTTCGGTGCGGCCGATGACGACCGCCCGCTCGCCGACCAGACCCTGTACGCCCTTACCGCCGTGACTGACGAACTGTTCGACGGTCTCGGCGTCGAGCCCGCGCTCGGCCGCGCCCTTCACCACGGCCTTGGCGACCGGATGTTCGGAGCCGTGCTCGACCGCCGCGGCGACCGCCAGCAGTTCGTCCGCGTCCACAGTCGCCGCCGGAATCGCTTCCGCCAGCGTCATTTTGCCGGTGGTCACGGTGCCGGTCTTGTCCAGCACCACGGTGTCGATGCGCCGGGTCGACTCCAGCACCTGCGGACCCTTGATCAGGATGCCCAGTTGCGCGCCGCGACCGGTGCCCACCAATAGCGCCGTGGGGGTGGCCAATCCGAGTGCGCACGGGCAGGCGATGATCAGCACCGCGACGGCCGCGCCGAAGGCGGTCGAGACGGCCGCGCCGGTGCCGAGCCAGAAGCCCAGGGCCGCGACGGCGATCCCGATGACGATCGGCACGAACACCCCGGCCACCCGATCGGCGAGCCGCTGTACGGGAGCCTTACCGTTCTGCGCCTCCTCGACCAGCGAGGCCATCTGCGCCAGTTGGGTATCCGCGCCGACCCGGGTGGCGCGCACGGTCAGCAGACCGCCCGCGTTCACCGTCGCGCCGACCACGGCATCGCCCGGACCGACCTCCACCGGCACCGATTCACCGGTGAGCATGCTCATATCGAGGGCCGAATTGCCTTTGACCACGGTGCCGTCGGTGGCGATCTTCTCGCCGGGCCGCACCAGGAACTCCTCGCCGACCCGCAAATCGCCCACGGGGATACGGGTTTCGACGCCGCCGCGTACGACCGCGACATCCTTCGCGCCCAATTCCAGCAGCGCGCGCAGCGCGGATCCGGCCTTCTCCTTGGATCGGGTCTCGAAATACCGGCCCGCCAGAATCGCGGTGATCAGCGTCGCCGCCACTTCGAAGTACAGCGCCGAGGACGAGTCGCCGCGGGTGATGGCCAGGCTGAAGGGATGTTTCATGCCCGCCATGCCCGCATCACCGAAGAACAGCGCGTACACCGACCAGCCGAAGGCGGCCAGGGTGCCCAGTGAGATGAGCGTATCCATGGTGGCCGCACCGTGTTTGGCGTTCACCCACGCGGCGCGATGGAATTGCGCGCCGCCCCACACCACGATGGGTGCGGTCAGCGTCAGCGAAAGCCATTGCCAGTTGGTGAATTGCAATGCCGGGATCATGGCCATGGCGACCACGGGGATGGCCAGCGCCAGCGTCACCAGCAGCCGATGGCGCAGCCGCTGTGTCGCACCGGGGGCCGAATCACCCTCGCTATCAGCGGGTTTCACCGGTTCGGTGCTGTGCACGGCGGCGGTGTATCCGGTGTCGACGACCTTCGCGATCAGATCATCGGCGGTCACCGACTCCGGGAAGCTGACCTTCGCCTTCTCGGTGGCGTAGTTCACCGTGGCGGTGACGCCGTCGATCCGGTTGAGCTTCTTCTCGATGCGGGACGCGCAGGAGGCGCAGGTCATACCGCCGATTTCCAGCTCGATGGACCGCTCCTGGGCTGGGGCGCTCATCAGTGACCTCCTCCGTGCTGTGAATGCGCGTCCGAAGCGGATGCGGCGGTGATTGTCTCGTTGGTGAATTCGGCGGTGTGCACCGTCCCGCCGTGCTGGAAGTCCAGGTACAGGCGGTACGTGCCATCGCTCGGCGCTTGTGCGTGGAAGGCGACTTCCGGTCCGGGAGCGGTCTTTCCGACCTCGCCCTCGGGGTGCACGTGCAGGTAGGCGAGATCGCTCGCCCGCAGTGCGACCAGGTGCGCGTACGCGCCCAGGTAGGGCTGCAAATCGGTGACCGGTTTACCGTCGCGGGTGACGGTGAACTTCACTTCGCTTCCGGCGGTGGACAGATCGCCGTTCAGGGTGACCTGGTAACCGTCCACCTGCGCGGTCTTGGCCGCGGGAGGCAGCGGTTTGGCGACCGCGTCCCCGGCGACGTTCACGGTCCGGCTGAGCGTCAGCTCGCCCGGGCCGCCCGCGGGGGAGAAGTCGGTGAAGACCCGATAGGTGCCGGGTTCGGCCCACTTCCAGTCGATGGACCAGGTGCCGTCGGCGGCGAGTTCGGGATGCACGTGCCGGAATTGGCTCGCATCCGAACGGACCACGATCAGGTGCAGGTTCTTCTCGTGCAGACTGTTGTATTTCGTGACGGCCCCCTGCGGTCCGGTGATCCGGAAGCGCAGTGCCCCTTGCTGATTGGCGGCGGTCGGGGCGGTGACATCGGTGAGGGCGTACCCCTGCTCGCTGTCGGCGAGCCCCGGAGCGGCCGCGGTGGAATGCGCGGAGGTCGTGCCGGAGGCCGACTCGGCCGGATCGCCCACCAGGGCGCCGATGCCGAGTGCGGCCCCGAACAGTACGACCAGTCCGCCACCGAACGCGGCGAACCGCAGTCGATCGTTCATTCAGCTCGCCACCTCGTACCCGGCTTCGTCGACGGCGGCCGTGACATCGGCGTCGGCGATCGGAGCGGTGGACTCGACCTTGACCAGCCCGGTGGCGAGATCGACATCGACGCTGGTGACACCGTCGATCTTGCCGATCTCCTTCCGGACCGATCCGACGCAGTGGCCGCAGGTCATGCCGGTGACGGTGTAGGTGCTGGTGGCCATTTCGACTCCTCGACTCGCGCTATACGGTGCGGGGGTATCCCCGACACTTCGAAAACATACCCCCCATGGGTACCTGGCGCAAGCGGTTCGGCGTGGAAATTCAGCTCTTCGCGGCCTCGGATTCCGGCCACACCCGTAGTGCCAGCTCAGCGACCTGTGCCAATTCCGCGCGGCTCGCCCCATCGCGGGCGGACTGTGACATGCCCTGCATGATCGCGCCGACATAGCGGGCCAGCGCGTCCGCATCGGTGTCCGCGGGCAGCAGCCCGGCGGCGATATCGACGCGGATCCTATCGGCGAATGCGTGCACATTGGCGGTGCGCATGCCCTCCAGCATGGTCGCGACCTCGGTATTGGTGGTGTTGATTCCGGCGCTGATCACCATGCAGCCGTTCGGGAGTCCGGGCACGGTGTATTCCAGCGCCGCCTCGCGCAGGGTGCGGGCCACCGCGTCCCAGGCGGTCGGTTCCTCGGCGAGCGCGCGGGCCGCGAAACCCGCGTAGTGGTTCGTGTACACGCCGACGGACTCATTGAACAGCTGCTGTTTATCGCCGAAGGCGGCGTACAGGCTGGGCGCGCCGATGCCGAGCTCGCCGGTGAGGTCGCTGATCGAGGTGGCCTCGTACCCCTGTCGCCAGAACAGTCGTAAAGCCTTGTCCAGGGCGGCATCTCGGTCGAATTTCCGGGGTCGGCCCCGGGTGGGTGTGGCCATGCCTCTCATTTTATAGCGTTCGCTAGATAATGTGCTACGGTCCCTTTCTGTAACGATCGCTAGATAAAGGGAGCACCGCTCATGAGCGCACTCGCAGGTAAGACAGCACTGGTCACCGGCAGCGGCCGCGGCATCGGCCGCGCCATCGCACTGCGCCTGGCACAGGACGGCGCACGGGTCGCGGTGCACTACAACCGCGATACCGCCGCCGCCAAGGAGACCGTCGCCGCCATCGAGGCCGCGGGCGGTTCGGCCTTCGCCCTTCAGGCCCGGCTCGGCGTGCCCGGTGATGCCGAAGCCCTGTGGACCGCCTTCGACGCACACGCCGACGGGCTCGACATCCTGGTCAACAACGCCGGGACCGACGGCATCCGCGAACCCATCGGCGGCACCGATGAGGAATCGTTCGACCGCGTGTTCGCGATCAACACCAAATCCCCGTTCTTCGTGACGAAACTCGGGATCGAACGCCTGCGTGACAATGGCCGCATCGTCAGCGTCTCGACCGGTCTCACCCGCGGCGCGTATCAACCGCAGCTGCTCGCCTACACCATGACCAAGGCCGCCATCGACGCGCTGACCAGCATCCTCGCCAAAGAGCTTGGGCCGCGCGGCATTACGGTCAACGCGGTGGCTCCCGGAGCCATCGACACCGATATGAACGCCAGTTGGCTGCGCACCCCCGAGGGGCAGGCCGATACCGCCGCCCGCTCCCCGCTGAACCGGGTCGGCCAGCCCGCCGACGTCGCCGATATCGTCGGTTTTCTCGCCTCCGACGCCTCCCGTTGGGTTACCGGTCAGTGGATCGACGCCACCGGTGGCGCACTCCTGTAGGTAACTGCAACTAGGCTGTGCGCGTGCTGTCTGTTGTGCCCAGCCCCGTCGTCGTGCGCGCGCCCTCGAAGGTGAACCTGCACCTCGGGGTGGGTGATCTTCGTGAGGACGGATACCACGACCTCACCACCGTTTTCCAGGCGCTCTCGCTGAGCGACGATCTGGAGATCGCCCCCGCGGCCGCCCTCACCGTGCAGGTCACCGGTGAGGGCGCCGATGAGGTGCCCACCGATCGCGGAAATCTGGTGTGGCAGGCCGCGGTCCGGCTCGCACATCTGGGCGGGCGCGCACCGCTGGTGGAATTCGCCATCGCCAAGGGCATCCCGGTGGCGGGCGGTATGGCGGGCGGCAGCGCCGATGCCGCGGCCGCCCTGCTCGGTCTGAACGAACTGTGGGAACTCGGCCTGTCCCGCGTCGAATTGTCCGATATCGCAGCCGAACTCGGCAGTGACGTCCCCTTCGCCCTGCACGGCCAGACCGCCCTGGGCCGCGGCCGCGGCGAGGAACTGCTCCCGGTGCTGTGCCGCAACACCTTCCACTGGGTGCTCGCCCTCGCCAAGGGCGGCCTGTCCACCCCCGCGGTGTTCCACGAACTCGACCGCCTCCGCGAAATCGGCGACCCGCCGCGCCTGGGCAGCCCCGAAGCCCTGCTGCAAGCCCTCGCCTCCGGCGACCCGCACCAGCTCGCCCCCCTGCTCGGCAACGACCTGCAAATCGCCGCCCTCTCCCTGAAACCGGAACTCCGCCGCACCCTGCGCGCGGGCGTCACCGCGGGCGCGCTGGCCGGCATAGTCTCCGGCTCCGGCCCCACCTGCGCCTTCCTCTGCGAATCCGAGGAAGCCGCGATCGCGGTCGCCGCCGAACTCTCCGGCGCGGGCGTCTCCCGCAGCGTCCGCACCGCCCACGGCCCGGTCCCCGGCGCGCGCATCCTCAGCGGTTCGCCGGAATCAGCCCGGCGCTGAGCCGAAACAGCGCGGGGCTGAGCTGGAAACAGCGCGGTCGCCGAGGCTGTCGGATGTGGCGGCCTCAGCGGAGGCGAATTGTCAGCCGACGATCTCGGCCAGGCGCTCCACCTGGTCGGCGTCGCGCCCGTAGCAGTAGAACATCATCTCGTCCGCGCCCAGATCATCGAATTGCTTTATGGCGGTGCGGATCTGGTCGGGCGTGGTGAGCATGCCCGCGAGCATGTGATCGGCCCGTCCGGAGAATTCGTAATAGCCGCCCATGGAGGTGCGGGCGTCCTCGATCAACTCCGGGGAGCCGAGCGCGACGTTCACCTGGGCGACGATGCGAGGAGAACCGGTGCGGCCGTGCGCGTTCCACGAAGCGCGCGCGGTGTCGAACAGGCCACCGGCCCAGGACGGCGCGGCCGCGGCGAGGAAACCGCCGCCCCAGCGACCGACCCGATCGATGGCGGCGGGCTGGAATCCGCCGAACAGGATTTCCGGACCTTCGGGTCGCAGCGGCGCGGGCCCGATCGGCCCGCAGCGCTCGCCGAAGGGTGCTCCGGCCCAGAGTCGGCGCATGATCTCGAGCTGTTCGTCGAGCCGTCGCCCGCGCGTGCGCAAATCGGTGCCCGAGGCGATGTGGTCGTCCTCACGACCGCCCACCCCGAGCCCGAGCACCAGCCGCCCGCCGGACATGACATCGAGCGTCGCGGCCTGTTTGGCCAGCAGCGACGGTTCGCGCAGCGGCGCGATGAGCACCTCGGTCTGCAACCGCACTCGCTCGGTGGCGCCCGCGAGCACGGACAGCGCGATCAGCGGCTCAGGATTGTCCCAAACAAGCCGGTCCAGCAGCCCGAGACTGTCGAACGGCCCCGCTTCGGCGCGTCGAGCCCAGTCGAGCAGGGCGGCGGGAGTGGAAATGGGCAGACCGATACCGAACTGCATGTGAATTACCTCCGTCAAAGGGTCAGCGAAAAATGCCGCCCCTCCGTCGCCTCACCAAAGCGGCGGGGGCTCCCATTCTGCGACGTACTTCTGGGGAGCGCCTATCCGAAGTGCTTACGACTCAACCACATTCGGTTACCGCCCACAACCTTTTCGCCGATTCGGCCACCCCTTCCACCGCTGTCACGCGGGCGGGACCGGCGCCGGCCTCGGCTGTGCGCCGACAGGCGCGGCAACCGCGACCAGTAGGCTTTTGGGGTTCGGCAGAAGGCGTGGAGAGGCGGAACGGATCCAGCATGGCCAACCTGATCAACCTGGAACAGGTCAACAAGAGCTTCGGTGTCGCACCGTTGCTCGAGAACATCTCCCTCGGTGTGCAGGAGGGGGAGCGGATCGGGGTCGTGGGTCTCAATGGTGGCGGTAAGACGACACTGTTGGAGGTGCTGACCGGGCTCGAAGAGCCGGACAGCGGCCGGGTCAGTCGGGTCGGCGGACTGCGCATGGCCGTGGTGACCCAGCGCGGGGTGCTGCCGGACGGCGCGACCGTCGGTGAGGTGGTGCTCGCCGGACTCGCCGAGGATCAGATGACCGATGGTGTGGCCGAGCACGAATGGGCCTCCAATCACCGCATTCGCAATGTGGTCGAGGGCATCGGCATCGCCGACCTCGGCATGGATTCGCTGGTGGCCAACCTCTCCGGTGGTGAGCGCCGGCGTACCGCGCTGGCCGCCGCGCTGGTGCGCGATCTGGACCTGCTGGTACTGGACGAGCCCACCAACCACCTCGATGTCGAGGGCGTGCAGTGGCTGGCCGAACATCTGCTGTCCCGCCGCAGCGCGCTGGTGGTCGTGACCCACGATCGCTGGTTCCTGGATACCGTCGCCACCCGCACCTGGGAGGTGCAGGGCGGCAAGGTGGAAACCTACGAGGGCGGTTACAACGACTGGATCTTCGCGCGCGCCGAGCGGTCCCGGCAGGCCGATGCCAGCGAGCAGCGCCGCCAGAACCTGGCGCGCAAGGAGCTGGCCTGGTTGCGGCGCGGTGCGCCCGCGCGTACCTCCAAGCCGCGCTATCGGATCGAGGCCGCGGAGGCGTTGATCGCCAATGTGCCCGCGCCCCGCGACAAGGTGGAATTGGCCTCGTTCGCGCGTAAACGCCTGGGCCGCGTGGTGATCGAGCTCGAGGACGCCACCCTGGCCACCCCCGACGGCCGCGAATTGGTCGGGGATCTGACCTGGCGGCTGGCCCCGGGCGAGCGCGTCGGCCTGGTCGGGGTGAACGGTTCGGGCAAGACCACGCTGTTGCGCGCGCTCGCCGGTGATACGGAATTGCGGGCCGGTAAGCGCATCGAGGGCAAGACCATCAAGATCGGCTGGCTGCGCCAGGAACTCGATGATCTGCCGCTGGATATGCGTGTGCTGGAAGCGGTTCAGGATGTCGCCATGCGAACCATGCTGGGCGATAAGGAGATCAGCGCCGGACAGCTGGCCGAGCGACTCGGTTTCACCCCCGCCAAACAGCGCACCCCCGTCGGTGATCTGTCCGGTGGTGAACGCCGCCGCCTGCAGCTGACCCGAATCCTGATGAGCGAACCCAACGTACTGCTGTTGGACGAGCCCACCAACGACCTGGATATCGACACCCTCCAGCAGCTGGAAGACCTGCTCGACAATTGGGCGGGCACCATGGTCGTCATCTCGCACGACCGGTACCTGGTCGAGCGCATCTGCGACACCACCTGGGCGCTGTTCGGCGACGGCAAGCTCACCAACCTGCCCGGCGGCATCACCGAATACCTGAAGAAGCGGTCCGCCATGGTGGCCGCGAAATCCGGTGCGGCGGCGGCGAATACGAATTCCGGCGCGACCACCACCACCGATGCGGCCGCGCACCGCGCCGCCCGCAAGGAACTGTCCAAGCTGGAGCGCTCCATCCAGAAGCTCGATGAGCGGGAGTCGAAACTGCATGCCGCCCTGGCGGATGCGGCCACGACGCCGGACAAGCTCATCGCCCTGGGCACCGAACTCAAGCAGGTGCAGACGGAGAAGGAAGCGGCCGAGGAGCGCTGGCTGGAACTCGCCGACATCTGATCCGGCGGCCTCGAACAATCGAAAGCCCGTGTCCGACAGGGGCACGGGCTTTTCGTTCGGCCGATATCAGCCGTGTTGTTCGAGGGGCGCGGCCTGATCCAGTGCCGGGACCGGCAGGCAGGTGCGGACGAATCCGGCGCCGAACGAGGTGAGTTCGATGGTGCGGTACAGGACTTTGGTGCCGAAGCCGGCGCGCTTGAGCAGCCGCCGCACCTCCGGCTGTGCTTCCAGCAGCTGATAGCGGTTCGGATTGCCGAGCGGCTCGCGCGTCACATCGACCAGGCCGAGCCGATCCAGGTTGACGAGGTACTCCTCGACCCGGTTCGGGTAGCGCAGTCCGGCGTCCTCGCCGAGCAGATTGAATTCGCCGCCACCGGAATTGCGCCCGGTGCGCACCGCGAGCAGCGGCTGCGGGCCGTCCAGGTAGAGGTACCGGATGACGCGCGCCTCATCGGGCGCGAGCTCGCCCAGAATCCGCGCGTACGCCGGATGTCGTTGCGCGTCATCGTCATCGTGGAATTCGGCTGAGCGGCGGAGCAATTCGGCTCCGCGCGCGCGGAGCACGGTGGGGGAGCAGGGTTCGGCGGAGGCCACCTCGACCGCTTCCGGTGCGGGCACGCCGAGGGCCTGCCGCACCGAATGCCGCACCTGCGCACCGGCATCGGAGAGTATGTCGCGCGGCGCCTGCCCGGCCATACTGCCGCGCAGTACCACCGAGGTGACGCCGAGCGCGGTGCTCAAGCCCCACACCCCGGCCTCGACGGCGGCCGAAACCGCCACGCGCACCACGCCGCCAGCGGCGCGCACCGGCCCGGCCGAGGCGGTGGCCGTCACCGGAACCGGCAGCGGCGCGGCGGGCCGCACCACCAGCGTGGTGGAGCTATCGGCGGGATCCCCTTCGCCCGAGTCGGTTTCGGTCATATCCATGAGGTAGCAACTCCTGTTCCGAAGATCAGGAGGTGAGCGTAACCGGCCAGGAGCCCCAGCACACCGCCATGGACAAACAAGAGCCATTCATCTTGTTTGATGGCCGAACGGAGCATGTCCACGAACTCCGGCGGTGGCAGCGCCGACATTTGTTTGGCGATGTACTCCTGCACCTGCTTGCCCTGCTGCACGTTGAACGCCGGATCCGCGAAGGCGATCGGGGCGATCTTCATGGACTCGGCGGTGAAACTGTCCTGCAGCGAGTCGTATTCGCGATTGCCCAGGAAGAACTTCACCGCCCCGCGCGCCGGGCCGAGCGCCTGATCGGCGGCGGGTTTGAGGGTGTCCGCCAGCATCTGCATGGTGCGGTCCGAGCGCGGCCCGTTGAGCAGTTCGTCGCCGATATTGGCGACGGTCATGATCTGGCTGGCCACCATATCGGCGTAGCCCTCGGTGATCTCGGGCTGCCGCTTGACCAGCAGCCCCTGCCGCCACGGGCACCACCACTTCGGGTAGGCGGGCGCGAAGATCATATTGATGCCGACCCAGTTCACCACCCAGCCGATCACGATGCCGCCGATCGGCAGCACCGCCAGCGCCGACCAGCCGGTCCAGTGCAGGATGCCGACCAGCAGCAGACCCATGGGCGCGCCGAAGTAGAAGCCGAAGTTCTGCATGAATCGCAGTTCTTTCGCCCCGAGCACCTGGAACAGGCTGTTGAGCAACTGCGGTCGCGCCTGGAAGTACCGAATGACCATCTGCTTGACGTCGAGCAGTTGGTCGATGTTGTTGCCGAGTTCGTCGGTGAGTTCGCGCAGAATTGTCGGGAGCTGTTCGGCTACCCGGTTGTGCACCATCTCGCGGACGCCATTGGGCAGGTTATACCAGAGTTGTGGATGTTCGCGCCGCAGAATGTCTTCCACGATGTCACGAATCTGGAGTTCTGCTATTTCAGTCAGGTGTTCCGCGAGCTTGTCGGGTTCGAGTTCGCGATAGAAGTCCGCGACGTTTCCGAGTTTCGCCAGCCCTTTGTCGACGGCAATGCTCGCCATCTTGTCCGCGCGCGACGGAACGATCCCCTGCCAGCCCATCCGCCCGTCGTACTGCAGCAGCGGCAGCACCTGAATCCGCTTGGGCAGGAACGGAAACAACGCCGCCAGCCCGGGCATGCGGAATCCGTGGAAGCTCACCGGTTTGAACAGCATGAGCACGCCGGTCCAGTTGGTGATGTATCCGATGACGCCGGTGAACAATGGAATCGTGATCAATTCCAGCAAAATTGTCGGGTGTACTCCGAAGACACTCTCTAGCAACGTCACCCTCCTGCCGACCCACACCGGTACCCGCCGCCGGCATCAACCCCATCGGCGTCTCGGACCTTACTGTGGATTCAGGAAGTGAGTCCAGTGACGCAGTGTCTGGGTCGGAGATCTCGGTCACAGTGTTCCACCCCGGTGTTCCACTGTTTCGACTTCACCGCGAGAATGGCGGGGACTGCGGGTGGGTCTAGCGGCATAATCTGTGGACGATCTAGTTCACCTGGCAATATTCGGAGATGGACGTGACAGACGACAGGACCTCGCAGTCGCAGGGGGGTGCAGGCGAGGTGGTCCGTCCGGGTCCCCGTGCTGTGGAACGCAGCTCGGACGTCGAGCAGCGCCAGATCAGCAATGAGGCCCGGATGATCCGCGGGGTCTTCCGCGCGGCCGGACTCGCCGTCGGCACCGCGGCGCGCGGTAGCCAGTGGGCGGTCGGCACCGGCTTCGATATCACCAAACAATTGACGCAGGCGGCCCTGGACGGCGAATCCTCGGCGGATATCGCCGAGCGCACCGGCGCGGCACTGCGTTCCATCGCGCGCAGCGCACTGGGCGTCACCGAGGGTTCGGTGCGCGAAATCGTCAGTTACGTACCGACTCCCGTGAACGGGCCGAATCAGCACGCCATCGGTGCGGGCGCGCTGTTGCGCTCGGCCACCAGCGAGGAACTGCGCCGCCGCGGTGACGCGCTGCTCGCGCGGTCGGCCGATGTCTACTTCACCGAGGACGTGCATCCGGCCTACGACCGGATTCTCGATCAGCTCGCGCCCGATGAGGCGCGCATCCTGCGCTTCATGGCCCTGAACGGCCCGCAGCCGACCGTGGATGTGCGCACCAACCGGCCGCTCGGCATCGGTTCGGAGCTGGTGCAGGGCGATCTGACCTCGGTGCCCGAACAGGCGGGCGTCCGCTATCCCGATCGCGCCCGGCACTACCTGATCAACCTGAATCGGCTGGGCCTGACCACCACCTCCGACGATCCGGTGGTGCTCTCGCGCTACATGGTGCTCGAAGTGCAGCCGGTGGTGGAGTCCGCGCTGAAGAAGGCGGGCCGCGTACCCAAGATCGTCCGAAAGAGCCTGCGGCTGACCGAGTTCGGCGAGGACTTCTGCACCACCTGCTTCAGCATCAGCCACTGACCAACCCGCACCGCATGAGATCAGCTGTTGCGTCGCGATAGCGATCTGGTACAGATCTGCGCTAATACACCAGTATCCCCATGTCTGATGGGATTGTGGGTGTTATGGATTCCGATGCGGTCGCCGCGATCAGCCGGTTGAAGTTCCGGTATCTGCGTGCCCTCGACACCAAGTCGTGGGAGGAGTTCGCCGACACCATGATCCCGGAGGCGACCGCCACCTACAGCGAGTACCTACAGTTCGAGTCCCGGGACGCGTTCCTGGCGTTCATGCGCAATACGCTCGGCCCGCACGTCATCACCGAACACCGCTGCGACCACCCGGAAATCGATGTCACCGGCGATAAGGCGGTCGGCACCTGGTACCTCGCCGATACGGTCCTGATCCCGGGGCACAATATGCTGCTGCGCGGCGCGGCCTTCTACTCCGACCAGTACGTGAAATGCGATGACGGCAACTGGCGCATCGCGCACACCGGCTACGAGCGCACCTACGAAGTGGTCATGTCCCTCTCGGATCTGCCGAGCCTGCGCCTGACCTCCAGCCGCTGGGGCCTGATCGCCCGCGATCCGGCCGACACCCCGCGCACCGATCCCGCGCCGCCCGACGCGACGGGGACCATGGGCTGACTCAGGTCATTCCGGCCGGCGAGCGGATGCTCAGTCGGCGGTCGCGACCAGCGGTTCGAGCGTCAGGTTCGGGTGTTCCTTCTGCACGTAGGCCAGCTTCCACTTGTCACCGAAGAGCGCGAGCATCACACCGTCGGTGCGGGTGAACACTTCCACGCCACGCTGGCGGCCGAGTTCGACCGCCGATTCGGCATCGGTGCGGCGGGCCAGCTGATACGGCAGCGAGTCGAGATTGGTCTCGACGTTGTACTCACCGAGCATGCGCGCGGTCACGACCTCGAACTGCATCGGGCCGACGGCGGCCAGCACGGGGGAGGCGTCACCGCGAATATCGTTGCGCAGCACCTGAACCACGCCCTCGGAGTCGAGCTGGTCGATGGCCTTGCGGAACTGCTTGTACTTGCCCGCGCTCTGCGCGCGCAGGGTGGCGAAATGCTCCGGCGCGAACGACGGGATCGGCGGGAACTGCACCTTCTTGTCCGCGAACAGGGTGTGCCCCGGGGCCAGCGCGGTCGCGTTGACCAAACCCACCACATCACCCGGATACGCGGTATCGACGGTGGTGCGCTCGCGGCCGAAAATGGTGAGCGCGTACTTGGTGGCGAACGGGCGACCGGTCTGCGCGTGCGTCACCACCATGCCGCGCTCGAATTCACCGGACACGATGCGCATGAAGGCGAGGCGGTCGCGGTGCGCGGTATCCATACCGGCCTGCACCTTGAAGATGACCGCGCTGAACGGATCGCTCGTCTCGCGCGGCCGATCATTGATGTCGATGCGGGCGCGCGGTGCGGGCGCGAGTTCGATGAGCGTCTCGAGCAGTTGGCGCACACCGAAATTCAGCATGGCGGAGCCGTAGATGACCGGTGAGGTGTGCCCGGCCAGGAACAGTTCCTGATCGTGGTCCTGTCCGGCGGCGGACAGCAGTTCACTCTCCTCGACGGCGGTGATCCAGGCCTCGCCCTCGCGTTCGGCGGCCTGTTCGGGTGTCAGATGCTCCTCGGGCGCGATGGTCGCGCCGCCCGCGGTGCGGGTGAAGTGGATGTATTCGGCGGGTGCGCCTTCCGCGCCGCGGCGCAGCAGCCCGCGGAAATCACCGGCGATGCCGACGGGCAGGAACAGCGGGGTGGGGGTGAGCCCGATGCGGTCGATGATCTCGTCGAGCAGTTCCAGCGGCGCCTGGCCCGGCCGGTCCCACTTGTTGATGACGGTGATGACGGGGATGCCGCGATCGCGTGCCACCTGAAAGAGCTTGAGCGTCTGCGGTTCCAGGCCCTTGGCCGCGTCGATGAGCATGACCGCCGCGTCGACCGCGGTGAGCACGCGGTAGGTGTCCTCGGAGAAGTCGGAGTGACCGGGCGTATCCACGAGGTTGATCACACAGTCGCCGTATTCGAACTGCAGCGCCGTGGAGCTGACGGAGATACCGCGCGCCTTCTCCATTTCCATCCAGTCGGAGACGGTGGACTTGCGCCCCGCCTTGCCGTGGATGGCGCCGGCCTCGGAGATGACCTTCGCGTGCAGCGCCAGCGCTTCGGTGAGCGTCGACTTACCGGCGTCCGGATGGGAGATCACCGCGAAGGTGCGCCGCCGGGCCACCTCGTCGGCCAACCGCCCGGAACTGGGTGCGGTGGTCGCGCTGGCAGTCGGGGAACTCACGGGGGACTCCTTCGCAGACGAGGCAACCGAACCAGGGTACGCGACGAGGCCCGTCAGCCGAGATGGCGGGTGATGGCGTTGGCGACCAGGCGGGCCGGATCCGCGCCGGGCGCGATGGCTTCGATGCTGCGGTTGGCGACCACGGTGGCGATGCCGTGCAGGCTGGTCCACAGGCTCAGCGCGATTTCGGCGGCGTCGAGGGGGGTTTCGCCGGGTGCGGGCGCGGGGATGTTCGAGGCGACGAGCTCGCGCCAGCGGCGGAACAGTGGGAGCGTGACGTTCACGCGCAGGTTCTCGCCCGCACCCTCCAGCAGGTCGTGGCGGAACATGAGGGTGAACATCTCGGGGCGGAGCGCGGCGAATTCCATATAGGCGAGCGCTGTGCGCTCGAGTCGATCGCGGGGCGCGGAGACCGGGGCGGCGGGGGATCGCGGTGTATCCGCCTGTATCGCTTCGAGTCTCGCGCCGAGGTCGGCATAACCGCGTGCGGCGATGGCGGCCAGCAGCGCGTTGTGGGTGGGGAACCAGCGGCGCGGCGCACCGTGTGACACCCCCGCTTCGCGGGCGATGGCGCGCAGGCCGAGCTGTCCCGCGCCGACCTCCTCGAGCATCTCGACCCCGGCGCTCACCAGCCGTTCCCGCAGCGGCTCAACCACACTCATGCCGCACATCCTCCCAAGTCGTGTGTGCGATTCATCGTAGACACTGTCTACTCGCATGGTGTAGACCTGATTACGACCGCGTAGACGATGTCTACGCATTTGGCTTCCGGGGAGGTTCTCGTGTGGTACTGGCTGTTGAAACATGTGTTCGTCGGACCCTTGCTCAGGCTGATGGGCAGACCGGAAGTCGAAGGGCTGCACCATGTTCCGGCTGACGGCCCGGTGATCATCGCCGCCAACCATCTGGCCGTGGTGGATTCGCTCTACCTGTGCCTGGTGCTGAACCGCCCGGTCACCTTCATCGCGAAGCAGGAGTACTTCACCACCGGCGGCTTCCGGGGCCGGGTGAACCGCTGGGTCATGAAGGCCACCGGACAGGTCCCCGTCGATCGCACCGGCGGGCAGGCCGGGGGCGATTCCCTCGCCGCGGCCGTGCGAATTCTGGAAGAGGGCGGCATCTGGGGCATCCATCCCGAGGGCACCCGCTCACCCGACGGCCGCATCTATCGCGGCCGCACCGGCGTCATTCGGGTCGCCATGCAGACCGGCGCGCCCGTGGTCCCCGTGGTGCTGTCCGGCACCGATCGGGTCAATCCGCGCAATCGCCGCTTCCTGCGCCCGGCCAAGGTGCGCATCTCCATCGGCCGCCCGCGCTACTTCGTCCCCGCCGATCGCAATGGCGTGCGGCGGGCCACCGATGAACTGATGGCGGATCTGGTGCGCCGTTCGGGTCGCCCCTATGTCGATTGCTACGCAGCCACATTCAAGGATCGGGCCGAGGCCGCGTAGCCGAAGGGCGACACCTTACCTCGCGGAGGTGGGGGTGGTGCGGAGCATCTATCACCGCGTGTTAAAGTCTTCAGGTTGTCTCGGCGAGGGTGCGACACCCCAAAAATGTCCACCGTGATCGACGGGCTCGGCTTCCGGCCGTCCCTGTTGGTCTTCGCCCGACGAATAGACCAACATCGCGCCAGGGCGGCAATATCCCCTGGCCAGCACGCTGACATCAGCCCGGACGAGCCCGTAGGAGTAGACAGTCATGTCCGACGCCAACCTTCTCGAAGCCACTGTACGCACCGAGTTCGGCAAGGGTGCCGCGCGTCGTACCCGCCGCGACGGCAATGTGCCCGCCGTGCTGTACGGCCACAACACCGAGCCGCAGCACCTCGCCGTGAACGCGCGTGAATTCGCCGCCATCCTGCGTGAGCACGGCACCAACGCCGTGCTGAACCTGGACATCGCGGGCAAGAAGCACCTGGCGCTGACCAAGTCCGTGGTCGTGCACCCGATCCGTCGCTACATCGAGCACGCCGACCTGCTGGTCATCCGTCGCGGTGAGCGCGTCGTCGCCGATGTGCACGTGAACCTGGTCGGCGAGGCCGCCTCCGGCACCCTGGTCACCTCCGATGTCACCGTGCTCTCCATCGAGGCCGATGTCATGAGCCTGCCCGACGCCATCGACGTCTCCATCGAGGGCGTCGAGGCCGGCACCCAGATCAACGCGGGCGACATCACCCTGCCCGAGGGTGTCACCCTGGCCGGCGACGCCGACGCGCTGATCGTCAACATCATCGCCGCCCCGGCCTCCGCGCAGGAGACCGAAGAGGCTGCCGAGGCTGCCGCCGCCGGCGACTCCGCCGCCGAGTAATACTGCCCCACAAGGGTTCTCGTGACCGAGGCGACGGCCGGGCCCGCGCTCGTGGTCGGACTGGGTAATCCCGGTTCCGAATACGAGCGCACCCGGCACAATGTCGGATTCATGGTCGCCGATGTGCTCGCGGAGCGCGTCGGCGGCCGTTTCACCGTGCACAAGAAGTCCGGCGCGGACCTGCTCGAGGCGCGCCTGGACGGGCGCAAGGTGCTGATCGCCAAACCGCGCAGCTATATGAACCTGTCCGGTCGCCCGGTCGCGGCACTGGCGAAATTCTTCTCGGTGCCCGCCACCGAGGTGATCGCCATCCACGATGAACTCGATCTGCCGTTCGGCGTGATCCGGTTGAAGCAGGGCGGCGGCGAGGGCGGGCACAATGGCCTGCGCTCCATGTCGCAGGCGCTGACCACGAAGGATTACCTGCGGGTCCGGTTCGGCATCGGGCGTCCGCCCGGCCGCCAGGATCCCGCCGACTATGTGCTCAAGCCGTTCTCGGCTGCCGAGCGCAAGGAGGTGCCGGTGATCGTGGAGCAGGCCGCCGACGCGGTGGAGCTACTGCTTCGAGTCGGGCTCGAGCCCGCACAGAACCAGTTGCACTGAGCTGTAAAGACTTTCGCACCCCCGTCCGGATTCCGGACGGGGGTGTTCGCTTTGTCAGCCGAGTTGGGCGGTGGTGGCCGAGCGGCGCAGCTTGCCGGAGGAGGTCTTCGGAAGCGCGCCCGGGCCGAGGATGGTGACGCTGCGCGGGCGCACGCCCACCTCGGAGAAGACCGCGTGCACGATATCGTGTTCGATGCGCTTGACCTCGCCGGGATTCTGAAAGTCGTTGCTCTCCACCACGACCGCGAAACTCTCGCGCTTCTGGCCCGCGTCCAGGCGTACCGCCACCGCATTGCCGGGGCGAACTCCCTTGATGCGCAAGGCCGCTCGTTCGATATCGGTGGGGAAGATATTGCGCCCGCCCATGATGATGACGTCCTTGATGCGGCCGCACACCACGACCAGGCCGTTCTCGGTGATGTAGCCGATATCGCCGGTGTCCAGCCAGCCGTCGGCGTCCTGTGCGGGGCGGAAGCCCTCGGTGGTGACGTAGCCGGAAGTGACGGCGGGCCCGCGCAATTCGATCACGCCGACGCTGCGCGTCGGCAGCGGCTGCCGGTCGGCGTCGACGACCCGGCCCTCCAGGTTGTCGACCAGATAGCCGAGTGTGGGCAGGCGGCGCACCGCGCCGTGGTGGTGTTCGGGATCGCGCACCGGCACCGCCTTGCCGATCGCCTCCAGCAGATCGGCGTCGACGACGTCGAGCACCTGTCCGAGGCCGGGATCCGGAATCGATACCGCGAGGGTGGTTTCGGCCATTCCGTAGACCGGGGTGAGCGCCATCGGGTTGAGCCCGAAGCGTTTTCCCGCTGCGGCGAGGGTGTCCATGGTGTCGGCGTCCACGGGTTCCGCGCCATTCCACATATATCGGACGCTGCTCAGATCGAACGCGCCGTCCTCGGCGTTGCGAAGTCTGCGTGCCAGCAGTGAATACGCGAAATTCGGTGCGGCGGTGACCGTTCCGCGATACTTCGAGATCAGTTCGGCCCACAGGATGGGCCGCACCAGGAAGTCCAGCGGCGTCACGCACACCACCTCCGCGCCGAACTGCATTGGCACGCTGAGGAATCCGACCATGCCCATATCGTGGAACAGCGGCAGCCAGCTGATCATCACATCGTCGTCGAGCTGGAATTTCACCCGATCGAACATGGCGTAGGCGTTCACGAAGAAGTTGCCGTGCGTGATCCGCACCGCCTTCGGCGAGCCGGTGGAGCCGGATGTCAACTGCTGTAAGGCGATATCGTTCTCACCCGTCGGCAGCGGATCGATCGGCTCGCCCGCGCGCATCTGGTCGATGGTCACCACCGTGATGCCGCGCTCGGCCAGCAGCGGAGCCGCGGCCTCGAACGGTGCGCCCAGAATCACCGCGCGGGCCTCGATCATGCCGAGCACGGTTTCGGTGTCCTGTGCCCACACCATCAGATCGGTGCGCGGAGTCGGCTGATGCAGCATGGTGATCGAGGCCCCGCGCATCCAAACCGCCTGGCAGGCTGGGGCGATATCGACGGGCATGCCCGCGAGCACGCCCACGGCGTCACCGTGCCCGATGCCCGCGGCGGCGAGCCCTCCGGCCATTTGTCTTGCGATGCGGTGGATCTCGCCCCACGACTGCCGCAGCGGAGCATCCGGTTCCCCGGTCACCAGTCCATGTGTGGAGGTGTCCGCGGTGGCATACATTTCCTCGGTGAAGCGGCTCACGATCGACTCCTCAAACGCTGGCCGGACTCACCTCAACTATCCCGCCGGAACCCCTGTCCTGTTAACAGTTTCGGAATAGTTGCCAGCGCGCACAAGCTTCGCAACAAGATCGACGACTCACTCCAATGCGGCGACCGCCGCCACGAACCGGTCGAGGTCCTCGAAACTCACGAAGGCGTGCGGGGAGGCGCGCACCACCGAATCGAGATCGCGGGCGGTCATATCGAGCAGGGTGGAGGAACGGTGGCTCACGGTCACCGTGATGCGCTCGGGAGCCAGCCGATCGCGCACCCGCACCGGTGCGAGCCCGTCGACGGTGAACGACACGATGCCCGCGTGCCGGACACCCTGATCGCGCACGGTCACGCGGGGGAGCTCGCGCAGGGCCGCGCGCAGGAGTTCCGCGCGTTCGGCGATGGCCGCGTAGATCTCGGCCGGGCCCTGGTCGAGCAGGTATCGGACCGCCGCGCCCAATCCCAGCCGGGCCGCGATATCGCACTCCCAGAATTCGAAGCGGCTCGCGTCGGCGGCGAGGGTGTACTTGTCCGGACCGGTCCATTCGGCGCTGTGCAGATCCAGCCGGGTGGGTTCCATGGTGGTGGCGAGTTCGGGGCGCACGTACAGGAACCCGGTCCCGCGCGGTCCGCGCAGCCATTTGCGCCCGGTCGCGGACAGCGCGTCCACATCGAGTTCGGCCACATCCAGGGGTAGCTGACCCGCCGATTGGCAGGCGTCCAGCAGCACCAGCGCACCGGCGCGGCGGGCGATGCGGGCGGCCTCGGCGACCGGATTCGCCAGGCCGCCATTGGTCGGAACATGAACCAGCGAAACCAGTTTCACCCGTTCGTCCACCATGGTTTCCAGCGCCGCGAGATCGATCTGCCCATTGCCGTCGCTCGGGATGGTCTGCACCACGGCCCCGCTCTGCCGCGCGCGTTGCAGGGCGGCGATGGCATTGCTGGCGTAGTCCGCGCCGGAGATGAGAATGCGGTCGCCGGGCCGCAGCGGGACCGAGTAGAAGAAATCGCTCCAGGATCGGCTGGCGCTGTCGCTGAGCGCGATGGCCGCGGCGGGGGCATTGATGAGCTGCCCGATCGCGGTCTTGACGCCGTGCAGATCGTCCAGGCGTTCGGTGGCGGCGCGATAGCCACCGATCTCCGCCTCGCGGCGCAGATGTGCGATCTGGGTGTCCACGACCACCTGCGGCGGCAGTGAGGAGCCCGCGCTGTCGAGAAAAATCTGGCCTTCGCAACCGGGTGTATCGGCGCGCAACCGGGCAATGTTCACCATGAATCGACCATATCGGTTGGTGTGTTCCTCATTTCGTAAGTTTTGTTGTCGGTGTTCATCGCTACTCTGGATTGATCGCCCGGTATGCCGGGCAGGGTTGGTTTGATCGAGTGGAGGTCGACATGGCTGTTTCTGCGTCCCTCTCCGATTTGCCGCGAGTTGCCGGGCATGCGGCGCAGGACGCCGACGTGCAGACGGGACGGGTTGCGCAGGCGCCCGGGAGCGCGTTCTCCACCCGTGCCGCAGCCGAGGCGTATGTCGGAAAGGTCTGTTTCAAGCAGGGGCCACCCGCGCTCATCGGCGCCGAATTGGAATGGCTCACCGCTCAGGGGGAGCCCTCGGCGTCGGCCCCGCGCCCGCGATTGACTGCGATCGCAGACGCACTGGGGCCCTATGCGCCGCAGTCCATTTCGCCAGAATCTCCGGCACATCCGCTGCCGGGAGGCAGCCGGGTCACCATCGAACCCGGTGGTCAGATCGAACTCTCCAGTGCCCCGTTCGGCACCGCCGCCGAACTGTGTGAGCGCCTGCGCACCGATACGGTCCGCCTACGAGAACTCCTCGCCTCCCATGGCATCCACACCTTCTCCGCCTCCGCCGATCCGGCTCGCGATCCGCAACGCCTGCTCCAGCTCCCGCGCTATCGCGCCATGGAGCGCACCTTCGCCGGTATCGGCCCCTTCGGCGCACTCATGATGTGCAATACCGCCGCCACCCAGGTGAGCGTCGACGCGGGTGCGGACCCCGCCGATATCACCGCCCGCGTGACGGCCCTCTACGCCATCGGCCCGGCCCTGCTGGCCGCCTTCGCCTGCTCCCCGACCCTGAGCGGAGCCCCGCCCGGCGACTGGGCCTCCCAGCGCATGCGCACCTGGCTCCGCCTCGACCACCTCCGCACCCGCCCACCCGTGCACCACTGGACCGATCCGGTGGCGGGCTACGCCCGCTGGGCCCTGGACGTCCCCCTGCTCTGTGTCCGACCGACGAGTGCGGCGGATACGGATTCCGGCGATACGGCCGCTCCGGATTGGTCCGCCCCGCCGGGGGCGACCTTCGCGGATTGGCTGTGCGGCGCTCTCGACGAGGAGATCGGCCGCCGCCCCGACCAGACCGACCTCGACTATCACCTGACCACCGTCTTCCCCCAGGTCCGCGCCTCCGGCCACCTCGAGGTCCGCTATCTGGACGCCCAACCCGGCGACACCTGGACCGTCCCGGTGCACGCCATCGACGCCCTGGTCTCCAGCCCAGCGGTGGTCGCGGAAGCCACCGCGCTCGCCCAGTCGACCGCCGATCTCTGGTCGGAGGCCGCGCGCTACGGCCTCGCCGACCTCGAAATCCGCGCCACGGCAGTGGCTCTCCTCGAATTGGCCACCGCGCACGCCGCGACATCCGCCGCCGCGGCGGAATTGGCCGCCGCCGCGGAGCGATGTCGCCTGGGACACGCGCCCACGGCGGATCCCACCGGAACCGGCGCATGACCGCGCCCTGTCACAGACCACACACCGGCACCGCGAATCGCGGTTCCGGCCGGATTGCTCGGCGGATCAGTTCGATTCGCGCGAGTAGTCCGGACTTGCGGTCTGCGCTGCGGGCGCTATCCATTCTCGAATCGAATTCGGAGTTTTGTCATGACTATTCAGCTGCCGGGGACTGATCGGGGCGAGACGGAGCGGCTGCGGGAGCGGATCGCGCAGGTGCTGGAGCGGGCTCGGGGGCGGACCGCCGGATTGACCGATTGCCTGGATGAGGCGGAGTTGGTGGCGCAGCATTCGCGGATCATGAGTCCGCTGGTGTGGGATCTGGCGCATATCGGCAATCAGGAAGAACTGTGGCTGGTTCGGGATGTCGGCGGGCGGGAAGCCGTGCGGTCCGATATCGACGAGCTGTACGACGCGTTCAAGCACGCTCGGGCGAATCGGCCGTCGCTGCCGCTGCTGAATCCGGGACAGGCCCGCGAATATGTCGGGCAGGTGCGCGGCAAGGTGTGGGATGTGCTGGAGCGCAACCCATTACGCGGGGAAGCGCTGGTCGACAACGGCTTCGCGTTCGGAATGATCGCCCAGCACGAGCAGCAGCATGACGAGACCATGCTCGCGACACATCAACTGCGGCAGGGCGAAGCGGTGCTGAGCGCACCTGCCGCGCCGACCGTGGCGACACCGCCGCGCGGTGAAGTCGTCATTGCCGCGGGCGAATTCACCATGGGCACCGATACCGATCCGTGGGCGCTGGACAATGAACGGCCCGCACATCCCGTGCACGTGCCGGGCTTCGCCATCGATATCGCGCCGATCACCAATGAGCAGTACCTGGAATTCATGGCCGACGGCGGCTACGACCGCCCGGAACTGTGGTCCGAGGCCGGTTGGGCGCATCGCGTCGAGGCCGGGCTGGTGTCACCCCAGTTCTGGGAGCGGGACGGCGGCGGCCGTTGGTGGCGCAGGGTTTTCGGCGTCATGCAGTCGCTGCGCCCGCATCAGCCGGTGCTGCACGTCTGCTATTTCGAGGCCGAGGCATACGCCGCTTGGGCGGGCAAGCGCCTTCCGACGGAAGCGGAATGGGAGAAGGCCGCGCGCTTCGATCCGGCCACCGGCCGCTCCCGCCGCTACCCGTGGGGCGATGCCGATCCCACCCCGGAGACCGCGAATCTCGGTCAGCGCCACCTGGAACCGGCGGACGCGGGCGCGTATCCCGCGGGCGTCTCCCCGCATGGCGTGCACCAGCTGATCGGTGACGTCTGGGAGTGGACCTCCTCCGGCTTCACCCCCTACCCGGGCTTCCGTCCCTTCCCCTACGCCGAGTACTCCGACGTCTTCTTCGGCGGCGACTACCGCGTGCTGCGCGGCGGTTCCTTCGGCGCGGACGAGGTGGCCGTGCGCGGCACCTTCCGCAACTGGGATCACCCCATTCGCCGCCAGATCTTCTCCGGCTTCCGCCTGGCCCGCGACCTCACCCCGGAGGACGCCTGATGTGCCGCCACCTCGCCTATCTCGGCCCACCGGCCGCGGTAGGCGAACTCCTCACCCGAGGCCCCAATTCACTGCGCACCCAATCCTGGGCACCCCGCGATATGCGCGGCGGCGGCACCATCAACGCCGACGGTTTCGGCGTCGCCTGGTGGACCCCCGCGCCCCCAACCCATTCCGAGGGCGTCATCTGGCACGGCGGCACCCGCCAGGACCTCGCGGCCCCGCCGCAGGCCGCGACGGGCGCGCCGACGGCGACCCGCTATCGCAATGCCGCGCCCATCTGGACCGATCCGGCGGTGGATGAGGTGCTGCCGCAATTGCGTTCACCGGCGGTGCTGGCCGCGGTCCGTTCGGCGACGGTGGGGCTGCCGGTGGAGCAGGCGGCGTGTGCCCCATTCACCCACGGCCGCTGGGCTTTCAGCCATAACGGGGCGATTCCGGACTGGCGGGCGGCGCTGACCGCCGTTGCCGCGCAATTCGATTCGCCCTCGCTGCTGGAGGCCGAGTCGCTCACGGATTCGGCGGTGCTGTGGGTGATCCTGCGCGGCTTGCTGGACGGCGGGCGACTGGGGCCGGAGGCGGCATTGCGGGCGGTGACCCAGGCCGTGCTGCAGCGGTCGCCGAACGCTCGGCTGAATCTGCTGCTGGGGGACGGTGATTCGGTGTGGGCGACGACGTGGCGGCACGCGCTGGCGGTGCTGCCGGGGGATGAGTTCACGGTGGTCGCCTCGGAGGCGTACGACGAGGATCCGCGCTGGCGTGCCATCGCGGATGGGCAGCTCGTGGTGGCGCGGCCGGGGTGGCTGTCGGTGGAAGACCTGAATATCGAGATCGGAAGGGCTGATTCATGAGTGCGGCTGCGCTGGACATCCATTTGACCGACGAGGATCTGACCGCCGCGCTGCGGTCGGACGTGCGCGCGGGGCTGACCGCCGACCCGAAGTGGTTGCCGCCCAAGTGGTTCTATGACGCGCGGGGCAGTGAGCTGTTCGAGCTGATCACCGAACTGCCGGAGTACTACCCGACCCGCACCGAGCGGGCCCTGCTGGAGCGCGTGGTAGGCGAGATCGCGAAGCTGGCGCAGGCCGAGGTGCTGGTGGAGCTGGGTGCGGGATCGGCGGCCAAGACCCGGCTGCTGCTGGAGGCGCTCACCGCCGAGGGCCCGCTGAAAACATATGTGCCGCAGGACGTATCGGTGTCCGCGCTGAGCGCCGCCGCCGATCAGGTGTCGGCGGAGTTCCCCGGACTGAGCGTGCACGGCGTGGTCAGCGATTTCACCGCCACGCTGGACAATCTGCCGCGCGGCGGCCGCCGCATGATCGCCTTCCTGGGCGGCACCATCGGTAATCTGGTGCCGAGCGAGCGCGCGGCCTTCCTCGCGGGCGTGCACGATGTACTGGAGCCCGGTGAGCAACTGCTGCTCGGCGCGGGTCTGGTCATCGATCCGGCGATCCTGGTGCCCGCCTACGATGACGCGGCCGGTGTGACCGCCGAATTCAATCGCAATGTGCTGCATGTGCTCAACGGCCGCCTGCACGCGAACTTCGATCCGGATCACTTCGCGCACGTCGCGCTGTGGGACGCCGATAACGAGTGGATCGAAATGCTTTTGGAGGCAACCGAAGCCGCCATCGTCCGAATCGAAGATCTGGACCTGACGGTCGAATTCGCCAAGGGCGAGCAGCTCCGCACCGAGATCTCGGCCAAATTCCGCCGCGAGGGCCTCGAAAGTGAGCTGGCCGCAGCCGGTTTCGCCACCGAGCGCATCTGGACCGATCCGGATGACCGCTTCGCCCTGGTGCTCGCCGAACGGCGCTAGCTCCCGGACCGCGAGATGAGGGAGGCGGCGAGGGTTCGGGCCTCGCCGCCATCCACTGTCAACCGGTTACGGCCGCGAGCCATTCCATCGCGGGCCGCATGGTTTCCCACGACTTGCGGACCTCCTTGGCCGCGCGCGGCGTATCGAGCCAGGCGGGCGCGCCGAAATCCTTGCTGATGACCAGCGATTTATGCCGCAGCAACTCGATCCGCGGATGGTCGGCCGCGTACCCCTTGGGCTTGGTGCGGAGTTTGTCGCCGCCGATCGTGTACCCCGCCTTGGTCAATGCGGCGAGCAGGTGCTCCAGCTCGGCTCCGCGCACCTCGTTGTCGATGGTGCTGCGCAGCTGTGCGAGCTGACTCGGGGACGGCGCGTACACCCCGGCGGCGACGAACAGCCCGGCCGCGCCGATCTGCACGTACCACCCGCCACCGGAGGTGGCGTGCACCGTCGCGCCCTGATGATCCTTGTACGGCGACTTGTCCTTGGAGAATCGAACGTCCCGGTACGGCCGGAAGAATTTGGCCGTGCCGAAATCCGGTTCCAGCTCGGCGAGCAAGGCCTGCATGGGATCCCGCACCGCGGTCTCCCACACCTTCTTGTTCGCCGTCCAGAACGCTTTGGAATTGTCGGCCTCGAGATCCTCGTAGAAGTCGAGGCCGGTGAGCGGAAATCCGGTGAACGCGGTCATATGTCAGCGGGTCAGACTCGAACCGTAGATGGCGATTCCGATGATCACGCCGAGCACCAGGGTCACACCGGACGCGACGGCCGCCCACTTGCCCAGCGGTTCACCCTTGTTATTGCCGATGACGCCGAGCACGATGCCCGCGATGCCGAAGACCGGCGGGCAGAACAGCAAAGCGATTCCGGCGCAGATGAATCCGATGATGGAGAAGATCTGCGTCCCGCCCGGCTGCGGCACACCGTAGGGCTGCGCGCCGTAGGGCTGCTGCGGGAACGGCTGATACCCGGGCTGTCCCGGCTGCCCGTACGGCTGCTGTCCGTACGACTGCTGCGGATACGACGGATACCCGCCCTGCGGCGCGCCCTGGGGCTGGCCGCCCATCGGCGGATAGTTGTACACCCCGCCCGCCGGATATCCACCGGGCTGCTGCCCGGCCGCGCCGGGGTTGTACTGCGTGGTCTGCTGGTCCTGCCACTGTCCGGGCTGCGGGTACCCCGGCTGCGATGATGCGGCGGGATCGCTCTGCCACTGTCCGGCTGCGGGCTGTCCGGAAGCCGGTTCCCCCCACTGTCCCGCCGTGCCCGCGTCCTGCGGCTGACCCGCGGCCGGGGTCTGCGGTGCGTTCGCGTCGGAGTCCTTCTTGAACATGTCGCCCGGGTTGGACTGGGGTTCGTTCGGCGGCGTGCTCATCTCGCACCCTCCTCGCTGGTGGTGTGAATGCTTTCCATGGGTATCACGCTGCGGAGCTGTTCGTTAATCGTCCGGTTCGTCGACGATTTCCATGGCGGCGAGTTCGGCGGGCCGATCGTCCTCGGACTTGTTCTCATCGCGCTGACGGCGGCGAGTCCACTCCTGATCGAGTTCGGCCTCGATACCGAGTCGGCCGTTGTCATCGTTCTCGCGGTTGCGGATGACGAGCTCGTCCGGTGGGTCGGCGATATAGCGCTCGTACTCGCGCACCTCGTCGGCCTGATCGTCATCGCCCATGTCGTAGTCCAGGTCTTCGACGTCCTCTTTGTCGAGTACCTCGTCGATGAGCTGATCCTCGTCGTCATTGCGCCGGTCGTCCATACGGAACCACACCTTTCCGCGCGTCAGCGCACCTCGAGCAACCGCGTGAATATCGGTCCAACGCTACCGCCGGGAGCGGGAGGGGTCACCTATGAAACCCCGTAAATGCCGAACGCGCCCCTTCCCGATGGGAGGGGGCGCGTCGCGGAAGAACTATCGGTCTACGCGTTGCCGTTGAAAAGTCCTGTTACGGAGCCGTTTTCGAAGACCTCGCGGATGGTCTGCGCCAGCAGCGGTGCGATGGAGAGCACAGTCAGCGTGGGGAACTTCTTGTCCTCGTCGATGGGCAGCGTATTGGTGACCACGACCTCCTTGGCCCCGCAGTTCGCCAGGCGTTCGGCGGCCGGATGGCTCAGGATGCCGTGCGTGGCGGCGATGACGACATCGCCCGCGCCCGCCTCCTTGAGCACCTTGACCGCGCCGGCGATGGTGCCACCGGTGTCGATCATGTCGTCGATCAGGATGCAGGTGCGGCCCTCGACCTCACCGACCACGCGGTTGGCCACAACCTGATTGGCCACCAGCGGATCACGGGTCTTGTGGATGAACGCCAGCGGCGCGTCGGACAGCGAGTTGGCCCACTTCTCGGCGACCTTCACGCGGCCCGCGTCCGGGGAGACCACGGCGATATTGTCGAGCGCGTAGTTGTTCCGAATGTGCTCGGCCAGCTGCACCTGCGCGTGCATGTGATCGACCGGGCCGTCGAAGAAGCCCTGGATCTGATCGGTGTGCAGGTCGACGGTGATGATGCGATCCACGCCCGCGGTCTTGAGCAGATCCGCGATGAGGCGAGCCGAGATGGGCTCGCGACCGCGGTGCTTCTTGTCCTGACGGGCGTACGGGTAGAACGGCAGCACCGAGGTGATGCGCTTGGCCGAACCGCGCTTGAGCGCGTCGATCATGATCAGGTGCTCCATGACCCACTGGTTCAGCGGGGCCGGGAAGCTCTGCAGTACGAACGCGTCGGAGCCGCGCACCGATTCCTCGAACCGGACGAAGGTCTCGCCGTTCGCGAAGTCACGCGCGGTCTGCGGCGTGACATGGACGTTGAGTTCCTTGGCCACTGCCTCGGCGAGCTCTGGATGAGCGCGTCCCGAGAACAGCATCAGGTTCTTGTGGTTTTCGGTAGAGAACGCGGTCACGGACGTTCGCCATCCTTTTGCTCGTCGGATATATCGTTGGCCGCGATGGCCAGTTCGGCCGCCTTGGCGGCCTCGGTGCCGGGGCGATTGCGCTGCACCCAACCCTCGATATTGCGTTGCGCTCCACCCGACACCGCCAGTGCGCCCGGAGGAACACTTCTGCGCAGTACAGTACCTGCTGCCGAATACGCGCCGTCACCCACGGTGATGGGTGCGACGAACATCGTGTCACTCCCCGTCCGCACATGTGACCCAACCACGGTGTGGTGTTTGCGAACCCCGTCGTAGTTGACGAAGACGCTGGAAGCGCCGATGTTGCTGTGCTCGCCGATGGTGGCGTCGCCGACATAGGTCAGATGCGGCACCTTGGAATGCGCGCCGATGGTGGCGTTCTTGGTTTCGACGAAGGCGCCGAGTTTGCCCTCTTCGCCGATCGAACTGCCGGGTCGCAGATAGGTGAACGGGCCGACGGTCGCGCCCGGCCCGATGGTGGCCTTCTCGCCGTGTGCGCGTACCACTTTCGCGCCGTTGCCGACCTGGACGTCGGTGAGCGTGGAGTCCGGTCCGATCTCGGCGTCCTCCCCGATCACGGTGTCGCCCAGCAGTTGTACGCCCGGGCGGATGACCGCGTCCCGCCCGATGGTCACGCTGCCGTCGATCCAGGTGGTGGCCGGATCGATGATGGTGACCCCGGCGCGCATATGCCGTTCCACGATGTACCGGTTCAGGGTGCGCGCGGCATCGGCCAGCTGCACCCGGTCATTGACCCCGGTTACCTTGGCGGAGTCCAGAAGTCGCGCACCGTGCACCGGATGTCCGGCCTCGCGAGCGAGTTTCAGCACATCGGTGAGGTACAGCTCGTAGCGCGCGTTGGCGGTGTCGATCCGGGTGATCATCACCCGCAGTACGGCGGCGTCGAAAACGTATACGCCGGAATTGACCTCGCCGATGGCGGCCTGCGCCGGGGTGGCGTCGGCGTGTTCGACGATCTCCAGCAGTCGCCCGTCCGCATCGCGGACGATGCGGCCGTAGCCGTTCGGATCATCGGGTGCGAAGGTCAGCACCGTGACCGCCGAACCCTCGGTGTAACTGCGATGCTCGTCGAGCAGCGCGTGCAGGGTGTGCCCGTCCAGCAGTGGCACATCCGCGTAGGTCACCAGCACGTCACCGGTGAAATCGTCGGGCAGTGCGGTGAGTGCGCACTGCACGGCGTGTCCGGTGCCGCGCTGTTCTTCCTGTACCGCCAGGATGATCTGGCGGCCGAGCTCCGCCCCCACTTTGCCCACCGCGTCGCCGACCTGTTCGCGGTCATGGCCGATCACGGTGATGAGGTACGTCGGGTCGATCTCGTTCGCCGCATGCAGCGCGTGCGCGAGCATGCTGCGGCCGGCCATCGGGTGCAACACCTTGGGGGTCTTGGACCGCATTCGGGTTCCGGCTCCGGCGGCGAGAACGACGACGGCGGTCTGCTGTGGCATGGATCTCCCTCGGCTGCGCGTCATCGTGCTGAGTTCTTTGGTGCGCTGGGCCACAGTTGTGCTGCGTCAGCGATGTGCGGGGCCAACCATAGTGACCCCGTTCGCGAGCTCCGCCGCCAGGACTCGAACCTGAACTAACTGAACCAAAATCAGTGGTGCTGCCATTACACTACGGCGGATTGCATCCCGGCGGACCGTTCGGTTCGCCGACTCTGCTTGCTATGGCATGCGCGTGTAGATACTCGCACATGGATCCGTCTCCCCGAAACTTTTAACGATCACCGGTGGTCAGAGTTTCGCGCCGCGGTTGTGAGGGTGTTCCAGCCGACAGGTCTCGGTGGGGCGCTCTGAGACAGTTCGCTCGGTGTCTGAGAGAGTTGTAGGACGTTCGTACGGCATACAGGGAGGCGGGGCGATGACTACGGGTGATGGCAGCCGGGTGTCGCGTCCGCGTATGACGGGAACCCAACGGCGACAGCAACTCATCGAGATCGGGCGGACCCTGTTCGCCGAGCGCGGCTACGACGCCACCTCGGTGGAGGAGATCGCGCAGCGCGCGCAAGTCTCGAAACCCGTGGTGTACGAACACTTCGGCGGCAAGGAGGGTTTGTATGCCGTCGTGGTGGATCGGGAGATGTCCGCGCTGCTGGAGATGATCACCGCATCGCTGTCGCAGAACCGGTCGCGGGTACGGCTGGAACAGGTGGCGCTGGCGTTGCTCACCTATATGGAGGAACGGACCGATGGGTTTCGCATCCTCATGCGTGATCAACCGGCGTCGGCGGCCGAGGGCACCTACTCCAGTCTGCTGAACGAAGCGGTGAATCAGGTGGCGCACATACTCGCCGGGGATTTCGAACGCCGCGGCTTCGATACGAGTTTGGCGACGCTGTACGCACAAGCGCTGGTGGGCATGGTCGCGACGGCGGCGACCTGGTGGCTGGACGAGCGGTCACCGTCCAAGGAAGTGGTTGCGGCGCATCTGGTGAATCTGTGCTGGAACGGTCTCACCCATCTCGAGGCCGAGCCCAAGCTGGCGTCGGAATGGCCCAGCGGCAAAGGCGTACGAGACCTATAGGTCTGAAAATGGTGTGGCACAGCGGCGGAACTGGACAGTTAACCAGCGAATTGCGAAGGAGGACGGGTCGAATGCTCGAATCGACTGGCATACGGCAGCCGGGTGGTACGGTTCACCCATCCTTCGAGTGCTGTTCGAACTGTGATGTCGGTCAACTTCAGGATGTCGGTCTACTTCAGGATGGCTGGTTTGATGACAGGCGGATCTGATGGCTAGGCAAGCGCGTGCGGAGATCACTCGCGATTCCGTGCTCGCGGGCGCGGCCGATGTCTTTCTGCGACTGGGTTACGCGAACGCGTCCCTGTCCGAGATCATCGCACAATCGAATGTGACCAAGGGCGCCTTGTACTTTCACTTCGGCTCCAAGGAGGAGCTGGCGCGCGCCGTGGTCGATCAGGGCAATGAGCGACTGATCAGCGCCTGTCAGGGCTTCTTCGATCCGCGCGTGCCCGCGCTGGAGGCGTGCATCGGAATCACCTACGTGGTGGCCGATCTGACCATGAACGATCCGATGGTCGGCGCGATGCTCAAGCTGACCCACCAGATCGGCGACTACCGCGGCGCGACGGGCGAGAACATCGCCAAGACCTGGGGTGAGACGCACCGGCTGCTCGCCGAACGCGCTATCGCACAGGGTGATCTGGAGCCCGACCTGGATCCGGAGACCATCGGCCTGCTGCTGCAGGAGGTGACGACCGGCGTGCACATGGTCGCGGTCAGCACCGAGACCATCGATCAGATGGCGACCCGCATGGAACGGGCCTGGTACTTCCTGCTCCCGTCCATCGTTCCGGACGAAAAGGTCGCGTACTTCAGGGAATTCGCGGCCCGCCGCCTCCGCCGCTACGTGCAGTAACCGCCTCCCCGGGACTTTGGCGCACGGCTTGGGAGCCGTGGACCATTGGGGACGCGTGGTGCGGGTGGGTGCCGTTGGCCATTTCGGGGGTACCCCGGGAGTTACCCCGATCCTTGCGAGATCAGTTGTCGCGTTGGGAAGTTGGCGTGATTACCGGGGCATGTCCGGGTTCTCGCGTTTCAATCTGCGCCAGCCGCCCGCTCGGTTGTTGGCGATGATCTGTTTGAACATGGTGAGAAGGGCTGGGGCGTTGAGGGTTTCGCCCTCGTGTACGGCGATCATGCGCGCGGTCTTGTTGTCGTGGCCGCCGGTGATGATGCCGTGCGGGTCGGGCACGATGCCGCCGTCGTAGAGGAAGATGTCCACGGCCTTCTTGGTGCCGAGCAGGGCGCAGATATTGCCGTCGAGGACGAAGTACGGCTGCACCGTCCGCTTGATCGTCTCCTGGACCGCGGGGTCCGCCGCGTGCACGATGTCACGCACCTGCCGGCAGATCTTTTGCTGCCATTCGGGTAGTCCGTCGATATAGGCATCCACCCGTGGATCGACCACATAGGACATATAGACATCAAAGCACGAATCGCCCCGCACCCTTCCGGGATCGCACGCAGGCCAGTGAGGCGGAGCCACCGCTGTCGGTCCGGGTGATTAGACTCGTTGAGCTGTCCTACCCGCTCTCTGCGCGCCCAGGAGTCTGCCTCATGTCGAGCCAACGTCCACCTCTCGCGGGACTGGCTGCGGTGGCCGGTGCCGATACCTCCTTGCAGCAGGTGAAAGAGCTGATCGGACGGGCCTCGGCAATGCTCGTCGCGCCCTCGGCGGCGCGGCCCTTCGTGGCCGCGACCATCGCCGGGGAGCGACCGCTGGTGGTGGTGACCGCCACCGGGCGCGAGGCCGACGATCTGACCGCCGAGCTCACCGAGATGCTCGGTGCGGGGGTCGCGATATTCCCATCCTGGGAGACGCTGCCGCATGAGCGGCTGTCCCCGGGCGCGGACACCGTCGGCAAGCGGCTGCAGGTGCTGCGGCGGCTGGTGCATCCCGAGGACACCATCTACGGCGAACCGCTGCGCGTGGTGGTGACCACGGTGCGTTCGCTCATGCAGCCGATGGCGCGCGGGCTCGGCGATCTCGAACCCATCGTGCTGCGGGTCGGCGCGGAGTTCGATTTCGACGAATTGCTCGCCCGGCTGGTGGAATTCGCGTACGAACGCGTCGATATGGTCGGCAAGCGCGGTGAGTTCGCGGTGCGCGGCGGCATTCTCGATCTCTTCCCGCCGACGGCGGATCATCCGGTGCGCGTGGAGTTCTGGGGCGATGAGATCAGCGAGCTGCGCGCCTTCTCGGTCGCCGATCAGCGCTCCATCCACGATGTGCCGATCGAACTGGCGATAGCCCAGCCCTGCCGGGAACTGCTGCTCACCCCCGCGCTTCGTGAGCGCGCCGCCGAGGTGGCCGCCGAGAATCCGGCCGACGCGGCCCTGGTGGAGATGCTGGAGAAGATCTCCCAGGGCATTCCGGTGGAGGGTATGGAGGCGCTGCTGCCGGTGCTGCAACCGGGCGAGCTGCAACTGCTCACCGAGGTGCTGCCCGCGGATACCCATGTGCTGCTGTGTGATCCGGAGAAGGTGCGCACCCGCGCCGCCGATCTGGTGCGCACCGGACAGGAATTCCTGGAGGCGTCCTGGACCGCGGCCTCGTTCGGCGGCGCGGCCCCGCTGGGCGCGCACGGTCTGGATCTGGCGGCCTCGGCCTATCGCGGTCTGGACGTGGTGCACGCCGACGCCGATAAGCGCGGTCTGCCGTGGTGGACGCTGAGCCCGCTGGTCGCCGACCATCCGGACGAGATCGTGCTGCCGGTGCAGTCCGCGCCCTCGGCGCGCGGTTCGGACGAATTGGTCGCCACCATCTTCGCCTCGCTGCGCGCGCACGTCTCCACCGGCGGCCGCGCGGTCATCGTGGTCGCGGGACACGGTACGGCGCAACGCATTCTGGAGCGACTCGGCGAGGCCGAGGTGCCCGCCGCCGCCCTCGCGGCCGGGGCCGAACCGGTGCGCGGGCTGGTCGGGGTGCTCTGCGGTTCACTGCACGACGGCGTCATCTTCGAGGACGCGAAGCTGGTGGTGGTCGCCGAATCCGATCTCACCGGCAACCGGGTCACCGCGCCCGGCGAGGGGAAGAAGCTCGCGGCCAAGCGCCGCAATCAGGTCGATCCGCTGGCGCTGCGGGCCGGGGATATGGTCGTGCACGATCAGCACGGCATCGGCCGGTTCGTGGAGATGATCGAGCGCACGGTCGGCGGCGCGCGGCGTGAGTACCTGGTCATCGAATACGCGCCGAGCAAGCGCGGCCAGCCGGGGGACCGGCTCTTCGTGCCGATGGATTCGCTGGATCAGCTGTCCCGCTATGTCGGCGGTGAACTCCCCAGCCTGTCCAAGATGGGCGGTTCGGATTGGCAGAACACCAAACGCAAGGCGCGCAAGGCCGTTCGCGAGATCGCCACCGAACTCGTTCAGCTCTATGCCGCCCGCCAGGCCGCGCCCGGGCACGCCTTCGGCCCGGATACGCCGTGGCAGGTGGAGATGGAGGACGCGTTCGCCTTCACCGAGACCGTCGATCAGCTCACCGCCATCGCCGAGGTGAAGGCCGATATGGAGAAGGCGGTCCCGATGGACCGCGTCATCTGCGGTGACGTCGGCTACGGCAAGACCGAGATCGCGGTGCGCGCGGCGTTCAAGGCGGTGCAGGACGGTAAGCAGGTCGCCGTGCTGGTGCCGACCACCCTGCTGGCGCAACAGCATCTGCAGACCTTCCACGATCGGCTGGCCGGATTCCCGGTGACAGTGAAGGGCCTGTCCCGCTTCACCGATGCCGCCGAATCGCGCGAGATCACCGAGGGCATGGCCTCCGGCGACGTCGATATCGTGGTCGGCACGCACCGGCTGTTGCAGACCGGTATTCGCTGGAAAGACCTGGGCCTCACCATTATCGACGAGGAACAGCGTTTCGGCGTCGAGCACAAGGAGCACATCAAGGCACTGCGCACGCACGTGGACATGCTCACCATGTCCGCGACGCCGATTCCGCGCACCCTGGAAATGAGCCTGGCCGGTATTCGCGAGATGTCGACCATTCTCACCCCGCCCGAGGAGCGGCATCCGGTACTCACCTATGTGGGCGCGTACAACGATAAGCAGGTGGCCGCCGCCATTCGCCGTGAGCTGCTGCGTGACGGCCAGGTTTTCTATGTCCACAATCGGGTGTCCTCGATCGAGAAGGCCGCCAAGCGGATTCGCGATCTGGTGCCGGAGGCGCGGGTGGCGATCGCGCACGGGCAGATGAACGAGGACACGCTCGAGAAGACCGTGCAGGGTTTCTGGGAGCGCGAATACGATGTGCTGGTCTCGACCACCATTATCGAAACCGGTCTGGATATCTCCAATGCCAATACGCTGATCGTGGAACGCGCTGACGCACTGGGGCTTTCGCAGCTGCACCAGTTGCGCGGGCGGGTGGGCCGCAGTCGGGAGCGCGGCTACGCGTACTTCCTGTACCCGCCGGAGAAGCCGTTGACCGAGACGGCGTACGACCGCCTGGCCACCATTTCGCAGAATTCGGATCTGGGCGCGGGTATGGCGGTCGCCATGAAGGACTTGGAGATTCGCGGTGCGGGCAATGTGCTCGGCGCGGAACAGTCCGGACATGTGGCGGGCGTCGGCTTCGACCTGTACGTGCGCCTGGTGGGGGAGGCGGTGGAGGCGTATCGCGCCGCCGCAGACGGCCGCCCGATCACCGTCGACGAGGAGATCCGCGAGGTGCGGATCGACCTACCCGTGGACGCCCACATCCCGCCGGATTACATCGCCTCGGACCGCCTGCGGCTCGAGGGTTACCGCAAACTGGCCGCCGCCCAGGACGATTCGGGTCTGGCCGCGGTGGTGGAGGAACTCGTCGACCGCTACGGCCCGCTGCCGGTGGAGGTCGGCCGCCTGGTGTCGGTGGCCAAACTGCGGCTGCTGGCGCGGGAGTACAAGATCGCCGAGATCGGTGTCACCGGCACCACCCTGAAGGTCGCGCCGCTGCAACTGCCGGACTCGAAACAGTTGCGGCTCAAGCGCCTTTACCCGAACGCGACCTACCGCCCGGCCACCGGCATCGTGCAGTTGCCGCTGCCCCGGGTGGAAGACAGCGTCGGCGCGGCCCGGGTCCGCGATGTGCAGGTGCTCCAGTTCGTCGCCGACCTGCTGCTCGCCCTCGACGGTAAAGCCCCCGGCGCGGTGGATGTGCGCATCGCTCCGGAGGCGGCCACCGCCCGATGACCTCCGCGCGTGACGATGAGGCGGCCGCGGCTGTGGCGCAGGGACTTTCGGCGCACGCGGCGTCCGCGGCGGAGTTGACGGCCGATACCGCGCGCATGACCGAGGCGCTCGGCGAGGCCGTGCACGTCATGGATCGGCTGTGGAATTTCGGCGGCTGGGAGGTCACCCAGACCCATGATTCGCTGCGGCCGTACCTGCTGGAGGAGACCTATGAACTCCTCGACGCCATTCAGGACGCCGATGCCGAGACCATCAAGGAGGAGCTGGGCGATCTGCTGTTGCAGGTGCTGTTCCACTCCCGAATCGCCGAGGCCGCAGGGGAATTCACGGTCGCCGAGGTGGCGGCCGCACTGGTCGCCAAGCTGACCCATCGCAGTCCGCACCTGCTCGACAACGGCATCGATCCGGACGCCGATATGGCGTCCAAGATCGCCGCGCAGGAGGCGGCATGGGAGGAGCGCAAGACCGCGGAGAAGTCGCGGCGCTCCTGTCTGGACGGAATCGCCATGGCCCAACCGGCTTTGGCGCTGGCGGAGAAGGTGCGCTCACGCAGCGGTAAGGCGGGACTGCCGGAGGACCTGATTCCGCTGGAGCTGCGGATGGTCCGGCTCGGCGGTCCGGACAGCGCCGAGGAACGTCTGCGCAAGGCCACGCTCGCGTTCGCCGCCGCCATTCGCGCGGCCGAGGATGCGGCGGAAGCCGCTCGCGGCGAACGACTTTCCCTCACGCCCGAGCAGTGGCGCGCCTACTGGCCGGTGTGATGCCGGACGCGGGTCGGCTGTGACCTGATCGCCGCATTCACGCCGGGCGGGTCGTTGCGCCCGACCGCTATGCTTCTGCTGTTTTCGGGTGTGGAGGAGGGCCGATGCAGGGGCGAATGGTCGCGGTGTGCCTGGCGCTGCTGTTCGCGGTGACGGGGTGCGGCAAGGTGGTCAGCGGTGTCGCCGCCCCCGATCCGGCGGTGGTGAAAATGGCCCGCCTGAGCGCCGATCGCATTCCCGATGTGCTGCTCTCCACCGATGACGCCGGCAAGATCGTGGCCTCCACCGCCCTGGTGCAGAAGTTCGAGAACACCGTCCCCACCACCCCGAACCTCACCTATCAGCCCGCCGAATGCGGGCCCATGGAGTACACCGCCGATCTGGATGTCTACGCGGACAAATGGACCGGCTTCCGCCTGCGTTCGCTGCGCGAGGCCGATGACAGTCCGCAGCACACCATCTACGAGACCGTCTCCACCTACAAGAATTTCCTGGTGGCCGAGGCCCTGGTGAACCAGTACCGGGCCGTCCTGTCCGGTTGCAATGGCAAGCAATTGACCGCCACCCCCAAAACCGGCAACGGCGCCCCCAGCGTCATGCGCATCACCGCGATTCCGCACAACACCGACCCGTCCGCCGTCTCCGCCGACTGGACCCTCACCTTCACCGGCAGCACCCGGGTCTGCTCGGACACCATCCGCACCCAGGGCAACGCCGTCATAGAAGTCTCCAGCTGCGCCTACGCCGACGCCCGCACCTCGGCCCCCATCGCCGACCGCATAGCCGCCAAAATCCGCCAGCTCAACTGATTCCCGACTCCGGACAATGAAAAACGCCACCCGGCCGAGTCGTTCGGCGGGGTAGCGTTTTCGGTGCGACGCTCGGTCAGACGTTGACGCCGTAGTCGCGGGCGATACCGGCGAGGCCGGAGGCGTAGCCCTGGCCGATGGCGCGGAACTTCCATTCCGGGCCGTTGCGGTAGAGCTCGCCGAAGACCATGGCGGTCTCGGTGGAGGCGTCCTCGGTGAGATCGAAGCGGGCCAGCTCGGAGCTGGTGGCCGCGTCGACAACGCGAATGTAGGCGTTGCGGACCTGTCCGAAGGACTGGCGGCGAGCGTCGGCGTCGTGGATCGATACCGGGAAGAAGATATTGGTGATCGTCGGGGGCATTGCTGCCAGATCGACATTGATCACCTCGTCGTCACCGTCGCCGGCGCCGGTGAGGTTGTCACCGGTGTGCTCGATGGTGCCTTCCGGCGAGCGCAGATTGTTGTAGAACACGAAATGCGCATCCGACAGCACCCGCTGGTTCGGTCCGCAGGCCATCGCGCTGGCATCCAGGTCGTAGTCCGCGCCGGTGGTCGTGCGAACGTCCCAACCCAGGCAGACGGCGACCTTGGTGAGGTTCGGGGCCTGTTTGGAGAGCGAAACGTTTCCACCCTTGGCCAAGCTGACAGACATGATCTCCTTCCCCGCGGCGCATTCACACCGCATCCCTTCCCGATTATGGTCGATCCGGGGACCCACTGTGCGCGTTCATTTTTGCGCTGGGGTTTCGGTTGGGACGCTATGTCTGGAATGTCCGAATTAATCGACGGGCGGCACCGTTCAGTTGCCTTCGGACGCCATGGATTTCAGCGTGGCCACGCGTTTCTCCAAGTAGCGCAATTCCGTTGGATCGATCACGTTGCGCTGGATTCCGGCCGCCACGGCGAACGCCGACTGCCGATGATCATCGATCACCGACACCTCGATCGCGACCGCCGTGTAATCGTCCGCGCCCGGCATCGGATCCGCCACGATCTCGGCGCGACCGCGGGCGCACAGCGCCACATTGCCGCCGCCCAGGATCAGTAGCGCCACCTCGGGGCGTTCGCGTAGCCGCGCCAGCGATCCGCGATCGGACTTGAGGCTCAGCAGAATCCGACTGTCGCCCGCGCGCACCGGCCAGGAGACCGGAATGGCGTGCGGGGCGGGATCGGTGGTCACCAGCACCCCGATGGTGTCCAATGGCCACTCGGGTAGGATGGGCAGTTCCGGGTGTTCCGTTTCCGGGCCTTCCGTCGAGGACTCTTGTCGCGCCCGCGCTCCGGCTACCATCTTCGTCACCTCACGATCGGGTAAAGCACAGTGGGCTGGACTGTGCTGAGACAAGTGTATGCCGTTGCCGCCGTTGCCCGCTGGCCTCCGCGAGCGCGGCTCGGAACGCCCGGGACGTCCCACTTGTCCGTTACGTGTGTGAAAACACCATCGGACCTGCGTGGCAATAGATTGACTAGCGGCGATAACGAATGCATCATTCGTTACAGTCCCCCGTACAAACGGGGTCATGCGAGTAACCGGCCGATGACCGCCCGGTGAAGCCGTCCGCCACTCGGCGTAGACGAACGCAGCAGCATCGAAAGTATGGCGCGCAACGGTTTTCGCGCTCCCGGCAACGGCTGGGCGGCTGCTGCGGTGCAGGTGAGGCGTGTGAGGTGAGAACACGAAGAGAGCGGAGACCGGTGATGGATATGGGTTCGGGGCAGCAGCCGGACATGGGGACATGGACGCCAGGCGCGAGCGTGGCGAATCTGGGTACGTCGAGCGCGGTGCTCGACGATCTGCGCCATCTGCGCGCGGAGATGATAGCGGCGGAGGTGCCGTACCTGCTGGTGCGCGACTCCGACCATCGGCTGGTGCTGGCGGTCGACGCCGCGCACAGAGCCGCGCTCAGACGGGTGCTGGGCGCCGCCATGGTGGCCGGGTTCATCTGCAATGAGAAGCAGCACAATGTGTTCCGGCTGGGCCGGGACCTGGACACCGCGCACCACGTGGATATCGAGCTGTGGGAGTACCACGGCGATACCGTGGAATGCCCGCGCCCGAACGCGCTGACCCGCAATGTGTTCGACCTCGCCGATGTGGAGCAGAGCACCGTCCTGCTCTACGACACCAGCTGGCCCACCCTGACCGGCATGTTCGCCCCGCATCCGGGCGATGTCGGCTTCGATATCGATATCGTCTTCTCCTGGGTGGACGGCACCGATCCCGAATTCCGCGCGCGCCGTGCGGGAATGCTGGCGCAGGTGGTGGTCGGCGAGGGTGACGCCGCCGACGCCCGCATCCGGCAGATCGACGAGCTGCGGTACGCGCTGCGCTCGGTGCACAAGAACGCGCCGTGGATCCGCCGCATCTTCATCGCCACCGATTCCAAGGTGCCGGAGTGGCTGGGCGACGATCCCAAGGTGACGGTCGTGCGCGCCGTCGACCATTTCCCGGATGTCAGCGGGCTGCCGGTCTTCAATTCCCATGCGGTGGAATGCCAATTGCAGCATATCGAGGGTTTGTCGGAGCATTTCCTGTACTCCAATGACGATATGTTCTTCGCGCGCCCGGTGCGCCCGTCCATGTTCTTCACCCCGGGCGGGATCAGCCGCTATATCGAGGCGGGCACGCGTATCGGCCCGGGCGCCAACAATGAACGCCGCAGCGGTTTCGAGAATGCCGCCCGCATGAATCGGCAGTTATTGCAGGCCCGCTTCGGGCATATGATCACCAGGCATCTGGAGCACACCCCGGTGCCCTTGCGCCGCAGCGTGCTGCACGAGATGGAGCAGGCGTTCCCGGAGGATTTCGCCCGCACCCGCACCAGCCGGTTCCGCGCCGCCACCGATATCTCGGTGACCAATTCGCTGTACCACTACTACGCCCTGCTGACCGGCCGCGCGGTACCGCAGGAGGCGGCCAAGATGCGCTACGTGGACACCACCATGTACACCGGCCTGGCCCTGCTGGAGGGTCTGGCCAAGCGGCGCAATGTGGACTTCTTCTGCCTCAACGACGGCAGTTTCCCGGAGGTCCCGGAGGCCGAACGGGTGCGCGCGGTCTCGGAATTCCTGGAGACCTATTTCCCGGAGCCCGCGCCCTGGGAGAAGCCCGATTCGATCACGGGATCGCTCGCCGCGTTCGAATCGGGCGCCGCCTGAACCGAATTCGGTTCAGCCGGCCTCGGTGGCCTTGTCCCGCCGGCGCAGCACGTGCGGGATGCCCGCGGCCGGTGGAATCACGATCCCGGCGTCGGCGAGCCGCTGGGCCGCCTGCTCCGGGGTCTGTGGTTCGCCGACGGTGCCGCCCGCGCCGATCGGCACCACCGAGTTCACCACGGTGTCCGGGTAGATGTGCACGTAGTTGAAGGCCTGCGCGCCGTCACGCCCGCGAATACCGCCCTGCCGCACGGCCAGATCCTGGCTGTAGCAGGTGGCCGAGGCGACCGAGACCGGAATCCCGGCGAAGGTCGCACTGGTCGAGAAGTGCAGGTGCCCGGCCAGAATCGCGCGCACATCGGTGCCGTCCAGCACATCGGCGAGGCGGCGCTGATCGCGCAGCTCCACCGAGACGGCCGGGTCCAGTACGCAGGGGATGGGCGGATGGTGCATGGCCAGAATGGTTCCGAACGGCGCGGGCTCGGCCAATACCGTACGCAGCCAGGCCAATTGGCCGTCGGTGATCTCACCGTAGTGGTGCCCGGGCACGGTGGTGTCGAGGGCGATCACGCGTAGCCCGTCGAACATGTGCACCGCGTCCAGTGGTGCGCCCGAACCCTTTTCGTCGAGCATGTGCACGCGTAGTGCGGCTCGATCGTCATGGTTTCCGGCCACCCACACCAGTGGTGCGCCGATGCGGTCGGCCCAGGGCTGCACCAGTGCGCGCAATTTGCGGTACGCGCCCGGTTCGCCCTGATCGGTGAGATCGCCGGTGAAGACGATCGCGGTGGGTTTGATATGGCTCGCCGCGGCCTCGCCGAGCAGTTGGCCGAGTCGGGCCTCCGCGTCGACGTCCCCGTAGAGATCGGCGTCTGCGGCGATCAGGTGGGTGTCGCTGAAATGGAACAGCACATGGTCTGCCCTCGGATATTCAGCGACTCTCGCGATGTACACGGACATCCTCCCCGGATGGTGTGTGCCCTCGGCTTGCCGATTCCGTCAGCCAGAATAGCGAAGCCTTTTACACCAGATTGCCCATGCCCAGTGACGGCATGCTTGCGGGAAGGTGAGGTTTGCGTGACGGCTCAATGTCCGAGGCTACCGGCCAGCACTCGGGGATGTTCCTGTTCACGCGCGTGCAGCAGCGTGAAGTAGCGCCGCAGCATCAGGGCAGCTGTGGTGGCGAGTCCGGCGGTCAGGCCCCACCACACACCCGCGGCCCCCAGATGCAAGGGGAATGCCAGTAGCAATGCGGTGGGTAATCCCACAATCCAATACCCCACCAGGGACAGCCGGAAACCCGCCTTGGTGTCCTTGAGACCGCGCAGCAGTCCGACACCGATGTTCTGCGCCGAATCGAAGAATTGCAGCACGATCGCTATCAGCAGCAGGGTGTGCGCGAGCGTGACGGTGGCGGCATCGGTGTCGTCCAGGAAAGGCAGCAGCACCCAATCCGGTGCGGCCACATAGACGATGCCGGTCAGCGCGGTGATGATCGCCGCGTAGCGCAGCGCGAGCCAGGCCACCGCGCGCGCGTGCGAGTACCGCTCGCGCGCGACGGCCTTGCTCACCAGGATCGACGCGCCGTGCGAGAGCCCGATCGCCACCTGGAACACGATGTACACGATCTGATAGACGACATTGTGCGCCGCCAGCGCCGCGGCTCCCAGACTGCCCATGACCAGCGCCAGCACCGAGAACATGCCCGCCTCGGACCCGTAGGTGAGCGCGATCGGCGTACCCAGTTTCAGTTCGTCGCGCACCGTGGCCCAGTGCACCGGCCACATGCGAACGGGCAGTGTCGCACCGAGTTTCGCGTCCCGGCGCACCATGGCCCAGAACACCCCGAAGGTGATCAGGAAGACCAGCGAGGTGGCCACGCCGATTCCGGTCAGCCCGAGTTCGGGCAGGAACAGCCAGCCGTGCATGAACGCCAGCGCCAGCGCCACGTTCAGCGCCACCGAGCCGAGCGTCACCAGCAGCAGCGCCTGCGGTCGCTGCATACCGACCGAGTACTGGCGCAGCACCTGGAACCACAGGCAGGGCAGCAGTCCCGGCGCGAGCGCGACCATCATGGGCCGCGCCTCGGCGAGCACCGCCGCGTCCTGTCCGAGCCATTGCAGCGCCCAGCCGAGCCCGATCAGCAGTGCGCCGCCGAGCAATCCGGCCAGGGTGGCGATCAGGAAACTGGACCGCACCACCTCCCGCACCTCGCGTTCGACGGCGCGACTGCCCTTCTCGCCCCGGCTCACCACCGTCGCCACCTGATTGCCGGTACCGGTGATCAACCCGACGCACATGGTGCGAATCTGGTTGAACAGCACCAGCGCGAGGCCACCGGCGGCCACCTGCCGCACCCCGAGCGTGCCCATCAGCGCGATATTGGTGGTGGAGACCGCCACCTGGGCGAGTTGCGTCAGCGCGATCGGCGTGGCCAGCGCGGTGAGCTGACGTCCGTCGGACTGCCGAGGGCCGAAATTCATTTGCCCGCAGCCCCGTTCGCGGATGCGACGGCCACCGATCCCGCGCCCTGCGGCAGCAGGATCGCATGGGTGTCCGCGGTGTGCCGAGTCGCGGCGCGCGACCGCTGATCGCGCGCTGGCGCGTAGCTGTCCAGCATTTTCGCGACCTTACCTTCGGTCTCGGAATCCAGTAGATCGCGGTCGCTCATCCAGTCGTCGTCGAAGACGGTGTCCAGATACTTCTCGCCGCCGTCGCAGACGATGCTGACCACGACCGACCCGGCCGGGAACTCGTCCATCCGCTCCAGGGCCGCGAAGACCGATCCACCCGCCGATCCGCCGATCATCAGGCCCAGTTTGCGCGCGACCACCCGGGCGGTCGCGAACGCCTCCACATCGGAAACCTTCACGCCCTCCTGCAACAGGCTCAGATCCTCGGCGACGATCTTGCCCGGATCCGCGCCCTCCGGGGTGCCGGTGCCGGACTGCCAGTACGGCCCGGCCGGACCGCCGAAGGCGATGGACCCCACCGGTTCCACCCCGTACAGCAGCGGTTCGTGCCCGAGATCGCGCAGCCGCCGCGCGGTGCCGAACATGGAACCGCCGGTGCCGACCGCCGAGATCAGCGCGTCCACCCGGCCGAGATCGGCCAGCAGTTCCTCGGCGAGCTCGTAGTAGCCGACCGGATTGGCGTCATTGTTGTGCTGTTCGGTGAAGTACACATTCGGGACTTCGCCCGCCGCCACCGCGGCGGCGTGCTCCTCCAGCGCCAGTCGCTCGGCGAGTTCCTCACGCGCCGAGGTGGAGAGATTGTCGTCATCGCCGTCGGAGACGAATACCAGTTCCGCGCCCATCGCCTTCATCGTTCGCAGTTTGTCGCGGCAGGCGTGGTGATCGACCACCGCGGTGAAGCGATACCCGCGTTCGGCCGCGATAACGGCCAGGCCCAAACCGGTATTGCCGGAGGTGGATTCGACGATATGCCCGCCGGGGCGCAGCAGCCCGCGCGCTTCGGCGTCGTCGACCATGGCGCTGGCCATCCGAATCTTCGCGGCCCCCGTGGGATTCATGTTCTCGAGTTTGAGGAACAGCCGGGTGCCGGTATCGGTGACGGCCAATTCGAAGAGCGGCGTATGCCCGATGAGGTCTGTCACGCGCGTGGTGACAACAGGCATGAAGGTATCTCCTTGCGATCGGTGTGAATGCGGATAAATGCTGTTCGACGCTATCGATCGAAACGCCATCCGAACTGTGCGTTCCCGTCGGAGGCGGACAATTCAACCTTCGGTGGAATCGGCAGATCGTGGAAGGCCGATTCATTGCTGTCCATTTGATAACCCGCGGTATTGGGGTAGATCAGCAGGTCCCCGATTTCGGCCGGGCGAGGCAGCGGAATCCGCCGCCGACTGAGCATATCGTCTTCGAGACAGGTGGCGCCGCCTACGCAGGCGGGTGTCATATCCCCGGTGTGTCGCGGCCAAAGCGCCGGATCGGGGAGGTATTCGGTGTTGAACCATTGTTCGGACAGGCTCAGGCTGGTGCCGTTCACCGTGAGTATCTGATAGTCCCGGCCATGTGCGGTACGGGTTTTGCGGCCCTGCACGGTGAAAACGGTGCTGCCCGCGCGGTCCAGCAGCGCCCGGCCGGGTTCGATGGCCAGGGTGATTCCCGCGGTGCGCAGCCGGTCGCCCAGATCGTCGTGCCGCAGGATCGCCGCGAGCATGTCCGGACCGGGTTCGGGGCAGTGGTACGGGTAATACGAATCGGGCGCGGGCGCTCGATCACCGTGGAACCAGGCGGGATTGACGCCGTCGATGAATGCGCGCCAGGCGGCCTCGGGGACGTAGTCCACCCCGAATCCGCCGCCGATGGAGAGGGTGTCGGCCCGATGACCCAGGCCCCGCGCCTCGAGGCAGCGCGGGATCAGCGCGGCGGCGAGTTCGGCGCGCGCGATCGACCGGTAGCCCGAGAGGTGAAAGCTGAAGCCTTCCAGGGAAATCGAATTCGGGTCGACGCGTTTCACGGCCAGGTCGAGTTCCTCGCCGGTCAGGCCGAATCGGCTGTGCGATCCGGGCGGCAGTACACGCAGCAGAATTCGCGCGGTGAGTTCGTGCCCGGCGGCCGTGATGGTGGCGACGATGGCATGCAGATGGTCGAGTTCGTCCAGCCCGTCGATCGCGATGAGCGCGCCCTCGCGGACCGCGAGGGCCAGCAGCGCATCGGATTTCGCGGGTCCGGTGACCACCAGATCGGTCCCGGCGATACCGGCGCCGAGCGCGGCCTGGAATTCGCCGACACTGGCCACGTCCACCCCGGCTCCGGCGGTGCGGCAGGCCCGCACGACGCTCGCGCCCTTATTGGCCTTCTTGCCGTAGTAGATCCGCCCGGTCACCCCGTATCGGACGAAGGTGTCCTGAAACGCCTTGATGTTCTGCACAATTCGCGCCGGGAACAGCACATGGAACGCGCCGTCGATCGTACCCGCGATGCGGCCGAGCAATTCGGTGTCCGCGAGCAGCAGTTCTTCCCATTCGGCCCGGTGCGCGGGCATCGGCGTGGCGGTTATCTCGGTGAGCTCGGCGGGATCGGTGATATCCATCTGCCGGGCTGTCCCCTTTCTACTGTTTCGGCGCGGTTCAATCCCACAGCGCCACTTCCGTGCCACGACCCTCGGCGATGGCGCGGGTCGCGAGTGCGTGCGCGACCGCGATATCGGTGAGCACCAGGCCGCTGTTGTAGACGAATATTCGTTCCTCATCGGAGGTCCGGCCGACGCTGCGGTGATTGAGCACCTGGGGTAGCTCAGCGTCGACCCCGCGTAGTCGCCCGTCCGGTCCGGCCATATCGGTGCCGGTGAGCGCCATCTGCTCGGCGCTGGTGGCGATCACCCGATCGGCCTCGGTGAGCGTGGACGGGGCCAGGCCGTAGCCGACCAGCACCACGGTCGCGCCCGGGGCCAGATCCTTGGCCTCGATGGCGACCTGGGTGCCTGGCCCGGCGGTGGCCAGGATGACATCGGCGGTGCGGGCGGCGGCGTGCGGATCGCTCACCAGCTCCAGTTCGGCGTGCGGATTATGGTGCAGCAGTTGCTGATACACCGATTCGATGCCCTCGGGGTGGGTGCCGTACAGCATCAGGCGGTTCAGCTGCGGATTCGCGGCCAGCAGGTGCGGCAGCGCGTTGCGGCCCTGGGTGCCGGTGCCGATGAGCAGTACCGAACGCGCACCCGGCCGGGCTGTCTCGCGCACCAGCAGCGCCGAGACCGCGGGCGTGCGCAGCGCCCCGACCCGTGCGCAGTCCATCATCGCCAGCGGCATACCGGTGGCATCGTCGTACAGCGTGATGGTGGTGTAGTACCGCTTGGTGGAGCGGTCGTGATGCGGATCGAATTTGTACGAGGTCTTCATGGCCACCACCCGGCGGCGGCCGTCGCGGCCGAGCATGGCGTAGGCCACCGACCAGCCGTCCGGATGTGCGACGCTGAGCTTGCGTGGATTATCCGAATCTCCCGCCGCGAAGGCGAGATACGCGTCCTCCACGGCGCGCACCACCTCGGCGGGACTGATCGGGACATCGGCTAGATCGCTGCGACTGAGTACACGCAGCGGGGTGGGTCGGCTGTTCACGTGCGGTTACCTCGGATCATGCGGAATGGCGCCACCACCCGCTGGCCGTATCCGGTCTCGGCGGCTTCGGACGCATCACGGCGGCGCTGGGGCAGCCTGATGTTCACTCGCTTGAGCCAGCGGTCGGTGCCGTCGTAGCGGGGGGTGAACGGCACCCGTCCGTGCACCACCACGTCATTGTCCACCAGCAACAGTTCCCCCGGGGTCAAAGCGGCGGTGATGCAGACCCTTTCGAGTTCGGTCGCCAGATGCTCGTAGGCGGAGCGGAATTCGTCATCGGCGTCCGCGAGCGGGGTGTACGCCGGGTCGTAGCGCAGTGTCAGCCGCCCGTCGTCGGTGCCGAGCGTGGCGATGGCCGGGGTCTCGTGCTCCGGGAAATCGGTGCCGTAGGACACATCGGGCAGAATCGGCAGCTCCCGGTGTGAGAGCCGATCCCGTTGCGCCGCAGACAGTTCCACCCGCCGCACCGAGGACACCGTGGTGCCGACCCGATCCGGATTGCGCAGGCAGCCCAGCATGAGCAGATTGGCGCGGCGCGGATGGAAGGCGTCCTCGGTATGCGGGCTCAGCAGTGTGGTGCTGCTGGCCCCGGACTGCTCCTGTTCGTGTCCGGGCGTGGGCAGGATGTTGTTGACCAGGCGCCCGCCCTGCTGGCCCTGCCAGCCGAAAGGCTCACCGGCGCAGCGCGCCAGCAGCAACATGGTGAGGTCCAGCGCGAAGGAGGAATGGGCGCGCTCGGGCTCTCCAGCCCATGCGGCGGCCTGTCGCCAGTCGATCGGGGTCTGTCCGAGTTCATCGTCGCTGAGCGGTAACCGGCTGATGATCGTGACGCCCGCGGAGGTGGCGGGGGCGCGCATCGCGCGGTGCACTTCCTCGGGTAATTCGGAGAAGCGGGTGTCGATGTGGTGCAGCAGGTCCGGGTTGCCGAGCGTGGTGGCAATCGCCGGGCTCATCCCGACTGTGGCGGCGATCTCATCCGCCAGCGCGCGCACAGCGTGTCCGGCGGCCTCCGGCAGTTCGCGTCGTTCGAGTTCCGATGGGTGAAGCGTCTTACGTTCGAAGAGAACGCTTTTCGCCAAGGGGGTTACCTTCCTGGCCTCGGAGGTGACAAGCGGATTTCGGTACCCGAGCGAAGGTATCGGGCAGCGCCAAATTTGGCAAGGCTTACCTAAAAGCGTGTCGAGAAGATAGCTGGAAGGTATCAAAGCACGGGTGCGAACGGTAACCGAAGCGCATCGATCCGGACGACTCCCGCCACTGGGCGTTCACGTTCGTGGTTGAACGGGCGAACTATCTGGATGATGAGAAGAGTGCGTTTCGAGAAAGCCGCCGCCGGCGCCATATCGTCCCGCGTCGGCCTGTTGGGCTCGGCGCTCGCTCTCGTACTGCTGACGGGTTGCGGTACAACGAATCTCACCCCGGTACCGGATTCCATGCCGCCCGGTATCGGGACGCCGCTGCCGGTGATCGATCTGGATGCCCCGGGCCGCAGCGCGATTCAATTGCGCGGCTGGGCGCAGGAGCAGTCCGATGCCCTCGGCATCTCCGAGGTGGCGCTGGAGGCGTATGGCTATGCCGCCGCGGTCATGGCCAGATCCCGGCCGGACTGCGGTATCGGCTGGACCACCATCGCCGGAATCGCGAGTGTGGAGAGTCGGCACGGCACCTATCACGGCGCGAAAGTGGCCCAGGACGGCAAGGTTTCGCCGCCCATCCGCGGCGTGGCCCTCGACGGCGGACCGGATGTCGCGCACATTCCGGACACCGACGGCGGCAAGATGGACGGCGATCCGGTCTACGACCGCGCCATGGGCCCGTTCCAATTCATCCCGGAAACCTGGCAGCACTGGGGCGTCGACGCCAATGGCGACGGTATCGCCGATCCGGACAATATCGACGACGCCGCTCTCACCGCCGCGCGCTATCTCTGCGCCAGCGGCGGCAACCTCGGCGAAGCGCCCGGCTGGCAGCAGGCCCTGATGACCTACAACCAATCCACCGCCTATATGAACAAGGTCCGCTATCGCGCCGCCGCCTACAGCGTGGGCCGTTCCGCCTGATAGTCCTCGCGGTTTCGGCGTGCATTAGGCTCGGCTCAGCACGGGACTGCCGTGCGACCTGCCGAGTCAGCAGCCGAAGGAGTGTCGTTTCGTGGCCATCATCGAACAGGTCGGAGCTCGCGAGATCCTGGATTCGCGTGGCAACCCCACCGTCGAGGTCGAGATCGCTCTCGACGACGGCACCCTCACTCGCGCGGCCGTGCCGTCCGGCGCGTCCACCGGCGAGCATGAGGCCGTCGAGCTGCGCGATGGCGGCGACCGCTACAACGGCAAGGGTGTGCAGAAGGCCGTCGAGGCCGTCCTCGACGAGATCGCGCCCGCCGTGATCGGCCTGGACGCCGTCGAACAGCGCACCGTCGATCAGACCCTGCTGGATCTGGACGGCACCCCGGACAAGTCGCGTCTGGGCGCCAATGCGCTGCTGGGTGTTTCGCTCGCCGTGGCGCGCGCCGCCGCCGAATCCTCGGGCCTGGAGCTGTTCCGCTACATCGGCGGACCGAACGCCCATGTGCTGCCCGTTCCCATGATGAACATCCTCAATGGTGGCGCGCACGCCGATACCGGCGTCGACGTCCAGGAGTTCATGATCGCCCCCATCGGCGCGCCCACCTTCAAGGAGGCGCTGCGCTGGGGCACCGAGGTCTACCACTCGCTCAAGTCGGTGCTCAAGGCCCAGGGCCTCTCCACCGGTCTCGGCGATGAGGGCGGTTTCGCGCCGGACGTCGCGGGCACCCGCGCCGCGCTGGACCTGATCGCCATCGCCATCGACAAGGCGGGCTACAAGCTCGGCACCGATGTCGCGCTCGCGCTCGATGTCGCGGCCACCGAGTTCTACACCGCCGGTTCGGGTTACAAGTTCGAGGGCTCGGTGCGCACCGCCGCCGAGATGAACGACTTCTACGCCGAGCTGATCACCCAGTTCCCGATCGTCTCGATCGAGGATCCGCTGTCCGAGGACGACTGGGACGGCTGGGTCGCGCTCACCGACGCCATCGGCGACAAGGTGCAGCTGGTCGGCGACGACCTGTTCGTCACCAACCCGGAGCGTCTGGAAGAGGGCATCGCCAAGGGCGCGGCCAACGCGCTGCTGGTGAAGGTCAACCAGATCGGCACCCTGACCGAGACCCTGGACGCGGTGGATCTGGCGCACCGCAACGGGTACAAGACGATGATGAGCCACCGGTCCGGCGAGACCGAGGACACCACCATCGCCGATCTCGCGGTGGCCGTTGGCTCGGGTCAGATCAAGACCGGCGCCCCGGCGCGCTCGGAGCGGGTCGCCAAGTACAACCAGCTGCTGCGCATCGAGGACGCCCTCGGTGACTCGGCGCGCTACGCCGGTGACGTCGCCTTCCCGCGTTTCGCGTTCGAAGGCTGAATAATCGAGCGGTGACTCGGCACCTGCCGGGCGTACGGGGTTGCGGGACCTGGTTCGGACAACCCCCGGAAGTTGGGCAAATCCGCTGAGTTTCGAGGTGTGAGATGACGGAGCGACGGGCGCGCGGTACCAGTCCGGCAGGACGCGGTGACCGCCGCCCGTCGCGTTCGGCCAAGCCCCGATCCGGTGCGGCCAAACCACGCTCCGGCGCGGCGGCCAAGCGCACCGCATCGGGTTCGGCGAGCGGCAGCGGTGTGAGCAAGCGCCGTTCGGCCGCGAAATCGGCCACCGCGCGACGGGCCTCGCGGGCCAAATCCGAACGGCACGAACATAAGATCCTCGGCCTGTCCACGGGCCGCGCGATTCTGCTCGCCGCGGTGCTGTGCGGGCTGGCGCTCACCCTCGCGGTGCCGCTGCGCACCTATTTCACCCAGCGCGCCGAGGCCGTTTCGCTCGCCGCCCAGCGCGAGCAACTACAGGACGATGTCGCCAAACTGCGGGATCGCCGTGCGCAGCAACAGGATCCGGCCTATATCCGGGCCGAGGCCCGGGATCGGCTGCGCCTGGTGCTGCCCGGTGAGACGCCGTACATCGTCCAGGTGCCCGGGATAGAACAGCCCGCGGTACCCGTCCCGCCCGCCAAGACGCGCGAGCCGGACCCCTGGTACACGGAACTGTGGCGCAGTATTTCGCAGCCGCAGCCCAGTGCCGCCCCAGCCGCGAATCCGGCGCCGCCCGCGCCGAATCCGCCCGCCCCCATTCAGGAAGGACAACCGAGGTGACCGCATCCGAGAGCCACCGCACACCCAGCGAGCGGGATCTCGAGATCGTCGCCAAGCAATTGGGGCGCGAGCCGCGCGGCGTACTGGAGATCGCCTATCACACCCCGGACGGTCTGCCCGCCGTGGTGAAGACACAGCCGAAACTGCCGGACGGTACGCCGTTTCCGACGCTGTACTACCTGACCGATCCGCGGCTGACCGCCGAGGCCAGCCGGTTGGAGACCACCGGCATCATGCGCGAGATGACCGAACGGCTCACGCACGACACCGAATTGGCGGCCGGATATCGCGCCGCGTACGACAGCTACCTTGCCGAGCGCAATGCCATCGAGGATCTGGGCACCGATTTCGCCGGTGGCGGTATGCCGGATCGGGTGAAATGTCTGCATGTGCTGATCGCGCATTCGCTGGCCAAGGGCCCGGGCGTGAACCCGCTTGGCGACGAGGCAGTCGCGCTTGCGGCAGCGCATGGTTTGCGCGGCACCGCGATTCCGGCAGACTGGCCCAAGTACGAAAATCCTGCGGCAGAGGGCGAATAGATGCGCGACCGGATCGCCGCGATCGACTGCGGTACCAACTCCATCCGACTACTGATCGCGGATGTGATCCGGGATGGCGCTTCGCCCAAGCTCACCGATGTGCATCGTGAGATGCGCATCGTCCGCCTCGGCCAGGGCGTGGACGCGACCGGTTCCCTGAATCCCGAGGCCATCGAGCGCACCCGGGTGGCGCTGCACGATTACGTGGATCTCATGGTCGAGCACGGGGTGACCCGGGTCCGCATGACCGCGACCTCCGCCACCCGCGATGCGAGCAATCGCGAGGATTTCTTCGCCATGACCGCCGCCGAACTCGGCCGTGTGGTCGAGGGCGCGCAGGCCGAGGTCATCACCGGTGACGAGGAAGCGCGTCTGTCCTTCGCCGGTGCGGTCGGTGAATTGTCCAGCGAGGCCGGACCTTTCGTGGTCGTCGATCTCGGTGGCGGTTCCACCGAGGTGGTGCTGGGTGATGCCGACGGCGTGCAGTCCGCCTACTCCGCCGATATCGGCTGCGTGCGCATTACCGAGCGCTGCCTGCACGGCAATCCGCCCACCCGCGAGGAGGTGGCGGCCGCGCGCTTCTTCGCCTCCGAGCGTTTGGCGCAGGCGTTCGGCGTGGTGCCGGTGGAGCGCGCGCACACCTGGGTCGGTGTCGCCGGAACCATGACCACGCTCGCCGCGGTCGCCCTGGACCTGCCCGAATACGATTCGGAGCGGGTGCATCTCACCCGCCTCTCGCTGGGCGAGCTGCGCAAGGTGTGCGATCGGCTGATCGGCATGAACCACGATGAGCGCGCCGCGCTCGGCCCGATGCATCCGGGCCGGGTCGATGTGATCGGCGGCGGCGCGGTGATTGCTGAAGTCCTCGCCGATGAGCTGGCGCGGCGCGCGGGCATCGGCGAACTGATCATCAGCGAGCACGACATTCTGGACGGTATAGCGCTGTCGATCGCCTGATTCGGGGCGTCCGCGGCGTGCCGGGGACGCTCTTACCGACTCGGACACGCGCTGGCAAACCGAACTCCTGCTGCTTCACGCCTGTTACCAGGGCTTTCGCCATATGGTTGTGACTCAGGTTAACAACTGAGGTTGCTGTCAGATTGCCCAATATGGGAGGGTCTGAGCTATGTCTGGAGTAGCGCATCACGCGAAACCGGTCTCCGAACGCACCCTGTTCGGACATCCCATCGGTCTCGCGAATCTGTTCGGCGTCGAGCTGTGGGAACGATTCTCGTTCTACGGCATGGTCACGATCCTGGGCTACTACCTCTACTACTCCACGACCGACGGCGGCCTGGCGCTGGAGAAGTCCACGGCGACCGGCATTGTCGGCGCGTACGGCGGGCTCGTCTATCTCTCGACGGTGCTCGGCGGCTGGATCGCGGACCGGGTGCTGGGGATGGAGCGCACCGTCTTCTACGGCGGTGTGGTCGTCATGGCCGGACATATCGCCCTGGCCGTACTGCCCGGATTGACCGGTGTCGGTGTGGGTCTGGTGCTGGTGGCGCTGGGTTCGGGTGCGCTCAAGGCCAATGCGTCCTCACTGCTGGGCACGCTCTACGACAAGAACGACGCGCGGGCGGACGGCGGTTTCACGCTGTTCTACCTCGGTATCAACCTGGGCGCTTTCGCGGGACCGCTGATCACCGGCGTACTCCAGGACCATGTCGGCTTCCACTACGGCTTCGGTGCGGCCGCCATCGGTATGGCGCTGGGCCTGACCCAGTACGTGGTGTTCCGCCGCAATCTCGGCACGCACGGCCGCGAGGTGCCGAATCCGCTGCCGCGCACCGAGATTCCGCGCACCCTACTGGTGGTGGCGGTACTCGCGGTGATCGTCGCGGTGGCCGCGCTGACCGGTGTGCTGACGCTGTCGAACCTGCCGGATATGACCACCGGCGTGATCGCGCTGGCCTCGATCGTGTACTTCGCGATCATGCTGACCAGCCCGAAAGTCGATGCGGTGGAACGTACCCGGGTGCGCGCCTTCATTCCGCTGTTCATCGCGAACGCGGTGTTCTGGTCGCTGTTCCAGCAGATCTTCACCGTGCTCGCGGTCTACTCCGATGAGCGCATCAATTGGAATGTGTTCGGCTGGACCGCGCCGTCCAACTGGATCGGTTCCATGGAGCCGGTGTGGATCATCGCGCTGTCCCCGCTGTTCGCGATCCTGTGGACCCGGCTGGGCAATCGCGCCCCGAGCACCCCGCGCAAATTCGCGCTCGGCGTGCTCGGCATGGGTGCGGCGTTCATGCTGTTCGCGCTGTACTCCGGCACCGAGGGCAAGACGGTGCCGATCCTGTTCGTGTTCGCGGTGCTGGCCGGTTTCGCCATCTCCGAACTGCTGCTCTCGCCGATCGGCCTGGCGGTCACCACCAAGCTGGCCCCCAATGCCTTCCGCGCGCAGATGATGGCGCTGTACTTCTTCTCGGTCGGCATCGGCACCTCGATGTCGGGCGTGCTCTCCAAGTTCTACGATCCCTCGCACGAACTCGCGTACTTCGGCATCACCGGCCTGGTGACGATCGCGGTCGGCGCGGTGGTCTGGGCGATCGCACCGTGGGTGAGTCGCCATATGGAGGGCGTGCACTAGTCACGATTGGTCTCGGGCACCGGGTAGCCGTACGTGAACGGGTAATCGTCGAAGATGTCGTATTCCCAGTTGGCGCGCGGCAATTCGCCGAGCTGAAATTGACGTTCGACTCCTAGAACGCGTTGTGCGCGATAGGCATCGCGCGGACCGCTTCCCCGTTCGCCCGGCTTGATGACCGAACCCGCCGTCACCCAATTCACGCGGGCGATTCGCGAGTTATCCAGCGGCTAAATCGCGCCCGCCACTTTCGCGACCCTCATTCACCCCCGACCCCGATCCGACACGCACACACCTCACCCTCGAGGTCCCTGCAAGACGGCACCGGAGTGGCCACCGCCACATTACTTCCGGCCCCACCCCACCTGTCCCTTGAATACCGACCCCGGACATTTTCGACAACCCCCCGAAATTCACCCCCGGTTGATTACGACTCAACCGTACGGCTCGGTACGCTGACCCCCACGCCCCCGTAGCCCAATTGGCAGAGGCAGCGGACTTAAAATCCGCACAGTGTCGGTTCGAACCCGACCGGGGGCACTATAAAACCGCTGGCAGAGCAGTGAATTGCGCCCACTCGGGAGCCTTTCCGCCGGGGCATCCGCAATTCTTCCGCTGTACGCAACGAACCTGCGGGCCGGTATCTTGCGCGCACCGAAAGGGGCGGGATCAGTGGTTACGCTCCGCGATAGTCTCGTTTTCGGACGGTCAGTCGGCCAGCCAGGGTGGGAGTTCGGCGCCGCTGGAGTATTGGTCCCAGAGGGCGGGGAGGTCGGGGCGGTGGGGGATACCGTCGCGGCCGCCTACCGTGCCGGAGGCGGCGAGGGCCATGACGTGGGCCAGGTTGACGGCTTCGATCGGGGTGCCGCCGTTGAGGAGGGTGAGCATTACGCCTGCTACGCAGGCGTCGCCCGCGCCGGTGGTGTCGGTGAGACGGTGGCTGTCGACGTCTACTACGCCGTCGGGGTAGTAGGTCTTCATGCGGTTGCCGGGTTCGCTGACGGTGATCGCCACCGAGCGGGTTCGGGTAATTCCCGTGGAGAGTTTGAGGACCGTCACCGATGGTTGCGGGCGGGAGAGGCGGGCGCGCATATCGCGAATCTTGTCCTCTACCGGTCGTTCCTGGATGGTTCGGTGTCCGAGTAGTAGGTCCAGTTGCTGTTCGTGGACGAACACCACATCGGTGAGGCTCAGTAGCGATTCCATGCGCGCCGTGCCGAGGGCGGCGTAGATCGCTCCGGGGTTGAGGGTGATGAGCGTTCGATCGGCGACGGTCGCGGCGATTTCCTGTTGCAGCACATGCTGGCCGTGGCCCGCCATGGAGGTCAGGTGCAGAATGCGGCAATGTCGCGCGGTGTCGATCAGGGCCTCGACTCTGCCCAGGCGGCGCAGGCGGGCCGCCAATTCCGCGTTGATGCCCGGTGATACGACAATCATCCGGCCACCGGACTGATCCGCGAGCACGATGGTGCTACCGGTGGGAAGGCGTGAATTCGATACGGACAGTACCGAATTCACGTCCACGTCATCGGATTTCAACTGTGCCAGCAGATTTCGTCCCGCACTGTCATCGGCGACGATTCCGGCGACCGCCGCGCAGCCGCCGATCCGGGACAGCGCGACCGCGGTATTGGCCCCGGAACCGCCCGGCGCGTGCTGGCTCCAACGGCTCACGACCTCGTGGTCCCGCTGAATGCGGTCGACCAGATGCACCGCATCGGCATTCATGGCGGTAATGGTCAGCAGATCGGTCCGGCAGTCCCGCCGCACCTTCTCGACGGCATGCGTCCAGCCGTCCGCGGGTCGCGGCGCCGCGCTACCGCAATCCCGGTGCAGATCGGCCCACCGGTCGAAATCGCGCCACTCCGGCCTGATTCGCCGCCCGGTCCGATCGGCCAGCTCGAGGCAGGCGCGTACGAACCCCTCCACCGTCGACCAGGCCGGAGCGCGGGTATCGGTCGGCGAATCCAACCGGCCGTAGAGGTCGTAGAGCGTATTGCGGCCCATCGAAATACCCAGTATCTCGATGCGCCGGAACACATCCGCCGCCTTCGGTGAGCCGACCGCCGCCCGCAGCGCACGAAGCGCCGTGAACAGATCCGTTTCGGCCGGCACCGCGATCACCCCACCCCAGGACGAAATCCGGTCCCCCACGCCGGATCCGGTCCGGACATCGGGGCCCGTGTACTCGGCGAAAGTATCTCATGGCAACTATTCCCAAGGGGCACAACGACAATGCCGCCCGCCCACCGGCACTACGCGGCTCGGTCATCGGAATCATCGCCCGGCATCCCGAACCGATCACCATGGTCGCACCGCAACCCCTGTGGTTCGTGCTTCCCGCCCTGCTACTGCTGACCGAGCAGGCGCTCGCACCGCCCAGCCTGCTCCCCACCGTGGGCGGGTTCATTCTCGCCGCGGGACTGCACAGGCGAGCCGCCCGTAGTCCTGCGATGCGAATCCTCGCCCGCTGCGGCCCGCTGCAACAGCGCCCGGGCCTGCTGCTCCACCTGGTCGACGACACCGGCCGCAGATGGAACGTCCGCTTCCTCCCGGTTACCCCGATGGAATTGCGCATCGGCGACCCGGTCTTCACCGACGGCCGCATCGACCGGCACGGTCAACTGCGAATTCGCGCGCTCACGAATATCCGCACCGGTGTGCGCCGCCGCAGCCGCGCCGTCATGGTCTGGCCGATTGTGTTGGGCAGCACCGCGATAATGCTCCTCACCGTCATCTCATCCGCCGGCTTCGGTTCGGGGGTTGCTCGCGCATGGATTAATAGTTCATTATGGTGAATGATTCATCGTGAAGAACTAAAGGATGGCCATGCGTGCAGGAAAAGCGTTGCTGATCAAGAGTTTTGCGTCGACGGCACTGGTTGCGGTCGGGTTATCGGTCTGTTCGGCCACCGCCACCGCGACGCCGGATGAGGCGGTCGCGGTGACGGCGAGTCAGGTGGGGGATACCGCGGTGATCACGCTCCCGAACGGGGCGATCGAGCTGCGGGACGGGGTGCTCGAATTGGAGGCGGCGAATCACACGGTGCTCGCCTCGGCTGAAATGTCCTTCCGGGTGGACGATTTCGTGTTCCCGATCGAGGCGAACATTGCCGACCACAGTGTGACGCTCACTCCCCGACTGGACGTGGAGCATGCGACCTACGCGCCGGTCGCATTGCCGTTCGAGGACACCGCTGATTTCCATACGCCCTATCAGCGGGAACAGGCTGCGTGGAATCGGATGAGCAGCACCATCGGCATGGGGCTGACCATCGGGACCGTGGTCGGCGGACTCGGCGGCGCCGCCGTCGGCTGCGTGCTCGGCGCGGTGGTGGGCGGCACGGTGGCGGCCGCCACCGTCGCCGGATTATTCGGGCCTTTCCTGCCCGCCGCGGCGCTCGGCTGTCTCGGCGGGGTGGCCTCGATCGGGGCGCTGGGGACCATCGCTGGGCAGTTGCTGGTGACAGCGCCGGTCGCGATTCTCGCCGCGGTGCAGTACTTCACCACGATCACCGCGCCGATGCCGTAGGGCCCTGGTGGCTGGTGCGTTCCCCTCCAACGCACCAGCCCCTGACGAGCACGAAGGGGCGAATGGCGCGCGCAGGTTCCAGGACTCGTCAAGCCTGTTTTCGCGCCGTGAGAAAGTCAATGCGCGGATGTCGCACCAGGGGTGAGACTTCAGCCCGTTTCCGGTGTGACTCGTACGACAGAGCAAGGGTGAGGTGAATGGCAAAGGGGCAGTTGGCGGTCTTCGTGCGGGCGCGGCGTGACGCGCTCGGCATGACGCAGGCGCAGTTGGCGGGCACGACCGGTTGGTCCAAATCCGCGATCGAGAAGGTCGAAGCCGGAACCCTGGTACCCAGCCTCGAGTTCGCGGGCGCGCTGTTCGACGCGCTGTGGATTCCCTACCTCTTCCGGGAGCGGATCATCGCCTCCCTCTACCCGGGCACCCTGGATCGCATTCTGGGCCGCACCGTGGCCAAGCCCGATGCCGAGGACCTCGACGATCTCGAGCAGTTCCCCTATCCGGCCGCCTACCTGATGCTGCCCGAGGGGGACATGGTGGGCCTCAATGCCGCCTGGCGCGCGGCCTTCCCGGAAACCGCGGCGAAACCGAACCTGTTCACCTACCTGTACACCGAGCCCGCCGCCGCCCGGGTGCTGCTGGACTGGGAATCCCTGACCCACGGCTTCACCTACGGTCTGCGCATGATGGGCCCGATCGTGCTGTCCGAGGACACCATCGCCGATATCATCGACCGCTGCCGAGTGCACCCCGACTTCGATCGCATGTACGCCACCGACCCGGATGTCCACACGGCCCTGCGAACCGAGTTGCGCATCGCCGATCCGGACACCGGCGTGATCCGCCGGGTGCGCCTGCGCATCGACAAACCCCATCTCCCGCACAGCCCCTGGCTCACCTACCGTCTGGTCCCGATCGAGGAATCGGGACCGGACGGTGCGGGCATGGCGCGTTAGCGGGCCAGCAGCCCCTTGGCGATATGGGTGACCTGGATTTCATTGCTGCCCGCGTAGATCATCAGTGATTTCGCGTCGCGGGCAAGCTGTTCCACCTTGTACTCGGCCATATAGCCGTTGCCGCCGAACAATTGGACCGCCTCCATGGCGACCTCGGTGGCAGCGCGCGAGGAATACAGCTTCATCGCGGAAGCCTCTGCGAGAGAGACCTTTTCGCCAGCAGCGGTGCGCTCGATGGCATTGAAGACCATATTCTGCACATTGATGCGGGCGATCTCCATCTCGGCCAGCTTGAGCTGGATGAGCTGGAACTGCGCGATCTCCTTACCCCACAGCTTGCGCGATTTCGCGTAATCCACACAGAGCCGGTGGCATTCGTTGATGATGCCCAGCGCCAGCGAGGCGATGCCGATGCGCTCGGCGGCGAAAGACTCCTTGGCACTGTCCTTTCCATCGCCCTTGGCCGGATTCTCGGTCTCGCCGAGCAGCCGATCCGGGGTGATGCGGACATTGTCGAAGAACAGCTCACCGGTGGGGGAGGAGTTCATGCCCATCTTCTTGAACGGCGGGCTCTGCACGAAACCCGGCATGCCCCTGTCCAATACGAAGGTGAGCACCTTGCGATCGCGGCGATCGACGCCGTCCTCTTCGTCCAGCTTGGCGTAGACCACGGTGACATCGGCATACGGGCCATTGGTGATGAAGGTCTTGCGCCCGTTCAGGATGTAGTCCGCACCATCGCGCCGCACATAGGACTTCATACCACCGAAAGCGTCCGAGCCCGAATCGGGTTCGGTGATCGCCCACGCGCCGACCTTCTCCATGGTGACCAGTTCGGGCAGCCAGCGCTTCTTCTGCGCCAGCGTGCCGCGGCTGCGAATGGTGCCGACGGTGAGCCCGAGACTGACGCCCATGGAGGCGACCAGACCCAGGCTGATTCCGGCGAGCTCGCTATTGAGGATGACCCCCATGCTGCCCGCCCCGCTGAATCCGCCGCCCGGCTTGCCGGTGGTTCCGGCCTCCTCGCGCGCGAGCGACTTCTCCAGCCCCTCCTTCGCCATCTCGTCCAGCCCGAAAGCGGCGTACAGCTTGCGGATGATGTCGAACGGCGGCAGCGCGCCGCTCTCCAGCTGGTCGACGTGCGGCTTCAGTTCCTTCTCCATGAATCCGCGCAGTGCGTCGCGGAACATCAGGTCTTCGTCGGACCACTGGTACATACGGTGAACTCCCGAGAAATCGCAGAATCGATCCCTCGAATATAGAACACGTTCTAATAAGCGAACGGGTTCAGTGCTCGTGATCGTCCTCGCCGTGCGGGTGGCCGTGCGCCAGCTCCTCGTCGGTGGCATCGCGGATATCGACGACCTTGACCTGGAAGTGCAGGCGCTGACCGGCGAGCGGATGGTTGGCGTCGATGGTCACGTCATTGCCGTCGATCGCGCGCACGGTGACGATCTGTGAATCGCCGTCCGGGGCCTCGGCGTGGAACTCCATCCCGGGCTCGAGCTCGTCGACACCCTCGAACATATCCTTGTCCACCGTGCTGATCAGCTCGGCCAGGTATTCGCCGTACCCGTCGACGGGCTCGACCACCACCAGCAGTTCGTCCCCGGTGCCCTTACCCTCGAGCGCCTGCTCCAGCCCGGGCACGATGTTCTCCGCGCCGTGCAGGTAGACCAACGGGTCCTCCCCGACGGAGGTGTCCAGCACATCCCCGTCGTCATCGGTCAGGGTGTACTCGATGGAGACGACCTTGTCAGCGGTAATCGACATGGTGATGGCCCTTTCACAGAGGAATTCCGAACGAGCAAATGTATCCCGATTCCCCGGCGGTCATGACGCCGCGCGCCGCACGGGTCGCGCACACTCGCGAGTGGGCCCGCGTGAGCGGGGTGCCACCGGCAGTGGTTGCCGCGCACCGGGCTCCTCCACCCAGTGGTTGTCCGGTCCCGGAGAGGTTGTGACCGGGGCAGCCGAGCGGTTGCCGGAGGCGGGGCCGGGTTCGATATTTGGCTGGTGAACTCGATGGACGTGGTGGCGGCGCTCCGGCTGAACATGACCAATACCGATGATCCGGGCGCTCGGCACGAACAGCGCTACCGGGCGGCGATCGAGATGGCCGAGTACGCCGATCGGCACGGCTTCGCGGCAGTCAGTTGCGAGGAACACCATCTGTCCGGAACCGGTTGGCTGCCTTCGCCATTGGTGCTCGCCGGGGCGGTGGCGGCGCGCACAGAACGGGTCGCGGTGACGATCAGCGCGCTGCTGATCCCGCTCTACGATCCGATCCGGCTGGCCGCCGATATCGCTGTGCTGGACAACCTTTCGGGCGGACGGGTGGTCATCGTCGCCGGAATGGGTTACCGGCCCGAGGAATACGCCGCCATGGGCCGGGATTGGGCTCGGCGCGGCGAACTCATGGACACCGCGCTGGAGACCCTGCTCGCGGCCTGGCGGGATGTGCCGTTCGAGCATGCGGGCGCGCTGGTCGACGTCACCCCGAAACCCTGTACGCGGCCGCATCCGGTGGTGTTCGTCGGCGGTATGACCCGGGCCGCGGCCCGGCGCGCGGCCCGCTTCGGCCTGCCGTTCTCACCGCCGATGTCCATGCCCGAGCTGGAGGAGTACTACCTGGCCGAGCTGGAGCGACTCGGCAAATTCGGGTTCGTGCACCGCCCCGAACCCGGTAACAAGCTCACCCTGCTGCACGAGGATCCGGAGGCCGGATGGCGGGACTACGGGCCCTACATCCTCAACGAGGCGCGCGAATACGGGTCCTGGCGGCGGACCGGACTGCGACGGCCCAACGAGGCCGAGGTGAGCACCGTCGCTGATGTGCGGGCACAGGGCTACGCCGAAATCCTGACCCCGGATGAGCTGTTCGCCCAAATCGCCGGTGGCAGAACCGAGATCGTGATGAATCCGCTCATCGGCGGACTTCCGGCCGAGGCCGGATGGGCCAGTCTGCGCCTACTCGGCGATGCGGTGCTCGCGCGCCTCGACGCGCCCGCAGCTCACGAGGCCGTCTAGTGCTTGACCGGTCCGCCGAGACGCGTTGTGCGGGCAGCCAGGCCGCGCCTCGCGCCGCTATGAGACCGGCAGGCATGCCGCCGAACTCCCTGCCTACGAAAGGTATTCACGAATGATCTCCGAACTCATGGCCTATCGGGAGGGGCTGGCCGTGGACGGCCTGCGCATCCGCCGGGCGCGCGAGGATGATTGGGCCGCGCTGCGCGACTGCTACGACCGTGCCTTCGGCGGTGTGCACGCCACGGATTTCGAGAGCTGGAAGCTACAGTTCCGGCTCACCGATATCATTGTGGCCGAGGATGTCTCGGATCCGGACGCCCCCTTCGTGGCGGGGACCGGATCGGTGATCCGCATGCGGGTCGCGGTCCCCGGCGGCGCGGAGCTGGAGGTCGCGGCATGCGCGCAGGGAATGGTCGCCACCACCCATCAGAATCGCGGCCTCTACTCCAAGATCCAGGCCGAGATGATGTACATCGCGCTGGAGACCGGCGCGGACGTCTTCGCCGCCATGCCCGGTCCGGGCGGAAATTACGGTGCGGTCGGGATCGCGAGCCACACCCGGCGGCTGCGCATCGACCGCCGCCGCGCGAAACTCCGTGCCGGTGCGGATGATCCGGCTCCCGCGCGCGAACTGCGGCCCAGCGCCGCCCGCGCCCAGCTGCGCGAGATCTACGACCGCTGGCAGCGGATCACCCCGGGTGCGCTGAGCCGCAGCGAATTCTATTGGCCCGCAACCTATGACGATTCCTCCTGCGTGATCACACATCCGGACGGCTACGTCATCTACGACCTGATCGGCGATACCGTCCGGGTGCGCGATTTCTGCGCGATCACCCTGTCCGCGCATCGCGAACTGCTGCGCTGCCTGCTCGGGCACGGCGAATACAACGACATCCTGCTGGACACCGCCGTCGACGATCCCACCCCGCTGCTGCTCGGCGATCCGCGCGTGGCCGCCACGATCGGCGTGGACACCGGCGTCTGGATGTGGATTCTCAACTCGCCCAGGGCTTTCGAAGCGCGCACCTACCGCGCCGACTTCCACGGCGTGATCGAGATCGACGATCCCTACGGTATGAGCCCCGGCCGCTTCACCCTCGATGTCACCGCGGGCCGCGGCAGCTGGCAGCCCGCGCCCGAGGACGCGGCGGCCGATCTACGGCTGAGCCCCGCCGAACTCGCCAGCGTGTACTTCGGTGCGCTCACCCCGCTGGAACTGCACCGCGCCGGGCGCATCACCGAATCTGCACCGGGCACGGTCGAGGCACTGGACCGGGCACTGGCCCCGCCGCGGCGGCCCTTCAACATCACCCCCTTCTGACCCTAGGACACCATGACCACCCTGCGCCCGGGGCGGCTCACCGCCGCCGCCAAGAAGTTCCTCATGTGGGATCCGAATCCGGCCGTCTTCGGAATCACCATTCCCTGCCCGGTTCCGGTCGCGATGGGGCTCGATGACGCGCGCGCACTGGTCAACGCGCTCATCGACAATCATGAATCGCTGCGCAGCCGGTACAGCTACGGTATGGACGCGCAATGCCTCATCGAACCGGTATCCGGCGGTGAAATCGATACGGCCAGAATCGATGTGCGTGCCGCCGATATCGAACATGTATCCGGTGAAGCCATTCCGCAGGTGATCGAGGACGAGACCGCCAAGAGCAATCTCCGGCTCGACCCGACCACCGGGAAGATCGTCACCGCCGCCCTGCTCACCCGCTCGGCCGATGTCAATATCCTGCTGCTCACCATCCATCACATCGCCATCGACGGCGTCGCCATGTGGGTGATGTGGGATGACGTGGCCACCTACGCCCGGCAATGGGAAGCGGGAGAGGAGATCTCGCTGCAACCGGAGCTGATCACGGGCTCCGAGTGGGCGGAGTTCCTCGACGAGTACGCGGTGACCCGGACGGGCGAGCTGGACTACTGGTCCGCGGCCTCGGATATCGAACCACACGTCGACAAGCGGCCCGACACACCGGAATCCGCGTACCTCGACGGTGTGATCGAAGGCGACCTCGCACTGCGACTGCTCGATGAACTGCCCGCCGCGCTCGATGCCTCCTACACTCGAATCCTGCTCATCGCACTGGGTTTGGCCATCGAGGACGTCACCGGCGTGGCCCGCCCCATCCAGGTGCAGAAGCACGGCCGCTACAGCCGCCTGCGGCCCGGCACCGATCTCAGCCGCACCGTCGCCTGGCTGTCGGACGATTATCCGTGGCTGGTGCGCTCGGTGACCGGCGGGCACGGCGAGCGCATGCGCGATGCGGTGGCCAACTATCCGGCGCATCCGGAGGATTACACGGTGCTGTTCTGGCATCACCCCGAAGGGTGGTCGCGGCTGGTGGAATTCAATGTCCCGAAGTTCTATTTCAACTTCCTCGGCGATGTCGGGGTGTGGATTCCGGGCGCGCACTCCCGCGAACAGGCCCGCTTGACGGTCTTCGACCTGAGCATGTTCCTGGGCGCGTCCGAGAACGACGGCATTCGCCGCGTGCACTATTCGGTGCACTCGCCCACCGGCGGCATCGGCCTCGATCGCGTGCGCGAGATTGTGGCGCAGTGGCTTTCGATCATCGAGACGGTGGACATCGCATGAGCAGAATGATCATCACGGGCATCGGCAGTCGCGGCGATATCGCGCCGCTCACCGGCCTCGGCCTGCGCCTGCGGGAAGCCGGGCACGAGGTGCTGGTCGCCGCGCATTCGGTCTTCGCGGATTTGATCACCGGCTGCGGAATCGAATTCCGGTTGATGGAAACCAATATCGACATCGATATGACCGACCCGAATGTCGACAAGCGCAAGGCCGCATGGCAATTCGGCTCACCGGCCGGGGTGCGCGCCACCGGTATGGGCATGATCGAGGCGCTGCGCGATGAACCGGCCGATGTGATGTTGCTGGCGCAGCTCACCGAGGGCCCGGGCTTCCCGCTGGCCGAGGCCAAGGGAATTCCGGTGATCGGCCTGCGCTTCCAGCCGATGTGCGCCACCGCCGCGTATCCGCCAGCGTCCATGGGGCCGCGCTCATTCGGTCCGTTCGGCAATCGGCTGGCCGCCGAATTCGGCGGCTGGCTCGGCGATACCGTCTACCGCGGCGTCGTCGGCGACTTCCGCCGTGAGCTGGGACTGCCGGAGGTGTCGGTGCGCGAGCTGCGCCGTCGGCGCACGGCCGCCGAATGGCCCATCCTGCACGGTTATTCGCCCTATGTGCTGCCCCGGCCCGCCGATTGGCGGCCCGGACTCGATGTCACCGGGTACTGGTGGCCGCCGCGTCCCCTCGACTGGCAGCCGCCCGCCGAACTGGTGGACTTCCTGGCGGCCGGACCGCCGCCGGTATTCATCGGATTCGGCAGCGTGGTCGACTCCAGCGCGCACAGCGCTCGCGTTTCGGAGATTGTGCGTAAAGCATTGCGGCAGGCAGGTGTTCGCGGCGTGGTGCAGGCGGGCTGGCTGCAATTGGATGTCAGCGATGACGATGTGCTCACCATCGGCGAGGTTCCGCACGACTGGCTGTTCCCGCAGATGGCGGCCGTCGTGCATTCCTGCGGTGCGGGCACCACCGCCGCCGGGCTGCGCGCGGGAGTTCCGGCGATCGGTGTCCCCAGCTATTCGGACCAACCCTTCTGGGCGCGGCGGCTCACCGAACTCGGTGTCTGCGCCGCCACCATCCCGCACGCGAAACTCGGCGTCGACGCGCTGGCCACCGCGATTCGCACCGCGATCTCGGACTCGACCCTGCGCGCCAATGCCGCCGACGTCGCGGACCGGCTCGCCCGGGAAGACGGTGCGGGACAGGCGGTCAAGGCGATAGAGGCGCACCTGGCCACGTTGTGAACCGGGCGCACCAATCGCCACCGGGGACCGGTGCGGACCCGTTGATACGGAAAGTAGTGCGGGCGCACCCGATTCGGATGCGCCCGCACTGGATTCGGCTATCGCCGGATACTCAGTCCTTCACGAGAACCGGTGTGACGTCCTCGAGTTCGTCCACGGTCGGCTCCGCATGCTCCGGCTCCGGGGCGCGGCTGGGCAGCAGCACCGCCATGACGATCACCAGGACCGACAGCGCCGCCGAGACCGCGAAGGCCAGCCGCATACCGTTCAGATGCGCCTCCGGCACCGGGGTGCCGGAATCGATCAGCGAATTGGCGCGACCGGACATGATCGTCACCACCAGCGCGGTGCCGAACGCCGCCGCCACCTGCTGCAGGGTGCCCAGCATGGAGCTGCCGTGCGAGTAGAGATGCATGGGCAGCGCACCCAGGCCGAGCGTGAAGACCGGCGTGAACGCCGCGGCCAGCGAGGCCATCAGCAGAATGTGCAGGGCCAGCAGCTGCCAGTACGGCATGGTCTGCGAGATCTGGGTGAACCCGGCGAGCGCGGCGGTAATGCCGATCGCGGCCGGAATCACCAGCACCCGGCCGCCGAAGCGGTCGAAGATCTTGCCGACCGTCGGGCCGAGCAGGCCCATGGCCAGACCACCGGGCATGACCAGCAGACCGGTCTGCAACGGGGACAGCCCGCGCAGGGTCTGCAGGTACAGCGGCAGCAGGATCATCGAGCCCATCATGGCCAGGAAGGCGACCGCCATCAGGACCAGCGATTTGGTGTAGGTGGGTGCCAGCAGGACGCGCAGATCCAGCAGCGGGCCGCTGCCGCGCTGCAGCCGAATCTGACGCCAGGCGAACACGGCGATCAGCGCGATACCGGCGGCGATGATCAGCGCGGGCGTGGTGGCATCGCCACTGCCGAACTTGCTCAGACCGTAGACCAGGCTGCCGAAACCGAGGGCCGCCAGAATCACGCTCACCACATCGATCGCGCCGGTCTGCGGTTCGCCGATGTTCTCCAGTTTGCGCAGGCCCAGGAAGGTGACCACACCGGCGATCGGCAGCATCAGCACGAATAGCCAGCGCCACGAACCGATCTGGAGGATCAGGCCGGAGATGACCGGGCCCATGGCGGGCGCCACCGAAATGGCCAGCGTGACATTGCCCATTACGCGGCCGCGATCCTGCTCGTGCACGACCGTCATCAGCGTGGTCATCAACAGCGGCATCATGACCGCGGTGCCGCCGGCCTGGATGACCCGGCCGATCAGCAGAATCGCGAAGGACGGCGCCACCGAGGAGAGCGTGGTGCCGGCCAGGAACACGCCCATGGCCAGGGCGTACGCCCGGCGGGTGGTGACCCGCTGCAGGAACCAGCCGGTGGCCGGGATCAGCGCGGCCATGGTGAGCATGAACGCGGTGGAAACCCACTGCGCCGAACGATCACTGACCTTCAGATCCGTCATCAGGCGCGGGATCGCGTTGATCATGATGGTTTCGTTCAGAATCACCACGAAGGTCGCGAGCACCAGCAGCCGGATGACCGTCGGGGTTCCGCCTCCCGAGGGAGCCTGCGCTCCCGGGGGAGCGGATATATCGGCGTGCATTCGGGTACCTCCGGGGGCGTGAGCTCTGAAACAGACGTGTGGCCCGATGGCGAGTCACCGACTCCCCTATCCCGGCGCCACACGAGAACAGACGGGAACGGGTCGCTCAACTCATCGGTCGCGCGTCAGTATTCCGGGCGGCACCGACGGGAATCCTCTGATTTTCGCCTCCCCGCGCTGTGATGTGCCGCCGGATTCAACCGCTCACCAGCGACTTTCCAGCATCGCGAAAGTCGGCAGTGACCCTGGTCACCCGACCCGGTGCGGGATCGGACAGGTCCGGGGGCCGTGCGAGGCGGTGGGCTGTCAATCCGCGCGGGTCGCCCAACTTGGGTGGGTCATGGCCGATGTGCGGTGAACGCCGCTGCTGCACAATCGAATCAGCTGGTGATTTCGACCGGGTCTACTTGGCGTGCTCTTAAGGCGAAAGGCGGAAGTGTCTTAAGTCACCGTAAATCCGCGTCTGCCACGCTTTCGCTCATGACGGCGGGCGCATCCGGCACACAGCGGGACTGTGAGGCATTGTGTATCGCCGTCGAACGACGCATGGCGATCCGGCTCACGGTGGGACCCGTTGCGGGAGAACTCTTTCGGGTGATCGATCTGCTCGGCGGGCTGCTGCGGCACAGTCGCACGGTCGCCGGGGTATGGGAGATGGATCCCACGCTGGCCGATGAGTTGCCCGGCACCCAGCGCATGCGCGAAATCGAGGACTTCCTCGCGCTGGCGCGGCGCATCGTGCGCGAATCCGATCAGATCTGCCCGGCCGAACCCACCGCGCCCGAACGGCGGCGGCGGGTATGGGGCGATCTCACCGATCTGCTCATTCGCGCCGAGGTGCTGGCCGAGCGCATCATTCGCGTGGTCCCGCGCCAGCACGACACCGTCGAGGGCTCGCGCGAGATCTCGCGGCTGCGGCTGGCAACCCACGCCGACACCCTCGTCGAGGCCGCGCTGCTGATCCGCTCGGCGGTGCGCGAGGCGTTGCGGGTGCCCTCACCCGATGCCGACGCGCTCCGCCTGGCCGCCACCGCCGACCTCGTCATACAGCTGGCCGCCGGACTGGACGCCGAATCGTGTATCACGGCGCGCCAAGTCAGTTGAACCGCGTCAGAACGAAAAAGCTAGGAGCACAATGCGCGCCGTTCCGGCCGAGAACCACGGCAGCGAACAGAAGATGCTTGGCAGCTATATGCAGCGCCAGCGTCTCGAACTCGGATTGACGCAGGCACAGGTCGCGGCATTGCTGTTCATGTCCAGCTCCGGCTTCGAGAAGTACGAGAACGGGCAGCGGGTGCCGACCGTCGCCGCCATCCGATCCTGGTGCACCGCATTGGATCTGCCGCGCTACAAGCGGCGCAAGGTGTGGTCCATGGTGATGGGGGAGGACCTCACCGTCGCCGCCGGGCAATTGGAGCGGGTGACCGCCGCCGAACTCAATCTGATGAATCACATGCCGGGACCGGCGTTCCTGCACCGGGTTCCGGAGTACTACGTGCTCGGCGCGAATGCCCGGGCGGTGGAGATGTTTCCGTGGCTGGATCCGGCGCTGGGCACCCCGGAACGACCGGTGAACGTGATCGTGCAGATGATGACCGATCCGCGGGCGCGCGAGGCGCTGGTCAACTGGGAAGCCATCGTGCACCGGCTGGTGTACATCCTCAAGGAGAACTCGCTCGGCATCGTGCCCGAGCTGGAGATCGCCGCGATTCGCCAAGCGTGTCAGTCGAATCCGAACTTCGACCGGATGTGGAACACCGCCATGCCGGTGACCGCGTACTACGACGACACCGTCATCGTGCGCGAACCCGAATTCGGCGAGGAGATCGTCTTCCAGATGGATTCGCTGCGCTGGGCGCATCCCTGGCGCGATATCGAGATGTTCAGTCTGACACCGCGAAACACCGATGACGGTCCGCCGCTGCACGAGACGATGCCGGGTATCTTCGCCTGGTGATTCGCGCCGATCGTACGCCCGGTTAACGACCTCGCCGCGCGGCTCGATGACCTGTATGGCGTCGGGGGCGATATCGAAATCGGGAGAAATACATGAAGGCATGGGTTTTGGCGTTCGCTGCCGTCGCCGCGATCGGCGGTATCGCCGGATGCAATGACGACGCCACCACCGGGGCGACCCCCGGTTCGAACGCGCCGATCACCACCCCGGCGGGCGGGGACGCCAACCCGGGCTCGCCCGGCACCGTCGCCGCATCCTCACCGGCCGCCGGACTGCCCACCCGCGATGACGCGAATGTGGACGCCCGCGATTTCCAGCAGGGGGATAAGTACTACTTCCAGTCGCCGACCGGAAACATCATGTGCGGCTTCGTCAATGAGGGCACCTTCGGCACCGGCTGCCAGCTCGCGCACGCCTCGGTGGTCCCCGCCGCGCTGCCCGACTGCGGCACCCGGCCCGACCGCGCGGTCGCGGCCTACATCACCGGTGCGAAATCCCAGTTCATCTGCCTGAACCAGGGCGTCTTCGTCGGCAGCCCGACCGGCCCCGTCACTCCCGGCAACAACAAGGGCGGCGGCAAAGTCCTCGAATACGGTCAGACCATCATCGTGCGGGGCACCGCCTGCACCTCCACCCAGGCGGGCGTCCGCTGCGATGCGGGCGGCCACGGCTTCTTCATCGCGGCCGACCAGCAGAGCCTGTTCTGACCGGGCTTCGGTCCGGTCCGGAACCGAAGCCGTTATCCCGGTGCGGGACATCGGCTGCTGTGCACGCCCGGAACGTCGTGCGGGAATTCTTCCTCGTCATCGCAGGGAGGACGAGGCGGGTTTGCGCACGTGCCTTCGTGGACGCGGCTCGGTGTGGGTGGCGTAGGCACGTCGTGATCGGGTGCCACGGGTGCGTGTGGTGCGGTGGGCGTAGCGGCGGGTCGCGGGGAAGGCAGACTGGGCGGCAATGAAACTGCCTGAACTGCCTGATTTGCCGGTGCGCGCGGCGCTCGACGAGATCGTCGGGACGCTCGGTGAGCGCGGGACGGCGGTGCTGGTCGCGCCGCCGGGGACCGGGAAGACGACGCTGGTGCCGTTGGCGCTGGCCGCCGGGACCGGCGGGCGGATCGTGGTCGCCGAGCCGCGGCGGCTGGCGGCGCGGGCGGCGGCCGGGCGGATGGCCGCGCTGCTGGGGGAGTCGGTCGGAGAGAGCGTCGGGTATTCGGTGCGCGGGGATCGGCGGGTGAGCGCGGGGACCCGGGTCGAGGTGGTGACCTCCGGACTGCTGGTGCGGCGGTTGCAGAATGATCCGGAGTTGAGCGGGGTCGACGTGGTGGTGCTCGACGAATGTCATGAGCGGCATCTGGACGCCGATCTGCTGCTGGCCCTGCTGCTCGACGCACGGGGTGGGCTGCGGCCGGATCTGCGGGTGCTGGCCACCTCCGCCACGGTCGCGGCGGATCGGCTGGCGGCGCTGCTCGGCGGTGCGCGGCCCGCGCCCGTGCTGGAGGTGCACGGGCGGGCGTATCCGGTTGAGCTGGAATATGTTTCGGCGCTGCCCAAGGAACGGGTCGAGGCGCACGTCGCGCGGACCGTGCGATCGGCGCTGACCGGATCCGCCGGGGACGTACTGGTCTTCCTGCCGGGTGCGGCCGAGATTCGCCGGGTGAGCGCACAACTCTCCGGTCTGCCGGATGTCGATGTCATGCCGTTGCACGGCAGGCTTTCCGGGGCCGCCCAGGATGCTGCCCTGCGGGCGGGGAGCCGCCGCCGCGTCGTATTGTCCACGGCCGTAGCCGAATCCAGCCTCACCGTGCCCGGTGTGCGCATCGTGGTGGATTCCGGTCTGGCCCGCATTCCGCGCGTCGACCATCGTCGCGGCCTGTCCGGCCTTGCGACAGTGCGGGTTTCGGCCGCCGTCGCCGAACAGCGCGCGGGCCGCGCCGGTCGTGAAGCGCCCGGCTGGGCTTGGCGCTGCTGGCCCGAATACGAGCACGCCACCCTGCCCGCCTACCCCGAACCGGAGATCCGCACCGCCGACCTCACCCGGCTCGCCCTGGAACTCGCATGCTGGGGCACCGCCGACGGTCAGGGTCTGGGCTGGTGGGATCCGCCGCCCCCGGGTGCCCTCGCCGCGGGCCGAGAAGTACTGCGCGCCTTGGGAGCCGAGGAGCCCGGTGGTGCGGTCACCGACCGCGGACGCCGCATGGCCGCGCTCGGCCTGCACCCCCGGCTGGCGCGTGCCCTGCTCGATGGCGCGGCCCAGGTGGGAGCCCGCCCCGCCGCCGAAGTGGTCGCCCTGCTCGACGATGACACCACCGTCGCCACCGTCGACCTGATCACCGCCATCCGCACCCTGCGCGCCGATCCGCCCCAGCGGTGGAAGCGTGAGGTGGACCGCCTCACCAGGCTTGTAGAAAATGCCGAGGGCTCGGACCGCGAGCGGTTCGGGAAGGCGGATGGCGCACGCCGGGAACGCGATTCACGGCAGTCGGCGAGTAATGCCGGGACCGCCGCAGGCGGACCGGAACGCGATCGGCGGCAGGGGCGGAGTTCGGATCCGCGGCCGCGCAATGCGGACGATCCGGCTCTCGTCGCGGCGCTTGCGTATCCGGAGCGGTTGGCGCGGCGGCGAGGGCCGGGATCGCCCAGCTATCTGATGGCGGGCGGCACCGCCGTATCGCTGCCGCCGGGTTCCGGGGTGGGGGAATCGGAATGGCTGGCGGTGGCGGGCGCGTCCCGGGATCCGGGGCGGGCGGAGGGGCGAATTCGGCTGGCCGCCACGGCCGATGAGCAATTGGCCCGGCAGGCGGCGCCGGATCTGCTGGTCCGGGCCGATGAGGTCGACTGGGTGGACGGGGATGTGGTCGCGCGGCGGGTCGAGCGATTGGGCGCGATCGTGCTGTCGGAGAAGCCTTTACGGAATCCGGACCGGGCGCTGGTGGAACGGGCGCTGCGGCGCGGGCTGAGTACGCAGGGATTGGACCTGTTGCGGTGGAGTGCCGATGCGGTCGGGCTGCGGCAGCGGCTGGAATTCCTGCACCGCACCCTCGGCGCGCCCTGGCCCGCGATGGATGATCAAGCGCTACTTGATGATTCGGAGAGCTGGCTCGGCCCCGAGCTGGCCACCGCCACTCGCCGCGCCGATCTCGAGCGCATCGATGCCGGTCAAGCGCTCCGCCGCCTGCTGCCCTGGCCGCAGGCGAGCCGCTTCGACGAACTGGCTCCCGAACGCCTGGAAGTGCCCTCCGGCAGCAGGATTCGTCTCGACTACTCGGGCGACACCCCGATTCTGGCCGTCAAAGTCCAGGAGATCTTCGGCTGGGCCGAGCTGCCTCGCCTGGCCGAGGGCCGAGTGCCGATTCTGCTGCACCTGCTCTCCCCGGCGCAGCGCCCCATCGCCGTCACCGCAGACCTGGCGTCGTTCTGGCAGAACGGCTGGCCCCAGGTGCGAGCAGAACTCCGCGGCCGCTACCCCAAACACGCCTGGCCGGAAGACCCCGCCGCCATGCCCGCCCACCGGGGCACCGCCCGCCGCGCGCGCGAATAGCGACCGCGCCGCACGGGTGATCGCACCCCGCCGAGGGGTGTACGGACTCGGCGGGGTGCGGCTCGCGCCTCAGTCGGCGCGAGGGATCGGGGTGTTGTGGCGGGCGATCGTCCACCAGCGGCCGTTCTCCTTGACCAGCACGTAGAGCGCGACCATGGCCGGATCCTGATCCACCAGCTCGCCCGTGGCGGTGGTCTCGCGGGCCAGCTTGTGCACCAGGGCGACATCCGGCCGGGGGAAGGTGATGTCGGCGATGTCGTAGCGCACGAACTGGTCCTTCAGGAATCCGGCGAGCCCGGCCTCCGAGGCCGCGCGCACGGTGTCCGCGCCGTGCATGACCATGCCGACGGCATTGCCCGCACTGGCATTGGCGGCGTAGTCCGCGGCCATGAGCTCCGCGTCATTGGTGTTGAACGCCCGCTGCGCATTCGCGATTACCTGCGTGATCGCGGCGATATCGGCGGTGTGATCGACCGTGGTGTCCTCGATGACCGGCGCGGTCGCGGCTGCTGTGCTCATGGTCAACATCCTGATACCTCAACCAATATTGAGGTCAAGTGCGACGATCCGGCGTGACCCACCTCACTCGCTCAGGGCTTGCCTACATACCCCCAGGGGGTATTAACTCTGATCCGGAACAGAGATCGAAGCCAGATGAGAGGGCCGGAGAAATGACCACTCACGCACACACCGCAGACCACACCGACCACACGGCACACGACCCCCACGCCGGGCACCATGTACAGGTGGACCACGGCGCGCATGACGCGCACGCCGGGCATGACGCGCACGCCGGGCACGATGCCGGACTGCCGGGCGGGTTGCAGGTCACGCAGGACGGGTACACGCTCGAACTGGCCGAAACCATCCTGCGCGCAGGCGAATTCGAGTTCCGGTTCCGGATTCTCGGTCCCGAGGGGGAGCCGGTCACCGACTACACGCCGCTGCACGATCGCGATCTGCACCTCATCGTGGTACAGCGGGAACTCACCGGATTCTGGCATGTACACCCGGAATTGGCCGCCGACGGCACCTGGGTCGTACGCCTGAACCTGCCCGCCGCCGGTGCGTACCGCGCGTTCACCGATATCGCCCCGACCGCGCTGGGCAAAACCATCACGCTCGGAGCCGATTTCGCCATCGCCGGTGAGTACGACCCGCAGCCCACCCCGGCGGCCACACGCACCGCGCTGGTCGACGGCTACGAGGTCACGCTCGACGGTGATCTCGTCCCCGGCGAGGGCCGCCTGCTCACCCTCACCGTGCGCGAGAACGGTGCACCGGTCACCGATCTGGAGCCCTATCTGGCCGCCTACGGCCACCTGGTCATCCTGCGCGCAGGCGACCTGGCCTACGTACACGTCCACCCCAATGGCGAACCCGGCGACGGCGTCACCGCCCCCGGACCCGACATCACCTTCCACACCGCCGTTCCCGGCCCGGGCACCTACCGCCTGTTCCTGGACTTCAAGCACAACGGCACCGTCCGCACCGCCCCCTTCACCCTCACCACCACCCGCGCCTGACCGGCCCCGCGGCTCCAGCGTCGCGCCCTGCTGCCCCGACCGCTGAGCACAGCGGTTGGGGCGCAGTGCGTTTCGGGCCCTGCCGCTTCGGTGCCACCGCCGTCGGATGCGGCGGTGCCGGGTTGATGCGGCGGACGCAGCGGGCTCACAGGGAACTCCCAGGCGAGCTGAAGCGCGGGCACACCGGGGGCTCATAGGCTGCGCGAGTCCGAGCAGGTGAAGAGCGGTTTTCGAGGAGGGTAGTGCGGGCATGACGGCGGCGATCAGCGTTGCGGACGGTGGGGTGCCGGTGCGGGACGAAACGTGGTGGAGGCCGGTGATATTCGGCCCACTCGGCAGTCCGCGCTGGGAACGGCCGGGGCTGCTGGCGCTACTCGCGGCTACCGCGGTGCTGTACCTGTGGGGACTCGGCGGGGCCGGGTGGACCAATGAGTACTACGCGGCCGCGGTGCAATCGGGGACCCAGAGCTGGAAGGCGCTGCTGTTCGCCTCGCTCGACCCGCAGAACTCCATCACGGTCGACAAACCGCCCGCCGCCATGTGGATCATGGGTCTGTCCGGGCGGGTCTTCGGCTTCAACTCGTGGTCCATGCTCGCGCCCGAGGCGCTCATGGGCGTGGCAGCGGTCGCACTGCTGGTGGCGACGGTGCGCCGCTGGGCGGGACCGGCCGCCGGACTCATCGCCGGCGCGGCGCTCGCGGTAACCCCGGTGGCGGCCTTGATGTTTCGCTACGACAACCCCGACGCCCTGCTGACGCTGCTGCTGGTCGCCGCCGCGTACTGCACGGTGCGATCGGTGGACGCGCCCGGGGAGAACTGGTGGTCGGCGAGCACCGCCTGGCTCGCCGGTGCGGGCGTCCTCATGGGCCTGGGCTTCCTGACCAAAATGATGCAGGCGTTCCTGGTGCTGCCCGGCCTCGCGCTGGTGGTGCTGGTCGCGGGCGCGGGCGGAATGCTCACGCGCATAAAGAAACTGGCGACCGCCGGACTTGCCGTGGTGGTGTCCTCCGGCTGGTACGTGGCCCTGGTGCCGCTGTGGCCCACCGGATCCCGCCCGTACATCGGCGGATCCACCGATAACAGCCTGTGGGAGTTGGCCGTCGACTACAACGGCCTCGGCCGCGTCTTCGGCAACCACGGCGGCGGTGGCGGCCACCCTGCCACGCCACGCCCCACCGCCGGTGCCGCCGCCCAACTCACCGGCGGTGCCACCAACACCCAAATCCCCACCACCGCAGGACAAATGCCGAGCGGTGCCGCGCAGATCCCCGGTGGAGCCGGTCAGATCACCGGGGGTGGTCAATTCCCCGGTGGTGGTGGCCAATTCGGTGGTGGTGCCGCGCAGATCCCCGGTGGGGGTGGTGGTGGGGGAGGCCAATTCCAGGGTGGTTTCGGGGGGTTCGGGAGTCAGCCCGGGGTTACTCGGCTCTTCAATGGTGAACTCGCTACGGAGTTCTCGTGGTTGTTGCCCGCCGCGCTCATCGCGCTGGTGGCGGGTGTGTGGATTACCCGCAGGGTGGCTCGCACCGATCGGGTGCGTGCCGGGCTCGTGCTCTGGGGCGGTTGGCTGCTGGTGAGTGCGGCGGTGCTCAGCTATATGAGCCGGTCGTTCCACTCGTACTACTCGGTCATGCTGGCTCCGCCGATCGCGGCGCTCATCGGTATCGGCGCGACGCAGCTGTGGCAGCGACGCGAGCATATCGCCGCGCGCGCAACGCTTTCCGTGATGAGCGTGGCCACCGGTGCGTGGACCTTCGTACTGTTGAGCCGGACCGCGTACTGGCTGCCGTGGTTGCGCTGGAGCATTCTGGTGCTCTCGATCGTGGCGGCGATACTGCTGCTCGGCATGCCGCGCGTGCGCCGCTTCAGCCTCGTAATCGGCACTGTCGCACTGGTTGTCGGCCTGGTCGGGCCGACGGCGTACGCGGTGGAGACCGTGGCGCAGGCGCATTCGGGCGGCAGCCCGATCGCCGGCCCGGAGCGGCCCTCACGCGGCGGGCAGTATCGCGGTGGCGGCAGTGGCGCGAACGACGATTCGGCCATCGACGGTCTCATCGCCTCGACGAATACCCGCTGGGCCGCCGCCGCGGTGGGCGCTTCCGAGGTGAGTTCGATCGAATTGCGCACCGGCGCACCGCTACTGGCGGTGGGCGGCTTCAGCGGCCGGGACGAAGCGCCGACGCTGGCGCAGTTCCAGGGCTACGTGGCGGACCATCAGGTCGGCTACTACCTGGTCCGGCAGCGCCAGAACCGCAACGGGCAGGACGAGAACGCACAGAACGAAGGCCAGAATCCGCAGGGCCCGGGCGATCAGGGTCGCGGCGGACGCGGTCAGAACGGCCAAGGTGGGCAGAACGGCCAGGGTGGCGGTCGCTCCGGATCCGACCAGTCGACCTCGGCGCAGATCACCGCCTGGGTCCGGGCGAACTACCCGGTGACCATGGTCGGCAATATGGAGGTCTACCACCTCGCTTGATGGTTCGGGCGGACGACCGCACGACGGTTTTCCGCCCACGCCCGGGCTATCTGCCGATCGATCGGTTCGCACGATGCGAGCCGATCGGTTGGTATTTGTCTTGCGAGGCCGGGTAACAGCCGCCCGCGACGGCGCGAAAAAGCTTAGAGTTGCGGTCGAAAGCCACGGGGGGCGGTCGTGAGGAGTTCGGCGATGGCCGAGGTGCGCGCACAGGTCGGGGTGCTGGGCCCGGTGCAGCTCACCATCGATGGTGTACCGCAGCAGCTCGGCGGGCCGAAACAGCGTGCGGTGCTGGCCTATCTGGCCATCAACGCCAATCGGCCGGTTTCCGTCGACGCGCTCGCCGCCGCCGTCTGGGAGGAGTATCCGCCACCGGACGCCCGGGTGAGCCTGCACGCCATCGTCTCCAACCTGCGAAAACCCCTGCGCGACGGCGGAATCGACGCGCGCACCGTGCTGCAGCATATGGGCACCGGCTATCGCATCGTGGTCGATGACGCCGCCTGCGATGTCTTCCGCTTCCGCACCCGTCGCGAGGTCGGTCTGCGCGCCCTGGCCGCGGGCCGCTTCGCCGCCGCCACCACGGCGCTGTCCGAAGCGCTCGCGCAATGGCGGGGTCCGGTCCTGTCCGATCTGCGCGGACTCGGTTTCGCCGACGCCTACGCCGTGGCCCTGGACGATGAGCGCATCGGCGTCATCGAGGCCCGCGCCGAAGCCGATATCGCCCAGGGCCGCGCCGAATCCGTCATCGCCGAACTCGCGCTGCTGGTGCGCGATCACGCACTGCGCGAATCACTCTGGGAACAGCTGATCACCGCGCTCTACCTGGCCGGACGGCAATCCGACGCACTCGATGCCGCCCGCCGCCTGCGCGCCACACTCGCCGAGGAACTCGGCATCGATCCCGGCCATCGCATTCGCGAACTCGAGGCGCGCATCCTGCGCCAGGACCAGCTCACCGCCGGGGTGGTCGGGGCCGCCTCCGCGACCCGCGCCACCACCATCGTGGATCGCAGCTGGCATGAACCGGAGGCGATCCTGCGCGACCGCGACGGCAATGTCTATCCGATCTCCGGCACCGCCACCCGCATCGGACGACTCTCGGACAATGACATTCCCCTCGCTGACGGTCGGGTGAGCAGGCATCACGCGCTCATCGTCGATAACGGCATGACGTATGTGCTCAAGGATCTGCACTCCTCGAACGGTGTGTTCGTCGACGGGGTGCGAGTGGTGGACAGCGCCATCCTGGCCGATGGCGTGCGCTTGCGGATCGGCGATACCGAGCTGACCTTCGTGCTCGTCCGGGCCACCAGAGGCGTGTCCGCCGTCGAGGAATGAAACCTGTTCTAGACAAATATTGCTATTTGTCTTACCGTCGAATCATGAGTTCAATGGCGTCTCAGGAAGTTCGATTCGAGCTGATGTCCGGTGAGACCTGGCGTGACCCCTGGCCCACCTACACGGCCCTGCGGGACAACGATCCGGTGCACCGGGTCATCCCCGAGGGGCGCGAGCACGACGACTTCTACGTGCTGTCCCGGCACGAGGATGTGTACGCCGCCGCGCGAGACCCCGAAACCTATTCCTCCGCAGCCGGATTGACCGTCGACTACATGAGCCTGGAAGCGGCCGGCATCCCCATCCGCCCGTTCGTGTTCATGGATCCGCCCGAGCACACCGACTTCCGCCGCCGCGTCGCGGGCGGATTCACACCGCGCCAGGTGAATTCGGTCGAACCGGCGGTCCGGGCGTTCGTGGTGGAGCGCCTGGAACGACTGCGCGCCAACGGATCCGGCGATATCGTCGCCGAACTCTTCAAACCGCTGCCGACCATGGTGGTCGCGCACTACCTCGGTGTCCCGGAAGCCGATCGGGACCGCTTCGACGAATGGACCTACGCCATCGTCGGCGGTGCCGTGGACGGTGCCAAGATCGCCGCGGGTGGTGAATTGCCCTCTGCCCTTGGCGAAATGGTCGGTTACTTCGCCGAACTCATCGCCCGCCGCCGCGCCGAACCCGGCGATGACACCATCTCGCACCTGCTCGCCTCCGGCCTCGGCGAGGACGGCGACAATGAGGGCATCCTGGCCATCCTCGGTTTCGCCTTCACCATGATCACCGGCGGAAACGACACCACCACCGGCAATCTCGGCGGCGCGGTACAGCTGCTGCACCGGTATCCGGAACAGCGGCGACTGCTCGCCGAACATCCCGAACTCATTCCCGAGGCGGTGGAGGAATTCCTGCGCATGACCTCACCGGTGCAGGGTCTGGCGCGCGCGACAACCCGCGATGTGGAACTGCACGACACCATCATTCCCGCCGGGCGCAAGGTGCTGCTGCTCTACGGTTCCGCAAATCGCGATGAACGCGAATTCGGCCCCACCGCAGCCGAACTCGACGTGCGCCGCAATCCCAAGCGCATCATGACCTTCAGCCACGGCCATCACCACTGCCTCGGCGCGGCCGCCGCCCGCATGCAGGCCCGGGTCGCGCTGGAGGAACTCCTCACCCGCTGCCCCGACTTCGCCGTCGACCTCGACAATGTCACCTGGTCCAACGGCAACTACGTGCGCTGGCCCATGAGCGTCCCCTTCCGGGCCGTCGCGTAGCTCGCGCCGGTAGGGTCGGGCGAACGTTCGAAGGCCGAAGGGAGACAGCATGAGCCGGGACTGGCTGTCCGACGATCGGGCCGACCTGGCCGCCGAACGCATTCTCGACGCGGCGGCGGATCTGTTCGCCGAACGCGGGGTGACTGCGGTCGGCATGGGGGATATCGCCAAGGCGGCCGGGTGTTCGCGGGCCACGCTGTACCGGTACTTCGAGAACCGGCAGGCGGTGCGGCTGGCCTTCGTGCACCGCGAAACCCGGCGTATCTCGGCGCGCGTGGTGGATCAGGTGCGGGGTATCGAGGATCCGGGCGAGCGGATCATCGCCGCCATGCTCGGGGCCGTGCACCAGGTGCGTGCCGAACCGCTGCTCATCGCCTGGTTCCGGCCCGGTGAGGCGGGGGCGGCCGGACGCATCAGCCAGGATTCCGAGGTCATCGAATCCATCGCGGCGAATCTGTTCACCCCGACCGGGCTCACCGATCCCGAACGCAGCCGCCTGGCCCGCTGGCTGACGCGCATCATCGTCTCGCTGCTGTCCGCCCCCGGGCGCGATGACGAGGACGAACGCACCATGCTCGAGGAGTTCGTCGTTCCGATCATCACGCGCGCCTTCGCCTGAGCTGTTCGGCGCTGCCGATGCGGGCCGCGCTGCCGTTCCGGTAGCCCGGCTAAGGTAGTCGACCGTGTCCGCTCCAGAATCGCTCGCCGAAGTCCGCACCCGCATCGACGCCCTCGACGGGGAGCTGACCCGATTGCTGGCCGAACGGCAGCAACTCGTGCGTGCCGCCGCCGGATTCAAGAAGGATGAGCAGGCCGTGCGCGCCCCCGATCGCGTGGAGCAGGTCGTCTCGCTCGCCAAGGAACGCGCCGCGGCCGCCGGACTGGAACCCGCCGTCGCGGAAGCCGTGTGGCGGGCCATGATCGGCGCGTTCATCAACCTCGAACTCGACACCCACGCCGAAATCGGCCGCGGCTGAACCGGTTTCGGTCAGTGCGTGGCGCGATAGCCGGTGCGGTGACCGTAGATGCCCTCCGCGAGCATGGCGGCCAGATCACTCACCGCCGCGCGCGCGGGCTTCATGGGCATGGCGTGAAAGACATGCCAGAGTTTGCGGTACTCCCGATGCCGCAGTGGCGCACCGACTTTCGCCGCCATATCGGCGAGGCGGCGGCCGTCGCCCGATAGCGGATCATCGGTCGCCGAGTGCAGGACCATCGGGGGCAGGCCGATGAGATCCCCGTATATCGGGGACAGGGCGCGGCGTCGCTCGGCCGGGACACCCGGCAGATAGCCGTCCAGGCATTTCGCGATCACCTCGGGGGTGAGCAGCGGTTCGCGGGTGGGACCGCAGTGGAAGGCCGCCGAATCCGGTGAGAAATCCATCAGCGGGCAGATCATGCCGAGCACCGCGGGTGCGGGCAATGCCTCGTCCCGAATGCGCAGGCCGAGTTCCAGGGTGAGACCGCCGCCCGCCGAATCACCCGCCACCGCAATGCGTTCGGACGGAATGCCCCGCGCCAGCAGAGCCCGGTAGGCAGCCATCGCGTCCTCGATGGGCGCGGGATGCGGATGCTCCGGGGCGAGCCGGTAGTCGAGGGCGTAGACGGTGGTGTTCATATCCACCGCTAGCGGTCCGGTCAGCGGCCGCATCATCTTGGGGCTGCCCATGACGAAGCCGCCACCGTGCAGGTAGAGCACCGCCGCATCGGCGGGAGCACGTGGGGGAGTGAGGATTTCGACCGGAAGGCCAGCCAGTCGCCCGGCCGTGACAGTCACCCCCTTGCCCGCGCTCGCCGATGTCGTGCTCACGGTGGCGCGACGGCGCACCTCCACCCAGTCCGGGGCCGCGCCGAACCACCACGCACCCACGGCGCGGGACATCAGGCGGGTCAGGGAAATCAGCACCGGGCACTCACTTCTCGCTCAGGGCCGGGCGGCCCAGGTGGTAGTCGACGGCATCGGGTTGCCGCCGGATTCGCTTCTCGTACTGGTTCGGACTCCACGGCCACAGCTCCGGCAGCCCGTCCTTGCCCAGGTACCAGCTCTGACAGCCGGTGGTCCACACCGTGCCGGGGGCGGCGGCGCGCATCATGGCGTTGTAGCGGTCGGTGGCGGCGGCGGTGGGTGCGACGGTCTCGAATTCGCCTGCGCGCCAGCGCTTCAGCCAGCCGACAATGCGAGAGGACTGTGCTTCGGCGACCGCGGTCAGAGGATGGTTGGCGAAAGGGCTGTGCGGGCCGACCAGCATGAACAGATTCGGGAAGTCCGGCATCATCACGCCCTCGAAGGCGCGGGGGCCATTCGCCCAGGCTTGATCCAGGGTGCGGCCTTCGGTTCCGGTGATCGCCATCGGCCGCATATACGCGTGCGAATCGAATCCCGTTGCCAGCACCAGGATATCGAGTTCGTGCAGCTCGCCGTCGGCGGTCACCACACCGCCGTCCTTCACGTGATCGATACCGCTGGTGACCAATTCGACGTCCGCGCGCTGCACCACGCTGTAGAACCGATCCGACACCACCAGTCGCTTGCACATGGCCTGATAGTCCGGTGTCAGCTTGCGCCGCAACTCGGGATCCTTGACCGACCGCAGATTTCGCGCCACCACCCATTGGATGAAGGAGCGAATCCGGCCCGGATGCACCAGGCCCTGCGAAAAGGCCGCGAAGAAGCCGCGATTCATCTGATACGCCGCGGTGCCCAGCAGCGGCAGCCGCTGATAGAGCCGCTTCGTCACATCCCGGTACCGCTTATTGACCGTCGGCAGAATCCACTGCGGAGTTCGCTGGAACATCACGACCTTCGGCACCTTGCCGCCGAGCTCGCTGACCAATTGCGTTCCGGTGGATCCGGACCCGATGACGCCGACTCTTTTGCCGGTCAGGTCGACCGTGTGATCCCAGCGCGAGGAATGCATGACGGTTCCGGCGAAATCATCCAGCCCCGCGATATCCGGCCGCTTCGGCCGATGCAGGAATCCCGTTGCGCACAGGACGAAGTCGAAGATCCGCTCCGCGCCGTCGGAGGTGCGCACCCGCCACGTGCTGCCCTCGAAACGCGCGCCGACCACTTCGACGCCGAACCTCGTATGCGCGGGCAGCCCGTGTTCGCGCGCCACCCCGGCGAGGTAGTCCCGAATCTCCGGCCCGGCCGAATACAGTTGGGACCATTCGGGATTCATGGCGAAGGTGAACTGGTAATAGCGTGAAGGCACATCGCACACCAGTCCGGGATAGGTATTGTCGCGCCAGGTGCCGCCGTAATCGGCCGCCTTCTCGAAGATCGTGAAATCGGTGAATCCGGCTCGCCGCAGGGCCACCCCCATACAGATGCCGGAGATTCCGGCACCCACCACGGCGATACGTGGTTCGTTCATGCGACCGCAGCCTAGGTTCCTGTTCCGGTCTTCGGGAGACTTTTCGAGATATCAGTAGACATCCCGTCATTCGTTAGACGCAGTGTATAGCGAGTGCTAGCGTGTGCGCCAGATCACCAGCGCCAGCCAAGGAACAAATATGCGAGCACTCCAGTGGACCGGCCCCGAAAAAGTCGCGGTCAACGACATCCCGGTCCCCGATATCGGACCCAATGATCTGCTGCTGCGGGTCGGCGCCGCCGGTGTCTGCCACTCGGATGTGACCCTGGTGAACTTCCCGTACCAAATACGCGAGGAACCGCTCACCATCGGCCACGAGATCGCGGGCACCATCGAGGCCATCGGCTCCCATGTGAACGGTCGTGAGGTCGGCGAACGCGGACTCGTGTACCTGTTCTGGACCTGCGGCGTCTGCCGCGAATGCGTCAGCGGCAATGAGAACGTCTGCATCGCCGCCGGCCGCGTCGCCATGCCGCCCACCCCCGGCCTCACCGTCGAAGGCGGCATGGCGGAGTACGTGCGCATTCCGGCCAGCGCCTTCGTGCCGATCGGGGACCTGGACTTTCTGCAGGCCGCACCCGTTGCCGATGCCGCGCTCACCGCGTACCACTCCATTCGCGGGGCGCGAGATGTATTGCGCCCCGGCGGAACCGCCGTCGCCATCGGCATCGGCGGGCTCGGTCACGTCGCCGTGCAGATTCTCCAGGCCATCACCGGCGTACGGGTCATCGCCGTCGACGTCAGCCAGGACAAACTGGATCTGGCCGCCAAATGCGGTGCGGACCTTGGCATTCTGTCCGGCGAGGACACCTCGAAGCAGATTCTGGAACTCACCGGCGGGCGCGGCGCGGAAGCGGTGTTCGACTTCGTCGGCATCGACGCCACCGCGAAGATGGCGGTCGAGAGCGTCGCGCCCAATGGCGCGTACCGCATGATCGGCATCGGCGGCGGCACCCCGCCGGAGATCAATGCCGGTCCGGCGGGCGGCCCGGGCCTGCCCTGGGGCGCGACGGTGCGAAAGTCGCTGGGCGGCACCAGGGGTGACCTCTACGACTGCGTCGGTCTCGCGCAGGCGGGCAAACTGCATATCGAGATCGAGCGCTTCGATCTCGCCGAAGGTGCGGAAGCATTGCGCCGCTTGGACAATGGCGAGATCAACGGCCGCGCGGTGCTGGTGCCCTGACCCGGATTCACCATCCCCGAATCACCGATTCGGAAAACGACGCTCGAGCCAGGCTCGGGTCCTGGCGCTCGACGCATGCGCCACGATGGCGCGCTGCGCGTCCGGCGTGAGATGCGCCGAAAGCGTTGGGAGCCGCTGCCGTCCGGGCCGGCTCGCCAGATAGCGGACCGCACCCGTCAGGGCGCGGTCCGCGGGTGTGTCCGCCCCCGTGCGCACCGCCGTGCTCGTCACCATGTGCTCGGTCGCGCCCGCCGGCGCGCGACCCTCCGCGTTCTCCACCGCCCGCGCGATATCCGCGGGCTCCTCCTGATCCAGCAATTGCGCCGGAACCGCCTCGTGCGTGGGATATCCCGAGGAGTTCGCGGTGCCCGAGCCGTACCAGATCAGCACTCGCAGGATTCGATCGATCGGATCTGGATAACCGGATAGCAGGCGGTCGCGCACCTGTGCCAATTCGGGCTCGAGCAGCGGTACGCCTCGATCGGTGGTTTCCAGGAACATGGCGGTGTAGTCGGTGATCAGCAGGGCTTCGCGCAGCGCCGGTACGGCAACCGGGTCGCGCTCCACCGGTAGCGAGCGGGCATCACCGCGCATTTCCCGAATCTGCACCGCGCGGGCATCGGCCGGCACGCGGTCCAGCGCCGCCCGATCACCCGTGGCGCGCCCACCCCCGTCCTGCGTAGCAAACCCCAACGGGACCGGCCGGTTCCGGGCGAGACGTCATTCGAACCGTATTCGGGCGAATGTTGTCCGTCCAGTTGCTGAACTGGTTCGTACCAGTGGGTGATACGGTTCGGTGTGACGCCGACAACTCAGATCTCGCCCCGAGATCGAGAGCACCGACCGGGGCAGGACCAGGGTTTCTGTCTGCCGGTCACATGCGAAGGCGAACGAATCAGGTGCCGGGCGTTGCACGTCCGACGCCAACTGCATTGTTGCCGAGAAGTCAGACCTAGGAGACACAGTGGCGATATCGGATCCCAAGTCGGGAGCGCCAGGAGAACTGTCCCCCCGTGACAGCGGGTTATTCCGCACCAAATCCGTCGAACAGTCCATGCGGGACACCGACGAACCCGATGCCAAACTCCGCAAGGACCTGACCTCCTGGGACCTCACCATCTTCGGCGTGGCCGTGGTGGTCGGCGCGGGCATCTTCACCCTCACCGCGCGCACCGCCGGCAACCTCGCCGGACCGGCGGTATCGCTGGCCTTCGTCTTCGCCGCCGTCGCCTGCGGCCTGGCCGCGCTCTGCTACGCCGAATTCGCCTCCACCGTGCCGGTCGCGGGCAGCGCGTACACCTTCTCCTACGCCACCTTCGGCGAGATCGTGGCCTGGATCATCGGCTGGGACCTCATCCTGGAATTCGCGCTCGGCACCTCGGTCGTGGCCAAGGGCTGGTCGCAATACCTCGGCGTGGTCATGGGCGGACGGCAGCCCATCTGGCACTTCGGCTCGATCAAATTCGATTGGGGCGCAGTACTTCTCATCGCCGTGCTGGCCGTACTGCTGGCCCTGGGCACCAAGCTCTCCTCCCGCGTCTCGGCCGTGGCGGTCGCCATCAAGCTGGCCGTCATCGCCCTGGTCGTCGTGGTCGGCGCGACCTACTTCAAGGCCAGCAATCTGAAGCCGTTCATCCCGGAATCGGTGCCCAATACCGATGACTCCACCGGCAAACTGCATCAGACCCTGTTCCAGCTCGTCACCGGCGGCGGGCACAGCAGTTTCGGCTGGTACGGCCTGCTCGCCGCGGCCAGCATCGTGTTCTTCGCCTTCATCGGCTTCGACGTGGTCGCCACCGCCGCCGAGGAGACCAAGAACCCGCAGCGCAATGTGCCGCGCGGCATTCTCGGCTCGCTCGCCATCGTCACCGTGCTGTACGTGGTGGTCTCGCTGGTGCTGACCGGCATGGTGTCCTACAAGGATCTGCAGGGCGATGACGCCACCCTGGCCACCGCGTTCGCCATCAACGGCGTCACCTGGGCCAAGAACCTCATCTCCATCGGCGCGCTGGCCGGTCTCACCACCGTCGTGATGGTGCTGTTCCTGGGCCAGACCCGAGTGCTGTTCGCCATGGCCCGCGACGGACTCATGCCGCGCAAGCTGGCCAAGACCGGGCCCAAGGGCACCCCGGTGCGGATCACCGCCATCGTCGGCGTCATCTGTGCGGTGCTGGCCGGATTCGTGGACTTCGGCACGCTCGAGGAAATGGTCAATATCGGCACGCTCTTCGCATTCGTGCTGGTGTCCATCGGTGTGGTCGTACTGCGCCGCAGCCGCCCCGACCTGCCGCGCGGCTTCCGCGTGCCGCTGGTACCGCTGGTGCCGATCCTGTCCGTGATCGCCTGCGCCTGGCTCATGTTCAACCTGTCCGTGGAGACCTGGCTGCGGTTCGTGATCTGGATGGCGATCGGTTTCGTCATCTACTTCGCCTACAGCCGCAAGCACTCCCTGCTCGGCAAAGCGAATGCCAAGCAATAACTGAACGGTCGCTCGAGTTCGCTGCCGGTGGTGTGTCGTCATGACTCGACCTGGCGGGATGAGGTTCAATTGCACTCACTAGTGAGAGTTGCGCCACAAGTTCCGCCCTGTCAGCACCACCTCAGCATTCGAGAGGAATCGATCGTGAGCATGCTCCTCGCCACCGTGCACGAGACCTACACGACCGTGGTCGCGCAGATAGGCAATCCGACACCGGAGACCCCGCCGGTCGCGGACAAGCTGATGAAACTCGTTCGCTACTTCACCTGGTTCACCATGCTCTCCGGCGTCACCGCCATCACCTACGGCGGCGGGCGCTTCGCCTGGGAGAAGTGGAGCGGCGGCGGGCTGGAATCGCCGAAGATGGTGGCGGGAGCCATGATCGGCGGCGCGACGGCCACCAGCGCCGGAACGATCATGAATACGGTCATCGGCAGCTGAATCGGCCCCACTACGAGCACTCGACGGGTGCACCGGATTCCGGTGCACCCGTTGCGCTTTCCGGGCTAGGACTTACCGAGCATGCGGTTCATCTCGTCGATCTCAGCCTGCTGACTCGTGACGATGGCCTGGGCCATGGCCTTGGACTCGGCGTTGCCGCCACCCGCGAGTTCGGTATTCGCCATATCGATCGCGCCCTTGTGATGCTCGATCATCATTCGCATCCACATGGTGTCGAAGTCCGGGCCGGAGAGCTTCTCCAGCGCGGTCATCTGATCGGCGGTCATCATTCCGGCCATACCCTCGTGGCCCATGGTGGCGCTCGGCGCGCCCTTGCCGAAAGCCTGCAGCAGCGTGGTGATCTGCCGCATCTCCGGGGACTGGGCCTGCTCCACATTCTTGGCGAGGGTGATCAACTGCGGATTCTGCGAGCGCGACGGCACCAGCTTCGCCATCTCCACCGCCTGCGCGTGATGCGGATACATCATCTGCAGGAAGGTGATGTCGGCGGCGTTGAAATCGGTGCGGGTGGCGGGCTGCGCGGAGGTTGCCGTGCCGCCGCCGTGATTCATGCCGGGCATGGAAGCGCCGGTGCTGCTGGTGGTTTCGGGGGCCGAACTCGACGAATCATTGCTGGAACAGCCCGCGGCGATGACCGCGACGGCGGCGGTACCGGCGATGACGGCGAGCTTGATACGGCTGATGGTGAACATGCTTGAACTCCTTGGCAATTGCGGAGGATGAGAAAAAGGGCATGTGAAAGCGCGTCCGCGTGGGGAGTACGCGGTCGCGGCGGCCCATCAGATCCGCAGAATCGCCAAATCGGCCAGGGATAGCACCGTCCACGGTGGGGGACGGGCGCGGTGCGGGGGTAGTTGGCGCACCTTGGTCGCGGTCGCTTCACGCTGCCGCAGACCGAACCAGCCCAGCAGGGCCAGTCCGAGAGCGAGCAGCAGGGCGGTCAATACGAAGACGCAGCCGTGCAATCCGGCATGTCCGTCGCAATCGCCGCCGCAGCCGGGCACGGTCTGCTCGTGTGCGGTGCTCATGGTGAGAGGCGTGCCGACGGTCATGGTGAGCGGCTCGGGCATGGCAGCCGGGAGCGGCGCGGTCGCATGCGAGTCCGAGCCCATATGGGTCATTTCGCCGGAACCGCCGCCCATGCCGATGACCACCGCGTGCATGATCGCGATTCCGGCGAGCAGGGTGAACAGGCCGAATGCCCGGGTCAACCGGGTTCCGAGGGCCTGCTGTTCCACCACGGGAGCCATTCTAGTGCCGGGCACTCCGGCCGCCGCGATACCCCCGCCTGGTATTGACGCGAGGCGCGCCCGGGAACGCGCCGCCCTGAGGAAGTCGCCCTCGCCCGGTAGCCTGACGCCCGTGTCACAGCGCGAACTGGTCATTTTGGGAACAGCCAGTCAGGTACCGACCAAACAGCGCAATCACAATGGCTATCTGCTGCGCTGGGATGGCGAGGGCATGCTTTTCGACCCGGGGGAGGGCACGCAGCGGCAGATGATCTACGCCGGGGTCTCGGCCACCGATCTCACCCGCATCGGCATCACGCACTTCCATGGCGATCACAGCCTCGGGCTCGCGGGCGTGGTGCAGCGGATCAGCCTGGACAGGGTGCCGCATCCGGTCGACGTGTACTACCCGGCCTCGGGGGAGGAGTATTTCCAGCGGCTGTGCACCTCCACCGCGTATCACCAGACCGGGGAGCTGCGACCGCATCCGATCGCGGCGGCGGGTGAATTGGACGCGCCCGGAGCGCCTTTCACACTGCGCACCGCACCGCTCTCCCATCCGGTGGAGGCATTCGGGTATCGGCTCACCGAGGCCGACGGACGGCGGATCGTGCCGGAACTGCTGCGCGAATTCGGGCTGTCCGGACCGGTGGTCGGCCGACTACAGCGTGATGGCGAGGTCGAGATCGACGGGCGCACCATCTATCTCGACGAGGTCAGCGAATTGCGCCGGGGGCAGAGCTTCGCGTTCATCATGGACACCCGCATATGCGATGGGGTGCACGAACTCGCGGCCGGGGTGGACATGCTGGTCATCGAGGCCACCTTCGTCGACGCCGATACCCATCTGGCCACCGAATTCGGCCATCTCACCGCAGGGCAGGCGGGCGAGGTCGCGGCCCGCGCCGGTGCGCGCACCCTGGTGCTCACCCACTTCTCACAGCGCTATCGCTCACTCGACGACCATCTGTCCGAGGCGCGCAAAGAGTTCGACGGCGAGATCGTGGTCGCCGAGGATCTCATGCGAATTCCGGTGCCGCCCCGGCATTGAGCGGTGTTCACCGGTTGCCGAGCGGGTGGCCGGAAGTCGCAGGGGTGCGAAGTCGGCCGGGCCGTTTCGGTCCGGTTGGCGCGCGTGCATGATGGATTCCATGGATGCGCACGAGGAACTCATCGCCCTTGCCGACCGGTACTGGGACACCATGCTGGAGTCCGCGCCCAGTGAGGCAACACTGTTGGGGGACAGGCGTTTCGACGATCGGATCGAGGATCTGTCCGAAGCCGCCGAGCAGCGGTTGCTCGGTGCGTGGCGCGAGTTGATCACCGAGGTCGACGCCCTCGATCCCGAGCTGTTGAACGCCGAGGACCGCGTCACCCGCAGTCTGCTGCGCACCGAATTGGTCTCCGCCGCCGCCCAGCTGGAATGGCGGCCGGTGGAACTGGCCTCGGATCAGATGACGGGTGTGCACGCGGGCCTGCTCACCATGGCCCCGCAGCTCAACGCGCCCGCACCGGAGAACGCACTGGCGCTGGTGCGGCGCTTCCGGCAGTTCGGCGCACTCGTGGACCAGGCCGTCGCGCGCTTTCGCGCCGGGCTCGCCGCCGGTCGCACGCCCGCGCGCATCACCATCGAGCGGTCGCTCAATCAGCTCGACGGATACCTGGCCTCCGATATCGACGCCGATCCGTTCGCCACATTCGCCGGTCCGGCGGACTGGGATGGTGAAAAGGCTTGGCGCGCAGAGCTGGCCGAGGTGGTGCGCGAGGTCATCCGTCCCGCCTTCGCCGAATACCGCCGGGTGCTCGCCGAGGAACTGCTGCCGGTGGCCCGCCCCGATGAACAGCCCGGCCTGTGCTGGCTCGGCGATGACGGTGCGGACATCTACGGCCGCCTGCTCCGGCTGCACACCACGCTGCCCGATCTGGGCGCGGAGGAGATCCATCAGCTCGGACTGGACGAATTGGCCGGGCTGCGCGCCGAATACGCCGAAATCGGCGAGCGGCTCTTCGGCCTGACCGAGCAGAGCGAGATCTTCGCCCGGCTGCGCGAGGATTCGGCGCTGCGCTACGGCGACCGCGAGGAGATCATGGTCGAGGCGCGCGCCTGCCTGGCCGCCGCCAATGTCGAGATGGGCAAGTGGTTCGGCCGGCTGCCCGTGCAGTCCTGCGATATCGTGCCCGTCCCGGATTTCCTCGCGCCCGACGCGCCCGCGGCCTACTACTTCCCGCCCGCGGCCGACGGGTCCCGGCCCGGCGCGTACTTCGTCAACCTGCATGATCCCAAGGGCCGCAACAGGTATGAGACCGCGGCGGTCGCGTACCACGAGGCCATTCCGGGTCACCATCTCCAGCTCACCATCGCCAATGAGCTGGACCATCTGCCGCGCTTCCAGCGCATGTCCTTCTCCAATACCGCGTTCGTGGAGGGCTGGGCCCTCTACACCGAACGCCTGGCCGACGAAATGGGTTTGTACCCGGACGATCTGGCCCGCATCGGCATGCTCGCCGCCGACTCCTGGCGCTCCTGCCGCCTGGTGGTCGATACCGGTCTGCATGCCAAGGGCTGGACCCGCCAGCAGGCCATCGATTTCATGGTTGCCAATGCCCCGGTCGGTGTGGACGAGATCCGCACCGAAGTGGACCGCTATATCGCCATGCCCGGTCAGGCCGTCGCCTACAAGGTCGGCCAGCTCGAAATCCGCCGCCAGCGCGCCGCCGCACAGGAACGCCTGGGCGCGGACTTCGATATCAAGACCTTCCATGACGTGGTGCTGGGTTCGGGCTCGGTGAGCCTGCCGGTGCTACGAGAGCTCGCCGGATCGCTCTGATCCGGCGCCGGCGCGAGCCGCTCCCGCAGACGCGGCTCGCGCTCCGGTCTTCCGCCGTGCCGGGTATCGGCCGCGCCCAGGGCATTTCACCGGGACGCGCCCCATCGTCCCGGGATACGGACTATTTCACCGAGAGCGGAATAGCCGGGCGGTTTCTGTGTTCGACTCAACTGTTGAGTTGAGCTAACGAAAGGGGTTGCCCGTGACGGCGACCGAATCCGTGTCGGGCATCGGGTTGCGATCCGAACGCGGGCCGGTACTGGCCGCGATCATGCTGGCGACCTCGCTGGTGGCGCTGGATTCGACGGTGATCGCCACCGCGGTGCTGACGATCACCGATCAGCTGGGCGGGTTCTCGCAGTTCCCTTGGCTTTTCAGTATCTATCTGCTGGCACAGGCCGTGACCGTGCCCATCTACGGCAAGCTCGCCGATATGGTGGGCCGGAAACCGGTGATGCTCTTCGGGATCGCGGTCTTCGCGATCGGATCGCTGCTGTGCGGGCTCGCCACCAGCATGATCGGGCTGATCATCTTCCGGGCCATTCAGGGCATCGGCGCGGGCGCGGTGGGGCCGATGGCCATCACCATCGCGGGCGATATCTACACCGTGCAGGAGCGCGCCAATGTGCAGGCGTACCTGGCCAGCGTATGGGCGGCGTCCTCGGTGCTCGGTCCGCTGCTGGGCGGGGTGTTCTCCGAATACATCAGCTGGCGCTGGATCTTCCTGATCAATCTGCCGCTATCGGTCGTGGCGGGCTGGATGATCCTGCGCAAGTTCACCGAAAGCGCTCCGCGCGAACACCATCGGATCGACTATCTGGGCGCGGGGCTGCTCACCATCGGCGCGGGCGGTCTCATGCTGGCGCTGCTGGAGGGCGGTCAGGCCTGGTCGTGGACCGCACCGGCGAGCCTCGGACTCTTCGCGGGCGGCACGCTGATGCTCATCCTGTTCGTGTTGGTCGAGCGCAAGGCCGCGAATCCGATTCTGCCGCTGTGGGTTTTCACCCGCCGCATCCTGGTGGCCAGTAGCCTGGTCTCACTGCTGGTGGGCGCGATATTGCTCGGACTCACCTCGTACGTGCCGACTTTCGCGCAGGGCGTGCTCGGCGCCGGAGCGCTGATCGCCGGACTCACCGCCGGTGCGCTCACCATGGGCTGGCCGCTCACCGCCTCCCAGGCCGGAAAGGTGTACCTGCGCATAGGTTTCCGTGCCACCTCGGTGATCGGCAGTGTGCTCGCCGCGCTGGGCGCGGCCACCTTGCTGCTGGTGAACGAGGATTCCAGCCTGCTACAGGTGGCGCTGGGCTGTTTCGTGGTCGGCGCGGGCATGGGCCTGGTGGCCAGTCCCACCCTGATCGCCGCGCAGTCCAGCGCCGAATGGTCCGAGCGCGGCGTGGTCACCTCCACCAATATGTTCGCGCGTTCGCTGGGCAGCGCGCTCGGCGTGGCGATGTTCGGCGCACTGGTGAATTCGCGCATCGGTAGTACCGATCATCCGGCCCCGCAAGACCTCTCACCCGCCATCCACCTCGTCTTCCTCGGTGTCGCGGCCATGGCGGTGGTCATGATCGCGGCCGCCGCGATAATGCCGAAAACCGAGCGCGCAACGCCCGGGCAACCGCTCATCAAGCCGGAAACACGGCCCGATGGGACGGTTCGGCAATGATCTAGCACACTGTAGGTGTGGTTGAGGTCGAGGACGTGCTGAGCCGATTGCGGCGATATCCGGATGTGGAGGCGGTGAACCTCTACGCGGTCGACGCCGCCGATCGACTACTACTCGATGAGGCGGCCGACGCGCTGGCCGCCGCGGGTGATGACCGGGTGGCGGTGATCGATGACGGTTACGGCGCACTCACCCTCGGCGCGGCGGCGGCACACGATCTGCGCGGCCTGCGCGTGCACCAGGATCTGCTGACCGGTGAACTGGCACTGGCCAATAATGCGCGGCAGGCCGGCCTCACCGATCGCTACACCGTGTGCGAACTCGGTGAGCGTCTGCTCGCCGATGTCCGAGTTGTGTTGTGGCGGTTGCCGCGTGCGCTGTCCGGTATCGCCGAGACCGCCGACGCGATCGCCCGTTACGCCGCGCCCGAGGTCCGGGTGTACGCGGGCGGCCGGGATAAATACCTGACCCCGGCCATGAACGCGGTGCTGGCCGAATCCTTCGGTGCGGTGCAGGCCAGTCGGGGTCGCCAGAAATCCCGGGTGCTGCTCGCCACCGACCCGAAACCGGTTGGCGAACTGCGCTTTCCGCTGCGCAACCGGCTCGACGACCATGGTCTGGAAGTGGTCGCGCACGGTGCCGCCTTCTCCGGTTCGCGCCTGGATATCGGCACCCGCTTCCTGCTCGACTACCTCAAGCGGATGAAGCCCGATGCCCGCGATGCCATCGATCTCGGTTGCGGCACCGGCATTCTCGCGGTCGCGCTGGCCAAGGCGCGGCCCTGCATCCGCGTCACCGCGACCGATCAGTCGGCGGCGGCGGTCGCCTCCACCCGGGCCACCGCGGCGGCGAACGACGTGGCGGACCGCATTACCGTGCTACGCGACGATGCCATGTCCAGCGCTCCCGACAACAGCGCGGATCTGGTGGTCTGCAATCCGCCCTTCCACGTCGGCGCGGCCGTGCACACCGGTTCGGCCATCAAGATGTTCTCCGAGACCGGCCGGGTGCTGCGCCCGGGCGGTGAACTCTGGACCGTCTACAACACCCACCTCAACTATCGGGGTGTGATGGAACGCCTGGTCGGCAAGACCGAGGTCATCGGCCGCAATCGCAAGTTCACGGTCACCCGTTCGGTGCGCGGCCTGCACACCTGAGGCCGCCTGGCCGGTACTCGGCGGCCGACAGCACAATGGGGTACATGGGACGAATTGATCTTCGTATCTTCACCGAACCCCAGCAGGGCGCCAGCTATGACACCCTGCTGAGCGTGGCCAAGGCCACCGAGGACCTGGGCTACGACGCCTTCTTCCGCTCCGATCATTACCTGGCCATGGGCTCGGCCGACGGCCTGCCCGGACCCACCGACGCCTGGATCACCCTGGCCGGTCTGGCCCGCGAGACCGAGCGGATCCGCCTCGGCACCCTGGTCACCGCCGCCACCTTCCGACTGCCCGGCGTGCTGGCCATCCAGGTCGCACAGGTCGACGCCATGTCCGGCGGCCGCGTCGAATTCGGTTTGGGCGCAGGCTGGTACGAGGGCGAGCACACCGCCTACGGCATTCCGTTCCCCGCCGACAAGTTCCCGCGCTACGAGGAGCAGCTGGCGATCATCACCGGGCTGTGGGGCACCCCGGCGGGGGAGACCTTCTGCTTCGACGGCGAGCACTACACGCTGCGGGACTCTCCGGCCCTGCCCAAGCCCGCGCAGTCCAAGATCCCCGTGGTCATCGGAGGTATGGGCGCCAAGCGCACCCCGCGCATCGCGGCGAAGTACGCCGATGAGTTCAATGTCCCCTTCCAATCCGCCGAGACCTGCGCCGAACAGTTCGAGCGGGTGCGCCGCGCGGCCAAGGAGGCCGGGCGCGATCCGCAGGAGATCACCTTCTCCAATGCCCTGGTCGCCTGTGTCGGCGCGACCGACGCCGAGGTGGAGCAGCGCGCGGCGGCCATCGGCCGGGATGTGGACGAATTGAAGGCCAACGGCCTCGCGGGCAGCCCGGAGGAAGTGGTCGACAAGATCGGCCGCTATGCCGAGATCGCCGGTACGACCCGCGTCTACCTGCAAATTCTGGATCTGAACGACCTCGATCACCTCGAATTGATCGCCGATCGAGTGATGAGCCGACTGGGCTGAGCCGACCGTCTCGAGTGCCGGGTTCGCATGCCGATCGGGCTCGGCCGGGTGACCGGATCGGGCGCATTTCCGGGCCGACCGGTCGGCATACAGGGTAAAGCTCGGGTAAAGTCCACTGTGTCCGATCCGTGGCGGTTCGGGAACTCGCCATAGCCACCTCACGTTGGACAGGTAGAACGAGGCCACGACATTCGTGGGCCGCGACTCCAGAAAGGGAAGCGCCTTGCGCACCACTTCCAACCCGGTCTTCCGGAACTTGTCGCCGCAGCAGAACGGCGGCTACGCCGGCTTCGGCTCGGCCCCCACTGGAGCCGGGCCGTCCGCACCTCAGTACGGTCAGCAGCCCCCGCAGTACGGGCAGACGCAGTACGGTTCGCAGCCGCCCATGTACCCGCCCACCGGTGGCGGCTACCAGCAGCCCTACCAGCCCGCGGTCCCGACCACCCGGCCCATGACCATCGACGATGTCGTCACCAAGACCGGCATCACGCTCGGCGTGGTCACCGTCGCGGCGATCATCTCGTACGCGCTCACCTCGGCCAACCACAGCCTCGCCGCACCGCTCGCCCTGGGCGGCGCGCTCATCGGCTTCGTGCTGGCCATGGTCGTCAGCTTCGGGCGTAAGTACAACCCGGCCCTGGTGCTCAGCTACGCGGCGTTCGAGGGCCTGTTCCTCGGCTCGCTGTCGTTCATGTTCACCAATATCTCGTTCGGCGGCGCGGGTGGCTCCGGGCTGATCGCGCAGGCCGTGCTCGGCACCTTCGGCGTGTTCTTCGGCATGCTGATCGTCTACAAGACCGGTGCGATCCGCGTCACCCCGCGCTTCACCCGCATGATGGTCGGCGCCATGATCGGCGTGCTGGTGCTCATGCTCGGCAACCTGATCGCCGGTTTCTTCACCCCGGGCGGCTTCGGTCTGCGCGACGGTGGCACCGTGGCGATCATCTTCAGCCTGGTCTGCATCGGCATCGCGGCCTTCAGCTTCCTGCTGGACTTCGACGCCGCCGATCAGATGATCCGTGCCGGTGCGCCCGAAAAGGCCGCGTGGGGTGTGGCATTCGGCCTGACCGTCACCCTGGTGTGGCTGTACGTCGAGATCCTGCGCCTGCTGTCGTACTTCAACAGCAATAACTAGCGCTCGAAACGCCAAGGGCGGGTACCGGTTTCCGGTACCCGCCCTTTCGTTTGCGCCGAGCTCAGCCTTCGAGCACATCGGTGGAGACGTGATCCTTACCGCAGTCCTCCGCGAGAATCGCTGTGCCACGGGCATTCCCGGTGCGCAGCGGCAGGATCGCCTGGTACGCCTCGGACCGGTACCAGTCCTGAACCGCCTGGTAGTCCGGGAATTCGATGACGACCGCCAACGCGTTCTCCGGCCCCTCCACCGAGAGCTGATTCCCGCCGTGCACGAGGAATTTCCCGCCGAATGGGGCCAGGGTCGAATCGATGCGCTCGAGGTACTCCACGATATCGGCGTTGATGTCGACGTCGTACAGATGGGCAATGGCGTAACCGGGCATCTCGCGCTCCTGGAGTGGTACTGCGTTGTTGCTCTTCAGTTTTCCGCTCCGAGGTAGCGAAGTCGATTACCTCATAGGTAATAACGAAGAACGGTCCCGCACCGAAGTGCGGGACCGTTCAACGAGTCTCGGGGGCTATCAGCTGAGGCGCTCGATGATCATCGCCATGCCCTGGCCGCCACCCACACACATGGTCTCCAGGCCGAACTGCTTGTCCTGGGTCTGCAGGTTGTTGATCAGGGTGGCGGTGATGCGGGCGCCGGTCATGCCGAACGGGTGGCCCAGCGCGATCGCGCCACCGGAGACGTTCAGCTTGTCGTGGTCCATGCCCAGCTCCCGCGCGGAGCCCAGCACCTGAACGGCGAACGCCTCGTTGATCTCGTACAGGTCGAGATCGCCGATGGTCATATTGGCGTTGTTCAGGGTCTTGCGCACGGCCTCGATCGGGCCCAGGCCCATGATCTCCGGCGACAGGCCGGAGACGCCGGTGGCCACGATGCGGGCCAGCGGGGTCAGGCCCAGCGCCTTGGCCTTGGTGTCGCTCATGACGACCAGCGCGGCGGCGCCGTCGTTCAGCGGGCAGGCGTTACCGGCGGTGACGGTGCCGTCGGCGCGGAAGACCGGCTTCAGCGTCGAGAGCTTCTCGTAGGTGGTGCCGGCGCGCGGGCCGTCATCGGCGGTGACGATGGTGCCGTCGGGCAGGGTCACCGGGGTGATCTCACGCTCGAAGAAACCGGACTTGATGGCGTCCTCGGCGCGGTTCTGCGAACGCACGGCCCAGTGGTCCTGATCCTCACGCGAGATGCCGGTGAAGGTGGCGACGTTCTCGGCGGTCTGGCCCATGGCGATGTACACGTCCGGGAGCAGGTCGTTCTCGCGCGGGTCGGTCCAGGTGGCGTTCGACTCGGCGGTGGCCTTGGTGCGGGCCTCGGCGTCGGCGAAGGTCAGGTTGTGGGTGTCCGGCCAGCCGTCGGCGGTGCCCTTCGGGAAGCGCGAAACCGTCTCGACGCCAGCGGAAATGAACACATCGCCCTCGCCCGCCTTGATGGCGTGGAAGGCCATCCGGGTGGTCTGCAGCGAGGAGGAGCAGTAGCGGTTCAGGGTGACACCGGGCAGGTAGTCGTAGCCCAGCTGCACCGCGACCGCGCGGGCCATATTGAAACCGGCCTCACCGGCGGGCTGGCCGCAGCCCAGGATGAGGTCTTCGACATCGCTCACGGCCAGGCCGGGGACCTTGTCGAGGGCGGCCTGCACCATCTGGGCGGCCAGGTCGTCCGGTCGCATACCCACGAGCGAACCCTTGCCTGCGCGGCCGATGGGCGAGCGGGCGTACGAAACGATAACGGCCTCAGCCATGAGGACTCCTTAAGTGCAGGGGGTTGAACCACTTCGAATCTACGACGGGTGTGTCGAGCATCAAACATCCGGTATGCCCGTATCCCAATGACTGAACGGTGAAATATCCCTCATTGCACGTCGAACTCGCCCCGCTGGGGGATGTTGGCCATGTCCGTGTAGGAGGTCACCACGATGTGCCCGGGGCCGGTGTCCTGGTACTGCGCGTACTGGATGCTGCCGTAGATGCCCGCGACGACGGTTACCCGGTATTCGCCGGTGGCCCCGGTGTTCATATTGCGCCAGGCGACCGTGGTCACGTTCTCGCACAGCGGCGCGAAGCTGTACTCGCCCGGGCCGTAGCCGACGATCGGGGTGGCGCGCACATTGAAGATCGCGCGCCCCGGCCAGTTCGGATCGGTATCGGTCCAGACCCGGACGCTGCCGCCGCAGAGTCCGTCCCGGAACATGGTCGGTACCTGGGGGAATTCGACGGTCCGGGCTTGCGCCGCGGGCGCGCAAACGATCATGGTCGCCCCGGTCAGGCAACCGAGCAGCAGGGCAGCGCGCACACGGGTCGGCGTCCTCATGCGGCGATGGTAATTTCCCGCGACCGTGAGATCGCCGACGTGCGCGCAAGCCCCCATCTCCTTTCTGCAACGATGAGGGGTATGCGCATTGCTGACTCCGTCGTCGATCTGATCGGAAACACCCCCCTCGTCCGGTTGAACTCCGTGGTGGGCCCGAACTCCGGACTGGTCGCGGCGAAGGTCGAGTACCTGAACCCCGGTGGCAGCTCCAAGGACCGCATCGCCGTCAAGATGATCGATGCCGCCGAAGAGGCCGGACTGTTGAAGCCCGGCGGCACCATCGTCGAGCCGACCTCCGGCAATACCGGCGTCGGCCTGGCCCTGGTGGCCCAGCAGCGCGGGTACAAGTGCGTATTCGTCTGCCCGGACAAGGTTTCCGAGGACAAGCGAAACGTGCTGCGCGCCTACGGCGCCGAGGTCGTGGTCTGCCCGACCGCGGTCGCGCCGGAGGATCCGGACAGCTACTACAACGTCTCCGATCGCCTGGTGCGCGAGATCGAGGGTGCCTGGAAGCCGAACCAGTACTCCAACCCGGGCGGTCCGGAATCGCATTACGAGACCACCGGTCCCGAGATCTGGGCCGATACCGAGGGCAAGGTCACGCACTTCGTGGCGGGCGTCGGCACCGGCGGCACCATCACCGGCACCGGCCGCTACCTGAAGGAGATCTCGGGCGGCAAGGTCAAGGTCATCGGCGCCGACCCCGAGGGCTCGGTGTACTCCGGCGGCACCGGCCGCCCGTACCTGGTCGAGGGTGTGGGCGAGGACTTCTGGCCGTCCGCCTACGACCCGGCCATCCCGGACGAGATCATCGCGGTCTCCGACGCCGACTCCTTCGAGATGACCCGCCGCCTCGCCCGCGAAGAGGGCCTGCTGGTCGGCGGCTCCTGCGGTATGGCCGTGGTCGCGGCGCTCAAGGTCGCCGAGCGCGATCCCGATGCCGTGGTCGTGGTGCTGCTCCCGGACGGTGGCCGCGGCTACCTGTCCAAGATCTTCAACGATCAGTGGATGAGCTCCTACGGGTTCCTGCGCTCGCGCCTGGACGGGTCCACCGCCGAGGTGCATGTGGGAGATGTGTTGCGCGGCAAGTCCGGTGAACTGCCGGACCTGGTGCACACGCATCCGCAGGAGACCGTGCGCGATGCCATCGAGATCCTGCGCGAATACGGCGTCTCGCAGATGCCGGTCGTCGGCGCGGAACCGCCGGTGATGGCGGGCGAGGTCGCGGGCAGCGTGACCGAGCGCGATCTGCTCTCGGATGTGTTCGAGGGTCGTGCCAAGCTCACCGATTCGGTGGCCCAGCACATGAGCGCGGCCTTCCCGCTCATCGGTGCGGGCGAACCGGTTTCGGCCGCGACCAAACTGCTCGAGCACACCGACGCCCTGATGGTCGTCGATGACGGCAAGCCGGTCGGCGTCATCACCCGCCACGATCTGCTGGGCTTCCTCAGCGACGGAGTGCTCAGCTAAGAGCGACAAGCACTTTGCGCCCGCCGCACCGGATCGGTGCGGCGGGCGTTGCTTATTCCGGTGTCTTCGCTGCGGGGATGCTGCTGGATCAGGCGCTTGGCGTGGGGCTTCTCCCGGTGAATTACTCCCGTGTGATTTGTGGCCTCGCACTTGGGGATTCGGTTATGCATCAGAACTCACAGCAGGGCTGCGGGCTAGGTAACTGATGCGTTACTGTCCGTTCATGGGCGGCGGGCAGGATCGGCTCGTATGAACTGGAGGCAGGCGCTCACCTGGGTGGCACTGGCGAGCGCGGTGCTCGCCGGTGCGGCACTGCTGGACCGGGTCGGGTTTCCCGCCCCGCAGATGATTCTGGCGATCGTGGCCGGCGCCGCGCTCGCGCTCAGCGGGCGGCTGCCGAAACCGCTTCCGGTGCAGGTAAATCTGGGTGTGCAGGGCATGCTCGGGGTGGTCATGGGCAGCTATCTGCAGATATCGCTGCTGACTTCGATCGGGTGGGATCTGCTGCCCGTGGCCGCGGTGACCGTGGCCACCATCTTCCTGAGTGTCGGGGTCGCGCTGGTGTTCGCGCGGGCCACCAAGGTGGATGTGCCGACCGCGACGCTGGGGATGCTGGCCGGTGGCTCGGCCGCGGTGGTGGCCGCCGCCGATGAACTCGACGCCGATCCGCGCCGGGTGGCGTTCATGCAGTATCTGCGGGTGGCGCTGGTCGCGCTGAGCGCACCGGCGGTCGCCGCACTGCTCGATGATCAAGAGGGAATCGCCTACAGCACAGCGACTCTCGGCGGTTCGGTGACGGATCCGGATCTGCCGTACTGGATGATCGTCGGCCGCGGTGATCAGGTCGCGGGCATCTCCACCGCGATCATGCTGTGCGTGCTGGGGATATGGGTCGGCCGCCGGATCGGCCTGCCCAATGCGGCGCTGCTGGGTCCGATGCTGCTCACCGCGGTGCTGACCGCGACCGGTATCAGCCACGGTTACGCGCCCACGCATCTGTTCAAGGATCTGCTGTTCGTGCTCATCGGTTTCGATGTCGGCACCCGCTTCACCCGCCGGGTGGTGCGCGAGATGGCGCGGATGATCCCGGCCATGACCGCCGCGGTGCTCGCGCTCTCGGTGCTGGTGGCCGGATTGGCTTTGGGCCTGGCCTATTTCGTCGATCTGGAGATGTCGGACCTGTACCTGGCCACCACGCCCGGCGGTATCAACGCGGTGCTGGCGACCGCCGACAAGATGAACGCGAACCTGCCGCTCATCACGAGTGTGCAGACCATCCGGCTGCTGCTCATGATGCTCATGCTCCCGCTGCTGATGCGCGCCCTGCGCAGATTCGGTTCGCCCGCGCCGGTGCCCGCCCCGGCATGGCAGCCCGGTTCGGACCGGGCCGCCTGAACCGCACGGGCGCAAGGCTCTGCTGACCTCACAGACGGATCGGAGGGCCGCTGGGGCGGTCGGGGGAGCTTCGGTAACGAAACGGTCTCGTAGCACCGTCTGGACGCCCGGAAGCCGGTCTCCGAATCGGCTCATCTGTCGTCGCCGCAGGACTCGGCATTCTCCTCGGCCGGGCCGGTGCGGGCGACCCTGATCAATTCGATGATCACCGTGATTGGCCCGTGATCGGTGGTTGCTGAATGCTCGCTAAGAGCATGCGAAACGCCGAAATAACGGCCAATACGGGTATATCGGCAATTAGGGTCTAAATTCTTCTGTGATCTAAAACACTAACTAGTTTGAATTGAATCACCAGGTCAGTGCTTGTATTAATGCAGGTCCTTGGGTTGCCAAGCTAGCCGGTTCATCTTCTGTTCAACTTTGGTTCAGGCTGTGTTAACTAAGCGCAATCAAGCTGTGACCTTGTTGGAAACAGACCACAAGTCTGGTTGACGCAAGGAGATGTCGACACACATGCGGAACGTGAACACGACAACGGTGCGATGAGGCGCCGCGGCCCGAAGCGGCCGGCACGTACTTCGCAAGTCTCCTAGAGCGTCGAGTTTCCCTGGCCCGCAATGGGTCTCACAACAGCAACGCGAAACAGCCCCAGCGCCACCGGTGCCCGTCGAGAGACGCCCGCTTGGTTCCGCGCTGCCTTTTCCAGGCCTGCGAGCCCAGAAACCGAACAGGAATCCAAATTCGCCATGCCCACGAACGCCATGACTGCTCTGCGTGACCCTGCTAGACGTAGCAAGGTGGTTGCCGCCGCCCGTACGGCCGGTACCGCCGCCCTTGCTCTCGGAGTCTTCGGCTCCATTATCACCGCCGCCGGCGCCGCGAACGGCGACGTGCACCCGGTCGCCCTGAAGCAGACCCTCGCCGCGGCCGCTCCCGCCGTGCACGTCCCGGCCAATGAGCAGCCCGCCGCGCCCGCCCCGGCCGCCGCC